>JBATLL010000001.1:0-1607 GCA_049289295.1 Rhizobiaceae bacterium
GGCCCCCATCAGGGCCGCGGCAGAGGAGACGGGGTCCGGCGAGTTCATGTCGCTATGGTCCGGTCAGGCGGCAAGGCTCTGCCGCGAGCTTCCTGCAGGCGAACTCACACGGCAGCTTGCCGCGGACGCGCAGGGAATGCTCGCCCGGATGGGAGAGCGGCGGGGATGACCCGACGCGGCCGCGGTGAAGTCCTTCGGGAACGGACGCCGCTCACGCTCCGGCCGGACGGAGACGGCCCCGAGGCAGTCGTCGCTTGGGATCAGCTCGACCGAGCCGAACAGGCCGGCCTAATGCGTCTCAACCGAGGTCGCTGCCTCGGGATCGATCGGGTGACCGTCGCTCGATTGCTCTATCTCGGTCTTGCGACAAGACTCCCGTCGGGCCTGGGGATCCGCAGGAAAGGACGCGAGCTTGCGATTTCAGCGCTCCTTTCCTCCAGGGCCGTCACCGAACCACCTGCTTGAGACCTTCAATCGCCGCCTGGAGATCTGCGCGCACCTCGCTACCGTCCGGATAGAGCGCGTACGCCGGATAGGTGTAGCGCGGCGCATCCACAACGAGCTCGAGTTCTTCCTTTTCAAGATGCGGTCTCACCGCCCCTCTGCGAAAATAACCCATGCCGCCGGCACGAAGGATATAGCTCAGGCCCAACGGTCCAAGTCCTACTGCGAGACCCGGAGCCTCGACAGTTGCGCTCGCGAAACCGTGCGCCGCGGCAAACTGCGGACCCCAATCCACGTGTACGTAATCAGGCTGATGTCCATCTTCGTGGTGTTCCGGCGTACGCACGAGCACCAGTTCTTCCTCTTCGACGAGTTCGATCCTGAAGCCGGGCAGCAGCGGCGGCGCGTATAGAACCGCGATGTCGAGCACGCCCGTACGAAGCTGTTCAATAAGCCGGTCGGGTACGCCAACGTTGGCACGGATGCCTATCTCAGGATGTCGTTTCTTCATCCAGACCAGCCAGTCGAGCAGAACGGGATTCCAAAGACTGAGTTCTCCACCCAAAGCGACGACGCTGGTGCGCCCCGGCGGCACGGAAAGCTGTTGTCTCGCACGCTCCCACACCTGGACGAAAGACTGCGCGTAACGCTCGAACTCTCGGCCTGCGGCAGTTAGGGTCACGCCGTTGCGGCTGCGCACGAAAAGCCGACTCCCGAGGCTTTCTTCCAACGTGCGAATACGGGCGCTTACGGTCGTCTGGGTGACGTGGAGGCGATCGGCAGCCTTGAGAAAGCTTCCGGTATGGATGATCTCGAGAAACGTGCGTGCGCGATCGACATCCACGTCGGCCTCCATTTCGAAGCAACAATTTTGCATTGATAGCGCATATAATTCCGTTTGCCTTCATGTTTCCTCGGGCGCAGTTTCAAGCCGCATCTCACACGACGAAACGGTCTCCGATGTCAGACGAGGACGAAACCGACCTGCCGGAATCCGCTTCCCCTCCGTGCTTCATGCACGAGCTGTCGCGGGACGCGCTGCTCGCGCCCAAGCGCAGCGATGCCTGGGACGATGTCTCACGGTGGAGGAACGCGGAGCGCAGGCGGCTGATCGACGAGCGGTTGGCGCTGGTATCGGCGGACCGTATCGCTCGGTCCGAGCG
>JBATLL010000002.1:0-1676 GCA_049289295.1 Rhizobiaceae bacterium
GGGCTGTCCATTCATCCGACTACGTGAGGGATACCGATGGGAACAAGAAATTCCAGAAGTTGGTCAAAGAACTTAAGAATGCGTAGACGGTAGTTTCTGTTGTTTCCTTTCGATTTATGCGTCCTGGGAGGTTGCGGCCGCGTCGGTCTTCCCCTGGCCCTGTGCTTTGCAGACAAAGGCCTGAAAGTAGCCATTCACGACATCAACAATGAGGCCGTGGCCAAGGTCAACCAGAAGGTCTTGCCCTTCCGCGAAGACGGCGCTCAAGCGCTGCTCGATCGGGTATTGGGCAAGACTCTGGTGGTGGAGAACAACCCTGCTCTCATCTCCCAGGCCGCCCATGTCATCGTGGTCATCGGAACCCCTGTGGATGAGCACCTCAATCCTCAATTCAGTCGCCTGATCCACTTCTTTGAGCAACTCTCCGAGCAACTCGTCGATGGTCAATTGATCGTGCTGCGCAGCACCCTCTTCCCGGGCAGCACCGAGCGGCTTTCGCAGTTGCTCCTCAATCGCCAGAAACGGGTCCACGTCAGCTTCTGTCCCGAGCGCATCGCCGAGGGCAAGGCCGTGGAAGAACTCAAGTCCCTGCCTCAGATCGTCAGCGGTTGTGACGCGAAGGCCGTGGAGATGGCCACCCGGTTGTTTTCCCACCTGGCCGAACACATCGTTCCTCTGGCGCCTTTCGAGGCCGAACTGGCCAAGCTGTTCACCAACGCCTGGCGTTACATTCAGTTCTCCATTGCCAATCAGTTCTACATGATGTCTCAGAATTTTGGGGCTGACTTTTACCGCATCTACGATGCCATGCGCTATCAT
Source organism: Rhizobiaceae bacterium (assembly GCA_049289295.1). Lineage (GTDB taxonomy): Bacteria > Pseudomonadota > Alphaproteobacteria > Rhizobiales > Rhizobiaceae > BOKV01. The sequence goes on from JBATLL010000002.1 coordinate 820, forward strand.
TACCCTCGCACCGAGGGGTTTCCGCGCGCCGGTTTCGTGGCTGGGCCCTGTCTCTTCAAGGACACCATGCAACTGGCGTCCTTCAACAACAACAATTTTATGCTCGGTCATTCGGCCATGCTCATCAACGAGGGGCTGCCCAATTTCATCGTCGATCAACTGCGGCGGCGGCGCGATTTGAGCCAGGCCACCGTGGGCATTTTGGGCATGGCTTTCAAGGCCAATGTCGATGACCCCCGCGAATCGCTCTCCTACAAGTTGCGCAAGGTCTTGCAATTTGAATGTCAGCGGGTTCTCTGTCACGATCCCTTGATGGGTCATGGCCCCGAGTTGGTGGACTTGCAAACCCTTTTGGCGGAAAGCCAGGTGGTCATTTTGGGCGCACCTCACGACACTTATCGGCAACTGCAGTTCCCCCCCTCAGTCGAGGTGGTGGATGTGTGGAACTTTTTTCCCAAGGAGAATCCCGCGTGAAAGTATTGGTGAGCGGAGCAGCTGGCTTTATCGCCGGCTACCTGATTCAAGAGTTGCTCGATACCGGGCACGAAGTGGTCGGCATCGACAACCTCTGGAAATACGGCGAGGTGGTGCGCAGTTTCGACAACCACGCGGGCTATCGATTCGTCGAAGGGGATGTCAAAAACGTTGAGCTGATGAAGCAGCTGCTCGTCGATTGTGATCATTTCATTGCGGGCGCGGCCATCATCGGGGGCATCTCCCTGTTTCACGAACTGGCCTACGACCTGCTGGCCGAGAACGAGCGCATCACGGCCGCTTCCTTCGATGCCGCCATCTGGGCTCACAAGCATCATCGGCTGCAAAAAATCACGGTGGTATCCTCCTCGATGGTCTACGAA
>JBATLL010000003.1:0-3155 GCA_049289295.1 Rhizobiaceae bacterium
CGGACGACTCTTCGCTAGCAGATGGACTGGGAGCGGACGGAAACAAGATACAATCCGCTGAAAATACGGCTGTCATGTTCGTTGAAGTAACTTACAATTATACACCGCTTCTCTCTGGGATACCTGGTTGGGGTCCGCAAAGTATCCGCTATGAAAGTGCCTTCAATGTTCGCGAGAGGACCAATCAGGATATCACGAATGTTCAAAACCTTTCGGTCAACAGTTGCATGTGATTTCTCGGGTCTGAGCGCCGGGTCTCAAACGGATTCTGACCATACATATCAGCTTGAGGAATTTTTGATCCGGTGAACTATATTCCGCTCTTCGGTCGTTGGCCTACCCTTCTTCTAGTAGCGGCTATCGCTGTGGCAGCAACAGTTTTGAGTTTCCACATTGATGGCACGCATCGCCACGAGCACGCAAATCCTTCCGAGACGACTGATCGAATTGCAACCGAGGGGAGGCAGTGGGCGACCAGTGAAGGCGTGCAAGGTGAAGGATCCGCTCCGAATAAGATCATTGTGGTCAATCCCGACGGCTCGGTCCGTGACAGTTCAGCGGGTTTTTCTAGGAGCGACGTAGCCGGCGACGTGCCGTTCGGAGATTCCCCGCGGGACGAAGCATATGAAAATATGGAAGGTGATGGCGGGCCACGGTTCAAGCCAGCTCGCCGAATTGAATGAGAATAGGGAGTCATTCTCGGCTCGCGGCAATATCGAGTTTGGTTGTCGATCGCACCCCAATTTCGACAGTGGCCGCGAAGAGTTGGTCGGTTCCACGCTTGTTGTCAGATTCGATGAACCATGGCAACGGCAGCGCATCTGCGTTCAGCGTTATGCGGTGTGCCCCGTCGATGATACCCTCGAAGCGGTAATATCCTGCCTGATCGGTGCGCACAGCCTGGATTCCATCCAGGATGACGACAATTCCAGGGACACCTGGCTCTGAAGGCTCCCTGATGCGATTATTGTTTGTGTCAAGGAATACTCGCCCTTCGAGATTGCCTACGCCCCCGACCGGGAACTGCCGCAGACCCAGTGCGCCTTGTGGGCGGCCCGCAGAAATGGAATAGCGAAGTGTCAGATAACCGGCCCTCAAACGGAAGGAACTCCGCCGCAAATCGTCGATCTGATTCTGCGTGGGGCCAAGCGGTGACGATCCGAACAGCGGCAAGCCGTAGCGTGAGGTCAGGTTCGAGGTCGTATCCGTGTAGGAGGCAGTTAGGCTCCAGTTGGAGGACAAGCGCGCGGTGGCCACGACGGTAGCGGAGAACGTTTCGCCCTGTTGGGAGGACAAGCTGCCCAACGCTCCGCCAGTCGAGTCGAGCGGACCGTAGATACTTGTCGCCGACGAAGTCGCATTCGAGTTATAGGCTACGGTTGCATCCAGGCTAACCCTTGTAACAGGAGTTGCTCCGACGCTGATTGCAGCGCCGAAACTGTCAGCTTTTTCCGAAAGGGTGCTGTCCAGAGTGTAGGGCGATTCCCCCGACTGGCGGCGATGTTCGTACGATACCTGTGTGCTCAGCCGACTGCCCGCAGGAAACGATGCTGGAAGCGACCAGTTCTGATCGAAGCCGATCCGGTAAAGGTCTGAAACCTGATCATGACTCCAGGCTGCTTCGGCTCGCGATGTGCCCAGCCCGGTCGCGAAATCGATGAAGCCCAATAGCTGAGATGAAGTCTGTCCATTGGCTATGCGCAGACTGCTGTTGAGGCCGACCGACGTGGTGAAGGTCAATTTCCTCCGTAGGTCGCCATTGACGATGACGCCGCTTGAGCCTGTTCCATTGACCGAATCGACAGCATCCAAATTGAACGTCCAGCGCCAACGCTGGGTCGATGACGAGAAACGGTAGTAGGCGCCATAGGCGTTGTTCAGGACCGCCGATGTTCCCCACGTCAGGCCAGGATCGAAATAATAGACTCCGCCGCTGTGAATGGTTCGGCCCTGCCGGTAGCTTGCATCGACCAATGCCCCTGCGGCATTTCCTTCCCTGCCAAAAATATCCGAAACTGCGCTGCCCGTTGAGCGGTTGGACCAAATTGCATTGGTCTGGACCCGCACATTTCCATCGACAAAAGCAAGTGTGCCAAACGCCCCCTGTGCGGAAAACCGAGACGCTTCATCGGTGCTCGACCCTGTTTGAAGAATTGCCGCATAGGGATCGCGGGTATCCTTGACTACGATGGCCTGCACCCCGGCGGACCAACGGGAGGACAGTTCTACCTGACCGCCACCGGAAACCGATAGGCCGGAAAGACCTGTGAAATCGGACAAGCGCAATCCGCCCAGCAGCCCAGGCTCGCCTATTGAGAGATTGAAGCTGGCGAACGGCGCTGGATCAATGGAAGGCTGGCCTTGGGAGATTTTGCGGTAGCCATTGAAGGTAACAGCGCCGCCCATGATCGGTGTGGTGGGCAAGTAGAAGCGTGTTTGTCTCCTGATCAGTGCGATCATGGGTGTCGAGATAGTGCCCAGCGAGCTGTCGGCGAGCCATCCATCACCAAGCGGCATGTCGCGACTTGTCAAGGTTACCGACCCGTTCCATGTATCGTCGGAAGAATTGCTGAAGGGCCCCGATTGCGAGCCTCGCCGGAGCTGAGCGTCGATTCCGAGCAAGCCATAGTTACCGGTCTGGTATCTGCCTGAGACCGATACGCCAGCTTCCTGCTGTACCCTGTCGATCTGCGACGTGTCGATGCCGGTGATGCTCGATCTGGGAGAGATTCGCGAACCGCCGAGTTCGACAAGCAGCGAGCGCACGTTGCCTTTCGCGTTGCGTTCCTTCTCGCCATCAGTAGTGACCGTAGGTTCCAGATTTCCGCCGTCGATCAGGCGGTCTACATAGTCTTCCGGTGGTTTCGATCGCTCCCCATTGGATGACCCTGTCGCCTCTTGCGCGTGCACTGAAAGTGGCTGGCAGAGCATTGCCAGAGCAAACGAGCCGTAGCCGCGCCTTATACATGTTTGCCAGAATTCTGGTGTGGCCGTCCCGCTCATGGTCAGGGCTCGAACACGCCTTCAAACTTGAAGGAGTTGACGGAATCGTTGATCGTCCCGCTCATGTTGAGCGGAAAGACGATCGGCTTGGGGGCGTCCTTGTCCGAAGCGGGTTGGACCTGCGCTTCGACCGCATCGCCGCCGTGATCAAC
>JBATLL010000004.1:0-1587 GCA_049289295.1 Rhizobiaceae bacterium
GTTCAATGCCGTGGTGCGTGCAGATAATGATCAAATCTCTTTGGGCGCCAACACCAACGTACAAGATGGAGCGGTCTTACACTGCGACCCCGGTTTTCCGTTGATTGTTGGCGACAGTGTGACGGTGGGTCATCAAGCGACCGTTCACGGCTGTACTGTTGGTGACTTCACCTTGATTGGGATTAATGCGACCGTGCTTAACGGTGCGGTAATCGGAAAGCACTGTTTGATTGGGGCACATGCGCTGGTAACAGAGGGCATGGTGATTCCAGACGGATCTCTGGTTGTCGGCTCGCCTGCAAAAGTACTAAAGCCTCTCTCTGATTCACAGAAAGAGTCGTTATCACAATCAGCTAAAGACTATGCACAGAAAGCGGCGGAGTACTCCAAAAACCTGGGTGACCAGGAACTCATTGAATTGGAAAAATAAACCAGTTGCAATGTAACGTCTGTGGGAATTTCACCTGGTTGTAACTGCCTGTGCCAGCATCTGGCTGATAGTCAGTATTAGACCTTCCTACGCGATGCTGGGAGGTCTTAGGGCTCTTCTGTAGCTCCTTTGGCCTAAAGGATCAATTCCTGAGCCAAATCATCATACTCCTGAATGGTGTTATTTGGGAAACTCAGCAACGTTATATGCACGCGCATTGCCTCGTGGCCCTTGCGGCACGATCCTTTGAGAGAATGCATTGCCGCGAAAAAGCAAAACTTCGAAGTCGTTTTACTCCCTCCAATCAGGAAAAGCGTATTATGACCAGACTTGTAATAAGCCTCATCACCTCGTTACTTTGGATACTCCCCGTTACAGTACTGGCTGGGTCAAAGCCGAACATTCTGGTGATCTGGGGTGACGATATTGGATGGCTTAATATCAGTGCTTACAACGATGGCTTAATGGGCTATCAGACACCCAATATAGACCGCATCGCCGAGCATGGGATCCGTTTTACAGATCACTATGGAGAGCAAAGCTGTACAGCAGGTCGATCTGCATTTATTACGGGACAACATCCCGTTCGTACCGGACTTACCCGAGTAGGTGTGCCAGGTTCCTTACTGGGTATACAACCAGAGGATCCGACTCTCGCCGCGTTGTTGAAGAACTTCGGCTATGCCACTGGGCAATTCGGCAAGAATCACCTAGGGGATCGAAGTGAGTTTCTGCCCACTGAACACGGATTCGATATCTTCTTCGGCAATCTTTATCACTTGAACGCAGAGCAGGCACCGGAGCACCCTGATTACCCGAAGAACCCCTTATACAAACAACTGTTCGGTCCTCGAGGAGTTGTCCGATCATCCGCCGATGGCCAAGTGGAGGATACTGGACCACTGACGATTAAGAGAATGGAAAGTGTAGATGCTGAGTTCCTTGCTGAAACGCTGCGCTTTATAGACGACTCGCATGATAAGGGCGTCCCGTTCTTCGCCTGGTTTAATTCAACGCGTATGCATACGGTCACCCATCTGAGTGACAAGTGGAAGGGCAAGACGGGGCAGGGTGTGTACGCCGATGGTATGCAGGAACACGACAGTCACGTCGGTGCTCTTTTGGACAAGCTGGATGAGCTGGGAATTACTGAAAAC
>JBATLL010000005.1:0-1797 GCA_049289295.1 Rhizobiaceae bacterium
CTTCGGAGACATTCTCTGCCGATGACCCAGGCTCTTTCGATAGTTTGGGCGGCGCCTGCTTCGGCTCGGCAAGGCCCATCTCGCCGGGATCCGGTTCGCTGAACACGGCCCGACCTTCGAAGTATCCCGTCTTCCAGGCATGGATGGCATCGTCGAACGCCTCGTCCACCGCGCTGCCGTACCATTTTGTGACGATGCGATAGACCTTGCCGAACAGCGTTGTGCCCATGCGGATGTTGGCGCAGGAGTCGAGAAGGTCGGGATTTAATTCCGAGACGTCGGCAAGGCCTAACCCGGCCGGATATTGCGTGACGCCGACCCGCACGACGGCCTTGCCGAAATGCTGGCGAATGAGCGCCAACGCTTCTTCCGGAGTGCGGGGCTTCGGCACGAGCACTATACGATCGCCAGCGCTAACGGTGACGGCAAGCGGATCGCTGGAGCCGGCCTCGGCGATGAACTTCTCGACGATGGCCGGTTTCAGACCGGGATCGGCGCATTGCTGGATGAGGGCGGCATCGATCATGGGCAACTCCCTGGTCAAAGGTTGAAGGCGGTCACGAGGGATATGCCGAAAAGCCGGGCCCAAGCCTCGGCGCTGACTTTCTGGATGGCGACGATCGAGGTGCCGGCCGTCCACCAGCCATTGCCGGTGGCGACGATGACCTCGGGCGCGTGCAGCATCGACTGCAGGACGGGCCAGAGGATGAGCTGCTCGTAGCAGATCAAGGGAGCGATCCGATGGCCTTCCAGTTGGACGACCGGGTTCGCAAAGAAATGCGCCCGCGCTCCCCCGTCCTGCCCCGTCCATGCCAGCCATGGCTGCCACATGGAGACCGGGACCGGCATGCGCTCCCGATAGAGAATATCGGCGCGCACGGCGGAGATGGCGAGCATGACATTGTCGTAGCCTCGCGCGTCGACGGTCGCCGCGCCGGCGATCACGGTGATTTCGACGCCGTGCAACTCGTCGCGCCATAGCCGTTCGACGGTCGGGGTCCAGAACCCAAGAGCGCTTTCGGGCAGCACGACGATACTGGCGCCCTCGCCGGCCGCTCGCCGCACCGTGGCGATCAGGTCATGGTGTTGTTCCAGCCCGACATTGCGGCCGAGGCTTTGGCCGAGTTCCAGGTCGACGCCTTTCCACCCTTTCGGTGGCGATGGGTCTATCCACGAAGCGGCGGACCAGAGCCATACACCACCCAGGACAATGGCAGCGGCCGGCCACCATCTCGTCGTCATGGCGAGAAGGCCGGTTGCGGCAGCCGCCAGGCCGAACCATCCCCATCCCGGAAACAGCACGCCGGCAGCCGTCAACGGATGCGCCCAGCCGACGATCCCGAACGGCGGCACCGCCATCAGGAGCGCAGCCAGCCCATACCGCGCCGCCCTCTTCCCTCCCGGCCGGCTCGTCCACAGAGCCGTATGCACGGCGACGAAGCCAAGCGACGCGACGAACCAGAGCAGCAGGCCTGGCCACAGGTCGGAGGCGTAGAAGTTGACTACGCCTTGTGGAAGACCGCGCGAGGCTGCGAGGAAATAGCCTCCCGACACCATTGCCGCGACGATCCGCGACGACGAAAGCACCCATAGAACCGGGAATGCAAAGGCGAGCGGCAGGGTCTGCGGATTGCCGCTCCAGGTAATGCCGCCAACCAGCGCGACGACCACCGTCAGCATTACAGCTCGCACAGTGTCAGGGATCGAAGGTGAGGACCGGGCGGGCACGGCCGAGGAGGCCGGTTCCGGGGATCGGCCCGAAATATCTTGAGTCATAGGAACCCGCAAAATCGGAGT
>JBATLL010000006.1:0-5999 GCA_049289295.1 Rhizobiaceae bacterium
CGCCGAGTCCCTCGTTGAGACAGTGCTCCTCTCATTACGCCATTCGTGCGGGTCGGAACTTACCCGACAAGGAATTTCGCTACCTTAGGACCGTTATAGTTACGGCCGCCGTTCACTGGGGCTTCGGCTCAAAGCTTCGGGTTACCCCTAACCTCTCCCCTTAACCTTCCAGCACTGGGCAGGCGTCAGCCCCTATACTTCGTCTTTCGACTTAGCAGAGACCTGTGTTTTTGTTAAACAGTTGGAAGAGCCATTTCACTGCGGCCTCCAGCAGCCTCGCCGAAGCTAACCACCAGAGGCCCCCCTTATTGCGAACGTACGGGGGAAATTTGCCTAATTCCTTAACGAAGGTTCTCTCGCTCCCCTTGGTATACTCTACCCACCTACCAGTGTCGGGTTGCGGTACGGTCACTTAAATATCGACGCTTAGAAGCTTTTCTAGGCGGCATGGCTCAATCACTTGTGGCTCTAGGCACCGCCATCACGCTTCGGATTCGGGGTGCGGATTTTCCTACACCCTTCAACATCCTAGACGTTTGGCACCTCAATCCAATAAGAGGCTGACCTACCACGCCGCGTCCCTTCATCGCTCCATCTAAGTGGTTCCGGAATATTAACCGGATGTCCATCACCTACGTCTTTCGACCTCGGCTAAGGACCGACTAACCCGACGCGGACTGACCTTCCGTCGGAAACCTTAGGTTTACGGGGAACATGGTTCTCACATGTTTTGCGCTACTCATGCCAGCATTCTCACTTGTGAAGGCCGCAGCAGTCCTTTCGGTCTACCTTGTATCTCCTTCACAACGCTCTCCTACCATAGCATCGCAAGGATGCTATCCGTAGCTTCGGTGGTGTGTTTGAGCCCCGTTAAATTTTCCGCGCAAGGGCGTTTGACCAGTGAGCTGTTACGCACTCTTTAAAGGGTGGCTGCTTCTAAGCCAACCTCCTGGCTGTCTAAACACTCTCACATCGTTTCCCACTTAACACACACTTGGGGACCTTAGCTGACGGTCTGGGCTGTTTCCCTTTCGACTGCGAAACTCATCTCACGCAGTCCGACTGCCGCGCTTGGAGTATAGGTATTCGGAGTTTGATTGAGGTTGGTAAGCTTGCGCCCCCTAGCTCATTCAGTGCTCTACCCCCTATACTAAACACGCGACGCTAGCCCTAAAGCTATTTCGGAGAGAACAAGCTATATCCAAGTTCGTTTGGCATTTCACCCCTACCCACAGGTCATCCCCTAATTTTGCAATATTAGTGAGTTCGGTCCTCCACGAGACATTACTCCCGCTTCAACCTGCCCATGGGTAGCTCACTTGGTTTCGTGTCTAATCCCAGCGACTCAACGCCCTATTAAGACTCGCTTTCGCTACGGCTCCGCCTGTTTCTGGCTTAACCTTGCCACTGAAATTAACTCGCTGGCTCATTCTCCAAGAGGCACGCCGTCACACGTTGACGATCCGAAGATCGCCCATAGTGCTCCGACTGTCTGTAGGCACACGGTTTCAGGTTCTATTTCACTCCCCTAGCCGGGGGTCTTTTCACCTTTCCCTCACGGTCCTAGTTCACTATCGGTCGTCAAATGTATTTAGCCTTGGGAGGTGGACCTCCCAGATTCCGACAGGGTTAGCGTGCCCCGCCGTACTCAGGTACTTGTCGAGAGTCCGTCCAGTTTCGCCTACGGGGCTGTCACCCTCTATGGCTCAACTTTCCAGAAGATTTTGCTACCAGACAGATTTGTCACTCTCATATAACAAGCCCTACAACCCCACAAGCATATAGCTGTGGTTTGGGCTGCTCCCATTTCGCTCGCCACTACTCTGGGAATAATCTCTTTTCCTGAGGGTACTAAGATGTTTCAGTTCTCCTCGTTCCCCCTGCTACCCTATTTTATTCAGATAGCAGTACCAGGGCATTAACCCCTGGTGGGTTTCCCCATTCGGAAATCCTCGGATATAGCGTTCGCATACAACTCCCCGAGGCTTATCGCAGTATACCACGTCCTTCATCGGCATTTGACGCCAAGGCATCCACCGTGCGCCCTTAGTAGCTTACACATATGATACGGAGAATTCGAAATTCTCGCTCGTATTTACATTGCTCGTATTTACATTGAATGCACGTTGTCGTGCATACACGTATCCCATATGTCTTTCATCATATTCAGTTTTGAAGGTGCCGGCCAGCGCCAATTGCTTGTCACCCACCGTTTCCAGCTACTTGCTGGTCTTCCAGCGTTAACCGCTGGTCGCCAAGTCGCTCGTATCCGAGCGGCCCGCCGGCCAATTGTCAACTCTTGTAATGTAAAGATCTGAATGAAGGGACTAAAAAAGCCGGCCCATTGCCGGCTCCCAGAGGAGACCCACAACATGGCACTATCGCTTATTTAGTTGTTACCACCTTCACTATTTGTTGCAAACGCTTGTCCCTCGACTACTCACCCACAGCCGGGCTTCTAGCCCAGTTATGGAGATGAGGAGGCTCGAACTCCTGGCCTCCGCCGTGCAAAGGCGGCGCTCTCCCAACTGAGCTACATCCCCGACTAGGTGGGCCTGGTTGGACTCGAACCAACGACCTCTCCCTTATCAGAGGAGCGCTCTAACCGGCTGAGCTACAGGCCCGATCTGTGCGCTGAATGGGAATCAACCGGTCGTTGCCGGGTGATTCTACGTCGCTTGTTAATGCCTTAACCGCTGAATAGTGATAGAAACATTTCGCTTCGTGGGCACGTTCGCTTGCGCGAACGATTGACCTGGAGCGCACTTTCGTGAAAGTGCTTGGTCTGTCTCGCGACAGAACCGAGGCTCCATAAAAGGAGGTGATCCAGCCGCACCTTCCGGTACGGCTACCTTGTTACGACTTCGTCCCAGTTACCGACCCCGCCTTGGGCGGCTGCCTCCCTTGCGGGTTAGCTCACCGACTTCAGGCGTTGCCAACTTCCATGACGTGACGGGCGGTGTGTACAATCCCCGGGAACGTATTCACCGCACTATAGCTGACGCGCGGTTACTAGCAACTCCGACTTCATGCAGGCGAGTTGCAGCCTGCAATCCGAACTGAGACCGGCTTTTTAGGATTGGCTCCGTCTCGCGACTTGGCGACCCATTGTACCGGCCATTGTAGCGTGTGTGTAGCCCAGGATATAAAGGCCATGCTGACTTGACGTCATCCTCACCTTCCTCCCGCTTATCACGGGCAGTCTCGTTAGACACGTATAACTAACGACGAGGGTTGCGCTCGTTACAGGACTTAACCTGACATCTCACGACACGAGCTGACGACAGCCATGCAGCACCTGTGCTAGCTCCCCGAAGGGTCGTTCCGCTTTCGCTTCACTACCACTAGCATGTCAAACCCTGGTAAGGTTCTTCGTGTAGCCTCGAATTAAACCACACGCTCCGCTGCTTGTGCGGGGACCCGTCAATTCCTTTGAGTTTTAGCCTTGCGGCCGTAGTCCCCAGGCGGTCAACTTAACGCGTTAGCTGCAGCACAGAAGGGGTCAATAACCTCCTACGCCTAGTTGACATCGTTTACGGCTAGGAATACCGGGGTTTCTAATCCCGTTCTCTCCCCTAGCTTTCGCATCTCAGTGTCAGGAATGGGCCAGAGAGCCGCTTTCGCCACTGGTGTTCCTCCCGATATCTACGCATTTCACCGCTACACCGGGAATTCCGCTCTCCTCTACCACCCTCTAGTCTACTAGTATCGAGCGACCTCTCCTAGTTGAGCCAGGAGCTTTCACGGCCGACTTAGCAAACCACCTACATGCGCTTTACGCCCAGTAAATCCGGATAACGCTTGGCCCCTACGTATTACCGCGGCTGCTGGCACGTAGTTAGCCGGGCCTTATTCTGGGGGTACTGTCCTTTCTCATCCCCCCAAAAAGGAGTTTACGACCCGAAGGCCTTCGTCCTCCACGCGGTGTTGCTGGATCAGGCTTGCGCCCATTGTCCAATATTCCTAGCTGCTGCTACCCGTAGGTATCTGGTCCGTGTGTCAGTACCAGTGTGGGGGGTCACGCTCTCACGCCCCCTACCCGTCTTTGCCTTGGTAAGCCATTACCTTACCAACTAGCTGATGGGACGCAGGTTCCTCCCGGAGCGCCTGAACTTTAGTCATCGCTTTCCAAACACGAAGACATCTGGGGTATTAGCTATCGTTTCCAACAGTTATTCCCCACTCCGGGGCAGATCACCCACGCGTTACTCACCCGTTCGCCACTTTCACCCCCAGACGAATCCAAGGGATCACGTTCGACTTGCATGCTTTAAGCACACCGCTAGCGTTCATCCTGAGCCAGGATCAAACTCTCCATAAAAGGTTTGTTTGAATCCCGTTTTACAACGAGACTTAATCTCAAAAAATTGGGCCCAGAAATTAATCTGTTTCTATCACTATTCAGTTGTTAAGGCTATGGGGTCGTCCGTTTAAAGAGTCTCCTCTCCGCCCTCGCTCGATTTGTCAAGTCGGGATAGTAACTCGGACAGCAGGTTTAGCCCGTGCCCGTTTCCCTATCTTCTCTTGTTATCTTGCCAGGTCGGCGGCATTTCCCCACCAGGAATTCACATTATACTCGCTTTTGAATCCCTGTCAAGACCCAATTTCATGCGTAATCTGCGGGCTTTCCGGTTCGGAAACCGCATTTTGTCGCATGATACTATTTTGTTTTTTGGGTGTGCCGTGTATTTCAGCGGCGACACCATTACTTGGGTCAACAGTTGAGCAGTATAGCCTACGGCATTTGCTTTGTCAACACCAATTTCCAAAGTTCGTTAAATTGCTTTGAAGTCACCCTCCCCCAGTCTGTTGGAGGGGTTCGGCCATGCAATTAGGAGGTTTGAAACGAGGCCGGTTCCTCTGGCAGCGCCGTTCTGCAGAGAGAAGCGTGGTCGCTGCGAAACAAAGAGGCTTGTTCAATAAAAAATGCGCCAGGTCGTCATCCCGGCGCATTTTCATGCTACATTGGCTATTTGGCTACGATAAGATGATTAAAGGAAAGCCAACAGCAATGCGGTCGTCGGATTGGCATCGACGGGCAGCAGCAGGCCAATCAGCCAGGCCACGACGGCGATGGCGATAGCCGCGATGATCGCGCCGACGAAGCCTTGTACGCGCATGCCGGGAACGAAGCGATCAGCGATCAGCAACACGACGGCCGCCACCACAAGACTGACAAGGGCGGCGAACCAGCCGGCACTGATAGAGATACCCAACACGCTGACGAGCAACCAGTTCACCAACCAGGCCACAACCGCGATCACCGCGCCGGCGATGAAAGCGCCGACAAAGCCATCTACAGTCATGCCCAGGTTCAAGCGGCCGACGATGTAAATGACGACGGCATAAAGAACCAAAGAGATCAAAATACTCAAAATGGTATTCATGATTTAATCCTCCAATAGATTATTAAAAAGACAACAACCCGACGGCCAATACCGCAGGGTAAAAAAAAGGTTCCGCGTTCGTGCTCACTAATGGACACTCGGTTGACGAGACCTCTCCTTCGCCGTCACGTCGACACAACTATTGGCACCCAAATCGGTATGCCACCAATCGGTCGCGCGGAAACGTTGACATCCCTAATAACACTAGCCCTTTTAATTGGTTACGCTATGTTCGCAAATTGCTCGCTGGCCCGCATCGTCGCTGGATGTTATGAGCGCAGCCGGCGCAGCTCTCGCGTGGCGTGGCTTCCCAGATAGCCCAGCCAGCCTTTAACGCTCAGATCGCCCAGGATCATTGTGGCGAGCGGTGACGCTGGAAGGCAGGTTGGCCGCTTGATGGGCCAGGCAATCGTCTGTTCGCGCGCTTCGGCAAAGGCTTCGGCCATCGCCGCCATGTCTTGCTCCATCCCCGGCCGATAGCCGTCATATTCATCAGCGAGAGCAACATCGCCCAGCGCCGTTCGCAAGCGCCGCGCTCCCCAACGCTCAATGCCGATAATATGGGCGGCCACGTCGCGGTTGCCGGGGGTGTCGGCGGCCCGCGCCATACGC
>JBATLL010000007.1:0-1613 GCA_049289295.1 Rhizobiaceae bacterium
TCGCAACGCTGTCGCTGCACAGTCCGCCCTTCGCGGGATCGCCGAGAGTTACCTCAAGATCGTGCATGGTATCCGGCAGACGATGCAGCAGCACCGTCATGACGAAGTGCGGCGGGCGAGCGTGGAGGTCCCGCGGCCGAGCGATCAGCTCATGAGCGCGCTTGATCGGGGTGATGTGCTCTCGCCCGACCTCAAGGTCGAATTGCGGCAGACTACGAGCGCATTCGAGCGCCGTTTCGGCGATGATCTGGCCGCATTGCGCTCGGGCAAGAATCTCGGTCCACTTGCCACCAGGCACGGCGTCGACGAGAAACGGCTCGAGGAAGCGACAGGCGTACTGAAGGCGCTCGACCGAGCCCAGGCTCAGGAGTGCACCAGGGCACAATTACGGTCTCTCGATAGGCACGGCCCCACCCGATAATCCCATGCCGTCTGGAACGTGGCATTCAGCTGTGCCGGCCGGCCCGCCGAGCGCGGTCGTTCAGCCCTCTTTGGACCTCCCCTTGTGGGGGACATCTGTCGTACGTTTTCTCGATCTGAACGAGCAGGCAGCGCCATGCGCCGTTTCTCCACAACCCAACCTTTGCGCTGCAGCTGAAGTCGACCGTTTGCGGACCAAGACAGCGGAGGATTACCGGAATTCCGTTCCATGACGCCGGACTCTAAGCTAAACCTCACCAGAGGGCGGGAGGACGAAGATGATGGTGGGGTTAGATTTTGTCGCACTAGACGTAGAAACAGCGGATAGCAGCTTTCCAGAAAGTATCTGCCAAATGGGCTTCGTGATTGTTCGCGAAGGGCGCATCGTCGAGACTTTTACGCAGACCGTAAATACACATCATCGGTTCGGGTGGTGGCAACAAGCCAATTTGTCGATCACCGAAGAGGACATTGATCGAGCTCCGCCGTTTTCTGAGATCGCTCGATCGATTGCGCATCTGATGTGTGGGGCGGTCTTTAGTCATACACCCTATGACCGTTTCGCGGTCGGTCGCGCTTGCGACGCGTGCGGGCACAGCTTCGCAGAGACTACTTGGCTTGATAGTGCGCAAGTCGTGCGACGAGCATGGCCGGAAAAGTACGGGAAGACGGGGTACGGATTGAAGAATGTCGCGGCCGATCTAGGCATTGAATTTCTGCACCATGACGCTGGCGAAGATGCGCGGGCTGTGGCGGAAATTGTCATTCGAGCGAGCCTAGAGTGCTCACTAGATGTAGCCGGATGGGCAGAACGGGTCCGAAGACCAATCTTAGGCAATTCAAGCGCAAAAACCGACCTACGTCGGGACGGCAACATTGATGGACCGCTGTATGGCGAGGTTGTCGTCCTCACAGGGGGCTTCGATTTGCGGCAGGAAGAACAGGCCAATTTGGCCGCCTATGCAGGCTGCGAGGTGGAAAATAGCGTTACCAAGAAAACGACGTTGGTCGTCGTGGGTGATGATCGTTTCGCGCGTGGGGAACGTTCCGGCAAGTGGAGAAGGGCCGAGGAATTGGCGGGCCAAGGCATTCCTATTCGGGCCATGTCTGAATCCGATTTCCGCGCGCTCATTGCAGATTGAACGGCACACGCCTTCCGCAAGTCTTGAATCGGCGTGGGCGAGGAAGAGGAC
>JBATLL010000008.1:0-1683 GCA_049289295.1 Rhizobiaceae bacterium
GGAGCCGGGACCCGGGACCCGGGACCCGGGAAGAAGCAGAAACAAGGGGCGTCGCAGTTGCGGCGCCCTTTTTGTTGTTCGCGCCTGGCCTTTAGGGGAAATCCTGCGCCCGGATGGCGATCTGTAGGTCCAGACCTGTCTGGACGCCCTTCGCCGGGAGGAGAGGAACAGCATCCAGATGAGTCTGGACTGACAAAAGCAAAAAGGGCGCCGCAACTGCGACGCCCTTTCTGTTTAGCTTTTACCGGGTCCCAGGTCCCGGGTCCCCGGTCCCGGCTTTACCGCCTTAGTAGCGGTAATGATCCGGCTTGTACGGGCCTTCCTGCGGGATGCCCATGTAGCTGGACTGCGACTCGGTCAGCGTGGTCAGCTTGACGCCGATCTTCTCGAGGTGCAGGCGCGCAACTTCTTCGTCGAGCTTCTTCGGCAACTGGTACACCGCCGGCTCGTACTTGTCCTTGTTCGCCCACAGGTCGATCTGTGCCAGCACCTGATTGGCGAAGGAGTTGGACATGACGAAGCTGGGATGACCAGTGGCGCAACCGAGGTTGACCAGTCGGCCTTCGGCCAGCATGTAGATCTCAGGGCCATTTTCGAAGGCGTACTTGTCGACCTGCGGCTTGATGTTGGTCTTGGTCACGTTCTTGGCCGCATTCAGCGGCTCGACCTGGATCTCGTTGTCGAAGTGGCCGATGTTGCAGACGATGGCCTGATCCTTCATCTTCGACATGTGCTCGAGCGTGATGATGTCCTTGTTGCCGGTGGCCGTCACATAAATATCGGCGCGGCCCAGGGTGTCTTCCACCGTGGTCACTTCAAAGCCTTCCATCGCCGCCTGCAGTGCGCAGATCGGATCGATTTCGGTCACCACCACGCGTGCACCAAAGCCGCGCAGCGAACGGGCCGAGCCCTTGCCGACATCGCCAAAGCCGCAGATCACGGCAAGCTTGCCGGCGATCATGCGATCAGTCGCACGCTTGATGCCGTCAGCCAGCGATTCACGACAGCCGTAGAGATTGTCGAACTTGCTCTTGGTGACCGAATCGTTGACGTTGATTGCCGGGATCTTCAGCTTGCCCAGCGCTTTCATCTGATACAGACGATTGACACCCGTGGTGGTCTCTTCCGAGACGCCGCGCCATTCCTTGATCGCCGCGTGCCAGAAGCCCGGGCGTTCCTTGGCGGTGCGCTTGAGCAACTTCTTGACGATGGCCTCTTCTTCGCTGTCGCTCGGGCTATCGACCCAGCGATCGCCTTGCTCCATCTCGTAACCTTTGTGAATCAACATGGTGACATCGCCACCATCGTCGACTACCAGTTCCGGACCCTTGCCGCCCGGGAAGGTCAGCGCGTCCAGGGTGCAATCCCAGTACTCTTCCAGGGTTTCGCCCTTCCACGCAAAAACCGGCACGCCAGTCTTGGCGATGGCGGCGGCAGCGTAGTCCTGGGTCGAGAAGATATTGCAGGAAGCCCAGCGCACATTGGCGCCCAGCGCGACCAGCGTCTCGATCAGCACGGCGGTTTCCACCGTCATGTGCAGTGAGCCGGTCAGGCGCACGCCGGCCAGCGGCTTTTCCTGAGCGTGCTTGGCACGGATTGCCATCAGGCCCGGCATCTCGTGCTCGGACATCTGGATTTCTTTGCGGCCCCAATCGGCCAGCGACATATCGCGCACTTTGTAAT
>JBATLL010000009.1:0-1541 GCA_049289295.1 Rhizobiaceae bacterium
CCGGCGGATATCCCTCGCGCGAACGCTTCCTAACGGAGCTGACCCTGGATCCGCCGGACGCGACCAGCGACCAGGCTGGTGTGCCCTTGCTGGACGAGGACTATCTGATCCTATCGACCATCCACTCGGCCAAGGGCCAAGAGTGGAAGTCAGTGTACGTCCTCAACGTAGTCGACGGCTGCATGCCGTCGGACCTGGGGGCCGGCACCTCGGCCGAGCTCGAGGAGGAGCGCCGCCTTCTCTACGTCGCGATGACGCGGGCGAAGGACGATCTCCATCTGGTGGTACCACAGCGCTTCTTCGCCCACGGTCAGCACTCACAGGGTGACCGGCACGTTTACGCTTCGCGAACCCGTTTCATTCCCGAGAAGCTGCTCGGTCTGTTCGAGCGCACGAACTGGCCGACAGCGTCTGCAGAGGCCTCCGCACGCGGCCCATCCGAGGGACCCCGCGTCGACATCGGAGCTCGCGTGCGAGGGATGTGGCGCTGAAGCTTTGCGGAAGCCATGCGATTTCGAATCCCTCAGGCGATCACCCTAGATGGTCGGCCCGGGCGGAGACGCCACCGAGAGCTCGCGTAAGCATTGCCGAAATCTATTGCTTCCTAAACATGATAGTTGAGCGACGAAACTCGCTCTGAAAGTGCTCGGCATCTCAAAGCGTCGTTGCCATCTCCAAGTATCGACAGAAGGCATTGGCGAGTTGCATCTGCCGGGGCGTCCGGCACTCAGCCTCAAACAAGGTTGGCGAGGCGACGACGATGCACATGCATTTAGCACGGGACGTCGCCACGTTCAATCTGTTGGCGCTGTACAAGAACTCCATACCGCGCGGCGCATCAGCATGGCTCGAGGTCGTCATTGAGTAAATGACAATAGGAGCTTCCTGTCCCTGAAACTTGTCGACTGTACCGATGCAGGCGGTCGGCAGGCGCTCCTGCAAAGCAAAGACCTGGGCATTGTAGGGAGCGATGATCAAAATGTCCTTGAGCGTGAGAGGCGCCTCGACTCTGTCTCGATCAATCCAGCTGGTGTCGGATTGCATGATTTCATCGACGAGCGCGCAGACGCGTTCGACTTCCTCGGGTGATGAACTTTGATTACCTGCGTGTTCAACAGGCGAGTAGCGCAAACCGGCTCCTGTGATCCTGCCTTTCGACTTGATCCCTTGCTTTTCCAGTCCGGGCAGGGAGTGCAAGCGCCCTTCGTAGAATAGCTCCGAATTGAACGCGCAAATCGAAGGATGTAGCCGCCATGTCTCGGGCAGAAAGAGCCCGCGCTCCGGTGGGACGGTCGCATGGGCGCCAAGCAGGTGATCGAGCGCGGAAACGGCAACGCCGTCGGGATGACTCCCTTGAATCGGCTGCTCAAGCTGGCGCGGATCGCCGAGCAGGACCAGGCTATTGGCGGCCTGAGAGACGGCAAGCACATTGGCCAAGGACATCTGCGCCGCTTCGTCGATGAACAAAACGTCGATACTACATTTTGCGTCGGGTCGCGCCCAGAACCAGGCGGTTGCACCGCCAAGGCTGACGTCATCCT
>JBATLL010000010.1:0-2345 GCA_049289295.1 Rhizobiaceae bacterium
ACCGAATAGCCTCCAGGGTTGACGGCGGTATATCCTCAACAGCCCGGATCGAAACCGGATCCGACCTTGCATCTTTCGCCGGACTCCGAAGTTCGTTTAACCTGTCGCTGAGTTCACCGGGAGACGGACTCGCAGGTTGGGTGAACACGAGAGCGAATGCTGCTCCACCATCGATATTGAATCTCACGAATTCAGAGCGGCCGAAGCAGAGAAGTTTTGATAATGGCTGAAAATGTGGTCGCCATTTCGCCAATTTCCTATCAGCAATTGGCCATCGTGCTGTCGTGACGTTCTTTGGAATATTATCCGCGAAGATCCAGTTCAGTCCCTCGACGGCGGACGAGATGCCGTTTCCAGGTTCTACCGCCGATCCCGGATGATAGAACATATAAATCGGCACACAGCCTGGAACCTTGGCAGCCTCATCGATGAGGGTTGTGTGCTGCATCCCATGTTGCTTCGGCAGCAAAGCCTTGGAACCCGCGGCTTTCCCTCCACCGCCCGTTGCCGCCTTCGAGGCTAACGCGTGATCGAGCTCGCGATAGAACCAGTACGGCTTTTTTCCCTTGCTGCAGATAGCCCGCTTCGCCTGTATGTGAAGGCGTAGGTAGCGCCGACCGTCGACAGCATTCTCATTCACGAACTCCCAATCCATGTCATCGCCGGAGATGGACTCATCTATCGGATAGTCAACACGGATGCCCATCGGCTCGAAAGGCACCAGGCCCGCCATGAGCATGTCGGTGATCGTTTCCTCACGGAAGTTGCGTCGCTTGTGCTGATCTCGATCCAAGACCCCGGCGGCCCACTGCGGGAAACTATGTGCGAAGCTACAAAGAAGGTCCAAATGAGCCGTTCCCCTGGTATGCTCAAAGTGAGCATGATCATAAGGCCTAAAGGCCTAGACAATCGATCGGTGCGCTTTTCCAATCTTGCGCATGGTGTCCCCGTCAATGCCCGCCTTGTTCGCATATTGGGGCCATTTCGACACGACATCCTGGACCGTGGAAATCAACGATCTCGCCTTGGTCGGCTTGATTGAAGCCGTTTGTGCGAACGCCAGCAGATCTTCGAGCACAAACCCATCCCGCTTGCCATTCAGGCTCATCTGATGTTGCCCGGTCCAGTCGCCGCTCGGGTTGTAGGAGTAGTTGACGTCAAAGGCTGGCGAGAGTTTCCAGTCGCCGGTCTGGTCCATCAAGAAGGCTATGTTCTTGACGTGATCGTCGTGGTTTCGGCCAATGACGTTGAACACTGCACGCAGGAATTGTTGCTCAAGAGCCGTCGCGCCGAGCCCCAGTTCGCGGATGGTCAGGATCGCTTGTTCGTATGAATAGCCACGGGGGTCGTTGAAGTCGAAGTGCTGCAACGCGCACAGCGATTGCATGTGAAGCTTGTGCGTGTTGCCATTCTCGTCGACAGGGCGATCAAATCGCCTTGTCATGAAATGGCTGCGCCCGCCCTCGTGGTGCAGCCGGCAGGGCATCATGTCGATACCTGCCGCCGTCGCCATCAGATAGTAGCCATATTCGATCAGACCGAACCCTTGCGGGTCAGGCTCTTCCTTGTCGCGGTTGTTGTCGATCCCATCAAACTTCATCAGCCAGTGTTCGAAGCCATCCCCGGCATCAATCTGGCCATGTCGAAATTCCCCGGTTGTTTGGTTCCACGCGAGAATGGCCTTCGCCCGCGCACCGCCGGCCGACGTGCCAACGCGAAGGATATCGTCGATCGCCGCAAGATCGTTTTTTCCGGCAAGGACGCCTTCCAGACTGGCTTTCTCATTCAGAACAAGGTTTGCCAGGCGCACCAGATTGCCGACCTCGACCCTGCGAGCCTTCCGGTTTGACCCCATGAGAGCTGGTCTGAATTCAAGCGCTCCCATGCCGCGCGTTCCGACATAGCAAAGCCGCTCGACCGGGTTGAAGCTCTCTGGCGTTCGTCCCTGTTCTGCCAGCCAGGCGTTGATCAACCGGTCCCCGTATTTGTCCGGAAGCGCATCCGCCAGCATCCCCGGCAGGCCCTTGAATGTGTTTCTCGGCAAAGCGGGGAACGAGTACGGATCGGGGCCAAGTGGCATGACCAATGGCGAGAGCTCGATGCCGGATTCCGCGAAGTCGGGATCATACTGAAAAACGGCGTATCCGGCATCCGGGAGCCAAGACACGGCGGCAACCTCCCGTCCCCATAGCACTACCGATGCGTCTGTCGATGGGTCAGCCATTCATCACCCTTTTGTTCCCCATTCCCACTGCTTCGTCCTCTTGGTGGTCTTCGCCGAACGTGACCTCTGGCGTTCGGAGCCCTTGGTCCGGACGCGCTCGATGGGTCTTATTCGCGAATCC
>JBATLL010000011.1:0-27716 GCA_049289295.1 Rhizobiaceae bacterium
GGGTCCTTCTTGTCCAGATCGTCCGGGAACATGCCTGGACGACCGGCAAGCGGTGTCCAGTCTGTGTAATAGCCCTTTACCGGTCCCAGATAAGGCTTCTGCACTTCCAGGCAGCGCCTGAAATCCATCTCGTCCGTTTCCACAATGCCGGCTTCCGGATTTTCGAGCGTCCACACCATTCCCGCCAGCACGGCAGAAGTAACCTGCAGACCGGTCGCATTCTGGTAGGGGGCGAGCTTGCGTGCTTCTTCAAGCGAGAGCTGTGAACCATACCAATATGCGTTCTTCTGGTGTCCGTAGAGGAGAACTCCCAGTTCATCGACACCGTCGACAAGCTCGTGTTCGTCAAGGACGTGCAGCTTTTCCTGCTGCTTGCCAGCCGCTCCAAACAGTTCGTGGAGTGAAAGGACCGCATCATTGGCCGGGTGGTAGGCGTAGTGGCATGTCGGGCGGTAACTTGCCTTGCCCTTGGCGTCACGCACGGTGAAGTAGTCGGCGATCGAGATCGCCTCATTGTGGGTCACAAGGAACCCGTACTGGGCGCCGGGCGTCGGGCACCAGGTGCGAACGCGCGTATTGGCGCCGGGCTGGTCGAGATAGATGGCGGCCTTGCAGCCCTTCTTGTGCTTTCTGGCGTTCTTGGGCATCCACTTTTCATGTGTCCCCCAGCCGAGTTCCGCTGGCTGCATGCCTTCCGAAAGAAAGCCCTCGACCGACCATGTATTCCAGAATGTCCCCATCGGTTTGGGCGACTTGGCGCGCTGCGTGTCGCGCTCGGCGATGTGAACGCCCTTTACCCCAAGCTTCTTCATCAGCTTGGCCCAGCCTTCGCGGTCCTGCTGGCTGGGCTCCTTGAATTTCACGCCCATGTCATTTGCCAGGTTCACCAGCGCCTGCTTGACGAACCAGGAGACCATGCCTGGATTGGCGCCACAACATGACACGGCAGTCGTGCCACTGGGGTTCTTGCGCTTTTCGGCGCGAACCGTCTCGCGCAGTGCGTAGTTCGTGCGCGCTTCGTTTCCAGCCTTGTTGTCCCAATAGAAGCCAAGCCACGGTTCAACGACCGTGTCGATGTACAGGACGCCCAGTTCGCGGGTGAACTTCATCAGATCAAGCGAAGAAGTGTCGACCGAAAGATTGACGCAGAATCCCTGGCCCTTGCCTTCGGTCAGCAGAGGCTTGAGGAGCTTCTTGTAGTTCTTCCTGGTGACGGCATCCTGGATGTATTTGATACCGTGTTTCTTGAGAAGGGCGGCATCATCGTCGCGCGGGTCGATGACAATGAAGCGCGACTTGTCATATTTGAAATGACGTTCGATCAAGGGCAGCGTTCCCCTGCCGATGGAACCAAAGCCAATCATCACGATCGGGCCGGAGATTTCGCCATAAACGGGCCACTTGTCTTGCGCCATTTCTCAATTACTCCCAAGGAGGCAAACGGTGGCGCTCTTAAGCACGAATCAATCGCGCAATAAAGGGCGAACCCCGTACAGCGCCTGTTTTTCGTTGGCATTGAAAAGAATTCGGAAAAATGCCACTCAGAACCGGTATGCACCGGCAAGGTTGGGAGGGTCGCAATGAAACCGATTTTTCTTCAGATCAAGACAGAGCCGGGCAAGGCCTATGAGGTCGCGGCAGCGCTTGCAGATCTGGAAATCGCGTCGGAAATTCACTCCACGTCTGGTCAGTATGATCTTCTGGTGAAGATCTATGTGACAACCGATGACGATATCGGCCGGGTGGTGGCTGATCTGGCGACCAACCTCAAGCATGTCCGCGACACCTATACGATTATCACCCACCGCACATTCTGAGTTTTTCGCCCGGAAGCGGAAATCGGGTGGCGTCAATCACGATTGCAAGGCAACGATAGCTGGACTGCGGTTCAGACAGGCAATTTTCGTGACAACAGGCAAAACGAATGTCGTGATGGGTGGCCGGGAATGGCTGCTTCTTCTCATCCTGTCGCTGTTGTGGGGCGGCTCGTTTTTCTTCAATGGCATTGCCGTGCGCGAATTGCCGGTGCTGACAATTGTTTTCCTGAGAGTCTGCCTGGCGGCCATGGTTCTGTGGCTGATTGCGATTGCGCGCGGAAACGCGGATCGCGCGCCCGCACGAACATGGCAGGTGTTCCTGGTCATGGGACTTCTCAACAACATCATCCCCTTCACGCTCATCGTGCGGGGCCAGGCGGAAATCGCTTCGGGGCTGGCATCCATCCTCAATGCCACAACTCCCTTGTTCACGGTTGTCATTGCGCATTTCATGACCAGTGATGAAAAGCTGACGCGCCTGCGCCTGACTGGTGTCCTGTGCGGAATTGCCGGTGTGGTTGTGCTGACGGGAGTGGGCAATATCCTGGAAGCGGGATCGTTCAACACCGCTCAGCTCATGTGTCTGGGCGCAGCGCTATCCTATGGTTTCGCGACCATCTTCGGGCGGCGCTTCCGGGCGATGGGAGTGGAACCGATGGCGGCGGCGAAAGGGCAGCTCACTGCGTCGAGCATCCTGCTGCTGCCGGTGGTGTTGATGGTGGACAAGCCCTGGGCATTGCCGGTTCCAGGTGTTACCGTGATTGCTTCCGTTGTCTGCCTGGCCGTGCTTTGCTCGGCACTTGGCTACGCGATCTTTTTCAGGGTGCTTTCAACAGCCGGTGCAACGAACCTGTCCATCGTCACGTTTCTGATCCCGGTGTCGGCGATCTGGCTTGGCTGGCTCTTCCTGGATGAAACCCTGCTGGCGCGTCATTTTGCGGGGCTGGCGCTGATCGGCGCAGGGCTAGCGGCGATCGATGGCCGTCCAGTTGCGTTGGTGGTGCGTGCAGCAAAAAGGGCGCGATGAAATCGCGCCCCGTTTATTTTGAAATGCAGTTCGAACGATCAGCCGCCGACAGCAGACAGGACGTTCGAAATGATACGGGACTGAACCGCTGGATCCTTGTCGATGCCGACATGGTCGGCCCGTGAGAAAGTGGCAATGTTGATGTTGGTGATGTTGCCACCGAAGCCGCCGGAAGCGCGGTATGGATTGCCACGGGCGCTGCCCTGAATCCAGTAATTGATCACGCGCGGCGAACCGGATGTGAAGGGTGGTGGCGGTGCGAAACCGGGATCAACACCGATGACGAGTGCCATGGGGACGCCTGCCTGTGCCAGCTTGTTGGCAAACTGTGGCGCTTCCTGGCCTCCAACCGAATGACCTGCAATGACGATCGGGAAGGAAACCGTACCCTGCTGGTGACGGCGGATGATGTCGCTGGCAAGGCCCTGCCAAGCACCGTTCGAATAGGACTTGGCATTGACGCCGCGTGAACGCAACTTTGCTGCCATCTGGTCCATCCCGGCAGAGAAGACGTTCATGAAGCCGCGAATGAAGTAGACTTCTTCTGCGGATGCCGTTGAAGGCGCCATGTTTCCCGCAGCAATGGCGGCTGCAATGACGAGTTTCACAAGATGCCGTTTCGTTTTCATTCGACTGTTAGCTCCTGATTCGTTTGTTGTGCCCGCTTGGGGCGAATTAACTGCAATTGGGGCCCAAGTTCAAGCTTTGGTAAAGTTGAGCACGCCGCGTTTCAGTCTCACGCGCTCAGGCCGCCATCAATTGACAGGGCCTGACCGTTGAAAAACGAATTTGCAGGAGAAACAGCCCAAATCATGGCCTGAACCACTTCATCAACTTCTCCGAGCCGTTGCATGGGGTTGAAGGACACCATTCGCTGCTCTGCAGCCTCTGCTCCATGGGGCGAAGTCTTGAGTGGCTCCATCACCATGTCCGTCTTTGTGAAGGCGGGGCAGATGCAATTGATGCGGATCCCCTTCCTGGCATATTCGATGGCTGCTGACCGTGTCATGCCAACGACGCCATGCTTTGCGGCTGCGTAGGCAGAAAGCATGGGAGATCCCAGGAGCCCTGCCGCCGAGGCGACATTGAGTATCGTGCACTGGTTCCCCGTGGCCGCCACCTGATCAAGCATCAGCGGCAATTGGTGCTTCATGGCGAAGAACACACCCATCAGGTCAATCGCGATGACGTTGCGCGCTACCGTGCTGTCTGTTTCGTGCAGCCTTACCTGGGGCTGCGCGACGCCGGCATTGTTGATGGCTATGTCTAGGCCGCCGTGATTTTCACGAATGAGGGCTGCGATGCGAATCGAGGTTTCCTCTTCGGCTATGTCTCCAGCCATCCCAAGCGCATTTGCTCCGATGGATTTGAGTGAAGCCAGCGTGCCATCAACCAGTTCCTGCGAGCGATCCGTTATGACCAACCTGGCACCAAGCCGCGCAAATTCCTCTGCCGCCTGGCGACCGAAGCCGCGGCCTGCTCCACTGATGAATACGATCCTGTCCTTGAAGTCACTCAATGCGATTCTCCATCCCGTCTGACGGTGCAGCATAGTTGCAGCAAATGTGGGAAAGCAAATTCCGTTTTGCCTTTTCCTGCCCGCCATTGGTGGGGTAGGAATGATGCATGGCAGTCCAAGGCGAGCGGCTGCAATCAGGGAGAACAGTGAATGGACCCGAGGTATCAGAGTGCTGCAGAACTTGGCCGGGCGATTGGCGATGGCAGGCTCGACCCGGTCGAACTGGCCCAGACCTTCCTGGACGCAATGGACAATGAGGATGGCGAGCGCCAGATCTATGCGCGCACGACCCGCAAAAGGGCAATTGCCCAGGCGCAAGCGGCAAGGGAGCGCGCCAGATCCGGTGCGCGCAGATCAGCACTCGATGGTGTTCCCGTGTCATGGAAGGATCTGTTCGACATAGCCGGTACGCAGGCTGAATCGGGTACGCTGCTGCTCAAGGGACGTACCCCGCAACATGATTGCCGCGTCGCCCGGTTTGGCGAAGAGGCGGGTCTTGTGTGCCTGGGCAAGACACACCAGACCGAATTCGCCTTCTCGGGCCTTGGGGTCAATCCCGTGACTGCGACGCCACCCAATCGCGGCCTGCCAGGCCATGCGCCGGGTGGATCATCGTCGGGAGCGGCTGCATCGCTCACCCATGGACTTGCAGCACTGGCCATCGGGTCGGATACGGGCGGTTCAGTGCGGATTCCTGCTGCGTGGAACAATCTGGTTGGCCTCAAGACTTCACAGGGACTGCTTTCCAATGACGGGGTGATCCCGCTTTGCAGCAGTTTCGATACGGTTGGCCCGCTTGCCAGGACGGTTGAGGATGCAGCACTTGCACTTGGCGCCCTTGGTGGTGGTCGCGTGGCGCTCGATCCGGTTGCCTTGGGCGAACTGGTGTTCATCATTCCCGATGGCGTGTTGTTCGATCAATGTGACGCCCAGGTTGCTCGCGCCTTTGAAAATGCAACGCAAAGGCTTCGCAAGGCGGGTGCCAGAATCGTTGAAGCGAAAATGCCGCTTGTTTCCGAAATGCTCGCACTTGGGCCAAGCCTGTTTCCCTACGAAGCCTGGCAAGCCTGGGGCGAAGCCATCGAGAAGGATGGCGCGCTGATGTATCCACCGGTTCGCGACAGGTTCAGGCAGGGCAAGTCGGTTTCACGGGAAAGCTTCGCGGAAGCCTGGCTGAAAATGCTGCGTCTTCGCGACGCGTTCGCTTCACAGAGAAAGGAGAGCGAGGTGCTGCTTTACCCAACTGTGGCGATCCTTCCTCCTGAAGTTGCTGCCCTTGAAGCCGATGCCGCCTATTTCACGGAAAGAAATCTGCTGGCGCTTCGCAACACCCGTTTCGTCAACATTCTTGGGGGTTGTGCGCTTACCCTGCCTTTGCCCGAAACAGCCTGCGCCATCCAGTTGGCGATGTCGGGCGGCAATGACTGGAACCTGCTGCGTGCAGGGTTAAGCGTAGAAAAGACGGTCGCAGCCAATTCCTGATTCCAACTGCCGGTGGGAAACCTGGTCAGGGTGCCGGTGCCTGGCGGGTGAAATGGTTCTGCAGCGATTCGGCGACCGTCAGGACATCCGGGTTGTCCTCGCGGCCTGATCGCAAACCGAGGAACAACTGACGGTAGGGCAGTTCATGGTCGGGAAAGAGGATTTCCAGCCTTTCCCAAGCCATGTCATCCTCTATCACCAGATCAAGCAGTGTCGAGACGCCAACCGAGTTGTAGACTAGGTCATAGGCCATGCTCGAAGTGTTCACAAAGAGAATGCGGTGCGGTGAAATCGTGGCTGGTTCGCCCTTGTGCTGGTAGGCGATCGGGAAGGGCAGGGCGCGCATGTATACCCATGTGCACCTTTCAAGATCGGCAAAGTTTTTCACCGACTCCTGTCGCGCATACAATCGGCTGCAGCAGGTCACGGAACGCAGCGTGCGCAGTGGAATGATTCTCCCCGTTGCCTGGGTTTGCGGCCAGCCAATCCTGATTGCAATGTCATTTTCGGTGTCGTCGATGTTCTCCCGGGCATCATTGGCGTTCAGTTCGAGAACGATGTCGGGATTGTCCCTGCTGAACCGGGCGAGAAATTCATAGAAATTCCGGGTTCCCACGCCCGAGGCAAATGTCAGCTTGACCGTTCTGGCGCGCCCTTCGCCAAGCTTGCGAGTCCGGGTGAAATCCCGGTCCAGCCGCGAAAAGGGACCGGCGAACTCGCGTTCGACCTGTCGGCCATATTCTGTAAGCACGAGGCGACCGCTATCGCGGCGATAAAGTTCGAACCCGAGCTGTTCCTCGAGCTTGCGAACATGGTGCGTCACTGCGCTAGGGTTGAGTGACAATGCCAGAGCTGCCTGCCGGAACGAGCCGTTCCGGCAAACCTCCAGAAAGACAGTCATCTGCCGATACCAGGTAGCCATGTCCAATATTATTGCACATTTATCAATTTTTGTTCGATCTTTTCAACCAGACAAATGTGTGATACATTACAGATGCCCTAATCGGGTCGAACCGCTTTCGGTTCGCTCGGGGATCGGGCCTTTTCGCCCCCGGCCTGATCTACCAGATCGCCATTCGCCAAGGATTTGTGAGAGTCCCTGGCGGATGGCTTTTGATTTTTAACCATGAAAATTGCCCGCGTGCGGGTTGCGTCCTGATTTCAATCCAGTAGTTTTGGCAAATCATCACACATGGTTGGCAATTTCTGGGGAGGTAGTTTTCATGAGGTCACGCGCAGCAGTCGCCTTTCAAGCTGGCAAGCCGCTCGAAATCTGCGAGGTCGATCTCGAAGGGCCGCGTGAAGGCGAAGTGCTGATCGAGGTGAAAGCTACCGGTATCTGCCATACCGACGAATTCACATTGTCCGGTGCGGATCCCGAGGGCCTGTTCCCGGCCATTCTGGGACATGAAGGTGCTGGTGTCGTTGTCGATGTTGGCCCGGGTGTGAAGTCCGTGAAAAAGGGCGACCACGTCATCCCGCTTTACACGCCGGAATGCCGGGAATGCCCATCCTGCCTGTCGCGCAAGACCAATCTGTGCACGTCCATTCGCGCGACCCAGGGTCAGGGCCTGATGCCGGACGGCTCATCACGTTTCTCGATCAATGGTGAAAAGGTGATGCACTATATGGGGTGCTCGACCTTCTCCAATTTCACCGTGCTGCCGGAAATCGCCGTGGCGAAAGTTCGCGAAGACGCGCCGTTCGACAAGATCTGCTACATTGGTTGCGGCGTGACCACCGGGGTCGGCGCGGTGATGAACACCGCCAAGGTGGAGCAGGGCTCGACAGCGATCGTGTTCGGGCTCGGTGGCATTGGCCTCAACGTCATCCAGGGCCTTCGTCTTGCTGGCGCGGACATGATCATTGGTGTCGACCTCAACAATGACAAGAAGGAATGGGGCGAGCGTTTCGGGATGACACATTTCGTCAATCCCAAGGAAGTGGGAACGGATCTTGTTCCCTATCTCGTCAACATGACCAAGCGGGGAGCTGACCAGATTGGCGGGGCCGATTACACGTTCGACTGTACCGGCAATGTGAAGGTGATGCGGGATGCGCTGGAAGCAAGCCATCGCGGATGGGGCCAGTCGATCATCATCGGCGTTGCGGGGGCCGGGCAGGAAATCTCGACAAGGCCATTCCAACTGGTGACCGGGCGCAGCTGGAGAGGAACAGCTTTCGGCGGAGCGCGCGGTCGTACCGATGTTCCCAGAATCGTTGACTGGTACATGGATGGAAAGATCGAAATCGATCCGATGATCACCCACACCCTGTCACTCGACGAAATCAACAAGGGCTTCGATCTCATGCATGCCGGTGAGAGCATTCGCAGCGTTGTCGTGTTCTGAGAAGCGGCGGATTTGACCACCATTTTCATTGATGCGGATGCCTGCCCCGTAAAGGAAGAGGTCCTGCGCGTGGCCGAACGCCATGGCCTGCCGGTGGTTCTGGTTTCAAATCAGGGCATGCGACCGTCACGTGATCCGATGGTTCGCAACGTGCTGGTTTCCGGCAAATTCGACGCCGCGGACGACTGGATTGCAGAACAGGCCACTGGCGGTGACATTGCGGTGACAGCAGATATACCGCTTGCTTCGCGACTGGTGGAAAAGGGCGTTCATGTCATTGGGCCAACGGGTCGGCTCTTCACGCCTGACTCGATCGGTATGGCAAGCGCGATGCGCAATCTCAATCAGGAACTGCGCGAGGCGGGCGTCATCAAGGGCTACAACAAACCGTTTTCAGGTGCGGACCGGTCGCGCTTCCTGCAGGCACTTGAGCAACTGGCACGGTTGGCAAAAGCGCAGTCGGATTGAACCAGTGCGCAGGCTGCGCCAGCGGTCAGGATTGAAATCAAGGCAACTAAATGCCCCTGCGGGGTAGCCTTGTGAGCAAGGCATGTGTTACCCATGGCCAAATCCCCGCCGAATTTGGCGATCTGTCGCCCCTTGTGCCAGCGCACCTTTGCGACAGCCTGAAAAATTCCACGACTTTGAAAGGAATAGCGACATGGTCGCAGACGATTCGATTTTTGGTGATGCTCTCGACAATGACACGCTTGGCGGACGCATCTGGCGCGCGCGCGAAGCGGCCGGTCTTTCGGCATCCAGTTGCGCGCGGGCACTTGGAATCCGGCGCGATACGCTTGAGGGCTGGGAAAGCGACAGGTCAGCGCCACGCGCCAACCGACTCATGACAATGGCAGGTGTGCTGGGCGTTACGCCAGCATGGCTTCTTTATGGGATCGGCGACGCGCCGACCTTCGATGCACAGTCGGACGAACTGAAGATCGTGCGGGCCCAGCTTGCGCGAGTCAGGGAGTTGCGCGAACAGACCGACAAGGCACTCGAGATGATCGAAAAGGCCATCGAACGTATGGCGGAACGCGAGACCACTGCCCAGTAGCTTCGGATTCTTACATTGACGTCAACGTAAGAAAATGGCATTCACGCGCTGAAATCTCCGGTGCGAGATCGCTTTGCAGTCCCCGCGAACCCGGATACAGTTTCACACATCAGTGCAGGACAGGCAGCCGACATGATCGGCGGCAGCGGTCTTGTGCAAGCCAGGTACATGGGAGGAAAACATGGCAGGCAAGGCAGCATCAAAGTCGAAATCATCCGCGAAGGCACCAGCGAAACCGGCTTCCAAAGCCGCCGCAAAGCCCGCAGCATCGAAAGCGGCGAAACCAGCCGCGGCAAAGGCCGTGAAGCCGGCAGCAGCAAAAGTGGCGAAACCGGCAGCGGCAAAGGCCGCCAAACCGGCGAAGGCTGCATCCAGGCCATGGCTTAACTCCTATCCAGCGGGAACACCCGCGGAAATCGCGCCGCTTGCGGACAAGTCACTTGGCGGGCTCTTTGAACGCTCCTGCGATGCCTATGCCGCGAAGCCAGCCTATACCTGCATGGGAAAGACGATTTCCTATGCCGAACTGAAGGTGCTTTCGAGCCAGGTTGGCGCCTGGTTGCAGGGGCAGGGGCTCAAGAAAGGCGACCGCGTTGCGATCATGATGCCCAACATCCTGCAATATCCCGTGGTGATGGCAGGCGTTTTGCAGGCCGGTTACACGGTGGTCAATGTCAACCCGCTTTATACACCGCGCGAACTGGAGCATCAGCTCAAGGACAGTGGTGCGAAAGCCATCTTCATTCTCGAGAACTTCGCCAACACCCTGGCGGCGGTAAAGGCCAGGACGGCGGTCGAGCATGTCGTGGTGACTTCCATGGGTGACCTGCTCGGGGGACTCAAGGGCGCGATTGTCAATCTCGTCGTTCGCAAGGTGAAGAAGATGGTGCCTGCCTGGTCATTGCCTGGGCATGTTCCCTTCAAGTCCGTTCTTGCGGCGGGTGCCGGAAAATCCATCCAGGCCGTATCGGTATCGCAAGGCGATGTCGCCTTCCTGCAATATACCGGCGGGACAACAGGCGTATCGAAGGGTGCAACACTCAGCCATGGCAATGTGCTGTCAAATGCCTCGCAGAATGATGTCTGGCTGCAGTCCATCTTCACCAAGAAGAAAAAGCCGGATCAGCTCACCTACATCTGCGCGCTGCCGCTCTATCATATCTTCGCGCTCACCGTGAATGCGATCAACGGCATGAGCAATGGCGGGCACAATGTCCTCATTCCCAACCCGCGCGACATTCCGGGCTTCGTCAAGGAATTGCGGAAGTACAAATTCCATGTCTTCCCGGGCCTCAACACGCTTTTCAACGGGTTGCTGAACAATGAGGATTTCCGCAAGCTCGACTTCTCCAACCTCCTTCTGACGCTAGGCGGCGGCATGGCAGTCCAGGGACCGGTCGCCAAACGTTGGAAGGAAGTAACCGGATGCATCATTTCGGAAGGCTACGGTCTTTCTGAAACTTCACCTGTCGCCACGGCAAACCGTTTCGATGCAGACGATTTCACCGGCACCATCGGACTGCCGCTGCCGTCTACCGAAATCTCCATTCGCGATGACGATGGAAAGGTCGTGAAGCCCGGCGAGGTCGGCGAAATCTGCATCAAGGGTCCCCAGGTGATGCTTGGCTACTGGAACCGGCCGGACGAAACCGCGAAGGTCATGACTGGCGATGGCTTCTTCCGCTCCGGCGACATGGGCTTCATGGATGCCAAGGGATATACGAAGATTGTTGATCGCAAGAAGGACATGATCCTGGTTTCGGGCTTCAACGTCTATCCCAATGAAATCGAGGAAGTGGCGGTTGCCCATGAAGGCATCCTCGAGGCAGCAGCCGTTTCCGTGCCCGACGACAATTCGGGTGAGGCAGTGAAGCTGTTCGTCGTGCGGACCGATCCGACACTCACCGAAAAGGACGTCAAGGACTGGTGCGCCAAGGGGCTGACAAACTACAAGCGGCCCAAGCATGTGGAATTCCGCGATGAACTGCCGAAGACCAATGTCGGCAAGATCCTCAGAAGAGAGCTTCGCGGGTAAGGCTCGCAGGAGACTTGTAAAACGCTGCCCCGCTGGCCCTGGACAGGGTCGGGCGGGGCACGCTTCAAAACCGGTTTTCAAATCAGTTCCAATGCGACATTGTCTACCTGCCGTGAGGAGTGCCGGGAGGGAGACGGAAATGCCATACGCGGATTATGCCGACCAGTGGCCGGAGGATGCTTTCAGGTCCACGCCGCAAAGACTTGTCGAGACAGCGGGGAAGTTCGAGAATCGCATTGCCTATCGCACGCTGCAAGACGGTGTGTGGAGCGGTGTTGACTGGAAGACATATCTCCAGCAAATCCGCGAGGCAGCGAGCGCGCTGATAGCGCTTGGTGTGAAGGTCGGCGATACAGTCTGCATTCTCGGCTTCAACCGGCCGGAATGGACGATCATGGCGCATGCCGCGATGATGGTGGGTGCAGCACCGGCTGGTATCTATTTCACCTCATCACCGGAAGAGATCGAATATATTCTCAACCATTCCGAAGCGCCGGTACTGCTAGCGGAAACCGATGAGCATTTTGCCAGGATTGCACGGGTTCGGGACAAGCTCAGGTTCATCCGCAGGGTGGTGATGATGCGCGGCGCGACAATCAGCGATCCGTTGCAGCTTTCATGGGAAGATTTCAACGCGGTTGGCGACAAGGCATCAGGCGAGCAGGTCGACGCACGGTTGCAGGCGATTGGTCCCGAGACGACGGCGATGCGCATCTACACGTCTGGTACGACAGGGCCACCGAAGGCAGTTGTCCTGTCCCATGCCGCGATTGGCTGGACCTGCTGGACACTGCGCAACATGTTCAATTCCGATGAGGGAGGCAGGGTCATTTCCTACCTGCCGCTGGCCCACATCGCCGAAGCCACCAACTCGATCCACAATCATGCCGGGACAGGATATGAACTGGCATTTGCCGCGTCGATCGAAACACTCGGCGACCATCTCAAGGATATTCGTCCGACCCTGTTCTTCGGGGTTCCGCGCGTATGGCAGAAAATCCACATGGCTCTCACGAGCAGGCTTTCGCAGGCCACCGGCACCAAAGCCAGGCTGGCCAATTGGGCCATCGGTGTCGGTGGCGTGCATGCCAATGCCAAGCTCAACGGTGACAAGCCTGGCACTGGTCTTCGCATAAGGCATGCAATTGCCGAGCGGCTGGTGCTTTCGAAGATACGCCAGGCCATTGGTCTAGATCAGTGTGTCTTGCCGGTTTCCGGCGCAGCGCCCATTTCGCGGCAGGTTCTGGATTTCTTCGCGTCTCTGGGTATTGTCATCTACGAGGTTTACGGCCAGTCGGAGGATTGCGGGCCGACCACCTTCAACGTTCCCGAGGCCGTCAAGCTCGGTACGGTAGGCCGACCCATTCCAGGCCTTGAACTCAGGATCGCAGGCGATGGCGAAATTCTTGTCCGCGCACCCAGCCTGTTCGACGGATACGCAAAAGACAGCAAGGCCACTGCATCAACCCTGGAAGATGGCTGGATGCATACAGGTGATCTTGGGCGGATCGACAATGAGGGCTATGTGACGATTGTCGGACGGAAAAAGGACATACTCATCACTTCCGGCGGCAAGAACATCACGCCAGCCAACATCGAACAGGCCCTGTGCGATTTGCCACTCGTGGAGCATGCAGTTGTGTGCGGTGAGGGGCGGCACTTCCTGACGGCCTTGCTGACACTCAATCAGGATGAGTTGAGCGCATATGCCAAGGCGAAGAACATCGACATGAGCAAGGTGCGCCAAAGCAGCGAACTCAACAACATGCTTTCGGAAGCGATCGAAAAGATGAATGCGAAGTTTGCCCGTGTGGAGCATATCCGCAAGTTTGCGGTCGCGCCCGAAATATTCTCTCTGGAGGGTGGTGAGTTGACTCCGACTCTCAAGGTCAAGCGGGCTTTTGTGACGCAGAAATATGCGGGCCTGATCGACGGATTGTATGCCATGGATGCGCAATAGCGGCACTGCCATGACAGTCTATGTTGATGAAGCAATCTGGAATTGGCAGGGGCGCAAATGGTGCCACCTGATGGCTGACGATCTTGACGAATTGCACCGGTTTGCAAGGCAGATCGGCATCCATCCGCTTTCCTATCAGGGACCACCAAAGACCTCCGCACCCCACTATGATATCACGGCGTTCGAGCGCAACAGGGCAATTCGGATGGGGGCGGTGGCGGTTGGCCGAAGGGAAATCGTGGAGGTATTCCGCCGGGTCAGGGTGCGCGGTGTGGTCATGCAGAAGGTGAAGCGCCAGGCAGCACGATGAGTGGCATGCCGCAGGACGCATGAGAAAGGCTAGCTTCCTACGCGCCCTCGCGTTGCGCCGGTCGCGCAACGCAGTGTTTGTCTCAAGTGAGGAAGATCACTCGGCTGGTTCTGGTGCCCTGGCTTTCTTTCCGGGGCTTGCCGGTTTGCTTTCGGCCAGGCGGGCAACCAGTTCAGCCTTCGCCTTTTCAGCCTTTTTAACCGATGCTTCCTTTACTGGGCCAAAGCCGCGAATTTCGTCCGGCAGCTTGGCAATCGCTACAGCAAGGCGATGATTGTTGCCATCGAGCTTCGGCAGAAGCTCGTCGATCATCTTCTCATAATCCGCGATCAGCTGGCGCTCCATGCGGCGCTCCTGCGAATAACCGAAAATGTCGAGCGCCGTACCGCGAAGCCCCTTCATGCGGGCAAGAATCTTGAACAGACGGAAGGTCCATGGGCCGAATTCGCGCTTCTTCGGGCGACCATTTGGCAATGTCTCGCCCTGGAAGAATGGCGGGGCCAGATGGAAGGTCATTCGGAAATTGCCGTCGAATGTTTCCCGGATGCGCTTTTCGAATTCACCGCTGGTGTAGAGGCGGGCCACTTCATACTCGTCCTTGTAGGCGAGCAGCTTGAACCAGTAGCGGGCAACAGCGTTGGTCATGTCGCGAGACTTGCCAAGACGGCTTTCGGCTTCTTCCACGCGCCCGACCAGTGCGCGGTAGCGATCGGCAAGTCCTGAATTCTGGTAGCCAACCAGAAATTCGGCCCGCCGCTCAACGATCTCGCCAAGTGTCGCGGGTTCCTCGACCTTGGGGAACGCGACGCCCATGATCTCGGCTGCTTCCTCGGGTTTGGCAGCAAGGCGGCGTCCCCAGTTGAAGGCGAGCTTGTTGGCATCCACCAACACTGCATTGAGTTCGATGGCCCGCAGGAGTGCATCTGGCCCGACCGGCAGAAGGCCCATCTGGCAGGCATAGCCCACCATCATGATGTTGGTGGCGATGAGATCCCCGCACACGATTTCCGAGAACTTGGCAAAGTCGACCTTGTCAGGCGCGCCTTTGACGTTTTTAGTAATCGTTGCGACGATGTCGCTTTCACGGAAATCGAAGTCCCGGTTGAAGACGAAGTTGGATACGGGCGAAAGGTGAGTGTTGAGCACGGCGCGGGTTCGCTGCGGATTGCAGGCAGCCACGGCATCCTTGGCAGCGGCAACAACCGTGTCTGCTGCAAGCAGGACATCCGCCTCGCCCGATATGATCTGAGCAGACGCGATTTCGTCCGGGTTCCAGGCAAAACGCACATGGGACAGAACCGCGCCGCCCTTCTGCGCCAGTCCGGAAAAGTCCTGGATCATGGCCGCCTTTCCTTCGAGATGGGCAGCCATGCCGATTATCGCACCAATTGTCAGCACGCCAGTGCCACCGACGCCGGTGATGGCGACATTGTAGATGCCATCAAGAAGGACCGTCTTTGGTTCCGGCAACGCCTCGTTGGAAAGAGCAGGTAGTGGACGCTTCTTCAGCGTGGCGCCTTCGACGGTGACGAATGAGGGGCAGAAACCCTTCACGCACGAGAAGTCCTTGTTGCACGAAGACTGATTGATCTGGCGCTTGCGGCCAAATTCGGTCTCCAGCGGTTCGATCGATATGCAATTGGACTGCACTGAACAGTCGCCGCAGCCCTCGCATACGAGCGGGTTGATGAAGGCGCGCTTGTCAGGATCGGATATCAGGCCGCGCTTGCGGCGCCGACGCTTTTCCGCAGCACAGGTCTGGTCGTAAATGACTGCCGTGCAGCCCGGAACCGTGCGCAGGTGCTCCTGAACCTCGTTCAGATAGTCGCGATGGCGGATCTTCACACCAGCCGCCAGATCATGAGTCGAATAGCGATCCGGCTCATCGGAGACGAGCCAGATTTCCTTCACGCCTTCTGCGGCCAGCTGTTCTGAAAGCTGTGGAACCGTGAGGACGCCGTCGAGCTTCTGGCCGCCTGTCATCGCCACGGCGTCGTTATAGAGGATCTTGTAGGTCATGTTCGCGCCGGAGGCGACGGCCTGACGAACGGCCATGAATCCGGAATGGAAATAGGTGCCATCACCAAGATTGACGAAAACGTGGTTTTCGTTGGTGAAGGGAGCCGTACCGGTCCAAGTGATGCCTTCGCCACCCATGTGGGTATAGGTCTCGGTATTGCGGTTCATCCAAAGCGCCATGAAGTGGCAGCCGATGCCTGCAAAGGCGCGACTGCCGTCGGGCACCTTGGTGGACGTGTTGTGCGGGCAACCCGAACAGAAGTGGGCGACGCGATTGACAGGTGCCTGGTGGCCAACCTTCCTCGCGTGCCGCTCTTCATAATAGGCAAGCTTTTCCTTGATGCGAGAGGCGAGGCTCTCGGGCAGCTTGAACTTGAGAAGCCGGTTGGCAATCGCTCTCAAGGCAACCCCTGTGGTAATCTCCTCATGCAACGACAGCAGGTGATGATCCTTGTCATCGAACTTGCCGACAATGCGCGGGCGCACATCGGCACGCCAGTTGAACAATTGTTGCTTGATCTGATGTTCGATCACCTCGCGGCGCTCTTCGATGACGAGCACCTCTTCGAGGCCTTCGGAAAAATGGCGAATGCCTTCGGGCTCCAGAGGCCAGGGCATGCGCACCTTGTAGAGGCGCAAGCCGATGCGGTCGGCTGTGCGCTCGTCTATCTCGAGCTGGCGAAGCGCTTCTCTGACGTTCTCGTATGCCTTGCCGGAAGCCACGATGCCGAATCTGGGCTTGGCTGAATCGATGACAAGCTGGTCGACACCATTGGCGTGCGCAAATGCGATTGCGGCATAGGCCTTGTGTTCCTGGAGCCGTTCATCCTGGGCAAAGCGATCATCAGGCCAGCGGATATTGAGGCCGCCCTTTGGAAGTTCGAAATCTGTGGGAATGACCAACTGTCGTTTTTCGCTCTCCAGATCGACCACGCCGGTCGTTTCGATCGTGTCGGAGATGACCTTGTAGCCGACCCAGAGTCCGCTATAGCGCGACATCGCAATGCCCAGCAGGCCAAGTTCGACAAATTCCTGCACGCTGGAGGGAAAGAGCATCGGCATGATTGCGGCCATGAAGGCATGGTCGGACTGATGCGCCACGGTTGACGACTTTGCATTGTGGTCGTCGCCGGCAATTGCCAGGACGCCGCCATGGGGCGAGGTGCCAAAGGAATTTGCGTGCTTGAAAACGTCACCGCACCGGTCAACGCCAGGACCCTTGCCGTACCAAATTCCCAGCACGCCATCTTTCCTGGCACCGGGAGATTGTGGAACCTGCTGCGAGCCCCAGACGGCGGTTGCCGCGAGATCCTCGTTCACACCCGGCTTGAAGACGATGTTGTTCTGGGCGAGGTGCTTGCGGGCCTGGGCCAGCGCGAAGTCGAAGCCGCCAACCGGTGAACCACGGTAGCCGGAAATGAAGGTCGCGGTGTTCAGTCCTGCTGCCCTGTCACGGCGCATCTGTACCATCGGCAGGCGCACGAGGGCCTGTGTACCGTTGATGAAGACCTTGCCGTCCGTGGCCGTGTATTTGTCTTCCAGTGTGATCGAATTCGAAATCAACTGGCTGGATTCGTCTTCCATACCCATAGCATACGGCTCCCTGGCGCTGCCCGTCACATTACCATTATGCGCCATTTGGCAAAAACTTACAGTTCAAAAAGCGGGCATCGCGGCCGGGAATTCGACCATCCTGTCCTATGATCCTGCAAGAAATTAGGACGCAATCACGCTTTTGACCAAAATGGGAAATTCTTGTTGCACTGCAGCATGCGCATCAGATGGGGAGTGCAGAATCGTTCTTGATTTCGTTCAGCGCGAAGCTCGAATTGAGCATGCCGACATTGGGAAGCTTCAGCAGTTTGCCCTTGATCGTCTTTTCATAATCACGAACCGTCGGCACCACGACCCGAAGCAGATAGTCGAACTCACCGCTCATTGTGTAGCACTGGAGAATCTCCGGGATTTTCAGGGTTGCCGCCTCGAAATCCTCCAGCACACCCGGTGAATGACGCTCAAGGCGCACAAAGACGAAGATTGACACATCCATGCCGACCTTCTGGGCATCGATGAGCGTTATGCGCCCCCGGATGATGCCTGCTTCCTGCATCTTCTTGATCCGGCGCCAGCAAGGTGTGTGCGACAGGCCAACCGCTTCAGCAACCTCGTTGATGTTGCGGTCGGGTTCGCGCTGGATAATGCGCAGGATCTTGAGGTCAATTTCATCGAGTTCGGATTTGGTCATGAAGCGACAATAGGGGAAATGGGCGCTGATGGGGAGAGGATCGAACGGCTGGAAAAGCGATACCCTCATGCGCTGAAAACGGATGCGCGCGGAACGTTTCGGCCTGGTGCGCAGGGCATTCTGACAAGCAGGGCGTAGGGGTGCGACCAGGCGCTGCAGGCGTGGCGAAAAAGCCATTTCTCCTTGCCTGCTGCACAGTGGCGGGATTATGTCTCAGCCATGATTACAGTGACTGCCCTCTACAAATTCGTGGCTTTGCCCGACTATCGCGAACTTCAGCCGCGCCTTCTGAAAATCTGCAAAGCGAACGGCGTATTTGGCACGCTGCTGCTGGCTGCTGAAGGCATCAACGGCACAATCGCAGGGTCGCAAGCGTCAATCGATACAGTGCTTTCGTGGTTGAAGTCGGATCCTCGCCTGACGGATATCGATCACAAGGAAAGCCATGCGGGCGAGAATCCCTTCAACCGGATGAAGGTTCGGCTGAAGCGCGAAATCGTGACAATGGGCGTGCCGGGAATCGACCCGACCAAGGATGCGGGAGCCTATGTTCAGCCGCGCGAATGGAACGCGCTCATTTCCGACCCTGATACAGTGCTGATCGACACGCGTAACGACTATGAAGTCGCCATCGGCAGCTTCAGGGGAGCTATCGATCCCAGGACGGTCAACTTCCGTGAGTTCCCGGCCTGGTTTCGCGCCAACAAGGACCGGTTCCACAACAAGCCGAAAATCGCGATGTTCTGCACTGGCGGTATCCGGTGCGAGAAGTCGACAGCTTTCGTCAAGGCGGAGGGCTTTGAGGAGGTTTACCACCTCAAGGGCGGGATACTGAAATATCTGGAAGAGGTGCCCCAGGGCGAAAGCTTGTGGGAAGGGGAGTGCTTCGTGTTCGACAACCGCGTGTCAGTCGGACATGGGCTGAAGATCGGTCACTATGATCTTTGCCATGCCTGCAGAATGCCGATCACCGATGAAGACAAGGCTTCTCCCAAATACATGAAGGGCGTTTCCTGTCCGCATTGCCATGATAGGTTGAGCGCGGAGAAGAAAGAAGGGCTGGCCGAGCGCCAGAAGCAGGTTGAACTTGCAGCCAGTCGTGGAGAAACCCATGTCGCGGCTGACCTCGAAGTGGCTCGTGAAAAGAAGCGCCAGCGCCAGGAAGCGCAGATTGCCGCTTCCATGGCCGGGCGGGATTAGCCGATTGCGGACGGATCGGTAAATGCCGGCCAGACATTCAACTGATCAAAAAAAACCCGCCGGAAACGGCGGGTTTCTTTTTGTGGAATTTCCGTTTCGTTCAGAGAACGGAAGACAGGCGCATCGCAACGCCCATGTCGCCAGCTACCTTGATCTTGCCTTGCATGAAGGCTGCCGTGGGATCGAGATCGCCACCGATCAGCGACTGAAGTGTCTCGAGCGTGCAAGTGACGGTGCAGTCTGCGTCGCTATTGTCGTTGCTGACGGAATTCGGGTTGGACGCGCCGTCGATGAAGACAACGCCGTCGCTGCCGCAATCGAACTTGACGGTTGCGCCAAGTCCTGAATTGGCTCCAACGCGGGTGCGGATGGCTTCTGCTGCTGCTGCAATGCTCATGATTGACCTCTTTCAAGTAAGCGGATGTGCCCGCCGGGAATTTGAATTCTTACTAATACGTAAGGTGCCAATTGGCAACCGGACAAGCGGAGGAATTTCAGATTTTCACTCTGGCACCGGGCGCAATGGTGCGCGGCGCTGCGTTCAGCTTTTCCATCGCAAATCCCGCGGCGGCCTTGTAGCCCGCCATGAATTGCTCACGTTCGCGCGCCGGTATGACCTTGTCTATGTCATCGAAAAGACCGCCGCAACGTTCATCGACCATGTTGAGGAGTCCAAACGGTCCTGCGCCACGATTGCGCAATACGAGCTGGGATACGGGGCCGCACATCAGTTTGTCGAAATGGGAGAGGGCGGCTTTTCCAACACCATGTTCGACGAGGGCTGCCCCGATCGTGCGGGCATCGATGATCGCCTGGCTGGCACCATTCGACCCGGTGGGATACATGGGGTGGGCAGCGTCTCCCAGCAGTATGACATTCCCATCCTGCCAGGTTGGGACGGGATCTCGGTCGATCATCGGATTTTCATAAGCAGCATCCGTGCGGGCAATCAGTCCCGGCACATCCAGCCAGTCATATTTCCAGTCGCTGAAATGGTGGATGAATTCCCTCACTTCGACGGGACGGAACCATTCATTGCTCTTCCAGCCGCTTGAATTGTCGACTGTGACTTCCGCGATCCAGTTGATCGTTGCCAGGCCGGTTGCCGGATCAGGCGGTGATATCGGATAGATAACCATGCGATGGCGGTGGGTTCCCAAGCCGACAAACGAGGCGCCGGTGCGGATCGGGGCAGCCTGACTGGTGCCTCGCCACATGATGGCGCCGCCCCAGTGAATGGGTGGCTGCTTTGGATGCATCTGCGCTCGAATGGTCGAATGCAGCCCGTCCGCCGCAGCCAGTATCGCGCCCGTTTCCTCGGTTCGCGTACCGTCCTTGGCCTCGATGAAAGCGGTAACGCTGCCATCATCATTGTGTCTGTATCCGGTCACCTTCTTTCCAAGCTGCACTGCCTGCGGTCCAAGTCTGTCGACAAGCTTGCGAAACAGGAGCATCTGGAACGCGCCACGATGAACGGCGTATTGAGGCCATCGATATCCTGCAGCAAGACCGCGTGGTTCGCTGTAGATGTCGTGACCGTTCAGTCCGACCAGCGCCCATTCCCTGGCCTGCAATCCGACGCTGGAAAGTTCGTCGTCGCCAATGCCCAGATCATCAAGCTCGCGCACGGCATTAGGCTGGATGTTTATTCCCACGCCCAGTGGCTTCAAACTGCGCACCGCCTCGAAGACCGTGCAGCGCACGCCAATCTGCTCGAGAGTCAAAGCCAAGACGAGACCAGCGATACCGCCTCCGGCGATCAAGACACGTGATAGCGCCATGACGCGTCAGTTTACTTCACTGGACATCAGGTGATCGCCAAACTGCTCACGCAGGACATTCTTGCGGATCTTACCTGTTGCGCCAATCGGCAGCGTTTCGACGGTGACAACGGTATCGGGAATCCACCATTTCGCGACCTTGCCGTCGTACCAGGCCTTCATGTCATCGTCGGTGAAGTTCTTGCCCTGCTTCGGCACTACCACCAGCAGGGGTCGCTCGTCCCATTTCGGATGGCGTGCGGCAATCACCGCTGCATGCGCAACATTGGGGTGGGCTACCGCCAGGTTTTCCAGATCGACAGTTGAAATCCACTCGCCACCAGACTTGATGATGTCCTTGGAGCGATCGCGGATAACCATGTTTCCGTCTTCGTCGAGTGTGGCAACATCGCCGGTCGGGAACCAGCCACCGTGCAGGGGATCTCCGCCTTCGTTGCGGAAATAGGAATTGATTACCCACGGGCCCCGGCAATAGAGGTTGCCCTGCGTCTCGCCATCATTGGGAAGCTGGTTGTCGTCATCGTCGAATATGCCGAGTTCGATGCCGTAGGGCGGACGACCCTGGCCGTTGCGAAGGATCTTCTGCTCGTCCTCCGGCAATGCGAGGTGCTTGTTCTTGAGGTTGTTGACCGTGCCAAGTGGCGAGAGTTCTGTCATGCCCCAGGCATGTAGAACCTCCACGTCATAATCGTTGCGGAATTTCTCGATCATGGAAGGTGGGCAGGCGGATCCGCCGACAACAGTGCGTTGCAGATGCGGCAAATTCTCGCCGGCCGCGTCAAGATGGGCCAGCAGACCCGCCCAGATCGTTGGCACGCCGGCTGAGATCGTCACCTTCTCGCCATTGAAGAGATCGGTCAGGCTTTTGCCGTCAAGTGCCGGGCCTGGCATGACCAGCTTCGCACCCACCATCGGCGCGGCATAAGCTGTGCCCCAGGCATTGAC
The DNA here is from genome assembly GCA_049289295.1 of Rhizobiaceae bacterium. Classification (GTDB taxonomy): domain Bacteria; phylum Pseudomonadota; class Alphaproteobacteria; order Rhizobiales; family Rhizobiaceae; genus BOKV01. The sequence goes on from JBATLL010000011.1 coordinate 21,749, forward strand.
ATGAAACATCGGCACGACCGGCAAGAGGCAGTCGCGTGCCGAAAAATTCATGACATCCGGCGTCGCGCTCATCATGGCGTGGATGAGGGTCGAACGATGCGAGTAAAGAACGCCCTTGGGATTTCCGGTGGTGCCGGAGGTGTAGCAGAGAGAGGATGCGTCGCGCTCATCAATGTCTTGCGGCCAGGTGTGGTTGTCAGCGCCGGTGGTGAGGAAATCCTCGTAGAATTCAAGCCAGGGCAGACGCTCGGCGAGCGCATTGTCGCGCGGCTCCATGAGGATGAATGCTTCGACCGTCGGCAGCTTGTCCTTCAAGCCTTCCATGATCGGCAGGAATGTCTGGTCAAAGAAAATGACGCGGTCCTGCGCATGTGTGGCGATATAGACCAGCTGTTCGGGAAAGAGGCGCGGGTTGATGGTATGGCAGACCAGGCCCTGGCCCGAAATTGCGTAGTAAAGCTCGATGTGGCGGAAATTGTTCCAGGCAAGGGTTGCGATACGGTCGTTCTTTTTCATGCCGCGCCTTTCCAGTGCGGAGGCAATCTTCATTGCGCGGCTTCGTACCTGTGCGTAGTTGGTCCTTGTCTGGCCACCATTTGTGTTGACCGATACGATCTCGGTATCACCATGGTAAGAGGCGGCATGGTCGATGATCGACGAGATTATCAGTTGGCGGTCCATCATCTGTCCAAGCATCATTATTCTCCCTGCATGATTGCCGAATTCGAGCGCAGACATTAGTGCGAACATGTACAGTTTGGAAACGAAGAAATTTGGGTCATTCCCATAGAAGGAGTAATGCAAGTGGCCAGTTTCATGGATGGCGTTGCGCAGGCGCGCAGCAGACTGGCGGGCGTGATGGAGCCCACGCCACTACAGCTCAATGCCTATCTCAGCGGTCTGCACAATGCCAACATCTGGCTCAAGCGGGAGGATCTCACGCCGGTTCGCAGCTACAAGCTGCGCGGTGCCTTCACCTTCTTTTCGCAGGTGCTGGAAAGCTCTGGCGCACCGGAACGATTCGTGTGCGCTTCTGCAGGCAATCATGCCCAGGGGTTTGCGTTAGCCTGTCGCCATTTCGATCAGAAGGGCACGGTGTTCATGCCCGTTACCACGCCCCAGCAGAAAATCATGAAGACGCGGGCATTTGGTGACCCCAATGTGGAGATACGCCTGACTGGCGACAGTTTCGACGAATGCTATGCCCATGCGCTGCAGTTCTGCGAGAAGCAGGACGGGCTGATGGTGCCGCCATTCGACGATGAAAGAATTGTCACCGGGCAGGCCACTGTCGGGGCGGAAATTCTCGATCAGCTTCCCGAGGGGGAAAAAGCCGATCTGGTCATCCTGCCGGTCGGCGGGGGAGGGCTGGCATCCGGTGTTACCCGCCTGTTCGCCGATCAATCACGTTCGACGCGGTTCCTGTTCGTTGAACCGGACATGGCGCCGAGCCTGCATGAATGCCTGAAAGCGGGCCGACGGGTGAGGCTTGAGCAGGTGGACAATTTTGTTGATGGCGCGGCTGTTGCACGGATCGGCCAGATCAATTTCGACGCGCTCAGAAATTTTTCCCCGGCTGATGTCGTCCTGTCGCCGACCAACGGCCTTTGTGCCACCATGCTGGAGATGCTCAATCATGAGGGGTTCGTTCTGGAACCCGCCGGTGCCCTGGCCATCGATGCGCTGAAACGGGTTGACCGCAAGCTGATCGAGGGCAGGAATGTGGTGGCAATAGTCTCGGGCGGGAACTTCGATTTCGAACGGCTGCCCGAAGTGAAGGAAAGGGCCCTGAAGTTCTCCGGGCTGAAAAAGTATTTCATCCTGCAGATGCCGCAGCGCCCCGGCGCGCTGAAGGACTTCCTGCTGATGCTCGGGCCAGAAGACGATATCGCCCGTTTCGAATATCTGAAGAAGTCGGCCCGCAATTTCGGATCGGTGCTGATCGGCATTGAAACCGCCCGAGCGGAGAACTTCGAGACATTCAAGGCGAAACTCACAAGCAGCGGCATGCGCTTCCAGGATATTACCGACAATGAGATTGTGGGAAACTTGGTGTTGTAACAGTTGTGTGGCGCGCATTGCGCCGTGGTATGAATGAACCGTGACAGCAGCCTGGAGTAGGGAAATGGCCGAGAAGGAACCTGTCAATCCGATCCGTGAAACGGATGAGGATGCGCGCGCGCTGGCGAGGGGGCTGGTGGCTGATGCTGCCTTTGCAGCACTAGGCGTTGTGGAGCCCGGAACGGGTTTTCCGCTCGTTTCGCGCGTTGCTACCGCCGTCGAGATCGATGGGTCGCCCTTCACGCTGATTTCAAGCCTCTCGGGACATTCGAAGGCGCTGGCGGCAGATTCCCGCGCCTCGTTCCTGTTTGGCGAACCAGCGGCAAAGGGTGATCCCCTGACGCATCCGCGTATCACGGTGATAGGCAAGCTCACCGCACTCTCACGCGATGAACCAGGCCATGCGGCGCGGCGGGAATTCTGGCTTCGCCACCATCCGAAATCCAAGCTCTACATCGATTTTGCCGACTTCGCCTTCTGGCGCATGGCGATCGAGCGCGCTCACCTCAATGGCGGATTCGGGAAAGCCTTCATCCTCACTGCGGCAGACATGGACCCCCGCTGAGAGCACTTGCCATGCAAACCGGCTGTTAAGGCGAAGATGGCATGGTGGCGCCAAAGATGGACGCCCCGTGAGGATCGCACCCCATGCCAGGAAAAAACAACGCGCTGATTTCAGCCTTCAATCTGCCGATGCTGGCCCTGACACTTGCCGTGGCGCTGTTCATGCTGCACGGCTCCTATATTGCCAATGGTTACCTGATTGACGGCCAGGGATATGTGCTTGGCCGGGACTTCCTGAATTTCTGGTATTACGGACTTGCCGCGTGGAACGGCGAGGTCATGCGCTACTATGACATTCCCCAGTATAATCTGGTGCTGGACGCGCTGATCCCCGGCTATGACTATCCCGACCAGAGCTTCTCCTATCCACCTCATTTCATGCTGCTTGCAGCTCCCTTCGGCCTCGTGGGCTACAACTGGGCGCTTGTGCTGTTTCATGGCAGCGGCATCTACCTGTTCTGGCGGGTGGTGGCAGCACCACTGGATGATCGCGCAGCGCGCATTGCCCTGCTTGTCATGCCGACCTTCATTGTGTTTTTCCTGTGCGGGCAGCTTTCCGCGTTCCTCGCGGTGATCCTCGTCGCGATCTACCGGAACCTGGACACGCGCCACTGGCTGGCCGGCCTGCTGATTGCGTTGATGACCGTCAAGCCGCAACTTGGCATTCTCGTTCCGCTGTTCCTGCTTCTGACCCGGCGCTGGCAGGTGTTTGGCTTCGCAACGCTTTTCTCGCTGCTGTTTGTCGGTGCCTCGCTCCTGGTTCACGGAATAGAACCCTGGCGTCACTATCTGACCGACGGCATCGCGCATCAGTCGAGCCTGATGGTATTTTCGAACGTGGTCGTCATTGGGCTGATGCCGACGATTTTCGTCAACCTGGTCATGACTGGACTTGGCGAAACACTCGCCATGACAATTCACGGCGCTGTCGCACTGGCGGTTACTGCCATGATGGTTGTGACGATACTGGGAACACGAGACAGGTTCCTGCAGTTTGCCGCCCTTGTGGCCGCAACGTTCAGTGTCACGCCCTATCTCATGGCCTATGACACGCTCATTCTGGGCTGGGTGGTTGTCATGTTCGCCATTCACCATGGTACAAATGCCTGGCAGGCGATGACCTATCGACTTGTGTTGATCCTGCCGGTCCTTGGTGTGACGCTGGCCCTGGTGGGAATCCCCGGCGCGCCGCTTGTCCTGCTTGGGCTCAACCTATGGGTCTGGATGGCCGCGCGTGAGGGGCAAACCATCACCAGCCGCAGTGCAGTCGTCCCTCAGTAGGCAGGCAGGACACGAACCTCAGGGCGATCAGGCAGCGTTTCCAGCGATACGGTCGTGGTTCTTTCCGGCATCAGGTTGATGGAAAACCGTTCCTGCATTCCGGACAGGAAACGCTGGAGCGTGTAAGTTGAAAACCAGTGCATGGGAATGACAATGCTGGAGCGCAACTGCCCTGCCAGTTCGATCATGCCATCAAGGCTCATCGTATAGGTTCCGTCTACCGGCACGAACAGTATGTCGATACGTCCGATCGCCGCGATGTGCTGCGGTGTTAGCCTGTGATGCAGATGGCCAAGATGGCCAATGCACAGGCCTGCGGTTTCGAAGATGAAGATTGAATTTCCATCCTTTTCCAGCAGCGCGCCTTCCAGATACAGATCGGTGGTGACATTGCGGATCAGCATGTCGCCAAGTTCCAGTTGATGGCGCGCAGGCTCATCGCCATCACTGTTCCATCCGCGCAGAACATGGGTGATCGCCGGGTCGGGAAAATCCGTATAATGCGTGGCATGGGCATGGTTCATGGTGACGGCGTCGGGAAGCGGGCCATCGCCGGAGTAGCCATTGTAGTCGGTAACGATGGTGGTGCCGCCGGGGGACGAGATCCGGAAAGCGGAATGGCCGACATAGGTGATCGAGACATCGCCTCCGTCCCGCGCCGCTTCACGATAGGCGGCGCGGTGCACCATATCTCCGCTATCGGCTACCGCCAGGCAGGTGCTGGTAGCAGCTGCTGCGCTGCCATGGAACGACACTGCAACAATGAATGCGATCAGTATTCCACGCATGGCTGCCTCCCTGATCCGGACCTCGGTCAAATGGTAGAAGCGAACGCAGGCAAATCAAGTGCGCCAGGGTTCCTGGCGGTCAGGAAACGCAGTGTTCACCGATAGTTCATTTGATAGATCGGCGAACTGCGCCAGATTTCAGGAGTGGCGACCAATTTCCTGGAGGATACGATGCGCAATTCATCAAAAGATAATGGCATGAGCATGAACCGCCGGACGGCGATGAAGTCGGTCCTTGTGGCCGCAGGCGCCCTGTCCGCTCCACAATTGATGGTTCGTCCGGCGCAGGCAAAGGCACCGATGCTGGGGGCGGCAAAGCCGGATTTCTACCGCTTCCGCCTTGGCGAGTTCGAGATTACCACGCTACGCGATGGCTCGCGCGCCGGAGACGGCCCCCATCCGACATTCGGCGCGAACCAGAGTGCGGAGGATGTGGCAGCGCTCCTGCGGGCAAATCGACTGCCTGAAAAGCAGTTCGTGAATGGCTTCACGCCGACACTCATCAATACCGGCAACGAGCTGGTGCTGTTCGATACGGGACTGGGTGCTGGCGCGCGCGCAAACGGGATGGGCAATACGCGAACCATTCTTGCAAATGCCGGTTATACCCCGGACCAGGTTGACGTTGTGGTGATTTCGCACATGCATCCCGATCACATTGGCGGGCTGATGGAAGACGGTGCTGCAGCCTATCCAAACGCGCGCTATGTCTTCGGTGAGGACGAATACAATTTCTGGGCAGCACCCGAGCGCATGAGCGGTGGCACGGAACGGGTTGCGAAGATGGTGGATGGGCTCGTCAAGCCGCTGGCGGAAAAGGCGAGCTTTGCAAAGGATGGCGGAGGCATCGTGTCCGGCATCACGGCCATGAGCGCCGGTGGTCATACGCCGGGACACATGATCTTCATGGTCGAATCGGCTGGCAGGAGCCTTGTGCTGACCGCCGACACCGCCAACCACTTTGTTGTTTCGTTGCAAAGGCCGGACTGGGAAGTTGCCTTTGATGGCGACAAGGCGGCTGCTGCAGCCACCCGCAAGAAGGTTTTCGACATGATTGCGACGGATGGGCTGCCGTTCGTCGGCTATCACATGCCGTGGCCTTCGGTCGGCTTTGTCGAGAAAATGGATGTTGGCTATCGCTACATCCCCAACAGCTACCAGATGGATCTGTAGGGAAGAGCACCACCGGCCACGCCTTTCGCCGCTTGTCCGGCATGGGCTGAACGCCAAGAAGCCCGCCATTGCTGGCGGGCTTCCTGGAGAAAGCGGGATGG
>JBATLL010000012.1:0-2062 GCA_049289295.1 Rhizobiaceae bacterium
GTTCCACATGGCCGGTCGTCAGTGCCTGCCAGGTACGCCGGTCCATCACTGCAATCGCGTCGCTGGCGGTGCGCGACGCAGTGTCGGCGTTCTCCCAGCCGAGAAACCGCCCAGGCACGCCCCACTAGGATTCCAGCCAGCAGCCATGCAGCGGGCAGCTCAGCATCAGGGGCAGCTTCCATGCAAGCAGTACGGCTTGGTTTGCCGGGTCGTTCAGACAGAGAGGACAGGCGCGATGTATCGGCTGGCTGGGCAGCCAGGCACGCCAGCTCGTGATGGATCGCGTCTTACGGCGGAGTCTCGGCAGCAGTACCGAGAGCTGGAACGCATAGGTTTCCAATGCGGCTGGAATCTGATCATCAAGGCTGTCCAGTAGCCAAGGCACCCAGCCGGCGAAACTCATGCAGCGCAGCCGATCCAGCTCGATACCGCTCCGCTGGGAGAGCATCGCCAGCAGCGCCAGTGGTGGCGCGGTGTCCAGGTCATCAACCTGGCCGTGACCAAGATCGTGCTCCAGCAGCTCGGACACTTCCATGTGATAGCAAAGGGCCACGCGGTTGAGCCACGAAGACAGGGCTTCGGCTTCCCTGGGTGCCGGATGCAGTGGCCAGCGTGGCGCTGGCTTCACATCAGTTCCCGCTCGAATTGCCGCCGCCGCTCGCTGGGACCGGTGTAATCGGCCATGCTGAGCGTGCGGTGGTTGATCGCTTCCTCACCACTCTCCACGGCGGCCCCGGCCGCCGCCATCAAAAGGTGCGCCAGCTCGCCAATAGTGCCCTCGCTGCGCGTGAGCAGGTAGCGAGCCATGTCCAGCGTGGCAATCGACGAAGGTCGCCGCAGCGGGAGCGAAGCCGCGAAGCTGGCCAACAGTGAACAGCAATCGTCGTTGGCCTCCCACACCGGCAGCATCATCGGCTCGAACCGATTTTCCAACTGGTCATCCGAGCGAATGGCGAGGTAGGCGTCGCGCGTGCCGACCCCGACCAGCGGGATACGTAGTTCGTTGCCGAGGAAGCGCAGCAGGTTGAGGAATTCCCGGCGGTTGACGCTGTTGCCGGCCAGGACGTTGTGCAGCTCGTCGATCACCAGCAAACGCACACCGAGCTTGCGCAGCAGTGTCAGCGCCAGTTGCTCTATTTCCGGCAGCCGTGGGCGCGGTCGCAATGGTGCTCCCATCGCCGCGAGCAGCGCGACGTAGAAGCGGATCACCGATGGCTCGGACGGCATCTGCACGACCAATACCGGGATGTGCTCCTGGTCGGCGTCGGAGCTGGCCGGGTGGGCGCGGCGGAACTTCTCGACGATCATCGACTTGCCGTTGTTGGTTGGACCGACCAACAGCAGGTTGGGCATGCGTTGTTTGTTTGGCCACGTATACAGGGCTTCCAGCCGGTTCAACGCCTCGACTGCTCGCGGATAGCCGATCCAGCGGTCGGCGCGAAGGCGATGGATGCGCTCGTCCGCCGGGAGACGGGCCAAGCCCTGGGCCGCCGGCAGCAGGTGGGACAGGTCGATGATGGGATATTCGTCCACGGCTACCACTCCTCAATCTGGTCGAACGGTTTGGCAGGTGGCTGGTTGTCCGCCTGCGGGTCTGCCATGTCCGTGTCCGCTGGTGGCGTGGTTTTGACAGGTTGTTCCGTTGACTTGAGATGCTGGCGTCGATCCGCGTCGCGCCGCGCCTTGCGCGTGGCTTTCTGCGCAGTGGTCACGATTTCGCGCATCTGCCCGATCATGCGGAACAGCGCCGACTCATCCACCTGTTCGCGCCCTTGCTGCCGCAGTTTCGCCAGCGCCTGCCGTTGTTCCCAGAGGGTGACAGCCGGGTGCGACAAGGTACGGTAGGGGATTTCCAGGTAATGCTGTCCCTCCGGTTCCAGGACCCAGATACGGCTGATGTCGCGCGGATCGCGCCGGATCAGAAAGGACGGCCAGCGTTCACGCCGCGCAATCCACGGCTTGAGCGCATCGGCGTAGTAGTGGATGTGGTCGATGACAAAGCCGGTGCGGGTCAGCGTGCGCCGGAGGATCGGCAGAAAATCGACCAGGAACGAAGTAGCGC
>JBATLL010000013.1:0-57598 GCA_049289295.1 Rhizobiaceae bacterium
GCGCAACGCCGGCCGTGGCGCCGCCCATGACCCTGGCAATCGGGACGAGGCCGTGTTTGCGGGCAGCTTCGGCGGATGCGACGATGAGTGCGGCTGCACCATCGTTCACGCCCGACGCATTGCCTGCCGTGACGCTGCCGCCCTGACGGAAAGGCGTAGGCAGCTTGCCGAGTTTTTCCACCGAAGAACCGGGACGCGGATGCTCGTCCTGGTCAACGATGACGGGATCGCCCTTTCGCTGCGGAATGGAGACCGGCACGATTTCCTGCGCGAGCCTGCCATTGGCCTGGGCTGCTACCGCCTTGTCCTGCGAACGCACGGCAAAGGCATCCTGATCGGCGCGCGAAACCTTGAATTGCTCGGCAACATTTTCAGCCGTCTCCGGCATCGAATCGACGCCGTACTGCTTCTTCATCAGCGGATTGACGAAACGCCAGCCGATCGTGGTGTCGTGCACCTCGTTTGTCCTGGAGAAGGCTTCGGTGGCCTTCGGCATGACAAAGGGTGCACGCGACATGGATTCGACGCCGCCGGCAATGGCGATATCGATCTGGCCGGCATTGATGGCGCGGGCCGCCGTGATGAGTGCATCCATGCCCGAACCGCACAGGCGGTTGATGGTGGCGCCTGGAACCGTGTCGGGCATGCCTGCAAGCAGTGAGGCCATACGCGCCACATTGCGATTGTCCTCGCCCGCCTGGTTGGCGCAGCCATAATAGACCTCGTCAACTGCCGCCCAGTCGATACTTGCGTTGCGCTCCATGAGCGTACGGATGGGAAGTGCGCCGAGGTCATCGGCCCTCACTCCCGACAATGCGCCGCCAAAGCGGCCAATGGGCGTGCGGACATAGTCGCAGATGAAGGCGTCAGCCATGTTTTTTGAATCCTGTCAGACGGTTTGCTCAGATGTCGAAGAAAATGGTTTCGTCGCCGCCCTGCAGGCGAATATCGAACTGGTATGCACCCTTTCCCACGCTGCTGGCAATGAGGGTCGGTATTCGCACCTTGTGTTCGATACGCGCCAGTACGGGATCTGTCCCGTTGGCCACTTCCTCGTCGGGGAAGTACATGCGGGTGTGAAGCCCGATATTGATGCCGCGCGCAACCACCCAGAAGGTGACATGGGGAGCCTGTATGCGCCCATCAGGAAATGGCACGCGGCCGGGCCTTATCGTGTCGAACCGATACTGCCCGCTCGTCTGGTCGCACGGACATCTGCCCCAGCCGGCAAAGGCGGGATCAGCCGCACCGCGCGTTTCCATCGGTGAAGGGTACCGTCCGGAAGCGTCTGCCTGCCAGATTTCGATCAGCGCATCGCGAAGCGGTGTTCCGGTGCCGTCGATGACGGAGCCGGTTATGGTTATGCGCTCCCCCTTCGTCATGTCACTGACCATGACGCTGCCCAGATCCTGCGGGTAGATGCCTTCAATGCCGCAGAAGTTCGGTACACAGCCGATATGAACATAGGGGCCTGCCGTCTGGGACGGCGTTTCCTTGAGAAGACCCAGCGACTGGACCATGTCAGTTTCCCTCCAGGCGGTTCTCGAACAGGGTGGATCTGCGCCCACGCAGGACAATGTCGAACTTGTAGGCGCGTGCATCCATTGGAATGGTGTTGGCCATGTCGAGCGGTGCGATCAGCGTTTCGATGGCTTCACGCGAGGGGATCGTGCGCACGATCGGGCATATCCAGATCAGCGGATCGCCCTCGAAATACATCTGGGTGATGAGGCGCTGCGAAAAGGAATGACCGAAAATGGAAAAGTGGATGTGGGATGGGCGCCAGTCGTTGACGCCGTTGGGCCAGGGATAGGGTCCGGGCTTGATGGTGCGGAAGGAATAGGACCCGTCCTCGCCGGCAATGGTGCGCCCGCAGCCACCGAAATTCGGATCGAGGGGTGCCAGGTAGCTTTCCTTGCGGTGGCGATAGCGCCCACCCGCGTTAGCCTGCCAGAACTCGACCAGCGCGCCCGGCACGCCGTTTCCATTTTCATCCAGCACACGGCCATGCACGATAATGCGCTCGCCGATCGGCGATTCGCCGGGTCTGGCGAAGTTGCGGATCAGATCATTGTCCAGTTCGCCAAGCATGGCGTGGCCAAACATCGGCCCGGCTATTTCGGAAAGGGTGCCGTCCAGCGAGATCAGCGCCCGTGTGGGAGAGCGCGCGACAGATGTCTTGTACCAGGGTGTCAGCGCGGGCGGATGCCAGTCGCGGTCACGGGGAAAATTTGCGCCTGGAAGCGTTCGATCGTTCCTGGCTTTTGCCGGATCAGACAAGGCTGTTCTCCTGAAGAAAGCGATTGATATGGGCAGCTGTTTCAGCCGGACTCTCGACACAGGGAAGATGGCCCGGCCCATCAATCACCACGAACTTGGATCCTGCGATCAGTTCATGGGTGGAGCGCACGAGTTCGGGTGGCGTTGAACCATCGTTCGAGCCGACCATCAACAGGACCGGTCGGCCAATGTGCCCGGCCTCCTTGGTGTAGTCGGCATCGCGCAATGCGGCACAGGTGCCCGCATAGCCCGCCACCGGTGTGCGTTCGAGCATGTTTTGCCACAGCGATACGGCTTCAGCGCTGGTTTGCCGGAACGTAGGCGAGAACCAGCGTTCGAGGATTGCCCCGCTGATCGAGGCGATGCCATTGGCCTGCACACTGGCAATGCGCTCGTTCCAGGCATCGCGGGTTCCGATCCTGTGTGCGGTATCCATCAAGACCATGCGTGCTACCAGATCAGGCCGCGAGGCCAGCAGGCCTTGCGCGATCATGCCACCGACTGACAGCCCGACAATCGATGCCTTGCTGACACCCAGATGGTCCAGCAATGCTGCCAGATCACCGACATGGTCTTCCATCGTGTAAGGTGCAGCGGGGGCTCCGGACAGGCCATGGCCGCGCTTGTCGTAGCGAATGATGCGGAAGCGACTGGCAAAATGGGGGACCAGTGCGTCCCAGACCCGAAAATCCGTGCCGAGCGAATTGGAAAAGACAAGGGCTGGAGCGGCGTGCGAACCGGTGTCGGAATAGTGCAGGATTATACCGTTAAGTTCCGCGAACTGCATCCATCTCCTCCTTGAGCGCACCTCATAAAATCACTTTGCGCGGCCCGTGTAAAATGGGCATCCGCCCTGAGGCGCGGCAAGATTGTCGCGGGCGCAGGGCTACCATTCACCATCGGTGCGGATATGGACCACGGCACCACAATGCTTGCAATGGCTGGCGTCGGGATCATGGCGCTGCAAGCCGCAGGACTGGCAGGTATAGGCAATCTTTGCCGGTCGAAAGAGCGACTGCGCCAGACGCAGGAACAGGGCGACGCCGAAAATCATGATGAAGACGGTCAAGAGCCTGCCGAGCGGGTCTTTCAGCGTGATGTCGCCATATCCTGTCGTGGTGAGCGTGGTGACGGTGAAATAGAGCGCGTCGACCCAAGTGTTGAGATCCGGATTTATCCTGGCCTCCAGCACCCAGACGGCGGAAGTCACAACGAACACGAAGACGGCCAGGTTGATACTGGCGACAACCACTTCCTCGCGCCTGCCGGCAATCGGGAACAGGCTGCGCAACTCGTCCATCACCCGGTAGGAACGCATGAAGCGCAACGTGCGCAAGACCCGCAGGAATCCGAGATTTTCAATGAGAAGTGGCAGACCGAGGGAGGCAATGACGACGATGTCGGCCCAGGTGGAGGGACGCAGCAGGAACCCCTTGCGATTGGCGGCAATGGCGAAACGGGCCAGCAGTTCCAGGAGGAAGAAGATCAGCAGGCCTATGTCGATGATACGGTAGATTGAAACATGCTCGACGCGCACCGTGGCTAGGAAATAGAGGATCGATGCAATGTCTATTGCGACCAGGAACAGGCGGAAAAGCCGGGCCGAGCCCTGCCTTCCATAATAGAGGCTGGTAAGGGAAAGCCTGAGGCGGGCGAAGGCAGAAAGCGGTTCGCTTGTATCGGGATTGGCGCTCATCTTGAGAGGCGAATAGACGAAGGCGCGCCGTGAGGCAAATCAAGATGCATCTGATTTTGAGATTTGGCGCACGGAAGTGGAATGAATGCGGCAGCTGTCTTTCCACCCCACCAAGGTTCGGCCTGATGGCCGGATCATGGAAAAACAGCTGCCCCAGGCGCCTGCAGCGCTTTCTTGGCACTATGCCTGGCTGTCGTTGCAGCCGGTTGGCGTGTTTGACCACGCTTCTTCAAGGTGCTTTTCGCACTCTTCTTGTTCAGCCGTTGTCCGGCCTTGTCGTTACACACTCTTGTGGTGCGCTTTCAAACCGGAGTCCCCGCCGGTATGAGCCAAATTGTCGAATTCAGTGCTGCGTCAGCCATTCGCGGGCAGCGCGCTGGGCGGCCGCGATCTGTTCGCGAGTCATTTCTGCTGCCAGTTCCTCGCGGCGGGCCTTGGCTGCCTCCAGTCCGCGATAGGCTGCAATGTTGAACCATTTGTGGGCGCTCACGACATCCTGCTCGCCGTTGCGGCCGGTCGCATAGATCAGTCCCAGTTCGAACAGGATATCTGCGTTGCCCGTCGCCGCCATGTCGGCGAAATCAGCGCCTGTCATGTCAAATCGTGCCATTTTTCCGTCCCTTCCATTCCTTGCGCCGCACTTGAGTGTGAGCGGCTTGTCTGTTGTGTCCTGGGTAGGACCGGTTGGTTCCGGCCTCGCCTTTCGTTGCCCCGAACATGACGGCTGGAATTGAAATCGGCGTAAAAAAGGATGCTTAAGAGAAGCGGAATCAAAACTGAACGGAAAATGAAATTCACTCGCGATTCACCGTGCAAATTTAATGAAATCAATGGCTTACAAGAATATTCATGGAGAATTCACACCTGTGACGAAAGACTTGGGTAACCACGGGAACGGGTCATAGGAACAATTTGGAGAAAATGCCGCTTATCGGATTAGGAAACTGCGCCGCGAAAAGTCGGCAACTGGCCATCTTGCCAATTCTTCCGTTTACGTCTAAGTCAAGTTTTGACGAACCGGTTCTGCCATCTTGGCGGAGCAGTGCACCGGTGGTAAATTCAACCCAGGCTGAACAGAGAGAAACGGCCATTCTCGGGAGGAAGCAGATGAAGAGCATGATCCTGGCAGCGATCACCGCAGCCACAATTGTCGGCGCCGGCACATTTGGCGCTGCCGCAGCAGAACCCATCGAAGGTGTGTGGAAGCGTCCTTCCACTGGAACGATGGTCAGATATTCAGGTAACGGCGGCAAATATTGCGGCACGGTGCTTGACGGCGATCACAAGGGCAAGTCGATCGGCTGCATGAGCGGCACGGACGGCAACTACAAGGGCACAGTCATTGCGCTTGACGAAGGCAAGACCTATTCGGGCAAAGCCACGGTCAAGGGCAGCGGCATGAGCCTGAAGGGTTGCGTTGCTGGCGGACTGATCTGCAAGGGCGAGACCTGGCAGCGCCAGTAATCGGCACAATCCAGCACGAAGACAAAAGGGCCCTTTGCGGGGCCCTTTCCTTTTTCTGGCTACCCGCAGCAATTGTGAACCATTCCTGAATGGCGATCTCAGCACCGGTTCAAGCAGGACCTGCCATGGTGACATCAACATCCGAAAAAGGGGACTTTTCATGTTTGATGTCATTCTCTATCGCCGTTTCATGCTTGTGGTAGCGCTCATTACCGCGCTTGGCGCGCTTGCCGCCAATGTCATTCAGGACACGCGCAGCCATGATCTGCGCAATTCGAGCAACGGAAATGCATTGCCGTCCCGCACTTGCCAGCCAGCGGATCTTTGCGGCCTTGGTCCGGTTGCGGTTTCAATTCAGCGATTTGGGTGATTTTTCTGTCGCCTAGTCGATGGCTGATCATTATAATTCGGCCATGAGAAGAGAATTTGATTTGCCCACGGCGGATTTGCCCGTCGTTACCCCCGAATATGATCCACCGAAACTGTTCAGCGACGCGGAAGCGGCGGTGGAAGAGCTGAAGCGCGTCTACGACACTGGAACGCTATTCCTGCGCCGCCGTTTCGAAGCGATGATGGCTGGCGAGCCGATAAAGGAGCGTTACCGCGCCTTCTATCCAGAAGTGCGGATGACGACGACCAGCTTCGCCAATGTGGATTCGCGCCTTGCCTACGGCCATGTGACGGGTCCGGGCGAATATTTCACGACAATCACGCGGCCCGATCTGTTTGCCAACTATCTCACGCGCCAGATCGGCCTGCTCCTGTCGAACCACGGCATGCCGATCTCGGTCGGTGTTTCGCAGACACCTGTACCGCTCCATTTCGCTTTTGCCGAAGGCCAGCATGTCGAGGGTTCCATCAATGAGCGCATAGGTCGGCCCTTGCGCGATGTGTTTGACGCGCCGGACCTCAAGCAGACGGATGACCGCATCGCCAATGGCATCAATGACGATGCACCCGGCGTGCCGCAGCCCCTGGCCCCGTTCACGGCACCACGCGTCGACTATTCGCTGCACCGCCTGGCCCATTACACGGCGACCAGCCCGGCGCATTTCCAGAACTATGTGCTGTTTACCAACTACCAGTTCTACATTGACGAGTTCGTGCGTTATGCCCGCACAACGCTCAATGATGGCGACAAGGGTTACACGGCGCTGGTGGAACCGGGCAATGTCATCACCCATGCAGGCGATGTCGAGCCCTCGTCGGGAAAGTCCCCTGCCCGCCTGCCGCAAATGCCCGCCTATCATCTGGTGCGACCCGACAATAGCGGCATCACGATGGTCAATATCGGTGTTGGCCCGTCCAACGCCAAGACGATCACCGACCATGTGGCGGTGCTGCGTCCGCATACCTGGCTGATGCTTGGCCACTGTGCGGGACTGCGCAACAGCCAGTCGCTGGGCGATTATGTGCTTGCCCATGCCTATGTACGGGAGGATTCGGTTCTCGATGACGATCTTCCGGTGTGGGTACCCATTCCCGCCCTTGCCGAAGTGCAGATCGCACTTGAACAGGCTGTTGCCAAGGTAACCGGTCTTGCCGGGTATGAATTGAAGAAGATCATGCGTACCGGCACGGTGGCGACCATCGACAACCGCAACTGGGAACTGCGCGACCAGTCAGGTCCAGTTCAGCGGCTGTCGCAATCGCGGGCGGTAGGCCTCGACATGGAATCGGCAACGATTGCGGCCAACGGTTTCCGTTTCCGCGTACCTTACGGCACGCTCCTGTGCGTTTCGGACAAGCCCCTGCACGGCGAACTTAAACTGCCGGGCATGGCGACGGAGTTCTACAACCGGCAGGTTTCGCAGCATCTGACGATCGGCATAAAGGCGCTGGAAAAACTGCGGGACATGCCTTCGGAGCGGCTTCATTCGCGCAAGCTGAGAAGCTTCAACGAGACCGCATTCCAGTAGCACCATCGTCCGGCTTGCCCAACCGCCGCTTCCATCCTTGAGGGATGCCCGCCAAATGTCCTTCTTCCGTTTCCTGCTTCTGCTCTGCCTTCTGGCAGTGAGCGCGCTGATCCTGGCGGGGTTTGGAGGCGCGCTTCATCCTGCGCTGGACACGATCTCCAATTTCCGGCTCCACCTTTCAGTGCTGCTTGCTGGACTGGCACTGCTCTGGACTTTCAGGTGCTCCCGAATACCGGCCATCGGCTTTGCCATCATCGCGCTGATTGGCCTCGTTGGCTCACGGACCGGCCTGCCGCAAACGCAATTCGCGAACCAGACGAACGCTGGCCAGAAGGTCTACAAGGCGTTCGTGATGAACCTGTTGTGGAACAACAGCGAGCAGGAAGCCGTCTTGTCGCTCATTGCCAGGCACAAGCCGGACCTGCTGCTCCTGACGGAAGTTTCACGTGGATGGCGGGCGAACCTGGAGAAGCTGGAACCGGAGTATCCATATCGCTTCAATTGTGCGGAATGGCGCACGATTGGCGGCAGTGTCATCTTTTCCCGCCACCCGGTAACGGCGGAGAAGTTCTGCGGGCCATATGCCTCGCTTGGGCTGGCAACGATCACGCTGGACGGCGTTGCTGTCGATACGGGTGTGGTGCATCTGCGCTGGCCATGGCCTGCCAGCGGACCGCGCCAGATCAGCGAGATCACGCCGGTGTTGCAGGAGCTTGGGGACCATGCGCTGGTGGCGGGCGATTTCAACTCCGCGACCTGGACGCATTCAGTGGACCGCTTCGCGCGGGCCGGGAACCTCAGCGTAGCCAGAGGCATCGGTGCCACCTGGTCGCCAACAATCGGACCGGGAACAATGCGGTTCAGGTGGCCAGTCCGTCTTGGCCTTCCCATCGACAATGTCATGTCAAAGGGGAATGTCGGTATCGTGTCGGCGCGTTCGCTTGAATTTGCCGGGTCCGATCACCTGCCAATTCTGGTCGAATTCATCATCGGCAAATGAAAAGGGCCCGCTGCGATCAACGCAGCGAGCCCGAGATCTTTCCCGAAAAGGGAGAGATTATGCGGCTGCCTGGAGGTTTCCGGCAGAAGCCTTGCCTGTGCGGCGGTCGGTCAGGATTTCATAAGAAATCTTCTGGCCTTCGTCGAGCTGGCGCATGCCTGCGCGCTCTACGGCGCTGATGTGGACGAATACGTCCGGGCCACCAGCGTCCGGCTGGATGAATCCATAACCCTTCTGGGTATTGAACCACTTCACGGTTCCGGTCAACATTGTAGTTTCCTTTCGAGGAACGGTAGAAAGATTGGCAGGCGCGAACGCTCACCGGGTAATATCGATGTCAGGGGAGAGGGTCGTAAGCAGCCCCCGGGACAAAGCCCGAAGTGCAAGCCAAGTCGTTCGGCCGTAACTCGATGGCGCGCTAATGGCATGAAATTGTGATCAAGGCAAGGCGAACAAGCAAGTAGACGCCAGCTTGAGCGATTGCCACAGCGTTCACCCCTGCCTATGCGGCAAGCGGGTCACCGTCATCCCGATAGAGTTCACCGCGTGCAATGATCCATGCCTGTCCGGTGATTTCAGGGATGATCCGGCTCTGTTTTCCCTGCCGATATCGCGCTTCGAAGCGTCCTCCGAGCATGCTTTCCTGTATCCATGCCATTTCCGGGTCCAGATGCCCTGATGCTGCAAGGCAGGCGAGTTTCGCACTGGTTCCCGTGCCGCAGGGGGAGCGATCCCAGGCATTTCCGGGGCAAAGCACGAAATTTCGGCTGTTTGCGCCTATGCCGGCACGCGGACTGGAGAATTCGACATGATCAACGGGAGCGCCATCGTCTCCGCAAATGCCTGCTGCGGCGAGCGCATCGCGAACGCGCCTGCCCGCCTCGACCAGTTGACCGGTATTGGGCATTTCAAGTTCGCAAGGCAGGTCTTCGGTGAGGAAGAACCAGTTGCCACCCCAGGCGACATCGCCGGTAATCACTCCCAGGCCCGGAACATTGAGCGAAACGTCCTTGAGATGGCGATAGCTTTCGACATTGACGATTGTGGCGCGATTGCGGTCGCTCAGCGTCACCGAGACGATCCCGACCGGCGTTTCAAACCGGTGGACACCAAGGCCAATATGCCCCAGATGCGCCAGACTTACGGCTGCACCTATCGTGGCATGGCCGCACATGCCGAGATAGCCGACATTGTTGAAGAAGATCAGCCCTGCCGTGCAGCTCGGGTCGTGCGGATCACACAGCAGCGCTCCCACTGTCGCTTCATGGGCACGCGGTTCGCAGGTCAGCAAACGGCGAAAGTCGTCATGGTGACTGGCAAAGCGCTCGCGCCGCAGCGCCATGGGGCCTGACCCCAGGTCCGGACCTCCCTCCAGCACCAGCCTGGTCGGCTCACCTTCGGTATGGGAGTCGAGAATTCGGGCGAGGAGGTCAGGCATCGATTGCCATCCACGCTTCATGCCAGTTCGTGAACTGGCGGAACTGGCGTTCGGCATGCGTCATCTGGCTTTGCGTCAGCGTGTCGAAGGCATTGAAGTGATGGCGATAGGCTTCGTCTCCCTGCAGCAGCATCAGATATTTGTAGTAGAGAACCAGGTCCGGCCCTTCATCGAAAGATGACAGGACGGCCAGTGCGGCTTCCAGTTCCAAAGCCCTTCGCCTTGCCCTGGCGTCACCGCTCGCCCCTTTCCTGCACAGATCAACCAGTTGCAGGACAGCATCCGGCAGGACATTGCCGATGCCGGTGATAGCACCGACTGCTCCGCAATCGAGGAAACCATGGCAGACCTGGGTATCAACACCGACGAGTAGCATCAGGTCGCGATCCTGCCCGGTAATGTTTTCCGCCGCATAGGTGAGGGAACGGGCACCGCCAAATTCCTTGAAGCCAACCAGATTGGCATGCTCCGCCCGCAACTGGAAAAACAGTTCCGCCCGTGTCTCGTAGCCATACCATGGGCTGTTGTAGATGACGGAAGGCAGGCCGGAGCCCGCTTCCAGGACCGCCTTGAAATGATGTTTCTGGGCTGCTTGCGACGAACCTCGGGACAGGAGGCGGGGAATGATCATCAGGCCACTTGCCCCAACCTCGGCTGCGTAGGCGGCGTGGGCAGCGGCAAGGCGCGTGTTTTGCGCCCCTGTGCCAACGATAACCGGCACGCCAGCCTTCACAAGGAGGGCAACACCTTCCATGCGCACCGCATCGTCAAGCAGCGGCCAATCTCCCATCGAGCCGCAAAAGACAACGCCCGACATGCCTTTGGCGACCAGTTCCACGCCCCTGCGAACCAGGGCGTCGAGATCCGGTTCACCGCGTTCGTTGCAGGGGGTCATCAGGGCGGGTACGCAACCGCGGAAAACATCAGTCGTCATCGTCAAGCTCCCATTCGTTCGGCTGCACAATGGCGTATGGGCGATGCAGGTGTCTTGTGCGATAAGGGAGGGACGATTGGGCAAACCGCACAAACAAGCGACCGACGTTCACGGGCAGACATGTTGATGCAAAAAAGGGCACCATCCGGCCAGGGTTCAATGGCAGCGCTTTCCATTCCACAGGGCGACGCGAAAGCGATGGCGGAATTGTTCGACAGCGTTCCAGATACGGTTTATTTCGTCAAGGATCGCGGCGGGCGCTATGTGCTTGTGAACCGTACGCTGGCTGCGCGCACCGGCAGGAGCCATCCGCGCGAGCTAGTTGGCCTGAGTGCTGCCGAAGTCTTTGCCGAACCGCTGGGCAGTCGCATTGCCGCCCAGGACAAGGGCGTCATCGACAAGGGCGTTCCCCTTCAGGGCATTGTGGAACTGCACCTGTATCCGGGCGGGCAGGAGGGCTGGTGCCTGACCTGGAAAGTCCCGATCCGGGGTGATGGCGGGGCAATCACGGGCCTGTGCGGCATTTCCAGAGACCTCAATGCTACAGCACCGCAGGCGGGTGGCATGGAAAGCCTGTCGCGCGTGGTGGACCATATCCATGCCAATATCGAGAAGCCGCTGAAACTTTCCGAACTCGCCGCACTGGCGGCACTGTCGGTCTATCAACTGAACCAGCGCATTCGTGGCCTGTTCGGCCTGTCTGCCGGTCAGTATCTGATCCAGGCCCGCATGGAACGGGCATGCCGCGATTTGCGCCTGACAGCCAGCGCGATCAGCGAAATCGCGCTCGACTGCGGTTATAGCGACCAGGCCGCCTTTACACGCCAGTTCCGGAAGTCTGTCGGCCTGACACCTTCGCAATACCGGAACCTGCCGCGGTGATCGCCTTTGGCGAGGCGATCACATGTTGGGATAGACCGGCCCTTCACCGCCCTGCGGCGGTACCCAGTTGATGTTCTGGTTCGGGTCCTTGATGTCACATGTCTTGCAGTGGACGCAATTCTGGAAGTTCACGACAAATCGGGCACCTTCGGTACTGGTCCCGGTGATCGCGTTGCCATCTCCATCGACCCATTCATAGACCCCGGCCGGACAGAAGCGGCTCGACGGCCCGCCAAAGATGCCCAGTTCGGACGTGCGCTGCAGTTCCATGTTGGCGACGTGAAGATGGGCAGGCTGGTCTTCCTCATGGTTGGTGTTGGAAAGGAACACCGAGGAAAGCCTGTCGAAAGTCAGGACGCCATCGGGCCTTGGATAGTCGATCTGCTTGAAATTGGCTGCAGGCTCGAGCGATTTCGCGTCGCTCTTGCCGTGCTTCAGCGTACCGAACGGTGACCATCCACCCAGCAATGTCGTCAGCCACATGTCCAGACCGCCGAGCGCTATGCCTATGGGCGTGCCAAAGCGCGACCAGAGCGGTTTGGCGTTGCGGACCTTTTTCAGATCCTTGCCGATATCGCCATCGCGCCATGAGGTTTCGATTTCGGCAACCTCATCGTTGGCGCGGCCAGAAGCAATTGCCTCACTGATCTTCTCGGCCGCGAGCATGCCCGAAAGCATTGCATTGTGTGATCCCTTGATGCGGGGCACATTGACGAAGCCTGCGGAGCAGCCGATCAGTGCGCCGCCTGCAAAGGTCAGCTTCGGCACCGACTGGTATCCGCCTTCCGTGATCGCGCGTGCGCCGTAGGTCAGCCGCTTGCCGCCTTCGAATGTGTCGCGCACTCTGGGATGGGTCTTGAAGCGCTGGAATTCCTGGAAAGGTGAAATCCACGGATTCTTGTAGTTGAGATGCACGACAAAGCCGACGGCAACGAGATTGTCCTCGAGGTGGTAGAGGAAGGAACCACCACCTGTTGAACTGTCGAGCGGCCAGCCGAAGGAATGCTGGACGAGGCCCGGCTGGTGTTTTGTCGGGTCGATTTCCCACAATTCCTTGATGCCGATGCCGAACTTTGCCGGTTCGCGATCCTTGTCGAGGCCAAACCTTGCGATGAGCTGCTTGGCGATCGAGCCACGCACGCCCTCCCCGATCAGCGTGTATTTGCCGAGCAGCGACATTCCCCGGGCGAAATTTGGACCCGGTTTGCCATCCTTGCCAACGCCCATGTCGCCGGTCGCAACACCAATAACCGCGCCTTCGTCGTTGTAGAGAACCTCCGCAGCGGCAAAGCCCGGGTAGATTTCCACGCCAAGCGCTTCGGCACGTGCCGCGAGCCAGCGGCAAACATTGCCCAGTGAAACAATGTAATTGCCGTGATTGCTCATCAGCGGTGGCATTGCGAAATTGGGAAGCGGAATGCGACCCGACTGCGTCATCAGGAAGAACTGGTCTTTCTTGACGGGAGTCTTGAAAGGATGGTCCGCGTCTTCCTGCCAGTCGGGAATGAGGCGGTTGATGGCGATCGGATCGACAACAGCGCCCGAAAGGATATGCGCGCCGACCTCAGCCCCCTTCTCCAGCACAACCACCGAAAGCTCGGCATTGATCTGTTTGAGACGGATCGCAGCAGCCAGGCCCGCGGGACCAGCACCAACGATCACAACGTCAAATTCCATGCTTTCGCGTTCAGGAAGTTCCATTTCCTCAGACATATCCGCTCCCTTGGCCAGATTGCTGCAAATGTTTGCCTGAAAGCCGTGCTATCACGGCATCGGCAGTTCTTTCCAGCCGTTATTGACATCTAAAGGCATGTTTGGCCCGAAGATCGGCTAACATTTATTTACGTTTACGTCAACGTAAGTATTTTTGGGCGGATAAGATCGGTACGGCTTTGCATGGCAAGTGTCGATGCTGCTAGGGTCATGGTTCAACACAAAAGCAGGTGGCACAGCGGCAATGGAAGGGCAAAAGGACCATACGGCGGAAGAAATCCGCTCGATCCTCCTCTTTCACGCCGAGGCAGGCGTTGATGTGCTGCTGAACGACGAACCGGTGGACCGCTTCGCAGAGAGCCGCCAGGCGGCACCGATCAACCAGCGCAAGGC
The DNA here is from genome assembly GCA_049289295.1 of Rhizobiaceae bacterium. Classification (GTDB taxonomy): domain Bacteria; phylum Pseudomonadota; class Alphaproteobacteria; order Rhizobiales; family Rhizobiaceae; genus BOKV01. The sequence goes on from JBATLL010000013.1 coordinate 13,720, forward strand.
ACACGAAGGTGACAAGGCCGCGCGCCGTGCGGCACCCGAACCAACGCCAGTGCGCGCTGCACCGCGCCCCGAACCGACGGCCTTTTCCAATGCGGCCATTCCCGATAATCGTGCCGTGGAAGGTGCGCGGGAAATGGCGGCGGCGGCCAGTACGCTGGAGGCATTGAAGCAGGCGCTGGAGAAGTTCGAAGGGTGCAACCTGCGGATCACCGCCAAGCATACGGTTTTTGCCGATGGCAATCCGGAGGCGAAAGTCATGATCATCGGCGAGGCACCGGGCGCGGAAGAAGATCGCATGGGCCTGCCGTTCGTTGGTCGGGCGGGACAGTTGCTTGACCGGATGCTGGCCAGCATCGGGCTTGACCGTACGAGCGTCTACATCACCAACATGCTCGCGTGGCGCCCACCGGGCAACAGGACACCGACGCCGCACGAAATCGAGGTATGCCGTCCCTTCATCGACCGCCATGTCGCCCTGATAAAGCCGCAGATCATCATTTATGCAGGCGGCGTTTCGGCAAAGGCACTTTCAGGCAGGAACGAAGGCATCCTCAAGATGCGCGGGCGCTGGCTGGAACATGCCTATGACGGGGGCAAGGCCGATGTGATGCCGATGCTGCATCCAGCCTATCTGCTGCGCCAGCCTGCCCAGAAGAGCTATGCCTGGCAGGATTTGCTGAAGATACAGGCGCGCCTCAGCGAGCTACAGGCAGCAGACTGACGCAATGGCGTGGGATGGCGTGCGCCAATCGCCTCACCGGCATGATGTTTCCAGGAATGTCCGTCTGGGCCCCGGCATGGACTGACAGGGTGAACACAACAATCCGTCAGGAAATGCCAGAGGCGGAAGGTTTAGAACTGCCAAACAGCTCATGGCGCTTCTGGCGGGGCATCATGGCTTCACGATTGCCGTCATAGCTGAAAGTGTTGCGCAGCGTCCTGTCGAGCGCGTCCAGATCGTTCTTGATCGCTGCCAGGCGGTCGCGGATGGTTTCGGCTTCGCCAAGCAATTCAGCCCGCTTTGTCAGCAGGCCGGATGTCGCATGTTCATAGCGATCGGTTCGGGCGGATCGCACGGATTCACATCAGCGGAATCCAGTGGTAGTTTCAGGTTGGCTATTGGTGTGTTCAATACATGAGGCAGGAAGATTCCCTTTGTGTTGCAAGGCGCTAACACCTGGTTGCATTTCTGTGGAGTGGTGCTCACAGCATTTCAAAGGCGTGGATACCCGATGGCATGGCGCAATTGGGCCATGAATAGCGCATCTCGTGCTTTCCGCGCGCGCAGACAAGTAGGATTTCAATTGGGCACAGGCCTCGAAACTCAGGAAGCGCAATGGTCCGACATATCCTGCCGATCCTGGCGCTTTTCGCGAGCACGTTCTTCCTGCTCGTCGGCGGCGGTGTGCAATGGATCGTGCTGCCGATCCGTGCGCAGATGGAAGGCTTCTCGACAGATGCAATCGGCATCATCGGCCTTGGCTGGGCGACAGGCTTCACCGCAGGCTGCCTGATCGTGCCACGGATCGTGCGTCGGGTCGGGCATGTGCGGGCATTTTCCTCGCTGCTTGCCCTGGCGGCCATCGCGATCCTTGTCTCGGCGCTGGTGGTCAACCCGGTTTCCTGGTTCGCCATGCGCGTTGTCGGCGGCCTTTGTTTTTCCGGCTCCTACATGATCATCGAAAGCTGGCTCAATGAGCGCGTCGGCAATGAAAGCCGTGGTTCGCTTTTCGCGATTTACGCGATCATCACGATGGCAGGCGTGATGGCGGGACAATATGTGATCCTGTTCGTGGACCCCGGTTCGCAGACCGCGTTCATGGTCGCAGCGATCCTGTTTGCGCTGGCAATCCTTCCCACCGCCCTGTCCACCGCGCAATCGCCGCAGGCGCTTACCGAAGTGAAGCTCAACGTTCCCGACCTTTATCGCAATTCACCGGCAGCGCTGATCGGCATTTTCCTGGCGGGTTCGATTGCCGGTGCCTGGCAGAGCTTCGCTCCGGTCTATGGCACGATGAGCGGGCTGTCGAACGCCAATGTCGCCAACATGATGGCCATCGTCATGGTCGGCTCAATTCTCTACCAGTACCCGATGGGACGCATCTCGGACATGATGGACCGCAGGCTGGTGATGATTGCTGTCGGCATGGTGGGAACCGGTGTGTGCGGCTATGCGGCAATCCACACGGTCGATGGTGCCAATCCCGGCTGGTCGTTCTACCTGCTGATGATGGCCTGTGGCGGGTTCATCTATCCGGTCTACACGATCCTGGTGGCGCATGCGAACGATCATGCGAAGCCCGAAGACTATGTGCATGTCTCGGCGAGCATGTATCTGATCTACGGATTTGGCTCCATGGTCGGGCCGGTCATCACGGCGCGCACCACTGCCCTGTTCGGTTCGGGCGGCATGTTCCTGACCATTGCCGCGATGAACGCCATGATTGCGCTTTACTCCGCCTGGAGAATGACGCGCAGGCGCAGGGTAAGGGCGGCAGAAGCATCCGCTGCACAGACCTTCACCACACCTCCGGCGCAGACGCCACAGACACCGCAGACTTTCGAACTGATGCCCGGTGGCGAGCTTTCCGAACCCCCGATGGAAAATTACGGCTAGGAAAAACTATCCGCCGGCCATGCCGATGAAGGTTGACCAGGCTGCGATGCCCACCACCGCGAGCATGGCTGACGCCATCGCCAGGTTGATCAGGAAATGGGTTCGTGGCGCCAGGTCGAGGCGATGCAGGACGGCTCCCGCCCAAAGCCAGACGAGGTGTATCGGCACCCAGATCACGTTCAGCATGACCAGCTTGAGGCCTGCTTCCAGCGCCAGGCTTTCGGGCATGAACGGAAATCCCGAGAAGAGTGCCGTGCCGACCACATAGACCTTGGGATTGATGATCTGAAGCAGCAGGCCGTTGATGAAGCCTGGGGGTGACTTCTGGCTGATGAAGGCAAGCTTCGATCCGGCAAAGGCAATGCGGGCCGCCAGCCACAGCAGGTACAAAAGCGAAATCGAGAACAGTGCAATGCGGATGGCTGGAACCGACAGCACGATCGCGGCCAGTCCTGTTATGACCGCCAGCGTGACCAGGTTGTTCCCGACGAACAGGCCCGCCACATACCGAAGACCGGCATTGAAGCCGTAGCCCGCGCCGACGCCTGCTGTTGACAGGACGCCCGGTCCAGGTGTGCCGACCAGAAAAAGCACGGCGAGCATGAATGCGATCATGCCACCACCCATGGACAAGGGGATCGGTTCATCCCTGCGCTGCCTCGTTGACGATCTCCCACACGAGATTCGGCGTTACCGGCATGTCCAGCGATTGAATGCCGTACTGACGGTAAAAGGCGTGGCATACGGCGTTCATCACGGCAGGTGTCGAACCGATGCTGCCCGCCTCCCCCGCGCCCTTGATGCCAAGGGCGTTGGTGATGGAGGGAATATTGCGGGTTTCGAAATGGATATCGGGGAAATCGGCGGCGCGCGGCATGCGGTAATCCATGAAGGAGGCGGTCAGCAATTGGCCGTCCTCGTCATAGACCGTCCTTTCATGCAGGGCCTGACCAATGCCCTGCACAACGCCGCCATGGACCTGGCCTGCGAGCAGGATCGGATTCACGGTCACACCGAAATCGTCAACGATGGTATAGCGCACGACCTCGCTCGTGCCGGTCAGCGGATCGATCTCGACCTCGCAGACATGGGTGCCGTTTGGATAGGTGGCTTCAGCCTGTTTCCACTCGCCCTGTCCCTTGCGATCATCAGGCGTTGCGGCAGCAGCGGCGATCTCGGCAAAGGTCATGAAGCGGTCCGTGCCGACTATCTTCGCCTTGCCCTCGACCAGTTCGATGTCAGCGGCCGCCGCTTCGAGCCTGCCCGCGGCAATGTTCCTGATCTTCTCGGCCAGATCCTCGCTGGCTCGCACGACCGACACGCCGCCCAGTGGAACGGAGCGTGACCCGCCGGTGCCCATCCCTTTTGACAGTTCGTCCGTGTCACCCTGGTGCAGGTGGATCTTCTCATAGTCGATGCCAAGCTTGTCAGCTGCAAGCTGCGCATAGGCCGTTGCATGACCCTGACCGTTGGACTGGGTGCCAATCTTCAGAACGAAATCGCCAGACTGGGTGAGTTCGATAAAGGCTGGTTCGGAACCCGCGAACGCACAGGCCTCGATGTAGGTGGCAAGGCCGATGCCGCGGAATCGGCCGCGTTTCATGGCTTCGTCATTCCTGCTGTCAAATCCCGCCCAATCCGCCCGTTCCATGGCCAGGGTCATGTGGCCATCGAAATCGCCGACATCATACATGCGCTTTCCGGGCGTGGTGTAGGGCATCTGGTCGGGCCGGATGAAATTGCGCCGCCGAATTTCTTCACGCGGGATATTCATGTCGATAGCACACTGGTCCACCAGCCGCTCGATGAGGTAGGCAGCTTCGGGACGACCGGCGCCGCGATAAGCATCGACTGGTACAGTGTTGGTGTAGACACCGCGGAGGTCACAGGCCATGCAGGGAATGTCGTAGACGCCCGTGGTCATCGAAATGCCGAGCGTGGGGATATAGGGGCCGTAGGCATGCAGGTACGCGCCCATCGCCGCGAGCAGGTTTACCCTGATTGCAAGGAAACGCCCGTTTTCATCCATGGCCATGCTGGCGTGCGCGACATTGTCGCGACCCTGCGCATCGGCGGTGAAATGCTCGGTGCGGTCGCCTGTCCACTTGACGGGACGGCCTACCCGCTTCGCAGCTTCCATGCACAGCGGATATTCGCGGTAGGAGAAGACCTTGGTACCGAAGCCTCCGCCGACATCGGCGGTGCGGACCCTGATCTTGTCCTCGCCGATGCCGAAAATGTTCATCATCATGTTGCGGATGCCATAGACACCCTGCGAACAGACCACCATCGACCAACGGTCCTCGTTTTCGATCCACTCGGCGAGGCAGGAACGGGTTTCCATGAAATTGCTGACGAGCCGATTGTTGACAATCTTCAGCGTGGTGACATGGTGGGCGCTGGCAAAGGCCTTGTCGGTGGCCTCGTAATCCCCGGTGCGGGTGAGGAATGCGACGTTGGTGCCTGAATCGGGATAGACCAGCGGTGCTCCGGCCTCCAGCGCTTCCTCGGTGCCGGTCACGACATCGAGTGCATCGAAGTCCAGTTCAATCAGTTCGGAAGCATCGCGGGCGATCTGGACCGTATCAGCAATGATGAAGGCGATGGCGTCGCCAACATGGCGCACGATACCGTCGCACAGGAGCGGTATATCGCGGTTCGTGTTCATCGTGCCATCGGGCTGGCGCACCCTCGCCGTGCAGGGCATCGGCTTGAGATGCGCGACATCGGCTGCGGTCATGACCAGATGAACGCCGGGATGGGCAGCGGCAGCGGTCAAGTCGCCAATCGTGAAGGTGGCGTGGGCGTAGGGTGAGCGCAGGACATATCCGTGCAGCATGCCCAGCGCAGTGAAATCGTCCGTGTATTTTCCCTTGCCGGTCAGGAAAGCATTGTCTTCCTTGCGGCGCACGGCTGCACCCATGCCGAACCTGGTGGGAGCCATATCGTTCATCGTTTCATCCCTGCCATTGCCGGAAAAAGGGAAACCGGCACTGGCTGCCGGTTTCTGTTTCGAATGATAGTTTGCCCTGAAGGGGCTGGCAACCGGATCAGCCAGCGCTCAGTCCGCTGATGATCTTGATCTCGCAGAAATCCTCCAGGCCGAACTTGCCGCCTTCCCTGCCGATGCCCGATTGCTTGTAGCCGCCGAAGGGAATGCCTGCCGAGAAACCGGCATGATTGATCCTGACCATGCCCGCCCGCAACTGGCGGGCAACGCGCTCGCCCTTTGCATTGTCTTGCGTATGCAGATAGGCGGCCAGACCGTAGGGCGTGTCATTGGCGATGGCAACTGCTTCCTCCTCGTCATCGAAGGGGATCATGGCCAGCACCGGACCGAACACTTCTTCGCGGGCAATGCGCATGCCGTTGTGAACATCGGCGAAGATGGTCGGGCGCACATAGTAACCGCGATTGAAGCCTTCCGGACGCCCGGGACCACCCAGGACGAGGCGAGCGCCTTCGGCAATGCCAGCCTCGATCAGTTCCTGCACCTTGTCATACTGCATCTGTGAAACGAGCGGGCCGATATGGTTGCCGTGGTCACGCGTGTTGCCGACCTTGACCTCACTGCCATAGCGCACAGCCATGTCGACGACATCGTCGTAGATCTTGCGTTCGACGAGCATGCGGGTTGGCGCATTGCAGGACTGGCCGGTGTTCTCGAAGCAATGAGTGACGCCGCGCTTGACCGATTTCTCCAGATTGGCATCCGAAAAGATGATGTTGGGCGACTTGCCGCCAAGTTCCAGCGTCACCTTCTTGATCGTGTCGGCTGCAGCCTTGGAAACAAGGATGCCGGCGCGCGTGGAACCGGTGAAGGACATCATGTCGATATCGGGATGGGAAGACATGACGGAACCAACGCCCGGCCCGTCGCCATTGACCATGTTGTAAACGCCTGCGGGGAAGCCCGCCTCGTCCATCCACTCCGTGAAGACGAGGGCGGACAGCGGCGCGATCTCCGATGGCTTGAGCACGCAGGTGCACCCGACTGCCAGGGCAGGCAGCACCTTCAATGCGATCTGGTTGATGGGCCAGTTCCAGGGCGTGATCAGGCCGACGACACCAATCGGTTCATGGCAAACACGCTCGCCCCTGTCGGAGAAGGGATATTCCCACTTGAATTCCTTCAGGGCCTTCAGAAAGCCTTCGAGGTGCCAGGGGCCACTGCCCGCCTGATCGTTGGTGGCCAGATCGATCGGCGCACCCATTTCCAGCATGATCGCCTCGGCCATCTCGCTGTTGCGCCGTCCCATGATCTCGAGGAGCTTTTCAAGCAATGCCACACGTTCGCCAAGTGGCGTGGCGCTCCATTTGGGAAATGCCTTGCGCGCCGCCGCAACCGCCTTGTCGACATCGCCTGCGCTGCCAAGCGAAATGATCGCACAGGGCTCCTCGTTGGACGGGTCGATGACTTCGAAGTCCCGCTTCTGGAGAGGGGCGACCCATTTCCCGTCGATGTAGAAATTGCGTTTCTCGATCATGATCCGATTTCCTTTCAGGCGAGAAGACACGCTTGATGCACGTGGCATCATGTCTGCCGTTGTCTGTTTTGTGTGGTTTTGGGCCGGTGTGGATACCAACCAAATTCTGGCGTGACATTGCCAGCGGATTGGCCGTCTGACAAGGTCATGTCTGCAGACGGATTCCATTCATGTTGCCACCAGCCATCCTGAGAAGATTGCAAGCGTTGCCAGACAACGCCAAAGGGTCGCTGGTGCTGCTGTGTGCCGCATTTTTCTTCACGCTGATGGCGACCAGCGTCAAACTGCTCGGCTCACATCTCCACGTGACCCAGATCCTGCTTGTGCGCCAGATCGTGATGTCGGCCATCGTTGCACCGATGATCCTGCGGGGATTTCCCGGCGTGCTGGCGACAAGGCGACCGGGCCTGCAACTTGTTCGCATCGGCTTTGCGCTTGCCGCGATGCTGCTGGGCTTCACGGCGGTAATCCACCTGCCACTGGCCGATGCCACGGCAATTGGCTTCGCCAAGAGTTTCTTTGTCACGATCCTTGCAGTGGTTCTGCTTTCCGAACCGGTGGGGCCGCGCCGCTGGGCTGCGGTTGCAGCCGGGTTCGCCGGTGTCATCATCATGGTGAAACCGGGCACCGACGGATTTTCCATCTACGGGCTGATGGCGATCGTGGGCGCGGCTTCCGCGGGTACGGTGATGGTCATCATCCGCATCCTTTCAAGGACCGAATCGAATACGACCATCCTCACCTGGCAAGCCCTGGGGGTGGGACTGATGATGCTCGTTCCTGCTGTCTGGTTCTGGAAATGGCCCGAGCCCTGGGAGTGGCTGATGCTGCTTGGCATGGGATTCGTCTCCTATGTCGGCCAGATGCTGAACATCATGGCCTATCGCCTGGGCGAAGCATCGGTAATGGCATCGCTCGACTATGTCCGACTGATTTACGCAACCATCATCGGTTTTCTCGTGTTCAGCACGCTACCCGGCGTGAACACCTGGGTAGGCGCAGGGCTGATTGTGGCTGCTTCGATCTACACGATCCGAAGGGAAGCCAGGCGCAAGCAGGTAATCGCTGCTACACCGGACGGGCGGGGCCTCAGCTGACCATCCTGCGATAGGCCCTTATCAGGCCGGTGGTCGATCCATCCCTGCCGGCGGGCAGCTTTGCTCCATCGAGCAGCGGTTCGATCTGGGTGGCCAGCACCTTGCCCAGTTCCACACCCCACTGGTCGAACGAGTTGATGTCCCAGATGACGCCCTGAACGAAAACCTTGTGCTCGTACAGGGCGAGGATCTGGCCAAGCGTGTGCGGGTCGAGCTTGCGATAGAGGAAGGTGTTGGAAGGACGGCTGCCGGCAAAGACCCTGTGGGGGGCAAGGGCGTCGGCTGCCGCCTCGTCCATTCCCCTGGCGATGAGTTCTTCTCTTGCTTCTGCCAGTGTCTTGCCGCGCATCAGTGCTTCGCTCTGGGCAAGGCAGTTGGCGACCAGCATCTGATGGTGCCTGCCCAGCTTCTCATGCGGTTGTGCCGCCACGAGGAAATCGCAGGGCACGATCGCTGTGCCCTGATGGATCAGCTGGTAAAAGGCATGCTGGCCGTTGGTTCCAGGCTCCCCCCAGACCACAGGCCCTGTTTCCCAGTGCACCGGGCCACCGTCGAGAGTGACATGCTTGCCATTTGATTCCATGTCGAGCTGCTGGAGATAGGCTGGCAGGCGACCAAGGCGATTGTCGTATGGAAGCACTGCGTGGCTGGCGAGACCAAGCAGGTTGCGGTTCCACACGCCTACCAGCGCCATGATGATCGGGATGTTCGCGTGCGCAGGCGCGGTGCGGAAATGGCAATCGACGGCGTGTGCGCCATCGAGAAAGGCGTCGAAATTGCGCGGGCCTATCGCAATCATCAGGGAAAGGCCAATTGCGGACCAGACCGAGTAGCGCCCGCCTACCCAGTCCCAGAAGCCGAAGGTACGCTCATCGGCAATGCCAAAGGCCCTGGTTGCGGCAAGGTTGGTGGACAAGGCAACGAAATGATTTCCAGCGCGCGCTGCACCCACCCGCCTTGAAATCCAGGCACGGGCCGACTGGGCATTGGCCATGGTCTCGGCGGTCGTGAAGGTCTTGGAAGCAACGATGAAAAGCGTGGTTGCGGGATCAAGTTCGCTCAAGGTATCGGCAAGGTCCGCACCGTCCACATTCGAGACGAAGTGCAGCCGTGGGCCGCGTGCGTAGGGCGACAGCGCACGCGTTGCCATTGCCGGTCCAAGATCCGAACCGCCAATGCCGATGTTGACGACATCGCGCACCTTTCCGCCGGTAACTTGCAGGCGGGCATTGCGCACGCCATTGGCAAAATGGCGCATGGCGGCGAGCTCGCGCCGGATCGCGGGCATCACATCCTTTCCATCGACAAGGACAGGTTCGTCCGAACGGTTGCGCAAGGCGGTGTGCAGCACTGCCCTTCCCTCGGTGACATTGATCGCTTCGCCGCTGAACATTGCATCGCAACGTTTACCAACCCCCGCGGCGCTGCTTAGCTCGATGAGCGCGCCTAGCGCCCTGTCATCAAGACGGTTGCGGGAAAAGTCGAACACCAGGTCGCCAAGAGTGAGGCTGTAGCGGGAAAAGCGCTTGGGATCGCTGTCGAAAAGCGTGCGCATGGACACGCTTTCAAGGCGCTTTGCATGCGGTTCGAGAGACCGGAATTGCCTGCGTGGATCGTAACGGCTCATCAATCATCCCCGAATGTGGTGAACCTGCCCCCCGTGCGAGCAGATTGGCAAAACCCGATGCCCGGACTATATGCGGACAGGAACGGGTTCGTGAGTACGATTCCGCAACACCTACAGGAAAGTCTGGATCGTGAAAACCAAACTGGGTCAAGTCGTCCGTCTGAAAGATTACAAGGCACCGGCCTATCGGGCGCGCACCGTCGATCTGGATTTCAATCTCGACCCCGAGCATACGCTTGTTACCGCGCGCATCTTGTTCGAGCGGGCAAAGGAAACGCCAGTCGGTAGCGCACTTGCGCTAGATGGCGATGAACTCGAACTGGTCTCGGTAGCGGTCAATGGCAAGCCGCTTCGCGCGGATGCATTCCGCCTGCGCGCCGATGGGCTGACATTGCTCAAGCCACCGTCCGCGCGCAAGTTCACGCTCGAACTGGTGACGCGTATCAATCCACAGGCCAATACCAAGCTGATGGGGCTTTATCGCACGGGTGGCAATTTCTGCACGCAGTGCGAGGCGGAAGGCTTTCGCAGGATCACCTATTTCCAGGATCGCCCGGATGTGATGGCGGTCTACACCGTTCGCATGGAAGCCGACGCGAAAGGCAATCCGGTTTTGTTGTCGAACGGAAACCAGGTCGAGGAAGGCAAGACCGACAATGGCCGGCACTATGCGATCTGGCATGATCCGCACCCAAAGCCGTCCTATCTCTTCGCCCTCGTCGCCGGCGATCTGGAAAGCATCAGTCAGGACTTCACCACCGCGTCCGGGCGCAAGGTGAAACTCGGGATTTATGTGGAGAAGGGAAAAGGGGCGAAGGCTGCCTGGGCCATGGATAGTCTGGTGCGATCGATGCAGTGGGACGAACGCGCATTCGGGCGTGAGTATGATCTTGATGTGTTCAATATCGTCGCCGTGTCGGATTTCAACATGGGCGCGATGGAAAACAAGGGTCTGAATGTCTTCAACGACAAGTATGTGCTGGCCGATCCCGACACTGCGACTGACGCTGACTATGCCAATATCGAGGCGATCATAGCGCACGAGTATTTTCACAACTGGACCGGAAACAGGATCACCTGCCGCGACTGGTTCCAGCTCTGCCTCAAGGAAGGGCTGACGGTCTACAGGGACCAGGAGTTTTCCGCAGACGAGCGGTCACGGGCGGTCGAGCGCATTGGCGATGTGCGCAATCTGCGGGCCGCGCAGTTTCCAGAGGATGCAGGTCCGCTGGCCCATCCGCCACGCCCGGATGCCTATCGCGAGATCAACAATTTCTACACCGCGACCGTCTACGAAAAGGGGGCGGAAGTCGTGCGCATGATCGCAACCATTCTCGGGCCGAAGGCGTTTCGCAAGGGGATGGATCTGTATTTCCGCCGACATGACGGCGAGGCTGCAACCATCGAACAGTTCGTGCGCTGCTTTGAAGAAGCGGGCAAGTGTGACCTTTTGCAATTTGCGCTGTGGTACACGCAGGCAGGAACACCTCATGTCCCGCTGTCGGCAAACCATGACCGCACGCGCCAGACCCTGACACTGGAGGTCGAGCAGGCGCACTCGCCTTCGCCCGGCCAGTCGCGCAAGAAGCCGATGCACATACCGCTGCGCATTGCGCTGTTCAACTCACGCGGCGAGCGCATCAAGGTGCGCGAAGCGGTGGGCGCAGAGAATGACGGTGAGCTCTTCCACCTGCAGAAATCCAGCCACAGGATCGTCTTCTCCGGTGTTTCCGAAAGGCCGGTGATTTCCGTCAATCGCGGGTTTACCGCGCCGGTGGTCCTGGATTTCGCCCAGTCGAAAAGCGATCTGGCCCTGCTGGCGGCTTTCGACGATGATCCCTTCAACCGGTGGCAGGCCTATCAGGAATTCGCCATGCGCCAGCTCATTGCCGCGTCGCGCAATCTGGGACGCGGGAAGGCGCCAAACTTCGATGCCAAGCTTGCTGAAACGGCAGTGGAACTGGCAAGCGATGAAAGCCTTGCGCCTGCCTATCGTGCGCTCGTCATCGGCATGCCGTCCGAAGGAGAGATCGCCCAGGCAATCGGGCGCAATGTCGATCCGGAAGCCATTCGCAATGCGCGCAACGCACTCGGGGAAGTCGTCGGCAAGGCACTGGAGCCCGTGCGGGCTTCGATACTCGAAAACCTCGCAACACCCGCGCCCTATTCGCCCCACGCTGCCGACGCAGGCAAACGCAGCCTCAAGAGCATCCTTCTGGCTTTTGGCGTGATGGCAGGCAGCGGGGAAGCGGAGGCAGAAAGCATTGCCGGGTTCGACAAGGCCGACAATATGAGCGAGCGCTTTGCCGCGCTTTCACGCATCGTGCATCTGCATGCTTCACGCAGCACATCGGCGCGCGCGCTGGAAGCGTTCGAAGCACGCTATCGCGACAATCCGCTGGTAATGGACAAGTGGTTTGCCGTGCAGGCGATTGCGCATGGGCCAAGGCCTGCCGCGCGCATGAAGGCGCTGATGAAACATCCCGCCTTCTCGATCCGCAACCCCAATCGGGTTCGCTCCCTCATCGGCATGTTCGCCAATGCCAATGCTACCGGCTTCAACGCCGCCAATGGCGAGGGGTACGAATTCACCTGCGACAGGATTGCGGAAATCGACCGGCTCAATCCGCAGGTCGCAGCACGCCTGATGACGGCCTTCCGCTCCTATTCGATGCTGGAGCCGGGCAGGCGCAAGCTGGCGCTTGCCGCCCTTCGCCAGCTTCAGAAAAACAAGGGCCTGTCGCGCGATACCAGCGACATTTTGACTCGTATCCTGGCCGAATAGGCCGGGACAGCGTCCTCCAAAAGACCCCCTTGCCCGGAAATTACCGCTTTTCGGCCAAAGAATCCTGTGAATTGCCTGATTTGCTTCTTTCAGTTTTCTGCCGCTTGACTCTGGACAAGCCGAATCGAACTGATTCAAATGGAAGTGATTCGGCTGTGCGGCGTTGCCGGATCTGTCAGGCGGAAAATCGAGGAGGCCAGGATGGCGCAGGCGGACGCGCGGCGCGTGCCCCGACGCACATCTCTACATACCGCCCTGTTCGGCAAGGACAATGGGGGGAAGGATCCGCAGTCGCGGGTCGCCGGTTACGCACGCCTGCTGTCCCACCCCGCCTATGAAAACCTGCTCGGGTCCGAAAAGCTGATGCGTCGGCTCGTTCCGGTACTGATCGTGATCTTCCTCATCATTGTCGCCTTTGCTCGCTGGATGTCGCTGTCCACCCAGGCTGAACAGATCAGGATTTCTGCGGAAACCGAACTCAACCTCATAGTCGAACTGGTTGGTGACCGTCTGGCCACTGGCAAGTTCGACAAGCTGGACAGTGCGGAAATGAACGCGCTGCAAAATCTCGTGGCCGATTCCGTTTCCACCCACTATTTGGCTGGTGGACGAGAGATCTTCATCACGGACCAGGATGGAACGGTTATCGCGGCCGCACCGCACGAAGCCGCGCGGCTCAATCTCTCGCTCGACCAGCTCATCGACGATTCGCTGCTGCTGACGACATTCGGCAGACGGGCGAACACGCTTGAAGCCAATGTTTCGGGGATCGGGCCAGCCCTTGCGGTGCACCGCATTCTGGACCGCCCGCTGGGAGGGGTCACTCTCGTGCAGCCCAAGGCGGCGATCTTCGGTGCATGGAACAAGGCGGTATCGCTCAACGTGACGCTCTATGTCGGTACTTCGAGCATCCTTCTCGTGATCCTTTACGCCTTCTTTGCGCAAGCCGCGCGTGCGCAGGAAGCTGACGAAATAACAAACCTGATCCAGAACCGCTTCGACACGGCACTTGCACGCGGCAGCGCCGGACTGTGGGATTGGGATCTGCCGCGCGGTAAAATCTACTGGTCGCGCTCGATGTTCGGCATGCTTGGCATGGAGCCGAGTGACGAGATGATGGGGTTTGGTGAAGTCGCCGACCTGGTTCACCCTGATGACGCGGACCTGTATGCGCTCGCCAATCAGGTGCTTGTGGAAAACCGCATGCATATCGATCAGGCGTTTCGCATGCGCCATGCCGATGGTCACTGGATCTGGCTGAGAGCCCGGGCGCAGGTGGTCAAGAATGCGCATGGCGAGCCGCATCTGATCGGCATTACTGTCGACATCACGGAAGAGCAGAATCTCAAGCAGCACAGCCGCAAACAGGACATGCGCCTCAACGACGCGATCGAAAACCTGTCAGAGGCATTCGTGCTTTGGGACTCCGACAAGCGGCTGGTGATGTGCAACTCGAAGTATCAGCAACTGCATGGGCTGGACCCGGCAGAGGCGGTTCCGGGCATGCGTTACAAGGATGTGATGGAAGCCGCGCGCACGCCCATGGTCAAGAGCCAGCTGGTTTCGGGAACGAACAGCGAGGAAGGCGCGCGCAGCATGGAGGCGCAGCTGGAGGATGGTCGCTGGCTGCAGATCAACGAGCGACGCACCAAGGATGGCGGCTTCGTCTCGGTGGGAACCGACATCACCACCATCAAGGGCCATGAACGCAAGCTGCTCGATTCGGAGCGCCGCCTGATGGCGACGATTTCGGATCTGCGCAAGTCGCGCCAGACCCTTGAAAAACAGGCGCAGCAGCTGGCCGAAATGGCGGAGAAATATGCCCGCGAAAAGACGCGTGCTGAATCAGCCAACCGGATCAAGTCCGAATTCCTCGCCAACATTTCCCACGAGTTGCGGACCCCGCTCAATGCAGTGATCGGCTTCTCGGAGATCATGAATGCGGAAATGTTCGGGGAGCTTGGGTCCGACAAGTACAAGGAATATTGCCGCGACATTCATGAGAGCGGCTCATTCCTTCTTGGGGTCATCAACGACATTCTCGACATGTCGAAGATCGAAGCGGGCCGTTTCAGCCTCGACTACGAGACCGTGAGCCTGAACGACATTCTCGAGGAATCGCTGCGCATCATGTCCTATCAGGCGCAGGATCGCGGCATCGAGGTCATCGAGGAAGTGGCCGGCGGCATCAAGCTTGATGCCGACCGCAGGGCCATCAAGCAGATCCTGCTCAACCTGCTGTCGAACGCGGTCAAGTTCTCGAATGATGGCGGTCGTGTCTTCGTGCGCGCACGCCGCGTTTCGGGCTGCGTGACAATCAGTATCGAGGACAAGGGCATCGGCATTTCGCGCTCGGACCTGCGCAAGCTTGGTCGCCCGTTCGAGCAGGTTCAGAACCAGTTCACGAAGAGCCACAAGGGCTCTGGCCTCGGCCTTGCCATTTCGCGTTCGCTGACGGAACTGCACGGCGGGGCGATGAAGATACGTTCACGCGAAGGCCAGGGCACTATCGTATCCCTGCGCCTGCCATTGCGCCGCGGCACATCGGCCACGTGCGATGGCAAAAAGGAATTTTCCGTGGAGGAAATGAAGGCCGCCTCCTGAGGAACAAAGCTACTACCCTGCCAGGACTGGACGCCCCGGAACTTACAAGGTTCCGGGGCTTTTTTTTATCCCGACTGGCCTCAGTCGTCGTCGCGGCCCCACCAGCCATGGCGTCCGCCACGCCCGCGACCGCGTCCAGCCATGTCGCGCTGGAGTTCGGCCATTGCCACCTGGCCATTGTCATCGCGGTCCAGAAGCGCGAACAGCTTCCTTGCGCGACCATCAATTTCGCCACGTGCGACCTTTCCGTCCTCGTCCAGATCGAACCGGCTCATCATGGAATCGGCAATGCGGCCCGACCAGCGTTTTGCACGGGGGTGGGCGGGATCACTTTCAATGGCCTTGATCAGTTCGTCCTTCGACAGGGTGGCGTCGCTGTTTGCATCGGCGGCATCGAAACGCCGACCGATCTCGGCCATCATCTCATCAAGCGAGATCGCCTGATCGGAATTGGCGTCGGTGCGACTGAACATTTCCATCCGCATGCGCGCGTGTTCCTCGCGGAACTGGCCACGCATCTGTCTTGCGGCAAAAACGCCACCAACCGCTATCACCACGGCCACGCCGGCGATGATGTATTTGGTACTTCTCTTCATGTCATTCTCCTTGCATCGTCACCCCCGATGCAGCTCAGCTGGCCCGCAATTTCCCGTTGCTACCCAACCAATTTCATCCCAGTAGTCGTTTGAAAATCTCCCGTATCTCCTTCTGGGTATCTTTCAGATGGGCTTCGACCGTGCGGATTTCCGGCAGGTCGAGCGTGTCGCACACAAGGCGCTTCAAACCGTTCGGCGCATTGGCCGGCTCGAAGGCATCGTCCGTGCACAATCTGAGAATCTGTTGCACGCTTGTATAGAGATCGAGCGCCTTCATGAGCTTCTCCCGATCATCTTCCGGTACGAGAGCCGTGTCGGCCCGTTCCAGCATTGCCGAGATTGCCGTAGGGCGGTCAGCTTCGCCGGGAACACCGGTCGCCAGCTCCGCCGATTGCGCCAGGAATTCGATGTCGATGAGGCCGCCCCTGACGGTCTTGATTTCAAAGGGATTCGTGCCGGCCTTCTCGCTGTCGATCAGCGCGCGCATCTCGCGCACATCCTTGTCGAGCTTCTTGCGCGGCATGGGTTCCTTCTGCAGGGCGCGGATACGCTCCTCGACATGGGTGCAGAACTGCGGATCGCCTGCCACGGTCCTCGCCCTGGTCAAAGCCATGCGCTCCCAGGTCCAGGCTTCCTCGCGCTGGTACTTCTCGAAGGAATCGATCTGCGTGGCGAGAGGGCCTGCATTTCCGGATGGACGAAGCCGGAAATCGAGTTCATAGATGACGCCCTGCGCCATGGGCGCGCTCATGGCCGCAATGAGCCGCTGCGTCATGCGCATGAAATATTGCGAGGCAGCCAGCGGTCGTGCGCCATCGGAATATTCGGCATCGCTGTCATGATCGTACAGCAGGATGAGATCGAGATCGGAGCCCGCGGTCAGTTCGCGACTGCCCAGCCTGCCCATTCCAAGGACGCAAAGGCGCGCGCCCTTGATGCGGCCATGCTTCGTTTCAAACTCTTCCTGCACTGTTTCAAGAACAAGCTGGATCAGGACTTCCGCGAGGTTGGCAAAAGCCCGCGCTGCCTGGATGGGAGACAGTGCCCCGCTCATCAGACGCGCGCCAATCAGGAACTTCTGTTCGGCCGCGAAAAGCCGTGCGGCATCAAGCTTAGCCTCGTAGTAAGGCGCGCGTCCCAGGCTTTGTGCGAGGCGCTCGCGCAGCGTGGCACGATCCGGCACGGTTGCTGCAAAGGCGGGCTCGATCAGGCCGTCAAAGACGTGCGGCTGTCGCGTGATGGTTTCCGAAAGCCTGGGCGCGGACCCCAGAATGAGAAGCATCAGGCGGAGCAGTTCAGGATTGGATTTCAGGATCGCGAACAATTGTATACCGGCCGGCAGACCGGCAAGGAAGCGATCAAAGGCAATCAGCGTGGGATCGGCCTCGCCAGCACCGGCAATGGCTTCGAGAAGGCCTGGGGTAAGTTCGGTCAGGAGTTCGCGCGCCTGGGCAGTGCGAACCGCAGGAAACCGCCCATAATGCCAGCCGCGCACCATCTTGATGACCTCTGAAGGCCGCTCGAAACCCATCTGGGAAAGCGTCTCGACGGTCGCAGGGTCGTCATCATCGCCGGTGAAAACCAGATTGCCGCCTGGTGTCGTGAGTTCCGGCGATTTCTCGAAAAGGCCAGCATAGTGACGCTCGACCTTGCGCAGGCATTCAATCAGGTGGGAAGTGAAGGATTTCGCGTTTCCTTCCCCCATCATCAGCGCGATGTGCTTCAGCCCATCCTCATCCTCTGGCAAAGTGTGGCTTTGCTCGTCAGCGACCATCTGGATGCGATGCTCGACATTGCGCAGATACCAGTAACATTCACCCAGTTCATCGCGGGCACGCGCATCGATCCAGCCTTCCCGGCACAATGCGTCAAGCGCATCCAGCGTGCGCACGCAGCGCAATTGCGGCAGCCTGCCGCCAGCAATCAACTGCTGTGTCTGGGCGAAGAACTCGATCTCGCGGATACCGCCGCGGCCAAGCTTGATATTGTGCCCCAGCACCTTGATTTCGCCGTGGCCGCGATGCGCATGAATCTGGCGCTTGATCGAATGCACATCTGAAATCGCGGCGTAATCGAGATATTTACGCCAGATGAATGGAACGAGTTCCTTCAGGAAGGCAGCTCCAGCCTCGATATCGCCGGCAACGGGGCGCGCCTTGATCATCGCAGCGCGTTCCCAGTTCTGGCCGTAGGCCTCGTAATAGTTGAGCGCTGTTTCTACTGGAATGGCGAGCGGCGTTGAACCAGGATCAGGGCGCAGACGCAGGTCGATGCGGAAGACATAGCCGTCTCCCGTGCGCTCCTGCATGATGGAAATCAGCGACTTTGCCAGGCGGGTGAACAGGCTTGTTGGATCATCTGTGTTCCACTGCATTTCGCGTTTTTCGAAAAACAGGATGATATCAATGTCAGAGGAGTAGTTGAGTTCATGCGCACCAAACTTGCCCATGCCAAGAACGACCAGGCCAGAGCCTGACTGCGGGTTTTCCGGATCGGGTAGCGTGACCTTGCCCGCTTCGTGAAGCGCCCGGAGCAGGTGGCTGATCGCTGCACCCAATGCGGCATCGGCAAAGTCGGTCAGTGCGCCGGTAACCCGCTCTGGCGACCACCATCCGCCCAGATCGGCCAGGCCGCAGAGCAGCGCCATCTTGCGTTTTGCCTGACGCAACGCCGCCTTGATCGCGGCGTCCGTGCCTGCGGCGACACCGAGACCGCGGGTCTCCTGAAGCAGGTTTGTGTAAGTTTCTTCAAAGGGACGCGACAGGATATCGACTAGGATTGCCGGGCGTATCAGGGCACAGTCGCGCAGGAATGGCGACAGCGTGAAGACAGCACCCAGGAAGGCTGCGATTTCGCTCTCGCTGTCGAGTTTGCCGGAGAAGGCCTCGTGTCCCTCGCCTTTCAAGCGCGCATGCAGTTCCGCCAGCCATTTGCGGGCTTCTCCCGCCGATGAAGGCGCTATGGTGCGCAGCGGCCTGGCGACAGCTATTTCCGTTTTTACCTCACGCATGCCCTTATGCACCAGCTGATCCATCATGGTTCACTCACGGACCGGCAACAGGAGACAGGCCCTCAGACCGGGGCTGTTATCGTGCAGTTCAAGCTTTCCGCCATGAAGCACGGCGACCGCCCTGACCAAGCTCAAGCCCAGTCCGTTTCCAGGCACCGTGCGGCTTTTTTCAAGCCTTGTGAAGCGCTCCATCACCTTTTCCCTGTCCTTTTCGGGAATGCCGGGGCCAGCGTCCGCCACGCAGATTTCAATCCATTGCCCGCTGCGGCTTGCCTTGATCGTCAGGTTCGCGGCCTGCCCTTCGCTGCGGCCATGCTTGAGCGCGTTTTCGATCAGGTTGGACAAGGAACGCGAAAGCAGTTCGCGATTGCCCGTAACTTTGAGACCGGGTTCGACTTCCACGCTCGCCTTGAAGCCTTCTTCCTCGGCCAGTGGCGTGTAGAGTTCTGCGGCATCCTCCACTATCTTTGTCAGGTCGAGCGGCTTGAGTTCGGCAGCAGATGATCCCGATTCGACCCGCGAAATCATGAGCAGTGCATCGAAGGTTCGAATGATGCTGTCGGTATCGGTGATGACTTCACCGAGTGCCTGGCGTGCCGCCTTTCCATTGCCAGCGGCTGCAGCTGCGCGCTCGGCCTTGTTTCGCAGGCGTGTCAGCGGCGTCTTGAGGTCATGGGCGATATTGTCTGAAACTTCGCGCAGTCCCTGATCCAGGAGGTTGAGGCGATCCAGCATCTGGTTGAGGCGCGATGACAGGCGGTCGAATTCATCGCCTGCCCCGCTCAAGGGGAGTCGCTCGGTGCGGTCGCCAGCCATGATGCGCTGCGTCGAGGCGGAAACCATGTCCAGCCGCTTCAATGCCCTTCTGCCAATCAGGAACCATGTCAGCAGGCCGACCATCAGCATCGAGCCAAGTGCCAGGAAAAGCGCCCGCGCCACGACGACGCGGAATCGTTCCGGATCGCCCAGGTCACGGCCAACGAGAAGGCGCATGCCGTTCGGCAATTGGTGGACCAGGGCTATTGCCTGGTACTGGCGCTCGCCACGATCCTGATGGCGGGTGTAGCTGAATGGATGGAAGGTCCAGCCCTGCCGGTTGATGACACCGGCTTCGAGGTCGCGAATGTTCGCGCCGATGATCGTACCGGACGGATCGACGACGACGTAGATGTTCGCGCTCGGGGCTGCAGCAGCGCGCTGCAATGCCGCCAGAAGGCCGTTGATGCCCGAATTGTCATAGGTGGCACCCAGATCCGCCATTTCCGTATTGATCGATTGCTGGATCTGGCGGCGGATGATGCCGACCGTGCTGCCCGTCAGATACATGACGATGATGATTGCCACCAATCCGAAAATCAGTGTGTAGGCAATCGAAAGCCTGACGGAGGTGATTGCAAGGATCGTGCGCAGCCGGTTCATGATGCAGCCCTAACCGTCGGGCTGGCGAAGGATGTAGCCAGCCCCGCGCACGGTGTGCAGCATCGGCCCGTCGAAATCCTTGTCGATCTTGGAGCGCAGGCGGGAGATATGAACATCGATGACATTTGTCTGCGGATCGAAGTGGTAGTCCCAGACTTCTTCGAGCAGCATGGTGCGGGTAACGACCTTGCCCGCATTGCGCATGAGATATTCCAGCAGGCGATATTCGCGGGGCTGCAGCAGGATGTTCTGGCCAGCGCGGCGAACCGAATGGGCGAGGCGATCGAGTTCCAGATCACCTACCCGCATTTGTGTTTCGGACTGGTCGGGGCGGGACCGGCGCGCCAGCACCTCGATGCGCGCCAGCAACTCGGTAAAGGCATAGGGCTTCGAAAGATAGTCATCACCGCCCGAACGCAATCCCTCGACCCTGTCATCAACCTGGCCAAGAGCGGAAAGTATCAATGCCGGGGTCTCGTGCCCATCCGCGCGAATGCGTTTCAGCATCGCCAGGCCGTCGAGTTTCGGTAGCATGCGGTCAACGATGAGGACATCGAACCTGCCGGTGGTTGCAAGGTGCAGGCCATCCTCACCGTTCGCTGCCAGTTCGCAGATATGGCCGGCTTCCTTCAGTGCGCGCGAGAGATAGGCGGCGGCTTCATGATCGTCTTCAACAATGAGAATTTTCATGCCCATGAATTAAGGCTCCGGCTTTGTCTGGGCAAGCGCAATTGGTTGCCCTGGTCCCGAGTTGATGACTTCCGGATGAGGTGACGGGCCAGTATGGGAAAGGCCCGTCACCATCTGCACACCGCGCCGGGGGCGACCTGGAAAATTGCGCGGCGTGTTCTTCGAGTGGTCAGCCGCGCTTCAGCGGGATGGCCACAAAGCGAGAGTCTCCGTCGCGTGTCACCTGGAACAGCACGGCCTTTCGGCCTGCCTTGCTGGCATCACCGACAATCTTGTCCACTGCAACCGGGTTCTCGACTTCCTCGCCGTTGACGGAAGTGATCACGTCGCCGGGTTCGATGCCGACCGCAGCGGCCTTGCCGGCAGGGTCGACTTCGGCAACGACGACGCCACTATCGCCACCCTGTTCAAGGATGAGACCCAGCGCGGACATCTTGCCTTGCGGCGTGTCGGTATCCTGGGATGCGACGATTTCCTGGGTGTCGAGACGGCCAAGCGTAACTTCGACATCGCGCGATTCGCCGTTGCGCCACAGTGTGACCGATACTTTCTGCTCGGGATGATAGCCGCCGATCTTGCGGGCCAGTTCACGGGGGCCCTTGATCGCGTCGCCATCCACAGCGGTAATCACATCACCGGAACGAATGCCTGCCTTTGCTGCAGGGCTTCCGTCCTGCGGGCTGGTGACGATTGCACCACCGGCACTGTCCATGCCGAGTGACTGGGCAATGTCGCGGGTTACAGGCTGTATCTGAACACCGAGCCAGCCGCGCACGACCTGACCGTTGCTGATCAGTTCATCAACCACTTCACGGGCTGTTGAAGCGGGAATGGCGAAAGCGATGCCGACATTGCCGCCGGATGGGGAGAAGATCGCGGTATTGATGCCGATCACCCTGCCCTGCAGATTGAAGGCCGGGCCGCCGGAATTGCCGCGATTGACTGCCGCATCGATCTGGATGAAATCGTCATAGCGGTTGGTCGAGATTTCGCGATTTCTCGCCGAGACGATGCCCGCGGTCACGGTGCCGCCCAGGCCGAAGGGATTGCCCACGGCAACGACCCAGTCGCCAATGCGGACACTTTCATCCTCGAATGTGACATAGGTGAATTTGGTGTCGGATTTGACCTTGAGGACCGCCAGGTCCGAGCGTGCATCCGCACCCACGAGCGTTGCATCCAGCTCGGAGCCGTCGTTCATGACGACGGTGAATTTGGAGCCATTCTCTACGACATGGTGGTTGGTGACGACATAGCCGTCTTCGCTCACGAAGAAACCGGAGCCTTGTGACATGCCGAAACGCTGATGCTGGCGGTCGCGCCTGCGTTCACCACCCTGGCCACGGCGCTCGCCACGTCCCTGATCCTGGTCGAAGAAGGGATTGTTGCGGAAGAAAGGTGGCATGCCGAAGAAACGCCCGCCATCCTCGTCATCAAACTGCCGACCGAACCGGCCTTCCTGGGAAGCTGGGTTGACTTCCTGTTCGACCCGAACCGAAACGACGGCCGGGGAAACAGCGTCAACGACATCGGCAAAACCGGGAACTTCGGCAGCGTTGACCGTCACGGGTTCAGCGTTGGCGAATGAGATTGAGCCAAGTGGCGAGCCGGGAAGTCCCGGAGCGATCAGCATGGAAGATGCCAACAGGCAGGCCAGCAGCCTGTTGCGTGAAGAACCGTTGTTCAGCGTGAGTTTCATTTGCATTCCCTTTCAGAATTGCCTGACCGCTCTTGTCTTGCAGACAGGATCCGGCCCCTGATCCAGGGAAGATAGGTGTTGGAAACTTACGCGGTCCTTTCCGGCAGATTAAACTTTGGTAAGATTGATTGGGAGACGGGGACGATCCGCAGCGACTGCGCGATGGAGGCTTACTCCGCTTCGTCGAGTATCCTGTCGAGCTGCGCCTTTTCAGCGTCAGAAAGGGGCTTTGCGCCCTTTTCTTCGCTCCTGCGTCGCACATGGCGAAAACCAAGGATGGCAGCCAGGATGAAAAGCACAGCAGGAGTGCCCCACAAAAGCGCATTTCTTACAGACAGGCGTGGCTTGAGAAGCACGAATTCGCCGTAACGGCCAACAAGATAGTCGATTACCTGCTGATCGCTATCGCCCGCCTGAAGGCGCTTGCGCACCAGCAACCGCAGGTCACGCGCCAGTTCTGCGTCCGAATCGTCGATCGACTGGTTCTGGCAGACCATGCAACGCAGCTCTGCCGAGAGTTGCCTTGCGCGGGTCTCAAGCGCCGGATCGGCCAGCACTTCATCAGGCTGGACAGCATGCGCCGCGCCAGCAGCCATGTTGAACGCGACGCAGATCACGAGAACAGCGAAAATCCTGGACACTTGCCTAGACACTGGCTGCAACGCTCCCTGACCTTGCGCGCGATGGGCGTGGTGCGCCTACCCTCAAACGCCGGTCCGCAAGGGACAAGGCACCTGCAAAGACCATGACGACCGTGCCCAACCAGATAAGGGTGACAAGAGGTTTCCACCAGACCCGCACAACCACGGAGCCATCGCTCTGGATGTCACCCAGAGACACGTAAAGCTGGGAGAACCAGTAGTTTTCGATGGCGGCCTCGGTCGTCGGCATGCGCCGTGTCGTGTAGACCCGCTTTGCTGGTTCGATCTTGTGTTCCTCCAGCCCCTCCCCGCGAACGGTGAAAGTGACGACATCCTCGACGAAGTTCGATCCCTTGCGCGGCGTAATGCTTTCGAAGGTAAGCTCATAGCCCGCCAATGACATCGTATCGCCCGGCTTGGCGAAGGTGTTCAACTCCTGTTCGAAGGAGGAAACGCAAACGATCCCGAGGAATGTGACACCGAGGCCGAAATGGCCGAAGGCCGTTCCCCAGCTTGAAATCGGCAGGCCTGCAATGCGCTTCAAGGCAACTTTGGCCGAGACTGAAGGAAGGCCGGATCGGGTCCAGATTTCTGCGAACGCACCCAGAATGGCCCAGGCGGCAACGCCAAAGCCCAGTGCCGCAAGCACCGGGCGGCCTTCGACAAATGACATGACGAGTACGCCGACGACGAGTGCAGCCCCCGTGACGTAGTACAGGCGCTGCATCGCTGCCAGCAGATCACCGCGTTTCCAGGCCAATAGCGGTCCGATCGGCACCGCAATCAGCAGCGGCAACATCAGCGGCCCGAAGGTAAGGTTGAAGAACGGGGCGCCGACCGAGATCTTCGACCCGTCAATCGCTTCAATGACCAGAGGGTACAAGGTGCCTACCAGCACAGTGGCCGCTGCTGTTGTCAGGAACAGATTGTTGAAGACGAGTGCACCCTCGCGCGAAATCGGCGCGAAAAGCCCTCCGCTCTTGAGAAGAGGCGCACGCAGGGCAAACAGGAACAGCGATCCGCCGATGAACAGGCAAAGGATGGCGAGGATGAAGATGCCGCGCTCGGGATCGGTGGCAAAGGCATGAACCGATGTCAGCACGCCTGAACGAACTAGGAAGGTTCCAAGCAGCGACATCGAGAACGTAATCAACGCCAGCAGGATCGTCCAGATCTTCAGCGAATCGCGTTTTTCCATGACGATTGCCGAATGAAGCAGTGCCGTGCCGGTGAGCCATGGAATGAAAGATGCGTTTTCCACCGGGTCCCAGAACCACCAGCCGCCCCAGCCCAATTCGTAATAGGCCCAGTAGGAACCCATGGCGATACCAGCGGTGAGCAGCATCCAGGCCATCAGTGCCCAGGGCCGGACCCAGCGTGCCCAGGCGGCGTCGATCCGGCCGCTGAGCATTGCCGCCACTGCAAAGGAGAATGTCACGGAGAAGCCCACATAGCCCAGATAGAGCAGGGGCGGGTGGATCGCCAATCCAATGTCCTGCAGGATCGGGTTCAGGTCATTGCCCTCGAAAGGAACTTCCTGCAAGCGCTGAAACGGGTTGGAAGTAAGCAGGATGAAAAGCAGGAACGCGCTCAATATCCAGGCCTGCACACCAAGCACGTTTGCCTTGAGCTGAGGCGGAAGGTTGCGCCCGAAGACAGCGACCATTGCCGCGAAAAGACCGAGGATGAGCACCCACAGCAGCATGGAACCCTCATGATTGCCCCATACTCCCGTATATTTGTACAGGAGCGGCTTGAGGGTATGCGAGTTCTCCCAGACATTCTTGACCGAGAAATCCGAGACCACATGGGCGTTGGTAAGGCTTGCAAATGAAAGGGTGAGCAGCACCAAAATCGCGGGGGCGCTCTGGTCAGCGGTCGCCATCAGCCTTACATTGCCCGAACGTGCACCGATTATCGGAAGGACGGATTGCACCAGCGATAGCGCCAGGGCAACGACAAGTGCGAAATGTCCAAGTTCAACCGTCATTTGGTTTCGCCTTCCTGCCAGACGCCCTTCTCCTTCAGGGCATCCGCAACTTCCTTGGGCATGTAGTTTTCGTCATGTTTGGCAAGCACGGTGTCGGCTGCGAACTGGTTGTCGGAACTCAGTTGACCTTCCGCGACGACGCCCTGACCTTCGCGGAAAAGGTCCGGCAGAATGCCAATATAGCTCACCGAGATATCATGTTCTGTATCGGTGACGACGAAAGACACTTTTTCACCCTCCCGTACGATGCTGCCTTCCTTGACGAGGCCACCAAGCCTGATGCGCTGGCCTGCCCCGGCCTTGCCATCTACAACGATATCAGTGGGTGTGAAGAAGAAGACGATCTCGTCGCGCAGGGCGAACATGACCAGTAGTGCAGCGGCCATCAGAACCGCGCCAATGCCACCGATCATCGCCAGCCGCTTCTGTTTCCTGGTCATTGTACACCCTTTCCGCCAGCCACCGCGTCCACCATTGCCTGCAATTCTGCCAGGAAGGCCTCATCCTGCGCGTGCGCACTTTTCGCGCCTGCCAGGGCATCGGCGGCTTCCTGCTGCTTTCCAAGTACCATGTAGGATCGAATGAGCCTGCGCCAACCCTCCTTGTCACCCGGATTATCCTTCAGTTTCTCGGCGAGGTTGGCGATCATCGTTTCGATCATCGCGCTACGATCCTCTGGCGACATTTGAGAAGCAACCTCGATGTCCGATGCAGACGGACCAGGTTGGGAAGTCTCTCCGGGCTGAGCCGGGGAAGCAACCACTCCGCCTTCAAGGCGAGCGAGTTGGGCTTTCGCCACAGGCAACCATGGCGCTTCGGCGGGCGCATCTGCGATCAGCGAACGCCATGCCTTGACCGCATTGTCGTTGTCGCCCTGCTGGCCAAGCGCAATCGCCACGAAGAACCTCGCCTTGGCGTCGCCAGGCGAGTGCACAAGTGCCGCCTCGAAGTTCGCAAGCGCTTCCTCGGTCACAATGCCTTGTTGTGCGACCACCATCGCTTCGCCAAGCCCTGTCAACAACGTGACATTTTCAGGGTCGAGCCGCGAAGCGTTGCGGAACGCGGTGACCGCGTCCTCCACCCTGCCAAGGCGAAGATAGACCGGTGCGATTACCGCCCAGCCTCGACCATCTTCGGGATTCCTTGCAAGTTGCGCTTCAGCGCGTTGCAGCAATTGCTCAACCGACTGGCCAGAAGGATCTTCCTTCAGCCGCGAGGCGATATCCATGTCGGGTGCGCCCGGCGCGCCGGTGAACAGATAAAGCCCAACGGACATTATAAGAAGGAAGATGGCGGCCAGCCCCGACAGGAGCATAGGTGAAACCGGAGTTTTCGTGTCGCTGGGTGTTGCCGTGATGGACAGGGAGATAAGTTTCCTCCCTTCTTCCACTTTCGCCGCCTCGGCCTCCTGTTCACCAATGCGGCCGAGCTTCAGATCAACATCAATCTCCGCCAGCCGTGCCTTGTACAGCTCACGATCATACCCGATCGCGTCTGCCGCGCTGGAGCGTTTGCGCAGCAATGGAACAGCGATGCTCGCGGCAGCGAACACCAACATCAGAAGGGCCAGAATCCAGAACGTCATGGGCCATACATACTATCGAATACGGCGAAAACAATGATTTCGTGGAGTCAGGCCTGATGCAGGCCAATAGGTCGCAATCGCACGGCGATCAGATCAACGGCTGCCAGCGGCCCTGTTCGTCGCGGCAGGCGGTGGCTGCAACGGAGCGCGCCACGCCATCCTGAAGAATGGTATGGACGTAGCGACGGCAATTCGCCGACCCGACCTGGTAGGGTTGCTGCGGAACGACCTGGCCCGATAGCGTGTCTGAAAACTTCCACGGAACAGCTGCGCCCGCAGAGCCTGTTTCCAACGCACGGTATTCCGTTCTGGCAGCCAGCGTTCTGGCATTGCCATCAAGCCCCGATCCGAATTCGGTGGCGAGAATGCCAGCAAGAAGCGGCTGGTACGCGCTTGCTGATGTGTCGCGCGTTGTTTCGCAAGCCTGAAGCAGCACTGTGCCAGCCAGCGCCACGATCAGGCCTTGTAATCTTCTGGCCGACACCGAAATCTCCCTGTTCAACGCCGGAATTGAACCTTCAAATCATGAAGCTTGTGCTAACGGCCCCGCTGACCCGAAAATGCAATCCTGTGCGCCCCTTTCTTCACGTCATCGTTGCGGCAAAAACGTGGCGGACATTTTCCCACCCCGCTCAACGCGCTGGCAACCGCACCACGGCTGATAGTCCTCCCAATCGGGATTTCTCCAACCGGATAGCGCCACCATATTCGTTCGCGATCTGCTTTACTATCGCCAGTCCCAACCCCGACCCGGGGGTCGATTCATCGATACGCACACCGCGCTTCAAAGCTGATTCGCACTCTGCTGCACTCATGCCCGGCCCATCATCATCGACAGCGATACAGAGGAAAATTGCAGATCCGACCTGTTCCCTGGATACCTGAATATCAAGGGCTGCTTTGGCGAAGCGGGTGCCATTTTCCAGCAAGTTCCCCAGAATCTCCTCGAAGTCCTGTTGTTCTCCGGCAAAAATGAACTGTCCGTCGCCCTCGTATCGGGCGGATATCGATATGGCGGGATTGAGCTTGGCCATGACCCGCACGAGGCGGTCGAGCGTAGCTCGCACATCCGTGCGTGATGTAACCATGCCGTGGCGTGCTGCGATCCGCGCGCGATCCAGGTAATTCTGGATCTGGGCCTGCATCAGGCTTGTCTGTTCGAGCAGGATGCGCTTGAGATTTCCTGGCGCTTCATTGGCCTCGTTCCTGACTACCGCCAGCGGTGTCTTCAGCGAATGGGCGAGATTGCCGACCTGGGTTCTGGCGCGTTCGACAATCAGCTGGTTGGATTCGATCAGCGCATTGGTCTCGTCAATGAGCGGTTGCACCTCACCGGGATAGGAACCCTCGATGCGTTCGGCGCGGCCCTCGCGAATATCCGCCAATCGTGCGATTGCACCCGAAAGCGGACGCAGACCGATGTTCACGATAAGATAGCTGACCGCCACGAAGCCAATGCCAAACAGTGAGAGCAGCAGGATCAATGTCCCGCGAAAGGCGCTGATCTCGTCCTCAAGCTCATCCTTGTTTCCCGTCACGCGGAACGAAAAAATGTCACTGCCGGTGCCAAGGAAAACCTGTGCTTCGACTGCAGAGAGTTCCTGGGCCGACGCATCGACATAATCGAACTGGCGCTGGAAACGGGAATCGAAAGCGGTGAGTTCCGGCACAGGAATCTGGCCGTCGGCGAGGGACGGCGAAGAAAGCCGGTTGGCCGGATTGGAAACCGCGTTGACTGTCCAGTACCAGCCCGAACCGAAACGCAGATAGCGTGGATCCCTGAGATCGGGTGCACCGCTGAGACGGCCATCCGCCCCAGGTTCCACCGCGCCCATCAGATTGTAAAGATTGGCCGTGACAAGATCGGCGAACCGGCGTTCGGCATTTCGCCGGTAGGCCTCGGTCAGCAGCACGGCGATCAGGGCAACCGATACCAGCGCCCAGAATGTCAGGAGCAGGAAAAGTCGACGCGATAAGGTGCCGGCTTTCATGTCCTGTCTAGGTCGCTTCGCCGCCAGGCACCTGCAGCCGGTAGCCAAGGCCGCGCACCGTTTCGATGCAGTCGAGACCAAGCTTCTTCCTCAGGCGTCCGATGAAAACCTCTATCGTATTGGAATCCCTGTCAAAATCCTGATCGTACAGATGTTCCGTCAGTTCGGTGCGTGACAGGACCTTGTCCTGGTGGTGCATCAGGTAGGATAGCAGCCGCAGTTCGTGCGATGTCAGCTTGACCGGATTACCGTCCACGGTGACCTTGGAAATGCGCGTATCGAGCAGGATCGGACCGCAGCTTATGTGGGATGCGGCATGACCTGCTGCACGACGGATAAGCGCGCGCACCCTTGCCAGCACTTCCTCGACATGAAACGGCTTGGTCACATAGTCATCGGCTCCCGCATCAATGCCCGAAACCTTGTCGCTCCAGCGATCACGCGCGGTCAGCAGAAGCACCGGAGCCTTGCGGCCCTCGCGGCGCCAGTTTTCCAGCACCGTAATGCCATCCATTCCCGGAAGGCCGATGTCGAGCACGATGGCATCATAGGGTTCGGTGTCACCCAGAAAATGGCCTTCTTCGCCGTCAAAGGCCTTGTCGACCGCGTAGCCGGCATCCAGGAAAGACTGAACAAGCTGGCGGTTCAGGTCCTTGTCATCTTCAACTATCAGAATTCTCAAGACTGCTTCTCCCCGTGAAACTGTCTTATCAGCCACTGACCGTGACGGTCTCGACCCTGGGGGGCTGACCGTTCTGGCCTGGAATGCGTACCTTGATCACGCAGACCTGCGAACCTCCGTCGGAGCGAGGGCTGACCGAAAGGACTTCCGCTCCCATTTCGGAGGCTACTCTGGCCGCAGCAGCGGAGCAGTCAGCAGCATGGGCTGTTCCAGCCCCGAAACTCAGGGCGCACAGAAAGAAGGAAATGGCAGCGGCGGTTTTCATGCTCCCCTTCTAGCAGATAGGGGCTGAACTGAAAATGAACGGAAGCAAATGGATTTGGCTCATTTCAGGCAGAGCGCATCCCATGCGGCATTGTGCTCGCCAATCTGGCGACGGGTCGCCTCGGTGTCGGAGTTCGACCAGGTAATGGGGCGAAATGCCAAGCAGTACCATTGTTCAGTCTCGCTCGCGGCGGTAGGGCGCATGGCGCAAGCGCTCATGCCCGCCATCGCCAGACACAGAATCGCGAACATGCTGGCGCGCGGCAATCGCGCGCGCCAGTTTGCCAAGTGCTTCGGATCGCGACCGTTCACGCGCATGCTGCTGCGCTTTCCGCTTACCGGCAATTGCGGCCACATGATCCACAGCCCAGCGAATGAAGGACAGGAGGCCAGCAAAAGCGGAAAGCAGCGGCACGCTCACAGGTCAGCCTCATGAAATGATTTCGGTCGCAGTCAGCCTGCCATAGATCGCATAGAGCGAACCTGCGGCAGCAATCATCTGCACGAGAGCATCGGCAATTGCCGTCTGCGCATCAGCGCCGATTGAAATTCCCAGGGTGGCTGTCAGGGCCGCGGCCACCGATATCAGCGATCCCCAGATCGTCTTGGACAGATACCAGGATTTTTCATCAACCATGCTTGTTCCTTTCAGTTTGCCCAGAATCAGTTCTGGAGGGAAAAATCGGCAATGCGCGGCGAACCACGCACCCCCTGCCCGGTCAGCTGGCACACCGAGAAGCGAAGTTGGGCTGGCAAAAGCCCGAAATCAGCAACCTGCTCATCAGCCCCGTAATCATATTGCGTCGCCACGACATCGCTCGTGCGCAGGATCGTGCCGCCGGGATGCAACACTTCAACGCGATAGGATTCGACCGTTTCTCCCAAAGGAATTTCCGGAACTTCCCAATTGTCGGCATCGATGCGGCTCCGCCTGATCCAGGTGAGGTGAACCGAACCGTCAGGGTTTCGATTCGCAGACAGGTGCACGGGGCTGAGCGGGCGAAGATCCACCGGCTGATGCGTGTGAGCGACCAGCGTACTGGTTTGCGGCGTGAGAGGTTCGCCCACCGGGCTGGCGCGCCAGTTGAGTGCAAGGCCAGCTTCAATCGGATCGATCGGCACTTTCAGGACGGCCCTGTCAAGGAGCACGAAGGGACAGCCCGCAAGGCAACCGGATTCCATTGCTGCCTGTGTCCCCATTTGCCCGCGCAACAGCTGGCGAAGGGACCAGGTGCCATCTTCCATCAGTTCAGCAGAGGCAAACTGGAGGATTTCCCACTCGCCGTTTGCACACAGGATTGCCGCAGCATTCTGGCCATTGAGGACCAGAATATCGGGAAGAGACGATGGATCGCCACGCAGCATTCGCACAAGCAGGCGCGAACCGTAGTCCCAACGGCCGGACCTGCCGCTTCCAGGAGTTTCCACCAGATGCCCAATGCTCGCCCGGCGTTCGAGGATCGCGCGCTGGGTGTAACCGGTTTCCAGTGGCGATGAATGAAGCGCATAGCCTGGCGCAAAGGGGGATGCCGACAGGGCGGCATAGACCTTGGGGCTCGAATCGTTTGGATCAAGCGGCAGGTCGAGCAGCAGCAGGTCTGGTCTGGCGAACGGGTCAGGCTGATTTCCGCGTATGGAAACGGCATCAGCTCGCCCCGCCAGTTCCTCCGTCCGAACGACAGATTTCAAGCCAAGGCTGCGGAATTCACCATCCTCGATTGTCTCGATCTGCCACAGTCCGGGAATTGTATTGCCTTCAAACCGGATGAGATCGCCTGCTCCGAGATGGGCGTATTTCCATGGAACCGCGATTTCCAGATGATCGCGCCCTGTCCACAGATCGTTCAACCGGGCATCCAGCAGCCCCGTGGCCATCGAGGCTGGCATGATGACAGGCAGTTCGATACTCGATGTGCGCCCTTCGCCGATCTCGAGACGCAGTGAACTGGCAATCGTCTGCTCGTAACCCGTGAAGAGATCGGCAAAGACCATTTCGAGCTGGCGCGGCAATTCACCGATCTGCTGGCGATTGCGAGTCTGCAGCGCTTCGCCTTCCTGGTCCACCAGGTGGGCCGGATCGATCATGCCAACCGGAGCCATGGTCCGGCTGGTCACGTTGACGGAGCCCTGCGTATCCGAGAAGGCTGCCCCGAACAGTTGGACCAGCGGCTCCATGGCGGCCCTGGCGGGCATGGGTCCGGGCACGACATAACCGTCGACATGGCCGGGTGCATTGACCGTCATCGGCTCCAGACCGAAGTCTTCGGCCATTGCGGACAAAAGGTCAGGCAGCGGGCAACCACCCAGTCGGCCATTCAGCCAATGGCCGGTGTTCCAGTTCGCACCATCCGACCAATAGTCGGTGTTGAGTGGAAAGGCAGGAAAGGGCCGCGCATCCCAGGCCCAGGCGAACAGGTTCGTGGTATCGACCATCGGACCGCCATAGATCGGGGAGACCGGGTTGGCGGCAGTAGGTACATCGCCCGCCTCATTTCCCCACCAGTCGAGGTGCGCGCGCAAATAGGTGTGTTGCGCCAGGTCGCAACGACTGCCGGTGGAAAAGTGGGGAAGAGCGGACTGGCTGGATTTGGGATCGCCAAACACATTTGGCTGGTTCGCGCCCATTGAAACAGCGGGGCAACCGAATTCGGTGAACCATACCGGCTTGGAGGCAGGGACCCAGGCTGTCGGGACTGGGTTGCGAAGTCCATCCTTGCGTTCGTGATGTTCATTCGACCACCATGATGCAATGTCCTTGTATCGCCAGGCCCAGGCTTCGCCTTCCCCGTCGGTGATCGCCGTCCGGTTTCCAGACCTGCGATCCGGATCGCTGGCGTAGTACCAGTCAAAACCCTCACCGGAACCGACGCCGGACCTTGCATAGTACGGATCGAACTGGGTGGCGAACGCGCCCTCGGCCGGATCGCCATCCATGCGCCAGTCGGTCAGCGGCATGTAATTGTCGATGCCGACTGCGCCCACTTCCGGATGTGCCCAGAGCGGATCAAGATGGAAATAGACGGCATTGGCTTCGTTGGCCGGATGGTAGCCGAAATATTCCGTCCAGTCCGCAGCATAGGTGAGTGTCGCACCCTGCCCCAGTACCTGGCGGACTTCGCCAACAAGCTCGACCAGTTTTTCGACAAACGGAAAACTGTCCGCTTCATCGCGCAACGTGGTCAGGCCCCTGAACTCCGAACCAATCAGGAACCCGTCCACGCCACCGGCCAGCTGGGCAAGGTGTGCGTAATGCAGGATCATTCTGCGATAGCCGAAGTCGGTGCCCGCAACGGCGACAACAGCAGCGCTTCCAGCTGTGAAATCTGCGCTCGCTGCGTTGCCGCAAAATGCGTTGATTTCTGCTCTGGCCTGAAGTGTGCGATCTGGTGTGCCAGGCATGCCCGGAGCGGCAGAACAGCTGATCAGGCCGCGCCACGGATATGCCGGCTGTTCGCCCGCACCATGGGGATCGGGAAGCATGTTTCCCTCACCAATATCCATCATCAAGAAGGGATAGAGGACAATCCTGAGGCCACGACTGCGCAGGTCGGCGATGGCTGTGATCACGGAATTGTCCGAAGGTGTGCCACCATAGGCTGGTGCGCCATCCACACGGCTCACAAGATGCGCCTGCGAACGGGCAAGGCCGCTGACGCTCCACCCCTCGCCGCCCGCATCCAGATGTTCGACGCCTGGTCTGATCTGGCAATGAGAAGCGCGCAGGTCGGTCCCGAACCACGGTACGACCAGGGCTACCTGTTCAAGGTGGGGGCAGATTGCCTGGAGTTCATCAAGTGAGGCCTGCCAGTCGGTTGGCGCGATGAAATTGTTGCGATTGACATAGCCGGTCTTGCCGGTACCAGGCAGATGGGAGACTGGCGTGGGATCATAGCCAAATTCTGTCGCACCTGGGATAAGGCAGACCGCCTTCATCCGTTGATCAACATCCGATATGGATCGCACGACTTCGAATGAAAGCTGCGGAATGCGGTTTCCATAGTCTGAAAGCGGGAAATCCTCGAAAACGAGGTAGGCGGTGCCGCGAAAGGCTGGCGCGTTCCCTTCGCCCTGCCGGGCCAGGATCAGCGGATCTGGCGGCTGATCATCTGTGCCTGCATAGAATCTGATCTCGTGCCGCGTCTGGTCAATTTCCGCACCATCCGCCCAGATTCTCCTGATACAACTGACCGGCCCTTCGCACAGGGCAACCGCGAAATTGGCATAGTAGGAATATTCACTGGTCGATACCTGCGGTCCACCGCCCTTGCCACCAGCTGTCATGGTGGAGCGACGCTCTTCAAATCGGGTCGCCCAGACCAACTGGCCGCCGATGCGTGACCTGCCATACACTTTTGGCATGGGCGCACCGTCGCTTGACGACAGTATCTGTGCTTCGGCCAGTCTCGGCCCTTCGACGATCCGGTCACGCGAAAAGAGCTTTCGGTCTATCAGGTTGCCGGCAAGGGCACCCGCTGCACGTCCGACCATTGTGCCGAATGGACCGAGCGCCGAGCCAAGCGCGGCACCAGCGGTTTGCAATATCATTGTTGCCATTAACGGAAATCCGGACTGGATTCGCGAACCGAGAACAGGCCAGCGATCCTGTTGCGCCATTGGGGAACAAGGGCCGCTTCAACGACACCTGCCTTTTCCCAAGCGTGAATGAAACTCGACGGGCCGCTCGCCAGGCCCATGTGCCTGGCGACCGCGTTTGCCCGCCACCGAAAGACGATCACGTCACCTGCTCGAGGCACGCCGGTCATTACGGGATCGAGTATCCTCCTTGCGCCTTCGAGGATCGTTTCGCTCGCCTCGGCACTACCCCAGTCGGTCGTATAGGCGGGCACTGAAACCGGCTCGAAACCCAGTACATTGCGCCAAACGCCGCGGAGCAACCCCAGGCAATCGCACCCCATTCCCTTTACGGATGCCTGGTGTCGATAGGGCGTGCCCAGCCAGGTGCGTGCCTCGGCCACAAGGCATTCAGCCAGCGTTACATCGCGCTCGGGCAGGTTCATGGCACCAGCGCTCCACCATCCATGACGGAGAAACGCCCTGGCGTACCAAATGCGAAATCGATGCCAGGAATATGCGGAAAGCCACGAAAGTTGACGCTGTTGGAAAACTTGCGCCGACACGTCGCGAACGATTTGTCACAACCAGCCAAGATGGTTCCGTTCCAGCCCGGCTCGATGGCAATGACAGCCGGAGCCCACAGCTTCAGCAGGTGCGTATCCCCTTCAACGAGATGTTCAAGGACGCGCAGCGCGTGTTTGCCATTCTGGCCATCATTCACGGCCAGGCTTCCAAGCCTGAACCAACCAGCTTCAAACGCTTCCAGTCCGGAGACTTCGATGAATCTGTCGGAGCGCACGGCTGTAATGGTGATCATCGCGCTGAAGGCAGTTGCATCGGTGTTCACACCGCATCGCGCGTCGCCAAGTTGCGCATCGCAATTGCGTGAAAACCGCCGCCCCC
Organism: Rhizobiaceae bacterium; assembly: GCA_049289295.1. Taxonomy (GTDB): domain Bacteria; phylum Pseudomonadota; class Alphaproteobacteria; order Rhizobiales; family Rhizobiaceae; genus BOKV01. The sequence goes on from JBATLL010000013.1 coordinate 48,982, forward strand.
GCGTCTCGTCATGCGACGCGGATTGCGAACGAAGATCGACGTGGAAACGACCGTCCCTCTCGGTGATCTGATCGAGGTTGTAGATGCGGTCGAGCATCGCTTGTGCCGGGTTTCGCCAATTGACGATCCAGCATTCCAGTCTGGCCCCGTCATAGCGGCCTGCGCGTATGTCGGAGCTGGTCATGCTTTGCGATGAGAGCGCGCCAGCGACCTCCATGCTGTCGGTGGCAAATCCAAGTGATTGCTCGGCCATGCTGCTGTCCAGGCCGGTTTCGGCTTCACAACGCAGATCAGCCAGGACGACATCGCTGTCATGCTCGGTGAAACCAAGCATGCCGCCGTCAGCGAGAACAAGTTTCCAACATCGGCACCATGTCGTGACCTCGCCCGCCAGATGTTGCGCAAGGGCTGCGGAAATCGCCTTCATGCCAGCAATTCCACAATCGGGATCGAGGGAATCTGACCAGCCTCGAAGGCGGCGAGATTGATGGTCAGTTCGTCAGTATCGAAGCGCACCGGCAGATCGAAAAGGAAGCCTGCGGTTACTTCCATCCCTGATTGCGGAATATGGGCAGGCAGAAAAGTGATGAGACCGGTGGCGTGATCCACCGCAAATTCCACATTCTCGCTCACCGACGCGCCGTCGACCGCGACGAGAACATTGCCTGGGACCGGCTTCGTCACGATGCGCTGCGGTGCGATGCCGCCAGGCGAAGCCTTGATCAACTGAAACACGTCGCGCACGCCATCCCCGATACCGAGCACCTGATCGAAGGGTGATATCGACTGCCCGGCATCGCCTGAACGATGGTCGAGCGGATCGCGAAAACGGAAGCCATGGAGCCTGCCGTGGCGTGCCTCGAAGAATTCGACAATCTTTTGCAGATCGGCCACCGAACGCATCACGTGACCTACGTCATATCGCCGCCGAGCCCTGCCAGTGCGGGCATTGCGTTGCTCATGCCCAGATGAAAGAGCGACGACTTCGGTTCGCAGGACCGGGCCGCCGGATGCGCCAAGGGCCAGCGGAAAGGGGAAGGATACTTCGTGGAAAGCGGTTTCTTGTGGCATGGTCAAAGGCTCCTCGTGCCCCTGGAAACCGTGCGCGCCAGCAAGCTCGTTATCTGGGTGCTGGAACGCGCAAACGATGCTGCGTCCGGCGAGCGCACGTTGAAATAGACATTTGTCGGGGATTGGCCCGCGCCTGGCGCTGCGCCACCTGCACCAGCGATGCCGGAAAGCATGTTGGACAGAAGATTGTCGAGTGGCGCAAATGCCTTGTCGAGCGCAAGGTCGGAAAAGCGCAGCAGGACGGATCTGAGCACATCATCGAGATCCTTGCCTGCCAGAGCAGCATCGCGAAAACTTGACGAAAACGTGCTCGCGAAACGTCGCGTCAGGTTTTCCATGTCGTTCATCGCATCTCGAAAACCGCTCACATCGGCGTCTATGCGGATCGACCGTGGTTCATTGCTTTCCATGGTTCACCTGTGATTGATCGAGTCGGGAAAGGCGTGCCGCAACGCGTCAAGACGCCCGCGATCCAGAGCGGGTCTGGAGGGGATCAATGTCTCTACGAGTTGCAGCGCATCGCGATATGGAAGTTTCCAGATCTCGCCCGGCGAAAGGCGAAGCGCCATAGCGAGAAAGGTGACGAATTGATGCAGATGTGCCAATGTCCTTCAACCTCCTGGCCTGGGAGCGGCGGCATTTGACAACGCATTCGTTCGTGGAGCGAAAGTCGCTGACAGCAGGGCTGATGCGATATCGACCAGGCCCGCCATGCCCATGTCGCAGGTCATGCGCGCGACATCATCGTCGGTGAACGAGTTGCCAGCGCCGCGCAGGCCCGCGCCGATCACGAAGGTCAATTGCCTCGATGTGAATCCACCGGCTGAAAGTCGCTCGACCAGCGCAGTCAAACCACCGACGCCAAACCCATCCTCAAGTTCGGCCAGCGCTCCCAGCGTGAGACAGAGCCGCAGCGGTTTTCCGTCGAGAACCGCTTCGATTTCTCCGCGATTGCGGTTCACCGTCATGTCTGCACAAAGGTCAGCGCGCCCGCCGACTCCAGCGAAATGACGAATGCCAGTTCGCCATTGTGTGTTCCCGAATACTCAAGCTGGGTGATCTGGAACGGGCCTTCGACGATGCCGAAATCGGGAATGGCAATCTGCCAGTTCGCCAGCGCATCGGAAAAGAAAGCCGCGCGGATCGTTTCGTCGGCCTGGACATCCTTGAAGATGCCGTTTCCAGATATCGACGCCTTGCGCACGCCGGCGCCGCCAAGCAGTTCCCGCCAGTGCCCGATCGATTGGGAACTGGTTGCGTCAACAGGCTGCGCGTTGAACGCAAGGCGATTGGCGCGGATGCCGGCCACGGTGACAAAATTACCCAAGCCATCATCCAGTTTCAAAAGCAGATCCCTGCCCTTCTGCGAGGCCATTGGTCTATCCTTTCACGGCGTTAGAGTTGTGCGGGTTCGGTGACTGCACGAAATTCAAGCTGCATGCGGAAATGCTGCGAGGCCGGGTCACGAGAAGTCGCGCACGAAACAAAGTTCAGGTTGATCAGTCGAACCTCGCTAGCGGTCCATGTCAGCCCAGCAAGCACGCGGCGTATGCCTGTCGCGATCTCATCCACATCGCGGCGACCGTGGTGCCTTGACCAGGCTTCGAAGGACAGCGTGTGTTCTTCGCCGGGTTCACTTGCGCTCGACCAGTCGCGCGAAATGATCGAGACCAGCGCGAGATAGGGTGGCATTTCGCCCGCGGGCACGGCGTCGAACACACGTCCCGATCCCAGCTGGTCTGTCAGGACCTGATCGGCTTGAAGTGCTTCGATGATGATTTTCTGCAGGATCAACGCATGGCTCATGGCGCGTCGTCTCCTGTTGCAAACTCCCGGCACTGGCAGGCGCGGTAGCGCCCGGTTTCGTCCGGATCGTGGCCGTGCAGCACTTGGAAGATGCGCCCGGCGAGCACGAACCTGAACTGCAGCGGCAGGGAACGGTCTTCTCGGATGGTAACGACATGGGTCGCTCCACTCACTAGTGACAGGCCTTCGCCCACACGAAAGGATTCACGCGGCTCCACCAGTGCCCAGACGAATTTGTGATGCACCCAGCTTTCGCTGCGCCCACCAAAGCCGTCGGCAGCAAGCAGCCGTTGCTGGATTTCCAGCTTGTGGCGGAAACTACCCGGCGCAATGGTCGCGATCACAGCGATACCCTCCGCCAGGGTCTGAGAAGTGCGTGCAGCCCGGGTGGTTCGATTGCAGTCACGGCAGCATCGCTGGTGGCTCCGCGAACTTCATACCACTGCGCCACCAGAAGAAGGATCGCCCTGCGGATGGTGTCGGGAACATCGGTTCCCGTCGATCCGAAGCCGACGGTCATGTCGATCTCGAGGCCATTGCAGGGAAGTTCAAGGCCGCTAACCTGCGTGAGGGCAAAACGTGGCGGATCGCTGGCATTGTCGAGAATCCACTCCGTCGGTGGCAGTATCGTCGGATCGCCATCAAGATTGAAATGGCGCACCTGCGTGATCTGCAGAACTGGCCGCAACGGCAGCGTCACCCAATGTTGCGGCAGGTCGTCGAGGAAGACGCGCCAGTCCTGTTCGAGCAACGACAAGCCCGTGATCGCCTCGACATGAGCCGTGGCAGCAGCAACCAGTTCCTGGAGATAGCCATCGTCATCCTCCTGCGTCACGCGCAGATGGGTTTTCATGGCCTCCAGACTGACCGGATATCCGGCAGGAGGTGTGACCAGCATTTTCGTCATCGATTTCCTCTTTCAAAAGAATGCGGCCCTGCCGGGAGGAAGCAGGGCCGCACATGGCACGACCGGGCAGTTCAATGCCCGAGCGGGAGGGGCGCTTACGCCGTGCCGAACTTGACCAGCTTGATCGCATCGAAGTCCTGGATGCCGCCGCCAACACGTTTGGTCGTGTAGAACAGCACGTAGGGCTTGGCCGAATAGGGATCACGAAGAATGCGGACGCCGGTACGGTCAACAATCAGATAGCCGCGGCCGAAATCGCCGAACGCGATGGAAAGGGAGTCGGCGGCGATGTCCGGCATGTCCTCGGCCTCAATGACGGGGAAACCCATCAGTGCTGCGCGTTCGCCGGCGGCTGCGGGTGGCTGCCACAGATAGTTCCCATCCGCATCCTTGAGTTTGCGGATTTCCGCCTGGGACCTGCGATTCATCACCCAGTTGGCATTCTGGCGATATCCAGCCTTCAGGGCGTAGACCGTTTCGATCAGCGTGTCGGACGGATCGGATCCGGCAAAGGCACCCGATACACCGGTCGCGACATGGCCGAGATTGCCCCAGCTCCAGGAATCCTCGGCAACTGTGGGGTGGTTGAGGAAACCCCTCGGCTTGTTAACGCCATCCCCATTGATGAAGGCGGCACTTTCCTGCTCTGCGAATGCCGCCTCGATCTCGCCGGCAATCCAGGCATCGATGTCCACTGCCGAATCTTCCAGAAGCGATCCGGTCGCAGCTGGCATCGCGTAGAGCTCCATCGTCGGGAACTGCAGTTCGACCAGTGCTGGAGAAGCGGTCTGCGGACGGATTTCGGTTTCCGCGACCCAGCCGGTTGCCGGACCCGTTGCAGCGAAGGGTTTCTTGAATACGGCCGAAGAGACAAGCTGAATGCCTGCAATCGAGCGGATCGGCGAGATTTCGGCAAGCCTGCGTCCGATTTCCGCGGCTGTTTCGTCAGGCACCAGATAACCGCCATCGGGATCGGAGCCAATTGACATGGCCTTTGCCTCGAAACGCTTCAGGTCGCTTTCACGACCACTGCGCACATAGGCTTCGAAGGCCGCCTTGTGTTCGACACGGGCCAGCGGTGTAATCGTCTGGTTGGTGCCGATCGAGGGCCTGCGGCTCTTGAGGACCAGCGAGTCGAGCAGCTTCTTCTGGTCGCTCAACGCGCTGTTGATGCGTTCCATTTTCTCGGTGGTCACCACATCGGGGCTCACCAGGCTTTCAACCTGTGCAAGGCGCTCGTCATTGGCTTCCCTGAAGGCTTCGAATGCCTGCATGAATTCATCGAATGCGACCGCCACATCCTGTGGGTCGCCTGTTGCCGCCTTGATTTCAGGCGCTTTCTTCTCGTTGTTCTTGCTCATTGCGTTTTCCAGTTCGTTGCAATTGTTTGGAGATGCCTCGCAGCCTTCGTGAAGCGTTCTGCGGTGCTGTGATTTCCTTGACCTGCAGCGTCCCGCCTGCCGGTCAGACTTGCGTAGCCCGAACCGATCACGGTTTTGGCCTGGCTACGGCTCAGCCCAGCGTCCTGCATGAGCCAGCGTTCGAACTCGCGCGTTGTGGGCAGCGGTCGCGCTGCGCTGCCGCGCTTGATTTCCGCGATGCGTGCTTCCGGCAGCATCGGAAAGGTGACGATTGAAATCTCCCACAGATCGGCCTCGATGATGCGGCGCACGCCACTTGCCCTGTCGGTCCGCGCCCTGATGGTGCGGAACCCGATCGACAGGCCGTCAATGGCCCCGGCCTTCATCAGTTCCAGAACTTCGCGGCCATGCTCGGAGCCAACCGCGATCTGGCCCTGCACAAGAAGGCCTTTCTCGTCTTCGCGGATGGTGGTCCAGACCCCTACGGGCCGGTCAGGATCGTGCTGGAAAAGCATGCGCACGTTGGCAGCGCCGCGACGCGCCAGTGAGCGTTCGAAAGCCCCCTTCTCCACCACGTCATTTCCCAGATCGCGGTGGCCGAACAGGCTGGCATAACCTGAAAAGGTGCCGTTGAGCTGAACCCTGTCCAGGTTACCGCCGGCGAATTTCGTTTCGCGCAGCTTGAGCAGGTCTTGGATGCCCATGTTTCAATCCTTTGCGGTGGTGGAAACGGTTGCGCCGTAGCGCGCTGCCAGCCTGGCGATGACACCGAGCGCCCACCAGGCCGCAAGACTGGTTGCGGCGGCGCCCGACATCGTCATTTCGAAACGGCTGATCTGCTGCGATATGTCGAGATAGTCAGCGAGTTTCACGCCCGCGGATGCGCCGAAGATCACACCAGCAACGAGACCGGTGGCGAAGCGAAGTGCAGCTTCGCGCCGGCCGACCGGCAGCACATAGGCCAGCGAGATCGCCGAGCCGCCGATTGCGCCGGCAAGCTTTGCCAGCAGCATGTAGGCCGTCTCCGGATCGGCCTGATAGGAGACGTTATTCATGGGGATCATCACTGAGTTGCTCCCCGCCATCCTGCAGCGGCGCATAACCAGCTGCCGCGCGTTTTTCATTGAGGGTCAGGAACGTCGCGCCATTGAGGCGGCTCCAGGCAGCATCACGATCAGCCGAAAGGGCGTCCACCTGGTCGAAATCGAATTCAAGCCGGATCGCCTCGTCGTACCAGGCGCCAAGCCAGGCACCGATGGCAGAGGCAGTCTTTGCGGCGAGCGGCAGGATCGTGTGCCGCCACAGTGCGCGATTGGCTTCCTGGTAGTTGGAATAGGTATTGTCGCCGGGAATGCCGAGCAGCATCGGCGGGACGCCGAAGGCAAGGGCGATATCGCGCGCCGCGCCATTGCGCGCTTCCATAAAGTCCATGTCCTTGGGCGAATAGCCCATCGCTTTCCAGTCAAGCCCACCTTCCAGCAGCAGCGGGCGCCCGGCGCGTGCAGAACCCGTATAGCCTGTCTCAAGCTCTTCCTTGAGACGATCGAACTGATCCGGCGTGAGGTTGGAGCCATCGCTTGCAGAATAGACAAGGGCACCAGACGGGCGCGCGGAATTGTCCAGCAATGCCTTGTTCCACCGGCTGGCGGCATTGTGGGTATCAAGCGCCATGCGCGCCGCCTTGAGCGGTGACAGGCCGTTCCAGTCATCCAGCGGATTGAATTGCTGAAGATGCAGGATTTCGCTTCCAGGCTGTTCGGCGCTCACGATGCGGCCATGCGCAGGGCCGTCCAGTTCCCAGTGAAGCGGCCAGCCTTCGCGGTCGGTAACAAGGCGGACACGGTCGGGGCGCAGGACATGCAACTCTCGCGGCAACCCATCGAGTGTCACGACATTCATGTAGGCATTGCCGTAAAGCAGGAGGTAGCCAAACAGCGTTTCGAGCATCTGTGAAGCGGTTCGCCCGGGCACGGGATTGCGAAGCAGGTCGAGAAGCGGATGGCTTTCGACATCCTCGCGCCCTTCATAAAGGAGCCAGGGCATCGACGCTGCCGCCTCACTGATCAGGCGCACGCAGCGGTGGACGACTGGATTGCGCATATAGCCTTCGACAACGAGGCTTTCGGGCTGCTCCGAAATCCACGACGCCTCGACAGGGCCGTGCAGGGCCAGAAGCGAACCCTGTCCGGATTTGACTTCCCGTGGTGCGTGCATGGCAGCGTGGTGCCCGAACGCGCGCGCGCTTTCGCGCGGCCGCACGAGCCAGTTCAAGAGTTTTTCCATGTCCTGCTTTCTTGTGATGCCTCAGCCGGCCAGCACATTGCGGATGCGTGGTTCGCCACGTCCGCCCAGCGCCAGGTCCGTGATTGCCCAGACCAGCGCATCAAGACGGTCCGGTGATTTTCCATCGGGAAGGCCGTCCAGCGCAAAGTTGCACATCTGGTCTTCGAGATCGGGAAAACGGCCTGCATGGCAGACCAGTCCCCGTTCATAGAGGGCTGCGACCGGTTCGGCGCGCAGCCATTTGCCTCGCGTAGCCCGCACCTTGCGTATCGTGCAGGTGGTCGAAACGTTGCGAAGCACCTCTACCACCATGTCGCCGCCCTGGTTGACCTCGGCGACAATCGCGTCCGCCTCCAGTCTTTCGTGGAGCGCAACGGCCGCAGCAGCCCAGCGAAGCGGTGTGGCGCGATGGATGGTGCGATCTTCAAGCACATAGCACCTGCCATTCTCATCCATGCCGACGGCAACGATGCCACAGGCTGCAGACCCACCGCCCGAACCTGCCGGTGGGTCGATGGCAACGACGATGCGCCGCAGCTCGGGGGCAGCGGCAACACGGGCCTGCTCGATAATGTCGCGGTTCCACAGGGCGTCCTCGCGATCCTCGACAAGTTCGCCGTCCATCTCCTGGCGACCGAGCCGCGTGCCGCCATACTGGGCTTCCAGGTAACGCAGGAAACCAGGCGCCAGATTGCCCCGGTTCTCGCTGGTGCGCGAGCGGGTAACAACGGTCGCCGGGTCAGCCATCAACTTGCGAAAGAAGCGAAGCGGCTTGGGCGTGGTCGTCGCCATCAGGCGCGGCATCGAGCCAAGGCGCATGCAGAATTGCAGCATGTCCCAACTTTCCTCCAGATGTTCCCACTTGGCCAGTTCATCACACCAGGCCGCACCGAACTGCGAACCGCGCAGGCGCTCCGGATCATTGCCTGAAAAGACCTGGCCCACGAGACCGGACGTCCAGACGAGTTCGCGTTTCGACACACTCCATGCAGGGCGGTTTGAACGGGGATAGAGTGCCAGCAATCCCGACTCGCCCTCGATCATCACGGTCCTTGCATCGGCATAGGTTTCGCCTACGAGCGCGATGCGCCCGGCATGGTCCGCGACATAGTGCGGGTCGCGACCGGCAACCCCTTTCAGCCATTGTGCGCCAGCGCGCGTCTTGCCAGCCCCCCGGCCACCCAGGAGC
>JBATLL010000014.1:0-1907 GCA_049289295.1 Rhizobiaceae bacterium
GTGTGCGGTGGGCGCATACGATCCAGATCGGCAAGGGGATGAAAGCGCAGATTGCAAGCGCCGCGGCGCGCATGATGAAGCGGTACGGCGATTACCTGGATGATGACGCCTGGGTGCAAGTGCCCTACTGGATGAATGCAGGCAGGGGCGGGCATATCTCCAAGATCGCCATGCGTGAGTTCAAGGCGGGTAATCTGCGCAATCCAGTCGCCACTGCGCGCCAGCATCCCTACCGGCGTTTGGCTGGCCGTTTCCTCAGCTTTCGGGGGACATGGGTGCTTGGCACCGCGTCGGTTCGTGCAACCGAGTCGCCTGATAAGGTCAAGGTCGGGGACGCCATCCTACATGTTGTGCGCCAACTTGACGCGGTTGAACTGCACAACCCAGTGCTAGAGCAACCCGTCTGGCGCTTCCATCCCGATGAGTTCGCCCGACTCGACGCGGCAAAGGTGGCGGCGGCAAATGGCTGAGCACACCTATCAGTCGCTGGAACAGTTGCCCGTGCGCCAGGTTATCCTGGTGTGCCTCGACATGCAGCGGAGAATCAACGAATTGACCGGCAAGCTGGCCCGGCTAGAAGACGACGCAGGACAGCAGCCGATCAGAACCCGCAACGCGTGCCCGCACTGCGGCTACACCCACATTTGGGAGATGCCGCGCCGCCGTCAGTGCAAGCGGTGCAAAGCAGTTTGGGCAAGGGAGGAATGATGAGCCAGCAGCAGCGAGAATCCGCACGCAGAGACTACCGCACCGTCAAGACGGCGCTGGACAACGAACGGCGCATGTCGGCGCAGTTCCTCAAGGGCACCCGCCGCGAGGCAAAGCTGGCCGAACTGGACGACGCCCTGGCTGCGCTTCAGCGCTTGGGCGTCATCATCGGTGCGGTGTTTGCGGCGGAAGAAGAAACGCAGCAGGCAAGTCTGCTCACTGGGGGGGATGCCCAGTGACGCGCCATACCGCACGCCCCGAACAGTGGACGGAGATCGTTGTTGCCAAGCCGGTCTGCGCGCCAATGCGCTCTGTCATCACCGGCGCACTCGACCCCTACGGCGTAACTTACCGGGTCTCCTTCCATCACGCGATCAAGCAAATCAATCCGAGCAAGCTACCTAAAGGGGAGGTCGAGCGCAGGGGCGGGTTGGTGACTTGCTACGTGGCGAGAATCCAAGTCAAGGAGCGGGCGGCAGTGTGGGCGGAGTACCTGCTGCTGCGTACACACCGGCTGATGCTGTTCTCGGCACCGCACGACCCGCGCAACGTCCGGTGGGTGGCAAAGTTCGCCCTGAACGACATGCCCCGCCCCTGGGTCGAGCCGGGCTGTACGGAAGGGTCACAGCGTCAGACAGAACCCGCCAAGAAGGAGCAATCTTGGTTGGCGCGTCTGTTTCGACGTGGTTGACAACATTTTGATTGTGTGTTACATTTTCATTTGAGGGTAACAAGCACAACAAGGAGGTGACACAGCTAAACAGAACAACGTCCTGCTGCCGGGTGCGTCTGCACGTTAATCAACTTTCTGCTTTGGTCGAGGAGTGAGTGGGTTGCGGCGCATCCGGCGAATCTATTTCAGAATCAGTGCACAAGGAGCAAGAGCAAATGGGCGAAGAATCTACAGACAATAACACCGAAGCCATTGTCACCGCAACTATGCGCCGATGGGCAGCGGGTTGGCAGGGGTTGCTGGATATGGGCGCACCTACCACCGACGCAGCGGCACAGCGTGCAATGCAGGCATTGGTGGTCGTTGACGAACTGGAGCAAGCGCTTGCTCCCCTCAAGGAGCAGGCACGCATTGTCCTTGCCGAGATCGTGGCCGAAGTGGGAGAGGTCAGCACGGCGCACGGCAAGGCGGTCTTCGTCAAGGGCGGCGTGCGCACAAGCTGGGACACGAAGGGGCTGACCAAGCT
>JBATLL010000015.1:0-1915 GCA_049289295.1 Rhizobiaceae bacterium
CCCTCGAGCCTGCGCGACGTCGTCTGCGACGCGGCCGGCCTGATCGACGGCCTGGTGTTTCCGACGACGCGGCCGCGCGTCATGCACGCGGAGCGGACCTTCTGGGAGAAGGCGACCGCCATCCACGTCTTCTGCCTCCAGGAGCGGCTGCGCGGCGACCGCTTCGCGCGACATTGGCACGATGTTGTCCGACTGGACGAAGCCGGCTTCGCGGAAGCCGCTTTTGCCGATCGCGACCTGGCCAACGCAGTCGCTCGGCACAAGTCGATGTTCTTCGCAGAGAAGGCCGCCGACCGCACGCCGATCGACTATGCAGCGGCTGTCAGCGGCGGCTTGCAACTCGTGCCGGTCGGCGATGGCGCGAAGGCGTTGGAGGATGACTATGCCCGCATGGTTGAGGATGGACTGCTCTTCGACGACGAGGAGCCGTTCGAAGCGCTCATGGCGCGGTGCGCTGATATAGCCGCGCGCGCGAACAGAGCAGCCAAGTAAGAAACTGGGAGGACCGGGGGTATATGAGCGAAGTCGAAGAAGAGCGAAAATTCCAGTTTCTGCGGGACGGCGATGCCGAGCCATCTGAACTGGACTGGAACAAAGGGATCGAGGGCGCCCGCAAGGCGATTTCTGAGGCCATGAACGCCAAGAATATCGCATTCCTGCTCGGCGCCGGATGTTCTTCCCTGATGAAGGACAAAAAGGAACTCGGCATTGCGACCATGGCGCCGCTGGCCAAGGAGTTTTGCGGCGAAACCGTCGAGGCACGCGCGGCGGGATTCTACAGCGATCCGCCAACAGCCGGCGCTGTACCGGCGCCGTGGCGGCTGACCAAAGACGAACTCGACTATCTCGATGCGCTCGGGGTCGACCTGGCGAAGGATTACAGCCGTAACCTGGAACGCTTGATGGAGGTGCTGTTCGCGCAACGGTTCGTGCTGCGCCAGAGCGAGAATCCAGATCTTCACCCCTATCGCGCTGTTCTCGACGGCATCATCAAGAAGGTCCAGGACTTCCTATGGACCCGTGTCACCCAAGGGGCCTTCGCCACGGAGGGCGACACGACCGTGCGCGACCTCTACGAGCGTTTCTACAAGAAACTGGTCCTACGCGATCGGTCCTTGCCCCGGCCCTGGGTGTTCACGACCAACTACGATCATTTCAGCGAATTGGCGATGGATCGCCTGGGCATTCCCTATGCCAACGGTTTTTCCGGCGTCGTAGAACGCCGCTTCAACCCGGCGATCTTCCGCTATGCTCTGGCCGAGCAGCTCGACGTCGCCAGCCGCAAATGGACCGCCGTCGACGCCTTCGTCTATCTCTGCAAATTGCATGGTTCGGTCACTTGGACCGAGGACGATCATGGCCTGTTCCCGATCAAGGAGGTCTGGCCGCCGGAATCCTCAAACCAGATGCTGATCTATCCGACGCCGGCGAAGCAGAACTCTTCGCTCGGCTCGCCCTACGCAGACCTGTTCCGGGAATTTCAGTCCAGGATCGTGCGCGAGCAGAGCGTTCTCATCACGGCCGGCTACGCCTTCGGCGACGAGCACCTGAACAACATCATCTACCAGGCGCTGACGATCCCGACTTTCCGTCTGGTGATCTTCGCGGCGCCGGATATGGGTGGAGAGATCGCCAAGCTGCGGGCACTGCGCGACCCGCGCATTTGGATCATCGGGGGCGACGGTCCTGCCGAGGGGACGACGGCGCACTACTTCGACATGATCGTCGAGCATTTCATGCCGCAGCGTCCCAGCGACAGGATCGATGACGCCGTTCGCAAGGTGTTGTCCGAGCTGGCGCCGAAAAGGGACGACGAGCCTAAGGATGGCGAGGCATGAGCCACGACGATCGCAAGCGCGCGAGCGGCAAGGTGGTCTCGGTCGCGGCCGACCGCTTTGTCGTGGAGATGCACGTC
>JBATLL010000016.1:0-161782 GCA_049289295.1 Rhizobiaceae bacterium
ATGGAAGAGCGCCTGCGCTTCGCCATCCGCGAAGGCGGCCGTACCGTCGGTGCAGGCATCGTCGCTTCCATCACGGAATGACGTTTCATGGGTGACGGGCGGCACCTGCCGCCCGTAGCTCCCGCCACAAGGCGGAATATCAAACCAAACGCGGGCAAACTCGGCAGTCCCGACCGCCGGTTAGCTTGAGGAAAACTGAACATGAACGGCCAAAACATCCGCATTCGCCTCAAGGCGTTTGACCATCGCATCCTCGATGCATCGACCAAGGAGATTGTCTCCACGGCGAAGCGTACGGGTGCACAGGTAAGGGGACCGGTTCCGCTGCCGACCCGCATCGAGAAGTTCACCGTGAACCGCTCGCCGCACATCGACAAGAAGAGCCGCGAACAGTTCGAAATGCGCACACACAAGCGCCTTCTCGACATTGTTGACCCGACCCCGCAGACGGTTGACGCGCTGATGAAACTCGACCTGTCCGCTGGCGTGGACGTGGAGATCAAGCTCTGATCAAGAGCTGTACGGACTTAAGGATTGAACCGATGCGTTCAGGAGTGATTGCACAGAAGCTGGGGATGACCCGCATCTACAACGATGCGGGGGAGCAGGTCCCTGTAACGGTGCTGAAGATCGATAATCTTCAGGTCGTTGCCCAGCGTACGGAAGAAAAGAACGGCTACACGGCCGTGCAGCTCGGCGTGGGTCTGGCCAAGGTCAAGAACACGACGAAGGCGCTGCGCGGGCATTTTGCCGCCGCTCAGGTCGAGCCCAAGCGCAAGGTGGCCGAGTTTCGTGTTTCCCCCGACAACATGATTGATGTCGGTGCGGAGATCACGGCCGACCATTTCGTCGAGGGCCAGATGGTCGACGTGACCGGCACCTCGATTGGCAAGGGCTTTGCCGGTGCCATGAAGCGCCACAACTTCGGCGGCATGCGCGCCACGCACGGTGTTTCGATTTCGCACCGCGCCCATGGTTCGACAGGTAACCGCCAGGATCCGGGCCGCGTCTTCAAGAACAAGAAGATGGCAGGCCACATGGGCCAGACGCGCATCACCACGCAGAACCTGGTTGTTGTGCGTACCGATGCTGAGCGCGGCCTCATCCTGATCCGCGGCGCTGTTCCAGGCTCCAAGGGATCTTGGATCACCGTTCGCGATGCAGTCAAACACGCGGCTCCGGCCAATGCGCCCAAGCCTGCAGCCATTCGCAAGTCAGCAGTTGCAGCCGCACCGGCACCCGCCGCGGAAGCAGACGTTGCCGAAGGAGGTAACGAGTAATGGATATCAAGGTAACCACGCTCGACGGCAAGGCGTCAGGCAAGGTTTCGGTTTCCGACGCCGTATTCGGCCTTGAGCCGCGCGCCGACATTCTTGAACGCATGGTGCGCTACCAGCTCGCCAAGCGTCGGGCAGGCACGCACGCGGTAAAGAACCGTGCAGAAATCTCGCGCACCGGCGCCAAGTTGTACAAGCAGAAGGGAACAGGCCGCGCCCGTCACTCTTCAGCCCGTGCACCGCAGTTTCGTGGTGGTGGTCGTGCATTCGGTCCGGTCGTTCGCGATCATGCCACCGACCTTCCAAAGAAGGTTCGTGCTCTGGCACTGCGTCACGCACTGTCTTCGAAGCTGAAGTCCGAGGCGATCATCATCGTCGACGAGCTTGCCGCGAAGGAGCCGAAGACTGCAGCTCTCAAGGCGCAGCTTGCAAAGCTCGGCATTGCCAACGCGCTGTTCATCGGTGGTGCGGAACTGGACAACAATTTCCGTCTGGCCGCGCGCAACATTCCGGGTCTCGATGTTCTCCCGGTCCAGGGCATCAATGTGTATGACATTCTGCGCCGCAACACGCTGGTCCTGTCGAAGGCGGCAGTTGAAGCGATCGAGGCGCGCTTCGCCGGGGAAGGTGCATGATGAAGGACATCCGTAACTACGACGTGATCGTCTCGCCGGTGATCACCGAAAAGTCGACGCTTGCGTCGGAATCGAACCAGGTTGTCTTCAATGTTGCGAAGAACGCAACGAAGCCAGCTATCAAGAAGGCGGTCGAAGCGTTGTTCGGCGTCAAGGTAACTGCGGTGAACACCCTGGTCCGCAAGGGCAAGGTCAAGCGTTTCCGCGGCACTGTTGGCAAGCAGAGCGACGTCAAGAAAGCGGTCGTCACCCTGGCCGATGGACAGTCCATCGACGTGACAACCGGCCTCTGAGCGAGCTTAAGGGTTTAGTACCATGGCACTCAAGACTTACAATCCGACAACGCCGAGCCAGAGACAGCTCGTCATTGTCGACCGTTCGGAACTGTGGAAGGGCAAGCCCGTCAAGGCGCTTACCGAAGGTCTTTCCTCATCCGGCGGACGCAACAATCACGGCCGTGTAACGGTCCGCCATCGCGGTGGTGGACACAAGCGCAGCTATCGCATGATCGATTTCAAGCGCCGCAAGTGGGATATGGAGGCGACCATCGAGCGCCTCGAATACGATCCCAACCGCACGGCGTTCATCGCGCTGATCAGGTATTCCGATGGTGAACTGGCCTACATCCTGGCACCGCAGCGCGTTGCCGCTGGTGACAAGGTGATCGCGGGCGCGTCCTGCGACATCAAGCCAGGCAATGCCATGCCGGTTCGCGCCATCCCGGTCGGCACGATCGTGCACAATATCGAGATGAAGCCGGAAAAGGGCGGTCAGATTGCCCGCTCCGCCGGTTCCTATGCCCAGATCGTCGGTCGCGACGGCCCCTACACCATCCTTCGCCTGAATTCTGGCGAGCAGCGCCTCGTTCATGGCAATTGCATGGGAACCGTAGGTGCTGTATCGAACCCGGACCACAGCAATATCAACATCGGCAAGGCAGGCCGCCAGCGTTGGCTCGGTCGCCGTCCCCATGTTCGCGGTGTCGCCATGAACCCGGTCGACCACCCGCACGGCGGCGGTGAAGGCCGCACCTCTGGCGGCCGTCATCCGGTCACGCCATGGGGCAAGCCGACCAAGGGCAAGAAAACCCGGACAAACAAGTCGTCCGACAAGTTCATTATGCGCTCGCGCCATCAGCGCAAGAAGTAAGGGGTCTGAACCGTGACTCGATCAACCTGGAAAGGCCCGTTCATCGACGGTTACCTTTTGAAGAAAGCCGACAAGGTCCGCGAGAGCGGCCGCAACGAAGTGATCAAGATCTGGAGCCGTCGCTCCACGATCCTGCCGCAGTTCGTTGGCCTGACTTTTGGTGTCTACAACGGCCAGAAGCATATTCCGGTCTCCGTTTCCGAAGACATGGTCGGGCACAAGTTCGGTGAATTCTCGCCGTCGCGCACCTACTACGGCCATGGTGCGGACAAGAAAGCCAAGAGGAAGTAACCATGGGCAAGGACAAGCGCGAACGCGCGCTCAAGGACAATGAGGCCAGGGCAGTAGCCCGCACCATCCGCGTCAGCCCGCAGAAGCTGAACCTGGTGGCGGCCCAGATCCGTGGCAAGAAGGTGCAGACTGCGCTTGCTGATCTGACCTTTTCGCGCAAGCGCATCGCCGAAACCGTCAAGAAGACGTTGCAGTCGGCCATTGCGAACGCGGAAAACAACCACGACCTCGATGTCGACAACCTGGTTGTCGCGGAAGCCTATGTGGGCAAGTCGATCGTCATGAAGCGGTTCCATGTTCGGGGCCGCGGCAGGGGAACGCGCATCCTGCGTCCGTTCTCGCACCTGACAATCATTGTCCGTGAAGTTGAAGGGGAGGCCGCCTGATGGGCCAGAAAGTCAATCCCGTAGGCATGCGCCTGGGTATCAACCGGACGTGGGACTCACGCTGGTTTGCCAACACGGGCGAGTACGGCAAGCTCCTGCACGAAGATATCGCGATCCGCGAATATCTCGAGCGTGAACTGGCCGCTGCCTCGATCTCCAAGATTGTTATCGAGCGTCCGCACAAGAAGTGCCGCGTGTCGATCCATTCGGCCCGTCCCGGCATCATCATCGGCAAGAAGGGCGCGGACATCGAGAAGCTCCGCAAGAAGCTTGGCGAAATGACCGCTTCCGAAGTGCACATCAACATCGTTGAAGTGCGCAAGCCGGAAATCGACGCGACAATCGTCGCCCAGTCGATTGCCCAGCAGCTCGAGCGTCGTATTGCCTTCCGTCGCGCCATGAAGCGTTCGGTTCAGTCGGCGATGCGCCTGGGAGCCCAGGGCATTCGTATCAACTGCTCGGGCCGTCTTGGCGGCGCGGAAATCGCGCGCATGGAATGGTACCGTGAAGGCCGTGTGCCGCTTCATACGCTGCGCGCGGATATCGATTATGGAACAGCCGAGGCGAAGACCGCCTACGGAATCTGCGGTGTGAAGGTCTGGATTTTCAAGGGCGAGATCCTTGAGCACGATCCAATGGCCTCCGAACGCCGCTCCGTGGAAGGTCAGGAGCAGGGCCATTCGGGCGGTCATCGCCGCCAGAATGCCTGACGCCGGGCATCAAAGGACAAGTTGACAGGAATCTACGACCATGATGCAGCCAAAGCGCACCAAGTTCCGTAAACAGTTCAAGGGCCGTATCCACGGCACCGCGAAGGGCGGAACATCGCTGAATTTCGGCGCCTTCGGCCTCAAGGCACAGGCACCGGAGCGTATTACCGCACGTCAGATCGAGGCGGCTCGCCGCGCGATCACCCGTCACATGAAGCGCGCAGGTCGCGTCTGGATCCGCATCTTCCCGGATGTACCGGTATCCTCGAAGCCGACCGAAGTGCGCATGGGTAAGGGCAAGGGCTCGCCGGAATATTGGGTGTGCCGTGTCAAGCCGGGCAAGATCATGTTCGAGATCGACGGTGTGCCGGAAGACACTGCCCGTGAAGCGCTTCGCCTCGGCGCAGCCAAACTGCCGATCAAGACCCGCTTCGTCGCGCGCATTGCAGACTGAGCGGACAGGAAGATACGAGAAAGGGTGAGCCAATGAAGGCCTCCGATATTCGCACAATGACGGTGGATCAGCTCGGTGACGAGCTGGCGAAACTGAAGAAGGAGCAGTTCAACCTGCGCTTCCGCGGTGCCACCGGACAGCTTGAGAACACCGTGCGTGTGCGGCAGGTCCGCCGCGACATCGCACGCATCCTGACGATTGCCGCTGAAAAGCAGGCGGCTGAATCAAAGGCGTAAGGAAGGTCGAAAATGCCGAAACGCGTCCTGCAGGGCACTGTAGTCAGTGACAAGAACGACAAGACCGTCGTGGTGAAGGTGGAGCGTCGCTTTACCCATCCGCTGTTCAAGAAGACGGTTCGCCGTTCGAAGAACTACAAGGCCCATGACGAGGCAAACAAGTACAAGGTTGGCGACACCGTCTTCATCGAAGAGTGCCGTCCGATCTCAAGGCACAAGACCTGGACTGTCGTCGACAACCAGGCCTAATTGGCAGGCATGCGGCATTGGTCCGCAGTGAAATAAGAAGGTAGCCAGTCATGATTCAGATGCAAACAAACCTCGACGTCGCCGATAACTCAGGCGCCCGTCGTGTTATGTGCATCAAGGTGTTGGGCGGTTCCAAGCGGAAATACGCCTCCGTTGGCGACATCATCGTGGTGTCGATCAAGGAAGCTATTCCCCGGGGCCGCGTCAAGAAGGGCGACGTGATGAAGGCGGTTGTCGTGCGCACCGCCAAGGACATCCGTCGCGCTGACGGGAGCGTCATTCGCTTCGACACCAATGCAGCCGTCCTGATCGATAACAAGAAAGAGCCCATCGGCACCCGTATCTTCGGACCGGTTCCGCGCGAATTGCGCGCCAAGAGCCACATGAAGATCATCTCGCTGGCGCCGGAAGTGCTTTAAGGAAACGCAACCATGCAGAAGATTCGCAAAGGCGACCGCGTGGTCGTTCTCACCGGCAAGGACAAGGGCCGTACCGGTGAGGTCATCCAGATGATGCCGAAAGACGGCAAGGCGCTCGTGCGCGGCATCAACATGATCAAGCGCCATCAGCGCCAGACCCAGAACCAGGAAGCGGGCATCATCAGCAAGGAAGCCCCGATCCAGGTTTCCAATCTGGCTGTTGCCGATCCCAAGGACGGCAAGGCTACCCGCGTTGGATTCAAGACACTCGAAGACGGCCGCAAGGTCCGCTTCGCCAAGCGCTCCGGAGACATGATCGATGGCTGAAGCAGCATACACAGCGCGCCTTCGCAAGCATTATGACGAAGTCGTCAAGGCAAAGATGGTCGAGGAATTCGGCTACAAGAACACGATGGAAATTCCGCGGATCGACAAGATCGTGCTGAACATGGGCGTCGGCGAATCCACACAGGATTCCAAGAAGGCTCAGGTTGCAGCAGACGACCTGACGCAGATCGCCGGCCAGAAGGCCGTGGTCACCCGCGCCCGCACGTCGATCGCCACCTTCAAGGTGCGTGAACACATGCCGCTGGGTGCCAAGGTGACCCTGCGCAAGACCCGCATGTACGAATTTCTGGATCGCCTCGTCACAATCGCGCTGCCGCGCGTTCGCGACTTCCGCGGTCTCAATCCCAAGAGCTTCGATGGCCGTGGCAACTATGCCATGGGCATCAAGGAACACATCGTGTTTCCAGAAATCAACTACGACAAGGTAGATCAGATCTGGGGCATGGACGTCATCGTTTGTACGACGGCGAAAACGGACGATGAGGCGCGCGCGCTCCTGCGCCACTTCAACTTCCCGTTCCGCAAGTAACGGCAAGCGAAAAGAAGGAAAGCTGATATGGCCAAGACCAGTGCCGTCGAAAAGAACAACCGCCGCGCCCGGCTCGCGAAGAAGTTCGCAGCCAAGCGCAAGGCGTTGAAGGAAGTCATCATGAACAAGGAAGCGACGATGGAAGAGCGCTTCCGTGCCCAGCTGAAGCTCGCGCAGCTTCCGCGCAATGGCGCCAAGACCCGGGTTCGCAACCGTTGCGAGGTTTCCGGTCGTCCGCGTGCCTATTATCGCAAGCTGAAAATGTCGCGTATCGCGCTGCGTGAACTTGGCAATCAGGGCCAGGTTCCAGGCATCGTGAAGTCAAGCTGGTAAGGGGAGAGACAAAAATGAATGATCCTCTCGGTGATATGCTCACCCGCATCCGCAACGGTCTGATGCGTGGCAAGAGCAAGGTCTCCACGCCTGCTTCCACGCTTCGCGTTCGCGTTCTTGATGTATTGCAGTCGGAAGGCTATATCCGCGGCTACACGAAAGTCGATTTCGGTGATGGCAAGTCCGAACTGGAGATCGAGCTGAAATATTACGAAGGCGCACCGGTGATCCGCGAGATCGCCCGTGTCTCGAAACCCGGCCGCCGCGTTTACGCATCGGTCAAGTCGATCCCGACCGTCGCAAACGGGCTGGGTGTGTCGATCCTGTCTACGCCCAAGGGTGTGATGGCCGACCACAGTGCCCGTGAACAGAATGTGGGCGGAGAAGTTCTCTGCCACGTGTTCTGATCTGGCGCTGGTAACGAAGACACCGAAACGGACAGGTTGATACAATGTCTCGCATAGGAAAGAAACCGGTCGAAGTACCAGGCGGCGTGACCGCTACGGTCAACGGCCAGACGGTTACGGCAAAGGGCCCGAAGGGTGAATTGCATTTCGTCGTGAACGAGAAGGTTCTCGTCAAGATGGAAGACAATGCCGTGAAGGTCGATCCGATCGACAGTTCCAAGGAAGCCCGCTCCAAGTGGGGCATGTCGCGCACGATGATTTCCAACATCTTCAGTGGCGTCAAGAACGGCTTCGAGAAGAAACTGGACATCAATGGCGTTGGCTACCGTGCAGCGATGCAGGGCAAGAACCTGCAGCTCTCGCTTGGATTCAGCCACGAGGTTGTCTACATCGTGCCAGAAGGCGTGAGCGTAGCCTGCCCGAAACCGACCGAAATCGTTGTCACCGGAATCGACAAGCAGAAAGTCGGCCAGGTGGCTGCCGAAATTCGCGAATATCGTGGCCCCGAGCCCTACAAGGGCAAGGGTGTCAAGTACGCCGACGAAACCATCTTCCGCAAGGAAGGCAAGAAGAAGTAAGGCAGGCTGGATATGGCTAGCAAACTCCAAAACAGCGTCCGCCGCAGCGCCCGTGTGCGCCGCGCGCTCAAGAAGGTCGCAAACGGCCGTCCGCGCCTCAGCGTCTACCGTTCGGCGCAGAACATCTATGCCCAGATCATCGACGATGCCGCCGGCCACACGCTTGCAGCCGCGTCGACCCTGGAAAAGGACCTGCGTGGCTCGTTCAAGAGCAGCGCAAATGTCGATGCCGCAGCAGCGGTTGGCAAGCTCGTCGCCGAGCGCGCCGTCAAGGCAGGTGTCAAGGAAGTGATCTTCGATCGCGGCGCCTATCTCTACCATGGCAGGGTCAAGGCCCTGGCAGAAGCAGCACGCGAAAGCGGTCTGAGCTTCTGATCGAGTGCTGCGCCACGCCGGCTTGCCGGAACGGGCGCAGCAATTTTGTGCTACCGGAAAAGAACAAAGGCTAAGGATAATGGCACAGGAAAGAAGACCCCGGAACGAGAACCGGGACCGTGAAGAGCGCGACAGCGAATTCGTCGACAAGCTCGTTCACATCAACCGCGTTGCCAAGGTTGTGAAGGGTGGCCGTCGCTTCGGCTTTGCCGCCCTCGTTGTCGTTGGCGACCAGAAGGGCCGCGTAGGCTTCGGTCATGGCAAGGCGCGCGAAGTGCCTGAAGCCATCCGCAAGGCAACCGAATCCGCAAAGCGCGACATGATTTTCGTGCCGCTGCGCTCCGGCCGCACACTGCATCACGACGTTGAAGGTCGCCATGGTGCTGGCAAGGTCATCCTGCGTTCCGCTTCACCGGGTACCGGCATCATCGCCGGCGGTCCGATGCGCGCTGTATTCGAAACGCTGGGTGTGCAGGACGTCGTCGCCAAGTCGATGGGTTCGTCGAACAAGTACAACATGGTTCGCGCCACTTTCGATGCACTCAAGCGCCAGATGCATCCCAAGGATATCGCCGCCCAGCGCGGACTGAAATATGCAACGCTTCAGGCCCGTCGCAAGGACCTGATCGGCACAGACGAGTGATATCGGTCCTGGGACCAGAAAATACGGGAGCCATGTCATGGCCGCAAAACACAAGAAGATCACGGTTGAGCAGATCGGCAGCCCGCTGCGCCGCCCAGGCGAACAGCGCGCGACATTGATCGGCCTCGGCCTCAACAAGATGAAGCGCCGTTCGGAGCTCGAAGACACGCCTGCCGTTCGCGGCATGATCCGCAAGGTCCAGCACCTTGTGCGTGTCGTCGACGAAGCCTGAGCGTCTGGAGATTTGTGAGATGAAACTCAACGAAATTCGCGACAACGATGGTGCTTCCAAGTCCCGCAAGCGGGTAGGGCGCGGCATTGGCTCGGGTTCCGGCAAGACCGGTGGACGCGGCGTCAAGGGACAGAAGTCCCGTTCAGGCGTTGCGATCAACGGCTTTGAAGGTGGCCAGATGCCCCTTTATCGTCGCCTGCCGAAGCGCGGCTTCACCAATGCCAAGTTCACGAAGCACATGAATGAAGTGTCCGTGAGCCGCATCCAGGCTGCTGTCGATGCTGGCAAGCTTGACGCCAAGGAAACCGTAACGGTTGAAAGCCTGATCAAGGCTGGCGTGCTGCGTCGTGCAAAGGATGGCGTTCGCCTCCTTGCAAATGGCGACATCAAGGCCAAGATTAAGTTCGAGATTGCCGGCGCTTCCAAGGCGGCAATCGAAAAGGTTGAAAAGGCCGGCGGTTCCGTAACCGTGCTGGTCAAGAAGCAGGAAGCCGCAGCGCAGTAAGGTCTGCGGCCTCCCCGCGAGGGCGTCACCGGTCACGAGACCGGCCAGCCTCAATCCAGACCGGAGAGTTTCATGGCTTCTGCCGCTGAACAACTTGCATCAAATCTCAACTTCTCCGCCTTCTCCAAGGCCGAGGAACTCAAGAAGCGCATCTGGTTCACACTGGGTGCGCTCATTGTTTACAGGCTTGGAACCTATGTTCCGCTGCCCGGCATCAATCCGGAAGCCTATGCGCAGGCGTTTGGCCAGCAAAGCAAGGGCGTGCTTGGCCTGTTCAACATGTTTTCCGGCGGTGCAGTGGAGCGTCTGGCGATCCTCGCGCTCGGCATCATGCCCTACATTTCCGCGTCCATCATCATTCAGCTGATGACCTCGATCATTCCAACGCTCGAGCAGTTGAAGAAGGAAGGCGAACAGGGCCGAAAGATCATCAACCAGTATACCCGCTACGGCACGGTCCTGCTCGGCACCTTGCAGGCCTATGGCATTGCGGTCGGTCTGGAATCAGGCTCCAACATCGTTGCGGATCCCGGCATCTTCTTCCGCATTTCCACCGTTATAACCCTTGTCGGCGGCACCATGTTCCTCATGTGGCTGGGCGAGCAGATTACTGCACGCGGCATCGGCAACGGGATATCGCTGATCATCTTCTCAGGCATCGTGGCTGCGCTGCCATCGGCACTGGCTGGAACACTTGAACTGGGTCGCCAGGGCGCCTTGTCCACGCCGCTCATCATTGCCATTCTGGTTCTGGCCGCAGCGGTCATCTTCTTCATCGTCTTCATGGAACGCGCGCAGCGCCGCCTTCTGATCCAGTATCCCAAGCGGCAGATTGGCAATCGCATGTTCCAGGGCGATTCCTCGCACCTGCCGCTGAAGCTGAACACTTCAGGCGTCATTCCGCCGATCTTTGCTTCCTCGCTGCTGCTCCTGCCGGCCACAGCCGCCGGATTTGCCAATCGCGAAAGCATGCCGGAATGGCTGGCGACCATCACCGCGACACTGGGCCACGGCCAACCGGCCTACATGGTGCTCTATGCCGCGCTGATCGCCTTCTTCGCCTTCTTCTACACGGCAATCGTCTTCAATCCGAAGGATACCGCCGACAACCTGAAGCGGCACGGCGGGTTCATTCCCGGCATTCGTCCAGGCGAACGCACGGCTGAGTACATCGACTACGTTCTGACCCGCATCACGGTTATCGGCGCGATCTACCTGATTATTGTCTGCTTGTTACCCGAATTTCTAATTTCGGCGACCGGCGTTCCGTTCTATCTGGGTGGCACATCGCTACTTATCGTCGTGAGCGTCACGATGGATACGGTAGCCCAGATCCAGGGTCATCTCCTCGCGCATCAGTATGAGGGGCTGGTCAAGAAGTCCCGGTTGCGCGGAGGAAAACGGAACAAATGAGACTGATACTGCTCGGACCGCCAGGCGCGGGAAAGGGAACACAGGCCAAGTTGCTTCTCGACCACTACTCCATCCCGCAGCTGTCCACCGGCGACATGTTGCGCGAGGCGGTGGCAGCAAAGACGGAAGTGGGGCTTCGCGCCAAGGCCATCATGGATTCAGGCAAGCTGGTTTCCGATGAAATCGTCAATGCCATCGTTTCCGAACGCATCGACCAGCCAGACTGCGCCAGCGGTTTCATCCTCGATGGATATCCGCGCACACTCCAGCAGGCTGATGAACTGGGCCGCATGCTGAAGTCCAAGGGCATTACCCTCGACTCCGTCGTGGAACTTGAAGTGAATGATGACCAGCTCGTCGAGCGCGTTGCCGGTCGCTATACCTGCGCCAGGTGCGGCGAGGGCTATCACGACACCTTCAAGCTGCCGAAGCAGGCCGACACATGCGACCGTTGCGGTGGGCACGAATTCAAGCGCCGCCCGGACGACAATGCCGAGACGATGCGCACGCGCCTTCAGGCCTACTACAAGGAAACCTCGCCGCTGATCGGCTATTACTATGCCCATGGTGATCTGAAGAAGGTTGATGGCATGGGCGATATTGGCGCAATTCATGCCGCCATCCGCAAGGTTCTTGACTGAAATACTGTCTTTTCTATCGGGGACAGGAAAAATACGGGTCCGTCAGCTTCCACCTGCTTGACTCGACACAGGCGAGTGCGTAAACGGACGGCACTTGCAAAGCGGAAAAGGCCGGTACCGGGTTTTCTAAGGAGAACCGGAGCCGGTCGTTTGATGTTTTGATGAATGCCCGCAAGGGCCGGTCTCCACCGGACGCGGGAAGATCAACAGCGCCGGCTAGCCGGCCCACATGGAGAAAATCATGGCTCGTATAGCCGGTGTGAACATACCCACAAACAAACGCGTCATCATCGCGCTTCAGTACATTCATGGTATTGGACCGAAGGTAGCGGCAGAAATCGTCGAAAAGGTGAACATCGAGGCAGCGCGCCGCGTTCATCAGCTTTCCGACGCTGAAGTCCTGCAGATCCGCGAAGTCATTGACCGCGACTACATGGTCGAAGGCGACCTTCGTCGCGACACGTCGATGAACATCAAGCGCCTGATGGATCTGGGCTGCTATCGCGGCCTGCGCCATCGCCGTGGCCTTCCGGTCCGTGGACAGCGCACGCATACCAATGCCCGCACCCGCAAGGGCCCGGCAAAGGCAATCGCAGGCAAGAAGAAGTAATTGTTGCCGACATCAGCCGAAGAAGGGTGCGCAGGCCATCAGGCACGCACCCCCCCATCTGCTGGTTGTCTGGTCACAGACGGTGTAGCCGCTGGAATTACGGCGGCGTAAAGATCGAACGAAAGGAATATCATGGCCAAGGAAGCCGCACGCGTCCGCCGTCGCGAACGCAAGAACATCACCTCGGGCGTTGCCCACGTCAACTCAACCTTCAACAACACGATGATTACGATTTCCGATGCCCAGGGCAACGCGATCTCATGGTCGTCGGCCGGTGCGCAGGGCTTCAAGGGCTCGCGCAAGTCCACGCCTTACGCCGCACAGGTCGCGGCTGAAGACGCTGCCCGCAAGGCCCAGGAACATGGCATGCGCTCGCTGGAAGTGGAAGTTCGCGGTCCCGGTTCCGGCCGTGAATCCGCACTGCGCGCCCTGCAGGCCGCCGGTTTCCAGATCACCTCGATCCGTGACGTGACCACGATTCCGCACAATGGCTGCCGCCCGCGCAAGAAGCGCCGCGTCTAAGCCCGCCCAACCGAACACGGCCGGCAACAAATCCGCATTGCTGGCTGTCTTTGGGAATACGCCACGAAGGGATGGTGGCGCTACAACCTGAAGGGAATACCCCATGATCCAGAAGAACTGGCAGGAACTGATCAAGCCTAACAAGATCGAGATCGTGTCGAGCTCGCCAACCAAGTCGGTAATCGTTGCCGAGCCGCTCGAGCGCGGCTATGGCCTTACCCTTGGCAACGCGCTTCGCCGTGTCCTTCTTTCCTCGCTGCAGGGTGCAGCCGTTACTGCCGTACAGATCGACGGCGTTCTGCATGAATTCTCGTCGATTCCCGGCGTTCGTGAAGACGTCACCGATATTGTTCTCAATATCAAGGAAATCGCTATCCGCATGGAGAGCGACACGCCAAAGCGCATGGTTATCCGCAAGGAAGGACCAGGCGTTGTCACGGCAGGTGACATCCAGACCGTTGGCGATGTTGAAGTCCTCAACCCGGATCACGCGATCTGCACCCTCGATGAAGGTGCCGAAATCCGCATGGAACTGACCGTTTCGACCGGCAAGGGCTATGTTGCCGCTGACCGCAATCGCGCCGAAGATGCGCCGATCGGGCTTATCCCCGTCGACAGCCTCTATTCGCCGGTTCGCAAGGTCTCCTACAAGATCGACAACACCCGTGAAGGTCAGTATCTCGACTATGACAAGCTGACCATGACGGTGGAAACCGATGGTTCCATTTCGCCTGAAGACGCGGTTGCCTATGCAGCGCGCATCGTTCAGGACCAGCTCTCGATCTTCGTGAACTTCGAAGAGCCAGTGAAGGAAGTCGTGCAGGAAGAAGTGGCGGAACTCGCCTTCAATCCCGCGCTGCTCAAGAAGGTCGACGAACTGGAACTTTCCGTGCGTTCGGCCAACTGCCTGAAGAACGACAATATCGTCTATATTGGCGATCTCATCCAGAAGACGGAAGCCGAGATGCTTCGCACGCCGAACTTCGGCCGCAAGTCACTCAACGAAATCAAGGAAGTGCTGGCCGGCATGGGTCTGCACCTCGGTATGGAAGTGCCCACCTGGCCGCCTGAGAATATCGAAGATCTGGCCAAGCGCTACGAAGACCAGTACTGATCAATCAACAAGAGGGGGCGGTCTTAAGTGCCAGGCCGTCCCATAGAAAAAGGAGAGCGCCATGCGCCACCGCAATCAAGGCCGCAAACTCAATCGTACCGCCAGCCACCGCAAGGCAATGTTTGCCAACATGGCGGCTTCGCTGATCGAACATGAACAGATCGTCACCACACTGCCAAAGGCAAAGGAACTGCGTTCCGTGGTCGACAAGCTGATCACGCTTGGCAAGCGCGGCGACCTGCATGCCCGCCGTCTGGCAATCGCCCAGATCCGCGACGTGGAACAGGCCAAGAAGCTCATCGAGGTTCTGGGACCCCGCTACAAGGATCGCAACGGTGGCTACACCCGCGTGCTCAAGGCCGGTTTCCGCTATGGCGATAATGCGCCATTGGCCGTCATCGAGCTGGTTGACCGCGATACCGACGCCAAGGGCGCCAAGGATCGTGCGCGCATGGAAGCCGCGGAAGCGGAAGGCGCACAGTCCGAATAATCGCTGATCATTCAGCCTGAAATAATGCCACCGGTTCGCGCCGGTGGCATTTTTGTTTTCAACCGTTCGAATTTGCATTTCCCTGCCGCGGGCGGGGCGGTTCATGGCGATTACGCCAGACCCAGATTCCGCCAAAATGATAATTGATCTATAGGCATCGCCGCCACAGTGCTGGTAAGCTTTACCGATCGAAAAATGGAGGCTGGATCATTGTATCTCAGGATTTGCACCGTCATCCTCGCATCTGCCCTGATGCTCACACACCTGACACCCGCGCGTGCGGAATATGGCATCGACGACATGTTCAAGGATGCGCTGGAAAAGCTGCTTCGCCAGGATGATGGACGCGGCAACCAGGGCAAGTCCAGCGGGTCGCGTGAGCAGGTGCGTGTTCCTGTAAGCCGGGCGGAAGTCCAGCTTTCCTTTTCACCCGTAGTCAAGCGCGTGTCGGATTCGGTCGTGAACGTCTATGCGGTGCGCAATCGCCGCGAGCAGCGTTCACCCTTCGAGGGCGATCCTTTCTTCGAACGCTTCTTCGGCCCCGGCGTGTTCGGACAGCCGCGCCAGCAGCGCAACCAGAATTCACTCGGTTCAGGCGTGATCGTGTCCGCTGATGGCGTGATCCTGACCAACAACCATGTCATCGAGAACATGGATGAGGTGAAGGTCGCCCTTACGGACGGTCGCGAATTCGAGTGCGAGATCGTGCTCAAGGATCCTAAATCCGACCTTGCCGTGCTCAAGGTGAAGGAACGCGTTCAGCTCAAGCCGGTGGAAATCGGTGATTCCGATCAGGTCGAAGTCGGCGATCTCGTGCTTGCGATAGGCAACCCGTTCGGCGTTGGCCAGACCGTGACCAGCGGCATCGTTTCAGCTGTCTCCCGCTCGCTTGCCGGGGTCAATGATTATGGCTACTTCATCCAGACAGATGCGTCGATCAACCCCGGCAATTCCGGTGGCGCGCTCATCGACATGAATGGCCGTCTCATCGGTATCAACACGGCCATCTATACCCGCACCGGCAGTTCGGTCGGCATCGGCTACGCCATTCCCTCCAACATGACCCAGGTCATACTGCGCTCGTCCAGAACCGGCGACACGGTCGTGCGTCCTTGGATCGGCGCTGATTTCCAGACGGTGACAGCCGAAATCGCCGAATCGATCGGTTTGCGCAATGCGCGCGGTGCGATCGTGACGTCGCTCGTGAAGGGTGGCCCATCCGAAAGGGCAGGGCTTTCTGTTGGCGATGTCGTGCTGCGGGTCAACGGGCTTCCGGTGGAGAATGCCGACACACTTGGCTACCGTCTCGATACGGTTGGCACCGGCAACACGGCCGAGTTCACTGTCCTGTCGAGGGGCAGGCGCAACCAGATCGACATTGCCCTGAGCGCGCCGCCTGAAACCGTCCCCCGTGACGAGCGCGACATGCCCGAAAACACACCGCTATGGGGTGCGAAGGCTGCCAATCTCTCGCCTGCCGTGGCGGTTGAAGCGGGCGTTCCGGCGGACGCTGAAGGCGTGGTCATTCTCGATGTTGCCCGCAGTTCACCTGCGGCACAAAACGGCATCAGGCCGGGCGATCTGCTGCGCAAGGTCAACGGTGCCGAAGTGAGGAACTCCAAGCAGCTGGCTGCACTCGTATCGCAGCGTACCCGTGCCTGGCAGTTCATTGTCGAGCGCAAGGGCCGCACACTCGTGTTCGAACGCAACGGCGCCTTCTTCCGCCAGTTCGTGCAGTGACGCCATTGCATGAACGATCTGTTTGCATCCGGTGAGGCTGAGGACGGCGGGAAGCAGGCCTACCGTCCGCTTGCCGACCGGTTGCGTCCGCGCAAACTGTCAGATGTTCTGGGCCAGGAGCATCTGACCGGGGAGCAGGGCGTGCTCACCCGCATGATCCGTTCCGGCGCATTGGGCAATCTGGTGTTCTGGGGGCCGCCCGGCACTGGCAAGACGACTGTCGCCAGGCTGCTGGCCGACGAGACCGGACTCGCTTTCGAGCAGATATCGGCGATCTTTTCCGGCGTTGCCGATCTCAAGAAGGTTTTCGAATCGGCAAGGCTTCGGCGAACCCAGGGTCGCACCACGCTTCTCTTCGTTGACGAGATACACCGCTTCAACCGGGCGCAGCAGGATTCCTTTCTGCCGGTCATGGAGGATGGCACCATCGTGCTGGTCGGCGCTACCACCGAAAACCCGTCCTTCGAGCTCAATGCCGCCCTGCTGTCGCGCGCCAATGTTCTCACTTTCAGATCACATGATGAAGCGAGCCTGGAACGCCTGCTGAAGCGTGCCGAGGAACTTGAAGGGCGTGCCTTGCCGCTGGATCAGGAAGCGCGCTCCGTAATGGTCCGCATGGCGGACGGCGATGGCCGAGCCGTTCTGATGCTGGCGGAAGATGTCTGGCGGGCGGCCGCATCGGGCGAGGTCTTTACCGCGGCCACGCTGCAGGAACTGCTGCAGCGCCGCGCTCCCATCTATGACAAGGGACAGGATGGCCACTACAATCTCATATCTGCCCTGCACAAGGCAGTACGCGGTTCTGATCCCGATGCCGCACTTTACTATCTGTGCCGGATGCTGGACGCGGGCGAGGACCGTCGTTTCATCGCCCGTCGGCTGATGCGCATGGCCAGCGAGGACATCGGCATGGCCGATCCCAACGCCCTCGCGGTAACGGCTTCCGCGCGTGAGGCATGGGACTTCCTTGGTGCGCCTGAAGGGGAACTGGCACTGGCACAAGCCTGCGTCTACCTGGCCACTGCACCCAAGTCGAACGCGCTTTACACTGCCTTCAAGGCTGCCATGGCTTCGGCAAGGGAGAATGGCTCGCTCCTGCCTCCCAAGCGCATTCTCAACGCTCCGACACGGCTCATGAAGGGCGAGGGCTATGGCGAAGGCTATCGTTATGACCATGATGAGCCCGATGCCTTTTCAGGGCAGGACTATTTCCCGGACAAGATGGGGCGCCAGACCTATTATGATCCGGTAGAACGCGGCTTCGAGCGCGAGATCAGGAAGCGGCTCGATTATTGGCAGAAACTTCGCCGTGAACGCAGCAGCTAGTCGCCTGGTTTGATACCGGTCAATGCCTGCCTGCTCAACCACCTACATCATGCAGTCATGAAAAGGAGGTGCCCATGCGCATTTTTTCCCGTCTGTCGGCAATCGCGGCTGTGGCTGCCCTGTCCCTCTCCAGCCAGGCCTTCGCACAGTCTTCCGATCCCTCATGGCTTGACGATCTGAAGGCACAGATCGCCTACGACCATGAATGTGAAGTCAGCTATTTCCTCAACGTGCGGGAAGGCACGCTGGCCGGAAAGATGACATTCGAGGCAAGGATACAGTGCGCCGATGGCCGCATGTTCGACGCCAGCCGGATCGGCGAGAACGACCGCTTCGAGTTCAAGCGCTGCGAAATTCAGGTCTGCTGACGAGGGATGGGTAAATGCTTGTCCTGGTCGCTTACGCCACGGTCGAAGGCCAATCGCGCAAGATAGCCAGCCATATGGCCGAAACGCTGGAGAAATCCGGCCATCAGGCCCTGCTTGTCGATCTGAACGGGCCGGGTTTTGCACTCCCCGGCACATTTGACCGGGCGATCCTGTGCGGCTCGATCCATATCGGCCGATACCCGCCCGCGCTCGTGAGCTTCGTGTCGAACTGGAAATCGGAACTGATGGCAAGGCCATGCGCACTGGTCACGGTGTCGCTCGCGATAGCAAGCGAGGTCGCCGAGGAGGTAAGGGAAGCGCAGGCATTCCCGCTAGTCCTTGCCAGCACGACCGGCTTCAAGGCGGACATGCTGCACCATGCAGCCGGTGCGTTGAAATATCTCGAATATGATTTTTTCAAGCGCTGGATGATGCGCCGGATAGCGACCAAGGAGGGCGGTCCGGATGACGTCAGCAAGGATCATGAACTGACCGACTGGAAGGCGCTTGACGCCTTTGTCGCGGACTTCATCGCCCTCGAACGCTAGACGGCTTCGGGAACTGCAGGTTTCAGGACTGTCATGAGGTGACCTTGCCAGCAAGGCGACGGTCAATTTCCAGTTCGACCGTGCGCATGGCAGCCGCAACCCGTCTCAAAGCGATGCTGATCGGCATCAGCCGCTTCAGCACAAGATGTCCATGCGCAAGGCATCCGGCCAATAGCAGGCCACCAGTCATGGTGATGGATATCGCATGGGCCGGAGCAAGCAGGGGCGCGCGCCCGGCTGACCAGGCATGGATAGCGTCGACGCCCGCAAGCAACACACAGGCTGCAGCGGCCAGGCCCAGTGACTTGCGAAGCGCACCGGTCGATCTTTGTTCGACATAGGCTCTGAAGCCTTCGAGCAGCTTGCGCACTGAATCACGCCTGGCGAGCAATTGCCGCCCGCTTGCCGCATCTTGATTGTCCATGGATGCCTTTATCCGGTTTGCCGTCAGGATCAGCATCATGAGATCGCGGTCCCGCATCATGCAGCTGCCCTGTCTTCGCCGACAACGTCCTGCCCGCTGCTGTGCGAAACCGGTGCCAGTTGCACCAGCCCGCGTTGATGCTCGTGCATCATGCCGAACGCCTGATCCCTCAGCAGATCGATGGCAGCTTCCTGGCGAAGGAAAAAGACCAGCGCCACACCGCTGGCGAGCGCTCCGCCCATCACGGCGAATGTCCAGACCTGATCCATCACCTTGTGTCCCCGAACCTTGATGCCTCCAGGTGCCATAGGCTTTGACACCAACACGCATTTCGTTTCTAACACGACAATATTGATCAGCCGTTACACGTTGGAGCCATGCAACACATTCTGCTTGTGGCGTTGGGAGGCGCGATAGGCGCTTCGATGCGCCACCTCGCCAATCTGGCCGCCTTGCGGCTCGCCGGTCCGCATTTTCCGTTCGGCACGCTGTTCGTCAACGTCGCCGGTTCCCTCGCCATGGGACTTTTCATTGGCTGGCTTGCGCGTCGAACCGGCGGCAGTTCGAACGAATTGCGCCTGTTGATCGCCACCGGCTTTCTCGGGGGCTTCACGACATTTTCGGCATTCTCGCTCGACTTTGCCAGCTTGTGGCAACGCGGCGCGATGATGGAAGCGACGGTCTATGCGCTTGCCAGCGTTCTTCTGTCCATGATCGCCGTGTTCGTCGGGCTATGGCTGTTGCGCGGAGCACCGGCATGAGCCTTTCGGTTGGCCAGAAAATGGTGGAATCCGACGAATCGGGCATGCGCCTCGACCGCTGGTTCAAGGTCCATTACCCCGGACTTGGTTTCGGTCAGTTGCAGAAATTGCTGCGCTCCGGCCAGATCAGGGTCGATGGCGGTCGTGTGAAGGCAGAATCGCGCCTTGCTGCCGGTCAGCAGGTGCGTCTGCCTCCCATGGTTTCCGCACTCCAGGGTGAGGGCGAAAGCACGCTGGCGGCGAGCGGCAAGCCTGTTACCGCCAACACGATGCGTGACCGCAACGATGCGGAAGTGCTGACTGCAATGCTGCTGCACGAAGACCTGAAACTCTTCGTCTTCAACAAGCCAGCCGGGCTGGCAGTGCAGGGCGGTTCGGGGATCCATCGCCACATGGACAAGATGCTCGAAGCCTTCACCAACCAGAAGGGCGAGAAGCCACGCCTCGTGCACCGTATCGACCGGGACACCACTGGTATTCTTGTCGTCGCCAGATCGAGAAGCGCGGCATCCGAACTGACAAAGTCTTTCCGTGCGCGCGATACCGAAAAGACCTATTGGGCGATCGTGCGCGGTGTGCCGCGAAAGCGCGAGGGCCGCATTTCGACATGGCTCGTCAAGGAAAAGACCCCTGATGGCGACCGCATGCGCGTGGCCAGGCATGGCGAGGCGGATGCCGATCACGCCGAAAGCTGGTACCGTGTGATTTCCACCGCGGGCCACAATCTGAGCTGGGTAGAGCTGAAGCCGGTTTCCGGGCGCACACACCAGTTGCGCGTCCACATGGCCCATCTCGGGCACCCGATTATCGGCGATCCGAAATATTTCAATATCGAGAACTGGGAGTTTCCGGGCGGAATTCAGAAGCGGCTTCACCTTCATGCGCGCCGCATTCGCATCCCGCACCCATCTGGCGGCATCCTCGATGTGTCCGCACCTCTGCCGCCGCACATGGTGCAGACCTTCAACCTGCTCGGTTTTGACGAGAGTGAAGCAGGCGAGGAGGATTGATGCGCCTTGTCCTGTTCGACGTCGACGGTACGCTGATCGACAGTGCTGCGCTCATTCACGCCTGCCTGGCGGAGACCTTCCGTGAGGCTGGCTATGCCGATCCCGGCCTTGATGGAACGCGTTCCGTAATCGGATTGACACTGGACAGGGCAATTGCCCGCCTGCTTGGGCGTGAAATTGATGAAGAAATCCAGTCGCTTACCGCCCGCTACAAGGACCTCTGGCTATATTTTGCATCGAAGCGGGAACTCAAGGCGAAATTCTATCCCGGCATGCTGGAACTGGTGCGCGAACTGGGTCAGCGCGATGATCTGCTGCTTGGAATGGTAACGGGAAAATCACGCCGTGGCGTGCGCTTCCTCATTGATGAGCATGGCCTGGAAAAGACTTTCATGACGTGGCGCACGGCAGACGACTGTCCTTCCAAACCCCATCCCGCGATGGTGATGGAATGCTGTGCCGAAGCCGGCATCGTGCCTGCACGCACACTTGTCATCGGCGATACGAGTTACGACATGCAGATGGCTTCAAGTGCCGGTGCACTCGCGCTGGGTGTGGGTTGGGGCTATCATGCCAGGGATCAACTGCTGGAAGCCGGCGCGCGGGCAATAGCCGAAACCGCCGATGCCATCGCCAGCCTTCTTGAGGAGATGCTGCCCGTGGCGGCACAGTGACATCATGCGCGAATTGCTCGAAAATCTCGACTGGAAGGAAGACCCGGGCGATCCGGTTCTCAAGGCGCAAAAGGCGATGCTCACCCCATTGCCGAAGCGGTTTTACAAGCAGGCGGAAGCAAAGCCGGCAGATCAGGGTTTTGCAGTCCTGCTCGACGGCAAGCAGGTGCGCACTCCTGGAAGGAAATTGCTGGTCCTGCCAACCAGTGCGGCTGCCGAACTTGCTGTCGGAGAATGGCAGGCCCAGGAAACCCAGATCAACCCGCACAAAATGCCGGTGAACCGTATCGTCAACACGGCGCTCGATGGAATTGCCGAGGACACGCAGGCGGTCGCCGAGGATATTGTCCGTTTCGCTGCCTCCGACCTGCTTTGCTATCGCGCCGACGCACCCCTGGGCCTGGTCGAAATGCAGGACCAGCACTGGAATCCGGTCATGGATTGGTTCCGCGATGCTGTTGGTGCCAATTTCATGCTGGCCGAAGGCATCAATCACGTGACGCAGCCTCGAGAGGCAATCGCGCTCTTTTCGTCCCGTCTCAGGGCCTTCACGTCGCCGCTCGATCTGGCCTGCCTGCATGTCATCACCACGCTGACCGGTTCTGGTCTCCTCGCGCTGGCTTTCGCGGAAGGCGCCCTGGACAGTGAAGCGGTATGGGCAGCCGCGAATGTTGATGAGGACTGGAACGTGGCGCGTTGGGGTGAGGATGCCGAAGCCGCGGTGCGCCGTGCCATACGCCACGATGAGATGGCTGCTGCAGCATCGCTCTTCAAAGCGCTGCGATGACATCATCGGGCTTTGAACGCGCAAGGCTGGGTGTATGGCTCGCGATCACGCTGGCGGGCGCGGTGATCGGCTATCTCTATATTTCCGTGGCCTATCCTCCCAGTCCCGAGAGTGGCACCAGCGCCTGGCTGGGCGTCGTCATCGGCATGTTGATCGGAGCTTCAACTGCAGCCTTTGAACTGTTCTTCGTCTCCCATCCATATTCCGCGATGCGGCGGTTTTCCTTTATCCCGGCTTTTCTCTTCCGGGTGCTGGCGCAGTTCGCTCTGATTTCCCTGTCAATCGCGCTCGTGCAGATCGCCCATGACTGGATCTGGAATTCCAGCCTGTTCGATCTGAGCGGGCAGGGGGTAATCGATCACCTGAAGGATGTTTCCTTCTCGCTGGTCGTCAGCGCGGTAGTAGTCTTCTACATGCAGATGCGCCTTTACCTGGGCGGCACAACGCTCAGCAAGCTGGTCCTGGGCGTCTACAACAATCCCGTCGCGCAGGATCGCATCTTTCTGATCCTCGATATCCCCGGCACGACAAGTGCTGCGCAACAGATCGGCGACACACGCTTTCATCGCTACATTTCACAGCTTTTCATCCTGTTCGACCCGGCAATCGTTCGAAATGGTGGCGAAATCCACACCTATGTCGGCGATGCCGTGATTGCCGTGTGGCCGCTATCCACCAATCCCAGGCGCAATTCGCGGGTCCTCAAGGCGCTGGCGCAGGTCCTGCGCACATGCAGGGCCAATGAATCCAGGATCGAGGCGCTTTTTGGGATCAAGCCCGGTGTTCGTGCCGCCATTCATGCCGGCAATGTGGTCGTGGGCGAGACGGGCTATTCGAAGCGCCAGATCACCTATCTTGGTGACGTGATGAACATCGCCTCGCGCATCGAGAGCAAGACCAAGGAACTTGAACGGCCGTTTCTCATTTCGCGACCCGCACTCGACGCGATGGAAATGATACCGGATTTCCGAGCCGAACCGGCCGGATTTCACGCCGTCAAGGGCTCGCGCTCGAAGGTCGAACTATTCGAACTGAAGGCGGAGCCGGCAGTCTGAACTCTCCCGCGCGCAAACCTGTTTACACCTGCTTAACCCCATTCCTTCGGCAAATGTCAAAACCATTGCGATAGTCTCCCGCGCACGTGGACTGGAAGGGACATTGCCATGACAGGATTGCCGACAAGCGGCGGGAAGCAGGATTTTTCCGGGCTTCTGGAAAGCGCCGAGCGTATTTCACCCAAGGACGTGCTGTATTTCCGGCGCGAAGTCTTCCGCGACGGTGTCGTCTCGAAGGCCGAAGCCGATGCCATTTTCGCGATGGACATGGCCGTATCGCACAAGTGCCAGGAATGGGTCGACTTCTACGTCGAGGCCCTGTCCGAATTTGCCGTCAACCAGGCGGAGCCGCGCGGCTATGTCAGCGTCGCCAATGCCGAATGGCTGATCGCATCGATCTCCCATGATGGTCACGTCGATTCACTGAGCGAGATTGCCCTGCTTCTGAAGGTCATGAACAAGGCGAATTCAGCGCCTGAATCGCTGGCAGCCTTCACGCTTCGCGAAATCTCGCGCGCCGCAACCGATGGCGAAGGCCCGCTTGCCGCAGGCCGCAAGCTCACCGGGGGCGTCATCGGCGAAGCCGAGGTCGAACTCATCCGCCATGCGCTTTATGCTTTCGGTGGCCAGGCCGGAATCTCGATTTCGCGGGCTGAGGCCGAAGTGCTGTTCGAGATCAATGACCGCACCATCGAGGCCGAGAACCATCCGGCCTGGAGAGAACTCTTCGTCAAGGCTGTCGCCAACCATCTGATGGCTGCAGCCACCTGGCGCGCACCTTCGCGCACCGAAGCACTGCGTCGCGAAGAGTGGCTCAAAGAAGAAAAACAGCCCGTCGGCCAGATGCTTCTGGGCGCTGTTGTCGGGCTTGGCCAGTTGCTTTCCGGATCGCTGCTTGGCGAGATCGAGGACGCCCATGTCCAGATCGAGCGCGCCTGGAAGGAGCGTAACGAAAAGGTGGAAGTAGCCGAGGCGACTTCAGCCGTGATCGAGGATGATGAAGCGCGCTGGCTCATCGACCTGATATCGCGCGATGCAAAGATGCATGAAAACGAAAAGGCGCTCCTGCGCTTCATTCGCCAGGAAAGCCCGGATATCCATCCCGATCTCAAACCATGGCTTGAGAAAGTCGCCTGAAGCGATTCAGAAGATTCAGCTATCGATGATTTCGGCCCGGCGGATCAGCCGGGCCGTTTTCATTTCACGGAGCCGAAAAACGTGGCGAAGCTGCGTTTGAGCGCGACATCAAGATCGCCCATTGTCACGGGCAGGCCAAGATCGACAAGGCTCGTCACGCCATGTCCGCTCACTCCGCATGGCACGATACCGTCAAAATGGGCGAGGTCCGGTTCGACATTGATCGAAATGCCGTGAAAGGTAACCCAGCGCCGGATGCGGATGCCGATTGCCGCGATCTTGTCTTCACGCTTGGTACCATCGGGCAGGGGGGCTTTTTCCGGCCTGCGAACCCAGACGCCAACTCGTTCTTCACGCCGCTCGCCGGTAATGTTGAATTCCATCAGCGTCGCGATGATCCAGTCCTCAAGTGCCGCGACATAGGCACGGACATCCTCGCGCCGACGCTTGAGGTCCAGCAGGACATAGGCCACGCGCTGCCCGGGCCCGTGATAGGTATATTCGCCGCCCCTGCCGCTGGCATGGACCGGGAAACGGTTGCCATCGATCAGGTCTTCAGCCTGGGCACTGGTTCCTGCCGTGTAGAGCGGCGCATGTTCCACGAGCCACACCAGTTCGCGTGCACTGCCCTCGCGAATGGCGGCCACGCGTGCTTCCATGAACGCAACGGCATCTTCATAGGGCGTCAAGCCCGGCTCCACACGCCATTCGACCGCAGCGCTGCCTGGAGCAGGCATGAGTGTGCCAGACTGCCTGCTTCTTGGCATCGAGTGGACGATTGTGTGGGCCGCCTGCTTCATGATCCAACCATAGCTTGCCGCCTCGTCACCTGACAACAGGTCTCGCCAGGCGGAAAAAACCGGGTGCCCGGTTCTTTTGCCTTGTTTCCCAAACCTTCATTTGCTACATGCGCCGCACCGGACATGACAGACCCGTTTGCGGGACGGTCCGGCTTGCGGTCGTGGCGGAATTGGTAGACGCGCAGCGTTGAGGTCGCTGTCCTTTAACCGGGGTGGAAGTTCGAGTCTTCTCGACCGCACCATTCAAAAAAAACCGGCGGGAAACCGCCGGTTTTTTTGTTTCAGCTTTTCGATCTGAATGAATTGATCAGCGTGTTGCCGCCACCTGCCGGCCTGG
This sequence comes from Rhizobiaceae bacterium, assembly GCA_049289295.1. Lineage (GTDB taxonomy): Bacteria > Pseudomonadota > Alphaproteobacteria > Rhizobiales > Rhizobiaceae > BOKV01. Next base: position 25,514 of record JBATLL010000016.1, read on the forward strand.
GCGCAGCCGCCCTGTCAGGCCAGGGTCGTGGAGCAAACATCGGTTCGGCCTGGCGCGTTGGCGTGCTTTCGTCCAGCACCGGTGGGCGCTGGGCAGTGGATGCCGCGCGCTCGCCATGTGAAAAGCCTGCCCCGCCCGGGGTGAAGCCTGTCCCGCCATGTGAAGGTGTCGGGCGTTGACCTGGCGTGGGCGAGGATGCTTCGCCGCGCTGTGGCGCAGGCCGTTCCAGTGCAGCGAGATCGGAAATGGAACCTTCTTCCTCTTCTCCACGCACCGGTTGCTTGTTGTCCGCTTCGCGCATGCGCCGAACAACCTGGCCGATATCGATCTGCAGGCCGTTGCGCACCTTTTCCTGCATTTCGTAAATATGGCTACCCGGCAGGAGGTCCTTGGAAATCGTCTCGAAGGTCAGGCGCATCGGGGTTTTCAGCGCTTCCCCGAAGGCAATGCACTCCCGGTTGGCAATGGACGCAAGGAAGGCGACGGAACTCTGCGCACCATTCGTCATTGCCCCGCCGATGATCTTCTGGTCGGCCTGGTTGGCAAGACGCATGGCAAACACGGTGTTGCACTGTGAAAGAATGGTGGAGTCGAGTTCGCTCGGACGCTGCGTGATGATGCCCAGATAGACACCATATTTGCGGCCTTCCTTGGCGATACGCGCGATCGACTGGCGCGTGGGCCAGAAACCGGCGTCCGGATCGGCTGGAATGTAACGATGCGCTTCCTCGCACACGACCAGGGTCTGGATACCGCCCTGAGAGGACAGGGCGATGTCGAAGGCGAGGCGGCACAGGACCGCGCATACCGAGTTGACGACTTCCGACGGCAGGCCGGACATATCCACAACACTGATCTGCTTGTCATTGTGCGGCACACGGAAGATGTCGGCGATGATTTCCGCCATCCTGTCGCCGCCGGTGTTGGCGGTCGCGAACATGAAGGCAAATCGAGGATCGCGCGAAATCGAGGTCAGCCGATCCTTCAGTGATTTCAGGATGGGCCGGTCCGCCTTGCCGTCAAGCAGGCCGAGCTTTTCGTCGATGATCTTGAACAGGTCGAGCAGGCGGTATGGAACCGGTGAATCGGCGGTAAATCCTGTCTTGGCACCACCGCGCCGCACCAGCGACCCCTGGTTGGGATTGTTGCTCTCGGTGTAGCGCTCCTTGGCTTCGGCGACGAGGTCGCGCAACAATTCCGATTCCGCATCGTTGCCTTTCTGGCCACGAAACACGACTTCGGCGAATTCCTCATACATGAACAGCCAGAACGGCAGCTGCAGGTTGGACGAATCCTTTACGACAGACTCGTCCTTGAAAGCCGCGGTGAACTCGTTGTGCGGGTCGATGATGAGGACGCGGATATCCTTGCGCCGTTCGATGATCTTGCGCAGGATCAGCGATACGGCAGTCGATTTGCCGACGCCGGTCGAGCCGACAACCGAAAAGTGCCGTGAAAGCAGCTTGTCCAGGTCGATCTTGGCTGGAATGGAAGTTTCCTGCGTCAGATTGCCGATCAGGATCGTGTTGTCCGACTTGTTTTCGTAGATGGCTTCCAGGTCCTTGGCGCGGATGCGGTGCCCGATCGCGCCCATTTTCGGATAGTTGGCAATACCGCTGGAGAAACTTGCACTGCCATCGGCCTTCTGCGTGATTTCGCCAACCAGTTCGATATGAACGACAACCCGGTTCTCGTCGCCTTCAGCCCATTCCGGCGAATGCGATTCCACACGGTAAGTCTGGCCGACAACCCTGTTCTGTCCTTCCCAGATGGAGACGAGCTGTCCGACCGCCCAGTAGTTTTCCAGATGGGTCACATTGGGGTCGACCCGGGCCATGAGAACCGCTTCGCGCCCGTCACAATGAATGACATGGCCATGGGTCCGCTTGCGCTGAGCCAGGTCCGTGTTTTCGTTCACGTCCGATATGGTATGCAATGCCGCTGCTGAATTCATGTCATGCCCCAGTCCTGCAGCGATTGTAGGGTGAATTGCCTTAAGTTCAGGTGACGAGACGTGGTAAATCCTTGGTGAGTGTCTACTCGCGGCGAACTGCAAGTTTTTTCCCGGTTGGCCTTTTTAGTGACGTGAGGTTGGCTTATCTGAGGTCGACACGAATTGACTATCCAATTGCACATTGAGCCTTTTGACAGGGGGACCGGTTGATGAAACTGACGGTAAACGGCAATCAGGTAGAAGTTGGCGATGACCCGGAAATGCCTCTCCTGTGGGCGTTGCGTGACATAGCCGGTCTCAAGGGGACAAAATATGGTTGTGGCGTGGCTGCCTGCGGGGCCTGCACGGTGCATGTCGACGGCAAGCCCGTTCGCTCATGCCAGACGCTCATCGGAGAGGTGACAGGCCCGGTCACCACGATCGAGGGACTGGCTTCGCAGGGCACCCTGCATCGCGTCCAGCAAGCCTGGATCGACGAACAGGTGCCCCAGTGCGGCTATTGCCAGTCCGGCCAGATCATGGCCGCTGCAGCCTTGCTGGCAGAAACACCAAACCCGTCCGATGCACAGATCGACGAAGCCATGAGTGGCAATCTCTGCCGCTGCGGCACCTATCCGCGCATCCGCTCTGCCATTCGCAGGGCTTCTGAAACCGTGGAGGGTTGATCATGGGCGTCGGCAAGATCGTAAGAAGAACATTCCTCATCGGTGCCGCGGCAATCGCTGGCGGCGCAGCCTTTGGCTATTATGTGGCCCGCAAGCCCTATCCCAACCCGCTTGAGCGGGATCTGGCATCGGGCGAAAGCACCTTCAATCCCTGGATCAAGATCGCACAGGACAATTCGATCACGGTGATCACGCCGCGCGCGGAGATGGGGCAGGGCGTCCACACCACGCTTGCCGCGCTCGTTGCCGAAGAGCTGGAAGTGCCCTTTGACGCCATCAGGGTCGAGCATGGCCCTGCTGACTGGGCCTATTACAATTCGGTCGTCATGGAAGATGGCGGACCCTTCCCGACGTTCGACGAAGGGTTCCTCGCTGAGTCCATGCGCTCGATGACCCATCCCATTACCAAGATTCTCGGTTTGCAGGTCACTGGTGGCTCGACCTCTATTCGCGACGGCTATGTGAAGATGCGCGAGGCAGGCTGTGCGGCAAGGCAAATGCTTGTCGCTGCTGCGGCTGCGCGCTTTGGAGCAGCACCGGGAACACTGACGCTGGAAAACGGCACGATTTCCGACCAGGTCACCGGCCAGTCGGCAACCTATGGCGAACTTGCCGCCGACGCTGTCCGCATGCCGGTTCCAACCGACCTGAAACTCAAGGACAAGGCGGACTGGAAAATCCTCGGCAAGCCGGCCGCTCGTGTCGATCTGGAAGCCAAGGTGAACGGCACGGCCGTCTTCGGCATCGATGTTGATCTGCCGGACATGGTTTATGCCACTGTCAGGATGAGCCCACGCTTTGGCGCGGGAGCGGTGTCTTTCTCCGCCGACAAGACCATGGCCGTTCCCGGTGTCATCAAGGTCGTGCCGGTTGAAACCAGCCAGGGACGCGGATTTGGCGTGATTGCCTCCAGCACCTGGGCAGCCTTCAAGGGTGCGGAAGCGCTGGATGTCGTGTGGGAGGAAGCTTCCTATCCCGCAGACAGCCAGGCCATGTTCAGCGAACTGGCAGAACGTCTGCGCACGGAGCCCGATTTCACCCTTCGCAACGATGGGAACGCGGAAACGGCCTTTGCCGATGCGCCGCGCGAGGAATTGCTCGAAGCCGAATATCAGGTGCCATGGCTGGCCCATGCCTGCATGGAGCCGATGAACGCGACGGCGCGCTGGAAGGATGGCAAGCTGGAAATCTGGTCGCCGAACCAGGCGCCGACTCTCCTGCAGATGACGACCGCTCCCCTGGTCGGCGTGGACGCGGCAGATGTGATCGTGCACACCACCTACATGGGCGGCGGTTTTGGACGCAGGGCTGAGGCCGATTTCACCGCCTACGCGGTTCAGATCGCCATGGAAACACAGGGCAAGCCGGTCAAGGTGACCTGGACACGCGAGGAAGACACGCGCCACGATACCTATCGTCCTGCCGCCATGTCGCGAATGCGCGCGCGCATCGTCAAGGGCGATGTGCCGTCCGGCGTCGATATTCGCATCGCATCCCCGTCCATCGTAAGAAGCTTTGTTGGGCGCACTTTCCCATCCGTGCCCCTGATGGGCCCGGACAAGACCCTTACCGAGGGTGCGCATGACCAGCCTTATGACTTCGCCAGTTACCGCGTCTCGGGCCATGTCAGCTCGATCAGCGTACCGGTGGGTTTCTGGCGTTCGGTCGGCAACTCCTTCAATGCCTTTTTCCATGAATGCTTCATGGATGAAATCGCCGAAGCCTCGGGCCTTGATCCGCTGGCCCTGCGCCTGAAGGCGATGGCCAGCCATCCCACGGCCATTGCCGTGCTGGAAAAGGTCGCGAGCATGTCCGGCTGGGGATATCCGCTCGCCAAGGGGCGCGGCATGGGCATTGCCCACACGCTCTCCTTCGGCAGTTGGGTAGCGCAGGTGGTGCAGGTGAAGGAAACGACAGAGGGCATTCGCATCGAAAAGGTCTGGTGCGCGGCGGATGTCGGAACCGCCCTTGATCCCTCCATCGTGCGGGCACAGATGATGTCGGGCATAATCTTCGGACTGTCGTCGGCAATCGGTCAGGAAATCACCTTCGCCGATGGCGAGGTCGAGCAGTCGAACTTCACGGACTATGATGCGCTGCGCATGAACCAGTGCCCATCCATCGAAGTGGAAATCCTTGAAAACTGGCACAGGATCGGCGGCGTTGGTGAACCGGGAACGCCTCCGGCAATTCCTGCCCTGGCAAATGCGGTCTACCAGGCAACCGGCAAGCGCGTACGCAGTTTGCCAATGAATTCGCAGGTCGATTTCGCCTGAGCGCGATCATCCCGGCATTGTGACCTCGGCGGGCCCGGAAGGGCCAGCGTCGAGCCAGGCCGAAAGGGTAACGCGCGGGCTGAATGTTTTGATTATTTCCCGCACCCCGGGGGCGATTCCCTTTGAGGTCAGCGAGCGCCCTTGCTAGACATGTCCTGTGTCGACGTGAGGGCAGCGGGAAAATGGCGAACGGACCCGGGCAAGATCAGCTGGAAGAAGAGCGCCCCGTCGAGACGCCGGAGTCAGATGCCGGTATCTATGACGAGGAAGGCTATGTGCGTTCCGATTTCCAGGAGCGTATTACCGCGCTGATCGAGGCAAGCGATGTCGATGGCCTGCGCGAGGCGATCGGTTCGCTGCACGAGGCCGAACTTGGCGATCTCCTGGAAGCGCTGGATTCGGACGACCGCATGGGGCTTGTCCGCCTTGCCGGTGACGAGTTCGACCTCACGGCACTGACCGAGGTCGATGAGGCCGTCCGCCTCGAAATCATCAATGCCCTGCCGAATACCAGGATCGCGGAAGCGGTCCAGGATCTCGACTCCGACGATGCTGTCTACATTCTCGAGGACATGGAGGAGGAGGACCAGGAGGAAATCCTCGCGGCACTTCCCTTTGAAGAACGCCTGCGCCTTCGCCGCTCACTCGACTATCCCGAGGAAAGTGCCGGGCGGCGCATGCAGACCGAGTTTATTGCGGTGCCGCCCTTCTGGTCGGTGGGGCAGACGATCGACTACATGCGCGATGACCAGGATCTTCCGGACCGCTTTCACGAGATATTTGTCGTCAGCCCCCATTTCGAACTGCAGGGCTCCGTGGCTCTCGACAAGATCCTGCGCACCGGGCGCAAGACCCGTGTCGAGGAAATCATGGGTGAAACGCGCCATTCGATCCCAGCCGACATGGACCAGGAAGAAGCCGCACGCCTGTTCGAGCGCTATGACCTTCTGTCCGCCGCCGTGGTTGACGATGCCAAGCGCCTTGTCGGCGTCCTCACCATCGACGATGTCGTTGACGTGATCCACCAGGAAGCGGACGAAGACATCAAGCGGCTCGCTGGTGTTGGCGACGAAGAACTTTCCGACTCCGTCTGGGAGATTTCCAAGTCCCGCTTCCTGTGGCTTTTCATCAATCTTCTCACTGCCATTCTCGCCTCATCGGTGATCGGGTTGTTCGATGTGGCAATCGAGAAGATGGTGGCGCTGGCGGTGCTGATGCCGATCGTGGCATCAATGGGCGGCAATGCCGGTACGCAGACCATGACGGTTGCGGTGCGCGCGCTCGCCACCCGTGACATCGACAGCTACAATGCGCGGCGCATCATCGTCAGGGAAATCCTCGTCGGACTGTTCAATGGCGTCGTGTTCGCCATCATCATCGGCTCCGTCTCCGCGCTCTGGTTCAGCAGCCCGCAGATCGGCGGAATCATTGCCGTCGCCATGGTCTTCAACATGATTTCCGCAGCCCTTGCCGGGATTCTCATCCCGATCCTGCTTGAACGCTTTGACATCGACCCCGCCGTCGCCTCAAGCGTTTTCGTGACGACGGTCACCGACGTGGTCGGCTTTTTCGCCTTCCTCGGTCTGGCAGCCTGGTGGTTTGCATTCTGATATTTACTGCGCGATCAGCCGGTTGGTGGACGCCGTATAGGTATAGTCCACGTTCACTGGCCCGATATTGATCGGGTAGGTGCTGATCTGGTGCAGGATGCGCTGATGCACATCATCATTGTCGCCAAGCGCTATGTGCGAAGTGGTATAGGCGAAATGATTGTGAATGGTGATGTCGTTGCCCTTGGTCAACCGGATCTTGTCGCGCAGGCAGCCGGGCAGATTGCAGATGAAATTGTCGACGCGCCGTACATTCTTGGTGATCGGAGCAAGCGGCAATCCATCGAGAATGCCCAGATAGCTGATGGGAATACCGTCCTTCTCCAGTTCAGCCACCATGCGCGAAAGCAGATTGGCGCCGAATGAAATGCCGATCAGGTTGATCTCGACATCGGGATTCTGTTTGTAGGCTTGGCGGATTTCACCCAGCACCTTCGGCTGGATGAAGCCAGCACCCTCTACCGGGCCGATATAGGAATAGAGTTCGGAATTGGGAATCTTCTTCTGCAGGTTGGTGAAGCCATAGCCGATGAAGGGCACAGCACTCGCAAACCCGTTGATCAACCATGTGCGTGACTCGATTTGCTGTGCGCTGGCATGCGTCATCGACACACCAAGCAAGGCAAGGCCACCTATCAACATCTTACCTAACTGCATTAGCCGCTTCCATTTCACCAGCCAGCCAATTCCCCGCGGCGTATTATGAGTACAACAGCCTTAACAGACTCTAAAGCGGTGATTTTATGGCCAACGGCGCAAAAAACCGTCATCCGTACCGATTAGGTCCCTTTGTTCCCTTGCCGACAAGCCACCACACCAGCGGCAGAACCGTCAGTGCCATCCAGCCCGGCTTGTCATGATCATGCACCCGGCGCACCACGAGTGAAACCAGCGGCAGGGCACAGATAACGAGCCAGCCGGTGGAGAAATAGCGCGGCACACCATCCTCGCCGGGCAGGAAGCCTAGATAATCCGCCATGTATTGCAGATCGAACTGTAGCAAGGCGAGCCAGGCTATGACGGCAAATCCGAGGAAAAACCAGAAATCGCGACGGTTTGCTCGCCCACTGAAATTGAAGGCTCTGGCGAAACCCGAAACGATGGCATTGATGAAGGACATCCAGCTACTCCGCATGAGAAGGGCGCGTCGTACCGATTCACGCCGCAGCAGGACGACCCTAGACCTTTTGGTGGTCAGGGAAAACACCGCCGGGCAAATGGTCGCGCAAACGCGTCCGGATTTGCAGTAGCCACCGGCGATAACACTTGGCAGCTGTTCAACAAGCCCTGGCTGATTGACTTTTACGTAAGAACCGTTCAGACAGCGGGACCAGCGCGTCTTGGCTTGCCCAGGCTGGCATCACAGGGGCGATCCCGCGCTGACTGGAACGGAAATCAGTTATGGCACCAAAGTCCGAGATAACCGACTATTTCACGATCACCGAACTGACCAAGGAATTCGGTGTGTCGACCCGTACAATCCGGTTCTATGAGGATGAGGGCCTTATCAAGCCTGTGCGGCGAGGGCGCACCCGCCTGTTTCGCCCATCCGACCGGCGAATTCTGATGGCTATCCTGCGTGGCAAGCGCCTCGGTTTTTCCATCGCCGAAATTCGTGAAATCCTGGGCATGTACCGCTCGCCTCCTGGCGAAGAGGGGCAATTGCGCCTGCTCATGAAGCGGGTGGAAGAAAAGCGCGGCGAACTGGAGCAGAAGCGTCGCGACATCGAGGACACGCTGCGCGAACTCGATCAGGTCGATGAAGTCTGTCTGACGCGCCTTGCTGAACTGGGCGTGAGCCGCTGAACCTTTCCGGTCCGGCCGATCAGATCCAGCGCCTGACCCTTTTGCGATAGTCCCGCCAGCTCTTGCCGAACTTGTGCTCGAGGTGCGCTTCCTCGCGCAGTATGCCGAAGCGGTGTTCAAGCAGCCCGCAGACCACCGATGCGATGACCAGCCAGAAATTGGCAAAGGCAAGCCCGAGCCCGGCAATCAGGAACACGTTGGCGAGATAGATCGGATTGCGTGTGAAAGCGAAGGGGCCGCTGGTGACCAGCTGGTCAGCGGCACGGTGCGGCAGGATGTTCGTCCTGGCGCGCTGCATGACGGTGAATGCGCTCGAATAGAGGATCACGGCAATCACCATCGCAACGATGCCGACGCCCTGCAGGATATCGGCCGCCGGCTGAACCGCCCATGGCAAGGGCACAAACCAGCCAAGCGCGATGCCGCCAGCAATGGTCGAGGCAAGAATGATCGGCGGCCACGGAATGGTGTTGGGCTTTTCGTCGGTTGCTTTCATTGCTTCATATCCCGCCTTGACGCCACCCTGGCCGACGATAGGCTGCGCGCAGGGTTGTCAGGCGATGCTACACTGGAGGCAAACATCATGTCCATTACGATACGCCCGCTGGAATCGGCGGACAGGCAGCAATGGCTGGAGCTGTGGCGTGGCTATCAGGCCTTCTACGAGGCTGACCTTTCAGCGGACGAGGATTCCCTGTGGCAACGGCTCATGAAGCCATCGCCCGACGGTCCGTTCTGCCTCGTCGCCCAGGACGAAACCGGCAGGCTCCTTGGCATCACCCAGTTCCTTTATCACATGTCGACCTGGTCGCAGGCGCGTAAATGCTATCTAAACGACCTATTCACGACACATCAGGCGCGGGGAAAGGGCGTGGCGCGGGCGCTGATCGAAGGGGTCTATGCCCGCGCGGATGAAGACGGCAACAGCGAAGTCTACTGGATGACCCAGGAATTCAACCACACGGCCCGCAAGCTGTACGATCGTATCGGCAGACTAACGCCGTTCATCAAATATAACCGCTGAGCCACAGCACGGCATAAAGGAGGCCGATCATGATCGGCTGGTGCAGCAGATAGAAGGCCAGGCTGTGGCGTCCGAAGAAGATCAGGAGCCGCGACAGCGGGCCTGTCGGCCGCCAGCGCCCCAGTCGCTCCATCATACCGGCGCCCGATGCTGCCTTTGATGCCGCAACGCCGAGAAGCACCATTCCGAAAAAGGGAAACAACGGTACATAGTCGTTGGATCGCGGTATGAACTGCGACAGTCCGCTCCACCAGAACCAGGGAGCGTCAAGCGCGGGCGTCTGAAGCGTTGACCGCATCGTCACGATGAACAGGCCAGCCGCAGCTGTTACCAGCACCGGGAACCGCAGGAACGCCAGCCCCAATATGCTTGCCAGCGCTATATGGTGCAGGATGCCGAAAAAGATGAAGGCATCGGGAGTGGCAAACCAGGTGGCCAGCGTGATCAGCGCAGCCGCGCCTGCAACCATCGCCCAGCGTCGCATGAAGGCGGGCAGGTTGATCTTGCCGCCATGTGCGAGGAACAGGCTGACGCCTGCCAGGAACAGGAAAGAGGAGGCGATGGCACGGCCAGACCAGATCATTATGGGCTGCGCCATGAACCCTGGTTCGACAAGGCCGAACATTTCCATATCCCAGCAGAAATGGAACACGGCCATGGCGATGAGCGCAAGGCCGCGCGCAACGTCGATCAGTGATACTCGAATTCCCCCGCCTGCCACCTTCGCCGAATCCCGATTTGTCACCTCAAAGCAGATAGCATTGGCGGGGGCCAAGGCAAATCGCCAATCCGCTCGACCGCAAGTCGCTGGCGCGCGATTTTCGGCCGGAAGAAGCGGATTCCCGTTTGGGATCACGGACTTGCGACAGGCTTTCAGACTGGCACAAATGCCAATTGTGCAGTGCAACAGGATTTTTGCATGACAGCCATGTGACAAGATCATAAGGATTTGTTTACCATAGTTAACACATTGAAATATAATGATAAATATAGAAAAACTTGATCTTGAAGGCTCATTTGCGCCGTGAATCGGCCGCTTTTGCGCTTGCGAATTATCCTGCCAGCAAATATGTATGCGCCGTGTCCGAGAGGACGAGACCGGAGAGAATCCGGCGAACAACAGGGTGCGAAACTTCATGGACGATCTGATCATGGAAAACAGGGCAAAAGGCTCTGTTTGGAGTGTTGCAGTCATTGCGATAGCCGTGTTTCTCGCGGTAGTGGTCGTGGCCGACGTATTCAATGGCGCTCAGGTGGCCGAAGTCGCTCAGGCGCAATAACATCTGAAATCTGCACTGGATTTATCCCGATCAAACGGGACATTTTGCAAAAGGGCCGGTCACCGACTGGCCCTTTTGCTTTATGGGCCGCATGAGGCGGTTGCAAAAGCCTTTTGCCCGGTACAGGATCGCGCGTCTTCAGGGAGGATAAAATGCCGATAGTCCCGGTCAAGGAACTGGTGGAACGCGCAAACAAGCAGGTGACAACCCTGAGCGCGGCAGAAGCAGGCGCACTGGCGACAGGCGGGCAGGCAATGCTCGTCGACATTCGCGATATTCGCGAACTCGATCGCGAGGGCAGGGTGGATGGGGCCTTTCACGCCCCGCGCGGCATGCTGGAATTCTGGTTCGACCCGCAAAGCCCCTATCACAAGGATGTATTCGCCGACGAATCGCGCACCTTTGTTCTCTTCTGTGCGGCTGGCTGGCGCTCAGCCCTGGCTGCAAAGACGCTCGAAGATATGGGATTTACGAATATTGCCCATGTCGATGGCGGCTTTGGCGCCCTCAAGCAGTCCGGCATTGCCATCACCGTCAGGGAAAAATGACCGCTGGCTGTGGAAAAGAGCCGCCGGGGTTCGAAGCGGTTTGAACCCGGCCTGTGTGCCCGCTAAGCTTTGCCCATGCCACTCCATCTCCTCAAGCTTTGCGTCGGTGCCGCCACGGTCGAGGAACAGGCCCAATGGATCGAGCAAAGACAGGCACAACGGCGCAGCGACGGCAAGCCCGCTGAATCGATCCACACCACGCGCATGATACCCAAACGGGCTGAAGAACTGCTGGATGGCGGTTCGCTCTACTGGGTCATCAAGGGCAATGTACAGGCTCGCCAGCGCCTACTCGATATTCGCCCCTTCGTGGATGGGGACGGCATTGCGCGGTGCGATCTTGTGATGGAACCGAAACTGGTGCTGACGGCATGGCAGCCAAGGCGCGCGTTCCAGGGCTGGCGCTATCTGAAGTCCGCTGACGCCCCCCTTGATCTGGGGGGTGGCGAAGGGGTCGCGGCACTGCCGCCGCAACTGCGTTCAGAGCTCGCACAATTGGGACTTCTGTAACCCCGATTGAGACGAAAACCGCAAGTCATTGTTCGCAAACGTACATTTGACCTGCCGCCCGGCAATTATTCTTAACCAGTCTTAAACAAATTCGATTAAGGCCTCTCTGGCATGTTGATGTTGGAGGCGATTTGGTCAACACTGTATCTCAGGGGCGGGCGTTGAGTTGTGGGTCGATCGCCAATGAACATGCTTGGTTTGAGAGATGCTGGGCCGCGCCAGGCCTACGTCATAGTCTGTGGGAACGAAAAAGGCGGTTCCGGCAAGACGACGACTGCCATGCACTTGCTGGTAGCTCTGCTCAATGCAGGCCACAAGGTCGCCAGCATCGATCTCGACAGCCGCCAGCAAAGCCTGACGCGTTACATCGAGAACAGACAGGCATCACGACGTCGCCGCGGGCTTCAATTGCCGATGCCCGACCACTTCGTGCTGAAGGGACAGCGCAGCGACTCTGTCGTCGAGAACGAGAATGCTGAACTTGCCAATTTCCATGACATCCTCCAGCAGGTCGAGCGCACGCACGATTTCATCCTGATCGACACGCCCGGCCATGATGGCTACACCATGCGGCTTGCCCATTCGATGGCAGACACGCTGGTCACCCCGATCAACGATTCCTACGTGGATTTCGATGTTCTGGCCCATATCGACCCGGCAACGGGCGAAGTGATCGACATTTCCCACTATGCAAACATGGTGCGTGAGGCTCGCCGCCATCGCCGCAGTGTCGACAATGGCCTGATGGACTGGGTGGTCGTCCGCAACCGGCTGTCGCACGTCACCTCGCGTAACAATCAGAAGCTCAACGATAGCCTCAAGGACCTGTCGATGCGCCTTGGCTGCAGGCTGGCCGATGGTATTTCGGAACGCGTGATCTTCCGCGAACTTTTCCCGCTCGGCCTGACCGCGCTGGACGAGATGAGCAACACGACGCTGGGAGAGGGGCCGAGCCTGTCGCACCTGTCCGCGCGCCAGGAAGTGCGTGCCCTGCTCAACATCCTCAAATTGCCGATTGACGAGACCGGTCGGCGCAGGGCGCAGGCGCGCCGGGTCTGGCTCGAAAACGCTTCGCGGCCGCTTGAAGATATCGGCATCTTCGCCGATTGACCCGCCTTCAGGGCGATATTCGCAGATCCTGCACTTGCGAACCGCCTGCCAAACGCCAAATATCATGTATGGCCAAGAGCAAGGTGCCGGTTCCAGGCACAAAAAAATCAGGCAATTCGTCACTTGTCGGTACATCAAGTCCGGCAGAACTGGCCGTTTTTCTCGAATCCGCAAGGAAACTCGATCCCCGTTCCGGTGGACGGCTGATTTTCGCTCTTGATGCCACGATGAGCCGGCAGCCGGCATGGGATCGCGCCATGCAGCATCAGGCCGCCATGTTCGATGCTGTTGCCCGGATCGGCACGCTCGCCGTGCAACTGGTCTATTTTCGGGGCTTCGGCGAATGCCGTGCGTCGCGCTGGGTGCTGGATGGCGGTTCGCTGGGCGCCCTGATGACCGGGATAGAATGCCGGGGCGGCATGACCCAGATCGCCAAGGTGCTCTCGCATGGCATCAAGGAAAACGCCAGGGCAAAGGTCGCGGCACTTGTCTTCATCGGGGATGCTGTCGAGGAAGATGTTGATCGTCTGTGCCACCTGGCTGGTGAACTTGCCGTCAGTGGTACACGCATTTTCCTGTTCCAGGATGGTCATGACAGCGTTGCGGAAAAGGCATTTCGCGAAATGGCACGGTTGAGCCGCGGCGCATGGTTTCGCCTGGGTGACAGTTCGGCAGGAGACCTTGCAGAACTGTTGTCGGTCATAGCAGTCTATGCGAGCGGCGGACGCGACGCGCTTGTTCAGGACAAATCCAGGGCATCGCGCCTGTTGCTGGAACAGATGAATCGCCGAGGAGGCAGCTAGGCATGCCCTACATTCTGGTCTTTCTGCTGCTTGTACTTCTCACCGCGCTCCTGATGAGTGCTTCGCCAAAACAGCTCGCCCAGACATTGCGACTGGCCGGTCCCGTGCTGCTGCTGGCTGCGGGCGGGCTGCTTACCGCCATCGGCAGGGGAGGCATTGGAATTCCGATAGCCGGCATTGGCCTGGCGCTGTGGTCGCGCCTCCGCCAGTCGCAGCCGGTGCAGACCGCGTCACCTGCCGGCCAGTCGACCGTTCGAACTGCAATGCTGGAAATGAACCTCGATCACGAAACGGGCGATCTCGACGGCACGGTGCTCACGGGTGAACATGAAGGCAAGCGGCTTTCAGTTCTCGATGAGGAACTGCTGCTGCACCTGTTTGCCGAAATGTCCGCCGACCGCGAGAGCGGGCGTCTACTGGAGGCGTATCTTGACCGCAGGATTCCCGGCTGGCGAGAACACGCTGACGCGGACAATGGCGCGTGGCAGGGCAGCCCGTCGGGCTCTGGCGCCATGACCAAGCAGGAGGCCTATCAGATTCTGGGTCTTTCGCCTGGTGCGGACCCGCAGGAGATCCGAAAGGCCCACCACAGGCTTATGAAGCGAGTTCACCCCGACGGTGGCGGCTCCACTTTTCTCGCTTCGAAAATCAATGAAGCCAAGGATGTTCTTCTCGATTGACATGCGCTCCCCCACACAAGACCAGAGACGGGAATGCTGACTGATTTGCCGGACTGTCAGTTATAGACGGCCAGGCAGGCGAACTTCTTCTTCTTCAACATGCCGCATGCGTTCCATGCTGCATCCTTCGACGAGAAACCGGCGAAACGTGCGCGATACAGAAGATCGCCATTTTTCTCGACGGTTTCCGTGTAATTCGACATCGTCCCCAACACTGAGGGTGCCTTGGCACGGGCCTTCTCAAGCAGATTGAGGGCCGATTGTTGCGAATCCGTGGCACCGATCTGGATTTGCCAGCCTGCAGCAGCCTGCTGCACGTCTTCGCGGGCCTGTGCGCCTGCACCAACCGGCTCGACCGGCGTTATGGATGCGGTCACGACTGGGTCCGTTGCAGACGGGGAGGGCGTTGGCACGGGAAGCTTCTTGCCGCTCAACTGGCGCAATTTCTTCTGGATCAGATCGACATTGAACACGGCCGACTTGATGACGCCGGGTTCACCACCGGTATGCGCCTCTGCCACGCGCTGGCTGACCGGATCGTCATTTGTCTCGCGGTACACCGGCAGCGGCCCTTTCTTGGGCAGGGTAACCGCGTTGCTCGTCTGCGCTGCTGCAACAGTCATGGATTGCGACTGGGTGCGCGCCACGAGCATCTTGTCACGGCCCCTGGAAGCGCGCGGCAGATAGCTGTTGATGAGTTTCACCATCTGCTGGTTTCGTGCCTTGCCCGAGCTTCCACCCATCACCACTGCAACAATCGAGCGCCCATCGCGTTCGACGGAGGATACGAGGTTGAACCCCGAAGCGCGGGTATAGCCCGTCTTGATGCCATCCATGCCCTTGACGTGGCCAAGCAGGCGGTTGTGGTTGCCCATCCGCTTCTTGCCATAGGTAAAGGAGCGGGTTGAGAAATAGTCATAATATTGCGGGAAGTGCTCGCGAAGCGCCACGCCGAGCGTTGCCATGTCCCGCGCTGTTGTTGACTGCGCCGAGTTGGGCAGGCCGGAGGCGTTCTTGAAGGTGGTGTTGCGCATGCCCAACTGACGGGCCTTGCGGGTCATCATGGCCGCAAACTCGCTTTCGCTGCCGCCAATATGCTCTGCAACCGCTGCCGCTACATCATTGGCCGACTTGGTCACGAGAGCCAGGATGGCCTGTTCGGCAGTAACCGTTCCACCCGGCTTGATGCCAAGCTTGGAGGGCTGCATCGAAGCCGCCCTGGCTGATACGCTGATGCGCGTGCGCTTGCTGATCTTGCCGCCATCCATTGCCTCGAACAGCATGTAGAGCGTCATCATCTTCGTGAGCGAAGCGGGATAGGCTTTCGAATCGCCACGATGGCTGTAGAGCACCTTGCCGGTCTTGGCATCCAGCACAAAGCCCGAATAGGTTGCCGCATTCGCCTGGCTTGTGGCTACGAGCAGCAGTGAGAAGGCGACGGCTGCCATGAAGGCACGCAAGGTGCCCGACTTGAAAAAGGCTGTGGTACGCAAAACAAATCCCCAGATATCGGCGTACTGCCGCTACACCAGTGAGCGCGATACATCCCGCGCTGTTCCCTCCACATTAGCCGCGCATGGTTACCAAGCGGTTTACCGGATTCATAAAAGAGCCCGGAATCTCACAGACAAAAATATTGCACTGCACAAAAATCGCTTGACATTATTGTGCAGTGCACATATCTTCGCGTCATCAGAAACAACACCGGCGCGGCAGCACTGTCAGCAAGCCCGGTTAGTGCAATTGCCCCCCAAGTGAAGACCCGAAAGGCCACGAAAATGATGAACAACTTTGAATCAATGCAGAAGCAGGGCCAGGAAAACATGGACCTCGCCATGAAGAGCCTGAACGCCGTTTCCAAGGGCTTCCAGGAAATCGCCAAGGAAGCAGCCGATTACGCCAAGAGCTCCTTCGACAATTCCTCAGCGGTTGCCGAGAAGCTGATGGCAGTCAAGTCGCCGGAAAAGGCATTTGAAATCCAGAGCGAATTCGCCAAGTCGGCCTACGAAACCTTCGTTGCACAGGCAACCCGCATGGGCGAGCTGTATGTCGGCGTCGCCAAGGAAGCCTACAAGCCATTCGAAGGCATCATGCCAAAGGCTGCGAAGTAATTTTCTGCCGCAAGGCAACTTCGACTACGAAAGACCCGGCTGGAAACGGCCGGGTCTTTCTGCGTTTGGGCCCTGGCGAGAAAGGATTGGGCAGGCGGGGGTGAAAATCATCGTGCGACTGCTTATTTGCACAGGGAAGACGGGATGGCTGCGCCTCGATTGCCTCAAGCAGATTTGCCTTTGATCTGCCGGGCGGGGGTTGCATACTGACCGCATGTGATTTGCCGACGGGCGGCTTACCTTGTGCCTTGGTCCTGAAATGGACGGCGCTTCGTGAACGGCCTTTCGAGAATGAAGGATGAGCGGCCGCGGCTGCGACGGATTGTAAATGAATCGGATCGGACATCGTCATCCGGCTGGCGAATTGGACGGCAAAAGCGCTGCCCGGCCTGTCAGCAGGGACAAAAATCGCGAATTGGGCAAAGCCTTGCCACAAATTTCCTTTTCTTTTGGACCTGCCAGGATGCAGGATGAAGGGGACGGCAAAAACAAATCGGGGCCTGGCGTGGGTGTGGCAACCCGCACCAAGCCCAAGACCAAGAAGCCGAGCCTCTATCGGGTACTGCTTCTCAACGACGATTTCACGCCGATGGAGTTTGTGGTTCATGTGCTGGAACGCTTCTTTTCGAAAACACGCGAACAGGCGACCCAGATCATGCTTCATGTCCATCATCACGGTGTAGGCGAGTGCGGCGTGTACACCTATGAGGTTGCCGAGACCAAGGTGACCTTGGTCATGGACTTCGCACGAAAGCATCAGCATCCGCTGCAATGCGTAATGGAAAAGAAGTAGACGGAGCAATTCCTTGCCATCATTCACCGACAGTCTCGAAAAAGCCCTGCACAAGGCACTGACCTACGCCAACGAGCGTAGCCAGGAATTCGCGACACTCGAACATCTGCTTCTTGCCCTCGTCGACGACACTGACGCGGCCGCGGTAATGCGCGCCTGCAATGTCGACATTGAGCAGCTTCGCCGCAACCTCACCGAATATGTCGACACGGAACTGTCGAACCTGGTGACGGATTATGACGAGGACGCCAAACCGACAGCTGGTTTCCAGCGCGTCATCCAGCGCGCCGTCATCCATGTGCAGTCTTCCGGACGCGAGGAAGTGACGGGCGCTAACGTGCTTGTCGCCATCTTTGCCGAGCGCGAATCGCACGCCGCCTATTTCCTGCAGGAGCAGGAGATGACCCGCTACGACGCGGTGAACTACATTTCACATGGCATCGCCAAGCGTCCGGGCAGTTCGGAAAGCCGTCCTGTTCGCGGGGCCGATGACGAGCATTCTGGCAATGGCGAGGAAGAATCCAAGCCCAAGGGCGATGCACTCGATGCCTATTGCGTCAATCTCAACAAGAAGGCGAAGTCTGGCCGTATCGACCCGCTGATCGGTCGCCATTCGGAAGTGAATCGCACGATCCAGATCCTTTGCCGCCGTTCCAAGAACAATCCGCTCTTCGTTGGCGATCCCGGCGTCGGCAAGACGGCGATTGCTGAGGGCCTTGCCAAGCGCATCGTCGAGGGCGATGTGCCGGAAGTGCTCAAGGATTGCACCATCTTCGCGCTGGACATGGGTACATTGCTTGCCGGCACGCGCTATCGTGGCGACTTCGAGGAACGCCTCAAGCAGGTCATCAAGGAAATCGAGGAACTGCCCGGCGCCATCATGTTCATTGATGAAATCCACACCGTGATCGGTGCGGGTGCGACGTCTGGCGGGGCAATGGATGCTTCGAACCTGCTCAAACCGGCTCTGTCGGCTGGCACGATCCGCTGCATCGGGTCCACGACCTACAAGGAATATCGCCAGTTCTTCGAGAAGGACCGCGCACTCGTGCGCCGGTTCCAGAAGATCGACGTCAACGAACCGACCATTCAGGATTCCATCGAGATCATGAAGGGCCTCAAGCCCTATTTCGAGGAGTTCCACAAAGTCAAGTACACTGCCGAAGCAATCAAGGCGGCGGTCGAACTTTCCTCGCGCTACATCAATGACCGCAAGCTCCCGGACAAGGCAATCGACGTGGTTGACGAGACCGGTGCATCGCAGAAGCTCCTGCCTGAAAACAAGCGCAAGAAGCAGATCGGTATTCGCGAGATCGAGGAAACCGTTGCAACGATGGCCCGCATCCCACCCAAGAGCGTGTCGAAAGACGACGCCATGGTGCTCGCCAATCTCGAAGAGCAGCTGAAGCGGGTGGTATACGGCCAGGATCAGGCAATCGAGGCGCTTGCAGCCTCCATCAAGCTTGCCCGTGCTGGCTTGCGTGAACCGGACAAGCCGATTGGCGCCTACCTGTTCTCAGGTCCAACCGGCGTCGGCAAGACCGAAGTCGCGCGCCAGCTTGCCAGCACCCTCGGGGTGAAGCTGATCCGCTTCGACATGTCGGAATACATGGAGCGTCACACCGTTTCGCGGCTCATTGGCGCGCCTCCGGGCTATGTCGGCTTCGACCAGGGCGGCCTGCTGACCGATGGCGTTGATCAGCATCCCCACAGTGTGCTGCTGCTGGACGAGATCGAAAAGGCCCATCCGGACCTGTTCAACATCCTCCTGCAGGTGATGGACCATGGCAAGTTGACCGATCACAACGGCAAGCAGGTCGATTTCCGCAACACGATCATCATCATGACCACCAATGCCGGCGCGTCCGACATGCAGAAGGCGGCAATCGGATTTGGTTCGACCAAGCGCACTGGCGATGACGAGGAGGCGATCAACCGCCTCTTCGCACCCGAATTCCGCAACCGTCTCGATGCGATCATTCCGTTTGGTTCCTTGCCGACACCAGTCATTCACAAGGTCGTCGAGAAGTTCATCATGCAGCTCGAAGCCCAGCTTTCCGAGCGTGGCGTGACATTCGAGCTTTCGAACGAAGCGGTATCCTGGCTTGCGACCAAGGGCTTTGACGAGCGCATGGGCGCGCGCCCGCTTGCCCGTGTCATTCAGGAATACATCAAGAAGCCGCTGGCCGATGAGGTCCTGTTCGGCAAGCTCAAGACCGGTGGCACGGTCAAGGTCACCCTTGGCAAGGACAAGGAAGGCCGCGAGAAGCTGATGCTCGAAGCGATCGAGGACAAGCCGGTCAAGGCACGTCCGCCGTCTTCGGCGAAGGGTTCGCCCGGCGCCAGGAAGGCGCAGGCCAAGACCGCCAAACCCGGCAAGGGACCAAAGCCCGGCAGTGGGCGCGGTTCGGGTACCGGCCTCGTGCCAAAGGTCCCGCTGAAGACCTGATCCACCGCAATCAGTTGGCAGAAAGCGAATTGTCGACCCGTCTTTGCCTGTTGACACAGGCAAAATCGGGTCGATTTTCGTGTGTCATTCCAATAATGTTGAACCGCTTCGGAATTGTCGGGCGAATCCGGGCACTGCCGGTTGCTGCATTGGGGCGGCTGGACTCGGGGGCAAGCATCTGCTTAATGCCCCCGGACTTCATCATCTGTCCGGAATTGAGATGTGGCGCAGGAGATTTTGATGGAACAGATTGAGCAGCTCAAGGCCATGCGCGATGCGGCCCGCGAACGCATTCAGGCGCTCCCCGACTACCAGCTCATGACGAAGCTCAGCATTGTCATCGCGGAACTGGAAGAATCGTTCGGGATTGTGTCCACGGATGGTGATGAGGAGGCCCCCGCAGGTGATGCGGAGGATGGGCAACCACTGGAAGTCGAGGCAATCGACGACATTGGCGAAATCGACGAGATTGACGAAATCGAGGACATTGGCGAAATCGAGCTAGTCGAGGACGAGCCTGAAGAAGAGGCAGCCGAAGAAGAGCCCGTTGAGGACGTTGAGGCTGCACTTTCCCAGATCGTCAGCGAGGCGAGGGAAGAATCGGGTGCTGGCGAAGAAGCCCAGGCTTCTGAAGCATCCGACGAAGTCTCCCAGCAGGAAGCCGACGAGGATGAAGCCATTCGTCAGGCCATGGAAGAACTCGAAGCGGACCTCGAAAACGTCAAGCTGTGAGCATGAAATTCAGGGCCGCAGCCTGATCGGCTGCGGCTTTGTCATGTCCGCGCCCGCCTCAGGCTTCCAGCGCGGCGCGAATTTTCGCAGCATTCCCAGCAAGCTTTTCCGGTGCAGCCATGCTTGAAGCAGGCCGCGCCAGCGACACCCCGGCATGCCTCGGCAGGACATGCACATGCAGATGAAACACTTCCTGGTTTCCCGCCGCCTCATTGGCCTGGGTCACTGAAACACCGTCCGCGCTGAATGCCTTCATTGCCGCGCGCGCAATTTTCTGGGTCGTGCGTGCCACCGCTTCCAGCGATGCTGTGTCGACATCGAGAATGTTGCGGGCAGGCGACTTTGGAAGCACCAGGCAATGCCCGTCGCAGCGCGGGAAGATATCCATCAGCACTAAGGTCAGTTCATCTTCATAGACCTTGTGGCACGGCATCTCGCCCCGCAATATCCTGGCGAAGATGTTGTTTGGATCATAGCCGCTCATTGATCGCCTTTCCCAATGTTTTCAATGAATTGCACACAAGAGTAGAATCACTTTGGCAAACCGGCAAGACCGCCATCATTCGTTCTTCCGGAAGGGAGCATGGGCCTTGAGTGCAGCCTGTTCCATCGCCACATGGTCGCGTTCCTCGTTGAGATAGGCTTCCACCGCCCGGCGTAGGCCCGGATGGGCAATCCAGTGCGCGGAGCGGGTCAGAACTGGCACATAGCCGCGCGCCAGCTTGTGCGCGCCCTGTGCACCGGCTTCGACCCGAGAAAGGCCATGGCTGATCGCATATTCGATCGCCTGGTAGTAACAGATCTCGAAATGCAGGAACGGATGGTCTTCCTTGCAGCCCCAGTGGCGGCCATAGAGCGTATCGCCGGATATGAAATTGATGGCACCGGCAACATGTTCGCCATTGCGCCTCGCCATGATCAGCACGATGCGCTGCGCCATGCGCTCACCGATCAGCGAATAGAATTCCCGCGTCAGGTAGGGCCGACCCCATTTGCGCGATCCCGTGTCCATGTAGAATTCGAAGAACCGGTCCCAGACTGCCTCGTTGAGATCGGAACCGGTGATCCAGTCCACTTCAATGCCGCTTTCGCCCAGCGCTGTCTCGCGCTCCTTGCGGATATTCTTGCGCTTGCGCGATGACAGGCCCTGCAGGAATTCCTCGAAACTGGCATAGCCCTGATTTTGCCAGTGAAACTGTTGGTCGGTCCGTTGCAGGAACCCGGCCTCGGCCGCCGTTTCCCATTCCCGCTGTTCCATGAAGGTGATGTGAACCGACGACGCCTCATGGCGCTCCGCCAGCATCTTTGCGCCTGTAAGCAGGGCCGCCTGGTAGCGCGCCTGATCGGCATCGGGCAGGGTAAGCAGCCTCGGCCCGGTCGCAGGCGTGAAGGGCACGCTGCACTGGAGCTTGGGATAATAGCGCCCACCGGCGCGCTCCAATGCATCCGCCCAGCCATGATCGAAAACATATTCGCCCTGCGAATGGTTCTTCAGGTAGGCGGGCAGGGCGCCCACCAGCGCGCCGCCTGCATCTTCCAGCAGCAGGTGCTGGGCAAGCCAGCCCGTGCGCGCGGTCGCAGACCCGCTATCTTCAAGCGATGACAGAAAGGCATGGGAGACAAAGGGATTGCCCTTCGCCGTCGCACGATCCTGCCCGGCAAGGCGATCCCAGACCTCGGGGTCCGCCTCGTTGATGCTTGAGGCAACCCTGATTTTCAGTTCCTGCTTGTCACTGCTCACGGATTACACGCATTTCCCGGTCAAAAGGGGCAGCCTTACCCGCCATCCCGCGGGTCAAAGCCCTCGAAGGTGATCTGGTCCGCAAACATGGCGCTTTTCCGTGCGTCTGCCGGGCTGCGGATCGTCCAGGTGATGACCGGGCGCCCGCTCTTGCGGAATTCTTCGACAAATCGGCAGGGCAGATCCGATATTCCGTAGGATACGAAATCTATTCCCGCGCGACCGGCAAGCGCCTCATGCACCGCGAACAGGCTGTCATCGCCCTCCGCCGTCAGGCCGACAGCCAAGTCCGGCATTAGCCTGCGCGCATCTTCGACAAGCCAGTGATCAAAGGACATGACGCCAACCTGGCCCCGATAGGTGGCAAGCTCTGCCGCCACCGCCTCGACAAAACCGGCATCACCATCCTTGCGGCCCTTGAGTTCAAGCACCAGCGGCACGCGCCCATCCACCAGTTCAAGCAACTGGCGCAGTGTTGGCACCCTGTCCGCGCTGCCGCCAATGGAAATGCGGCCAAGTTCGCTGGCAGTGCGTGCGCGCATGTCGCCCTTTTCCGCCGTCAGCCGTTCAAGCGTATCGTCGTGAAATACCATGACGGTACCGTCCGCTGCCGGATGCAGGTCCACCTCGATGCCGAAGCCGCGCTCGGCAGCGCGCCGTGCAGCAGACAGCGTGTTTTCATAAATCCCGTTTGCCTTGTCATGCAGGCCGCGATGGGCAATTGGCACGGATGCAATCCAGCCCGCTAGTCCCTTGAATTGTGTTCCGCCAGCCGCTTCGCCATTCATCGTGCCACTCCATTCGCCTGCAGCGAGACAATCAGGGAAATGCGTGCCTTGCAAGGGAAACAGGCAGGCCCTTGCGCGCATCCACATTTTGCCACATCGTCATAATAATCAGCACTTCCGCGAGCGAAATGTCGCTCCCATTCGAAAGAAGCCCATGCACACAATCGAGTTCAGGCAATTTGCCATCGCCTCAATGGCCTGCCTGCTTGCGCCGACCAACGCCTATTCGCTTGGATTTGAAATCCTGGCGCCTCACCGCGCAGTCTACGATCTCAAGCTGATGGATGCTTCCGAACGCTCCGGCATCGATGCAGTCGTGGGGCGGATCGTCTATGAGGTCACCGGCAACGAATGCGACGGCATGTCCGTGCGCTATCGGTTCGTGACATCGATCACCGCCAGCGGCGAAAGCTACAAGACCGACCAGCAGACCTCGACCTTCGAAAGCCCGGACGGCAAGGAATTCACCTTTGTAACCAAGTCGTTCGTGGATGAGAGACCGGAATCGGTCGTGCGCGGGACAGCGATTCGCACCTCGGACGGCGTCAAGGTCGATCTCGTCGAACCCCAGGAACGTGAACTGGAACTGCCATCGGCGATCTTCCTGTCCACCCACCTCATCGACATCATCAAGGCAGGCCAGGCCAAGGAACGGTTTCTCCGGCGCGATATTTTCGACGGCTCGGACCAGGCTGACGAAGTTGTGGCGAGTTCGACCGTGATCGGCGATGCCCGCATTGTGCACAAGCCCTACGAGGGTGAGACGGTTTCCGCACTTGGAGCGCTGGAAGGCCGCGAAGCATGGCCCGTGACGATTTCCTATTACGACCGTGCCACCGGCAACAGCGCCGAATCGCTGCCGGTCTATGAGGCATCCTTCCTGCTCTATCCCGATGGTGTGACCCGCAATCTGACCATGCGCTATCCCGACTATGCGCTGGAAGGCGAAATCTCTTCGCTAGAGCTTTTCGAGCAAACCCCGTGCAAGTCCGGCGGCAAGCAATAGGCAGTCACGAACAGGTCTTTTCCGTCATTCCTTCTCGTCTTTCCTGCGAGTGGTGGAAAAGGTAAGGCCCAGCTCGACAGCGCCCTTGCCGAAACGCCCACGCACCTTGTCCATCGCGCGTTCCGCCTGCGCGCGCCGCATTGCCTGCTCATCGACGAGATCGTCAGGATCTGCCGTCTCGTCGGATCGAAGCGTTGAAACGCCGATGCCGATCAGGCGAAAACGCGTGCCATCAATCTCGCGTTCCATCATTTCCAGTCCAGCCCGATAGATACGGTCTGCCAGCTGGGTTGGCTCGGGCAGGGCGCGGTTGCGGGTTCGTGCCTTGAAGTCGGAAGTCTTCATTTTCAACACGATCGTCTGGCCGGCGAGATGCTGGTGCTTGAGCCGCGCGGACACCTTCTCGCTCAGGTTTCGCAGAATGGGGGCAAGTTTCGCCCGATCGCTGATGTCGGCGTTGAAGGTTGTTTCAGAACTGATGCTCTTGGCCGCGCCGTCCGCCTCTATCGTTCGTTCATCCAGCCCCCTGGACAGGCGCGACAGGCGCAAGCCCATCGAGCCATAGCGCCGCGCCAGTTCGCGTTCCTCCATGTCCTGCACTTCCGCTATGCCCGTGATGCCGTCATCGGCAAGCATCTTCTGTGTAACCTTGCCCACACCCCAGATGAGCGACACCGGCTGGCCACGCAGGAATTCGAGCGCCTCTGCTTTGCCAATCACCGAAAAGCCTCTTGGCTTCTCGAAATCCGAGGCGACCTTGGCCAGGAATTTGCAGTAGGAAAGCCCAACCGAAACAGTGAGTTGCAACTCGTTCTCGATTCTCTTTGCGAGGCGAGCGAGGACGAGCGCAGCCGATGCCTTGTGCAGCCTTTCAGTGCCACGCAGATCGAGAAACGCTTCGTCGATGGACAGCGGCTCAACACTGGGCGTGATCTCCTGCATCATCCGGCGTATTTCGCGGCCAACAGAGGCGTATTTCTCCATGTTGGGCTTGATGACGACGGCGTCAGGACATGCCTCCAGCGCCTTGAACATCGGCATGGCGGAACGCACGCCGCGAATGCGCGCGATGTAGCAGGCCGTCGAAACCACGCCGCGATGCCCGCCGCCCACAATCACCGGCTTGTTGGCCAGCTCGGGATTGTCCCGTTTTTCCACGGACGCATAAAAGGCGTCACAGTCGATATGGGCTATGCCCAGGCTGTGCAGTTCGTCATGGCGCGCGATGCGGGGGCCGCCGCAACTGCGGCAGCGCTTGCTCCCGACAGGGACAGCACTCATGCAGTCGCGACAGAAAGGGCCGTTCAAACGCTGCGCTTGCGCGTCACTCGCCATGATCCTGCCTCGAAAGACAGTTTCGCGCGATCATCACGTCGCCAGGGTCGCAGCCCGCATTGGCCGAAAAGGCGAGGAGCGTTGTCTCGTCGCTGAGGAAGAAATCGAGCACACCGGACAGGAAATCGGGGGAAGTGGCCGAAAGGCGCAGGTCATCCAGCGCCACGCCGCTCAGCGCCAGGAACCGGTCAAGCTGTTCCGCATCGCCTGCAAGATACTGCAGGCCGCGTATGGCCAGCATTTCCGCCGCTTCTCGGTTCATCGGTTTCCGGCGCGCCAGTCGCGCGTCCCTGGCAAAGTCGCAATGTTTGCGTTTCGTCAACACTATTGGACTAGAAACGGGTGAGGGACAAATGAAAACAGAGCCGGACGCACCGCGAAAATGTGCACGGCGGGGATTTGCGTATGGCGAAGAAGGTCATGATTGTTGAGGACAATGAACTCAACATGAAGCTGTTCAATGACTTGCTGGAAGCCAATGGCTACGAAACCATCAAGACGCGGGACGGAATGGAAGCGCTCGATCTGGCGCGCCAGCACCGTCCAAATCTGATTCTCATGGACATCCAGTTGCCGGAAGTTTCTGGCCTGGAAGTCACGAAATGGCTGAAGGAAGACGATGAACTGCATTCGATTCCGGTAATAGCCGTTACCGCATTCGCCATGAAGGGCGATGAAGAACGCATCCGGCAGGGGGGATGTGAAGCCTATATTTCGAAACCCATTAGTGTAGCCAAGTTTATTGAGACCATTCGGTCATTCCTTGGAGACGCGTAGTCCGGAGTAAACGAGTTGACTGCCCGCATCCTCGTTGTTGACGACATCCATGCCAATGTGAAGCTGCTCGAAGCGCGGCTCATGGCTGAGTATTTCCAGGTGCTCACGGCCTATAATGGTCGCGATGCGCTTTCGCTTTGCGAAAATGGCCAGTGCGATCTTGTCCTGCTCGATGTCATGATGCCGGAAATGGACGGGTTCGAAGTTTGCCGTCGCCTCAAGGAAAACCCGAAGACAACCCATCTGCCCGTCGTCATGGTCACCGCACTCGACCAGCCCGAAGACAGGGTGAAGGGTCTTGAGGCCGGTGCCGACGATTTCCTCACCAAGCCGGTCAATGACCTGGCGCTGGTCACGCGCGTCAAGAGCCTGGTGCGTCTCAAGATGCTGACCGACGAACTGCGCCTGCGCGCCACAACCGGTCGCGATATTGGTGTCGAGCAGCTCTTCAACATGTCGGAAACGGCAGAACTCAGCCGCAAGGGCAAGATCCTGATCGTCGATGACCGCGTGTCATCCTATGAGCGGATCGTGAAATTCCTTTCGAGCGAACATTCCGTGGTCGTGGTCACAAACCCCCAGGAGGCACTGTTCCGAGCTGCCGATGAGGAGTTTGACGCGGCTGTCATCTCGATGGGCCTTTCGGACTTCGATGCTTTGCGCCTTTGTTCCCAGCTGCGATCGCTGGAACGCACGCGCATGCTGCCCATTCTCATCATTTCGGATTCCGAGCAGGAAGGGGCCGTCATTCGTGGTCTCGAACTCGGCGTCAACGACTATATCCGCCGCCCGATCGACCGCAACGAGATGCTCGCCAGGGTGCGTACCCAGGTCAAGCGCAAGCGCTACAACGAGAAGCTGCGCGATTCGGTGCAGGCCACGATTGAGATGGCAGTGACCGATGGCCTGACCGGCTTGCACAACAGACGCTATCTCGACAGCCATCTGTCGGGCCTGTTCGACAAGGCGCTCGGCCGCGACAAGCCGCTCTCGCTGATCATTTGCGACATCGACCACTTCAAGCGGGTCAATGATGACTATGGCCATGACGTTGGCGATGAGGTCATCCGCGAATTCTCCGCCCGCATCCGCAAGAATGTCCGCAACATCGATCTTGCCTGCCGTTATGGCGGTGAGGAATTCGTCATCGTGATGCCGGACACCGACATCGCGCTGGCACGTGTAGTTGCAGAACGTATCCGCGCTGAAGTTGCCAATCACCCCTTCATCGTTTCCGAAGGGCGCAATCAATTGCCCGTGACGGTGAGCCTTGGCGTTTCGACCATCGAAAAGACCGGCGATGCGCCGGAAAAGATGCTCAAGCGCGCCGATGTCGCCCTCTACAATGCCAAGCGCGGCGGTCGTAACCAGGTGATGGTCGAAGCCGCCTGAGAGTGCAACCAGCCCGGCTCCACGCCCTTGTCGCGGTGGACATTAACCGCACCGGCTAACCAATTTCGCATTCCACAGCCGATCTTGGTTAGCAATTGGTTGATTATTCCTGAAATCTGCGCCAGATTTGGAGCCACGTGACGGCAGCAACGCCATCTTGGCAATACGCGTCCGCACGTCCAATGGAAAACCCTACGGAGTGCTCAGGTCCGCCGCATCTCCTGGGTCCGTGGGGTGTGTCGGCTGGTTGATGGCATTTATGGCCTCCTCGTACCATGGCCATTAAACCAGCCGACCCCTTTTTCACCTTTGCCCCCTGACATTCAGCAAAATCCGGAATCCTTTGGCCTGATCGCAACTGGCCTCGTTCGGGTAATAAAAAAGCCGTCCGGTCGCCCGGACGGCTTAAGAAAACCAGAGTAGCGGCTGCTTACTTGATCTTCGTTTCCTTGAAGTCGACATGCTTCTTGGCAACCGGATCATATTTCCGCTTTGTCATTTTCTCGGTCATCGTGCGGCTGTTCTTCTTGGTGACGTAGAAGAAGCCGGTATCGGCAGTGCTTTCGAGCTTGATCTTGATGGTGGTGGCCTTGGCCATGATACTCATCCTGCGCTATGGGCAGCGGATATACGGTTCCGCGCCTCGGTGGAAATCCCGTTCTGTCTGGCTTTGCCCGCAATGCTCATCTGGTGAGCTGTACGGAATTATCCATAACAAACAGGGCCGCAAACGCGGCCCGCAACTGGGCGGCAAACTACTCATGGCGCGGCGAAAGTCAAGGCCCGTGCAGCCGTTCAGCGCTTGCTGACCAGCATTCTTATGGGGGCAAGGACAAGATAGGTCGCAAACATGGCCGCGACCGCCCAGGCAAAGCCGTGCGGATCGTAGATATCCATGACGATTCCCGCCAGCTGCGGCCCCACGACCATGCCGACTGCATAGCACAGGATGAAGGCCGCATTGGCCTGCGCGAGGTCTCGTCCGGACAGTCGCCCGCCAAGATGCGCCAGCCCGATCGTGTACATGCCGGCCGTCACGCCGCCCCACACGAATATGCCAGCAATGAGCAGCTTTGGTTCGTTGATCGCGAAGGGCAGGGCAGCAAGACCCGCCGCGCCGACAAAGGCGCACCAGAACAGTATCCAGCGCTTGTCACGCACCCTGTCGGACAACAGGCCGAGCGGAATCTGCAGCGCCACATTGCCGAAGGCCAGGACGGTCAGCAGCAATGATATCTGTGTCTCATCATAGCCCGTGCGAGCGCCATAGACCGGAAACAGTGCAAGGCCAGCCTGCTCCGCCGCACCGAAGACGAACGCCGCCGCAGTCGCTGAAGGTACCAGCCACACATAGCGCAATACCGAGCGCGTCTGGATATCCCCTTCCAGCACCGGTTGGCGCGTGCGTGCTGCCAATGCGGGAATGGTCGAGGCGACAATGACGATGATGCCGATAGTGAAGGGCAGGGAGCCCTGACTGCCAATAATCGCCAGGATGGCGGGACCGGCTGAAAAACCGATGCTCAGGACCGTCGCATAGATGCCGAGGATCAGCCCCCTGCGCGTCGAAGGCGCGGCGCTGTTGATCCAGAACTCGCTCAGGACAAAGGAGGCAGTGATCGCACCATGAAAGGAGATGCGCAGAACGAACCAGGCTTCGATGGACGGCAGCAGGTAGAAGCCGGCAAGGCTTGCTGCAGCGATGAGCGCTGCGCCAACCAGCGTGTTGACGATGCCGAGCCAGCGTGCAAGCGGGTTGACGAACGGCACGGCAAGGATCGAGGCAAGGCCGGCCATGGCGGTATTGGCACCGATCAGGGTCGGCGAATAACCGCGCTGTTCCATCAGGATGCTCAGCAGCGGGAATGAAAGCCCGATGGCAACGCCAACCGAGGAAATCGTGGCGATGGCCGCCATGATCGAGACAATGTCCAGCTTGCCGGGTCCTTCCGGCGCCTTGGGCACTTCGCCGCCCACCGGCATTCCAAATGTGTTTTCGGCGGTGCCGGTCAATGCGGTTCACCTTCGCAGGGAATTGGCCATTCGCTACAGGATCTTCTTGTGAAACTTGCCATGCAGCGAAAAATAGAATGGGGCCGAATGTTCGGGATCAAGCCAGGGATCATGCTTGAGGCGGTTCATCAGTTCGACAAGCATCACCCGCGTTATCTCGCGCGTGTCGGTATTGATTGCGTCCTGCGGTCTGATCCACTGCAATTCTTCCAGTTCGCCACTGGGTTTGAACCCTCCTTCGGGCGTATGTGCGATTTCGTCCGCGCGCAGCATGAAGAACCAGGTATCGAAACGCCGTGGCGGTCCAGGCGGAGTGATCGCACGCGACAGGAGTTTCAGCCCCGAAATCGCGGGCACGAGCCCTGAATGCGAAAAATCGGCCCAGTCCGGGTGTGCAATTCGTTCATGGCTATCGCGCCCGACAAGAATGCCCGTTTCCTCGCCCAGCTCGCGCACAGCAGCCATTCCAAGTGCGCGGGCCATGCGCTTGCTCGGCCTGCCGCGCAGGTTTCGAACGAGCTTTTCCTCGGTCGGCGCATTTAGTTCATCCGCACTGAGGACAGAACCGTCCGCACGGTCAACCGACCCGCCTGGGAAGACGAGCGCGCCGGGCATGAATTTGAGATTGCGATTGCGCTTGCCCATCAGGATTCGCTCCTGGCCCGGCTTGCCGTCAATGACAACGATGGTGGCGGCGTTTCGCGGCGTGATCGCGCGCGCATCCGAGCGTAGCCGCTGACGCATCTTTCGCATCTGCGGAGAGTTGATCATGGTCTCGATGCGCTCGATCTCCGAATTGCCAAGCACACGTTCGCCAGCTTCTTCCCTAGTCTTCATGTCCGCCAAATCCGTGCATCCGCAGCGCCCACTGGCATCCGATCACCGCCCCCTTGATGGGGCGCATGGTCGCGAAAGAAAAGACGAGAGCAGCACCTGCAGTGGCAAAGGTCATGGGCCACATGGGTATGTCGACCAGCACCATCAGCATGAGCATCACGCCCACGACAAGATGTCCGGTGACAAAGATGTTGAGATAGGCAGGCAGGTCGTCCGCCCGGTGATGGTCCAATTGTTCCCCGCACGTCTCGCATTTCGCCGGCGTTGTCAGAAATCCCTTGAACAGCGAACCCGATCCGCAATTGGGACAATGGCAAGATGCACCACGCAACATGGAGCGCAGGACAGGACGGCTTTCTTCGCCATATTTTACCCCGGTTTCAAATCGATCCATGCTGCTCATCCTTGTCAGTGCCTTCCCTTTGGCTTGCCGCCGCGCTTGCCGCCCTTGGGCCCGGTGCGTGGTCCGCCGAATTTCCTGCCCCTCGATGATGGTACGCGCTTGTTGGTGCGCAGTGACCGCGGCAGGCCGGGGGAGGGATTGCCGGGCGATATCATTTCGAAGCGAAGTGCCCCGGCAGTGGGAGCTGCTTCTGCGAGCCTGACCTCAACAATCTGGCCCATCTGGTATACCAGACCACTGTCGGCACCAATCAACGCGTAACTGGCTTCATCGAAATGCTGATACTCGTCAGCCACGAGCGATATTGGAACAAAGCCGTCTGCGCCAGTGTCGGCAAGCGTGACAAAGAGACCCGCTCTTGTCACGCCGGTAATGCGCCCGGTGAAGCGTTCGCCTATTCGCTCGCTCAGATGCATGGCGATCAGCCGGTCGATCGTTTCCCGCTCTGCCTGCATCGCGCGCCGTTCGGTCATGGAAATGTCGGCGGCGATTTCCTCCAGCATTTCTTCCTGATCGCGCTGCAGGCCGCCTTCGCCCAGCCCGCAGGCCGCCACGAGCGCTCGATGAACGATGAGGTCGGCATACCTGCGGATGGGGGAGGTGAAATGCGCGTACCTGGCCAGGTTCAACCCGAAATGTCCAATATTGTCCGGGCTGTATATGGCTTGCGATTGTGACCGCAGGACGACCTGGTTGACCAGCTCTTCCTTGTCGCCACCCTTGATGGCCGACAGGATGCCATTGAAATGGTGAGGGCGCAGGCTGCCACCCCTGATCAGGCTCAGATTGAGCGTCTTGAGGAACTCGCGCAGTGATTCGAGCTTGTCCAGGGACGGCTGGTCATGGACCCGATAAATCAGCTTGGAATGCTTGCGTTCCAGCGTCTCGGCAGCCGCAACATTGGCCTGGATCATGAATTCCTCCACGAGCCGATGCGCATCGAGCCGGTCAGGAACCACGATTCGGTCAACCGTGCCGTCTTCCTTCAGCAGGACTTTTCGTTCCGGCAGGTCCAGTTCAAGCGGTTCACGAGCATCACGCCCGCGTTTCAGGCAACGATAGGCTTCCCAAAGGGGTTTCAGGACCGGTTCCAGCAACAAGGCGGTCTTTTCATCCGGCTTGCCATCAATCGCAGCCTGGGCTTGCGGATAGGCAAGTTTTGCATGGCTGCGCATCACGATCCGGTGGAATTCGTGCTTGCTCTTGCGGCCATCGGGCGCGAACCACATCCGCACGGCCAGAGCAGGGCGGTCTTCGCCTTCGCGCAGCGAACACAGGTCGTTCGAAATCCGCTCCGGCAGCATCGGCACGACCCTGTCGGGGAAATAGACCGAGTTGCCGCGGTTGAGCGCTTCGCGGTCCATCGCACTGGCAAACCGCACATACCAGCTCACATCTGCAATCGCGACGGTGACGACATGGCCACCCGTAACATCGGGATCGGGCTGTGCATGAATGGCGTCGTCATGATCCTTCGCATCGGCCGGATCGATGGTGAGAAGCGGCAATGCGCGCCAGTCCTCATGCTTCGATCCGCTCGTTCCCGTTTGCAATGGCCTTGCGTCCGATGCTTCGGCCATGACCTTTTCGGGAAACACATGCGGAATGCCGTTGGCATGGATGGCGATCATGGATGCCGCCTTTTCCGTCGCCAGCGAACCGATCACGCGCACCACGCGACCGCGCTTCAGCCCAAGGCGTCCGCCCCGCGAGACCTGCACCTCGACAAGATCCTTGTCCTTCGCTTCGCCAAGGCCGTCGGCATCAAGCTCGATTTCCTCCTGGCGCTTGGCAATGGGCAGCAACCGGATGATGGCGCCATCAATCCGCACGACACCCAGAACGGCATCCCTGCGCTTGTCGAGAACCTTGATGACCCGCGCGGTATAGTTCCCGCGTTTCTCGTCCGGTTCGAGGCGCGCCAGAACCCGGTCGCCAAGCCCGGCCACAACCGCATTCTTACCCCTGGGCGTGCGGATGGAAACAATGGGCGGCTTGCCGGATATCTGCTCGTCCCAGGCAGCAGGACGCGCCAGCAGGCCGCCATCGGAATCACGCGTTACGATGTCGATGACCGAGACACGCGGCAGATCGCCGGTTCGCGCAAGCTTCTTGCCACTCTTGCCGATCAGGCCTTCTGCCGCCAGTTGGCGCAGCATCGCCTTCAATTCGATGCGGTCCGAACCCTTGATGCCGAAGGCGCGGGCGATTTCGCGCTTGCCGGTCTCGCCTGGATTGTCCGATATCCAGGCGAGAACCTGTTCGCGCGTCGGGAAAGGCGCCTTGCCTGTCGGGTCTGACGGCGGTTTCCTTGCCATTCAGCGTTTTTTCTTGGAGCCGCCAGCGGCAGCTTTCGCGTCGATCAGTTGTACGGCTTCTTCCAGCGTCACGCCTTGCGGATCCTTGCCCTTCGGCAGGGTCGCGTTGATCTTGCCATGATTGACGTAGGGGCCATACCGTCCGTCGCGCACCGTGATCGGCCCACCCTGTGAGGGATGGTCGCCCAGCGTCTTGAGTGCCGCGGGTGTCCCGCCACGCCTGCCGCCACCCTTGGCATTCTTTTCCGCGAGTGCCGAGACCGCCCGGTTGATGCCCACAGTGAACACTTCGTCCGCGCTTTCCAGATTCGCGAACACACCCTCATGCTGGACGAACGGACCATAGCGCCCGATGCCTGCAGTGATCGGCTTGCCCGATTCAGGATGCATCCCCACCTCGCGCGGCAGGGAAAGCAGTAGCAGCGCCTTTTCCAGATCGATTTCCTCAGCCTTCCAGCCCTTGGGGATGGACGAACGTTTCGCTTCCTTGCCGTCACCCATCTGTACATAGGGACCGAACCGGCCGGTTCGAAGGCTCACTTCGCCGCCCGTCTGCGGGTCATTGCCAAGGACATTCGGGCCGTCAGTGCCAGCGTCAGCCTCGCCATTGTCCCCCGCACCGAGCTGGCGCGTGAAGTTACATTCGGGATAGTTCGAGCAGCCCACAAACGCGCCATACCGGCCGACCTTGAGGCTCAGCATGCCATTGGCGCAGCTTGGACAGGTCCGCGGATTGGAACCATCCTCGCGATCTGGAAATGCCACATGGGCCAGATCCTCGTTGAGGATGTCGAGCACCTGGCTGACCCGCAGGTCCTTGATCTCGTCGACATTTGCCGAGAACTGTTTCCAGAATTCGCGCAGGACTTCCTTCCAGGACAGTTCACCTGCCGAAATCCGGTCGAGCCGCTCTTCCAGCGCTGCGGTGAAGTCATATTCGACATAGCGATTGAAGAAGCCTTCGAGGAAGCTCGTAACCAGTCTGCCCTTCGACTGCGGAATGAGTCGCTTCTTTTCTATCCGCACATAGTCGCGGTCTTCCAGCGTGCCCAGGGTGGAGGCGTAGGTGGATGGCCTGCCGATGCCCAGTTCTTCCATGCGCCGGATCAGCGATGCTTCCGAAAAGCGTGGTGGCGGTTCGGTGAAATGCTGCTTGGCTTCGATACGTTCCCTGGCAGCACTTTCGCCAGCAGCAAGCGCCGGCAGACGTCGTTCGTCTTCTTCGTCATCCTCGCCGGTCTTCTGATTTTCGTAAGCGGCGAGATAGCCGTCGAAGCGGATAACCGAACCCGTCGCGCGCAGGCGTGCCAGTGACGAACCGTTTTTGGCGGCAATGTCGACCGTGGTGCGTTCGATTTCAGCCGATTCCATCTGGCTCGCCATCGTGCGCTTCCAGACCAACTCATACAGCTTCATCTGGTCCGCATCGAGATACTGGGAAACCTCCTTCGGGCCGCGCGCAATGTCTGTTGGGCGGATGGCTTCGTGTGCTTCCTGGGCGTTCTTGGCCTTGGTGGAATAGACGCGCGGCTTTTCCGGCACATACCTGTCACCATGGCGACGCGCGATTTCGGCACGGATCGGTCCGATTGCCTCAGGCGCGATCTGCACGCCGTCGGTACGCATGTAGGTAATGAGACCCACGGTCTCGCCGCCAATGTCGATGCCTTCATAAAGGCGCTGCGCCACCTGCATGGTCCTGGTGGCGGAAAAGCCCAGTCGGCGGCTTGCATCCTGCTGCAGGGTCGACGTGGTGAAAGGTGCCCATGGATTGCGCCGCGTCGGCTTGGATTCGACCGAGGCCACCTCGAATGCCGCACCTTCCAGCATGTCGCGCATGCGCATGGCATCGGTTTCGTTGGTGATGTCCAGCCGGGTCAGCTTCTGCCCGTCAAATTCGGCCAGCCGCGCTTCGAACGCCTGACCGCCCGCACTGGCAAGAAACGCCGTGATCGACCAGTATTCCTGAGCCTTGAAGGCCTCGATCTCTGCCTCGCGATCACAGACAAGGCGCAGTGCCACGGATTGCACGCGTCCCGCTGACCGCGCACCGGGCAGCTTGCGCCACAGCACCGGCGAAAGGGTAAAGCCTACCAGATAGTCGAGCGCTCGCCGCGCCAGATAGGCATCGACCAGTGGCACGTCGATGCTGCGCGGATTGGCCATCGCATCAAGGACCGCCTTCTTCGTGATGGCGTTGAAGACGACGCGCTCGACTTTCTTGTCCTTGATCACCTTCTTGGCGTTGAGAACCTGCAGCACATGCCAGGAAATGGCTTCGCCCTCGCGATCCGGGTCGGTCGCCAGGATAAGCTTGTCGGCGTCCTTGACGGCCTTGGCGATGTCCGCCAGGCGTGTCTTGGACTTGGCGTCAACTTCCCATGACATGGAAAAATCATCGTCGGGAACGACGGAGCCATCCTTGGCGGGCAAATCGCGAACATGCCCGTAGGATGCCAGGACCTTGTAGTCCTTGCCGAGATACTTGTTGATGGTCTTTGCCTTGGCCGGGGACTCGACGATCACGACATTGGACGACATGAAACAACCTGACTGCAATTTGGTGCATGAAAAGCCAGCGTCGCTATCTGGCGCACGCACGGCGCCCCTGAATTGGCTTCTGCAGCGCCCCGCGTCAAGTGCCGTGGCGCAACGCAGCAGAAAGAAGTGGATACAATTTTTAGTTGTAGTATTGAAAAATTAAATCCTATGCGATAATTGTCCAGCAGTCGCGGCAGGCGATCGCGGGCAGGGGAAACATCGGGCGGTACAACGCAAACGGGCTTGCAGCCCAACAAAGGTGCGCTCGATGAAGTCCGCTTCCAGTCCCATGACCCCTCCGGATTTCGAGCCCGTGCAGACCACGGCTCCGGAAAAAGGTCGCCGCGAAACTTACGATGATCGCGAATCGAAACTGGAATACATGGAACAGATGCTGCGCGAGCTTCGCCTGCTGGCCGTCGGCATTTCCGAATCCACTCTCGCTTACCTGCTGGAAATGGCAATCCTTGAAGCAGGCGAGGCGCTGCATGTTCACCGATTCCGCGACGGGTTGGCCGAGGACACCTGACCATAAAGCCTGCAGCAATACGGGATTCAGGCCGAAAGCGAGACCCGATTGCCTGCGTGGCGTTCCAGCCTTCCTGCCAGATCAAGTTCCAGCAGGACCAGTTGCACCTGGCCTGCGCTGGCATCGCAGAAGCGGATGATGTCATCAACCTCGGCAGGTGTGGGCCCCAATGCACTGATGATGGCGTCGCGAACAGTCTGGTCGGCTTCCTCGACAATGGTGGGGGCGCCCTGCATCTCATTTTCCCACGCTTCACCGCCCGGTTCCCCGGCGAGAAACGGCAATTGCGGCTCTCCGTGCGCAGGTGTCACGAGTTCGCGCACATCATCGGCACAGGTGATCAGGGTCGCACCCTGGCGGATCAGGTGATTTGTGCCCTCCGAGCGCGGATCGAGCGGCGAGCCGGGTACGGCAAACACCAGCCTGCCAATCTCGTTCGCCAGTCTTGCCGTAATCAGCGAGCCCGAGCGCCGCGCCGCCTCTATCACCACGACGCCCAACGCAAGGCCGGCGATTATCCGGTTTCGCCGCGGAAAATCGATATTGCGCGGTTTCCAGCCGATCGGCATTTCACTGACCAGCAGCCCGTCATTTTCGATGATCTCCCTTGCTAGCGGGACATTCTCTTCGGGGAAGGGGTGATCAAGCCCTCCTGCGAAAACCGCGACCGTTCCGGTCGTCAACGAGGCGCGGTGCGCTGCACTGTCTATGCCGCGCGCCAGCCCCGAAACGATGCTGTAGCCGCTTTGGCCCAGTTCACTGGCCAGGCGCGAGGCGAATTTCTGACCGCTGATGGATGCGTTGCGGGAACCCACCATGGCAAGGCAGGGGCGCTGGGCGGCATCGCTGTTGCCGAGCATACTGAGCACGGGTGGAGGCGGGTCGAGGCTGCGCAGGAGCGGCGGATAGTCGGGTTCCCCCATTCCGGTAAGGCGTGCGCCTAGCCTGGCGGCGGCTTCCAGTTCGCGTTCGCCATCCTCGCTCGACGCGATGCGGATCCTGGCCGCAATGCCACCGCGCCGCGCCAGTTCCGGCACTGCTTCCAGTGCCGCCGAAGCCGTGCCGAAATGGTTTATCAGGTCACGGAAAGTGGCCGGGCCAACATTTTCGCTGCGAATGAGCCTGAGCCAGGCGAGGCGTTGCTGATCGCTGAGTTTGAAACGCTTGCGCTGTATTCCGGTACCCGGCACAGCGCTGCTCATCCCTTGATGCCGATCTTGCTCTCATTTCCATCGATCAGGCGGGAAATGTTCTGCCTGTGCCGCCACCACACGATCGCAGCCAGGATCATGAACAGCAGTCCAGGCAGCGGCATGTCGAGAACGAAGAACATGATGGGCGTGACAAGCGTGGCGACAATGGCCGACAGCGAACTGTAACGCGATGCGAAAGCGGTTCCCAGCCAGAACGCGGCGAAGATTACCGCCACCTTCCACGAGAAGGGCAGGACGAGGCCGAGGAACGTTGCAACGCCCTTGCCGCCCTTGAAACGCAGCCAGAGCGGAAAGCAATGCCCGACAAAGGCACCCAGTGCCGCGGGATAGGCCATGACCGGGTCGAAATGCCGGGCCAGCATGACGGCAGCCGTTCCCTTGAGCGCATCCAGCAGCAATGTTGCCGCTGCAAGCCCCTTGTTTCCGGTGCGCAGCACATTCGTTGCACCAATGTTGCCAGAGCCGATCTTGCGCACGTCACCTAGTCCGGCCATGCGGGTCAGCACCAGCCCAAAAGGAATGGAACCGATCAGGTAAGAAAGGGTGAACCACAGCCCGGTGTGGGGCAAGTTATCAAGAAGCTGAACCAAGTCTTGCATTTCTACCTCTTGCTATTCATGCGTGTATACTAATACGCCCTCTACCAGAGTATGCAACAACTTTCCGGTAAATTTTGCTCCTTCAAAGGGCGAATTCTTGGAGCGAGACACGAGGTCACGCTCATCGAGCATCCAGGGAAGGTCGAGATCGATAATCGAGATGTTTGCTACCGTTCCCCTGGCGAGATTTCCACCAGGAAGCCCGAAGATCCGCGCCGGATTGGCTGACAGGCACTCAACCAGCCTGGCCAGCGGCACGGAACCATCATGGTGCAGGCGCAGCGCTGCTGACAACAGCGTTTCAAGACCAATCGCTCCGTCCGCAGCTTCCGCGAACGGATGGCGCTTGGTGTCGACATCCTGCGGGTCGTGACTTGATACGATCACATCGACGACGCCGGTTCGCACCGCCTCTGCCATTGCGAGCCTGTCTTCCTCGCTGCGCAGGGGCGGCGACAGGCGGAAGAAGGTGCGATAGCGCCCGATGTCATTCTCGTTGAGTGACAGGTGATTGATCGATACGCCGCCTGTAACATCAAGGCCCCTGTCCTTGTACACCGACAGGGCGGCAGCACTTCGTGCACACGAAAGCTTGGCTGCGTGGTATTTTGCGCCCGTAAGCGCTGCGATCCGAAGATCGCGCTCCAGCGGAATGATTTCAGCTTCGCGCGGGATGCCGGCAAGCCCGAGCAGTGTGGCGGGCAATCCTTCGTTCATGACACCGTTGGAGGTGAGATCGGGATCGTTCGTCTCCTGCGCGATCACCATGCCGAAGTCGCGCGCATAGGTCATTGCGCGGCGCAGGGTGAGGCTGTTGCGGATCGAATGCCGCCCCTCGCTCAGCATGACCGCTCCAGCCTCCTGCAGCAGACCGAATTCAGTCAGTTCGCGCCCCTCGAAACCCTTGGTAACGGCGGCGGCAGGATGCACTTGCACCAGTGCCGTGTCGCGGGCTGCGCGCCGCACGAAATCAACGAGCGCCACATCATCAATGATCGGATCGGTATCCGGCATCATGATGAAGGCCGTAACGCCGCCCTTCGCCGCAGCACGGCTTGCCGAAGCGATGGTCTCGCGATGTTCAGCACCAGGTTCACCAGTATGCACGCTTGCATCGATCAGGCCCGGCAGCACATGCAGGCCCTTCGCATCGATGACATCACAATCCTCAGGCGTCGCGATCCTGTCACCGCCGCGGTGAACCGACTCGATCCGGCCATCTCGGATCAACAGCGAGGCAGGACCATCAAGGCCCGAGACGGGATCGACAACATGGCCTTGGGAAATGACAAGGGGTCTGGCGGGTTTCCTTTCAGCCATGATGCGCGGCCTTTCCGGGTTCGCCCTTGTCGCCGATCAGCGTCTCGATCACCGCCATGCGCACCGCGACGCCCATTTCGACCTGTTCCTCGATCACGCTTTGCGCACCGTCGGCCACATTGGAAGAAATTTCGACCCCCCGGTTCATCGGACCGGGATGCATCACGAGCGCATCCTTGCGCGCAATCGCAAGCCGCTCTGAATCGAGGCCGAAAAAGCGGAAATACTCGCGAACCGATGGCACCAGCGCGCCAGCCATGCGTTCACGCTGGAGGCGCAGCATCATCACCACGTCGCAATCCCGGAGCCCATCCTCCATCTTGCGGAACACTTCCACGCCAAGCCTTTCGATGCCCGAGGGAAGCAGGGTGGAGGGTGCCACGACGCGCACATTCGCTCCCATCGCATTGAGAAGAAGAATGTTGGAGCGGGCAACGCGGGAATGCAGGATGTCGCCGCAAATTGCGACATTGAGACCGGCGAGCCGGCCCTTGTGGCGGCGGATCGTCAGGGCATCGAGCAGCGCCTGGGTCGGATGTTCGTGCGCGCCGTCTCCAGCATTGATGACCGAGCAGCCAACCTTGCGCGCCAGCAGTTCCACCGCGCCTGCCGACTGGTGGCGCACGACCAGCAGGTCGGGCTGCATCGCGTTGAGGGTCATGGCAGTGTCGATGAGCGTTTCGCCCTTTTTCACCGATGACGAGCCGACGGACATGTTCATCACGTCAGCGCCCAGGCGTTTGCCGGCCAGTTCGAAGGAAGATTGGGTGCGGGTGGAGGCTTCGAAGAACAGGTTGATCTGCGTCAGGCCCTGCAGCACGGCCTTTTTCTTGCGGCGCTGGCGCGAGACGAGCGTCGCTTCTTCCGCCTTGTCGAGCAGAAACGCGATATCGTGCGGCGATAACTCCGCAATACCCAACAGATGGCGGTGCTCGAAGACGAAATTTGAAGCTTTGGTCATTAAAGCGCCCCTATAGAACGCCAGTTCGCCATTCACAAGACTTACTTGCGTCGCTCATCAATTCGGTGCCTGCAAGGCGGCCCTTTCGCCCTGTCCCAATGGCACGACCAACTGGAAGAGGATCATTTTGGCCAGACCCGTTTCCATCACCGGTTCGAAAGGCTAGGGTCGCTGACCCTTGGTAGATGCGACATGTTGTTCGAATTGGCAGGTGAGGGGCGCAAAGGCGCCAATGGCAGGATATTTCCCTGTTCGCACCATGGTGGCGAACCGGCTACGGGGCGAATCGCTGAAAGGCGCAATTCACTGCAATTGCGTCCTTCATGGTTCGCCAGAGATTGCAAACAACGCGGTTTCCTGTTGTCTTGCACCTGTTGTCACCACAAATTTCCTCCAACCATTTGGCATCAATTGATGAGTTCTGACACCGGTGCGCGCGCATGACAGATCCTGTTTTCGAAACCCATGAAGTGTTCAACCAGTCGCCGCCCTTTGCTGGCTTCAATGCCTGGTTGGCCGATCCACTGCTCAGGCGCATTGCGGAAGTGCTGCCGAGCGGGCTTTTGGCCGGTTTCGATGCACATGGCGCCTGGGCTGGCGCGGCTGAAACCAACGAATTGGCCAAGCTGGCAAATCGCAACCTGCCAGCCTTGCGCACGCATGATTCGCGCGGCAACCGGATCGATCAGGTGGATTTCCACCCCGCCTGGCATGCCCTGATGCGCAAGAGCGTCCAGGCTGGGCTGCATTGCTCGATCTGGGATGATTCCGCCGATGAGCGCGGACTGCGCAACCTAGCTCGCGCGGTACGCTTCTACATGTCCTCTGGAGTCGAGGCAGGACATCTTTGCCCGGTCACCATGACCAACGCGTCGGTTGCCGCCATGGTCGGAAGCAAGGAAGTCATCAACGAATGGCTGCCAAAGGTGCGCTCGCGCAAATATGATTCCTCCCACAATCCCCCGCACCGCAAGCAGGGCCTCACGCTCGGCATGGGCATGACGGAAAAGCAGGGCGGAACAGACGTGCGCGCCAATACCAGCAGTGCGGTTCCCGCTGGCGATGGCTGGTGGAGCATCACCGGCCACAAATGGTTCATGTCCGCGCCGATGTGCGATGGCTTCCTGGTTCTGGCCAACATGGAAGGCGGAGGCAATGAAGGCGGGCTGAGCTGTTTCCTGATGCCACGCATCTTGCCCGACGGCACGCCGAACAGGCTTCGGTTCCAGCGTCTCAAGGACAAGCTCGGCAACCGTTCCAACGCGTCTTCCGAAGTCGAATTCCTTGGTGCGTTGGCGAGGCCGGTTGGCGAGCCGGGCAGGGGTGTTCCGACCATCATA
Source organism: Rhizobiaceae bacterium (assembly GCA_049289295.1). Lineage (GTDB taxonomy): Bacteria > Pseudomonadota > Alphaproteobacteria > Rhizobiales > Rhizobiaceae > BOKV01. The sequence goes on from JBATLL010000016.1 coordinate 66,979, forward strand.
GAAATGGTCACGCTGACCAGGCTCGATTGCGCCGTATCATCTGCCGGTCTGATGCGCTCATCCCTGGCTGAAGCCGTGCACCATGTGCGCCACAGAAATGTCTCCGGCGGGCTGTTGATCGACAAGCCACTGATGAGCCGCGTGCTGGCCGACATGGCGCTGGACGTGGCCGCTGCCACCGCCCTGTCGATGCGCCTGGCTGCCTCGTTTGACCAGGCTGCAGCCGACGCATCGGAAGCTGCTTTCGCCAGGCTGATGACGCCGGTCGTCAAATACTGGGTCTGCAAGTCCGCTGCTCCGCTCATCGGCGAGGCGATGGAATGCCTTGGTGGCAACGGCTATGTCGAGGATGGCAATCTCGCACGCCATCATCGCGAAGCACCGGTCAATGCGATCTGGGAAGGGTCCGGCAATGTCATGTGTCTCGATCTGCTGCGCGTCGTCTCGAAGGGTGGCAAGATCCTCGATTCGGTCCTCGACCAGCTTCAGGCCGATCTGGGTGGAGCGGGTGCCGGCAAGTCGGTGGAGGTGATCCGCACCGCTGCCGGCATGGCTGTTGCCGATCCCGGTTCCGCGCGCATCCTTGCCGAACAATTGGCAATCACCGCGGCAGGGGCCGAATTGCGCCGCCTTGGCCTCGGCTTCATTGCCGATGCTTTCATCGAAACACGTCTGGGCGGCTTGTGGCGCTCCACCTATGGCATGCTCGACAATCGCCACGACGCGGCAGCAATCGTCAGTGCGCTTTATCCCGAGGCGTAAGTAACCGCAGCCATGATGATCGGGATCGTCAGGAATGACAGCGCTGTCTGCAGCGTCACGATTGCCGCAAACAGTGGCGCGTCCCCGCCCAGCTGGCGGGCAACGACATAGCCGTTCATCGCTGACGGACCAGCGCCGCACAGGGCCACGATCATCAATTCACCTCCGCGCACGCCGAAAAGCCAGGCCGCCACGGTCAGGAAGAGGGGCTGGACAAAGAGCTTCAGCAGGCTGGCCACGACAACAGCGGCGATCTCACGCCCCGGCATGCGTACCCGCAGCGCCGCACCAACCAGCAGCAGCCCCAGCGGCAGGCTTACCCGAGACAGGATGTCGATCGAGGTATCGATAGGCCCCGGCATCACCAGGCCGCTTGCATTCCAGATCATTCCGGCCACCACACCCACGATGAGCGGGTTGGTGACGACCAGTCGCCAGAAGGAAGGCCGGGCCTTTTCGCCTCTTTCGCCCCACGCCGCCATGGCCAGGATGTTGACCAGATTTATCGGCACGATCATGACGCCGATGCCGATGGCCACCACCGAAAGCGCGCTAGCAACATCCATGCGTTCGGCAATCGCCAGTGTGACAAAGGCATTCCAGCGCGTCACGCCTTGATAGATGCTGGAATAGGCAGGTGCGCTGACGCCCAGTGCACCTTGCAGAAGCGGGCGTACCGCAAACATCGAGGCCAGAAGCAGCAGGGTCGCGCAAAGGAAACCAGCCGCCAGGCCGGTTGTCGCCAGGGCAGTGAAATCGGTGTTGGCGATCGTGCGGAAAAGCAGCAGCGGCAGGAAGACGAAATAGCTTATGCGCTCCAGGCCCGACCAGCCTTCATCCCCCAGCAGGCTTATGCGTTTCAGCACAAAGCCGGTGATGATGATCATGAAAACGGGAAGGAGGCTGTCGACTAGCATTGCGGGCCTGAAGTCATGCGGGAAGTGCATTTGCGCACAGGCACGCGATGGGTCAATCCCCATTCTTGCAGATGAAGGAGTTTGCCATGCGCAGGATAATTGTCCCATCGCGCCCGCTCATGCCGGTGATACTGGCGCTGCTGCTAACGCTCGCGGCCTGCCTTGACGCATGGGCTGCGGAAGGGCGGCGTCTTGCGCTGGTGATCGGCAACGATGCCTATCGCAACATCACGGTACTCAAGAAGGCGGTAAATGACGCGACCGCGCTGGGCGAGGCCCTGCAGAATGCCGGCTTCAGCGTAACGCGCAAGACTGATCTCGACCGGCGTCAGATGAATCGCGCCATTCAGGATTTTGTCGCGCAGGTCGAGGCAGGCGACGTGGCGATGCTTTTTTACGCTGGCCACGGTGTCGAGATTGCCGGCAAGAACTACCTCCTGCCGGTCGATGTTCCGGACGCCTCTGGCGCTGACGCGGAATTCATCCAGGCTGAATCGATTGCGCTCGACGACGTTCTCGAACGTTTGCGCCAGAAGGAAGCCCGCCTCAACCTGCTGATCCTCGATGCCTGCCGCAACAATCCGTTTCGAAGCGGCACGCGCAGTCTCGGTGGTAATGCCGGGCTCGCCCGTATCGCCGCGCCGCAGGGCACGTTCGTGATGTATTCCGCAGATGTCGGCGAAGCTGCCCTTGACCGTCTCGGCGAGGACGATCCCGATCCCAATTCCGTCTTCACCCGTACGCTGATCCCGCTGCTGGACAGGAACGATCTCGATCTGGTCGACACTGCGCGCGAAGTGCGCCGCCAGGTTCGCTCGCTTGCGCTCACCGTGCGCCACCAGCAGACGCCAGCCTATTATGATGCCGTGCTCGGCGATTTCTTCTTTTCCCGGTCCGCTACAGGGGACACGCCACGCCAGGATGAAACCGCAGGCAATCAGGATTCATCAGGCAAGGATGCCGATGCTGACAGCCTCGCCTTGCTGGACGGGACAAAAGAGCCGCGCGAAAAGCCGCAATTGCGCGAGCCGCAGTCCAACGGGTCGCAATCCGACGCGTCGCAGGCACCCATTGCGCGCGCCATGGTCGTGACTGGCGGTGAAAAGGACACGATCCGCCTTTGGGACGCAGAGGAAGGGCGCATGATCTCGGAACTTGAGGGCGAAAAGATCGTTCTTTCCACAATCAAGTTCACCCATGGCGGCAAGCGTCTGGCGGTGGCGGGTGAGGACGGCGCGCTCTTTTCCTATAGCCTGCCCGATTTCAAGAAGCAGAATGCGCTCTATCCCGGTTTCCGCGTGACAGCAGTGGCCGAACTTCCCGGCGGTGATCTGCTGGCTGGTGGCAGGGGCGGGGAAATGGCGCGTATCAACCTTGGCGATTTCACGATTGCCTGGAAGCAGCACCCGCATGACGACATCATTTCGCCGGTTCTGGTTCTTGAGGGAGGCGAAACGGCCATCACGGCTTCGGGAGACGGCACCATGGCTGTCATCGCCACTGCTGATGGAAAGGTGCTGTCGCGGATCAGGACCTTGCCCGGCAAGGAAATCACCGACATTGCCCACCTGTCGGCAACCACGGTCGTTGCCGTGCACGAGGATGGCACGATTGCGCTCGTCAACCTGTCATCTGGCCGCGTCCTGTCCGGTTTCAGGGGAGCGAAGGGCTGGATTTCTTCCGTCGCCTTCCTGGAAAACGGGGTCGACTATGTGACCGCGAATGTTGACGGCACATTGTCCTTCTTTTCGATTGGCCAGGAACTGCCCTACCGCCGGGTCCAGGGCCACAGGGATCTCTCCTCAGGCGCGAAGTTCATGACGGTTGGCGGGCAGAGCCGCATGGTATCCGCCGGTTTCGATGGTTCCCTGAAAATCTGGGATGGATCAGGCGAACTGGTCGAGGCCGATCTCGATCATGGCAGCGCGATCCTGCATTTCGATCTGGTGAGCAGATGAGGGGGCGGCGCGCGCAATGTGCGAATCTGCACACGATTTCAGTCAGCCGATGCCCAGATGAGCGGCATCCCGAAAGCCTGTGAGGAACAGGCAGAACGCGGCAGCCTTGAGGCGAAAGTCCGCAACACGAGGAGAAGACAATGACAAAGCTTCGCAGAACCGCATTGCTGCTTGCCACTGCCCTGACCCTGCCGGTCCTGGTGCCGTTCGGCATGGAAGCCGACGCACAGACCGTTTTCACCCAGCGCCAGATCATTCTTCAGTTGCAGCAACCCCAACAGTTCCAGCAACCGCGCCAGCAGAAGCAGAAGGTGCTTAAGCGCCGTGCGCCCGAAGCAGCGGGCCAGCAGGTTCCGGTCATGCGCCCACCCGAGCCGAACAATGGCCGCGTGGCAAAGTTCCGCGCACCTGAACCGAACAATGGCCGAGTAGCGAAATTCCGCGCGCCTCAGCCCGACAATGGCCGCGTGCAGCGCATTCGCCCGCCAGAGCCCGAATTTGGCAACAACAATGGAAATGTCGCCAGAATGCGAGCGCCAGAAGCGGAAAAGCCGCGTGTCGCCAAGATGCGTGCGCCTGAGGTGGAAACGCCGCGCCGCAAGAAGCCCCGCAACGACAGTATCGAACTTGCCAGCGGCAACACGGATTCGAACGCTCCGATCCAGCGCGGCATCGATATTCGCACATCAGGTGGGCAGCAGCAGTTCGCTTCCAACTATCCCGACAATGGCCGCATCGATCTGGAAATCCTGTTCGACTATGATTCAGACCGGATCGACCCGACCTCGGTGCGTCAGCTCATCATCCTGGGCGAGGCGCTAAATGACCCGAGCCTTGGCAGTTCCCGCTTCGTCGTGGCAGGCCATACGGATGCCGCCGGCAGCGATGGCTACAATGCCGATCTGTCCTACCGCCGTGCGATTGCGGTAGCTGGCTTCCTTGTCGACTATGCCGGAGTTTCGCCTGATCGCCTCGTTACCGAAGGCTATGGCGAGCGCCTGCTCAAATATCCCGACGCACCTGAATCAGGTCAGAACCGGCGCGTCGAGATCATCAATCTGGGTGACGCTGGCTGACACCCATGCCCTGGCAATGAACCGGTCCCGCGCAAGCGTGGGGCCGGTTTTGCGTTATGATGCTGCATCGATTCGCTTGCGGGAGGGATCATGCGTCGCGCCAGGCTCAAAGAGGTGAAACTGCCGGAATTCGACATCCCGCGGGACTTGCCGGAACTTTCCCCTTCGCTCTACGCCGCACGGCGGGAACGCCTCGAAACGAGCATGCGCAAAGCCGATATCGACGTGCTGGTGGTCTATGGCGACCGCGAACATGCGGCAAACATGGCCTGGCTGTCCGGTTTCGATCCGCGATTTGAAGAAGCCCTGCTGGTGCTGCGCATTGGTCATCAGCCCTGCATCATTACAGGCCCGGAAAACCAGGGCATGGCCGCCGCTTCGCCGCTCAGACCCCGGACCATCCTCTATCCGCCGATGGGTCTGATGGGGCAGGACCGCACGAAGACACCTCCGCTGGATGAACTGCTGCGGGATGCAGGTATTGCGAGCGGAGCGAAGACAGGCGTGTGCGGCTGGAAATATTTCGGTGCGCTCGAAGGGGACCACGGCCAGCAATGGCTGGAAATACCGTCCTACATCGCCGACACCCTTCGCCAGCTTTCAAGCCAGCTGTTCAATGCCGGTGCGCTTTTCATGGACCCGCAGACCGGTTTGAGGGCAGGCGTTGAACTGGAAGAACTGGTGCGCTTCGAATTTGCTGCCTGCCACACATCGCAGGCGGTGAAGCGCGTGGTGACGGGAACGCGCCCCGGCATGCGCGAATTCGATGCTGCCGCAATGCTGCAACCGATCGGCCTGCCGCTTTCCTGCCATGCCATGTTTTCAAGCGGACCGCGTGCGTGGTTCGGACTACCAAGCCCGACCTCGAAGATCGTGGCGCTGGGCGAGCCGGTAACCACGGCCTATGGCGTGCAGGGTGCGCTCAATTGCCGGGCGGGCTGGCTTGCAACAGGTCCGCAGGACCTGCCCGAAAACGCGCGCGACTATCTGGAACGTCTGGCATTTCCCTATTTCGAGGCCGTTGCCTGGTGGCTCGGAACCGTGGCGATTGGCGTGCGGGGAGGGGATATCCATGCCGGCATCATGAAAAGGCTCGGCGATCCCTTCTTCGGTGTAGCGCTCAATCCTGGCCATCTCATTCATCTCGACGAATGGATGCATTCGCCCATCGCCCGCGAAAGCAACCAGCCCCTCTTGTCCGGCATGGCCTTGCAGGTGGACATCATACCGGCGACCGGCAGCCCCCTGTTCACCATCAATGTCGAGGACGGCATTGCCCTGCTGGATGGCGAGGGCAGGGCTCGCCTGAAAGCGGAACATCCAGCGGTGTGGTCGCGCATCGAGGCACGACGCGATTTCATGCAAAGCGAACTGGGCATTGCCCTACATCCCGAAGTGCTGCCCCTGTCCAACATTCCGGCCTGGCTCCCACCATTCTGGCTGTCCCCCGGACAGGCCCTTTCGATGGCCTGAACGGTAACCATCGGTTAACCATGTTTGTTAACCTTAATGGACAGTAAACGTTGCGCGTGCCCGACCATCTGCCCATGATGCCCCTTCGAAAGAGGGGTTAGATGCGCATTCTTCTGGCAATGTGGGTTATCCCGATGGTCCTGTTCTGGGGCTGGTACGGGTTGAGCGCATATGATTTGAGTATGGGAACCGCGTTCCTTTCGCGCGACATGCACGATCTCGTCTTTCATCTGTATGGGCAGGTTCTGGGAATTCCCGGTTCCGAGGTTCCGGCCATGGTCGCAGGTGCCTGTGCTTTCGATACCGCTATCGTCTTTGCAATCGCCGCCTTTCGCTGGCGGGACGCCTGGTATCCCCAGGCGAAGCAATGGGCAAGCCAGTGGCTGGGCCAGGGGCTTTCAGCAAATTCGGACGAGCGGATAGGGGATGCTACAATCGGTTCAACCGTTCCAACGCATCCTGCAGAATGACGGCAGCAGCCATTTCGTCGATCCTTTCACGGCGCACGGAACGCCGTGTTCCTGCTTCCAGCATCTGGGATTCAGCTGAAACCGTGCTGAGCCTTTCGTCCTGAAAGGCGACCGGCAGATCCGTGATTCGTGCCAGATTGCGAACGAAAGCCCGAGTTGACTGCGCGCGCGGTCCTTCAGTCCCATCCATGTTGACCGGCAGCCCGACGACGAGGCCACCAACCTTCTCCTGATTGGCGAGCGCGACAAGTTTCTGGGCATCCTGCGTGAACTTCGTGCGGCGTATGGTGTGAAAGGGAGTGGCAATGCTCAGCCCCCCGTTGCACACTGCAATACCGATGGTCTTGGTGCCAAGATCGATTCCGAACAGGCGCCGCCCGTTTGGCAGCCGCTCCTTCAGTTCGGCCAGATCGACCACATTGCTCATTTGACGTCCTTTGCATGCTTGCCCGGAAAGGAAGCTTGCCTATTATCCATTTTGGACAGGTTTTGAAACCGATACAGACAGGGGAGTTGCATTCGATGAAAATCACATGGTTTGGCCATTCGGCCTTCGCAGTGGAGTTTTCGGACCGCAAGGTGCTGATTGACCCGTTCCTTTCTGGCAATCCGTCCTGGAAAGGCGGATGGGAAGAAGTGAGCGAAGGCACTACCCATGTCCTGCTGACGCACGGGCATGATGATCACATTGGCGATGCTGTTGACATCCTGAAGAAAACGGATGCCATGCTTGTCGCCAATTACGAGATTTGCATGCATCTCGTGAGCAAGGGCGTCAGCCAGTCGAAAATCAATCCCGGCAATTTCGGCGGCACCGTCGATTGCGGCGGCTTCACCACCACATTTGTCAGGGCCGACCATTCTTCTTCCTCCGGCAATGTCTATCTCGGCAATCCCGGTGGACTGATCATCCACGCTCCCGATGCACCTTCCGTCTATCACATGGGTGACACCGACATCTTTTCGGACATGGCCCTCATCAACGAACTGCACCAGCCGCAGGTCGCAATGGTCCCGATTGGCGACAGGTTCACGATGGGCGGAGCCGTTGCCGCACTGGCATGCCGGCGCTACTTCAACTTCTCGGCCATTTTCCCCTGCCATTTCGGCACATTTCCCATGCTGGACGCGGACGCGTCCGCCTTTGTCGAGGCAATGGAGGGTGATGCAGGCAAGGTCAGGCTGCTTGCGGCGGGAGGCAGCGCCCGGCTCTAGGCAGGAACGGTTGAAACCCTTTCGCAACGGGGCTATAGCGAAAGGGCATCGCTGCAATGAAACCCTGAAATTCCCAGCTCGGATGAATCATGTCTGTTGATCTCAGCACAGTAAAGCGTGTGGCACGGCTCGCGCGCATCGCCGTCACGCCTGAAGAGGCCGAAAAGATGGTGGGCGAACTCAACACCATCCTGGGTTTCGTCGAACAGCTCGACGAGGTCAATGTCGAGGGTGTCGAGCCGATGACTTCGGTCGTTTCCATGGAAATGAAGAAGCGCGCCGATATTGTTACAGACGGTGACAAGGCTGACGACATCGTCGCCAATGCCCCCATCACCGAAGATCATTTCTTCATGGTCCCCAAGGTTGTCGAATAGGATTTCGCAATGTGTACGAAATGTTTCCTGGCAATGGCTGGTGCGGCAATACTGACCTGTGTGCCGATGAAGGCGGATGCCGGTGAGGTTCCGTCCTTCCTGGCGGGTGGGCAGGTCTATGCAACCACACCCGAAGCCTGCAAGGGCCTGGATGCAGGCGGTGACGAGAGCGGCGGCCTGAAGTTAAAGGCAGATGGCATCTCCGGCTACGAGTTCGGTTGCCAGTTCGTCGATTTCATTCCCGTGCGCTATGTCGATGTGCCCGAGGTGACGCGGTATATCGCCATTGCATCGTGCGGCGATGATTCAGGCATTACCCGTCCCGACATGATCGATCTTTCGATCTTTGATGATGCGGTTACGGCAACTTCGCAGAATGACTACAATTACGCCATGAGCAGGCTCGATGCGAGCAGTGACAACGACCCGTTCGAGGCTGGCATCATCAACGAACAGTTTGCGCTTTGCCGATGAGTGAACTTCTCGCTTCCATATCGATCGCGCCAGAAACGCCGCTTCAGGACGATGTGCGCCAGATGATCAGCGAGTTGAACGCAATCATGATCCCGCTTACCCCGCGCGAGTTCCAGTTCCAGATGACGGCGGAACAGATTGCGGAAAGTTCCACGACCCTGTTCGTGGCACGCGGCGTGGACCGCGAGGCGCTGGGAATGGGCGCGCTCAAGGTTCACAATGGCGAACTTGGCGAGGTCAAGCGCATGTATACCCGCCACAGCGTGCGGGGCGGGGGTGTCGGCCATCTTCTGCTCAGGCAGGTGGAACACCTTGCGCGCGAGAAGGGCCTTTATGTGCTCAAGCTCGAAACCGGAGAAGCGCCGGGCTTCGAGCCAGCATACAGGATTTACGAAAGGGCCGGTTTCACGGTCTGCGGAGCATTTCTGGACTATCCCGATTCCGGCTGGTCCCGTTTCTATGAAAAGAAGTTGAGCTGATGGAACTGACTAGCCTGACCATTGCCGAAGCCCGCGACAAGCTTGCGCGCCGCGAGATTTCCGCGATCGAACTGACCGATGCCTATCTTGGCGCGATCGACGCTGCCAATGCCAGGTTCAACGCCTATATTAAGGTGACGCACGACAGGGCGCGTGACATGGCTCGTGCCAGTGATGAACGCATCGCTAGTGGCAAGGCTGGTGCGCTGGAAGGCATTCCGCTGGGCATCAAGGACCTCTTTGCCACCCACGGCGTGCACACACAGGCCTGCTCGCATGTTCTCGACGGTTTCGAACCCCGTTACGATTCCACCGTGACCGCCAACCTGTGGTCCGATGGTGCCGTCATGCTGGGCAAGCTTAACATGGACGAATTCGCCATGGGTTCATCCAATGAAACGAGTTACTACGGACCGGTCATCAATCCGTGGCGGGCCAATGGCTCCAACGCCGACCTTGTGCCGGGCGGTTCGTCAGGCGGTTCGGCGGCAGCAGTCGCAGCCCATCTTTGTGCCGGTGCCACTGCGACCGACACGGGCGGTTCCATCCGCCAGCCCGCAGCATTTACCGGGACCGTCGGTATCAAGCCGACCTACGGGCGCTGCTCGCGCTGGGGCATTGTCGCATTTGCCTCCTCGCTCGATCAGGCAGGCCCGATTGCGCGCGATGTCCGCGATGCCGCCATCCTGATGAAGTCCATGGCGAGCGTTGATCCGAAGGACACGACTTCCGTTGATTTGCCGGTACCCGATTATGAAAAGGCAATCGGCCAGTCGATGAAGGGCATGAAGATCGGCATTCCTGCGGAATACCGCATGGACGGCATGCCCGATGAGATCGAGCAATTGTGGCAGCAGTCGATTTCCTGGTACCGCGATGCAGGTGCCGAGATCGTCGACATCTCACTGCCGCACACGAAATATGCGCTGCCGGCCTACTATATCGTTGCGCCCGCAGAAGCCTCGTCCAACCTCGCGCGTTATGACGGCGTGCGTTACGGCCTGCGCGTCGAGGGACGCGATATCGTCGACATGTATGAAAAGACCCGTGCAGCCGGATTTGGTGCAGAGGTCAAGCGGCGTATCATGATCGGCACCTATGTGCTGTCGGCTGGTTATTATGACGCCTATTACCTGCGCGCCCAGAAAGTGCGCACCCTGATCAAGAAGGACTTCGAGAACGCCTTCGCGCGCGGCATCGACGCCATCCTGACACCAGCGACGCCATCGGCAGCATTTGGTGTTGCAGATCAGGAAATGAATGCCGATCCGGTGAAAATGTACCTCAACGACATATTCACGGTCACCGTGAACATGGCCGGATTGCCGGGTATCGCTGTACCTGCGGGTCTTGATTCACGCGGCTTGCCGCTGGGCATGCAGCTGATCGGCAAGCCGTTCGAGGAAGAGACGCTGTTCCGCGCCGCCCATGTCATCGAACAGGCGGCTGGCCGCTTTACCCCCGCCAGATGGTGGTAACCGGCCCCGAGCCGCGCTGATCATTGACTGCGCCTGGCATGGCCCGCATGGCGGATCAGCAGAACCGCAGCTCCAGTCCAGAAGATCAGGCGCAGGCTCATGGCGGCCACGGTGCGCATTTCGAAAGCAGTGCCAATCACGATCTGCCAGAGCAGATGGGCTGACACGCCCAGAATGGCGGCTGACAGCAATGCGCTCATCATGCGCGCCGTCGGATGGTCCAGCAGTATGGCCACGCCTGCCAGAACATAGACCGGGCCGGTCAGGAAATTGAACCAGACAACCGCCGGAATGATCTCGCCCGCCAGTTCGCGCGCTGTTCCATCACTCAGGACGACGCTGCCGCCTGCAAGGACGCTCATCAGGCCAAACCCGATGCCTGCCAATCCCAGAGCCTTTTGCCACATGGGAATCTTGCCCATGACCACACTTCCTTTCTGCCCGTCTCTGCACATATCGGGATTGACGGGGTGTGCTTGAAGGTGGCGGTTTGGCGCAGGCACGCGCCGCGCGAGAAAAGGGGGGCTGTTTTTAGGAACAAATTAACCACGCTGGAATAGATTTTTGACCGGGTCAGTTTCTGCGGTTCTGCCGTGTAAGAGTTATGGGTATTGGGGCATGTTCGATCCAGCGACCAGACGTCTGCGTTATGGCTATCTCATCACGGGCTTCTTGTCCCTGGCCGTCGTCTCCGCATTCATTGCCTGCCTGCTGCTTTTCAACACGGCCGCCACCGAGATCAGCCGTGCCTCGCGCGACTTCACCGACCTCGGGCGCAAGGCGTTCAATCTTGCCACAGTCGCGCGCCAGGAGCGAAATTCGACGCGCGCCGAGATCATCGAGCGGGGCAAGACAAGCCTTGGCATCGAGGTCAGTCAGATCGAGGAACAAATCCAGTCGCTTGAAGCGGATTATGCCGCCATCAACGAGGCGAACACGCGCGCCGAATGGATCGTCACCTTTGCTACCCGTCTCGGTCTGGTCGAAGTCTCGCATGATGCCTCGCTTTCAAGTTTCGTGCGCAGTTTCAAGGCTGGTGTGAGCGCGGCTGGCGATTTTGCCGACGAGGTGAATTATGTGCGCGAGGCCAAGAACGCCTCCGCCTTCACAAGCCGCATTGCCGGGCTGCTGGAACTCTACGAGAGCAACACCACCGCATTTCTGAATGCCGTCAACGCGGTTCTGGCCAATCGGGCAACCCTGCAAAATCAGGTGCTTGCTCGCATTTCCTGGGTCTTTGTCGCCATTTTCGTCGTGCTGAACCTTGCCACGGTGTTCCTGGTTTTCCGTCCGCTGGAAAATGCCATTTCCCGTTCGTTCGCCGCCCTGGCGCGTGAAACCAGGCGTGCAGAAGCAGCTGATCGCGCCAAGTCCGAATTCCTCGCCAACATGAGCCACGAAATCAGGACGCCCATGAACGGCGTCATGGGCATGGCCGAACTGCTGGCGCGCACCGAGCTCGATATCCGTCAGAAGACCTATTGCGAGATCATCGTCAAATCCGGTGCGGCGCTTCTCACGATCATCAACGATATCCTCGACTTCTCCAAGATCGAGGCCGGTCTGATGGAACTGGATCCCGTTACCTTCAACCTGCGTGATGCCGTTGACGACGTGGCCACGCTCATGTCGGCAAAGGCTTCGGACAAGGATATAGAACTGGCCGTTCGGGTTGACCCGCAAATTCCGGAGTTCCTGATCGGCGATCTGGGCCGCCTGCGCCAGGTCATGACCAACCTGGTCGGCAACGCCGTAAAGTTCACCGACATGGGTCATGTGCTTGTCGACGTCAGCGCTGACAGCGCTGCAGATGCTGGGGCGTGGAAAATCACGTTCCGCGTGGAAGATACCGGCATCGGCATTCCGCCAGACAAGCAGGTTCACATCTTCAGCAAGTTCTCGCAGGCCGACGAAAGCGCCACCCGCAAGCATCAGGGCACAGGACTGGGCCTGGCGATCGGCAATTCGCTGGTCGAACTGATGGGTGGCCGCATCACGGTCTCGAGCGAAGAGGGAGTGGGGTCTGTCTTCCAGTTCACCATCACGCTTCCGGCTGACGCTAACGCCAAACCGCGCAAACCGGCAGTGATGGATTTTGCCGGTTCGAGAATTCTCATCGTGGATGACAATCAGGTCAACCGCGCCATCCTGAGCGAACAGATGAATTCATGGCGCTTTGAGAGCGCTGCCGTGGATAGCGGGCCCGAGGCGCTCGCTTTCCTGCGCGCCGCCACCGAGACGGGCCTGACCATCGATGCAATCGTACTGGACTACCACATGCCCGGCATGAACGGGGCAGATGTTGTCAGGCGGCTGAACCAGGAAACCGGCATCGCCGATACGCCGATCATCATGCTCACCTCCGTCGACTACCTTGAAAACGGCAAGAGCTTCTCATCGCTGGGAATAGCGGCACAACTGACCAAGCCGGCTCGCTCATCCCTGTTGTTCGACACGCTCGTCCAGGTGCTGTCAAATGCCAGGCAGGGCATATCGCAACCCGTGGCCAACGCGCTTGCTGCCCTTGCGCAGCAATCCTCACAACAGAGCGATGAACCCGAAAACAAGCAACCCGAAGCCAGCACCGCCACGCACGACGCGATTGATTTGCTGGTCGCGGAAGACAATGCCGTCAACCAGATCGTCATGCGCCAGATACTCGAAGATGCCGGAGTCGATTTTGCCATCGCCAACAACGGTCTCGAAGCCGTTGTCCAGTACCAGAACCGGAAGCCCGCCATCATCCTGATGGATGTATCCATGCCGGAAATGAACGGCATCGACGCGACGCGCGAAATCCGCCGCTACGAGCAGGCGAATGGTGGGCATGTCGTCATCATTGGCGTAACGGCCCATGCCCTTAACGGTGACAGGGAACGCTGCCTTGATGCGGGCATGGACGATTACCTTCCCAAACCCGTCTCGCCTGACCGCCTCATGGAAAAGATCGACCACTGGATGGTCAAGGCGACGGCGAAAAGGGTAGCGTGAGCGCGCAGCCTGCCTGTTTGCCGGTTGGCTGCATTCGCCAATTCACGCAACCACAGCAAGGGGCACTCCGATCATGACCAGGCCGAACCGCTTTTCGCCCGCAACCGTAGCTGTTCACGAAGGCGACGAACCCGATCCGCACACTGGCGCTGCCGGGCCCTCCATCGGCACATCCTCTACATTCATGGTGCGCGAGAAGGCGGGATTTTCAGCCCATGATCTGGGCGCGGATTCTCCCTTTCTCTATGGCCGCTGGGGTAACCCCACGGTGGATGGGCTCCAGCGCAAGATGGCCGCACTTGAAGGCACACAGACCGCCTTGTGTTTCGCCTCCGGCATGGCTGCCATGTCCGCCATCTTCCTGTCGCTGCTTTCCGCAGGCGATCACCTGGTCATTTCCGATGTTTCCTATGCTGGTGTTGCCGAACTTGCCCGCGATACGCTACCCCGCTTCGGCATCGAGGTCAGCGCCGTCGACATGACCAATCTTGATGCGGTCGAAGCCGCGATGCAGCGCAACACCCGGCTTGTGCATGTCGAAACGCCGGTAAATCCGCTGCTGCGCCTCACTGATCTTTCCGCCATATCGGCAATCGCCAAGGCGGCGGGCGCGCTTGTTTCGTGCGATTCGACCTTTGCCACGCCCATTGCAACCCGGCCCGCCGAGCATGGCGTAGACCTCGTCATGCACTCGCTCACCAAATATGTCTGCGGGCATGGCGATGCGCTGGGCGGCGTTGTGTGCGGCAGCCGCGAACTTCTTTCCCGCATCAATGTCGAGTCGGTAATTCATCATGGCGGCGTGCTGTCGCCATTCAACGCGTGGCTGATTGCACGAGGGGCGGGAACGCTTCCCGTGAGGATGCGGGCGCACGCGGAAAACGCTCTCGCGCTCGCATCGTATCTGGAAAGCCATCCACGTGTCACCAAAGTGCTCTATCCGGGCCTCGCCAGCCATCCGCAACATGACCTGGCCGTGCGCCAGATGGACAATTTCTCCGGCATGATCGCCTTCCAGGTGGGTTCATCTGCCAACGGCGAAGCGATTGCGGAACGGATGATGAAGGAATTCGAGGTGATCCATTATGCCGTATCGCTCGGCCATCACCGCTCCCTGTGTTTCTGGATGGATACGGCCGGACTGATGGAAACATCCTTCCGTCTTTCCGCAAGGCAGCTTGAAAGCTACAGGTCCTTTGCGGGTGATGGAATATTCCGGCTTTCTGTCGGTCTGGAGGATCCAGCCGACCTGATCCGCGATCTGGACACGGTATTGGGCTGATTGAGCGCGAAAGCGCGGGGATTGCGGAATAAGCGCTTGCCAGAATCGCCATTGGAGTCAAACAATGGCGGTTGGTACGGTACTTCGCTGCCACCATTCAAAAACCTGACAGGTCACGGCTTTGGTCCAGCGTCGCGTTGCACTTACCGTATACCAACCGGCAAAGGCTGGCGTGCGTTCCTTTGCCATCCTGGCCGCATTCGAGGCGGCTTCGCGCGCTGTTCTCATCTCCGTCTATCCAGTGCTGATGTATCGCAGTCTTGGCGATGCCAAGGCCGTTTCCGAATATTACGTGCTGATCGGCCTGGCCTCGCTAGCGGTAGCCCTTTGCTCGCCAATGATGAACCGGCTTGTCCCCCGGCGCTGGCTCTATACCGTTGGCTGTCTCGGCATGGCGCTGGGTGGTTTGATAGGGCTGCTCGGCGGCTTGCCGCTTGTCCCCGTTGCGGTGCTGATGACCGCCGCCTCGCTTGTCGTGATGACTGTGTGTTTCAACGCCTATGTCATGGACTATATCGAGCGCAATTCCATGGGCAAAAACGAAACCATGCGACTGCTGTTCAGCGGTGCCGCATGGTCAATTGGGCCTTTCTTCGGGGTCTGGCTGATGGACAAGCAGCCCGCATTGCCGTTCATCGCTTCGATCGTCCTCGTTCTGTGTGGCCTTGCCTACTTCTGGTACCTGCGCCTTGGCAACGGCAAGGTCATCACTCGCGCCCGCCGTCCTGCCACCAATCCGCTGGTCTATCTGCCGCGCTTCTTCCGCCAGCCCTCGCTTGTAACCGGCTGGCTGTTTGCCGTGATCCGCTCGGTAGGGTGGGGCATCTACATCATCTATGTGCCGATTTTCGCGGTTGAATCGGGCCTCAGCAATCAGCTTGGCGGGCTTACGCTTTCCATCTCCAACGCTTTCCTGTTCCTGGCGCCCTTCATGCTGCGGTTCCTCCAGATGACGAGCGTGCGCATTGCCCTGACGGCTGCCTTTTCGGCCTGTTCGGTACTGTTCTTTGCCGCTTTCCTGCTGTCGGGTGTGCCGCAGACTGCAATCGCCGTCCTGCTGGCAGCGACCCTTTTCCTGGTCATGCTGGACGTTGCGGGCGGCTTGCCGTTCCTGCTGACGGTCAAGCCGTCCGAGCGCACCGAGATGGCGGCGGTCTATTCGACCTTCCGCGATGTTTCCGCCGTGATATCGCCCGCCTTTGCTCGCCTCGTTCTGGTCTTCGCGCCAGTCGCAGGCGTCTTTGCCGCTGGCGGTGCCGCCCTGTTTGTCTGCGCCCTGATTGCCAGAAGCCTTCATCCCCGCCTTGGTCGCAAGCGCTCCCAATGACTTGCGGCTGGCTTGCACGAAATGTGAAGCCAGTTGAAACTGATTTGTACTTGCCTTATGCGGTTCGTGATCTCATCCTGGAAATGCAATGACCCTTATCGATACGCGTACCCCCGAACCCAAGCGCTTCATTCCCGGTGCCACCGGTGACTGGGAAGTCATCATCGGCATGGAAATCCATGCGCAGGTCAGTTCCAATTCGAAACTGTTTTCCGGTGCCTCGACAGCCTTTGGCGCGGAACAGAACTCGAATGTCAGCCTCGTCGATGCTGCCATGCCCGGCATGCTTCCCGTTATCAACGAGGAGTGCGTCGCGCAGGCTGTGCGCACCGGCCTTGGCCTCAAGGCGAAGATCAACAATCGCTCGGTGTTTGACCGCAAGAACTATTTCTATCCAGACCTGCCGCAGGGCTACCAGATCAGCCAGTTCAAGGACCCGATCGTCGGGGAGGGCAAGGTCATCGTTTCGGTTGGCCCGGACAAGCAGGGCAACTTCGAGGATATCGAAATCGGCATCGAGCGCCTGCATCTGGAACAGGACGCGGGCAAGTCGATCCACGACCAGCACCCCACCATGAGCTTCGTTGATCTCAACCGGACCGGCGTCGCGCTGATGGAAATCGTCTCCAAGCCCGATCTGCGCTCTTCGGAAGAGGCGCGGGCCTATGTCACCAAGCTTCGCACAATCCTGCGCTATCTCGGCACATGCGACGGCAACATGGAGCAGGGGTCGCTGCGCGCCGACGTCAACGTTTCGGTTCGCAAGCCCGGCGGCGAATTCGGAACGCGCTGCGAGATCAAGAACGTCAACTCCATCCGCTTCATCGGCCAGGCCATCGAGCATGAGGCGCGCCGCCAGATCGCGATTCTCGAAGATGGCGGCTCGATCGATCAGGAAACCCGCCTGTTCGATCCGGTTAAAGGGGAAACGCGTTCGATGCGCTCCAAGGAGGATGCGCATGATTATCGCTATTTCCCCGATCCGGACCTGCTGCCGCTCGAATTCACTCAGGCCTATGTAGACGATCTAGCGCGTCATCTGCCGGAACTTCCCGATGACAAGAAGGAACGCCTCGTGGCCTCGCTTGGCCTTTCGGCCTACGATGCCTCGATCCTCGTGTCTGACAAGGCGATTGCCGACTATTTCGAAGGCGTTGCCGAGGGCCGCGATGGCAAGATGGCTGCCAACTGGGTCATCAACAACTTGCTGGGCAAGTTGAACGAAACCGGAAAAGACATTGAATCGACTCCGGTTTCGACCGATCAGCTCGGCGCGATACTGGACCTGATCAAGGCTGGTGACATTTCCGGTTCCATCGCCAAGGAACTGTTCGAGATCGTGTGGAACGAAGGCGGTGATCCGGCGCGCATTGTCGAGGAACGCGGCATGCGCCAGGTTACCGATACCGGTGCCATCGAAGCTGCCGTTGACGCGGTGATCGCGGCCAATCCGGACAAGGCTGAGCAGGCGCGCGAAAAGCCGAATCTTGCCGGCTGGTTCGTCGGCCAGGTCATGAAGGCCACGGGTGGCAAGGCCAACCCGCAGGCCGTGCAGGCACTTGTCAAAGCGAAACTGGGAGTGGAAGGCTAGGAGAAATGTGGATCAGGACAGCAATGCGCGATGACCTCGAAACGATCAGCGCCTTGCTCACCAACACCTGGCATGACACCTACGACACGATCTACGGCCGCGAGAAGGTCGAGGAACTGACCAGGGCATGGCATTCCGTCGAGGCGCTGGGTAAGCGCCTTACGCGACCGCGTTCGGAATTCATCGTCTGCGATGACGGAGCCGATATTGCCGGTGTCGCCTTTGTCAGCCAGTCCGATCCCCAGTCCTCCATGCTCCACCAGCTCTATGTCCATCCCACGATGCAGGGGCGGGGTGTTGGCAACATGCTGCTTGTCGAATCCGAAGCCGCCTTTCCAGACGTGCGCCGCATCCGGCTTGAAGTGGAGGAAGCCAATACCCGCGCGATCCGCTTTTACGAAAAGAACAGTTTCGTGCGTATTGCAACCACGCCCGACTGCGGCGTCAAGGGTTCGGGCATCGCGGCGCTGATCATGGAAAAAGCCTTCTGGTAGACCCACTACAGGCATTTTCATCTGTGATTTTCTCGATTCTCCTCTCCAGAACGCTATCCTTCGTTCAATTGTCACCCAAATCATGCAAATGTAGCATCGGCCGGGGATTTTTCCTGAACACCCGGCGGCAATGAACTGGTGTGACGGGAGGAATGCATGAACCAACACCTGAAGGAACCGGGATTTCGTGACAGCGTAAACCGGCTGTTTGACCGCGCCGTCCAGCACATGAACCTCTCGCCCGGCCTGGTGGAAAAGATCCGGGTCGTAAACTCCACCTACATCGTGCGTTTCGGCGTCAAGCTTCGCGGCGACATTCACACCTTCACCGGCTATCGCTCGGTTCATTCGGAGCATGCCGAACCGGTCAAGGGCGGCATCCGCTACGCCATGTCAGTGGATCAGGATGAAGTCGAGGCGCTGGCAGCGCTCATGACCTACAAATGCGCGCTCGTTGAAGTTCCCTTCGGTGGCTCCAAGGGCGGCCTGCGCATCGATCCGCGCGAATGGGAGCCCGATGAACTGGAGCGCATCACGCGCCGCTTTGCCTATGAACTAATCAAGCGCGACCTCATTCATCCATCCCAGAACGTACCTGCGCCCGACATGGGCACAGGCGAGCGCGAAATGGCGTGGATTGCCGACCAGTATCACCGCATGGCCACCACTGACATCAATGCGCGCGCCTGCGTCACCGGCAAGCCGCTCAACGCGGGCGGCATTCGCGGACGTACCGAGGCGACGGGCAGGGGTGTCCAATATGCCCTGCAGGAATTCTTCCGCCACCCCGAAGACATGAAGGTCGCCGACATGTCGGGTGATCTGTCCGGCAAGCGCATCATTGTGCAGGGCCTTGGCAATGTGGGTTTCCACGCCGCCAAGTTCCTGTCGGAAGAGGACGAGTCGAAAATCATCGCCGTCATCGAATATAACGGTTCGCTCTTCAACGCCGACGGCATCAATATCGAGGAAGCCAAGTCCTGGATGTCGCGCCACGGTTCCTTCGAGGGCTTTGCCGGCGGCACCTTCGTCGAAGGCGGTGCGCATCTGCTGGAGGAGGAATGCGACATCCTCATTCCAGCCGCCATGGAAAGCGTCATCAATCTCGGCAATGCCGACAGGATCAAGGCCAAGCTGATCATCGAGGCAGCGAACGGGCCAGTCACGGCAGGTGCTGACGAAATCCTGCGCAAGAAGGGCGTGGTCATCATACCGGACATGTATGCCAATGCCGGCGGTGTCACCGTTTCCTATTTCGAGTGGGTCAAGAATCTTTCCCACATTCGCTTCGGGCGCATGCAACGCCGCGAAGAGGAAGCACGCCATCGCTTGCTGATTGACGAGCTTGAGCGCACCGGCAATGTCAAATTCTCCGAAAAGTTCAAGACACGCTTCGTGTCAGGAGCCGACGAACTGGCACTGGTGCGTTCCGGTCTCGACGACACGATGCGCGGTGCCTATGGCCAGATGCGGGAATTGTGGCATGAGAAACGCCAGTCGGTGCCGGACTTCGATCTGCGCACGGCAGCCTACATGATCTCGATTGGCAGGGTCGCCGACAGTTACCGCACCCTCGGACTGTGACAGGAAACGGCGGCGGCCTCAGGCCGTCGCCAGCCTCTGCCTGGTGCGGGCCAGCACATAAACCATGATGGCAATGTTCAGCAGGTTCCAGGCAATGCCGTTAATGAAGGCTGCCTGGTAGGAGCCTGTCAGGTCATAGATCCAGCCTGAAAGCCAGCCGCCGAAAGCCATGCCGACAACCGTTGCGGTGATGACAAGACCCACGCGTTGCCCCGCCTCGCGTGCGGGCAGGTACTCGCGCACGATAATGGCGTAGCTGGGCACAATGCCGCCCTGCGACAGGCCGAAGACAAACGACACGATGTAAAGCGACATCAGCCCGTCGAACGGCAGGTAGAGGAACAGCGCCAGGCATTGCAGCACGGAGCCAATCAGCAATGTCTTCACGCCGCCAATGTAATCGGCAATGAAGCCTGAGAGCAGTCGGCTGACAATACCTGCCCCAAGCATGGTGGACAGCATCTGCGCGCCCGCCGTCACGCCATAGCCAAGGTCGAAACAGTAGGCGACGATATGAACCTGCGGCATCGACATCGCCACGCAGCAGCTGAGCCCGGCAACAGCAAGCATGATCTGCAGGGTCCGCGGTGAAAGGTCGATGCTGCGCGAGCGCGCGCCCATTGCAACGCCGCTGCCATGGGCTTCGATATTGGCGCGCCTGCGAAGCATCAACGCCAGCGGAATGATCCCGCAAATGCATATCACGGCGATGGTAAGAAAGGCTGCCCGCCAGCCCTGTTCGGCGATGATGCCCTTGAGAAAAAGCGGCCAGATCGCGCCGGCCAGATAGTTGCCAGCCGCCGCTGCCGCTACCGCAATGCCACGTCGTCTGGAAAACCAGTGCGACACGTCGGCAATGAGCGGAGCAAAGCCAGCCGCGGTGGCAAAACCCACCATGAACTGAAGCAGCGCAAACAGCCAGATGGAATGGGTATGGGCGCCAAGCGCGAAGCTGGAGGCAAGCATCACCGCGCAGACACACAGGACCGGCGTAATTCCGTACCGGTCAACCAGCCTGCCAAGCACGATGTTCCCGGCAGCAAAGCCCGCCATCACGGCTGTATAGGCCATTGAAACATCCGCACGCTCGACGGCAAACTCGCGCTGGACCGCCGGAAGCACCAGAATCGCTGCCCACATGCCCACATTGGTCAGCGTTGCCGCAGCCACCGAAATGGCAAGCCGCATCCAGGCATAACCGCTGTCGGTTTCGCTCGTACCAGTGTTCATGGGCGGGGCGCTTTCTTCCGTCGTTTCACGCCACCTTATATGCGCCATTCTGCTCGTGATAGAGCCAGTTGCGGCAATTGTCCGGCTGGACATTCAGCAGCCAAGCGTTCATAAACCGCGAAACGGGCACCGCCTTGCCCCCTTGTACGGATCGACAAGCATGAAGACTCTTCTGCAGCTTTTCACCTGGTGGAACGGAACGACGCTGGGAACACGTTTTTACACTTGGCGCAAGGGCACCCGCGTGGGCGAGGACCAGTTCGGCAACGTCTATTACAAGGGCAAGGATGGGCGGCGCTGGGTTCAGTACAATGGCGTCGCAGAGGCCTCCGCCATTCCGCCGGGCTGGCACGGCTGGATGCATCATCGCACCGACGTCGCGCCGGTTGACGAACAGTATCATGCCCATGAATGGGAAAAGCCGCATCGGCCCAATCCGACCGGAACACCGAACGCCTATTTCCCCAAGGGATCGATGGCAAATCGCGAAAGCAGGCCGGAAGTCAGCGGCGATTACGAGCCGTGGCGTCCCTGACCTGTGGGCTGACTGACGGGCTTGCGGCACCTGCCGCCTAGCGCGGGGAGGGGTGATGTTCCTGGGCGAAGCCACACTTCCCGACGATGAACGCATCTATGCAATCGGCGATGTTCACGGCAGGCTTGATCTGCTGGAGATGATGCTTGCACGCATCGAGGCCGACCGCGCGGCAAAACCGGTTGCGCGTTCTGCGGTTCTGTTTGTCGGGGACTATACGGATCGCGGGCCACAGTCGCGGGAAGTGCTCGACCGGCTCTGTGTCCTTGCTTCGGATCAGTCCTTCATCTTTCTTCGGGGCAATCACGACCAATGGCTGGAAAACTTCATGGATGAGCCGGAGGCATCCGGAGACAAGTTTCTTTACTGGGGAGGCATGGCAACGCTTCGCTCCTACGGGGTGGATGTCGAGGCAGGCCGCACGTTGAAGGAACTGTCGCGCGACCTGGTGCGCCGCTTTCCCGCTTCCCATCGAAGGTTCCTCGCCTCCCTTGCCGATTGCCATATCGCGGGCGATTACTTCTTTGTCCATGCCGGGGTTCGACCCGGCGTGCAACTGGACCAGCAGGAACAGCATGACCTCCTGTGGATACGCGATGAATTCCTTTCGCACCCCGGCTCCTTCGGCAAGGTCGTGGTACACGGCCACACGCCGCGCTCGACCGTCGAACTGATGCCCAACCGCATCAACGTCGACACGCGGGCTTTTCAAAGCGGTGTGTTGAGCTGTGTTGTTCTGGAAGGCCAGGGCCATCGCCTGATTCAGGCTTGCGCGGACTAGTGGTTCGCAATGCCCCGGTTGTAGCGCCGTGAGCCTTGGAGAAGTCCGATTCGCATGTTATGCGAAAGGCATATTGCGGCGATGCGGGTGAATTTCTCCATGATTTCCAGACTCTTCAGATTCTGTACGGCCCTGGCCGTGGCGGTTGGTCTGTATGCAGGCCTGCCGCATTTCGCGAACGCGCAGGAATCGGGCGAGCGCATCGTCAATCGTGTCGCGGAGTTCTACGGCATCGACAAGATTACCGGCCGCATCATCACCTTCGATGTCTATATCGACGAAACGGTTCGCTTCGGCGCACTGCACGTCACACCCCGTGTCTGCTATTCACGCCCGGCGACGGAGACACCCAAGACAACGAGCTTTGTCGAGGTCGATGAAATCACGCTCGACCGGCAGATTCGCAGGATTTTCACAGGCTGGATGTTTGCAGACAGTCCCGGCCTCAATGCCGTTGAGCATCCCGTCTATGACATCTGGCTGAAAGACTGCAAGATGGACACAGACGAAGCCCCGCCGCCGGAAGCCCCAGCCAACTGATTGGCGGCCATTTCCGTTCAACGTCCGAGCGCGAAGAAATCCGCATATTCCTGAACCGCTTCCTCCAGCATCCGGCTGTAGCGTGCTTGGGGGATATCGATTGCGCCATATTTCATGAGATGTTCCGTCGTGAACTGCGTGTCCAGCAGCCTGAAGCCGCCCGCTTTCATCCGTTCGACAAGGTGGACCAGGGCGACCTTGGAGGCATTGGTCTCGCGCGAGAACATGCTTTCGCCAAAGAAGGCAGCGCCCAGGCGAACGCCATACAA
Source organism: Rhizobiaceae bacterium (assembly GCA_049289295.1). Lineage (GTDB taxonomy): Bacteria > Pseudomonadota > Alphaproteobacteria > Rhizobiales > Rhizobiaceae > BOKV01. The sequence continues at coordinate 90,282 of JBATLL010000016.1, forward strand.
TCCGCCAACCAGTTCCCCTTCGCGCCAGCATTCCACCGAATGGCAATGTCCCAATTCGTGCAGTTCGTTGTAGAGCTTGCGGATGCGCTTGTTGATCCAGGTCTTGGGCCGTGACTGCGTCGCCTGCGCGCACGCGTCGATCACTGCCGCGAAATCATGGTCGACCCGAATTTCGAACGGCTCGCTTTTCATGAACTTGCGCAGCGACCGTGGCACGTGGAACGCATCGAGCGGCAACACGCCGCGCAGTTCCGGCTCGACCCAGAACAGGCCCGGATCGTCCGCTGATTCAGCCATGGGAAAGATGCCGCAGGCATAGGCTTTCAAAAGCACCTGCGGTGTTATCTCCAGCAAAATGTCCTGCGCGCCACTCATGCACCCAATGTGGCGCTGTCAGGCCTTGTTCGCAAGATAGTGTTCCAGCCAGTGAATATCGTAATTGCCATCCTGCATGTCCGGATTTGAAACCAGGTCACGGAAGAGCGGCAGCGTCGTGTTGATGCCGTCGACGACATATTCGTCCAGCGCCCGCCGCAACCGCATCAGGCACTCGACGCGATTGCGTCCATGCACGATCAGCTTTCCAATCAGGCTGTCATAGTGCGGTGGTATGCGATAGCCCTGATACACGCCGGAATCGACGCGCACGCCCAGCCCGCCGGGCGGGTGGTAATAGGTGATCGTACCGGGCGAGGGGACGAATGTTTCGGGATGTTCCGCATTGATGCGGCATTCGATGGCATGGCCGTTGAAGACGATGTCATTCTGCGTGACCGACATGCCACCGCCTGAAGCAACACGGATCTGCTCGTTCACCAGATCGATACCGGTAATCATCTCGGTCACCGGATGTTCGACCTGAAGGCGGGTATTCATCTCGATGAAGTAGAATTCACCGTCCTCGTAGAGAAACTCGATCGTGCCCGCACCGGAATAGCCAAGGCCCTGGATGGCGCTGGAGCAGATTTCGCCGATCTTTTCGCGCTGCTCGGTGTTGAGCGCAGGCGAGTTTGCTTCTTCCCAGACCTTCTGGTGACGACGCTGCAGCGAGCAGTCGCGTTCGCCAAGATGAATGCCGCCGCCCTTGCCATCGCCCAGAACCTGGATTTCGATGTGGCGCGGTTTGCCAAGATACTTCTCGATGTAGACAGCGTCATCGCCAAAGGCCGCCCCCGCTTCCGAGCGGGCCGTGTGCAGCGCCTCGGCAAGGTCGCCCTCGGTGCGCGCCACCTTCATGCCGCGCCCACCGCCACCTGAAGCAGCCTTGATCAGCACCGGGTAACCGATCTCCGCGGCCACGCGCTTGGCCGTGTCCTCGTCATTGACTGCGCCATCGGAGCCTGGAACGACCGGAATGCCTAGCCGCTTGGCGGTGTTCTTGGCTTCAATCTTGTCACCCATGATGCGGATATGGTTTGCGCTCGGCCCGATGAAGGTGATGCCATGCGCCTCCAGCACATCGGCGAATTTTGCATTCTCCGACAGGAAGCCGTAGCCTGGATGGATCGCGTCAGCCCCGGTTATCTCGCAGGCAGCGAGAATCTCGTGCATGTTGAGGTAGCTCTCGCGCGATGGCGGCGGGCCAATGCACACGCTCTCATCGGCAAGGCGTACATGCATCGCCTCGGAATCAGCCGTGGAATGAACGGCAACCGTCTTGATGCCCAGTTCCTTGCAGGCCCGAAGGATCCGCAGTGCGATTTCGCCGCGATTGGCGATCAGTACCTTGTTGAACATGCTGTCCGCTTTCGCCGTTCACTCGATGATCATCAGCGGTTCGCCATATTCCACCGGCTGCCCGTCTTCCACCAGCATGGCGGTAATGGTTCCTGCGCGTGGCGCGGGTATCTGGTTCATGGTCTTCATGGCTTCGACGATCATGATCGTCTGGCCAACCTTGACCTTGTCGCCAATGGCAACGAATGGCTTGGCGCCGGGTGCTGGAGACAAGTAGGCCGTGCCTACCATTGGAGAAGGAACAGCGCCCGGGTTCTTGGCCGGATCGGCAGGTGCGGCAGGCGTTTCGCTTGCAGCAACCGCTGCGGCGGGGGTCGCGACAGGTGCGGTGATGTGCATCGGCTGCGCATATCCGCCACGCACGACGCGGATACGCAAGTCATCCTGCTCAACCTCGATTTCGGTCAGATCGGTATCCTTCAGCAGTTCTGCGAGGTCCCTGATCAAGGCCTGGTCGATGGCCGGTTTTTTCGAAGTCATTTTTGAAGCCCTGTTCTGGTTATTCTCTCGGGATCCGTCGACTGCGCTGGAGCCGGTCATTTAGGATCGCGCCCTTATATCGGCTGTACCTGCAAGAGAAAAGCCTGTCTTTTTCGGCAAAATCCCGGCCTTGCGCAGACCCTGCAACAATCCGGCCTTATGTTTCGCAATGCAAGCGGTGAGTGGCGCGCCGTGGCGGCAGGAGGGCAGGTGGCGGTGATTTTCCACAGCCAACGCACAAAGCGGGCGGCAAATCGCGATCTGCCGCTCCGCAGGTTCGGTTATGATCAACTCAGCAGGTCGCCTTGCCGCAGGATTTCAGGTTGGCAACCTTGACATTGAGCGCGTCGAAGCCGACCGCGCCAAACACCACTTCATCGCCGATCACGTAGGACGGCGTACCGGTGATGCCGAGGCCATCCGCCAGCTGGTAGACTTCGCGGAAACCGTCGATGATTTCCTTCTTCTCGGATTCAGCCTTGACCGCATCGCGGTCCGCTCCCAGCGATACCGCCAGATCGAGCGCAACCTTGCCGTCCTTTCGTCCGGGCGCACTAAGCAGCAACTGGTGGAATTCCGCCGACTTTTCCGGCATCAGCCGGTTGAAGGCCTGGCTTATCTTGTGCGCTTCAAGCGAGGCTTCGCCCAGGACCGGGAACTCCTTGAGAATGAAACGGATGCTCTTGTCCTGCTCGACGAACCTGTTCATGTCGGAAAGCGCACGCTGGCAGAAGCCGCAATTATAGTCGAAGAATTCCACGACAGTGATCGCAGCCTTCGGATCGCCGATTTCGACCTGATGGTCGGAGTTGTAGATCTGCTCCTTCATGTCGGACAGCGTCTGGGCCTGCGAAACACGCTTTTCTTCTTCCTGCGCGCGCTCAAGCGCTGTCTGGACTTCCAGCATCAGTTTGGGATTGCTCAGCAGATAATCCTTGATGATCGCCTCGATTTCGGTGCGCTCCTCGTCGCTGAACGCATGCGCGGGAAGGCTGGTGGCAGTGACCGCGGCAAGAGCGGCAAGTCCGGCAGTCGCCGAGCGGATGAAGCTGGATATCATTGTTGGAAATTCTCCTGTTGCCACACCAGCGCGCGCCGATGCGATGCGTTTGCCCATTTGGTCGGCAAACCTACTTCTTGGGAAGTTTATATTCGATTATGTCCTGCATACGAAGCCATTCCGGGCTTCCGTTCTTCAAATTTGGTTGAGCGATCTTGGCGAGCCGCTTTGCATCCTTGATCTGGAACGAAAAGAAGGCTTCCTGTGCCGCAGCCGCTCTCGCCAGCGTTTCCTCGTTCATCTGCGCATAGGCGCGCGCCAGCAATCCGTAACCACGCGGGCTTGTGGGGTCGCGGGCCACGCCAGCCTTGATCTCCGCAACGGCCTTGGAAAGATTTCCCGGTTCGCGTGTCTCAAGCAGTGCATGGCCCAGTTCAACCCGCATCAGACCGGTCTTGTAGCGATCCATCGAAATCGCCTTCTGGAACGAGGGAACGGCCGCCTTGGCATTACCGCTTCGCAACAGGACCTCGCCGCGCATTTCGTGAAGGTAGGGATTGTTGGGCTGTTCCTTGATAAGCCCATCAAGGATGGGAACCGCGCGCGCCGCATTGCCGCGCAGGAACATGGAAATTGCCAGCCCGTAGCGTGCCGGTGCACCTTGCGGGTCATTGCGGAACATCGACTGCAATTCACCGCTTTCACCCGTATAGGCGGCGATCTTTGCTCGCGCCATGTCATGCCGCAGTTGCAGCACCGGATCGTCCTTGCGCTCGAAATTCGGGCTCTTGCGCGCCAGCGTTTCCATCAAGGCAATCCGGTCGCGGGGAAGGGGGTGGCTTTGCAGGTACGGATCGACCCGGCTTCCCGAAAACAGCAGGTTCTGGGAGAAGCGTTCGAATGTCTTGAGAATGCCCTTTGCCGATTGCCCGGTCTGGTCGAGAACCTTGAGCGCATAGCTGTCGGCGGAGGCTTCCTCCGAACGCCGATAGGCGAGCAGGTCACGCAGGATGGCCGATTGTCCGCCAAGTGCCAGCGCCTGTCCGGCTGCATTGCCGGCGTCGCCGCCCGCAACGATCGCGCCAGCACCCGCAAGCATCGCCAGGACAGCGAGGATGTTTGCCTTGTCGAGGCGGTCCCGCAGCCGGTTCTGGTGGCCTCCCACGATATGACCGGTCTCGTGCGCCAGCACGCCGATGATCTCGTTTGGATTTTCGGCAATCTTCAGGGCACCCGTATTGACGAACATGCGCCGTCCCGTGACGAACGCGTTGAAAGAATTGTCGTTGACGATGTAGATGTCGATGGCACCCTTGCCGAGCCCGGCCGCGCGGAAGATCGGCAGCGTATAGTCGCGCAACAGAGCTTCGATTTCTGCATCGCGCACAAGGTTGGGACCACTGCGCTGCGCCTGCGCCAGGACAACCGACTGGCAAAGCAGTCCGATCGCTGCAAGCAGCGTGCCCAGCAGGCGAAGTGGCGAAATCCGGCAGGTTGTCATGACCGCAAACTTAATGCTCGGGATGGTTCATTGCAAATGGCTGCAACCATCAAGACAGCTATTCTGGCTATTTTCGGGCACAGTATCGCTTTTTGCGATCCCTGCCGTTAAACAGCGCCCAAGTCAATGAAGCAGAATCCGCCCATGCCTTTCATTCCTTCTTCGCGCAGTGACATCGAACCGTTCCGCGCCATGTCAATCGTTGCCAGGGCTGCCGAACTGGCTGGTGATGGGCGCGACATCATCTCGATGTGCGTTGGCCAGCCTTCCGCGCCAGCACCGGCAACCGCTCGTGCTGCTGCTGCCAGGGCAATCGCGGAGGGAGCAATCGGCTATACCAGCGCAGCGGGAACGATGGCCCTGCGCGAGCGGATCGCAGCCTGGTATGGCCAGCGTTATGGTGTCATTGCAGACCCGGCACGGGTCTATGTCACCACCGGCTCTTCGGCGGGCTTCATTCTGGCATTTCTTGCATCATTCGACACCGGCGCCCGCGTCGCCATCCCATCACCGGGATATCCCGCCTACCGCAATATCCTGAAGGCGCTCTCGCTTGAGCCAGTCGAGATCGAAACGCATGCTGGCGAGCGCTGGGTCATTACGCCCGAGCAATTGGCGCGGGCGCACAAGGCAGCACCGCTTGCAGGGGTTCTCGTTGCCAATCCGAACAATCCCAACGGCACGATGATGAAACCCGAAGCGTTTGCCGCGCTAAACGATTGGACCCGCCGCGAAAGGGTCCGGTTCATCTCCGATGAAATCTATCATGGCCTCACCTATGGCGTTGCCGAGACCACGGCTCTGGCACTCGATGACGAGGCGATCATCATCAATTCATTTTCCAAATATTTCTGCATGACCGGATGGCGCGTCGGCTGGATGGTCGTGCCGAAATCCCTGGTGGAAGCAATCGACCGCCTGCAGCAGAATGCCTTCATCTGCGCGCCGGAAGTTTCCCAGATTGCAGCTCTCGGCGCTTTTGACGGCCTGCCGGAACTTGAAGCGACCCGCGCCGGTTACATGCGCAATCGCGACATCATTCTCGCGCGGCTGTCTGCAATTGGCGTGACGCAGATCCAGCCGATCGATGGCGCCTTTTATGCCTATGCCGATGTTTCGCATCTCGCGAATGATAGCGAGAACCTTGCCGCACGCCTGCTGGAGGAGGCAGGCGTTGCAGTGACGCCAGGCACGGATTTCGATACGGCACGGGGGCGCAACTGGATGCGTTTTTCCTTTTGCGGAGATTCAGCGCGCCTTGAGGAAGGTTTCGACCGGATCGCCGCCTGGCTGAAATGAAAACCGCGCCAGAATTGCTTCCGGCGCGGCCAATTTCGTCTGGTAAGGCGTTCGCCTAGAAGAAGCCGCCACCCCGGCGCCACCAGCCACCCTTTTTCGATTTTGCTTCATCGTCGCTTTCAGCAGAAGCAACTTCCTGCTGGAGCGGACCGCCCTGCGGGTCTTCCGATGTGGCTGCAGCCGTTGTCGGCGTGCGTGGCCTGCGGGTGTTGCGGCGGTTTCGCGCCGATTCCTGCGCTTCGGCCTCAGCTTCCTCCGAGGCATCCTCGAAAGCGGCTTCTTCATTGCTCACTTCGGCTTCACCAGCAGGTTCGCCTGACCTCGGGGCGGGCGCATCCGTCACCAGGTCACCGTCTTCATCCTGATCGCTGGAAGCGACGGCAGGTGCAGCCTCATCGTCGGCTTCATCGCCATTGCGCGTTTCGCCATTCTCGCGATTGCGCTTGCCGCCACGCTTGCCGCGCCGACGCTTGCGCCGACCCCGCTCGCGATCTTCCTCAGATGCCGACGCATCTTCTTCGCCGCCGTCCCGCTCATCGCCAGCGTCGGAATCTTCAGCCTCGCCCTGCTGATAATCGTCCTGCAAATCCTCGTCATTGCCGTCCGTCATTTCCTGGCCGGCATTTTCGCGATCACCCGAATCGCGACGGCCACGCCTGCGCCGCCTGCGCTTCTTGCGGCCACCCCGATCATCGTCGCTGCGTTCACGGCTTTCCTGCGACCGGCTTTCCGCTTCGTCGCCAGATTCGTCCTCGATTTCCTCGTCGAAGTCGATATCGTCCACTTCCTGCTGCTGGACTGGCGCTGGCTGCGCTGCCCTTGGCAACCTGCTGGAAGCCTCACCCTTTTCGATGGCGAAGCTCTGGCCGGGCAGCGAATCGTCGCCTTGCACGGTGATCGTCACGCCGAAATGGTCTTCGAGTTCGCTCAGGCCGACCCGCTTGTGGTTAAGAATGTCGAGTGCAATCCCGTAAGGGCAGCGTGCAACCACGTTGAAACGCGGGTTGCGGGTCAGATGTTCCTCGATTGCACGATAGACATGCAGCGCGATTGACAAATTCGAGCGCACATGACCAAGACCCTGGCAATGCGGGCAGACTTCCATCGTGCTTTCCATCACGCTGGCACGGATGCGCTGGCGTGACATTTCCATCAGGCCGAAATGAGAGATGCGCCCAACCTGGATTCGCGCCCGGTCGTTCTTGAGTGCCTCCTTGAGGCGCTTTTCAACCGCGCGATTGTTCCGGTTCTCCTCCATGTCGATGAAGTCGATGACGATCAGCCCGGCAAGGTCACGCAGTCGCAACTGGCGCGCAACTTCGTCCGCCGCCTCAAGGTTCGTCTGAAGCGCGGTATCCTCGATGGAGTGTTCGCGCGTGGAGCGTCCCGAATTGACGTCGATCGAGACAAGCGCCTCGGTCTGGTTCATGACGATGTACCCGCCAGAACGCAGTGTCACTTGCGGCAGAAGCAGGCGGTCAAGCTGCTGCTCGACGCCGTGGCGCGAGAAAATCGCCTGCGCTTCCGAATATTGCTTCACGTTCTTCGCATGGCTGGGCATCAGCATGCGCATGAAGTCCTTGGCTTCCTTGTAGCCTTCTTCTCCCTGCACCAGGACTTCGCCGGTATCCTTGTCGTACAGATCACGGATCGAGCGCTTGATCAGGCTGCCTTCTTCATAGACGAGGCACGGCGCGGTGGAGGAAAGTGTCAGGCTTCTCACATTCTCCCACAAGCGCATCAGATATTCGAAATCGCGTTTCACTTCGGCCTTGGTGCGGCTGGCACCGGCTGTGCGAAGGATGACGCCCATGCCCTGAGGCACTTCCAGTTCACCTGCGATTTCCTTGAGGCGCTTGCGGTCGACAGAATTGGTGATCTTGCGCGAAATGCCGCCACCGCGCGCGGTGTTCGGCATCAGCACCGAATAGCGACCGGCCAGCGAAAGGTAGGTGGTCAGCGCCGCACCCTTGTTGCCACGCTCTTCCTTAACGACCTGGACCAGCATGATCTGGCGGCGCTTGATGACTTCCTGGATCTTGTACTGGCGGCGCAGTTTGCGCCGGTGCGGCACTTCCTCCAGTGCATCTTCCTGGCCAACCGATTCAACGCTTTCGTCTTCTTCGCCACCCGCAACTGGGGCGGCAGGCTGGACGTCATCGCCATTCTGACCGGCTTCTGCGCCAGGTTCCTGTGTGTCTGCGTCTTCTTCTTCCGGCTCGGTGCCGTCATCAGCATCTGCAGACTCTGACGCTTCGGCGGCAGCAGCTTCAGCCGCAGCCTTTTCCTCTGCGATCTGCTTCTTGGTGCGGCGTGGCTTGCGCGCTGGTGCACGGCGCGTCTTGCGCTTCGGCGCTTCCTCGGATGCTTCGGCAGGTTCGTCGGAAGATTCGGCATCTTCCTCGCCACCTTCCGAATTCTCCTCCGCCTCCGGCGCGGGTTCCGAAATGCTGTCGGTCTCGACGGCAGCAGCTATCGAGCCACCGGATTTTCCGTCTTCCTCATCATCCGTGTCGGCGCTGGCAACCAGCTGTTCTTCATCGTCCTCGACATGCTCCGCCTGCTCGTCTGCCTCTTCTTCCTGCGAAGCTGCATCAAGCTGATTGTCGTCCTGCGTGTCGTCGTAGTTCTCGGCGTTTGCTTCCTCGTCGGAATCGCGGAAATCTGCTTCCTCGCCGTCATTGTCGGAAGCAAGGCCTGATTCGTCCTGCGACTGATTCCTGCCGCCACGACGCGGCCTGCGCCGACCACGGCGCTTGCCTTCGTTTTCTTCTTCCTCGCGTTCCTCAGCAGCGTCGCGCGCTTCTTCTTCAAGAAGTGCCTGCCTGTCGGCTACGGGGATTTGGTAATAGTCCGGGTGAATTTCGGAAAAGGCCAAGAAGCCATGGCGATTGCCGCCATAGTCGACGAAGGCCGCCTGAAGCGACGGTTCGACCCGTGTTACCTTAGCCAGATAGATGTTGCCGCGAAGTTGTTTCTTCGCCTGGGATTCGAAATCGAACTCCTCAACCCGGTTTCCGCGAACGACCGCAACCCGGGTTTCCTCCGGGTGGGACGCATCGATCAGCATTTTGTTGTTTGCCATTGTTTCCAGTCTCCGCAAACGCGGAACCGGACATCAGTCTCGGATATTTCATCGCAAGCAATTGAGAATAGCCGGAAGCCTGGCGCGGTAAAAACCGGCCTGAACATGTTCGTGTCCGGAAGGCGTTTGCCCTGTTGGGCCTACGGAGTGGCGGATGGCGCTGGCTGCCTAAACCTGACCCGGCAGAAGGCGAACCTGACTGGCTCGTCCATTCTTTTGACATGTGTCCGGTGGGTAGGTGCCTTGTCACAATCTTCCGACAATCCGTTACGTTTACAAATAGGCCGTGTTTTCGGCCGGTGGTTTGCGTTTCGGACATGTTATCCGCCGTTACGCAGTATCGAAGCAGTTGCCCGCCTTGGCAGGCTCCCTGCGCGAAATTCAGCAATTGGTATTTGGGTGGAGTTTTACGCAAACAGCAGGTGGACAATCTATTGTCGTCCTGAAATCCGTAAAAACAGCAGTACCAGGTGACATACACGAATCAACCCGGCAGCCGGACCTCCTCAATCCCTAGACCAAGCCCTATCCTCATAGGCGCAACTCTTGTCCAACTCAAGTAAAATCAGGTAGGTGCGATCTGGCATACATTGACTGGCAAATGCCTGGCGTCAAACTTTCGCCCGATTGAACGGGCTTGGGCGAACGTGAACAGGACGGAAACGGTGGTAATGAGGCAAAGCGGCAGCCGACTGGCAGATGGCAGGAGCGATCCGGCGAGAGCGCCGGGCAGGGGTGTTCACGTTTATGTGATCGTCTGGCTCATCGCTGCCATGGCCTTGGCATGCCTGACCACAAGCCCTGCCGCCGCCCAGCAGAACCAGGGCGGGAGCGTGAACTCAGTGGCTGACACGGCTGACGCGTCGCCATTGACGGTGCATGGCGGCAGCATCGCCATTGCCGGCGAATCCACGCGCCTCACGCTGGAATTCGACCGCAAGAGCGATTTCAAGAGCTTCTTCATGAACAATCCGCCGCGCCTCGTGGTGGATGGGCCGTCGATGCTTTTCCGCTTTTCGGATGCTACTGCGCTGGAGCCGAAGGGACTGGTTTCATTCTTGCGGTATGGCGCGATCGCGCGGGACCGTTCGCGGCTCGTTGCCTCGCTGTCAGGGCCTGCGAGGATTGGCGCGCTTGCGGTTGAGCCGCTTGGAGTAGGTGGCAAATACCGCCTCGTGATCGACCTCGTTCCGGCAACCGGCGAAGCCTTTGTGGCCATGGTGGAGGAACAGCAGAAGCTTGTGGGCAAGAGCGGCGAGGTGGTTACCGTTGGTGACCGGGTGCGACCGGCACCACGCAAGGAAGGCCGCAAGGTTGTCGTGATCGATCCCGGCCATGGTGGCATTGACGGTGGCGCAAAAGGCTCAAGCGGCACCTTCGAGAAGGAATTGACGCTGGAACTGGGCAAGCAGATCGCGTCCGAGATAGAAAAACTGGGGATTTTCGATGTGCGCATGACGCGAGAGGAGGACCTTTTCGTGTCGCTGCGCGAGCGTGTCGCCTTCGCCAGGCGCAATGAAGCCGACCTCGTCATTTCGATCCATGCCGATTCACTGCGCCAGAGCTGGGTGCGCGGCGCAACCATCTACACGCTGTCGCGCAAGGCTTCCGACGATCTCGCGCACGAACTGGCAGAATCCGAAAATGCCGCCGATCTGGTTGCCGGGCTCGACAATCCCCAGCAGGACGATTTCGTCACCGACATCCTCGCGGACCTGACATTGCGCGAAACCACCGTCTTTTCACGCTCCTTTTCCGCACTTCTGGTCTCCAAGCTCGAACGCCAGATCAACCTGATCAAGAATCCGCAGCGTTCTGCAGCCTTCGCCGTTCTCAAGGCTCCCGAAATCCCCAGCGTGCTGATTGAACTGGGCTATCTTTCAAACCCCGAGGACGAAAAGCTGATGACCGATCAGGCCTGGCAGAATGGTGTGGCATCGAGCCTCGCGCTGACCGTCAAATCCTATTTCGACAATCGTCGCTGACGCGCAAGCGCGAATCCGCCCGGATCGTCCAGCAAGTCGGGCCGATTGGGCAATTTCGCGTGGATGCGAGGGCATCTTGTCGCTCGAATGGCCCGAAACGGCCAAAGCGACATATTTTCTCCGTAATGCAAACCAAAGACACTGTGAGGAACGGGTAAGGTACGAGGCTTTTGCTGGATAATCCCTTGCGCCGGTGGTAGTGACATGCACGAACTTGCCGTAAGGGAAGGTGCATGCAGTTCAGTGCCAATCTGTGCCAGGTATGCTAACCAGTGCCAAGGTGGGATTCGCCGCGAGGCGAGGTATGCGGACCTGTCGGGCCCAGTGAAACGGACCATGTGAGCCGGACCAGGCAGGACGAGGATAGCCAGACAAGGCAGGAATACGGATGATTTTACGCTTCATCGGATATTTGTTCGGACTGGGAATGCTGGCCGGCATCGTCATCGTTGCCGGTGTGGCCTGGTATGTTCAGGACCTCACCAAGGACCTTCCCAGCGAGCAGGGGCTCAATGCCTACGAGCCGCCCGTCACGACGCGCATCTATGCGACCGACGGATCGCTGATGTCCGAATATGCCCGCGAACGCCGCCTCTACCTGCCAATCCAGGCCATTCCCGATATCGTCAAGAACGCGTTCCTGTCGGCCGAGGACAAGAATTTCTATACCCATCCCGGCATCGACGTCATGGCGCTGGGCAAGGCGGCCTATGACGTTGGCATGGGCATCGTCACCGGCAAGGGCGCGCGCGCGCGCGGTGCCTCCACCATCACCCAGCAGGTCGCCAAGAACTTCCTTCTGTCAAACGAGCGTTCAGTCGACCGCAAGATCAAGGAAGCGGTGCTGTCGCTGCGCATCGAGCAGGCCTATTCCAAGAACCGCATCCTCGAACTCTATCTCAACGAGATTTTCCTGGGGCTTGGTGCCTATGGGGTGGCTGGCGCATCGCTGACCTATTTCGACAAGCCGGTGAACGATCTGACGCTGGAAGAGGCAGCCTATCTGGCAGCGCTGCCCAAGGCGCCAAACAATTACCACCCGTTCAACCGTACGGCGGAGGCGATCGAACGCCGCAACTGGGTCATTGACCGCATGGTCATCAACGGCTTTGCCAACTACGAAGAGGGCGAAGCAGCCAAGGCCAGGCCGCTCACGGTCAACCCCCGCCGCCGCTCCACCTACCTGTTCGCATCGGAGTATTTCTCCGAGGAAGTGCGCCGCGACATCATCAATCGTTACGGCGAGGACGCCCTCTATGAAGGCGGACTGTCAATTCGTACGACGCTTGATCCGCAATTGCAGGCGCAGGCGCGTGCTGCCCTCCAGCATGGGCTTCAGGAATATGACGAGGAGCAGGGCTGGCGCGGATCGGTGAAGAAGATCGAGATCAGCGGAGACTGGGGCAAGCTGCTGTCCGAAATCCCGACCATGGTCGACGTGCCCGAATGGCGTCTTGCCGTGGTTCTGGCCGTGGGCGAGGACGGCGCGCAGATCGGCCTGCAGCCAGCCACCGAAACGTCCGGCAAGCTTTCCGAGACCCGCACCACCGGCTCGATCAGCCCCGAAAACATGGCCTGGGCCAAGCTTGTCCATTTCAAGGGAGAGAAGGCCCGCAAGGTCAAGTCTCCGACCGAAATCCTGTCGCCTGGAGACGTCATCTTTGTGGTTGACAAGGGCGAGGGCCAGTACCGGCTTTGCCAGCCACCGGAAATTGAAGGTGCCATCATCTCGATGGACCCGCATACCGGTCGTGTGCTTGCCATGGCAGGCGGCTTCTCCTTCGCCGAATCCCAGTTCAACCGCGCCACGCAGGCCTATCGCCAGCCCGGCTCTTCCTTCAAGCCGTTCGTCTATGCTGCAGCACTCGACAATGGTTATACGCCATCTTCTGTCGTGCTTGACGCGCCATTCCAGATCGATCAGGGAGGCGACCAGGGCATCTGGGAACCGAAGAACTATGGCGGTGGTTACGCCGGACCATCGACGCTTCGCCTGGGCATCGAGAAATCCCGTAACCTGATGACCGTGCGCCTGGCCAAGGACATGGGCATGCCGCTGGTAGCCGAATATTCCAAGCGTTTCGGCATCTATGACAATCTGCAGCCCTATCTTTCAATGTCGCTTGGGTCTGGTGAAACCACCGTGCTGCGCATGGTTTCCGCCTATGCGGTGCTGGCCAATGGCGGCAAGAAGATCAATCCGTCCTTCATCGACCGCATTCAGGACCGTTACGGCAAGACCATTTTCCGCCATGACGAGCGCATCTGTGAAACCTGCAACGCGTCGGAATGGAACGGACAGGATGAGCCGGTGCTCGAAGATGCGCGCGAGCAGGTGCTCGATCCGATGACTGCCTACCAGATCACTTCCATGATGGAGGGCGTCGTCCAGCATGGCACTGCCACCATCGTGCGCGAACTGGGCGTGCCGGTCGCCGGCAAGACCGGTACGACAAACGATGAGAAGGACGCCTGGTTCGTCGGCTACACGCCCGACATGGTCACCGGCGTCTATGTCGGCTACGACAATCCCCGCCCGATGGGCAAGGGATCGACCGGCGGCGGACTTGCCGCTCCCGTCTTCCTCGATTTCATGAAGAAGGCGCTCGACGGCAAGAAGCCTGTCGATTTCCGCGTCCCCAAGGGCATTCGCCTCATTCCGATAGACCGCAAGACCGGCCTGCAGGCGCAGGCTGGCGAGGCGGGCGTCATCCTTGAGGCCTTCAAGCCGGGAACTGCACCTCCCGATGTCTATTCCGTGATCGGTTTTGCCGACGACATGATCCGCGACCGGCTGACCGTTTCCCCGGATGCCAACCGCGCCGTGCTGTCTGGAACCGGCGGGCTCTACTGAGGCCAACGAGGCGGTTTACATCCGCAACCGTGCTGAATAGATTGCCGCCTGAATCGGGCCGGACTCGGTTCGCCCGCTCTCCCGCATGCCAGCCAGGAATTTGAAGAAATGCGCGCCGAAACGAATAATATTGTCAGCGAGATCAAGCAGGCCGTAAGCCTGCTGAGGAGGCATCTTTGACTGGGACAGGGCCCGTCAAAGACTGAAGGACCTCAACGAGAAGGCCGAAGATCCAGGATTGTGGAACAACCCGGATGAAGCGCAGAAACTGATGCGCGAACGCCAGAATCTCGAAAAGAGCATTTCCGCCATCACTGCCATCGAGAATGAACTGGCAGACCATGTAGGCCTGATCGAGATGGGCGAGGAGGAGGAAGACAATTCCATCGTCGCGGAAGCCGAGACAGCGCTCAAGAGGCTCCACTCCGAAATCGGCCGCCGCCAGGTGGAAGCGCTCCTGTCTGGCGAAGTCGATGGCAGCGACGCCTATCTCGAAGTTCATGCCGGGGCAGGGGGAACGGAAAGCCAGGACTGGGCTTCCATGCTCATGCGCATGTATGTGCGCTGGGCCGAGCAGAATGGCTACAAGGTCGAGCTCCAGTACGAATCGCCCGGCGAAGAAGCCGGGATCAAGTCATCCACCATTCTCATCAAGGGTGAGAATGCCTATGGCTGGCTGAAGACAGAGTCGGGCGTTCATCGCCTCGTGCGGATTTCGCCCTTCGACGGTCAGGCGCGCCGCCACACATCCTTCTCGTCGGTCTGGGTCTATCCCGTCATCGACGACAATGTCGAAATTGATATTCCCGACAAGGACATCCGTGTCGACACGTTCCGCTCCTCAGGCGCTGGCGGACAGCATGTCAACACGACCGATTCCGCGGTGCGAATCACCCACATGCCAACCGGCATTGTCGTGACCTCGTCGGAAAAGTCGCAGCACCAGAACCGCGCCAATGCAATGAAGGCCCTGCGCGCGCGTCTCTATGACCTTGAAATGAAGAAGCGCCAGGAATCGATCCAGGCCGAGCATGATTCCAAGACGGATATCGGCTGGGGCCACCAGATCAGATCCTACGTGCTGCAGCCCTACCAACTGGTCAAGGACTTGCGCACCGGGGTTGAAAGCACTTCGCCCGATCTGGTGCTGGGAGGCGACCTGAACGAGTTCATGGAAGCAGCGCTTGCACATCAGGTGAAGGGAAGCGACGGCGGGGAAGTGGCTGATCTCGACTGATCGCCTGCGCGAAGATTATTGCTACAGTTTTGCGTTGATGTCGCGTCCTGCCAGCAGGAAGCGGGCAGGGTCGACCGCCTCTCCGCTTCTGCGCACTTCATAGTGCAGGTGCGGGCCAGTGCTTCGCCCGGTGCTGCCAACCTTGCCGACCTCGTCGCCCAGCCGTACCTTGTCGCCGGTCTTTACCGAAATGGCGCTCAGATGCGCATAGCGGGTCTTGAAACCATTGCCATGGTCCACCTCGACCATGTTGCCATAGCCGCCATTGCGCCCGGCATCCACGACCATTCCGTTCGCCGTCACGCGAACCGACGCACCCATCGGTGCCCGGAAATCCATGCCCGAATGCATCGCCACCGTGCCAAGGAAGGGATCGGAGCGTCTGCCGAAAGCACTTGAAATCTCGTGCCCGCGTGCGGGATTGCCAAGCGGGATCGTGGCAATGCGGTTGCGCACCAGGTCATAGGCCTTGATGGACTGATCGAGTGCATCGACATGGCTTTCGAAGGATGCGTCTGGATCGACCGGGATGAAAGGCCCGCCAGTATTCTTCTGCATCTCGGCCGGCAGCGCAATGTTGAGCCGCGCAACGACACTGGCCATGCGCTCTACCTTGCGACCTGCTGCTTGCATCAGATCGCTGATGGCCGCTTTCTGGCTCTGGTCGATGTTGTGAATACGTTCCGAAACATTGGTGAACAGCGCTTCGGCCTGTCCGCTATTGTCGAGATTCGTTCCCTTGAGTGCCGAGACAACGAAAGCGCCCGAACCCTGCTCAAGCGGGGAGAGCGCGTCCGAAATACGTGACCCGCGCAATGAAAATCCGCCGGAATCAGCAAGAAGCGTGTCGGAAGCAGGTGAGATCGAACCCGTCTTCACCGGATCAGGGCTCTTTTCAATTGCCTTGCCTTCTGCTTCCTGCACCAGGCCGCGCTTTTCAGCTGCGTCGATCAGTTTGCCGATCCTGCTGTCCCTGCCAGCCAGGGCATCCTGTCGCTGGATGAGTTCTGCAATCTTGGCTTCGATGGCCTGCTGGTCCAGCAACTGCCGACTGGTAACCTGGTCGAGATTTGCCCGCAGCGCTGCGATCCGGTCTTCATATTCATGCAGGAGACGCGCGTTGCGCACATGCGTTGCACCGATCAGGTCGTCGCGGAAGACGAGGTATGCAGTGGCGCCGACATAGCCGACCATGAACATCGCGATGATTGAAAATCCGATCGAGAACAGGATCGGTGAAATCCGGAAATGGCTGGCGCGCCCGTTGCGGGTGATGGTGATTGTCGCTGCCTCTTGACGCCTTCCGAAGCTGCGCGACTCGCGCACCGAACTGGCTGTCTGGCCGGCTTGTGTCTGGCCGGAAGCGGCATATGCCGGACTGACGGTAGTTTGACCCATTAAACACCTGGTACTGAAACGCTACGCTGCTTGGTGGGGTTATTAGAGCGGTTTATGGTTAACAAAGCCTTCCGGCGCGAAGGCTCAGTTTCCAAGCGGCGAGATGGATCGGTAGAAGGCTGGCGTGATGCCGCTGCGCGCCCGCGCCCGGTCATTGAAGGGCGGCTTCAACTGGCCGCGAAATCGCTCGCGGATCAGCTTCTGAAACGCTGCCGCAGGTTCCACGCCATCACGGTAACAAAGGAACCTGAACCATTTTGCGCCCACCGCCACATGGCCCTTTTCGTCCTCGTAGATGATCTTCAGGATCGATGCCGTCTGGGGATCGCCATGCTTTTCCAGCGCCACGATGAGCGAGGGCGTCACATCAAGCCCGCGTGCTTCCAGGACGAGCGGGACGAGGGCAAGGCGCGCGCGCAGATCGTCAACCGTGCCGCTGGCTGCTTCCCACAGCCCGTCATGGGCAGGCAGATCACCATAATCCGCGCCAAGATCGCGCAGCCTGGCGCGCAGCAGGGAGAAATGGCGCGCCTCCTCGAAAGCCACCGTCATCCATCCGTCAAAGAAGGAGCGCGGCAGGTCGAGGCGTATGAAACGGCAGACAATGTCCAGCGCAAGGTCGATGGCATTGAGTTCGATGTGGCAAAGTGAGTGGATCAGGGCGATGCGCCCCTTTACCGAGCCAATGCCGCGCCGTGGCACACTGGAAGGGGGCACGAGTTCAGGCTTCGCGGGACGGCCAGGTCTCGTCGCCAATGCGCCCGTCCCATTCGCCGAGCGCAGGGAAAGCTGGCGCGCGAACCATAATTGCGCGACCTCGCGCACCCGCTCCACCTTGATGTCGAGGTCAGGCTCGCCAAGCGCATTTGCCGCGCCGGAAAAAAGACAGGCTGGGCGCACTCACAAAAGCTCTCTGGCTGCATCGAGAACCGCCTGCACATGGCCAGGCACGGAGACCTTGCGCCATGCCCTGACTATCTTGCCATTACCCGAAATCAGGAAAGTCGAGCGCTCCACACCCATGTACTTGCGCCCATACATGCTCTTTTCCACCCACACGCCGTAGGCCTCCAGCGTGGATTTCGCTTCGTCGGAAATCAGCGCGACACCGAGCGAATGCTTGTCGCGGAACTTGTCATGCTTTTTCACCGGATCGGGTGACATGCCTGCAACGATGACGCCAAGCTTGTCGAAATCGCCTTTGGCCGCCGTGAAGTCGATCGCTTCAGCCGTGCAGCCAGAAGTGTCATCCTTCGGGTAAAAGAAGAGCACGACGGGCTTTTTCTGCGCGGATAGCGCGAATGAGCCGCCTCCATCGGTTGGCAGGTTGAAATCCGGGGCCTTGCTGCCTTCTTCTGCTATCGCACGCATGCGCCATCCTTTCGTCAATTTGCTGTGTTTCCAGTGCCTTGGAGTGTCAGCGCCAGTTGACCCCAAACTGTGTTCTGCTTGCGGATTTGGCAAGGCACAAGTTACGCAAAATCTGATATGGAAAAGGGCTGGGACTTCTTCCATTCGAAGATGTGTCGGTTAAGCTGCAGTTGTGGCGGCTGCCTTGATTGACGAGCAGCGCCGTGGCGGCCAAAAACGTCCGGCAACGAATCGTGCCGGCAAGCGCTGCTGATGCATTGGTCCCCTGCAGGATTGTCCCGCGGACATCTTGAATGGAGAAAGCTGAAAATTGATACGGCGGGTTAAGCCAGATCCTGACCATCCATCCATGGGTCACGCCGGTTACAGGGTGCCCAGACGCAATTGGTTGCGTCGTGCGCTGCGTTTTGGCGGTGCGGTGCTTGTTGTCCTGGTTTTGGCATCGCTGATGTCGGCGGCAGGCCTCTACATGCTGCTGCGCAGCGATTCGCTGGAAAATTCAGCGCTGAACCAGAGAATCGAAAGCAGAATCCAGCAACTGGTGGGTCGCGACTTCAAGGTTGATCTGGGCAGGACGACCATTGCCTTTGACCGTGATGGCCTGCTCGCGGTGGCCGGAAATGATGTCCGCATCCTTCGCGCCTTCGACGGGCTCGAGATATCCCGCATCGGCAGGGTAGCCGTGGGCGTGAAACCGATGTCGCTACTGTCGGGCGATCCGCAGATCGACGCGGTGATCATTTCCGACACGCAGGTCGACGTTTCGCTTCTGCCTGCCGGTTCATTTGCCTGGGACGCCCGCAATCTTTCCCAACTGCTTGTCGAGATCGGCCGCAAGCTGGCAGCTGCAGGCACGCAGTTTTCAGGCGAGAAATTCCGCCTGTTCCGCTTTTCAGACATCGAACTGAAGAACCTTCCGGCAAATGCTCAGCGCGAACGCCGCCTTGGCGTGGAAAACCTCGAACTGCGGTTCCGCCGCAATGCAGCGCTGCAACTGGAGGCGCAGCTTGAATCCGATTTCTCGAAGATAGAGGTCGCGGGCCGATGGCGTCAGGTTGCCGAAGGTGGCTCGGCGCTGGATTTCTCCGTGAGTGGACTTGATCTCCGTGACGTGGTGCGCTCACCCCAGGAGGAAACGGGATTTGCTGGTTCCGACGCCATCCTGGCGCTGGAAGGCCGTGTCGATTTTGACAGCGAAGGCCAGCCGCAAAAGCCTCAATTCTCGCTTTCGACGATCAACGAAAGCACGCTGCGCCTTGGGCGCTACGCGCAAACCCCCATCCATCGCATGCAGCTCAACTTCAGCGTGCTGACCGATCGCAACCAGATCGAGCTTGATCCATCGAACCTGGTGGCCGGCAATTTCAATGCACGCCTGATTGGCGGCATCAGGCCTGTCGATGAAAAACAGGGCTATGCCGGGCCGCTGAAGTTCGAACTGATTGCAGACCCCGCTGCTGGCGCTCCAACCATTGTCGGTGAAAAGAGTATCGTCGCTGCAATCCGTGTTGGCGGCTCGCTCCTGCGCCAGGAAAGGCGCATCGACCTTGACGAGATTCTGGTCCTGGCCGGCAACGACCAGGCGACTGGATCGGCCAGCTTCGGCTTTACAGGTGAAACACCATCGATTGCCGCTGCTGCAGCCAGCAACGGCATGGATGTGACGGCGATCAAGCAACTATGGCCGTTCTTCCTCGCGCCGCCCGCGCGCAACTGGGTCTACCAGAATGTGGTTGGCGGGCGGCTTTCGGCAATCGAGATATCCGCAAGTGTACCTGCCGGGATCATTGGCCGTTTCAGGGTCGGAAAGAAGATCCCCGATGAACGCCTGCTCGTGACTGCCGATTTCAGCGGCGTGCGGCTTGATACCTATGGCCAGTTGCCTGCCATTCGTGAAGCTGCGGGCAAGCTTTCCGTCAACGGCATGGCGTTCCATGCCGAACTGAAATCGGGCAGCGCCTATCTGCCGGACGACAATGTCGCGCGTCTCACGTCCGGTGAATTTTCCATCGAGGATTTCGGCGCGCCGCCTGTGCAGGCGCGGGTGCGCGTCAGTGCGGACGGCAAGGCATTTGCCCTTGCACAGGTAGCAGCTTCCAACCCGATCCGTGCGCCACAGCGCGCCAACATCGATCCCGCAACGCTGTCGGGCGAGGCGAAGGCCGATGTCAGCGTCGCTTTCCCGATCCGCAAGGGGTTGAAGCCCGATGAGGTCGAGTGGAGCGCGGTGGTCGAAACCCGAAACGCCGCCATTTCCGTGCCCTATGCGGATCGCAAGATCGCCAACGCCGATCTCGTCATCGGTCTGACACCCAAGGCTGCCCGCATTGAAGGCACGGCTGAAGTGGATGGGGTGCCCACGACGCTTTCACTGCTTGAACCCCTTCCTGGCAGCGATGTGAAACAGGAACGGCGCTTTACCGCCGTGCTCGACGAAAAGGCCCGCAAGAAAATGGGTCTCGAACTTGCACCGGTCATTCGCGGCACAATCAAGGTAGCCGTTGAGCAGGGGGGCAAGAACGACGGCTATCAGGTCATGGACCTGTCTGCCGCCCAACTGGCCCTGCCATGGGTGGGCTGGACCAAGGGCAAGGGCATTCCCGCCAAGGCGACGTTCCGCCTGCGCACGGAAAAGGGCATTTCCCACCTCGATGATTTCTATGTCGAAGGTCCGGGTTTTTCCGCGGCAGGCAAGCTTGCTTTCGACAAGACGGGAATTCTGACAGCTGATTTTGCCAACGTGTCGCTCAACGAGGGCGACAATCTGGCCGTCGCACTGACCCGCAAGGGCACCCTTTACAAGGTCATTGCGGAAGGCGCGCGTTACGATGCGCGAGGTCTCATCAACAAGCTGATCCATGAAGGCGGGTTCGGCGATACGCAGGGCAGCACCAACGCCCAGGTTTCCGCTACAATCGGAACAGTGCTCGGCTTCAACGAAGGCCGCGCGCGCAACGTGACCATCAATTATGGAACGCGCGAAGGCTGGTTCGACCATCTGAGCCTGCGCGGAAACGTTGCCAGGGAAGGCATCGTCAACATTGTTGCCTCGACAGCCGAGCGCCAGACCAGTTTCGAGATTGATTCAACCGATGCCGGGACAGCGCTTGGCATGCTCGACATCTATCGTCGCATGAAGGGTGGACGCATTGTGGCCCGCCTCAAGCGCGATGGAGCAGGGCCCTTCACAGGCCCGGTCCGCGTCACGAACTTTGTCGTGGAAAACGAACCGAAGCTTGAAAAGCTGGTGACCGAACCGGCCCAGATCCAGACCGATCGCGGCGGCACGCAACAGGTTCAGGAAAAGCTGAAGACCCTTGATGTGAAGCGCGTCCGCTTCAACGAGGGCCATGCATTCATCGACAAGGGCGAGGGCTACCTGAATCTCGGCGAAGGCGTTCTTGCCAGTTCGCAGATCGGCTTCACCTTCGACGGCAGCCTTTACGATGCGAAAAGCCGCATGGACCTGTCGGGAACCTTCATGCCGGGCCTCTCGTTAAGCCGTGCGCTGAGCTTCATCCCCATTGTCGGCGAATTGCTCGGCAATGGCCGCGATTCGAGCCTCATCGGCATAACCTACCGCCTGCGCGGTCCGATCAAGAATCCGCAGCTGGAGGTCAACCCGATCTCGGTTGTTGCCCCGGGCGTATTCCGCAAGGTCTTCGAATTCCGCGACTGACACCAGAAGGCGAGGAGCCTTCGCTGGCTATTCAGCCTTCACCAGGATATGGCGCTTCTTTCCAAGCGAGAGCTTGATCGACCCGTCGCTGTCCGCGCTCGACGATGAGATCATCGCCTTGTCGTCACTGACCGGCTTGTCATTGATGCGGACTGCACCGCCCTGAACATGCCTGCGCGCTTCGCCGTTGGATGCAGCAAGCCCTGCCTTCACCATCAGGCCAAGGAGGCCCACACCCGCGTTCAGTTCACCTGCCGGCAGGGTCACGCTTGGCAAAGTTTCGGCGGCAAGGCCTTCTTCGAAGGTCTTGCGCGCGGTTTCAGCCGCCTCGTCAGCCGCTGCTCTCCCGTGCAGCAGTGCGGTGGCTTCGTTTGCCAGCACTTTCTTGGCTTCATTGATCTCCGAACCCTGCAGCGCTTCCAGCTTGCGGATTTCGTCCATCGGCAGCGTCGTGAACAGTTTCAGGAATTTTGCGACGTCGCCATCTTCAGTGTTGCGCCAGTATTGCCAGAAATCCCACGGGCTGAACTGGTCGGCATTGAGCCAGACCGCGCCCTGCGCGGTCTTGCCCATCTTTGCGCCAGATGAAGTGGTCAGCAGCGGTGTCGTGAGCGCGTAGAGCTGATGCGTGCCCATGCGCCGCCCCAGTTCCACGCCGTTGACGATATTGCCCCACTGGTCCGAACCGCCCATCTGCAGGTTGCAGCCGTAATCCTTGGCCAGACGCACATAGTCATAGGACTGGCAGATCATGTAGTTGAACTCGATGAAGCTCATCTCCTGCTCGCGCTCAAGGCGCAGGCGGACCGAATCCATTGTCAGCATGCGGTTTACCGAAAAATGCCTGCCGACGTCGCGCAACATCTCGATATAGCCAAGGCCAAGCAGCCAGTCGGCATTGTCGACCATGATGGCGTCGCTCTTGCCTTCGCCAAAGCGCAGCACCTTGGAGAACACGCCCTTGATCGAATTCTTGTTGGCCGAGATTTCGGCGACGGTGCGAATGGCGCGGGTCTCGTCCTTGCCGGATGGATCGCCGACCATTGTCGTGCCGCCGCCCATCAGCGTGATCGGCTTGTTGCCGCTCTGCTGCAGCCAGTACAGCATCATCATCGACAGGTAATTGCCGATGTGAAGCGATGGCGCCGTGCAATCATACCCGACATAGGCGATCACTTCTTGACAGGCAGCAAGGGCATCAAGCCCTTCCACGTCAGAACATTGATGGATAAAACCACGTTCGTTCAAGGTCGCAAGAAATTCGGAGTGGAAGCCGGACATCGGGATGTTTTCCGTGTAGTTTGAAGGGAATTGCGCACGCCTTAACAGTTTCCGGATAGGAATTCACCCTCCATGGCGCATAAAAACGGCGAACCCAAAATGCTGACGGCCATAGGTCTCATGAGCGGGACCAGCATGGACGGCATTGATGTTGCACTGATCCGCACCAATGGGCGCAAGCGCATCGAGCGTGGCCCTTCGGCATCCTGGCCTTATGACCCCGAATTTCGCGCCATGCTGGAACAGGCTCTCATCGACGCGCGCCAGATCACGAATCGCGACGAAAGACCAGCATCCCTGGCAGCGGTGGAGCGGGAACTGACCATTCGCCATGCGGCAGCTGTCAATGCATTCCTGTCTGAAAACGCGATCCCGACCGCCGATGTCGACCTGATCGGCTTTCATGGTCAGACAGTCCTGCATCGCCCGCAGGATGGCCTGACGGTGCAACTGGGCGATGGTCGCCTGCTGGCACGCCAGACCGCGATGCCGGTCGTCTATGACATGCGGGCAAACGACATGCGCCATGGCGGGCAGGGCGCGCCGCTTGTACCAGTCTATCACCGGGCGCTGGCGCAGAACCTTCCAGAACCCTGGAGTGGCATCTGGCCCGTAGCCTTCGTCAATATTGGCGGCATCGCCAACATAACCCTCGTGGAGCGCAAGGGCGGATTGCTGGCGTTCGACACAGGCCCCGGCAATGCGCTCATTGATCAGTGGGTGCAGGGGGAAGCGGGAATTCCGTTTGACCAGGGTGGCGCGATTGCCAGCGAGGGGCAGGTTTCGGAAGATCTCGTGGCGCAGTACATGAGCTCTTCCTATTTCTCAAGAAAACCACCAAAGTCATTGGATAGAAATGATTTTCCAGTTCCAAAAGCTGGATCAATGTCACTTCATGACGGCGCGCGCACGCTTGCCCATGTCACGGCAGCCTCGATCTACCGCGCCACTGACCATCTTCCCGAAAAGCCCGGCCTGTGGATTGTCTGCGGCGGTGGGCGCCATAATCGCCTGATCCTTGAAGATCTCGCCCGGCTGGCCGCTGATGATGAGGCGATCGTGATAACAGCCGATCAGGCGGGGCTGGACGGCGACGCGATGGAAGCAGAAGCCTGGGCCTATCTGGCGGTCAGGGCCGCCCGAAAGCTCAAGCTGACCTGGCCCGGCACCACCGGCGTTGACAAACCGCGCTCCGGCGGGCGCAGGGCGAGACCAAAACGCCAGAAGAATGTTGCGAGTTTCCCCCGATAAGCCGCCATTTCTGGCGCTGGTGGAGCGCTGGCGCGGCGAGGTCCGACTTTCATACGAATGGCAACCAGCCAGTTATCCATTTGAATTTGAATGGAAGCCGTTCGCAAATTTACCGGATTTGTATGGAACATATATGGAATATCAACATTCGAGGCTCTAAATAGCATCCAATATTGATTTGCCCTGTTCGTGTTGTTGCGGACGGAGGGTTCGGTTTTGTGGTCCGCTGTGTGACGGCGGGCAGGAAGTTGCAGATCATGCCAAGAATCAGGTTTCACCAGCTCGCAGCTGTGCTGGTACTTATTGCGTCCGCTGCCTGGGTGCTGACTGGCGAGTTTTCGTCTGTTGGCAGTTCCACGGAGGCTGCAGCCAAGGCAAGCGAGGAAGCATCCGCAGCTGAACCTGCACAACCAGCCGAAACGCTTCCAACGGTCGCCTTCGTCAAGCCGTTCATCGTCGATCATGCCCGCGCAATCCGAATTTCCGGCCAGACCGAAGCCGACAAGCGTGTTGTCGTGACGACCCGCCTTGCGGGGATCGTCAAGTCAATCGCGGCAAATGAAGGCGGTCTGGTCAAGGAAGGCGAGGTCATACTCGAACTCGATCCCGAGGAACGCCCCGCAGCCCTCGCCAATGCGAAAGCCCTGCTTGAACAGCGCCAGAACGAACTCGTGGCTGCTGAAAAGCTTGTGAAGCAGGGCACCATGGCCACGCTCAAGGGCGACATGGCGCGCAGCGCGCTCATGCAGGCAAAATGGCAGGTCGAACAGGTCGAAGCGGAAATTGCGCGCCTGTCCATCGTCGCGCCGTTTTCCGGCACGGTAGACAAGATCATGGTGGAAACCGGCGCCTCCGTTCCCCAGGGAGCGCAGGTTGCCAATCTCCTCAGCCTTGATCCGATCATCGCACGCGGTGAAGTTTCGGAATCCGACCTTCGCTACGTTGTGCAGGGCGCGAAAGCCGAAGTACGCCTGGTTGATGGCACCGTGGTCGAAGGCACCGTCCGCCTGATTTCCCGCGAAGCCACGCCGCAGACCAGGACATTCCCCGTCGAGGTCGAGATTGC
Organism: Rhizobiaceae bacterium; assembly: GCA_049289295.1. Taxonomy (GTDB): domain Bacteria; phylum Pseudomonadota; class Alphaproteobacteria; order Rhizobiales; family Rhizobiaceae; genus BOKV01. Next base: position 115,506 of record JBATLL010000016.1, read on the forward strand.
CAATGCCGACAGGCGCATTCCTGCCGGCATGACAACCGAAATCAAGTTGCTGGCCGATTCCGTGCGCGCCGTTGCCTTGCCGCGCTCCGTCATCACATTGTCGGCAACCGGTGATCTGGGTGTACGCATTCTCAAGCCCGATGACACGGTCGCCTTTGTCGGCATCGATCTCGTCGACGACATGCCGCAAGGCCTGCTGCTTGGCGGCATTCCGGAAGAAGCCCGCATCATTGTCGCGGGTCAGGATCTGGTAACCGAAGGCGACAAGGTGAAGGCGGTTGAAGCTGATCCGGCACAGATACAGAAACTGATCGGATCAGGGACAGCCCAGTAATGCGCGCCATCGTCGAAGTAGCCATCCGCAATGCACGCCTGACCATATCCGTCCTGCTGTTCTTCCTGATCGCGGGAACGCTTGCCTATCAGGAAATCCCGAAGGAAGCGGAGCCGGATATCAAGATACCTATCATCTATGTGAGCCTTGGCTACCAGGGGATTTCGCCTGAGGATTCCGAGCGCCTTCTCCTGCGCCCTATGGAAACCAAGCTGAAGACCATCACCGGCGTCAAGGAAATGCGCTCCACAGCCTATCAGGGCGGCGGCAACGTCATTGTGGAATTCCAGGCGGGTGCAGATCTCAACAAGGCGCTCGACGATGTGCGCAACAAGGTGTCGGACGCCAAGCGCGATCTTCCAGATGGAGCCGACGAGCCGACCGTCAACGAAGTCAATATTTCTGAATTTCCCGTTCTTGTCGTGACATTGTCCGGCGAAGTACCCGAACGCGCCCTGACCGAAGCTGCCCGCCATTTGCGGGACCGCATCGAGGAAGTGCCAGGCGTGCTCGATGCTGCTCTTCAGGGAGCCAGGGACGATCTCGTCGAAATCATCATCGATCCGATGAAGCTGTCTTCCTACGGCCTGCAGCTTGACCAGATGATCCGCGCGATGAACGCCAACAATTCGCTTGTTGCCGCCGGCGCACTGGAAGGCGGGGAGGGCAAGTATGCGGTCAAGGTTCCCTCGCTGATCGAAACTGTCGAGGATGTCGCCAACCTTCCCATTGTCGCAGGCCCCAATGCGGTGGTGCGCGCACGCGACCTTGCCACCATTCGCTCGACCTTCAAGGATGCTGAAACGATTGCCAGGCTCGATGGCAAGCCGGCTATCGCCATCGAGGTTTCCAAGCGCACGGGTGCCAATCTGGTCGAGACTGTTGACGAGGTTAAGTTCGTTGCCGAGGAATTCGCCCGGCTCCTGCCGCCCGGCGCCGTGATTTCCTACAGCCAGGACAAGTCGACCACGATCCGCCAGTTGCTGGGTGATCTGGAAAACAGCGTTCTGACCGCCGTCATCCTCGTCTTCATCGTCATTCTCTACGCCCTGTCAGGGCGCGCATCACTGCTCATCGGCCTTGCCATCCCGGCTTCCTTCCTGATGGGCATTCTCGGCCTCTCGCTGACCGGCATGACCATCAACATTGTCGTTCTGTTCAGCCTTATCCTGGCAGTCGGCATGCTTGTCGACGATGCTATCATTGTCACCGAATTTGCCGAACGGCGCATGACCGAGGGCATGGACAAGAAGGAAGCCTTCGCGCTCGCTTCGCACCGCATGGCCGGACCGGTCATTGCCGCGACCATGACCCGCGTTGCCGCCTTCTCGCCGCTCCTGTTCTGGCCGGGCATCGTTGGCGAATTCATGAAATTCATGCCGATCACGCTGATTGCCACGCTTTCGGCATCCATGCTTTACGCACTCGTCTTCACGCCGACGCTTGGTGCGCTGTTTGCCAAGCCTACGATCGAGGACGGCCCGGCGCGCGATGGTGCCTACATGTGGATCGTGCACAAGGCGGTCAAGCATCCCTTCATGGTGCTGTTCCTGGGTGTGGGCCTGCTGGTCGCTGTTCCCGTGGTCTATGGCAAGATCGGCAAGGGGGTTGAATTCTTCCCCGATGTCGAGCCGGATTATGGTCTTCTCTATGTCCATGCGCGCGGCAACCTGTCCATCGAGGAAAAGGACGTCGCCGTAAGACAGGCCGAAGAGCGGATTCTCGGCTGGCCGGGCATCAAGACCATCTACACCCGCGTCGGCAAGGCCGGAGAGGCAGGCGGTCAGCAGGTCGCGCAAGATGTCGTGGGCGTCATCCAGTACGAGTTTGTAGACTGGCGCGAGCGCAAGCCCGCCAACCAGATCCTCGCCGACCTGCGCATTGCCATGGAGGGAATTCCCGGCGTCGATATCGAAGTCTCGGTTCCTCAGGCTGGTCCTCCGACCGGCAAGGCAATCCAGGTGCGTCTGGGCGCCGCCGATCCGGTCAACCTGAACGCCACGGCAAAGGAAATTGCCGCAATGCTCGATGATACCGAGTCGGTCATCGACGTGTCTGACGGTTTGCCGCCGCCAGGTGTCGACTGGGAACTCAATGTCGATCGCTCGAAGGCCGCGCGCTATGGTGTGGGACCGGGCTCGGTCGGCACTGTCGTGCAGCTAGTGACCACTGGCCTCAAGCTGACGGACTACCGCCCCGCCGGGGTTGATGATGCGGTCGATATCCGCCTGCGCCTGCCTGAGGATCGCCGTACACTGTCCACGCTCGACCAGCTGCGCGTTGAAACCCCGCAGGGTGCCGTGCCCATCTCGAATTTCGTCAAGCGCGAACCCGCGCGCAGCACTGGCGTGCTCAATCGCATCGATGGCGTGAGAACCGTGACGGTCCAGGCAGGCATCCGCGAGGGCGTGCAGGCTGACAAGGTGCGCCAGGCCGTTGTCGACAAGATCGAGGCCCTGGCTCCCGAACAACGCGGCATCCGCTGGAAACTGGCTGGCGAGGACGAGGAACAGAAGGCTGCCGGCGAATTCCTGTCCAAGGCAGCTGCTGCGGCCGTGTTCCTGATCTTCGTCGTGCTTCTGGCGCAGTTCAACAATTTCCTGTCGGTCGGACTGGTACTGTCTGCCGTCATCATGTCGACGATTGGCGTGTTCCTTGGCCTGCTCGTCATGGGCCAGCCCTTCGGCGTTGTCATGACCGGTATCGGCATCATTGCGCTGGCGGGCGTCGTCGTGAACAACAACATCGTTCTCATCGACACCTATGACCATTTGCGCCGGGAAGGCTGGGACAAGCTTGAAGCAGTTCTGCAAACCTGCCGTGAACGTGCTCGCCCGGTGGTCCTGACTGCAGTGACGGCAATCCTGGGCGTCCTGCCGATTGCCTTTGCCGTCAACCTTGAGATCATGAACCACGAGACGACCTATGGCGCGCCATCGACCCAATGGTGGATTTCGCTATCGAGCGCCATTGTCTTCGGCCTGGCCTTCTCGACCGTGCTCACGCTGATTGTGACCCCGTCGCTGCTGATGATCGTCACCCGTTCGAACGAGAGCCGCAAGGTTGGCCTTCTGGCCCGCTACGGCTGGTTCAAACGTCGGGAATCGAGGGTGGAAACGCCCGAGCAGGTGGAAATGCCTGCGCCCGCTGCAGCACCAGCCGCCGTCATTGTGGCTGGCGAAGCGCCTGGCAAGACATCAAAGGTCGCAGCAAAGGACGAAGGTCCTAGGCGCAGGCGTCCACCGCGCAGGCAGGCTGCCGAATAGTTGCTGGCCTCAAGGTCCGATTGGAAAACCGCCGGTGGAGCGCTCCACCGGCGGTTTTCTTTTTTGCTGTCAGGTCGCCTCAGCGCAAAAGCATCGTTTCCTCGATCCCGCCTTCGATCAGGCCGAGACGCTTGTCGAGGTAGAGGCCGCATTCCTCGATCAGATCGTTGGAATGCTGGGTGAAGAAGTGGTTGGCACCCGGAATCGTCTTCTGTGTGATGACAATGCCTTTCTGGGTCTTCAGCTTGTCCACGAGAGACTGCACGTCATTTGACGGCGCAACGCGGTCATTGTCGCCATGAATGATCAGTCCCGAGGACGGGCAGGGCGCCAGGAACGAGAAGTCATACACGTTGGGCTGCGGTGCAATCGAGATGAAACCCTCGATTTCGGGACGGCGCATCAGCAACTGCATGCCGATCCACGCACCGAACGAAAAGCCGGCCACCCAGCAGCCACGCGCATCGGGATGCAGTGACTGGACCCAGTCGAGTGCCGCGGCAGCATCGGACAGTTCGCCAACGCCATGGTCGAATTCGCCCTGGCTGCGACCCACACCACGGAAATTGAAGCGAAGTGTCGTGAAATTGCGTTCCACGAACATGTAGAACAGATCATAGACGATCTGGTTGTTCATCGTCCCACCGAACTTGGGATGGGGATGGGGGTGGAGCACGATGGCGATGGGCGCATTCTTGTCTTTGGAGGGTTGGTAGCGTCCCTCAAGGCGTCCGTCAGGTCCGTTGAAGATGACTTCTGGCATACTTGCTCCTTGTTGGCTGGCTTCGCCAAATCGCTGGCATCTGTTTTGGCCCCGGCCACGCTTGACCGGCCATGGCTGTCCGCCTATCACTCACCCTGGAACCTGTCCGATACGTGCAAATGATGGGCAGTTGGGCCACCTTGCCGGGCGGCTGTCTGTGTGAGACGCCTTCATAGACAATCGCAGCCGCAAATTTCAAGGAAATTGCGTCGCGCCATGTCCGGCACGTGTCGCCGATGGATTGGGATGGAAGCGTGTGATGACCGCCATGGGGTCCAGGGCCTATCTCGATTACAACGCCTCGGCACCGCTGACGCCGCACGCGCGCGCCGCCATGCTCGCTGCCCTTGAGGATTGCGGAAACGCTTCGTCGGTCCATGCGGAAGGTCGCCTGGCAAGGAAGCGCATCGAAGGCGCGCGCTCGGCATTGGCAGGCGTCCTGCGCTGCGAACCAAAGCAGGTCATCTTCACATCCGGGGCCACGGAAGCTGCCAATATGGCGCTGACACCAGTTCTCATGGCAGGTGGCCAGGCCCTCCCGGTTTCACGCCTGTTCATGGGAGCGGGCGAACATGCCTGCATTCTGGCGGGCGGACGCTTTGCGAAAACGGCTGTCGAGAGCGTGCCGATCGGTAGCGATGGCCTCGTTGATCCAGACAATCTTGCGCGCCAGCTTGCTACCCACGATCAGGCATCCGGTGCTGCCATGGTCGCCATCCAGCACGCCAACAATGAAACCGGCGTCATCCAGCCGCTGGAGGCAATAGGCGAGGTCGTGCGCCGCCATCAGGCGATCCTGCTGGTGGATGCCGTGCAGTCGCTGGGCAAGATGCCAGTGAACCTGGCTGCACTTCATGCCGATATCGCCATTTTTTCCGCCCACAAGCTCGGCGGACCGCAGGGTGCCGGTGCGCTGGTGCTGGCCTCGCCGGCACTGGGCCCGCCAGCATTGTTGCGCGGAGGCGGGCAGGAGAATCATCATAGAGCGGGAACCGAAAACGTCGCAGCCATCGCCGGTTTCGGCGCAGCGGCCGAAAATTGCGGCTCAGACGTGGATTTCTCGCGAATTTCCCGTATGAGGGACTCGATTGAAGCGCAATTGCGCACTATATCCCGTGAGGCAGGGAGCAATGTGGGGGAGCCGGTCTTTTTCGGTGCCGCCGCTCCCCGTCTGGGCAACACGTCCTGCTTTGCGGTAGAAGGCATTCGCGCAGAAACCGCACTGATCGCGCTTGATCTGGCTGGCGTGGCCGTATCCTCCGGATCGGCCTGCTCCTCGGGCAAGGTGGGCAGGTCGCATGTCCTGTCGGCAATGGGTGTCGGCAACAATCTGGCTTCGGCCGCGCTTCGCGTTTCGATCGGACGTGAAACGGGCGAAGAGCAAATCGGGCGGTTCACCGCCGCCTGGAAAGACATAGTCAGACGGATGGCCAGCGCCGCCGCCTGAGTGTGAACATCAACTGGCGGGCCTTGAACCCGCAAAGGATGGAGAGACACATGCCTGCAGTGCAGGAAACAATTGACGCCGTCAAAAGCCTTGACGTCGACAAGTACAAATACGGCTTTTCCTCCGATATCGAGTCCGAATTGGCCCCCAAGGGTCTCAGCGAGGATACGATTCGCCTGATTTCCGCGAAGAAGGACGAGCCGGAATGGATGCTGGAATGGCGGCTTGAAGCCTATCGCCGCTGGCTGACGATGGACGAGCCGACCTGGGCGCGCGTCGAATATCCCAAGATCGATTTTCAGGAAATCTACTATTACGCCGCCCCGAAGAACTTCGGTGACGGGCCGAAATCGCTTGACGAGGTCGACCCCGAATTGCTGCGCACCTATGAGAAGCTCGGCATTCCGCTGAAGGAACAGGAAATCCTGGCAGGCGTTCGCAAGGCCGGTGAACCGTCCCCCATCGAGGCGGAAGGCAGCGAGAATGGGTCCGACAATGTCTACAAGTCGGGCAGGGTCGCGGTCGATGCGGTCTTCGACAGCGTGTCGGTGGTCACCACCTTCAAGGCCGAACTCGCAAAGGCCGGTGTGATCTTCTGCTCGATTTCCGAAGCCATCCGTGAACATCCCGATCTGGTTCGCAAATATCTCGCCTCGGTTGTGCCGGTAAGCGACAATTATTATGCGACTCTGAACAGCGCCGTCTTCACCGACGGTTCCTTCGTCTATGTGCCGCAGGGCGTTCGCTGCCCGATGGAACTGTCGACCTATTTCCGTATCAACGAGAAGAATACCGGCCAGTTCGAGCGCACGCTGATCATTGCCGAGAAGGGCGCCTACGTCTCCTATCTGGAAGGCTGCACGGCTCCCCAGCGCGACGAGAACCAGCTTCATGCTGCCGTGGTCGAACTGGTTGCGATGGAAGACGCCGAGATCAAATATTCGACGGTCCAGAACTGGTATCCGGGCGATGAGAATGGCAAGGGCGGTATTTACAACTTCGTCACAAAGCGCGGTGACTGCCGTGGCGCTAACTCCAAGATTTCCTGGACGCAGGTTGAAACCGGGTCCGCAATCACCTGGAAATACCCGTCGTGCATCCTGCGTGGCGATGGCTCGCGCGGCGAATTCTATTCGATCGCGGTCTCGAATGGCGCACAGCAGGTTGATTCCGGCACCAAGATGATTCACTTGGGCAAGAACACCTCCAGCCGCATCATCTCGAAGGGCATTTCCGCCGGGCGATCCAACAACACCTATCGCGGACAGGTGTCGGCGCATCGCAAGGCAGCAAATGCGCGGAACTTCACCCAGTGCGATTCGTTGCTGATCGGCAACAATTGCGGTGCCCATACCGTGCCCTATATCGAGGCGAAAAACGCCTCCGCCCAGTTCGAGCACGAGGCAACAACGTCCAAGATTTCCGACGACCAGCTCTTCTATTGCTTGCAGCGCGGTATCCCGGAAGAAGAAGCGATCGCCCTGATCGTCAACGGCTTCGTCAAGGAAGTGATTCAGGAACTGCCGATGGAGTTCGCCGTCGAAGCGCAGAAGCTGATCGGGATTTCACTGGAAGGGAGCGTGGGCTGAACGTCCGCAGCACCTGGTTAGAGACAGAATTGAAAGTGGCAAGATGATCGAAATCAAGAATCTCCACGTCGCGCTTGAAGAAGACGGCACCGAAATCATCAAGGGGCTGAACTTGCGCGTGAAGCCCGGCGAAGTCGCTGCCATCATGGGGCCGAACGGCTCCGGCAAATCGACGCTTTCCTATGCGCTTTCCGGCCGCGACGGCTACGAGATCACGTCGGGCTCTGTGATATTCAATGGCCTGAACATTCTGGAAATGGAGCCCGACGAGCGCGCGGCGGCTGGCTTGTTCCTCGCTTTCCAGTATCCCGTCGAGATACCGGGTGTCGCGATGATGAACTTTCTCAAGGCGGCGATGAACTCGCAGCGCAAGGCGCGCGGCGAAGCAGAATATTCGACTCCGGAATTCATCCGCCGCGTCAAGGAAGAGGCAGGCAAGCTTGGCATTTCCATGGACATGCTCAAGCGCCCGCTCAATGTGGGCTTTTCCGGTGGTGAGAAGAAGCGCGCCGAAATCCTGCAGATGGCGCTGTTGCAGCCAAAACTGTGCGTCATGGACGAAACCGATTCAGGGCTCGATATCGACGCCTTGAAGATCGTCTCCGGTGGCGTCAATGCGCTACGTGGACCCGACCGCTCCTTCATCGTCATCACGCACTATCAGCGCCTGCTGGAGCACATCGTGCCGGACACGGTTCATGTCCTCTACAAGGGCCGGATCATCAAGTCCGGTGGGCCGGAACTGGCTCTCCACCTCGAGGAAAAGGGCTATGCCGACGTCATCGCCGCGGCAGCCTGAGCGAGATGGCCATGCTGAAAAAACTGGAAAGACTGACGCCTGCCGAAGATGCAATCCTGTCTGCCGCCAGCCAGATGGAAGCTGGTGACGCAAGGCGCAGGGAGGCAGCCGCCTTGCTGCGCGACCAGGGCCTGCCTACACGGCGTGTCGAAGCCTGGCATTATACGGACCTGCGCAACACGCTCAAATCCTTCGCGCCGCCAGCTAGCCGACCCGAAGCAGCGGCGATCGCGGCATTCATTGATGCTGATGCAGCAATTGCCGGTGCAGCGCGCGTTCCGTTTCTCGATGGCGTTCATCTTGCCGACAATGCCGACAGCCTGCCAGAAGGCGTCCGGCTGACCAGGGGGGCTGCCGCCTCCGGCTGGCGTCACCGGTCAGACACGATCGCGCAGTTGAACACCATGTTCGCAGGTGACGGGGTGCGCGTCGCGGTCGATCCGGGTGTCAATGTGCGCCAGGCCATCGCACTGGTTCATGGAACTTCCACCGCGGCCAGCATGGCGTTGCGCCATTCGGTCGAACTGGCCAATGGTGCCGAGGCTACCTTCATCGAGCAGCATGCCTCGGCTGACGGAATTGCCTCGCTGTCGAACACGGTGACAGGCCTCACGCTGGAAGAAGGCGCGAAGGCCCAGTGGGTTATCGTCCAGCAGGAGGGGGATGCAGCACGTCATCTGGCGCAGTTGAACGTCACACTTGGCAAGGGCGCGCACCTGACCATTCTCGTGCTCAATGCCGGCGGTGCGCTGGTGCGACGCGAGATCAATGTGGTGGTACGCGGCGAAGGCTCCCAACTGGTCATTCGTGGCGTGAACCTCATCGCAGGGCAATCCCACATCGATGTCACCACCAGCCTGATCCATGAGGTTCCCGACACTGTCTCCTCCGAGATCTTCCGCAATGTCGTGCTGGACCAGGGCAGGGGCGTGTTCCAGGGCGAGATCAGGGTTGCCCAGGCGGCGCAGAAGACCGATGCCCGCATGGCCTGCAACACCCTGCTTCTGTCCGACGAGGCGGAATTCTCCGCCAAACCGGAACTCGAGATTTTCGCCGATGACGTCCAGTGCGCTCATGGCGCGACGGTTGCGGATATCGATCCCAACCATCTGTTCTATCTGCGCGCGCGCGGCATTCCCGAAAAGCTGGCGCGGTCATTGCTCGTCAGGGCCTTTGTCGAGGAAGTGTTCGAGGAACCGGTCGAGAAGGCAGGCATGGAAGCGTTGGGCGACAATCTGGTCGAGCGTATCGAGAACTGGCTGGACCGCCATGGATGACATCGCGAACACAACCTACGACGTGGAACGGGTACGCGCGGATTTCCCGATTCTCGCGCGCGAAGTGCATGGCAAGCCGCTTGTCTATCTGGACAATGGCGCGTCGGCGCAAAAGCCGCGGGCAGTGCTCGACGCCATCCAGCACGCCTATTCGAACGAATATGCAAACGTCCATCGCGGCCTGCATTTCCTCTCCAACGCTGCAACGGACGCCTATGAAAAGGCGAGGGAAACCGTGCGCGCCTTTCTCAATGCCAACAAGGTGGAGGAAATCATCTTCACCAAGGGCGCCACACAGGCCATCAACACGGTAGCCTATGGATGGGCCATGCAGGAACTGCGCGAGGGCGACGAAATCATCCTCACGCAGATGGAGCACCATTCCAACATCGTTCCCTGGCACTTCCTGCGCGAGCGCATGGGCGTCAAACTGGTGTTCGTACCTGTCGAGGAAGATGGCTCGCTATCGCTTGAAAAGCTCCAAGGCGCACTCACCGCACGCACTCGCCTGGTCGCAATCACCCACATGTCCAACGTGCTGGGCACGATCGTGCCGCTGAAAAAGGTCGTGGAAATCGCACATGCGCGCGGCATTCGCGTGCTTGCCGACGGCAGCCAGGGCGCGGTTCACCTGCCGGTGGATGTGCAGGACCTTGGTGTCGACTTCTATTGCATGACCGGTCACAAGCTCTATGGCCCGACCGGCATCGGTGTCCTTTACGGCAAATATGACCTGCTCGCTTCCATGCGTCCCTTTGAGGGGGGAGGCGAGATGATACTCGACGTGTTCGAAGACGAGATAAGCTATGCCGAACCGCCCCACCGTTTCGAGGCTGGTACGCCGCCCATCGTGCAGGCAATCGGACTAGGAGCAGCACTCGAATACATGAACGCCATTGGCCGCGACGCGATCCTGGCGCATGAAAACGACCTGCGTGACTATGCCCATGAGCAATTGTCGAGGATCAATTCCCTGCGCATTTTCGGCACGACGCCCGACAAGGGTGCCATCGTATCATTTGAACTGCAGGGCATTCACGCGCATGATGTATCCATGGTGATCGATCGCGCCGGTGTGGCGGTTCGCGCCGGAACGCATTGCGCCCAGCCGCTGATGAAGCGGTACGGTGTGACATCCACCTGCCGCGCATCCTTTGGGATGTACAACACGCGCGGCGAAATCGATATTCTGGCTGAAGCGCTGGAAAAGGCGCGGAAATTCTTTGCGTGACGGGAACGCGGACATGAACGACACCACTGTTGGCGAAGAAGAGATTGCAAGCCCCAATGCCGCAAAGATCGGCACGGGTGCCGAATCTGCCATTCCGGCGGAAGAGCTTGAGCGCCTGACCGGCGATATAATTGCTGCCCTCAAGACAGTGTACGATCCGGAAATCCCGGCCGACATCTACGAGCTTGGCCTGATCTACCGCATCGATATAGAGGATGATCGCTCGGTCAAGATCGACATGACGCTGACCGCACCCGGTTGCCCCGTGGCAGGTGAAATGCCGGGCTGGGTGCAGAATGCCGTCAGTTCCGTCGAAGGCATCATGGATGTGGAGGTCAACATGACATTCGACCCGCCATGGACACCGAACCGCATGAGCGAGGAAGCCCAGGTCGCGGTAGGCTGGTACTGAGCGATGGCTGAACCAGGTTCCAGCACTGCACCGGCCTTGCGTCAGGTGCTGGAGACTTGCCTTTACGTCGAAGACATGGGCGTGGCGCGTCGCTTCTATGAACAGGTGCTCGGCCTGACGCCGCAGTTTTTCGATGAGCGCATTGCCTCCTATCGATTGGGATCAACCATGCTGCTGCTGTTCAGGGCTGGTGGAACCTTGCAGGCTGTGGAAACCCCGGCGGGCAAAATCCCGCCACATGATGGCAGAGGGCCAACACATTTTGCCCTGTCAATCCCGTCCGAAAGCCTGGACGCATGGCGCGAACATCTCGACCGGCACCATGTCCCCCTCGAATCAGAGGTCGCCTGGCGCAAGGACGGTGCAATAAGCCTCTACTTCAGGGATCCGGATAAACACCTGGTGGAACTGGCAACGCCCGGACTGTGGGGTATCGAATAAGGATGGAACGAGCGGGCAGTCTTGCTATCTGACGCTTGATGCCCCATCTCTAATGCTTCAACCCGGCCTTTACCAGGGCATGATCGGAGAACGAGGAAATGGCGAAATTCGAGGTCATCACCGTTACGGACCGCGCTGTAGCCAGGGTTGGTGAAATCCTGGAAAATCATCCCGATGCGAGGGGCATCCGCCTCGGCGTCAAGAATGGTGGTTGTGCGGGAATGGAATACACGGTCGAACTGGTAAAGGAAGAAAAGCCCGGCGAAGACAGGGTGGAGACGCCCAGGGGCACGATTTTCGTTGCACCCCAGGCAGTGCTGTTCCTGCTCGGCACCCAGCTTGATTTCGAAGTGACGAAACTGCGCACCGGTTTCACCTTCAACAATCCGAACCAGACATCCGCCTGCGGCTGTGGCGAAAGCGTTGAGATCACACCAGCGCAGATGACTCCGGAAATGCTTCAGGAAAGATCCGGCCCGTCCGCCTGACGGCCAAAGCTGGGGAAACAAGTGCCATGGCGCTGACGAAAGAATTTGCAGCCCATCTTGAAGACCTCTTCTCGGTATTGCCGGGTTCTTCGGTGCGGCGCATGTTCGGAGGCGCGGGCATTTTTCGCGACGGGCTGATGTATGCGCTTTCGCTCGACGATGGCCGCATCGCATTGAAGGCGGATGAGGAAAACCTGCCCGCCTTTCTCTCCGAGGACATGGAGGAATGGACCTATCCCTACAAGGGTGGGCAGAAATCCATGGGCTACTGGTACATGCCCGAACGTCTTGCCGACGAACCGGACGAACTTGAAAAATGGGCGCGCGCCTCTTTTGAAGCTGCCATGCGTGCAGATGCGCGCAAGCCGGCAAGCCAGCGCAAGTTGAAGCGCTGATCACAGGCCGTCTTCGGCTTCCAGCACAATGCCATGGTGGCGCTCCAGCCGGTCCAGATCGTCCCTGAACAGGCTGCGCAGATAGGCAAGATCATCTGCAGACGGCTTTGGTGTTTCCAGCTTCGCATGAGAAAAGACGGTGGCCATCGGCGGGTGCGCGTGGAAGCGCTCGACTGACAGGAAATCGCATATCCGGTCGAGTGTCGCGCACTGGTGGCGTTCCAGGTCCTTGTGCCGGATGATCAGAAGCTGTTCGCGCCGAAACAGGCTTAGGACGCGGTCAAGCTGTGCAGCATAGAAGCCGCGTTCGATGTAACTGAAGTATCGCAAAGCGTCGCCTGGCACTGATTCAGCGGCCATGCGCGCGCGCCCGGTGCGGATGGCCTCGCCAAAGGGCAGGGTGTCGGTACCGCGCAGCCATTCCATGCGCCATTGGGAATAGGCGCGCGCGACGGGATCGCGCAGGCTGATTATCAGCTTCATGTCCGGATTGTAGGCGGCAATGCGCTCGAGTGCATTAGGCCAGAACAGGTAGATCGGCGTGGCTTCGCCGTACAGCCTGTCAGGCAGGCTTTCCCTGAGCCGGTCATGGTAGGCCTGCTCATGGCCGGGCACGCTCCAGTCCAGCGCCTCATTGTCGAAGTGATGGAGTTCCTTGCAGCCGGGCAGGGCGAGGCTATCGTGCAGGGACAGGAAATGGTGGAGCGCGGTCGTACCGCATTTCTGCGCTCCGGCAATCAGGAACGAAACCCTGCGATCGCCATCCGGCGCACTGAAAATATCCTGATTTTCCCCAGCCCAAGCCAAGTTTCGATCTGCTCCCCGCGCTGTGGTGGAAACTAACGGAATATCCGCCCTGGTCCATTCCCTCATCTGTGGGGGCAAAAACAAAAAAACCCCGATGTTTCCACCGGGGTTCTTGCTGGCATCTGGCCTGGATCAGACCGAGTAGTACATGTCGAACTCGATTGGATGCGGGGTCATTTCATAGCGCATGACCTCTTCCATCTTCAGCTCGATATAGCTGTCGATCTGGTCCTTGTCGAAGACACCGCCTTCGAGCAGGAACTTGTGATCGGCTGCAAGGCTGTTGAGCGCTTCGCGTAGCGAGCCGCAAACTGTCGGGATCTTCTTCAGTTCCTTTGGTGGCAGGTCGTACAGGTCCTTGTCCATGGCAGCGCCTGGATGGATCTTGTTCTTGATGCCATCGAGGCCGGCCATCAGCATGGCCGCGAAGCCCAGATACGGGTTCTGCGTCGGATCAGGGAAGCGAACTTCCACGCGCTTCGACTTCGGCGAGGAACCGAATGGAATGCGGCACGACGCCGAACGGTTGCGGGCCGAATAGGCCAGCAGCACTGGCGCTTCATAGCCTGGAACCAGACGCTTGTAGGAGTTGGTCGACGGGTTGGTGAAGGCGTTGAGCGCCTTGGCATGCTTGATGATGCCGCCAATATAGTAGAGGCAGTTCTCTGACAGACCGGCATATTCATTGCCCGCGAAGGTTGGCTTGCCATCCTTCCAGATCGACATGTGAACATGCATGCCCGTGCCATTGTCGCCGAAAATCGGCTTCGGCATGAAGGTGGCCGTCTTGCCATAGGCATGGGCGACCTGGTGAACGGCATACTTGTAGATCTGCATCTTGTCGGCGTTGCGCACCATCGTGTCGAACTTGATGCCCAGCTCATGCTGTGCTGCAGCAACTTCGTGGTGATGCTTTTCGACGGTGACGCCCATTTCGGTCAGAACCGAGAGCATTTCGCCGCGATAATCCTGGCCCGAATCGATTGGCGGGACCGGGAAGTAGCCACCCTTGGTGCGTGGGCGGTGGCCCATGTTGCCACCTTCATATTCGGTGTCCATGTTGGACGGCAGTTCCGAACAGTCGATCTTGAAGCCGGTATTGTAGGGATCGGACGCGAAGCGCACATCGTCGAACACGAAGAATTCGGCTTCCGGTCCGACAAACACGGTGTCGCCGATGCCGGACGCCTTGAGATAGGCTTCTGCCTTCTTGGCGGTGCCGCGCGGGTCGCGATTGTAGGATTCGCCGGAGACCGGGTCGAGAATGTCGCAGAAGATCGCCATGGTCGACTGGGCGAAGAACGGATCGACATGCGCCGTTTCCGGGTCGAGCATCAGGGTCATGTCCGACTCGTTGATGGCCTTCCAGCCCGCAATCGAGGAACCGTCGAACATCACGCCTTCGGCAAACATGTCCTCGTCCACCATGGACGAGTCCATCGTCACATGCTGCATCTTGCCGCGCGGATCGGTGAACCGCAGATCAACGAACTTGATGTCTTCGTCCTTCAGTCTCTTCAAGATGGTGCTTGCCGTAGTCATGACTTTCCTTCCTGTAGCAAGTTTGCCGCAAGACCCGCGGAAGTGTCCGCTGGACGGCTTCCGTGAACCTTGCGAAATGAAAATTCAGATTGCTTCCACGCCGGTTTCACCGGTGCGGATGCGGATGACTTCCTCGACGGTGGAAACGAAAATCTTTCCATCGCCAATTCTTCCGGTTTGGGCGGCATTGCGAATGGCATCGACTGCCGCCTGGACGTTTTCGTCCGCCAGAACGAGTTCGACCTTCACCTTGGGCAGGAAGTCGACGACATATTCAGCACCACGATAAAGTTCCGTGTGTCCCTTCTGCCGACCGAAGCCCTTCGCCTCGATGACGGTAATGCCCTGCAGGCCAACTTCCTGCAATGCCTCTTTCACTTCATCCAGCTTAAATGGCTTGATGATCGCCTCGATTTTTTTCATGTCTGGTCCCGTTGCTTGATCGAATATGGATCCGCTTCGTACGCGCGGTACCAGAAGCATGAACCGTGCCAACTTCACGCAGCCACGAAAAAATCCTCAACAGGCGGGTTTTTCGGGGATCAGGCGCGCCCTGGTCGGGCACAAACCGGTCCCTGCAACTGGCGAAGCACAATTCTTGCGCAGCCTGCACAAATATTGGGCAATGGAAGGGGTGCTGACTGGCGCGGAATTAACCACCCGCCTCAACCGTATTGCTCAACCTTAACGCCGGGTATTTGATGCAAAACTTCTTCTTGTTTCGTATAAAAACCGCGGACGGACTTTGAGGGTGGGTTAACTGTGGAAGGTTGACCCAATGCAATTCATAGTGATGCTGGCAGTCCTGATTTCGGGCTTGGCATATCTTGGGTACCTGCCGGAAGGCGCAATGGTAGCCCACATGCCTTTGCCTGTGGTCCTTGGCGGACTTATCACGATTGGAATGATCTACGTTCTGGCGAAAGCCTGAAGATACGCGTCCCGGTAATTCCGGCATGTTGAAACATGCCTGAATGTTGGGGCCAGGGGCGCGTTATCTCTCACATCCGCAAGAAGGCGGGTACGAATTCCTCACCACCAAACGGATGGTTCTTGTCCGTCTGGATATCGCCGTCGCCTTTGGGCTGTGCGGCCTGCTTGCGTTCCCTGGCCGGCTTCTTTGCAGACCGGGTGCCCTGTTCGCCAGCCTGATCGGTTTTGGCGCTGCTCTTGCCTGCTTCCACAATCCTGGTTTCGACAGCCGCTTCCTCAGGCGCATCGGCCTTCGGCTTGCGCTCGTCGCGGGGCTTGCCTTTGGCTTCCCTGCTGTCCGAGGACTTGCCGCCTGCCGCTTTGCGCCCTGACGACTTGCCAGTATCCTTGCGCGCTGGCGCTCCGCGCCCACGCCGTGCCTTGGCATCCCACTCGACCGGTTCGCCATGCCATTCGATTGTCTCGTCGATCAGGCTTTCAATGGCTGAAAAGCCCTTCTGATCGGCTGGTGTCACGATCATGTAGGCGGCACCAGAGCGCCCGGCGCGACCGGTTCGGCCAATGCGGTGCACATAATCCTCGGCATTGACCGGCACATCGAAGTTGAACACATGGCTGACATCGGGAATGTCGAGACCTCGCGCCGCCACGTCCGAGGCAACAAGCAGCTTGATCTTGTTTTCCTTGAAATTGTGCAGCATCGCCATGCGGTTCTTCTGGTCCATGTCGCCATGCAGCGCGCCGCACGAATAGCCATGGCGGTCGAGCGACTTCCACAGATTGGAAACGTCGGTCTTGCGATTGCAGAAGATGATCGCGTTCTTCAGGTTCTCCGCGTTGTCGATGAGATCGCGCAGCAGGGCCCGCTTCTCGTAATCTTCCATCGAAGCCGCGACCGCACGCTGGGTGATGGTCTTGGACGTGGAGGAGGGGGGAGCCACAGAAATGGAAACCGGGTTCTGCAGGAACTGACCCGATAGCTTCTCGATTTCCGGCGGCATCGTCGCGGAGAAGAAAAGCGTCTGGCGCGTGAATGGCACCAGTTTCACGATCCGCTCGATATCCGGAATGAAACCCATGTCGAGCATGCGGTCGGCCTCGTCGATGACGAGAATTTCCACGCCGGTCATCAGCAGCTTGCCGCGTTCGAAATGGTCAAGCAGGCGCCCCGGCGTTGCGATCAGCACGTCCACGCCGCGATCGAGTTTGCGCAACTGGTCTTCGAACGACACGCCGCCGATCAGCAGCGCGACGGTGAGCTTGTGATTGATGCCATAGCGATTGAAGCTTTCCTCGACCTGCGCTGCGAGTTCGCGCGTCGGCTCGAGGATGAGGGTACGTGGCATGCGCGCGCGCGCGCGGCCCTTTTCCAGCCTGGAAAGCATCGGCAGGACGAACGATGCCGTCTTGCCTGTGCCCGTCTGTGCAATACCGAGCACGTCGCGGTGCTCCAGCACATGGGGAATAGCCTGTTCCTGGATCGGGGTGGGTGTGGTGTAGCCGCTCGCTTGAACGGCATCTAGGACTTTCTTGCTAAGCCCGAGCTTATCGAAACTCATCTATAAAGGATTCTTTCTTTGATTGCGCCGATTGTGCGGGCGCATTTCAACAGCATGCCCTTCGGCCCGCGATGGTCACTTGAGTGGCGTCGCGGAATTACAGTGGCGATATTGGATGCTGACGCCAAAGTCAACCTCGCTGCGGGTGGGCATGGTGCCACAGCAGAGCACCTGCACGGCGTGTGCGGCACAAAAAGGCCCGCCAGTTGCATGGCGGGCCTTCGTGCCTGAAGTCATTGATGCGACGCCGATCAGACGTCGGTCTTCACCTTCTTCAGCTTGTTGATGCCGACAAGCTGCAGGAATGTCTTTTCGTAAAGCGTCTCCGACGTGCCGCGGCGCAGCTTGCGAATGAAGTACTTCTCGAAGGCGATCTTGGCTGCATGCACCCACTTGCCCTTCGAAGCCCAGTTCACGTTGCGCGGCGGAATCTGCGGCTGTGCCACGAAGGCAACGCCTGAATCGCCGAAATCCGCAAGACAGACCGCATTCCATGTGCCCTGGCTCCTGGGCTCATTGCCGTGAATGAGTGCCGCGATGTTCTGCGCGGTGGCCGTGACCATGGATTCGATCATGAACCCGGTTTTCGGTACGCCGCACGGAACCGGCGTCGGACCCATCGGCGGAATGGCAACGCATACGCCGACCGCGAAGACATTGTTGTACTTCGGATTGCGCTGGTGCTGGTCCACGATGGTGAAGCCACGCGGGTTGGCAAGGCCTTCAATCCCCGATACCGCGCCAATGCCCCGGAAGGCAGGCAGCATCATTGCGAACTTGAAGGGCAGTTCCTTTTCGGCTGCCACGGTGCCGTCATCGGCAATCTGCTCGACATGCATCTTGCCGTCCTCGACCTTCTTGACCTTGGTCGAGGTCATCCACTTGATGTGGTGCTCGCGCATCTCGGATTCGAGCAGGCCCTTCGTGTCACCGACACCATCCAGACCCAGATGTCCGATATAGGGTTCCGACGTGACGAAGGTCATCGGCACCTTGTCGCGGATCTTGCGCCGGCGCAGTTCGGTATCGAGGATGAAGGTGAATTCGTAGGCCGGGCCGAAACACGACGCGCCCTGTACGGCACCCACGATGATCGGGCCGGGATTCTTGCAGAACTCCTCGAAGGCAGCTTTCGCCTTTTCCGCATGATCGACATGACAGATGGACTGGGTGAAGCCTTCCGGCCCAAGTCCCTCGATCTCGTCGAATGCCAGATCGGGACCGGTCGCAATGACGAGATAGTCATAGGAAACGCTCGAGCCGTCTTCCAGATCGATGACGTTCTTTTCCGGATGCAGCTTCTTTGCCGCCACCGGCTTGAAATCGATGTTGCGCTTTGCCAGTGGCTTGGAAAGATCGACAGAAATGTCCTCGCGCTCACGCCAGCCAACCGCAATCCATGGATTTGAAGGGACAAAATGATATTTCGGGTCCTTTGTGACCACTGTAATCTTGTGGTCGGTGCCCAGATGATCCCGCAATTCATAGGCCATGATGGAGCCGCCAAGGCCTGCTCCCAGAACGACGATATGTGCCATTTGAATTCCTCCACTGTCTCTGCCACTAGTGGAAGAGCATAGCATGTATGCGCATTTCGGAATATATCACTAATGTCGCAGGCCAGAAGTCTGGTTTCCAAGGTAGGCAATCAGCTTTTGACCAGCAGGTGGCGTCAACTCGTGCATAACCATTTTCAGGACCCTGCCTGCGGTCGGAAGAGCGGCTTTTATCAACCGATCCAGTTCTAGAAAGAACTTGGTCAGGCTCTCAAGAAACGTGTCTTTTCGCGAAATGATGATGCGGTGGATCGAATTGTAGCGCTTGGAAAAGCGATCCCGATTGGATTTGTAGACATGCCATTCCATCTTGCCGAGCTTTTTCCTTTTGGCCCAGTTATTGACGTCGTCGGCGATCTTTTTGATCCAGGATTGGAGCCTGTTCAGATTGGAAACAAGTTCGGCTTTTGAAAAAGCGTGCTTCCTCCCCAACACCCCGGAAACCTGCGCGTGTACCTTGTTTTCCACCGCAGCCAGTTCATCGAAAAGACGAAAGAACTTGTTCTGCAGCGCCACTGCCGAAGTGCTGACCGACATGACTGCCTCCCTTTTTGTCAATTCTGGCCAGAACGCGGACTGGTATCAGTGGCAAAGACTACAGATCGAAGCCTGCCTCCTCCGACAATTGGGTATTTCCCCGATGAAGGGGAAACGTGTTGCGGGCTTGTTGCCCACCAATCAGCAACGCGTTCGCGCATGGTCCTGACGGCTGTTCCAAGACGTCAATCCGCAAGCCTGGGCAAGGTTATGAGGCGGCGAAGAACGCGGTTGGCAATCAAGCCGGTTGTGTTATGTTTTTTGAAAAAAGGGTCCAGAGGAGAATTGATCATGCGCATGGCGCAAATCACGGCAATACTTTCGCTGACCTCGCTTGCGGCCCTGGCAACGCTGGCTCCGGCAATTGCGGAAACCTGCGAGGAAAAATTCGCCCGCCTCGAAGTTGATGGCAATTCTTCCAATACCCCCGTTCGGCTGACGATCACCACCCAAACGCCCGGCGGCCAGATTACGAAAAACTACCATTACAGCGATGAAGACCACAACGGCATGACCGAAATGATCGACCCCGTCGACATGGCCTGGTCCCTGTTCATCGGCAACGACATGTACGTCTCGAACGACAAGGGCAAGTCATGGACCCATATGAATACCTGGGACAAGGAAAAGTCTACTGCAGACAGGAAAGCGCAGACGCGAGCCGACATGGCAACTGCGTCCGGTATCACCTGCGGTGAGGAAGAACTCGACGGTACGAAATTCGATACGGTTGAAGGTGCCTACAAATCAACCATGTTGCAGGGCGCAAACCGTTGGGTCAAATTCTGGGTTAGTCAAAGCGACGGCGAGATCGTGCGCACAGACGATGTCACTGACAGCGCAGCTGGCCAGTACAAGTCAACCCAGTTGATCGAGCCCTGGCCGGACTTCGAATTGCCCAAGCCGTAATGGGCGATCACACAGCAATGCGCGTCAAAGCGGAATTGCCAACTCACACATCCAGCAGTTCATCATTGCTGAATTCGGCATTTTCCTGGATGAATCGGAAGCGCGCCTCGGGCTTGTTTCCCATCAGCTGATCGACACGCTCGCGTGTGTCATTGACGGCGGTTTCGGGAATTTCAACCCGCAGAAGCGTACGCCGCTTCTTGTCCATCGTCGTTTCCTTCAATTGCGCCGGCATCATTTCGCCAAGGCCCTTGAAGCGCCCGATATCGACTTTCTTGTTGCCGCTGAATTCCGTTTTCAGCAGTTCTTCCTTGTGTGCATCGTCTCTGGCGTAAAGCGTCTTGCCGCCCTGGGTGATCCGGTAGAGTGGCGGCACAGCCAGGTAGAGATGGCGCTGCGCGATCAGTTCCGGCATTTCCTGGTAGAAGAAGGTGATCAGCAGGGACGCGATGTGCGCGCCATCCACATCAGCGTCGGTCATGATGATGATGCGGTCATAACGCAGGTCGTCGTCGCGATATTTCGAACGCGTGCCGCACCCAAGTGCCTGAATGAGGTCACCGATCTGCTGGTTCGCGGCGAGCTTGTCGCGTCCCGCCGAAGCAACGTTCAGGATCTTGCCGCGCAGTGGGAGCACCGCCTGGCTTGATCGGTCTCGGGCCTGCTTTGCCGATCCTCCCGCCGAATCGCCTTCGACGATGAAGAGCTCGGTTCCACCCGCCGCATTGGCCGAACAGTCGGCCAGCTTGCCAGGCAGGCGAAGCTTGCGCGTTGCCGTCTTGCGGTTGATTTCCTTTTCCTTGCGCCGTGCAAGGCGCTCCTCGGCGCGATCCACCACCCAGTCCAGCAGTTTGGTTGCCTGCTGTGGTGAGGCGGCCAGCCAATGGTCGAAGGGATCGCGAATGGCATTCTCGACGATCCGCTGCGCTTCGACGGTTGCCAGTTTGTCCTTGGTCTGGCCAACGAATTCCGGTTCGCGAATGAAAACCGAGAGCATCGCCGCCGCCGATGTCATCACGTCATCGGTGGTGATGATCGAAGCCTTCTTGTTGCCGATGATCTCGGCATGGGCTTTCAGGCCGCGCGCCAGCGCAATGCGCAGTCCGGCCTCGTGGGTGCCGCCATCGCGCGTTGGAATGGTGTTGCAATAGGAATTCACGAATCCGTCGTCGCCATGCCAGGCCACGGCCCATTCGACGGCACCGTGCCCGCCCGATTTCTCGGTCTTGCCGGCAAACGGCTCGACGGTGACCTTGTACTTGGCGTCGATCGAGGCTTCCAGATAGTCCTTCAGCCCGCCGGGGAAGTGGAACACGGCATTGGGCTCGATGCCCTTCCTGCCTTCAACCAGCGCCGGGTCGCATTTCCAGCGGATTTCCACGCCGCCAAAAAGATAGGCCTTGGAGCGGGCCATCTTGTAAAGCCGCTCCGGATCGAAGGCGCAGCCCTTGCCGAAGATTTCTTCGTCCGGCTTGAAGCGCACTTTGGTGCCGCGACGGTTATGTACGTCTCCCAGTTCCTGCAACCCGCCAATCGGAATGCCCTGGCGGAATTCCTGGCGATAGAGCCTGCGGTTGCGCGCAACTTCCACTTCCAGGTGGATGGAAAGCGCGTTGACGACCGAGACGCCAACGCCATGCAGGCCGCCCGAAGTTTCGTAAGCCTTGCCGTCGAACTTGCCGCCCGCGTGCAGGACGGTCAGCACCACTTCCAGCGTGGACTTGCCCTTGAATTTGGGGTGATCCTCGACCGGGATGCCGCGACCATTGTCCGTTACCGACAGGAAGCCTTGCGCATCGAGTTCAACCTCGATCCAGCTCGCGTGACCCGCCACCGCCTCGTCCATCGAGTTGTCGATGACTTCGGCGAACAGGTGATGCATCGCCCGCTCGTCGGTTCCCCCGATATACATGCCCGGGCGCTTGCGAACCGGCTCAAGGCCCTCCAGCACCTGGATGTCGGACGCGCCATAGCCACCATCATCCTTGCGTGAAGAAGCGCTGGCGGAGCCGCTGCGGGCGGAGGATTGTCGGCGAGCCGGGTCACCCATGTTCGAGAACAGGTCGTTGGAATCGTCCATCACATTGCCGCATCGCAAGAGGAGAGAATCACTGTGCGAAGGCTAACAAGCCCGCGCGCATATTGCGAGGGCTACCAGCCAACAGTGCCCATTCCGTGACCTGTCGACCAGAATGTTACTGGATCGACACGTCCGCATTGTTGCTGACCGTCTTTCTGCCGGCAAACGTCACGTCTGCAGCCATCTGAGCATTTGCGGGCAGGGATATGCCGGGCAGGAGCAGCGCAGCCGTCATGGCGAATGCGCCTGCAAGGCGGATAATCCTTGTCATCGCCATTCGTGAGTTCCAGCAGATGGTTCATTTTGCCAATCTCGCTTTCACCCACTATAGAGGCTCGACTGTGATCTCCGGGAGTTTCCATGCAGTGCAATATTTGTGGCGGCACCGAATTCGAAACCTATCGCGCCCGACCAGGTGAACGCTGTTGCAAATGCGGTTCGAAAGCGCGCCATCGCATCGCGCTCGATGTCTATGAACGTCTGCTGTTTGCGCGCGCGAGACCGGGCTTTCGCCTGCTGCACCTGGCGCCGGAACGCTTTCTCCATCCCCTGCTGAAGGCAAGGTTCGGCGAGGGATACATCACGGGCGATGCTTCGCCCGAACGCTATCCCCATGCGACGCCAGTCAAGCTGTTCCTGCCGCGGGATTTCACCGCTTTCCCGGCCGGCCACTTCGATGCGATCCTGCACAATCACGTTCTTGAACACATTCCAGGCCACTACAAGGATCACCTGAACGGCCTGGTGGAATGGCTGGCGCCGGGCGGGTTGATGATCTTTTCAGTTCCCGGACCCTATATGAACCGGCAAACGGAAGAGGGCGGTGAGAACCTATCCAGCAACGAAGAGCGCCTCGCCAGGTTTCTCCAGGAAGATCATTTCAAGATTTTTGGCGCGGATTTCGTGGATTATCTGCATTCCATGCCGAGAGGCGAGTGCATGTCCGATGGCGTAACCGATGCCATCCGTGCGAAACTGTCCGTGCGGCCCGCAAAGGCACCGTTTTTCGTCTGGCAAAAGAGGTAAGTGCATGAATCCTCCCTACCGTCTTCGCCCTTTTGTTGCTGCCATGCCGGCCACGGTTCCATTTGTTGGACCCGAGGCGCAGGAGCGCGCGCGCGGCAAACCCTTCCGCGCTCGCATCGGCGCAAACGAGTGCCTTTACGGTCCTTCACCAAAAGCCATTGAAGCCATGGCCGAGGCTGGCAGGGAAATCTGGAAATATGGCGACCCGGAAGGCTACGAGACCCGCCATGCACTCGCTGCCCATTACGCCATATCGCCCTCCAACATAGTGCTGGGCGGAGGGATTGACGGGCTGCTCGGCAATGCCGCACGCATGTTCGTGGAAGAGGGCGTTCATGTCGTGACCTCCAACGGCGCCTATCCCACCTTCAACTTCCATGTAACTGGCTATGGCGGCACGCTGCACAAGGTCGACTATGTGGACGACCGTGAAGACCCCGGTGTTCTGCTCGACAAGGCGCGCGAAACCAATGCCGCCATGATCTACCTGTCCAACCCCGACAATCCGATGGGAACCTGGTGGAAGGCTGATGTGATCGAGGACATGATCGCCAATCTGCCGGAAGGCTGCGTCCTGCTACTGGACGAGGCTTATGGTGAATATGCGCCGCCTGGAACTCTGCCGCAAATCGATACGTCCGCACAGAATGTGCTGCGTTTCCGTACCTTCTCGAAGGCCTATGGCATGGCGGGTGCGCGCATCGGCTACTGTATCGGCGAGGCTGGCCTGATCTCGGA
Organism: Rhizobiaceae bacterium; assembly: GCA_049289295.1. Taxonomy (GTDB): domain Bacteria; phylum Pseudomonadota; class Alphaproteobacteria; order Rhizobiales; family Rhizobiaceae; genus BOKV01. Next base: position 139,635 of record JBATLL010000016.1, read on the forward strand.
ATTCGAGAAAGTCAGGGACCATTACGGCATGAACCGCACCGCGGAAATCGGTGCAGTCGCGGCACTGGCCGACAGTGAATGGCTGGAACTGACCCTCAAGCGGACACGCGAAGCGCGCGAGCGCATCAGTGCGATTGCCCGCGACAATCAGCTTTCTCCCATTGCCAGTGCCACCAACTTCGTCACCATCGACTGCGGCAGGGACACGGACTACGCCAGGGCGGTCATGGAAGGGGTCTTGTCGCGTGGCGTCTTCATCAGGATGCCCGGTGTCGATCCGCTATCGCGTTGTATCCGGGTGAGTGCGGGGTTCCCCGCCGATCTCGACATATTCGGGGAAGTCCTGCGCGACACGCTCAAAAGCCTGCGCTGAACCAGTACGCTGAAAACAAAAAGGGCAGGACGCCAGTCCTGCCTCTTTTTGTTGGTCTCGACCTGAACTTGCTGAAATCAGGCAATCACTGCCGAAAGTCCTGCAAGTGCTGCGCCGATCATCACCAGTGAAACGATGACGATGCTGGCAGCCGAATGGTCTTCTACGCGTTCTCTTCCTCTGATGTGATCATCCGGGAATGTCATTCTGGGTCCCTTTCTCTTGGCCCGCCTTCACATCAGGTAGGTGTGCCAATGCGCTTTTCAAGACCGCATGGTTTCGAACCGGTAACCTTCACGTGAGGAAGAACAAAGGGTGCGGGAAGCCTAAATGGGCTTCCCGCTTCCTACAGGACCGGCATTCGATCCAAGACATGGGGGGCGGGCCGGAATGCCTTATTTCACCCTGCAGAAATGGCGATTGCCGTCATATCCAAGGAATGTTCCCGAGCGCCGGTCGAAGCTGCGATACTTGGACGAGCACCAGAGTTCCCAGCCGGGCGTCCAGGGTTCGGCCGCGCTGGCCTGACGGATGCCGCCGACGGTTTCGTCATAGGTAATCACGTCGGGGCCATCATCGTGCTGATACTGGCGGTTGCGCTTGATCTCCGAATAGGGCCTGCGCTGAACAGGCTCCTGATAGACAGGGTAGGGTGTCGAGGGCGCGGACAGATAGCCCGGATCGCTATAGACCGGCTGCGAATAGACGGGTTGCCCATAGACAGGCTGCCCATAAACAGGTTGCCCATAAACAGGTTGCCCATAGACTGGCTGCGGATAGATTGGCTGCGGTTCGACATAGACGACTGGCGGCGAGACATAGACTGGCTGGCGTGGGCCGCCAATTGCAGTGCCGAGCAGGAAACCGGCTACACCGGCAACAAACTCGTCTCCGCCGGAATGGCGCTGGTGACGATGACCAGCCTGCGCTTCGATCGGTGCGACTGCCAGGATGCTGGCGGCACCCGCAGCTGCTAGCACGAGAGTACGGATGGAACTGGCTATTGCCATGGTAAGTCTCCTTCGGCCGCTTTCGGCTTTGATTATCATGCCTGCGATTGTGGCAGCACTAGGCTGAATGCAAACTGAACGGCATTTGTGCGATTCATTTTTCTTCAAGCAGACTTCGATTTCGGCTATTGACCGGGCATGGCACGAAAAGAATCCTCCACGAAAGCCCCCGACATTCTCCGCATCGCGGTGGCACAGCTCAATCCGACGGTAGGCGACATCGCCGGCAACCTGTCTCTCGCACGCTCGGCGCGTGCCGATGCAGCCCGAATGCAGGCAGACCTCGTGGTTTTCACCGAATTGTTCATCTCCGGCTATCCGCCGGAAGATCTCGTGCTCAAACGCACCTTCATCGAGGAATGCATGGAAGCCGTGCAATCCTTCGCCGGCGACACCGCTGACGGTGGGCCTGGCGTCCTGATCGGCTCGCCTGCGGCTGCCGACGGCAAGCGCTACAATGCGGTGGCTTTGCTCGACGCCGGCAAGATCCAGACCTGGCGCTACAAGGTTGACTTGCCCAACTATTCGGAATTTGACGAAAAACGCGTGTTTCATCCAGGTCCAATGCCTGGACCAGTCAATTTTCGCGGTGTGCGCATCGGTGTACCGGTCTGCGAGGACATCTGGGGTGATCTCGATATATGCGAGACGCTGGCGGAATCAGGCGCGGAATTTCTCGTTTCCCCCAACGGTTCGCCCTATTATCGCGAGAAGATGGAAGTTCGCCATCAGGTCGTGCTGCGCCAGGTTATCTCGACCGGCCTGCCGATGCTTTATGCCAACCAGCTCGGTGGCCAGGATGAACTGGTCTTCGACGGTGGCTCCTTTGCCATCAACACCAATCACCATCTTGCCGTGCAGATGAACCAGTTCGAAGCCAACACGGTCATGACCACCTGGCGGCGTGGCGCAAAGGGCTGGTCGTGCGAAGACGGGGTGAGGGCACGCATACCCGATCCCGATGAGGCAGACTGGCGCGCCTGTGTCAGTGGCCTGCGTGATTACGTCAACAAGAACGGCTTTCGAAATGTGGTGCTCGGCCTGTCGGGCGGTATCGATTCCGCCATTTGCGCAGCAATGGCTGTCGATGCGCTGGGTGAGGAGCGCGTGCGCTGTGTCATGATGCCCTTCCGCTATACCTCGAAGGAAAGCCTGCGCGATGCCGAAGCCTGCGCAAAGGCGCTGGGCGTCAAGTATGAGATCGTGCCGATTGGCGCGCCTGTCGAGGGTTTCGCGAAGGTTCTCGAACCGCTGTTCGAAGGCACCAACTCCGGTATCACCGAGGAAAATCTGCAATCGCGTGCGCGCGGAGTCATCCTGATGGCGATTTCCAACAAATTCGGCTCGATGGTTGTCACAACCGGCAACAAGAGCGAAATGTCAGTGGGATATGCGACGCTCTACGGTGACATGAATGGCGGTTTCAACCCGATCAAGGACCTCTACAAGATGCAGGTCTATCGGCTCGCCGCCTGGCGCAACAGGCATCTGCCGCCCGATTGCCTGGGACCATCTGGCGAGGTCATCCCGCACAACATCATCGACAAGGCACCTTCTGCCGAATTGCGCGAGAACCAGACCGACCAGGATTCGCTGCCACCATATCCCGTGCTCGACGGCATTCTGGAATGCCTCGTCGAGGAGGAAATGGCGGTCGATGACATTGTCGAAAAGGGTTTCGAACGCGCAACTGTCGAGCGCATCGAGCACCTGCTCTACATCGCCGAATACAAGCGCCGCCAGTCGGCACCGGGCGTGAAGATCACCCGCAAGAACTTCGGCCGCGACCGCCGCTATCCGATCACGAACCGCTTCCGGGATCGGTAACGCACGGGAAGCAGCCTCAACGCTTGCGCCAATAGGCACCAGTCCAGTCGATCCGGATGATTTCCTCGCCAATGCCATGCGCCAGGCGGTAATCGTCAACTGCCGCCTTGCAGGCGGGAAGGGCGAAATCGTCAATGATGCAGAATCCGCCAGGGGACAGTTTCGGATACAGCGCTTCCAGCGCCTGCATGGTCGAGCCATACATGTCACCATCGAGCCGGATCAGCGCAAAGCGATCAGCCTCCAGCTTGTGAAGCGTATGCTCGAAGAAGCCTTTCACGAACCGCACTTGATCGTCCAGGAGGCCGAAACGCCTGAAACCGTCTTCGACCTGCTGTTGCGATATGGCCAGTTCGCGGTGCTGGTGCAATGTGTCGCCCTCATCCGCAGGGTAGCGGGCAATATCGGGGGGCGGCAACCCGTCGAAGGAATCGGCCACATGCACGATCCGCTTGTGGTCACCATAAGCCTCCAGCATGGCCCGCATCAGAATGCAGGAGCCGCCGCGCCACACGCCGGTCTCGATCAGGTCGCCCTTGATGTCGTCCTCGATCACCGTTCTGACTGCGTCGCGCAGATTTTCCATGCGTGGCTTGCCAATCATGGAATGGGCTTGAGATGGCCAGACCTTGCCTTCCGCAATCAGCTTGCCAGACTGCCCGCTCTTCCAGTGCAGTGATGCGCCCAGCGGCGAAGCGCACAGATCCAGCAGGCGCAGCAGGACATTCCTGGTCATCTGTCTAATCTTGCGGGAGCGGCGCAAATGCTTTGGCGGGAAGAGGCCCGTTTCGGCGATGCGCCTTGGCGCTTCATCCCAGAATGAAAAAAGCAGCACATCAATGACGAGATCGATATAGGCGGCCCGCAGCCCCTTGACAGTATCGCTCTTCACGCTTTCATCCCACCGACCAGGTTGGCCACCCCCAATCCACGTTCGCGCGATTCCACGAGGTGCGCAAGCGGAAGGCTCAATCCGGCTTCACAAGTTCAAGCCTCGCGAGCAGGAATAGACCCTTGTCTCTTGATCTCGTCATCCTGTGTGCTGACAGCTCACGCAGTTCAAGTTCGACAAGTCCATCGGGTTCCACTGCGGCATGTGGAATTGAAAACTGCCAGACCGAAAGCTCGTTCTTTCCTTCAATCACTCCGATCAGCTTTCCAGCTGCAAGCAGTTCTATCCGTTGACCTTCTGAACCAACGCGCCCGGTCACACTCACACCAAGGGGCGACATCGCGCCCTTCCGCGTTCTGATCACAAGGCTTGCTTGCGCCGAATTCATCCAGGAGCCGTCGGCAGTCGAAGGTGCCCAGCCACCAGCCTTGTGGCGTGAGCCGGACCCACTGGTGGAGAAGTCGATGGCGTCCCCGGTCCTGGTATCTGGGCAGGCCAGTCGCGCAGCGTGATATTTCAGCATTTCAATGCTGGCACCGGATCTGGCCAGCTTCGGCAATCCGCGTTGGCGGCGAAGATGATCAATCTGCTCGCCCTTGCGGGTCAATGGTTTACGTCGACCGTGGAGAAGGACGGGATGCAGACCGAGACGGATGGCCGCGAGCTTGAGCGGTTTCAACAATCGCGCGCCCAGTCTCGGACCAGGTCCTTCCACCATGCGGTCACACAGCGTGGCGCGCAGACTGGCGGGACCGCCACTGAGCATGGAGGCGATCTTGTCGTGTGTGCCGCTTATCTGTTCGAGATAGGAATCTTGCCTCGCTGTCGAAGGTAGCAGTATCGCCGAGACAATGGGAACCGAGCGCATCCTGTAGCCCGAGCGCCATGCGCGCAACAGAAAATCCCTTGAACTTTCGCGCCGGCATTCCGCCGCTGGCCGCCACCCGGCCAGGTTTTCGTGTATCTCGCGTTTGAGCACCCACAAGGATGCCGGGACATGCAGCGTCAGCGGCGTGTAGAGTGCATCACCAGTCTGTCCCAGAAATCCGACCAGCCACGGAAAATCAGCGTTTTCCTTCTGGACTTCTGGTGGGACAAGAACAGCCGCGCCTGTGAAGCACAGGTCGCTGCCACTTGCCTGCAGCCAGGTAAGTGCCGTCGCGAGGTGATCGGGAAACCAGAAATCGTCGTGATTGAGAAAGGCGACATATTCGCCTTGGGCAGAAAGTACGCCGATATTGTTGGGACCGGACTGTTCGCCATAATTGATCGGCAGGTTGATGAAGCGCAGGCGGCTGTCCTTGATCGAACTGATCACCCGGACAGTTTCGGCATCCGTGCAATCGCCGACTACAATTACCTCGATTTCACGCAATGTCTGGCCGAGCGCGCACCCGATGGCATGGCGAAGCACATGCGGCCGACCCCAGGTTGCAATGATGACGCTGACGACAGGATCTCTTGCCAAGGTATGCCGTTTCACGCGCTCAGATCGACCGGTATCTGATCGGTATCCGAGGGCAGGCGCCAATGGTCCGGATTTTCGTATTCGAAGGCAATGTCCACCGCATTGATAACGAGCGCATTGGAACCGCCAAGGCAGCGTACACCATGCCATACACCAGGCGGAATGGTGATCAGCATGGGCCGGTGCTCACCAAAGATGCGGATCCAGCCCTTGCCATGGGAAGGCGAATGCCGCCGCCCGTCATAAAGCCCAACCTTGACACGACCGACCGAACAGAAAAGGCGATCTGTTGCCAGTGAATGCGCGTGCCAGGCCGAAATGCTTCCTTCGGCAATGGTTCTTTGAAATATCTGGCTCACCGGCAGGTCATCCAGTTTCCAGTCGCTTCGATAGATTTCGGTCAGGACACCGGAACCGATGGTGATAGCGCGAACTTCCTTCACGCACACGCCATCAATCGGACAACCATCCACGGGCATCCAGTCAGCAGTAACCGACTGCTGGTCTCGCTCACCAATGACGGACCAGTCGGTTCGAGGATCACTCTTCAAGGAAATCACCTGCAATCTTGTTTGTCTTGCCAGGGACAATTGCACAATTTGTAAGAACGTTGCATCCGTGATTCAAGCGGGGGACGAATTGCTCCCAATCTTTGGTGTTCACTGTGTCCGGCTTGCATCGCTGGCGCCTTTGTGGTGTTCCTCACCGCGCGCCAAGGCGTGCATGAACAGGCGAAACGAGTCGGACAGACATGAAACCGGTAGTCAGATTTGCTCCATCCCCCACGGGCAACATTCACATAGGCAATGCCCGTACGGCGCTGATCAACTGGATCATCGCGCTGCGTGAGGAGGGGACGTTCATCCTTCGCTACGACGACACCGACCGTGAGCGTTCAAAGCAGGAATATGCCGATGGCATTTTCAGGGACCTGACCTGGCTTGGCATCGTTCCCGACCGCATCGAACGCCAGTCCGACCGGTCGGATCGCCACGAGGAAGCTACCCGCCGGTTGAAGGAAGCCGGAATCCTCTATCCATGTTTCGAAACACCCGATGAACTGGATCGCAAGCGCAAGCGCCTCGCTGCGCGCGGCCAGCCGCCCGTTTACGACCGTGCCGCCCTGCACCTGTCGGCATCCGATTTTGCCGCACTGGAAGCCTCGGGCAAGCGTCCGCACTGGCGTTTCCTGCTGCCAAACCACGATGGAGACCCTTTTGCGCCAAGGCGAACCGAGGTGCAGTGGGACGATCTCATTCGCGGACCCCAGACAGTTGACCTTTCGTCCATGTCCGATCCGGTTCTTGTGCGCGAGGATGGAACATGGCCCTACACGCTCACCAGCGTTGTCGATGATGTGGATTTCCTTGTGACCCACATCATTCGCGGCGACGATCATGTTTCCAACACGGGCGTGCAGATATCGATTTTCCAGGCGCTCGGCGCTCCCGTTCCTGCCTTTGGCCATCACAACCTGCTGACCACCGCCAGCGGCGAAGGTCTTTCAAAGCGACTGGGGTCGCTCTCACTCAGGAACCTGGCCGAAGACGGTTATGAGCCGATGGCCGTCGCTTCGCTCGCCGTCCTGATCGGTGGGGCAGGGGCAGTGGAACCCATGGCCACGATGGACGCGCTCGCCGCGCGCCTGGACCTGTCGGCAATCGGCAAGTCCGCAGCCAAGTTCGATGTCTCGGAACTGGATGCGCTCAACCGCAAACTGGTTCATGCGATGGAATGGGAAGATGTATCGGGCCGTTTCCCTGCTGATGCATTCGAGGGGCGGGGCGCGGAATTCTGGCCTGCCGTCCGCGAGAACTGCGAGCGGGCAAGGGACGCTGCAAAGTGGTGGGATGTTGTCACCTCGGCCGCTGCCGTCATCTCGGACGAAGATCGCGACTACATCGCCATGGCGCGCGAAACCCTTCCATACGGTGCGCTCGACACGACCAGCTGGCAGCAATGGACCGCTGAACTGAAAACGAGAAGCGGGCGCAAGGGACGCGAACTCTTCATGCCGCTGCGCCGGGTGCTCACCGGACTGGATCACGGACCCGACATGGCGCGGCTGCTGCCGATTATTGGACGGGAAAGAATTCTGGCCCGACTACCCTGATCTTGCGCTCGCCGACTGCCGCAAGCGGCTTGACGCCTTCATCCTTGTGGCGGTTGAGTTCCTGCAGATAGGCGCTGGTCAGGCCGCCGGAAAGATTGTTCCGCGTTTCCGGGTCAAGGCCCGGATCGGACTTGAAGACGGGTGTGGGAATACGGTCGCGACTGTCTGCTTCGCTGGTAATGTCGCGGATCGTGACGCCACCCGCCACTTCCGTCAGTCCGCCACGCGAAAACCGGCATTCACAGGCTGAATTCACCGATTTGCGATAGTTGAAGGCGGTCGGCAGGCTCACATAGGGCTGGTCGGAACGATAGGAAATCATGTCCTCGCTGTCCTGGCTCGGCATGCCGTGATAGTAGAGCTGAACTTCTGCTCCGGGGCACATGTTCTGGCAGGTCGCCTCATCCTGGTCGAAGCGTTCGCGCACGGTCGAAAAGCTGATCGGGAAATAGTAGCCGTCACAGGTTCGCACGCACAGCGTTCTGAACGTTCCATAGCGACTGCCAAGCCCGATGTCAGGCGCAAACCCATCGCCGCCGCGCTGGCCGTTTTCGCGGAATGTCCTGACGCCGAAAATCTGTTCCAGCAGCGTCCTGCGACGCGGTTCCTCGCTGCGCGCATCGATAACGCCAGATGGTCCGCTGATACGATTCTGGCAGCCATTGCGCTGCAGTTCGGCGAGAATGGACTTGCGTCGGCGGCTGTCGCCACCTCCACCGCCGCCCAGGCTGTCGCGCGTGCGTTCCAGCTTCGCAAGGTTGATGCTCATCTGTTCAAGGCTGGAGCGAATTCGGTCGCAAAGCGCGGAATTGCGGCTGAAAATGCCTGCCGAGCAGCCATTCTGTCGTGCCGCGCGCTGGGTCTTGACCATCTGGGCCCGCTGTTCGCGCGCCGCGCGCTCATATTGCTGGTATTTGGCCGAATTGGCGCTGAACCCACCGCCGGAATCAATCGCGGTCAGTTCGTTGACCAGTTGCAGGCAATAGGCTGACTGGGCAAAAGCGCGCACGGGCACGAAAAGGCAGGCCATGACAAGGGCCAGTCCAATCCATCCTTTTCCCATACCCTTCATGGTTCTGGTACTTCCTCGTACTGCTTTGCGGCCCCGCCAGACCGGTCAGCATGTGTATCAGGCATCGCGCGTTACGCAAGGTTACTGGTGAAAGCGATCAAATCAAGGCTTGCTGCCTTCCCGGCTGCTCTTCGACTGCATCGCCTCGACAGAAGCAAGTGCGCTCATGTTGAAGACGCCCCGCGAAGTTACGGACGGCGTCAGGACATGCACCGGTTTGGCCGTACCAATGAGAATCGGACCGACATGCAGCGCATCTGTCATCTGCTTGACCACATTGAGCGTGATGTTGGCGGCATCCAGGTTTGGAAACACCAGCAGGTTCGCCTGGCCCTTCAGCCGCGATTGCGGGAATACGCGCTCGCGGATGATTTCCGACAAGGCGCTGTCACCATGCATTTCACCATCCACCTCGATATCGGGATGGTCGCGGAACAGAATCTCGACCGCATCGCGCATCTTCTGCGAGGCAACTGAATTGCGCGAACCGAAATCCGAAGCCGATAGCAGCGCCGCCTTGGGCGTCATGCCGAAACGCGAAATCTCGGTTGCCGCCAGCACCGTCATCTCGGCGATTTCCTCCGCCGTGGGTTCATCTGTGACATAGGTGTCGGTCAGGAACCATGCGCCCGCCTGGTTGATCAGGATGGAAAGGCCCGAAAGGGCGCGCACGCCGGGTGCGCGTCCAATGATCATTTCGACATAGTTGAGATGGCGCAGGAAGCGTCCGTCCAGACCGCACAGCATTGCATCCGCATCGCCACGCTCCACCGCCAGCGCACCAATGACAGTGTTGGATGAGCGCACGATCGTGCGCGCTGCTTCCGGCGTGATGCCGCGCCTGCCGGTTTTCTCCAGCATGAGATCGACATAGTCGCGGAACCGGTCATCCTTCTGCGGATTGACAAGCTGGAAGTCACGCCCCGGCCGCACCCGGAGGCCATGGCGTTCCAGTCTCGCTTCCACGACTTCGGGTCGACCGATCAGGATCGGGTCGCAAAGCCGCTCCTCGATGGCGATCTGCGCTGCGCGCAGCACGCGTTCATCCTCGCCATCGGCATAGATGACCCGCTGGATCGAACTCTTTGCCTTCTCGATCACCGGCTTCATGATAAGCCCGGAGCGGAACACGAAGCGGTTCAACTGGTCGAGATAGGCATCGAAATCCGTTATTGGCCGTGTTGCCACACCGCTTTCCATCGCAGCCTTTGCCACGGCAGGCGCGATACGCAGGATGAGCCGCTGGTCGAAAGGCGAGGGAATGAGATAGTCCGGCCCGAAGATCGGCGCGCTGGTTCCGTAGGCGCGCGCAGCAACGTCGGATGGTTCCTCATGCGCAAGCTGCGCGATGGCGCGAACCGCCGCCATCTTCATTTCCTCGTTGATGGTCGTTGCGCCCGCATCCAGCGCACCGCGAAAGATATAGGGAAAACACAGGACATTGTTGACCTGGTTCGGGAAATCCGAGCGACCCGTGCAAATCATCGCATCCGCGCGCGCCTCACGGGCAAGCTGCGGCATGATTTCCGGTGTCGGATTGGCCAGCGCCATGATCAACGGCTTTGGCGCCATGCGGGTCACCATTTCCGGTTTCAGCACGCCGCCAGCCGACAGGCCGACAAAGACATCAGCCCCCTCGATGATTTCCGCCAGTGTCCGCTTGTCGGTTTCCTTGGCAAATGGTTCCTTGTACTGGTCCATGAGGGCTTCACGCCCCTTGTAGACCACGCCTTCAAGATCGCTGATCCAGATATTCTCTTGACTGGCGCCAAGGCTCACCAGCAGGTTGAGGCAGGCAAGGGCCGCTGCACCCGCGCCCGAGGCGACGATCTTGACCGAAGCAATATCCTTGCCGGCATGTTCGAGCGCGTTCAGCACAGCGGCAGACACGATGATTGCCGTGCCGTGCTGGTCATCGTGGAATACCGGAATGTTCATCCGCTCGCGAAGGCAGCGCTCGATCTCGAAACATTCAGGTGCTTTGATGTCCTCAAGGTTGATACCGCCAAATGTGGGCTCAAGCGCCGCGACCACATTGCAGAAGGCTTCGATACGGTTCTCGCTCACCTCGATGTCGAATACATCGATGCCCGCGAACTTCTTGAACAGTACTGCCTTGCCTTCCATGACCGGTTTGGAAGCCAGCGGACCGATATTGCCAAGCCCAAGGACGGCCGTGCCATTCGATATCACCGCGACCAGATTGCCGCGCGATGTGTATTTGGCCGCTTCCGTCGGATCGGCGGCTATCGCCAGGCAAGGTGCCGCCACTCCGGGCGAATAGGCAAGCGCCAGGTCGCGCTGGTTGCCAAGGGGTTTTGTCGCGGCAATGGCCAGTTTTCCCGGTGTTGGAAACTGGTGATAGTGCAGGGCGCCCGATTCAAGCTCGTTCGCTGGCTGGTAGGGTGTCGGTTTGTTGCTCATGTTCACGCCATCTTCAAAATGCGCTCTGGATAAATCCGCCGTCGACCAGGAAATTGCGGCCGGTAATGTATCCGCCATGCGTCGAGCACAGGAAGGCGCAGAGCGCCCCGAATTCATCTGCCGTGCCCAACCGTGCGGCGGGGATCGTCTGTACTTCGCGAGCGCGCGCTTCTTCTTCGGAAATTCCCAGCCGATTGGCCATGAAGGCAAACCCGCTTCGCAGCCGGTCCGTGTCCATCTTGCCGGGCAGGATGTTGTTGATTGTCACATTGTCCTTCGCCACGCCACGCGCCACGCCTGCCAGGAAGGATGTCAGTCCAGCCCTGGCACCGGAAGACAGATCCAGGCCCTCGATGGGGGCATAGACCGAACTGGAGGTGATGTTGACGATCCGGCCAAATCCGCGGGCTGCCATGCCGTCTATCACGCGTTGCACGAGTTCGATCGGACTGACCATGTTCTGCGTGACGCCTTCCAGGATGGCCTTGCGGTCCAGTTCACGGAAATCACGCCTGGGCGGACCGCCATTGTTGTTGACCAAGATATCGGGGTCGGGACAGGCCTGCAGCAGCAGATCCTGGCCTTCATGTGTTGAGACATCGCAGACGACTGCAATGACCTTCGCGCCGATCGACTGGGCAATTTCGCTGGCTGAGCGTTCCGTGACTTCCCGGTTGCGTCCGTTGACGACAACCTCGCACCCGGCCTCTGCCAGCCTTTGCGCGCAACCCCGGCCCAGACCACGGCTCGACGCACACACGATGGCCTTTCGCCCTGCTATCCCCAGATCCATGTTTCCTGTCTCCCCACAAGCAAACGAAGCTATCCCTGCTGCAAGTTCCCATGAACGCCCAACCTTCACAAGGCTGCAACGGGAATCGGCTTCAAGGCTCCTAGTAGCAGGAAAAATGGTGGCCATTGCCATGGAAACACGAGCGGCGGGAACAGTTTTTCGCTGCACTGGGCCCATCGAACCGTCCAGAAGGCAACTTCATCGCAACGGGAGGAGCCGATGCCATGCCAGCTTGGTGCGTCCTGCTGGCAATTTGCGGTCTTTTAAATCAGCCGCGGTTGGCGCAATTAGGGGAGAGGCGCATCCCGCGCGATTCCGGAAACCCTGGCCATGCCCGAAACTCCAGCCTTTGCCGATATCAAGACCGCTGCCCAGCGCATTGCTGGCATGGTGGTCAGGACGCCGCTCCTGCGCAGTGATGCGCTTGACGAAATCACCGGCGCGCGCGTTTTCGTCAAGGCCGAATGCCTGCAGCGAACCGGCTCCTTCAAGATGCGTGGCGCGGCCAATGCCATTTCAGCCCTCTCGCCGGACCAGCGTCGCCACGGCGTCGTCGCCTCATCTTCCGGCAATCATGCGCAGGGCGTGGCGCAGGCGGCGCGCGATTTCGGTATCCCGGCAACCATCGTCATGCCGTTGGATGCGCCAGCCCTCAAGATCGAGCGTACCAGGCGGCTGGGAGCCGAGGTGGTGCTGTATGACCGCGACAATGAGGACCGCGACGCCATTGCCGCTGAACATGTGTCGCAGAAGGGCGCGGCCTTCATTCATCCCTTCGACAATCCGTACGTGATTGCCGGGCAGGGCACCTGTGGCCTCGAAATTGCCGACGATCTGCAAGCCATGGGAATTGTTCCCGATCATGTCATCTGCTGCACGGGCGGCGGCGGCCTGACAGCCGGTGTCGGGCTGGCGGTTCGTGACCGTTTCGCTTCAGCCAGCATGCACACGTGCGAACCGGAAGGTTTTGATGATTATCGCCGCTCGCTGGAAGCTGGCGAGAGGCTGCGCAACGCACGCACTTCCGGCACTGCCTGTGATGCCATCGTCACGCCGATGCCGGGCGAAATCTCGTTTGCCGTCGCCTCGAAACTTGGCATGAGCGGATTTGCGGTAAGCGATGCGGAAGCCTTTGGCGCGATGCGCTTTGCCTTTCGCGAACTGAAATGCGTGGTGGAACCAGGTGGCGCTGTGGCGCTTGCAGCGGTTCTGCGGGCATCCGATGAATGGCACGGGCGCACGCTTGTGTGCACGCTTTCCGGCGGCAATGTGGACGACACGCTCTTTGCCCGTGTCCTTGCGCAGCAATCGTGAGAGCAGATATCCCATCGCGACTGCGCAACCTGGAGGCGGCACCGGCCCTGTTCGGCCCGCGCCTGTCGCTGCTTTATTGCGCGATATTCTTCTATGTTGGGATATATCTTCCGTATTTTCCGATCTGGCTGAAATCGAGGGCGCTGAACGAAACCGAGATCGCCATCATCCTTTCAATCCCCATGGTCGTGCGGGTTCTGACTTCCGGTCAGATCAGCGCCTTCGCCGACAGGGCATCAGACCGGGCAAATGTTCTGATTTTCCTGTTCTGGGGAACGGCGCTGGCTTCCAGCCTGTTCGCGGCTACCCAGTCCTTCTGGCCGATCCTTGCGGTCTCGTTCCTGGCTTCGCTGGCCAGTAATCCGCTGACACCCGTGATGGATTCGCTCACCCTGTCAGGCGTCCGGCGCTTCGGTGCAGACTATGGGCGCATTCGCCTGTGGGGTTCGCTCGTCTTCATCATCGCCAATCTTGGCGGCGGCATGGTGCTTGCCGGAGCGTCTGCCCAGGCTGTGCTGTGGGTCATGATCGCCGCTGCCTTTTCAGGCGCATTTCTGTCCTTTCTGCTGCCCCGCATCGGGCGTCCGCGCCAACCAGCGCAATCCCCCGCCAATGCCACACGCGCATCCCTGTTTCGAAACCGGCATTTCGTGCTGGTTATCGCTGCAGCCGGAATTCTGCAGGCCAGCCACGCCATGGTCTATTCCTTTGGTTCGATCTACTGGAACGCCATCGGCCATACCGGCCTCGAGATCGGCACCTTCTGGGCCATCGGGGTTGCCGCCGAAATCGTGCTGTTCCAGTTCTCCGCATCGGTTCTGCGTCGGGTGTCGCCGGTGCAGCTGATCGCGCTGGGCGGGTTGGCAGCCGTCCTGCGCTGGTGCCTGATGCCATTGCCAATGAACGCCGTCGCCTATGGCTTCCTGCAATTGCTACATGGCCTGAGCTTTGGCGCAGTCCATCTTGGCACAATGCACTATATCTCGGAGGCCGTTCCCGAAACGCGGATCGGGGCCGCCCAGGGCGTCGGTTTCGTGCTGGGCGGGGTGGTGATGGGCCTGGCCATGTTCCTGTGCGGCCCGATCTATGCCCGCTTCGGCGTTGACGGCTTCCTGTTCATGGCGGCGATGGCCATTGCCGCCCTTGCATTGCTGCTATTGGCCCGTAACTATCCCCAGAGCCGGGGCGAGGGCGGTGACACGAGCGACGTGGAATAGGAAAGCCCGTCCGCGCGGTCGCGGTCCAGGATCAGCGGGCCATCGAGATCGACGAATTCCGCCTGTTGCGCCAGCAATAGCGCCGGTGCCATGGCCAGTGACGTCGATACCATGCAGCCGACCATCACTGAAAAGCCGAGCTCATGGGCACGATTGCGCATTTCGAGGGCTTCGCTCAGGCCGCCGGCCTTGTCGAGCTTGATATTGACCGCATCATAGCAATCGCGCAGGCCATCCAGATCAGCGGTGACATGCGCGCTTTCGTCCGCGCAGATCGGCACGGGATGAGGAATTTCGCGAAGAAGCGCGTCCTTGCCCGCCGGCAGCGGCTGCTCGATGAGTGCAATGCGCATTTCTGCCGAGACCATCATCAGGTCATGGATGTTTTCCGCGCTCCACGCTTCATTGGCATCCAGGATGATGCGTGTTGCAGGCGCAGCACCCGCCACCGCGCGGATGCGATCTTCATCCCCCATGCCGCCAAGCTTCACCTTGAGGAGCGGGCGATGTGAATTGGCCCTGGCGCTTGCCGCCATGGTTTCGGGGTAGCCCAGGCTGATTGTCATGGCCGTTGGAATGGGGCGAGGCGGAAAACGGCACACCCTGCTGTGAACCCTGACACCTGTCTGCTTTGCTTCCAGATCCCACAAGGCACAATCGAGCGCATTGCGTGCAGCACCGGCTGGCATTTCGTGGCGCAAGGTTTCGCGCGATGCCCCACCTTCCACCAGCACCCGGAATTCGCCCAACTGCGCCTCGACGCTCTCGATTGTTTCGCCATAGCGCCCGTACGGCACACATTCGCCGCGCCCAGCGCGACCTTCCTGGCTGATCCGGCACACGATCACGTCGGCCTGTGTCTTCGAGCCGCGCGAAATCGTGAAACTGCCCCGTATTGGCCAGCTCTCACGAAGGATTTCCAGTTCACATCTGCTTGCCATCGCCTGTCCGCAATGTCTGTTTCTGCCTGCTCAACCTGTTGCACAGAAAAACCGCACCGCAAAGCTGCACAGTGACGCGATGCATGTTAGAAGTTTCACGAAAGGCTGGGGCAGCCGGAATTGCCGGAGCAACATGAACGATACGAAACCGCATCGGCCGGCCAGGGCCGCGATCACCGTAAGCCGAGATGGGCAGCGCACCATCGTGTCTGCGTCAGGCGACTGGCGGCTGGAGACGATCGGCCCCATCGATGCCGAAGTACGCGAGGTTGAAGCGTCAGCCGGTGCTCGCGCACAGCGATCCGACCTGCTTCTCGACCTGTCGGGCGTAGGACGTGTGGACACGTCCGGTGCCTGGATTTTCTCCCGCCTGATCGAGAACTGGCGCAAGAGCGGCGCTTCGGCTGAGGTGACCGGCATGAAGGGCCGGATCGGCGAGAGGCTCTTCGATGCGGTTTGCGAACAGGACGTCACCGTCGCGCCCGCTCCACCCAGTCCGCCGCGCACCCTGCGCATTCTCGAAACGCTTGGTCGAACCACCTATGCCATGCGTCGCGACGCCATTCTTTCCTTCAACATGATTGGCGCAGCCATCCGCGGGCCACAGATGAAGGCGGGCAAGTCCGGCTCGGTACGCCCGGTCTCGATCATTCACCACGTTGACCGGATGGGCCTTCGCGCCGTGCCCATCGTCGCGCTCATGTCTTTCCTGATTGGTGCCATCATCGCCCAGCAGGGCGCCTGGTCACTGCGCTATTTCGGTGCGGAATTCCTCACTGTCGATTTTGTCGGCATTCTGCTCCTGCGCGAGGTCGGCGTGCTGCTCACCGCGATCATGGTTGCAGGGCGGACCGGCAGCGCCATGACGGCGGAAATCGGTTCCATGAAAATGCGCGAGGAGGTGGACGCGCTCAAGGTGATCGGCCTCAACCCGATTGGCGTGCTGGTCTTTCCGCGCCTTGTGGCATTGACCATCGCCGTGCCGCTGCTGGCCTTTGTCGCCAACATGGCAGCACTGGTGGGTGCTGCGGTCATCTTGCGCTTCTATTCCGGCATTCCGGTCGAATCCTTCATCCTCAAGCTGCGCGCCGCCATCGACCTGTCGACGGTCTTTGCCGGGCTGATCAAGGCTCCCTTCATGGCGATGATCATCGGCATCATGGCCGCTGTCGAAGGCATGAAGGTGGAGGGAAGTGCCGAAAGTCTTGGCAGGCGGGTGACGGCAGCAGTCGTCAAGGCGATTTTCTTGGTCATCGTCGTGGACGGCTTCTTCGCCGTCTTCTACGCACAGATCGACTACTGATGAGGACGCACAGGTGAACGTCGAGGCAATCACACCAGCGCAAGGGCAGGAACGCGAAGCGGTTTTGCGGGTTCGTGACTGCACTGTTGCGTTTGGCGAGAAAACGGTCCTGGAAAACCTCAACCTCGATGTCTGGCGTGGGGAAATACTGGGTTTTGTTGGTGCTTCAGGCTCCGGCAAGTCGGTGCTGATGCGTGCCATCCTCGGCCTCAACCAGGCTCAGGCCGGTTCCATAGAACTGTTCGGGCAGGACTATCACAAGCTCGATGACGAGGAGAAGCTGGCGACAGACCAGCGTATCGGCGTGCTTTTCCAGCACGGCGCGCTCTTCTCCGCGCTGACAGTGCTTGAAAACATCCAGGTGCCGATGCGCGAATATCTCAATCTGAGCCAGCCGCTGATGGACGAACTGGCGCGGTTGAAACTGGCGCTCGTCGGGCTGCCGCAGGATGCCGGCAACAAACTGCCCTCGCAATTGTCGGGTGGCATGATCAAGCGCGCAGCCCTTGCACGCGCCCTGGCGCTCGATCCCGACCTCCTGTTTCTCGACGAACCGACATCCGGTCTCGATCCGATCGGCGCAGCCGAGTTCGACGACCTGATCGTGACACTGCGCGATACGCTTGGACTGACCGTCTACATGGTGACACACGATCTCGACACGCTTTATGCCGCGTGTGACCGTATTGCAGTACTGGCCGAAAAAAGGGTCCTCGTGGCCGGAAACATGGACGCCATGCTTGCATCCGGGAATGAATGGGTGCAGTCCTATTTTCACGGCAAGCGCGCTGAACGCCTCGCGCGGGCGGGAAGGGTTGCCTGACTGGCTCCTGATCGGCCAACCGCAGCCGGCAGGCTGGATGCGCTGACAATGGTACGAGGACGATGGAAACCCGCGCCAATTACATAACAGTGGGCTTTTTCACGCTGGTGGTAATCGCAGCGTGTTTTGCGTTCATCTATTGGGTCGCGCGCATCGACGAGAGCACCAACCTCGTGCCGCTCAATGTCCGCATCCAGGGTTCGGTGACCGGCCTTGGCGAAGGATCGGACGTTCTGTTCAACGGTATCAAGGTCGGCAAGGTCAGCCGGGTGCTGTTCGATGCCGATGATCCGCGCATCGTCTATGCCATCACGCAGGTCAAGGCCGACACACCGGTTCGAGAAGATACCTATGCGACCATCGGCGCGCAGGGCCTGACCGGTGTCGCCTACATTTCGCTGAAAGGCGGATCGCCATCCTCGCCGCTGCTTTTGTCTTCCGACACGCCAACGGCGGATGCCCCCATCATCAATGCCGAACCCTCCGCGGTGAACGACATTCTCGAAACGGTGCGCGAAGTGGCGGGCCGTGCCAACAAGATGATCACCTCCGTCGAAACCTTCATCGAGGACAATCGCAAGCCCGCAACCGAGACCATTGCCAATGTGAAAGTGTTTTCCGACTCGCTTGCTCGCAATGCCGAGGGGGTCGACAAGTTTCTTGCCGGGGTGACCAAGGCCGCCGAGAGCCTTGAAACCCTGTCAGCCAAGCTTGATGGTTCGATTGCCGGTATCGAGGAAATCGTCACGGCTGTGGACGCCGACAAGGTCAGGACGACGGTTGATAACATCGAATCCTTCACGACCAAGCTCAAGGAATCGGGTTCTGACGTCAAACAGTTGGTTGCCGACGCGAAGGTTGCCATCGAGGACATGAAGAAGTTTTCCGCCTCGATGAATTCAAGTCTTGAAAATGTCGACAAGCTGATCGCGGCAACCGATCCAGAAAAGGTCGGCAAGATCGTCGACAATGTCAGTGCGGCAGCCGAGGATGCACGCAAGGTCGTCGCCGACGCCAGGGAAGTGACTTCAACCTTCTCGGCAAGAAAGGAAGACATCGACAAGATCGTGACCGACACGAAGGAACTGGTGGCGACACTCAACGCAGCTTCGGGCAAGGTCGATGGTGTACTCACTTCCCTCAACGGTTTCCTGTCGAAGGGAGACGGGCAGGGCGTGATGGAAGATGTTTCCAGGACGCTCGCCGATTTCCGCGAAATGGCCCGCACGATGACCGCACGCGTCAACGAGATTTCTGCTGGTCTTTCAACCTTTTCCAATCGCGGTCTGGATGATGTGCGCACGCTGGTGCAGGATACGCGCCGGTCTGTCTCGCGCATTGATCGTGCGATCACCGGTCTTGAGCGCAACCCGCAAAGGCTGATATTCGGCGGCAGCGAGGTCAAGACCTTTGATGGAAGGCCGAGAAGGTAGGATGGTTATGGGCTGGGCGCCAGATTTGGGAGCAGGGGTGATGCGCATCGGGCGCGCAATCATCGCCTTGTGCCTTGCAGCCATACTTTCCGCCTGCACGGCATCGGGTCCGCTGCCCGATACGTTCGATCTATCCGCTCCCTCGGACTTTCCCGATTTGCGCGGCGGAACCCGCGCGCAACTGCTGATCGTTGAACCATCTGCGCTCAAGTCGCTCGATTCGCAGAACATCATCGTCAAGGCTTCGCCCACCGAGATCGAATATCTGGGACGCGCCCAATGGTCCGACGCCTTGCCCAAGGTCGTGCAGGCCAGGCTGGTTGAGGCATTCGAGAATACCGGCAGGGTACGCGCTGTGGGCAAACCCGGCGATGGCCTGGTCATCGACTATCAGATCGTGTCGGCAATACGGGCCTTTCAGGCCAACATCGGATCCGGCCTGCAGGAAGCGCAGGTCTCGATTTCGCTCAAGCTCGTATCCGATCGCACCGGCAAGGTTGTTCGCACTGAAGTGTTCGATGTGACCGTGCCGCTCAACTCCACCAGCGCCGGTGCCGTCGTCAATGCGCTCAACGCCGCCTTCGACGAAGCCGCCCGCATGATAGTGCGCTGGGTGCTGAAGGCAGTCTGACCGCGGTCCCCGCAAGCAGTTTCCGAAATTGATCCGACCTTATTCTTGAATTGAGCATAAGGAGCCACCATATGCATCCGGCCATGGATTGCGGCCGGTCCATGGTGCATAATCGCTTTTCGGCTGCGATGGAAAAGCGTGCGCGCATTGCGCGTTGTCCGCCTCTTTCCTGTTTGACGGGAGGGCAAAAGATGCCTCTTTCTTCCACTGCTGCGCCGGTTTCGCGCCGCACCTTTCTCGCAACCACCGCTACCCTGGCAGCAGGCGCTGCTGTGCCGGCTTTTGCCATGGCCAGCCCGCGTGACAACCCCTGCATCGGCTTTCATGCCGAGGCCGGTGAAATGCTGGCAGCCATCGAGCGCGATCCTGGTATCGGGCAGGAAATCAAGGCCCGCATGGCCTCGATGACGCAGTGTCCGCACTGCGCGACCCGCCTGTCGCCAACCAGGCGCTTCGTGTGACCTCTCATCAGGAAGGAGTTCGGGAAATGAAGAAAATCAACCGTCGCCAATTCGCGCAAGCGGCCCTCTCAACCGCCGCCGTGGCTGCAATCCCCGCTGGCGTTCTCGTCAGCGCCTCCGTGTCGAAGCACACCGATACGACGGTGCCGATGGGCTGGAAGTCTTCCGCCTCCGGCAATGTGTTCGGCAAGCCCGGCATGGGTACACTGCCAGGCTGAACTGCCTTGCAGGGCCTTGATTGATCCGTTCGATAGCGGATTGCTGCAATCAGGAGCGCCGGTGCAGGTCAGGCCCGTCTTTTGGCCAGGCCGGTATCGGCGCTCTTCTTTCAGGCATTACTGTCTGCAATTGCAGACGCGATCTCCCCGGCAAGCCGGGCATTGTTGACGATCAGCGCCACGTTAGACACCAGCGAGCGTCCCTGGGTAAGTTCAAGAATGCGCGACAACAGCCATGGCGTCACGGCCTTGCCGCTCACGCCCTCCATCTCCGCTTCCTCGATCGCCGTTTCAATGTAGCGTTTCATTTCTGCAGCCGGGATTTCATTGGCCTGCGGAATGGGATTGGCGATCAGCACACCACCATCCTGGCTGATCGCCCGGCGTGCACGCCACAAGGCGGCAATTTCTGCCGGCGTATCGAGCCTGAGCGGCGCACGCAGCGCGCTTTCGCGCGACCAGAATGCAGGAAACATGTCCGTGCCGTAGCCGACCACGGCAACCCCTTGTGTTTCCAGCACCTCCAGCGTCTTGTCGAGATCAAGGATCGCCTTGGCCCCCGCGCAAACGGTGATGACATTGGTACGCCCAAGTTCGGTGAGGTCAGCCGAAACGTCGAATGTCGTCTCCGCCCCCTTGTGCACCCCGCCAATTCCGCCCGTGGCAAAGACCGATATTCCGGCAAGCTGCGAGGCCATCATCGTCGCGGCAACCGTGGTCGAGCCAGCCCGCCCGGTGGACAGCGCAAAGGCAAGATCGGCCCGCGAGAGCTTCATCACCCCCTTGCGCTGGGCAAGATCGTGCAGCGCCTCGGCATCAAGTCCAACCCGGATGCGCCCGTCAAGCACCGCAATCGTGGCCGGAACAGCCCCGGCCGCCCGAACCGCTTCTTCCACCGCATGCGCGGTTTCCAGGTTCTGCGGAAAGGGCATGCCATGCGTGATGATGGTAGATTCCAGCGCCACGACGGGCGAGCCCGTGGCAAGCGCGCCGCGCACCTGTGGCAATATCTCGACAAAATCGGCGGCAACCGGTGAAAGCATGGGCAAATTCCCTTCCAAGACCACTTCCTGCTAGACGCTAAGTGCCTGGGGCACAAGTTGGGCTGAGCGTTCCTCGATCATCTGCCAGGACAGACCCGCATGGAACGGCTCGCTCGATGACAGGGTGAACTGCGCTGCAACGATGCCCGCGCCTACGCTTTGCGCCATCGTCATGGACCTGCCAAGACCGGCAAGCACGGCACCAGCCAGCGCATCGCCAGCGCCATTGACATCGATGATGCGCTCGAGCGGTGGCGGTGTAATCATGCCGGTTTGCCCAGCCTGCCAGAACAGGGCTGGAGCACCACTTTGCGTCAGCACGCCTGCGCCAACGCCGCCATCCATAAGCCTGCGCACCAGCCCCGGTCCATCCTCGTCCGGCTGGTCCAGCATTGCGCGCGCTTCGCGCATGTTGGTGAAAAGCATGTCGATGCCGCCAAGTTGCCCGGCCAGGCGGACGGATTTGGCAGGCGAGATGGTCGCTGCCGCGACCCGTTTGCCGCGTTCCTTCGCCATCAAGATCATCGCCGCGATGACGTCGGGGCGAAGGTTTGTCGATACGAACCAGCAATCCGCCTGTTCGAGTGCCGCAGCGCAATTGCTGGCGAACCACTCGCCATCCACGCTTTCGTGAATGGCAAGATCGGCAAGCCCGATCACCATTTCCCCGTCCGGTTCGATGATCGCCAGATAGCTGCCGCTCGCCTGTCCCGCGATCGTGACGCAATGATCACCGATGCCGCGGGCAGCAAGGGCAGCACGGATCGTCGCGCCGTGCCCATCATCGCCGAG
>JBATLL010000017.1:0-15552 GCA_049289295.1 Rhizobiaceae bacterium
TGGCCAAGGACTTCGAGCGGACAATCGCTTCCGCCGAGGCCTGGGTCTTCATCGCCCATATCCGCATGATCACCCGACGGCTCGCAAGGGCTTGAAAATGCACTGCTCATTCTGATTCAGACACTAAGAGCCTTCTCTGATTGGGGTCGTTGTGGTCAAGGTGCTCCTGCACTTTTTCTCGGACCGTTCCGCGGGTCACTCGCTTCTCTTCGCGGTCGGCGCTTGGGCCGCCGCATGATGGGGTCAGGAGAGCGAGGCGTCTCAATCTGTTTCACGACCTTGCGAACCTTGGTTCGGCAGGTTCGGGATCGATGCAGCAATCCAAAAACCGGTTCAGGTTCCAAATTTCGAAATAATTCTAGTACTAATTATACGAATATAATTAAAAATTTTTGAATTTTTATTTATCAGACTTCTATATAGAAGAAATGCGTGCTTGCTCGAAAAAAAAGATACAAGGTAAACTGTAAAATAAATCACATACTTCATTATATCATATCTAAGATATGAAGAATCATTTGCACTCTCATATTCAAAACCCTCAACTAGATGTTGGAAGCCGCGATTCGATTCTTCATCAGTAAAATTCATAAATATATAATTATACTTTTGCAGAAAGACATATTTTTCTTTAATATTACCAAATTTTAAAATATAGTCTATCACTATAAAAATACTAAATAATCTTTCATATACAGAATCAATAATTTCTTTATTATTTAATACATCCGTAAATTCAGAAAAGTCTAAAACAGAAGCTTTCATAAGGCTGTAATTTTTAAGATGTTCTTCTTCTAAAACTTTAGAAATGGATTCCAATCCATTTCTACTTCCAATTTTTTTCAAATCATCCATTCTTTGAATTATAGTATCATGTATAACTCTTGATTTAGAAACTATATTTTGAATTTCATCGATAGCAAGTCCGCTATTTTTTGTAGTAATACCTTGACCAATGCGATAATAAACTAGTGGAAAATCCAAAAAACTGACTCTTTTCTTAAGCGCAGATCTGAAAAACAGCGTTAAATCCTCATATGTGTTAGGGTAGTCAATAAAACCATATATATCAAAAAGCTCCTTGCTATAAGCGCAGGATGCTCCAATTGCTAGTTTGTACGATTTTGATACATCAGTTAGAGAATCCGGAATCCATTCGCTTGGATTCCATACACCTATCCTTTTACCATTACCATTTATTGTCACGACCGGAGTATGAACTAACAATGGTCGCTCACTGCTAAATACTTCTACAATTTTTTCAGTTCGTTCAGAAAATGAAATATCATCTCCGGCATTATAAATAATAATATCTCCATTACAAATAGACACGCATTTATTGAAATTACCAATAAAACCTAGATTTTTATCATTTACATTTAATATAATATTATTATTTATACCGTATTTATCAATGAAATTACTAATAATATTTACACTATTATCTGACGAATTATCATCAGATATTACTATTTCAAAAGGACACATCGTTTGATTTACAATAGAGAGCAGGGATTGTTCAATGTAATTTTCTTGATTGTAACACAAAACAATGTATGAAACTTTAGCCAAGGTTTATCCACCAAAACCAATATAATCAAACTGCGTTTTCGCCTTCAATAGGTGCGTCCTGCGTGAAAACTTTCCTATCGATACTCGATTTGTTTGCCCAAAAGTAACGTATCTGGAAGGGCTTCGAATTACAACCGCGGCAGGACTAGTAAACCGATTTCCCCAGGTCAGCAGTTGACGTCAATATATATTGGCCCACCTTCGACTGCGTGGCAACAGTTGAATCGAAGCAATGCGTCGCAATCGTGGGACGCACAAGCTTTCCGGCCACTGATCATCCAATGACGCCTGCCAGCCGCGCTGATGCGGTTATTCAAAAGGATTGTTTCGACACGTTCGGGCAGGGTGTTGCGGGAATTTGGCAGGTTTGGCGGCATTATCCGCTCATGGGGGCACAGTTCGCCCCTTGTGCTAGATAAAGTGCATGAGAATGTAGGCGAGGTTTGTCATCCCGATCTTGGTCCCGGCGCAGGCGATGCTGATTGAGCGGATGAAGAAATTCATTTGAGCTTTCTGCCGGGGACTGTCATGGATTTTGTATCTGAGGCCGTTGAACGTCATTGGTTGACGAACCGTTCCTGGAACTGGATGGCAAATTGGGTCTTCTCTTCCGTCCATTCCCTTGGCTGCATTTTCCACCCTGCGCTGGCATCGCGCAAGACCAGAAAAATCAGTTTCATCGCGTCAGGTGCTAACGGTGGGGTAAATAACCTGCCATTGGGGCGGAGCAAAAGTAGGCCATTTGAACGCGTGCGCCTTTGAGCGTGCGGTTCTCATTTAGCAAGCACGTTCCAAGGCGCAGGAGCGTTCAGGCCAATTTTGTGAGGATCAGCTGTTGGTGGCTGCGACGCGTGCGCGGCATAGGTTGAGCCGATAGCTTTCACCCCTAATTTCCAGGATGTTGACGTGGTGGGTCAACCGGTCGAGCAGCGCGCCGGACAGGTGTTCGATTCCAAAGGTTACGATCCATTCCTCGAACGGCATGTTCGATGTGATCAGGGCCGAGCCGCGCTCGTAGCGTTGTGAGATCAATTCGAACAGGAGCTCGTCGCCTTTGATCAATTCGCAAACGGTTGAGATTGCTGTATTTTTGACGCGCTGCGAAGTATCCGGTTTTGCAAGCTTGTGAAGATTTGGCAGCATTTCCTTGCGTTTTCGCGCGGGCGCGCGCGAAGGGTCTGGGCATTTCGGACAGGCTCTGATTCACTGCGAGGATCGAAGACGGAACCCCGCCGATGCGCCCCAGAAAGCCCGACACGACGCCGCACAAACCGACATGTTCCGCGAGAGCCTTGCGGCGATCCTGGTCCCCCGCCACGAGTTGCTGCGGCTGGCGGAGCGCATCGATTGGGACGGGCTCGACGCGCTCTACGGCGCGACTTTCGTGGGGCATGTCGGTCGCCCCGGCCTTCCGACACGGCTGATGGTGGGGCTGCACCTGCTCAAGCACATCAAGGGTCTGTCCGACGAGGCCGTGTGAGCGGCCTGGGTGGAGAACCCGTATTTCCAGGCCTTCTGCGGCGAGACCCATTTCCAGCACAAGCTGCCAGCCGACCGCTCCTCGATGACAAACTGGCGCAAGCGCATGGATGGCGACAAGCTCGAAGCGCTTCTGGCCGAGACGATCGCGATTGCCACGGCAAGTGGTGCCGTCAGCGAGCGCCAGCTTGAACGCGTCACGGTCGACACCACCGTGCAGACCAAGGCGGTGGCCCATCCCACCGACAGCCATCTCATGCTGCGCGCGATCGAGTGGCTGAACCGGGCTGCAGGCGCCCATAGCGTGCAGTTGCGCCAGTCCTACCTGCGCGTTGCACGCCGGGCCAGGAAGGAGGCGGCACGCCTCATGCATGGCCGCGGCCACAAGCAGGCCAAGGCGCATCTGCGCTTCATGCGCACGCGGCTGGGCCGGCTGATCCGCGACATCGAGCGCAAGATCGCCGGGGACCCGGTGCGCATGAAGGCGCTTGAGAATGTTCTGGAGCGGGCCCGGACGATCCATGGCCAGAAGCCCGGTGACACCCAGAAGCTCTATGCCTTCCATACCCCGGAGGTCGAATGCATTGGAAAGGGCAAGGCCCGCACCCGATACGAGTTCGGGGTGAAGGCCTCTTTCGCGACCACCAACGAGCGCTGCAAGGGCGGCCAGTTCGTGCTCGGCGCCATGTCGCTGCCGGGCAATCCCTATGACGGCCACACTCTTGGCGATCAGCTTGACCAGGTCGCCCGCGTCACCGGACGAAAGCCCGCCCGCGCCTATGTCGACCGCGGCTATCGCGGCCATGGGGTCGAACGCGGGGGACTGGAGGTGCATGTCTCCCACACGCGCGGCATCGCCTCGCCCACCATCAGGCGCGAACTGCGACGAAGAAACGGCATTGAGCCGGTCATCGGCGATATGAAGCAGGACGGCCATCTCGAACGAAACGCCCTCAAGGGCGCCGAGGGAGACGTCATCAACGTCCTGCTCTGCGCCATCGGCCACAACCTCAGGCTCCTCCTGGCATGGTTCAGGAAGATCTTGTTGCTGATCCTCGCCGCCCTTCTGTTCCGGAGCAGCGAGGGACACATGCGCGTCGCCTAACAAAACCGGGTTCTTCACAGGCGACCAGCCTGCTTCGCAACAGCCCGACCGCCGACAATCCAACGCATTGCCGGATCATGTCCCAGACGATCGGCGTCGTTCACGTCCTCATAGCCACCGAGACGGCCAAAGACGGGCTGGCGAAACAATCCCGTCATCGCGTGCTGGCCGTTCTTGCAGGTGCGTGGATCGACAAGCCTGTCGCCAGCGATGTCCGTCAAGCCGAGCGCGTCATCGAGCTCGCGGTAGGCGAGCAATCCGGCGTCGGTGGTGATTCCGGAACCGTGGAACTCAAGCTTCAAGCAGCGATCGAAATTGAGCCTCAGAGGCTCGTCGACTGATTTATCCGCCGGGTTGGCCATCTGCACCGTCCCAAAAGTCGCTCAACACATTGATTCTTATATCAGAATCAAGGATCAATCGCACCAATTGATGGAGCCATATGGGAAATCCGGGTCAAGCAGCCTCGGTCAAGTCGTCAGGGCGCTGATTTTTCAAATCATACTTCCACTGCGGGATCTGGCTAGGCCTTTTGTCATTGTCATTTTTAGGGGCGAGTTCGATAAGTGTGTCGATATGGGTCACCATCGGAGACAGGTCGGCAAATTGCCGATCTAGGAGCCAATTCTGCGGCTCCAGTTCAACACTTTTTCCAACCACCTTCCGGTTCGAAAAGACATTTTCGACCAGTCGCCGCTTTTCGGACGGATTCAGCGAAATATGAAACGCTGCAAGGCTTTTCATGCGTTCGACAAATTCTTCGAGCTTGTCCGACGGTAGCTCGTTTTTGCGTGCTTCCTTGATGGCTTCGACCAGTTCTGCCCGTTCGAGAAACAAGGCTCTTTTCCGATTGTCACACTGGCGTTTGTCGATATCACCATCAATAAGAAGATCGGTTAGCCGGTCGAGGCGCCCATCGATTTTGGCAATCCGCAGTTCGAGCGACGCGATGTTGGCGAGTCGTTCCTTGCTTTCGACCCAAGCGGTGAAACGGGCGCGCAGCTTCGTCTCCTGCGCCGGGGTCAGGCTCAGCCGCTGGAGTTCCGCATGGATGGCAGTATCGATGGCTTCCTGTCGGACAGTTTTGGTCGAGCAGCCGGGTCCATGGCAGCGATAGTAGGTGAAGCCTTTTTGCCGTTCCGGCGACATGGGTCGGTCGCAATATCCGCACCGGAATAGGCCGCGATATAGATGATCGTGCCTTGTGGACTTCTTGCCGGCACGGCCCGCCTTGATGGCCTGTATGCGCCGGAAGAGCGTCGATGGGATCAGTGGCTTATGAACACCATGATAATGAGCGCCGGTACGCTTGATGATGATGTGACCGCAATAGAAGGGGTTGGCGAGCAAGGTTTCGATGCCGTGCAGGGTGAGTGGTTTTCCTGCGTGGTTTGTCAGGCCGCGGCGCGCCATTTCGATTTCCAGTTTTCGCAGTGAATAGCTACCTTGTGCATATAAATCGAAGGCCTGCCGCACGAGTGGGCCCTTGATCGGGCAAATGGATTTCGGCTGCCCCCGGCCCGTATCGCAATAGCCAATCGGTGCGCGGAAGGGATACAGGCCCTGTTTGAGGCGGCCATCGAGCCCCTTTATGGTTTCCTCGCGCAAATTGCGGATGTAGTCAGCGGCAATGACGGCCTGGATGTCAGCGGTTAGCCGCCCGCCCCGGGAGCGGAAGTCCAGGGTTTCGGTGGCGATGTACACGTCGATGCCGATATCCGGCAATTCGCTGACAATGGCCCAGTCGCGCAGATTGCGCGCACTGCGGTCGATCTTGTGCATGATCAGGCCACGCGCCTTGCCGCGCTTGAGATCCCGCAGCATCCGGGAAAAGACGGGACGGCCGCGCTTGGCGGCGGTTTCGAGTTCCTGATACCAGCCAATCATTTCGAGGTTGTGATTGGCAGCAAACGCGATGATCGCGTCTTTCTGGGCATCGAGCGAAGCGCCTTCCCCCTGTTTCTGGGTGGAGACGCGAATGTATCCGACACATGGTTTCATGGAACGTATGGGCTATCTTCCGACTCTACCAAATCCTGCGGTTCTGTCGAATCCCCTGTCACCACCCAAGGCCAGGAATTCTCCCGGCGCATGCGCTCATAGACTTGTTTGCAGAGCTCCAAATGCTCGTTGAGATGATCTTCCGGGGTCATGCACAAAAGAATAGTCGCCATATCCGCTTGGCACTAGGCGGCGGAACTTTCGCCAAACCGCTGGCCAGGCGGAAATCCGGCAAAGGAAAACACCCGACTGCGGTGACCCTCGACCATGATCCTGGCATAGGCCTCATGGTTCTTCTGGTTGATCAGATCGAGCGGTTGCAGCGGCTCGAATTGCCGGGCGAGAAGGGGTGCATCGAGTACCCCCACGCGAAACGCGATCAGGCTGCCTACATTGCCGAAGACAGCCTGCTGTACGGGAAGTTCGGCCTGCTCGGCATATTGATGCGCCAGCACGACACCCAGGCCATATTTGCGCACCTCCGACAGCAGGTTGGCAAAGGAGAGCGTGGTGAAGGCGTGGAATTCATCGACATAGAGAAAAAAGGGTCGTCGCCGCGTTTCCATGGTGTCGTGGCGGCTGAGCGCGGCATTGGCCAGGCTCGCGACCAGCAATCCGCCCAGCAGATTGGCCATGTCATTGCCAATGCGGCCCTTGGCGAGATTGACGATCAGGGTCTGGCCTTTATCCATGATACGGCGGAACCGCAGTGGTTCGGCTGGCTCGGTAACCGCGCGGCGGATGACGGGGTGCGCCAGGAACGCACCGATCTTGTTGGCAATCGGCGCCACACCATCGATGGCGGTCTTGTAGTTCATGGCCGGGAATTCGCGTTCCCAGAATTGTTTCGTCTGCGCGTCGGTGACGCGAGCCTGGGTTTCGAGGCGGAACTTGCGATCAATGAACAGGCGGACAATGTCACGCAGATCGGCCTGGGGCTGTTCGAGCAGAGCCAGGATTGCGTATCGCAGCAAATGTTCCATGCGCACGCCCCAGGCATCGGCCCATTGCTTCTTGAGCGCATCGATCAGGCCGGAGGCGACCATGGGCCGGTGTCCGGCGGTGACATGGGTCAGTGGATTGTATCCGTAGGGGCTTGCAGCATCAGCGACATCCCAATAGATGCCGTCTGGTCCCAGATGATCCAGCAGGCTTTCGGCCAGATCACCATGGGGGTCGATCAGGCACAGGCCCTGTTGCCTGGCCATGTCTTGCGCGATCATGTTCGCGAGCAGGGTGGATTTGCCGGTGCCGGTCTGGCCGATGATGTATGCATGCAGCATTCGATCGTCAGCGCGGATGCCGAACGGTCGCTTACCCTGGCGGTGATGGGCGTAGCCGAGCAGCGAAGCGGCTTGTTGCTTGGGTTGCATGCGTCAATTGTTGCCGGTGCCCGACGATTGGCCAAGGCGGCGAAACCGCGGCTGAAAGAATGGCGCGTGTGGTGCGTCATCACGAAGAGGACGCGAAAGCGGCAGGGTCGAACCGGTCTCGCGAACTAGCATCCAGGGTTGGCATTCGGGTATTCTGACCTGCGGAGTAACAGGGTGATTGTTGTCCCAAGGATACCATCCGATCGGCATGCCGGACACCGGAAGGGTTTCACCCTTCCGGCGTTGGTACGGTCATGGCGATCGGGTTGGAGGGTTCAAGGGATGGCAGACAAACGATAATGGGATGATTGCGCCCGCTAGCACGGCGCGGCTGGAACGGACACAATGGATGGCATTATCCACTAATCAGTTCAAATTCCATGACCACACAATTTGCCCTCGACTTGCGGCTGGCACGCCGCAAGGCAGGGTTCACTCAAAACGACACGGCGCATCTGCTGGGTCTGCGCACGGCTGCGTTGTCGGCGTTGGAGCAGGGCCGCCGGTTGCCGAGCCTGACGCAGATTTGCACCTTGTCGTTGATCTACGGACGTTCTTTCGAGAGCCTTTTCGGTGCGATCCTGCGCCAAGCCAGGCGCGACATTGAAGAGCGGTTGATGACGTTGCCTGCCAAGGTTCGCGTCTGCGGCGCAACGCAGAACCGGACCGCATCTCTCGATCGTCTTGCGCGCCAATTGGCAGATGAACGCGATGGCGATGAAGCTTAGGCTGCTGGCGTTTGCGGTAGCCAGTGGAAAGCTCGCCTATGTCTTCCTGATCGGTGACGAGTTGATGGAGTGGCGGGTCTCCGACCTGCCGAAGCGTTCCCCGGCCAAGGCGATTGCCTGGGCCAAGCGCAACATCACGGCACTGGTGCCGGACGTGATTGTCACCGAAGACACACGCTATGCCGCGAAAAAGGGAGCGCCCGCCAAGGCGATGATCGAGGCCATTGCAGCACTGGCCGAGGCGGGCGAACGCCTCAATCCGCGCATTCGTCGCCAGCATCGCTACGCCAACAAGTATGAAGAGGCAGAAGCGATTGCGGAACGCTATCCTGAGTTGCGTCCCTGGCTTCCTGGGCGCTGGCGTCGGTTCTTCGACAATGAACCGCGCAACACGGTCCTGTTCGAGGCGATGGCGAACGCCTTGTGCATCCTGGCTGATCCCGCGCCGAGCCTGGCACGGGCCCTGGGCTGACGCGAACCGCCTTGTTTCTCGAAGCCGCGCTGACCAGTCCGGTACGGGCGGTGTGCTCAGGCCCTGGCACCGGCATGCCATGAACAAGGAGAGGAGCGGCGGACGGCACAATCGTTGCCACGGGCCGGCTGTGTAGCGCGACAATCTGGATTGTCGGTTCATCCGAACCAAAGCAAGGCCCTGCCAGCCTTGCTTTTTGGTGGGCATGACCGAATTCGTGGAAGAAATACCAAGAAAAACGAACGGATCATAGCTTCAAGCCGCTGAAAGAGGCGGAACAGGCCGGACCATAGCGAACGGTGACAGGCAGGAAAATCAGTGAACATTGAAGAGCTCTCAACCACAGGAGGGCTCCATGTACGCAATCCGCAGCCAAGACTGGAACCGGTACCGGACCAGCATTCTCGACCATCATCTCAATGTCGCCATACTGGACATCACCAACCGGTTGTTTCCCGGTGGCTTCGATGTCAGCAATGACGCTCCAGACA
Source organism: Rhizobiaceae bacterium (assembly GCA_049289295.1). Lineage (GTDB taxonomy): Bacteria > Pseudomonadota > Alphaproteobacteria > Rhizobiales > Rhizobiaceae > BOKV01. Next base: position 9,222 of record JBATLL010000017.1, read on the forward strand.
CGTATGAGAAGCTGGTGCACCAGTTCGAATCCGGCCACCGTATGTCGTTCATGGCGGCGGCGCGGAACACACCATCTTCGGCGGTGCGGAAGTCAATTATCATTTTCGCGCCTGGCATGACTGGTGCCATTGGCAAGGTGGTTTCGACTTTTCGCTGTCTGGAGAATTCGGCGCATACAAGATGCAATGCCGCCATCTGGTCGCGATCCATGGCGATCATGCGAATACCGTGCGCTGGCGAAAAATCCTGCTTGCCGACGTGATCGGCCAGAAACTGTATCACCAGCGCACCGGAACGTTTCCGGATGATCAAATGAGCTTCGTATTGGCGTTCCTATCGCGGTACTCAGGCGATTGAAGCTGATGCGAGGCCGACCCGACGAATACATGCAATGCGTTTTTCCTGCGGCTCGATGTTGACGGCCTGGAAGGTCATGCTGCCGCCGTTTCCTCGCCTGCTTGCAGGCCATTGAGGAAATCGGCGGCGCGCTGCGCATGGGCGGCGGCCTGAAAGATCGCGCGCCTGTCGTTCTTCAGGACTTCCAGCCATGGCGCGATGTATCCGGCATGCTCGGCGCGCGGTTCGGGAACAAGATCGAGATCAGCACAAAGGAAGGCGGCGCCAAGCTCGGCGACAAGTTCCTCGCGCGCATAGCCTTCATCGCCCCATTGCTTGCGCCCAAAATCGCGGTCGAGCCGCGACGGGTGGCGCGTCCAGTGGGTCATCTCATGGGCAAGGGTGGCGTAATAGCTTTCGGTATCCCTGAAGGTTTCGAATGGCGGCATGCGCACTTGATCGGTCGCCACGCTGTAGCATGCCATGTTTCCGCCATGCCGGATTTCGGCGTGGGTCGCTCGAAAAAACCGGTCGGCATGCTCGATGCGCTCGACCGGATCCATGCGGGGTTCGGCTGGCGCGTGGAAATGATCCGGCAACCCGTCGATCTGTTCGACGTTGAAAACGGTGTAGCCCTTCATGAACGGGATATCGCGATTGACTTCCTCGCCGGTGTCGTTTTCCTCGGTGCGGCTGATGGTGCTGGCATAGACGACAAGGCTGCCGCGCTCGCCCTTTCGGACATGCGCGCCAAGTTCCCTTGCCTGTTTGAAGGTCATCCAGATCGGCGCGGCGAAGCCCTGCGCCACTGCCTCTGACCACAGCATGATGACGTTGATGCCCTGATAGGCGATGCCGTTCGCCCTGAGCGGGCGGCTGATCCGGCCTGCCGCGTGCTCGGCATTCCAAGGCTTGAGCCACGGCCTGACGCCCTGCTCCAAGTCCTCAACGATTTTGTCGGTAACGCGCTGATAGATATCCGATTTCATTGGTCTTTCCTTTCCTAGTCCAAAAAGCGGTTGCGCATGCAACCGGACTAGGCCCGCGCCAATGAGCGGGGGGATTCCGTCCAGGACCGGCACGGCGGGAGGGGGATCACCCGGCCTGCACAAAGCCGACCGTAAGGAAGGCTGCGGAAGGCCGGGGAAACCCGCCGTGGCGCGCTTTGCGTCCAGTCCTTGACCGAAAAGGGGGCGCAGCCCCCAAAAACAAAACAGATAAGGTTGCACGGGCTCAAAGCCCGTTCGATGGCGGCTTCAGCCGTAAGATGCGCGATGGACGTTACCGGATGGCCGAAACCCGCAAGGGGTTCGGGGCCTTTCGAAGTCCGTACCCGAAACAGACTGCGCTCGAATACGGTCAGTCCGCCAAGAACCGCCAGAACCAAAGAGCGGTTCAAATGGAAGGTCGCGCGACAACCAGGTCGAGTTTGAGGTTCGGAATCCCCCAATGCTGCTTGTATCGCTTGGTTTCAAGGAGCGTGTCATAGGCGGCTCGTTTCAAGGCGAGGCTGGAGGCATTGGCGGCAGACCGGCTGGCCGGGCTCGTGCGTTCGCACTCGAGTGCGAAGAAGCGATACTTCTTCTCGCCATCGACCAGATATTCAATTCCGTACAACGCGTCTGGAATGAGGTGGGTATCCATCCTGCCCCGGATTTGCGGGCAACCCTTGCGTGGCAATAGCGTCAGCGAAACCGACAGAGGGTTCGCGGCATTGCGCGTTTCCGCCGGTGCTTTGGTGAGGATTTCCTCGAACGGTACAAAGCGCTGACCGGTCTCCATCCGCGTTGCCACGTCTACGGAAACCAGCGTGTCAATGATCATCATGGTATGGAGAAATTGCGGATTGTATACACCGCGCACCCGGCGCGAAAAGTTCACGGCGCGGTGCGGAACGGCGTCCATCATTTGCAGATAGCCAAGACCGGCTTGGCTAAGTTCATAGAGTATCGGGCTTGAGTGGGCGTCAAAATGGCGATGCTGGATGCCGGGCCGGTTGATATAGCCGGTCTCGTGAAAGAGATCGCCCAGCCGTTCGACAAAACGCTTTTTCGACTTCGGCGGCAGCAACGCCAACAAATGATCCTGCCGAAGATAGCGGTAGCTGTGAAGGCAGCGCAGGATTTCCAGATCGCGCCTGCCAAAGAAAATGTGCTTGCCGACAGGGCTGCGCCGGAAACGGGATCGACGCCCAATGCTGTCATCGGAAGTATTGCATGATTCCATGACGGAACCATTGCCGCAAAGCGGAACCCTGTCACCGTTCGCCATGATGCGGCATGCATCGAAAAAAGCTGCCACGTTGCGGCATGAGCGGTGTCAAAAATTCCAAAAAAACACCGCCCCGTGAGGCGGTGTCAAAAGAGCGGCAATTGCAGATCGGAGGGATCGGCAATGCCATAGAGTTCGCGGGCCTTGGCAATGGTCACCTTGCCCGCAATGAGCGGCTTCTCGGTGACGTGGTTGACGACGTGCAAATCGCCCCAGATGCGCAGTCCGGAATCGGCAACGGCGACAAAGACCTAACCCGGTATGGAGCTGCCCCCAAAGCTGCCGAGTGTCTATTGAAGCGCACTTGCCAGCTCAACATCGCTCATGCCGGCCTGTATTTCTTTCGCGAACCGGACCAGCAATGCAGATGTCGCTTGCCGAAAGACCCGATCCCGATCTGCCTGGGTCAGGAACGGCCGCGTGCGCGCGGCCATCAATACTCGCTCGCCAACATGATGGTGAGGACGCGGACAGTGCTTTCAGGATCGGCAGGGTCTTCCGATCCGCTTTGCAGATCCTTGGCATAGTAGTCGATTTTCCAGAACAGGCGCTCGCCCAGAAAATCGAAGGCAGCAAAATCATGCTCGCCATGCGGATCATTTTTGGCGTTGAACGCAGCAAATGATCGCACTACCTGTATGAGGCTGGCAGGCCCGGGATCGCCCTGCTCGGCAATCAGTGCCGCGACACCAGAGGTCATCATCACGCGCCCAGGGACGCTGGCATCACCTTGGCGAAAGCGGTCGTTCAGATCGCGAATGATATTGGAAGGACTGGCCATCGGTTTCTCCTTTGCCGTTGGCGCATCCGACAATTCGGCTGCGCGGTTCGGGAAAGGAGGGCTGGCTCTACCTGAATTGTATCACGAGAACCGGATGCTGGGCCTTGTCGTCCGGCAGATCACCACTTCATCGGCTGATCCGAATCCGGTTCGTCGGGCTCGGTTGAGCCCTCTGGTGTCCGAGAGCCGTCCTCGTCTGGTTCATCATCGGCGGCGTCACCGCCAGACGGATCAAGCAGATCAGTATAGTGGACGGCGTAGCGGTTTCGCATTTCATCCAGCACTGTCTGTTTATCGCCGCTGTCCATGCGCGGTAGCGTTTCCATCTGGCCTGGCTCAATCGTCAAGGAAACGGCACGTTCCGTCTGGTCCTTGATGAAAGCGGCAAAGGCAAGCTTGCGCTGGCTTTCGATGAAGGACGCCTCGGTGCGCAAATCATTTGCCAATGCGCGGGCATCCTTGGCCGATACGCCCCCGGCAAACTTGATGGCGGTATTGGCGGCAATGGCTTCCTGCAGCTTGGGTTCGAGCTGGCCCAGGAACTGGTGTGCCAGCACCATGCCGATATTGTATTTGCGGGCCTGGCTGAGGATGATGCCAATGTTGCGGTCGAAATAGTCGTTGGCTTCGTCAATATACACATAGGTTGGCAGACGCGAGGCCGGGGGCAGGGTGGCCCGTTCCTGCGCTGCCTGTGTGATCATCGCGATAAAGAAGCGGCCAAATATCTCTGTGCCGGTTTCCTTCAGCAAATCCTTGGCGGTGTTGATCAGGATGACCTTGCCGGCATTCATTTCCGAAAATAGGTCGAGCTTGCTCTTGGGATGGCTGAACATTCGCTCGAAGGTCTGGTTTTCGAGAATGCCATAAAGGCGGCGCAGTACTTGGCGCTTGGTGGCGACAAATTCCTTGCCGTTAAATTCCTGTTCGAAGAAAGCCTTGGCTGAGCCCTGCAGCTTGGCGATGTATTTTCGGTATTTGTCATAGCCGCCATCTTCCAAGAGTTCCCGGAGTGTATGGATGGTGGCGTTCGGGATGTGGAGGAGGAGCCTTGTGATGTACCGGAAGATGACATTCTGTTTCTGTGTCATCCCGGCATCAAGCAGTGAACCGAGCACGAAGTCGTAGAGCTCCAGAATGGAATTGGTCAGCCGCTCGCGATCCAGCGGTGAATAATCGCCGAGTCGGTCCTGGCCGACATCGAAGAGGTTCAGTGCTACGGGGTATTCGATATCGGTCGGATCGATCAACACGAGCCGATCCGCCAAGATTCCGCCGGGCGCAAACAGGTCCAGTCCGGCGATGTTGTTGATCAGGTCGCTCTGGCTGTCGATGACGATGATCGATGCATTTCCGGCGGCAACGGCTTCAAGATCATGCAGGATCAAATGCTGCAAGGTCTGGGTCTTGCCATGACCCGAGCCGGCGACGATATGCATGTGTTCGAAGCGTGTCACAGCGGGCAGGGTGATTGCGAGCGGGTGGTTATACAGGCCGACAAGCGGTGTTCCTGCCAGATAGGTTTCCGGCAGTTTCGCCATTGGCTGGCCGGTCTGTTTGGTTGGCAGTTTGAGATTGCGTGTGCCGTTGTCGCTGCCGGGTGCAGAACCGGAAGCAATCTGGAGATTGTATTCCAGTCGGTCGCGCAGGCGTGGCAGCAATATGAGTGGTTCGAATTCTGGCGCAAACGGCAAATGGATGAGGTCTTCCAGGAGCTCGGGCAGGGTGGTCAGGACATCGGTCAGATTTGCCGTGAAGGCGATGCTGTCACTGCCGTCCGGCTCCACTGCGAGCAATTGCGGATGAGCTTCCACCATCGGCTCGATCATGGCGATGGTAAGTTCAGTGGCCAGGCGGGCAACTTCGCCCAACTGGTCGAGGATGGCTGCGACCCGTTTCAACTGGTCTTCGATCTGCCACAGCTCGGAACGCGCCAGCTTGGGCAGTGATGCAAAGTCCGGCACGGCAAACCAGCCTTCATAGGCAATGAGGCTTGCCAGTATGGTGCGCAAGTGAACGCCAAAGGCGCAGTCCTCATCGGCGTCAAAATGCGACAATGTCGAGGCGACGATGTGTTCGGCAAAACGCGCCTGGCCGTCTGGGCCAGCCAGTTCCAAGTCCACCAGTCTTTGCCAAAGCGTTTCGGCCTGTTGTTCGGCACCACGCTGGTCGCGGTTCAGCCCCCAACCGGCGAAGGTACCGCGCACTTGCCGCGACAACCGGCCAGGAACGTCCCAACCTTCATAGATGGGACGGAAGCTCATCTCAGCTTGAAGCCTTCAACACCGCCTGCATGGCGTTGTGCTTGGAGAGCGGCTCAATCGGAACGGCTTCTCTGTCGCCCCAGTTCTTGGCGCTTTCGAGCACTTGGCGCAGGTAGGCGCAGATGTTGCGCAGATAGGCTTCCTTCTGGATCAGCGCGACGATGGAATCGCACCGGAACTTGCGTCCACCAGCCAGCAAGTGGCTGACGATGATCTGCTCGCGCAAGGTCTGGAAATAAACGATGGTCATGACGAGCGTGATCAGCATCGATACGCCGAAGGCAAAGCCGACGTTTGATACGATCCACAAGACGATGAAGGCAACGATGCCGAGAAACAGCGCCGGACGGAAACTTTGTTTCAAATCCTCAATCGGGTCGCTGATCACCAGGGGCGCTTTTGTGAAATTGTATTTCTTCAGGAGCGCTTCTTCCTCGGCAGTGAGTTCCAGTTCCGCCAACAAGGTGAAGGTAACGCCACTGCCAATTCGCAAGGGTACCAAGGAAAAAGCAGCCGAACTGATCTGGTCCCGCGATAGCAATAAATTCATGGAGCCTCCCCATCACGAAGAAACCAAGCTTTCTCCGTGATTCCTGACGTTTGGCCCCTGCCGAAAGGTATGCCGATACGCAACCATGAGCAAGTATGTTGTATTGATGCTTGGGGATAGCCTTGGGG
>JBATLL010000018.1:0-1957 GCA_049289295.1 Rhizobiaceae bacterium
GGCTCAGGCCATCGCCACTAGCTCACGAAAATCCGTTTCGCGGATGATGCGAAGCGGGAAGCCCTTGCTCACCATCTCCTCCGCCTTCCGATGTTTGGAGCTTTTCTCGTGTCCGGCTAGGCGCTGAATGTCGGTATCACCCACAACAAGGAGAGTCGTGTTCTTGGTCACACCAGAATCAACCTCGCACCCGACCGACGCCGCGAGGTCAGCCGCTTCGCGGCGCGGAATTGCCAATGCCCCGGTGAATACGATCACCTCTCCGAACAGGGAACCATCTGGATTGCCGTCGCGGCGAATTGCGCCACCACTGGCGCTGTTCGGGTCGATCGGCTGTCTGACGCGGGATAACCAGCCGTCCAAGTCGAGCCCGGTCTTCTCCATTGCAGCGAGGAGAATGCGGCCCGACGCCTTCGCATCCTCCAGCGCGTGGTGGTGTTGAAACTCGTATTCGATCAGTCTGCACACATCGGCAAGGCCATAGCCCCTACTGGCGCATTCGATCCAAGTGCGGCGGGCAACACGGGCTGAGTCGAGCCACGTGCAAGTGGGTTCGGCGATGCCCCAGCGACTCGATGCTTGGCGAGTAGCTACGCGGTCGAAATGGGTATGAGTCACAGCCACGGCGTCCCGCAGCATCTCGTGAAGTGTTTGGGATGCTTCCGCATAGGTCGGCGCACCGACAACCGTGTCCTCATCTATCCCGTGGATGGAGACATTGATGCCGTCGAAGTAGTCCTGCGGATCAATCAGCGAGTACCATTCGCTGACTGGCTCGCCGTTCTGGAACTTAACAGCGCCGATGGAACAGATCGACGCCATGTCAGCATTGGCTGTCTCGACATCTATGGCTACAAAGTTCATTGGCGCATCCCCATCACCATTCACACTGTAGCTTACAATTCCGGAAGCTCAACTCTCAGTTTTAGACATCATTGAGCCGATCTTCTTAACGAACGCCTGCATGGCATCCGAGACAGGCGGCTCCAGCGGGAAGTCACCAAACCGGGTCCGCAACTCAGGCCAGTAGCGGGTGAGAACACCGGATCGTCGATACATCGGCGCGATCCATATCCAGTCCATGCACCACGTCGCGCCCCGAAGGCGGAAGCTACATGATCCGACGATCACGTCGTCGATATCAAACAGAATGCCGATGGCTTCAACGTCCGGTGGGCTGTCCGGGCAGGTCCACTGCGGAAAGCTGTACCCCATCTCGCGGGTGAACAACCGGGCTCTCTCGAACATCTCCCGGTGCTTCCACCTCGGCGACAGCGCGTTGACTGTGCGTCGATCCGGGTCGGCCGCATCGGCGACGTATCTCGCTATTGTCTTGGGCCGGAGATAGCGAAGTCGGGTTCGATGTTCTCGGCGATGATAGGTGACGGAGTCAGGGTCGCCGGTTAGCCATTCAACGCCACAGTCTGCACATGTAACGAACTTCTGTTCTCTTGGCTTTCGGTACTTCGGCGCGCCGATTGTCAGATGGAATGCCTTTCCGTCAGCGTCTAACCAAGCCTCCAGCTTATGGCCGCCCGGCGTCCGCCGCTTCTCGAACTTCGATATGCCGGGAAAGTCGGTGGCCTCGAAAGTGAGGGAGTCCATCTTGTGCCGTCGCGCTTCGAAATCGAACACGGCTAACTCTGAGTCGGTGATCTCGTCCTTCTTGCAGATCAAGGGAAGCAATGCGTTGACCAGCGGCGTAGCGTCGAGCGCGTAGCCTATCCGCTCCAGCGATATCAGCAGATCGGCTAACTCCGCCGCGCCGAGGTGCTTGCGGCCGCATGTGGTCGCACTCTTCCTCGGTCGGGGATAGACCCATCGCACCGGGATTTTGAACGCCTCACACCACTCTTCGAGATGGTGTCCCACCGAGTGGTGTAGCTGGCGGCCTTGGTCGCCGTGCTGTCCGGCCTTGCCGGGTTGATCAGCGGGCCACTGCTGGCAGACTGATAAA
>JBATLL010000019.1:0-1728 GCA_049289295.1 Rhizobiaceae bacterium
AGCGCCAGCGTGGCAACGAGTGCCGCCGCCAGTGCAAATCGAGCGTTTTTGAACATGCAAAGCTCCTGAATCGCGCCCTTGGGGGCGGCTGTGATTGACACCTGTTTGGCCGCCCCTTACATGCCAGAGCGACTTTTTCATTGCTCGGGCTGGACAGTCGCGCCCTGTTTAGGAAAGCAGCCGCCAACCGGCAACCCCGCCGGAGACGTCACCCGGTCACACAAAGGCGAGCGGAGAACACATGTTGGGCCTCGGAACACTCAGCCGAAAGGTTTTCGGCACTGCGAACGATCGCAAGGTCAAGTCCGTCCGACCCCTCGTCGCCAAGATCAACGCCCTCGAGGACGAGTTCGTCGCCCTGGACGACGCCGGACTGGTGGCCAAGACCGAGGAGTTCAAGCGCCGCTATCAGGACGGCGAAAGCCTGGATTCCCTGCTGCCGGAAGCCTTTGCCAACTGCCGCGAGGGGGCCCGGCGCGCCCTGGGGTTGCGGGCGTTCGACGTGCAGCTGATCGGCGGGATCTTCCTGCATCAGGGCAACATCGCCGAGATGAAGACCGGCGAGGGCAAGACCCTGGTCGCCACCTTCCCGGCCTATCTGAACGCGCTCAGCGGCAAGGGCGTGCACGTTGTGACGGTCAACGACTATCTCGCGCGCCGCGACGCCGACTGGATGGGCAAGGTCTATGCCAAGCTGGGGCTGAAAACCGGCGTCGTCGTGCCGCATCAACCGGACGACGAAAAGCGCATCGCCTATCAGGCGGATGTCACCTATGCGACCAACAACGAGCTGGGCTTCGATTATCTGCGCGACAACATGAAGACCGACCTCGGTCAGATGATGCAGCGCGGTCACAATTTCGCGATCGTGGACGAGGTGGACAGCATCCTCATCGACGAGGCGCGCACGCCGCTCATCATCTCGGGCATGTCGCAAGACCGCGGGAACCTGTATGTGCGGGTGAACGCGCTGATCCCCTCGCTGGTCGAGGAAGACTATACCCTGGACGAAAAGCAGCGCACCTCGACCTATACCGACGAGGGCAACGAGCATATCGAGCAACTGCTCTACCAGGCCGAGATCCTGCCCGAGGGGCAGTCGCTCTATGATCCGGAATCGACCACGGTCGTGCACCACGTCAACCAGGCCCTGCGCGCGCACAAGATGCTGCACAAAGATCAGCATTACATCGTGCGCGACGGCAAGATCGTCCTGATCGACGAATTCACCGGCCGGATGATGCTGGGCCGGCAGTTGTCCGAGGGGCTGCACCAGGCGGTCGAGGCCAAGGAAGGGCTGGATATCCAGCCCGAGACGGTGACGATGGCCTCGATCACCTTTCAGAACTATTTCCGCCTCTATGCGAAGCTGGGCGGCATGACCGGCACCGCCGCGACCGAGGCCGAGGAATTCAAGGAAATCTACAACCTCGGCGTGGTCGAGATCCCGACCAACCGGCCCATCGCCCGCGTCGATGAACATGACCAGGTCTATCGCTCGGCGCGCGAGAAATTCGTGGGCGTGATCGAGGAAATCAAGCTGGCGCACGCAAAGGGGCAGCCGGTTCTGGTGGGCACGACCTCGATCGAAAAGTCCGAGGAACTCAGCAAGATGCTGACCGACGCCGGCATTCCGCACAACGTGCTGAACGCCCGCCAGCACGAGCGCGAGGCGCATATCGTGGCCGAGGCCGGCCGCGTCGGCGCCGTGACCATCGCCACCAACAT
>JBATLL010000020.1:0-2126 GCA_049289295.1 Rhizobiaceae bacterium
CGTTGGGGCGACTCGATCGAGCCGGCGTTCCTGGAATACGCTTACTGAGGCGGCGCGCTGAAATCTTGGGCCGGGAAAGAAATCGTCCCTGTCCCGTGCTCATTGCCGGCACAAATGAAGAGTAGACCCGCTCAGGGTGTTGGATACAGCGACGTTGCGCGCAAAAAGCCATCGCCACTGCCGCCGGAACTTGCCGCCGCGGCGTGGGGACGTGTCGCCCTGCTAAAATCTTCAGCGCTCGAGCTTGGTGCCGCGAAAAGCGCTTAACCGCGCGGTGCCGCGACAGCCTGCCACACTTCTCTAAGTGAGTGATCAATCACTAGTATGGCGCGAAAAGGTCGCGCCGGAGAACAGACATGCCACGTTCTCGCCTCACCGGGGTACTCTCCGCTGCGGCAGCCGTCTTCGGGCTGCTGACAGTGGCGTCGGGCGGAATGGCGCTGTTTGGAAGCGGCGTGACGCGGGAAGCCTACGGTTCCGTCGTACCGTTTGTCCTCTGGTTCAATTTCCTCTCGGGGTTCGCGTATCTGCTAGCCGCCTATGGCCTGTATGCGGGCCGGGGGTGGGGTGGCGCGGTTGCGGTCTTCATCGCGACGACAACGGTGCTGGTCTTCCTGGCGTTCGGAGTGTCGGTCGCCCTTGGCGTTCCTTTAGAGATGCGCACGGTCGCCGCAATGTCAATCCGATCCGCGTTCTGGCTCGGCGTCGCCTTGTACACCATGACGGGCCGATCGGAGCATGCGACCCCGCCCAGGAGATAAAATGGAATTTGGTCGTAAGAATATCTCGGTGGGTCTCTTCGCCATGGCATTCTTCATGGCATACGGATTCGTGCTCGTTTACCTCCGAGACTTCGCACCGGGCAACGAGGATTGGATCACGGGTTACGCGGTTCATCCGCACTTCGAGGCCCGCCTCGCCCATGTCCACGGCAACTTGTTCGCGTTACTCAACATCCTGTTCGGCTACCTGATTCTCAAACTACCTATCAGAGGCAGCCTCGCTCGGTGGTCGTCGTGGCTTGCGCTCGCTGGTTTGCTCATGCCGCTTGGCATCTTGGGCGAGGTCTATCTTGCCACGCCGCCTTGGCCGGTCCTCATAGGCGCAGCCGCGATGCTGATTTCGGCGGTTGTCTTGGCGACCGCCACGCTCCGCCGCGATTATTCTGCGAGGTAGCGGTTTGACGGCACATCGGGAACCACCCAGCGCGGATCTGCTAGCCAAAAAGGTGCGAACCCGACTTCCGGCAACTGAGAGGAAGGCGCAGATCGTCGAAATGACGCTCCGGCTCGCGGCCGAGTTGGGACCGGGCGCCGTAACCACCGAACGGATAGCCGAGCGGCTCGGCATCAGTCAGCCTGCGATATTTCGGCACTTCCCGCGTAAGGAAGTGGTCTGGTTGGCAGCCGCAACCCTGCTCGGCGAGGAAATGACTAGGGCCTGGAATGCGGTCCAGAGCGAACTGCCCGCGGAACGTCGCCTGCGCGCCATGGCCCTCGCCCACCTTGCCTATATCGAAGGAACGCCGGGACTATTGGCAATCCTGTTTTCGCGTGAACTGCATATCGAAAACGAGGCGTTGAGAACGGGCTTGGCGGAAAACCAGAAACGATTCCAGGCAAGGTTGGCAGGTATTGTGCAGGAGGGAATAGAAGACGGGCGATTCCCCCGACACCTCGATCCGTCAGATGCCGCCTTTCTCGTAATCGCCGTTGTCCAGTCTCTGGCGATGCGCTGGTCACTGTCCGCCAAACGCTTCTCACTGATCGCAGAAGGCGAGCGGCTGCTTGATGCACTAATCGGAGGATTTTGTCCGGCAGGCGAAGCTTCAGAGACTGGTTCGCTGAATAGTGTTCGCCTTTCCGAAACCGGTATCAGCGACTGATTTGGGTCCTTGGGCAGGGCAAGTTCCACCAGACTGAACCCGCTCCGTTCAATCCGGTGGAGCTTTCGCCGACGCGGCGGCACGACGCGCCGGGCACCCCTTCATCGCGTTCGCGAAACGTCATACGTTAGTCCTCCGCTCTTCATGCGCCGGAGGTTCACGATGCCCACCCTGTTCGACCTGCTCAACTCGCAGAACGGCGCCGCCATGCAGGCGCTTGCGCAACAGTTCAACCTCTCGC
>JBATLL010000021.1:0-1981 GCA_049289295.1 Rhizobiaceae bacterium
ATCTTCCTGCTGCTCTTCCTCAACTTCCGCCGGCTGACGGAAACGCTGATCGTCATGCTGTCGCTGCCATTCGCGCTGGTCGGTGGCGTCTGGCTGATGTGGTGGCTGGGGTTCAACACCTCGGTGGCGGTTGCGGTCGGATTCATCGCCCTGGCCGGCGTGGCGGCCGAGACCGGCGTCATCATGCTGATCTATCTCGATCATGCGCTCGAAGAGGCAAAAGCTCGCGCTTCAACTGAAGGACGATCGCTTACCCGGACGGATCTCCATGCCGCCATTATGTTCGGCGCGGTGGAACGCGTCCGGCCGAAGATGATGACCGTCGTCGCCATTATGGCCGGGCTCCTGCCAATTCTTTGGAGCACAGGCACGGGGTCGGAGGTGATGCAGCGCATCGCCGTGCCTATGATCGGCGGTATGGTCTCGTCGACCCTGCTGACGCTGATTGTCATCCCGGCGGTCTATGGCTTGGTTAAAGGCTGGTCCCTCGACAGGGTGTCGATGACAGACATTCTGGCGGTCGGCCGCAGGCTTCAATGCTGATCTCCCGTGGCGATCATCTCAATGGTATGCTGTGATCGTCGTCATACGGGTAGGTCAATGAGATCATGGGCAGGGCAGTTGCTGGTAGCTGTGGTTGCAGGAACGGCTACCGTCGCTTCGGCCGGGGCGGTGCCGTCGGTCCTCGGCGTCTACCTGTGGTATCCCGTCAATCAGGCGGAACCGCCGACTGATGATGAGTGCCGGCGACTGGTCGACGAAGTGCGCCCCACGCGCAAAAAGGCAGAAGACTGGCTGTGGGGAAGGACACCGGAGGGGAACGGCAACGCGGAATTCTACCTGTTCCTCGGCCCTTCCCGCATGGAACCGACGTTCTCGGCTGAAGGTGACTACGACACCGGCACGGTGACCTACGGGGCCGCAGCCAAGGACACCGTCCCCTTCACACTGGTGCCCGATGACCATCCGGACACGGTGATCTTGGGCACGATCGTGGCGAGTCCCGGCCATCAGGTGCTGACCGTGACCTTGGACAACATCCCGCTGGATGGTGGAGCCAGGGACCGCACAACCCATTATTGCCGCTTCGCCGAAGACGAGATGGAAAGCTGAGCGGATCAGATTCCTGAGAGTACGGCAACCTCAAGGCCGACGGCCACCGCGAGGACATAGCTTGCGGTGCCTCCGTAGATCATTTCCATGGTGTTGTGGCCGCCAACCATGCACACCAACGCAAATGCGAGGGCCAGGAAGCCATGGGCACAAATTCCCGCACCCGCAAAGATGCCGAGACGCCTGCTGAAAGGGGAAAGACTCGCGCGTGTCATCGCGGCACTATGGCCTGGCATCAGCGCACGTCAAAGTCACTGAACGGTGATCGCGGCTGGCGCCCGGCTCTCATTTTGGACGTGCGTAAAACTCAGCACGAACGTCGCCGCCACGAAGGCAAGCAACACCAGCATCAGGATCCAGTTCCGCCGCCGCTGCCGGCGACGCAGCTGCTCGGTTGCTTCTTTGGACAGGGTGGCGATCTCGTTCATGCGGGTCTCTGCTCGGCTACGGGGCCATCATCTAAACGATGACAGCCCTTTCGCGAAGCCTGCGGTGCTTTGCCGCTTCGCTGTCAACACCTTCTTAACCATGATGACCGACGCTGCCGGGGATGCTATGGGCGCCAGATCGCCGTTCCGGGACAGGCTTTTGACACTGAACACACTCCGTACCCTTGCCATTGGCCTTATCGCCCTCTTCGCCGCCGGCTGCGTTTCCAACGTGTCCAGCGTCCTCGAGGTCGACGACAAGTCGGTCCAGCCGCTTCCCCTCGCGCTCGTGAAGGAAATGGGCAAGCGCAACATGAGCCCGGCCGACCCGGTCTTGGTCCGCATTTTCAAGCAGGAAAGCGAGCTTGAGGTCTGGAAGCGCGACCGGTCCGGACGCTATGCGTTGCTCAAGACCTATCCGATGTGCCGGTGGTCCGGGA
>JBATLL010000022.1:0-10877 GCA_049289295.1 Rhizobiaceae bacterium
CTTCAGCTTCCTCGACTGGGCCTTGATGTCGGTGAGCTTGTGTAGCGTTCTTGCCATGGCCAATACCGATCAGTTCCTTCCTATCCCCATTTCTATCCCCACTTCAAAGTGGGGATTGGGCTGTATAGCAGCGAACGACGACGGAAGAAAACCTATAAATAGCTAAATGAACATAGGTAGATAACGAACGACAGCGAAATCCAGCAAACGCTAGTTTGTCGGACTTCCTCTCCGCCATTCTTTCTCAGTAAACTATTGTTTAATATAGGTAATTTATTTTAAATTCCGCTTGGCGACACCCTTAGTGCCATCCTTTAGCGTTTGTGACGCAGGTTTACGGACTGATTTTGCTCGCCTTGGCGCAAATCTCCTGGCTCCCGAACCCGAATAATCCAAGCGAGATTGCAAAGCATCACATTCCGGATGGAACAGCTAAAAAGGGGCATTGAATCAAAAGCCTGATTAAACAGCGCTTTTCGGACACCTATATCCAAAAAATCCCGGACGCATCTGCAGTTTGCAGGTTGCACAACTTAAGTTTCTGATATTTCCGCCAATACTAGCCCAGTTGAAACGAGCATCACTTACATTGCCAAAAACGACTACTCATCTGCGCCCATTCCAATTCCGACAGACATTTCTTTCTAAATCCATGGTTGAAATCAATCATTCCTGCTTCCAAGGCTTTACACATTTTGCAAGTCCGTCCACCAGCCACCTTCTTTGAAGGCGCTTCAGGTCTTGACGACTGAAGTGGAATTGGAGAGGTGCTCTGTGCACTTTGACGTTTTTCGGGCTTTGGATCTACCTTCGCCTCCTGCTTCACCTTCACACACCGTCCGTTGCTCTCTTCCATTCCCTTCCCGCAGATAAGCGGACAGACGCGCACATTGGTTGCCTTAAGGCGATCCAACAGGTCAATTGCCGGGTCAAGCGAAGCAAGCTTTACGCCTTGCCTGTCCGCATAGGCACGAAGTGAACGCTGGCTGCTGGAGCCCCACTTGCCGTCTACTCGTCCGGATAAGCATCCAAGGCGCAGCAATTCGGATTGGGTGGCTCTGGCAAGTTCCTCGGGTGCCATTGAGCGCGTCTGCGCCTCGACATCAGAAGATTGCTCAAGCCTTGCGACTTCAATTCGTTTATCGGCTTCGGCCTTCGCGATCGACAATTCTGCCTCGCGCTGTTTCTGCGCCGCTTCCAGATCGGCCAGACGCTGTTCCAACGCCTTTCGTGCTTCTTCTGCTGCGATTCGGGCTTCCTCAGCTTTCTGGGCCGCATCCTCTGCCGCTTTCAATTCCGCTGCCTGCTTGGCTGCCGCCTGTTCGGCGATGGCATTTGCTTCGTCATTGGCCTGCTTGTCCTGTTGCGCCAGTTTGGCTGCCTCTACCTTTTTCTGCTCATCCTGTACCCTTGCAAGCTCGGCGTCAGATGCGTCCTTAACGATGCGTGCTTCCAATTCAGCTATTTTCAGCTTTGCGATGTCCACGAACTGTCCGCTGGGATAGCGGGTCAGGTAGGTTTCGAAATACGCCTTGCTGTCGGCATCCTTGATTGAGTTCCAGAAGGTGATTTCGAACTGCGCTTGGCTGGTGTCGTTCTGCTGCAGGGCAGGTTGCGAGGTCTGCTGGGCAGGCATGGCAGCTTCCTGCTTTGGTTCCTTCGCTGGCGCTTCCTTCAGCACGACGGGACCAGTGAGTGAGGAATTGTCCCAGGGCACCTGCTTGCCATCGGTTGCCGCCAAGACATCACGGCGCACGGCCACCAGTTCGTCGGTAATCGATAAACCGGGGGTTCCAAGGTGGCTGAGGAGTGCCGTGGTGAAGGGCGAGTTCCTGCCCTTGCCGTCCAGCGCCACATTGCCGGGCTGGGTCGAAAACGCAATCAGGGACCCGATACCCGAGCCAAACTTGGCAAGCCCGCGCCCAACTGAACCTGATCGCGTTCCCATCGAGCGTGCAAGGTTCTCTGCCAGCGGATTGTCGCGACAGGCATCCAGAAAAATCAGGTTTGTTTTTGTCGAACGTTCCATCGCCGATAGCACAAGGTCCATCGGCAACATCTCGAAATCGAGGTCGTTGTAATTGGCAAGCTGAGCGTCAATGGGGGCCATGTAATTGCCGCCATTCACCTGAAGCCCATGACCCGCATAGAAAAACAATGACAGGTCCGCGCCATCCAGGCGATTGACAAAATCCCGCACGGTGCGTCGCATAGATTGAAGATCAAGGTCCTCGCCCTGCACAACCTCAAAACCAAGTTCTACCAACTTGGCCGCCATGTCGGCAGCATCATTCTTCGGATTGGCAAGTTCGGGAACATGGCTGTAGGCCGAATTGCCGATGACCAGCGCAACGCGCTTTTCGGCATGAGCAATGCCGGAATGTATCCAGCACAAGCCGACAATCGCGACAATTCCCAACAGTCGATGCAGGGTCGGCATGACAGGCTCCAGCACACCCCAGAGGATGGATTAGAACAGAAATTTGGCTGTCAAACAATACAGCCCTTTGGGAAAGCCGGATCAGCTGATCCGCTGCATCACGGTGGTCACGGCCAGTGCCAGCAGGAAAGCCACCCGCAGGTCGTTCTGCGTGAGGCGGCGCCTGCGAGGGACATCCAATTCCCCCGACTTCACTGGTTTGAATGTGACGTCCAGATGCTGCGCATGACTTTCCCAAGTGTAGTCGCAAGTTCGTGGTTGTTTCGACACGGCCAACTGCGAACAATGACCGCCTGGCCAACGAACCAGTCGCGCGATCAGACCAGCCGATCTCCAGGTTCCCTGCCGGCAAAGAAGGCATCAAGATTGTCCAGGGCCCTGAAGCCCATCGCATCGCGGGTTTCGCGTGTCGCGCTGCCGATATGGGGCAACATGAAGATGTTGGCATGTTCCGCGAATTTCGGATTGCCGCCAGGTTCCTTTGCGAAACAATCGAGACCGGCTGCTGCCAGGTGCCCCGATGCGATTGCCGCGAGAAGATCGTCCTCGACGACCAGCGCGCCGCGTGCGGTGTTCACGACGATTGCCCCTTTCGGCAGCAGGCGCAGCCGCGCAGCGTTCAGCAGGCCGGTGGATTGCGGCGTTGCCGGGCAATGCAGGGACAGGAAATCCGAAACCGGCAGCATCGTCTCCAGCGAAGCATGGTAGGTCGCCCCCTTCTCCAGTTCCTGCGGAAGGCGCGAGCGGTTGTGATAGTGAACCTCCATGTCGAAGCCCCTGCAGCGCTGGGCCATCACCTGGCCGACACGCCCCATGCCAACGATGCCGATGCGTTTTCGCGTTACCTGGGTGCCGACCATGAAGGACGGGCTCCAACTGCTCCATTTCCCGGCGCGGATCATGGCATCGCCTTGCGGGGCGCGGCGCGCTGCACCCAGCAGCAGCAGCATGGCGATCTCGGCAGTCGCGTCGGACAGAACGTCGGGCGTGTTGGTCACCACGATCCCACGCGCTTTCAGTGCAGCGAGGTCACAGTGATCCACACCGACGGAGTGGTTGGCAATGATACGGACCCGCGGGTCGAGGCGGGCGACAGTATCGGCATGGAAGATTTCCGAATGGCAGGGAAGAATCGCGTCAAAGCGCGAACTCATCGCGACGATTTCATCGCTCGAATACACCGCGTCGCGATGGTTTATCGTCACTTCATAGTCGCGTGAGGCGCGTTCGAGCGTTGCGTCGGACAGGCGGCGCGTGATCCACAGTGCGGGCTTCCTGTCAGTCATCCGATCGTATGCACACGTTCCAGTAGTCGTAGGCCGCCAGCGCCAGAACGAAGAGGGCGATCACCATGAAGGGAAAGCCGCCCCAGAACCCGGCAAAGCCGGTGGAGATCGAGTGGGAAAGGCCCAACACGAAGACTGACACCAGCAAGATCGCCAGCAGCCCCGTTATGGCATTGAGCATCTTTGAAATCATTTGCTTTTCTCCTGCCAGCACCCGGACGTCATGCCGGTATGGTATCTCTTTTCAATTGCTCCAACAACCAGCCTGCCGTGCGCAGCAGCCGGTCGTCGCGTTCGATGGGACCGACAAGCTGGACGCCGACAGGCAATCCGGTATTGCCTGTCAGGATCGGCAGCGAAACTGCCGGCAGACCGGCAAGCGTCCAGATGGTGCAGAATACCGGGTCTCCGGTCCCTGTGTTGAAAAGGGGTGCTTCGCCTGCCGCCGAATGGGTCAGGATCGCGTCATAGTCCGCGAAGAAGGTCGAAAAGTAACGTTCCGCGTCATGCTTGATCGACAGAGCGTCTTCATACTGGCTGGCACCAATCGCAGCGGCTTCCTCGACGAGGGGCTTGAGCACATCAGAGACCTTGTCCCAGTCAGCGCGGCAGCTGTCCCCGAGCAGCCGGTTATACTCGTAGAGATGGATGGTGCGCTGGACAGAAACCAGGTTGGAAAATGCCGGAGGTGCCGGCAGCCTATCCACCTGCGCGCCGAGAAACTCGACGAGTTCGTTCATGCCTTCGCGCGCATCTGCCTGGAGGCGATCATCGTAAGGCAGATCAAGAGCGGCGAAGGCTGGTTCGACAGGGGCTGGCGACATGGCCCCATCCAGCATTTGCGGACGCGCCCGTTGATAGCTGAGCGGGTCGGCCGGGTCATGGCATGCCATGGCATCGCTCAGCAGGGCAACATCGTCGAGATCGCGCGCAAACACACCGATCTGGTCCAGCGAGCCCGACGTTTCCAGGAGGCCGGTACGCGCAAGAACGCCCCGTGTAGGCTTGAAGCCAAAAGTCCCGCAGAACGAGGCGGGCCGGATTACCGATCCGTTGGTCTGGGTGCCCACAGTGATGGGAACATGAAACCCGGCGACTGCTGCTGCAGAACCGCTCGACGAGCCGCCCGGCGTGTGCTCCGGATTGTGCGGGTTGCGCGTCACGGAAGGGTTCATGAAGGCAAGCTCGGTGGTAACGGTCTTGCCGAGGATGATCGCGCCCGCCTCGCGCAGCCGGGTAACAATGAAGGCGTCTTCTTCCGCAACCCGACCCGCGAACAGCGGAGTGCCGCGTTCGCAGGGCATGCCGCGAACATCGATGATGTCCTTCAATCCTACCGGCACGCCGTGCAGCGGCCCAATGGGCATGCCGCGGCGGCGCAGGTCATCGCAGATGTCTGCCTGCGCCAGCGCGCCCTCGCCGTCAACAAAGGCCCATGCCCGTATCACCGGATCGGTTTCCGAAATGCGGCGCAGGCACGCTTCGACAAGCTGGCGTGAAGTCAGCAACCCCTCGCGGATGCGTCTGGCCGCCTCGCGGGCTGAAAGTGAATTGGGCATGCCGGGTTACTTCACATACTCGCCGAACAGATAATCGGGCAGCCACAGGGCTATTCCCGGGAACTGGTACATCAGCATCATGCACAGCATGACTATCCCCAGATAGGGCATCAGTCCACGGAATATCTCGATCAGTTGCACCTGGTTTTTCAACACACCTTTCAGGTAATAGGCGGACATGGCCATGGGCGGGGTGAGGAACGAGGTCTGCAGGTTGAGGGCAACGAGCATGGCGAAGAAATACGGATTGACGTTGTAGTGGTCGAGCAGCGGCAGGAAGATCGGAACAAAGATGATCAGGATTTCCGACCATTCAAGCGGCCAGCCAAGCAGGAAGATGATCATCTGGGTCATCACCAGGAATTGCCAGGGCTGCAATTCCATGCTCTTGACCCAATCAGCGATGATGTCGTGGCCACCCAGATAGGAAAACACTGACGCAAATGTCCAGGAGCCCACAAACAGCCAGCAGACCATGGCAGTTGCCTTTGCCGTCAGGTAGATGCTCTCGCGCAACTTGCCCCATACTTCGGCATAGGAATGGCGAAGACACGCCACCAGGAGGCCCAGCACGGCCCCTACGATCGACACTTCAATCAGCGCGGCGGTCCTGGTTGCTTCAGCGGTGAGTACATAGATGATCAGACCGACAGCCGCGCTGCCGTACATCATCGGGTTGCGCCCGGTAAGGCAATTCTGCAGAACCTCGTTCGGGCTCAGATAGACCGAAGCCAGCACGATGCCGCCAAGCGCGCCCATTGCGGCGGCTTCGGCTGGCGTTGCCAGACCACCCAGAATGGAGCCCAGCACCAGCGCAATGAGAATGGTCAGCGGTATGAAATTGACCAAAAGATCGAAATAGACCTTGCTGGCGGGAGGGACATCCTTGAGCTCGGGTTTCGGCGCAATCGATGGATTGATCATGACACGCACGATCACATAGACGATGTAGAGACCGGCCAGCATCAGGCCGGGGAACACTGCAGCCGCATAGAGGCGCAGCGGTGAAAGTTCAGCAATTGCCGCATAGACGATCAACATGATCGAGGGGGGAATGAGAATGCCGAGCGTTCCGCCCGCGCAGATCACGCCCGACGCAAAGCTCTTGTTGTAATTTGCATTGGCCATGGCAGGGAAGGCCAGCAGTCCCATCAGCGTTACGACTGCGCCAACAATCCCGGACGCTGTCGAGAAGACGGCGCATGTCAGCAGCGCGGCGATTGCAAGCGAACCAGGCAGGTTTCGCGCGGCCATGTAGAGCGAATAGAACAGCCGGTCGACGATGTTGGCGCGCTCGACCACATATCCCATGAACAGGAACAGCGGAATCGCCACAAGCGTGTCATTCGACATTACCGAGAAGGTGTTCTGGTTGAGCAGATAAAAGATGTTGTTGGTGAAAATGTCGCCAAACGATGTGATGGCGTCGCCCGTATAGTATGCGTAGTAACCAAATCCAACGCCCATGGCGAGCAGCGTGAAGGCGATGGGAAAGCCCAGCAGCACCAGAAAGATGAACAGGCACAGCATCAGGATGGCGACTTCTGGATTGGTCATTTCAGGTCTCGGGCGCTGTTGCAGGATTTGCGGGAACGGAAAAACTGAAAGGTCGCATCAACGACACTGTTTCAGCGTGGAATCTTGGTTTCGTCCATGTGCATGAGCATGTCTTCGGTCTCCTGCACATCCTCGAGCCGATCCATCCAGACGCCGGTGCGCATGGCCTTCCAGCAGCGCACGAGTTCGGCCAGACCTTGCAGGATCAGGAGTATGCCAACCAGGGGAATGAGGGTCTTGAAGAAGTAGATCTGGATGCGCGCGGGACTGTTCCAGCTCACTTCCTTGTAACGCCAGCTGTCTGCCGCGATTTCCCATCCGTACCAGAACAGGGCGATCATGCCGGGGAAGAAGAAGAGCAGGTACAGCACGAAGTCCACCCGAGCCTGCCAGCGAACCGGAAACAACCGGTAAAGCACATCGCCGCGGACGTGGGCGTCCTGTGCCAGCGCATAGGGTCCCGCCATCAGCAGAAGGCCACCATACATCTGGATCATCATGTCGAATGCCCAGACAGTGGGTGCATTCAGCACGTAGCGGACAAAGACTTCATAGGAAACAGACAGAGTGAGGATCAGGATGCACCAGCCAAAGGCGCGGCCGATCCAGATGCTCAGATTCTCGACGGCATGAACAAACTTTTCCACGATTTCCCCTCCGGTGACGCCCGGGCCCTGAGGGCCAGGAGACGATCACCCATGCAGATTGCCGAAGACTGCCTCCCGGTCCAACGGCAAGTGAAGCGCCGGGGAATTATCCCCGGCGCAACTGTTCTGTCGATCAGCCGAAGTAGTGCTTGTAGGCCAGCTTGTAGTCGGGCTGGTTGAGATTGAGATAGCCCATCACGTTTTTCGCATAGGCTTTCTGCGAGTCGATCACCTTGGCGAAGAACGGGTCACCGGCGGACATGCGCTCAACGACCTTGTCCCAGGCATCGAGCTGGGCAGCCATGATCTCATCGGCTGTACGCTCTGCCTTGACTCCCTGTTCGGTGGTCAGCTTGACCAGGTCATCGGCATAACGCTTGGTGTTGTTCCAGTAGAAGTTGGAGCTTTCGGCTTCCGACGCATATTTCAGGATCGCCTGAAGTTCGGGCGCCAACGCATCGTACTTCTTCTTGTTGAACGTGCACTCGAAGAATTCCTGGCTCTGGTGGAAGGAGGCCAGCTTGTAGATCTTGGCAACGTCCTGCATGCCGAAATCGCGGTCGGATGTCGGGTTGTTGAACTCCGCGGCATCGATGAGACCGGACTTCATGGCCGGCTGGATTTCACCACCGGGAAGCTGAACTACGGACATTCCCATTTCGCTCATGACGTCGGCGGCAAGGCCAACCGTGCGGTATTTCAGGCCCTTCACGTCGGCGGCAGTGTTGACTTCCTTGGCGAACCAACCAAGCGGCTGGGCCGGCATTGGTGAGTTGAAGAAGGAGACAACGTTCAGGCCAAGGCTGGCCATCAGTTCATCGAACAGTTCCTGTCCACCGCCATAATACACCCAGCCGAGCACTTCGTTGGATGACCAGCCAAAGCAGGGGCCTGTTCCAAACAGCGAGGCAACCGGTGACTTGGAATACCAGTATGCGGGAACGTAGTGGGCCGCATCCAGAACTCCACGGTGCACGGCGTCCTGCATCTGGGCTGTCTTGACGACTGAATCGACCGGAAGCAGGTCAATCTTCAGCGCGCCGCCTGCCATCGAGTTGACGCGGTTGACATAGGACTGTGCATTTTCAAGAAAAATGCCACCACCCCAGGCTGCCTGCATCTTCAGGACAACGCCTTCTGCCCTGGCCACGGCCGGTGCGGCGAGACTGGCCACGGTCGCAACGCCCGCGCCTTTCAGAAATTTGCGCCGGGATGTGGTGACCGAAGATTGGCTTTTCGAATTTTCCATATTTTTCTCCCTTAGCTGCACCCTCCAGTGCAAGATTTTCGCGGCATAGTTAGCCACAACAGCTAAGCTCAACACACATTGGCAAATGGTGCAATGGCAGATTGGCCTGCTGGAGAGTGAACAGAGCGTGTTCACGGGAGCGCGGAATCCAGATTGCAACCTGGGCGGGCCTTGATCGACTTTACCCTTCCCAAATCCTGGCGGGCAAACGCTCATGGCTTTTTACTGATACTTGCGCGCGACGGCCTCGAATTCCTGCGGAAGGCTGCTGCCAAGGCTGGCGGCAATCTCAAGGGATGTCTTCATCAGGCAGGCCTCGATCCTGTGCTTGAGTTCCCGCGTCATGCGCATGATTGGCGTGGCCACAGCAATTGCGCCAAGGGCAGCAGCACTGGAATCGAAGAAGGGAACCGCAATTCCGAAAGTCTCGGCTTCGAAGGCCTGGTCGCTTACGGCAAAGCCGCGCTTGCGGACATCGACAAGCAAGTTGCGAAACCCCTCGACGCTGGTCTCCGTCATCGGTGTAAACCTTTCCAGGTTGCCTGCCGACAGAATAGATTCACGCAGCCGCGGCGGCCCGAAAGCGAGAAAGACCATACCGGAGGCGGTGGCATGGAAAGGCAGGGGCTCCGAGGGATCAACAGACACTCTGGCGGAGCGCTGTGGCTCTGAAATTCCGATGGTCGTCATGGCCCGCTCGGTCCCCAGCGAGACATGGGCCGTTTCGCCAGTTTCAGCTGCGATACGTTCCAGCCATTTGACCACTATTGTAGCAAGCGGAAAACTCTGTTCACGCACCCTGGCCAGGGTCAGGAACGCCTTGCCCAGTCGGAATTTCTTCGATTGCGCATCCTGCTCGATGAGATCGTGCCGCTCCATGGACCGCAAAAGCCGGAGAATGGTGGCCTTGTCCAATGCGGCGGCGCGCGCGAGATCGCTCAGACCCCATTCAGGATTGGTGAGCGTAAAATAATTAAGCAGATTCAATGCCTTGTCGACTGTGCTCATTATCTTCCGATCCATTGTTCAGCGCGGGGTTTTGCCCGACTGTTCTTTCCGTTTGACTCAGTATAGCACAGCGTGCAAACTTATTCCACCGATGGTTCAATATATGAACCGAACTGGGAGGAGACTGATGAAGAAAGCCATTACGTTTGCTTTCGCCAGCACGCTTGTCGCGGGCATGGCGTTTACCACGCCAGCACTGGCGGAGTATCCTGAAAAACCCGTTGAGTTCATCAACCCATGGCCTCCAGGAGATCTTGAAGACGTTGTGCTGCGGATGATTGCCGAGGATTTCCAGGCAGCCTATGGCCAGCCTGCCGCAGTCGTGAACAAGCCAGGTGGGGGTGGAGGACCCTTCCCCGGCGCAACGGAAGTGGCAAAGGCACCAGCCGATGGCTACACCGTCGGCAACTTCGTCATTGGCGTTCCGGTCGTCGGACCCAATGTCGGCATCGAGGAACTCAACCCGAATCCGTTCGAGCCTATCGGCATCTTCCTCACCTATCCCTTCGTGATCGTTGCCTCGAAGGATGCGCCATACAAGACGGCACAGGAACTGGCCGACTATGCCAAGTCCAACGAGGTCGTGCTCGGCCATTTCGGTGCGCCGCTCATTCCGACCAAGGTGACAATGGCGTTCGCCAAGAACCTGGGCTTCTCCTTTGCTTCGGATTCCGCGTTCGACGCGCTTGACTGCAACACGCTTGCATCGGGCGATGTCGATATCATGAACACCACGATCCAGCTTGTCCTGCCATGCCTCGACAAGATCACGGTTCTGGCGAGTGTGACGGAAGAACGGATTTCCCTGGTTCCTGACGCACCAACGGTCGGCGAAATCGATCCATCGCTGAAGATTTCGCTGTGGAACGGACTTTTCGTTCACAAGGACGTGCCGCAGGAAGCGCGCGACAAGATTGCTGCCGTCGCCATGAAGACGATGCAAAGCGAACGGGCGAAAAAGTTCGCCGAGGAAACCGGCGCGCAGATCTACTGGAAGGACGCAGCAGCTTCCACCAAGCAGATCGAGGCAGACATTGCAAACAATGCCGCGCTGGCGGAAATGCTGAAGTGACAACAGTTTCGGGCGGCCAACCGGCCGCCCGATCCCTTTTGCGATTCATGTCCTGATCC
>JBATLL010000023.1:0-2264 GCA_049289295.1 Rhizobiaceae bacterium
GCCTCCTCAAGGCGCGACAATCCACGCTCATCCAATACTTCTGCACCGCACTTTCGCAGCTTGCGAAGACGCTCATCGTAGCTCATCGGGTTGCGCGAGTCGCCCTTTGCTATCTCGACATAGACAGGTTCAGGGGAAGCGTGATCGGACATGACAATGCTGACCCGGCCGGATGTTTCGTCAGGATAAACCGATTCCAGATCCTCATCGACCTTGACGACAACCTTTTCGGCGAGCGCGAGCACTTTGGCATCGCCGAGGAGCCCGGGCGTTATCGGCTGGAGGCATCCGGCGCCATAGAGCGCTGCCGACGCCACACAGAAGGGTACGCTGTACTGTGCAGACTGAAGCGTGCTTGGCTTCTTCTGATTGTTGAGCGTGAGTGTGCGTTCGAACGTTCCGACAACGATTTCCTTGACTGCGTCCCAATCCATCACGCTGTCCCGTTGCTGTAGAACAGCATCTATCGGTGCGTGAATCCACCTGCAGCAGCTGTAGGGTTTGAAGTAGGTCGTCTCGATGTACCACCCATCCGCGAGGTCTCGCGTCAATACGCTACTGTCGAACCGTTCACGATCCAGAAAGTCGATGGGACCTAGCATGCCCTTCCTGGCGGCGGCGAGCTTTTCCAGCCCGTTCTTCGTTCCATCCGGAATGGCCTCTTTCACATGGTTTCCAACCTGCGTGTCCTCCGTCGCCATGGCATAAGGAGCAATCGTGTCGGCGAGCGACATCGCGTGAGCGATGGTTATCGCGTCGTCCTGCCTCAGCCAGCCGATGGCTGCGGCTACGCCCTGTCCGCACCAACGGCCCGATGCGCCAGTCAAGACCGTCTCAGGATCACGAGACTTCGCAATGCGTGTGGCCACCTCGTAACCAATCGCGATGGCGGTCAGGACACGTTTGGCATTCGCCCTGATGACCTCGGCTTCTGCCAAGACGGCTGGCACCATTGCCGCCCCAAGAT
Source organism: Rhizobiaceae bacterium (assembly GCA_049289295.1). GTDB lineage: Bacteria > Pseudomonadota > Alphaproteobacteria > Rhizobiales > Rhizobiaceae > BOKV01. The sequence goes on from JBATLL010000023.1 coordinate 968, forward strand.
GGCCTTCCGCCATGCGATGACCGTCATCGTAGTCGAGAATGGAGACGGCCATGGAATTCGCAAATGCTGCTCCGTGAGGAGATGTCTTCTCTCCGGTAAACCAAACGGAAGAAGGACCGGCTCCCCACAGCTCCCTGGTGACGGCCCTCGCTGCGGCCGGGCCCTCCAATTTCAAACCTGCCAGCGAACACGCCAATGCGTCCAGAACCACCAGCACCGCCGACCGCTTCACCTCGGTTGGAGCGTCAGCAATTGACACCACCCATTCCGCCAATTTAACAGCGCGCATGTTTCTGCCTCATCCTCCGGTACATTGAGCAGCCACGGCCATCCATTTCGGTTAACTTGCTGAACGCGATCTATGCTTCGCTGGCTTTCGGCCTGAAAATTTGAGCCAGCACGAGCAGGGTTATTGCGACGGCGACCAAGCACGTCGAAATAGCAGCGATCGTAGGATCGACCTGGTCACGGAGTGCGTTGAACATCTTGCGGTTTAACGTTCCGCCGGTTCCGGCTGAAATAAAGATCGCAACGATGACCTCATCGAACGAGACATAGAAAGCAAAGAGCGCCGATGTGATGACAGAAAATTTGATCTGAGGGAGCGTCACCGTAAAGAACGCCCTGGCTCGCGTCGCACCGAGACTTCGCGCAACCATCTCCTGATTCATGTCATACGACAGCAGGCCGGATGTGATCACGATCACGACGAACGGCAGGGCGAGCATGGTATGGGCGACGACCAGGCCCTCCGTCGTGTTGACGAGCCCCAGCGGGGCGAACACGAACAGCGATCCAATGGCAATCAGAATGCTCGGGACTGCCATTGGAAGGATGAAGAGGCCGGTCAAGGGGACCGCAAGCCGTGCGCTGCCCACCCTGATGCCATAGGCCGCCGCCGTACCGATCACCGTCGCGAGGAAGGATGAGAGGAGCGCGGCTCGAACCGAAACGGTCGTCGCGCGCATCCACTCTGCCGACCCGAAGTAGTTCTCGTACCATCGCAGCGAAAACTCCCTCGGCGGGAACTCGAGATACTGCGACGCCGAGAAGGACATCGGGATGACGATCAGTGTCGGAATCACCAGGAATAGGAGCGCCACCACGCCGAAAACATAAAGCCACAGGCGACCAAGATTCGTAATCTGGGTCGGAGTAGCTGAGCGCATCAGCCAGTTTCTCATCTGAGACTCCCCCCGTTACGTTTCGACAACCAGTAGGCAAGTGCCAGCAAGACGGCCGTCATAACTACGAGTGCGACACCCAGTGCGCTCGCGGCGCCCCAACTGGAGTAGAT
>JBATLL010000024.1:0-1555 GCA_049289295.1 Rhizobiaceae bacterium
GGTTGGTCCCGGTCGCCGCAATAGTGCGAGAATGGCGCGCGACACGCGCCAGCTGACCGGGAGGACGCACGTGGACCGCATCTGGCGCAAGATTTATGGCGACAAAATTCCAGCTGAAATCGACCTGACGAAAACCGCATCGGTGGTGTCGATGCTCGAAAGCGCCATGAAAACATATGCGGACCGCACCGCCTATGTTTCGTTCATGAACAGCTTGACCTATGCCGACGTCGACCGGCTGTCGGCGCAATTCGCCGCCTATCTTCAGACCAAGCTCGGCGTGAAGAAGGGCGACCGCATCGCTCTCATGGCGCCGAATATTCTGGCTTTTCCCGTCGCCATGTTCGGCATCCTGCGCGCCGGCGGCGTACAGGTGAACGTCAACCCGCTCTATACGCCGCGCGAACTCGAGCATCAGCTCAACGACGCCGGAGTCGAGACCATCATCATCTTTTCCGGCTCGACGCCCACTCTGGCGGCCATTCAGAGCAAGACCAGCGTCCGCAACGTGATTGTCGCGGACATCGGCGATTTCGGACATGTCGCTTTGCCGAGCCCGCCGGTCTCAGCCGATCTGAAATCCTATACGCGCTTGGCCGATGCGGTCGCCGAAAGCGCGGCGGCCGATTTCCGTCCCGTCCAACTCACGCAGGCCGATCTGCTCTTTCTGCAATATACGGGCGGCACGACCGGCGTCTCGAAGGGCGCAATGCTCTCGCATGGCAATCTCGTCGCCAATATTCTGCAGATCAACGCCTTTGCGCCGCAGCTCTTCCGTCCGGGCCAGGAAATCGTCATCACCGCGATCCCGCTCTATCACGTGTTCGCGCTGATGGTGAATTGCCTGTCGTATTTTGCGGCCGGCGCGACCAATATCCTGATCGCCGATCCGCGCAACATGGATAGCTTCGTCAAAATATTGAAGGACAGCAAATTCAGCATCATCACCGGCGTCAACACATTGTTCGCCGGGCTGGCGCTGCATCCGGAATTCCCGAAGGTCGACTTCTCTAATTATCTCGCTGCTCTCGGCGGCGGCGCCGCCGTGTTCAAGGCGACGTCCGATAAGTGGAAATCGATCACCGGACACCATATCAAGGAGGGGTTCGGCCTGTCCGAAACCTCGCCGATCGTCACCTTCAATCCGCCGCATCTCGATGATTTCACCGAAACGGTCGGCATTCCCATGCCCTCGACCGAAGTCTCCCTGCGCGACGACAATGGCGTTGAAGTGCCGCTTGGCCAACCCGGCGAATTCTGCGTGAAGGGACCGCAGGTCATGGCCGGCTATTGGGGCCGCCTGCAGGACAATGACAGCGTGTTCTGGCCGGACGGCTATTTCAAGACGGGCGATATCGCCGTCGTGAACGAAGATGGCTATTTCAAAATCGTCGATCGCAAGAAGGATATGATCATCGTTTCCGGCTTCAATGTCTTTCCCAACGATATCGAGGCTGTCGTCCAGTCCTTCCCGGGCGTCGCCGAATGCGCCTGCATCGGCGTCCCAGACGCCAAGACCGGCGAAGCCGTCAATATCTTCGTGGTGAAGGCGCCC
>JBATLL010000025.1:0-11130 GCA_049289295.1 Rhizobiaceae bacterium
CAACCGCTAGCTATATGACATGCGCGGCCGCCCGGATGCTGGCGCTCCTCTCGAAGCTGATTATCCCAACCCCAAAGTGGCAACATTTTGCGCTGCCCTTTGGCTCACTTTTACTCTGCCGTTGACACCCGGCCCGCGGCTTCTGGAAATGCCGCATCACGAGGCCTAACAGAAGACCGCACTCGATCACTCGCCAACAGCGTCAAAAACTTCTTGAACTATGGGCGGCAACCACAGAAGACCCTAGCTCCAGCAGTGCCAAATACCGTATTCCTTTTCCCGGTAGGCGGGTTTATCGCCAAACCGTGTGGCGTTTCGTTGCAAGAGCGCCGGAACGGAGTCTAATTCAGATTGTTCCGTTTGACTGTCCATCATCTCTCCCTCGCAGGATGGGTGTCAAAGTGCCACGTGTCTTAGACATTATTCGGCTTTGTCGTTATGAATACGGTTCCGGTGAACCCGGCAACCAGGGTGCCTGCGGCGTTCAGGATTTCAACCTGATACACGGCAATCCTGCGCGACCGTGATATTTCACGCGCCTTCGCCACCAACACCTCACCTTCCGATACGCCAACATGGTATGTCATATGCGTGTCGATCCCGGCTGCGAGAATTCCGTGGCTGTTTGACGCAAAGCCGAAGGCGCTGTCTGCCAAGGAGTAAAGCGCGCCGCCATGACAGGTCCCGTTGAAATTGATGTGGCAGGACTGCACCGCCATGCGCAGCTCCGAAGTTCCGGAACTGACGTCATGTAACTTGATGCCCAGGTGCCGCATGAATCCATCGCGGTGGGCAAACTCCCTGCCGAGATCGGTGGGTGGTGTGACCAATCCGTCAGCCATCGGGACCCTCTCCTCCAAAGTTGTTAAGAACCTGCCTCGCGCCCTCTGAAAGGCTAAGCCGTGCCTCCTGAATTCCCTGAACGATCGCTGCGATCGCCTGCGTGCGGCTTTGCATGACATGGGTCTCAACCGCCTTGGCCACCGCCCGCGCCAACAGGTGACGCGTTCGCCCGGCCACAGCAGAGCGGTTTTCGGGCTGTTTGACCCGACCGGCGACGGTATCCACTGCGTCGGCAAGGTCGCCAATGCCAGTCCGGTTGATGGAATCGGTGCACAGAACCGGCACCGAACGCCCGATGGGATCGCGCAAGCCAAGCATCGCCTTCAATTGCTGGCGGGTTTGCGAGGCCAAAGGCTGATCGGCCTTGTTGACCACCAGAATGTCAGCGATTTCGAGAATGCCCGCCTTTATTGCCTGCACATCGTCACCCAACCCCGGCGCGGATACAACCACCCGGACATCGGCGATCATCGCCATTTCGACTTCGGATTGACCAGTGCCGACGGTTTCCAGTATCACCACTTCCCGCCCCGCCGCGTCCATCAGATCGGCCACCTGTGCCGCCGCGGCCGACAATCCGCCCAACGCTCCCCGTGAGGCGAGGGAACGGATGAACACACCCTGATCCAGCGTGTGTTCAGCCATGCGGATCCTGTCGCCCAGCACCGCGCCGCCGCTAATTGGGCTTGATGGATCGACCGCAACCACGCCGACGGATTTGCCGCGTTTGCGCAGTTCGGCGATATAGGTATTGACCAGCGTCGATTTGCCCACTCCCGGCGGGCCGGTGAACCCGACCACGATCGCCTGACCCAGATGCGGCCGGATCGCGCGCAGAATGTCGATAGCCGACGGCGTGTCACTTTCGACCAAACTGATTGCGCGCGCTAGCGCTGCAGGTTCTCCGTCGATCAGGCGCGCCGCCAGCCGTGGCGTATCGGATACAGTGCGATCCATCAGGTCAGGCCACGACAAGAGGTCGGCCAAAGCCCAGTTCGTCGCGCAGAACGGCAATGATTTCGCCTTGGGTTGCGCCCGCACGGGTGGAATCCACGAGAGAACCATAGGTGTTGTCGTTTTCGGAACGGGCCGCCGTGCGCAATGCCTCCAGCGCCGTGTCCACCCTCGCCTGATCGCGGGTCTTCTTGTAGACGGCAAGGCTGTCGATCTGCTTTTGTATCCAAGCGGGATCGGGCCGGTCAATGGCCGGATGCGCGGTGCCGTCACCCTCATCCTCATAGGCGTTGACGCCCACGATGATTTGCTCGCCTGTATCGACCGCCTCCTGGAAATGTGCAGCGCTTTCTCCGATAGCTTTCTGGACGAAACCGGATTCGACCGCTTTGAACATACCGCCCTGATCGTCGATCTCCCGGATTACACACAGGATTTGGGCTTCCATCTGATCGGTCAGGGTCTCGACATAATAGGAGCCGCCCAGCGGGTCTATGACATCGCACAGCCCGGCTTCGTGCTTGAGGATGTTTTGCGTCGCAATGGCCACCTTTGCCGGACCCTCGGTCGGAGTCGTGAACACCTCGTCATACCCATCAGTATGAAGCGATTGCAGCCCGCCCAGGATCCCGGCCATCGCCTGCACGGTGACCCGCGCGATATTGTTCAGCGGCTGCTGACGCGTCAAATCGACACCAGAGGTTTGGGCATGGAATTTGAACCGTTTGGCGCGCGGGTTGGTTGCCCCGAAACGTTCCTCGACCAGCCGCGCCCAGATGCGCCGCCCTGCGCGGAACTTGGCGACTTCCTCGAAAAAGCTTATGGAAATATCAAAAAAGAAGGTAAATCGTTCAAGAAATCTGTTGGGGTCCAGCCCGCGCGCCTTGCAATCCTCGGCATACTGGATCGCCGAGGCCAGTGTCAGTCCCATCGCCTGCGCCGGTGTAGCACCTGCCTGCTGCATGTGCTGACCTACGACCGACAGCGGGTTCCAATTCGGGACATTTTCGGCCAGCCACTCAATCGCATCGAGTTGAACCCGGCGCGCGCCGGTCAAAGACAGGCGATAGAACATATGATTGGCAACGAAATGAGAAATATAGTCGCTTTGGTTCGACGTGCCGGTTATCCTATCCCACGAAACACCGCGCGCTTCTGCCACCACCAGAAGTTGGGCCAGCATGGTGAAGGGATTGGGATCGTTCAATCCGATGGAAATTTCGCCTATGGGTATGTCGGTCAGACAGATGTCCATATCCTTCTCGGTATTGATAATCGTGCCGCAGGTGCCCAGCAGCTCTGGCTCCACCTCGTCGGCGTCTATTCCACGATAGACCGAGTTGCAGGGAATGATGCTCAGTGCAGAGGCGCCGGATTTCAGAATCCTCTTGATCCGCCCGTTGAAATCCTCGGGCCTGCCCAAGCCGATAAGCTGGCGTTGCGTCCAAGTACGGCCCCGATGCATCGACGGATAGATCCCGCGGGTCATTGGCACCGATCCTGGAAAGCCAAGCTTCTGGTCGAACTCCGGGTTTGTCCCAGCCTCGGGCCAGTAGAGCGGTCGGATTTCCAGCCCGGACCGGTTTCTGACAACCTTGATCGGGCTGACCTGTGCCTCGTAACCGCGCCGCCACTCTTCCGCCGGGGCATCATGGTCAACCTTATCGTCAATCACCTTAGTGTCTATCTTGTTCATACGTCAGACCCTTTCCTCAACCGTCAGGGCGATCTGCACTGGCATCCTTTGCCAGCCGCGCCACCACTTCAACTATGTCGTCCCGATCCGCGCCGGGATGGAACACACGCGAAACGCCGGATTTCAAAAGAATCGCCTCCTCGTCATCCGGAACGATACCGCCAACTATAACGCGAATATGGCCCAGACCTGCGCCATCGAGCGCCGTCATCAGTTTCGGCACCAACAGATGATCTGTCGCCAGAGAGCTGATTCCGATCACATCCACGTCCTCCTGCAGCGCCAGCGCCACGACCGACTCGATCTTCTGCCAGGGTTCGGTATAGATCACCTCCATCCCTGCATCGCGCAGGTAGGCGGCGACGATGCGGCTCCCGCGGTCGTGGCCGTCGAGGCCGATTTTCGTCACCAGCACACGCGCCGGGATTGTTGCTGTCAGGGTCATGTTTCCTCCTTGCGTGAACCACTGCAATCCTGCGCGAAACGCAGGCTGGCGATAAACTGCCGCGCTAGGCTGGCAGGGGTCTCGCCCCCCTCCCTGTACCAGAGCGGCACATGATTCAGGGCCCCGATCAGCATAAGCCGAAGGAGGCTTGGATTGGCATCCTCCGACATCGGCAATGCCTCTACCAGAGCTGTGAATTTGGTTTCATACGCGTTGCGCAACTTGACCAGCTCATCTGCGGCCCCAGGTGCGTCTTGCGGTATGACGCGCACAATCACATGGGCGAAATCATTGCCTTCGAGCAGCGCGGAGAGATGCGCTTGGCATGCTGCTTGTAACCGATCCCATGCATCTCGCGGACAGCCTGCTAGCGCTGTGTCTACCGCCGCGCTTATTCGCGTCACGCCCTCCTCGAATACAGCGACCAACAGAGCCTCCTTGGACGGGAAATGGTAATACAGCGACCCCGGCAGCATTTCTGCCGCACTGGCGATGTCGCGGATAGAAGTGCCATTGAAGCCCTTGCGGACAAAAAATCCTGCCGCGATCTCAAGAACGAGATCCCGGCGATTGTTCAATTGAGGTTTGAGTTTGGCACGGACAGGCATTGCAGGCCTTTTAAAAAGCAAACGATTGTTTGTTTATGTGCGAGAATGTCGATCCTGTCAAGCAGTAGGTGGAGTTTTCGGGCAAAGCACCTGATGGGGCCATGTTGGTATCGATTGCATCGTCGATTCAGGCTTGCAAAGGATTTTCCCGGCCAGCGCGCAGAATGCCGTTGAGCCGCATGGCGAGGGCTCTCATCCTTGCAAAGGCAGCGGGAACCCTCTTTCAAGGCGTCAACCTTCTGTACTTGACCTAGCGATAGTTTTCCCTAGGGTTTAAGGCACAGCTCGGCCGCTATGACCGGGAAATGGCGTGGCCCGTTTCAGGGTCCCGGACCGGCTCAAGCTTCGGCGAAATCTTGTCTTGGTCGCAGAGATCCTGCCTTTCAGGTCTGCGCCAGTCGGCCAACAGTCGCTGCAAATGTGTCAGGCTCCCCTCGTGCCCGCGATCCCTTATCAACTGGAACGAGGTACTACCGGTGCGAATACCGTCTTTCCAACTTTGGCTCAGGACCTCTTCAAGGTACCACGGGGATGTCGGCTTCAGCGCTGCCCGCCCGCGGTCTGGTGGCGTCTCGAACTCCAACCACTTTGCAACGCTACGACGCGGGAACCCGGTTCGTCTCTGGATCTCACTGCAGGAAAGACCTGCCGTCGAAGGGCGTGGATGGTCGTGCATATCTCTTCTCGAAATTTCCGGTGTGCAAGACGGGACCGCAGGAGATGACTGGCTGTGCTGTTGTTATCCGCGTCAGAAAACAACAGCCTGCCGGTTGCACGACCTTGCAGATTCATCTGCTCTTTGATCACCATGCGAAGGTTCCGAACGATATGGAACCGATCCGCAACCTGTACCGCCTGTGGCGCGCCTTGACGGACAGCCGGAGCATAAAGCCCGCTAAGATCCCTGTTGATCACCTCCACTTCGGGATGATTCGGGAGTGGTGAAAACTTGGGGGTCATGAGGTCCTCTTTGGTACACGTCGGTTAGCCGACCGTCGAGAACGGCGGCACGGACAACGGCTACGCGGTGGGCTCCCTTGGGCGACCATCTCATTCGGCGGCGCTTTCCCATGCGGGTGTTGCCAATGTCGTCTACTCAACCCTCTGCCCGGGACGAAGAGATCGGAAGACCTCTTTGATGTCGTTGACCGTAATTGGTCAGATTGTCCATGTTGTTCGCAAGGTATGAATAAAGGTCTCGGCACCGGGCTTGCACCCGCCCGGCGGCTTCAGCCACCACGCGATCATCTGCAGTCAGCCGCGCGCAATCGATCATCAAACATTGCAGACTGGTCGTGGCCGTTTGGATTTGTCCATGCCAGAGGTACCATCGCAGCGTTTCGGCCGGACGTTTGAACAGCACGGAAACACCAGAGAAATTTCGGTCTTGCAGAAGGCCCTTTACCGCGTTCTCGAGATGCTGAATGCGCTTCGAAATGTGCCATCAGTCGAGGATGTGGCGGATCTTTCAACCGACGGCGTTGCGTACAAGATTTGGCAGAGCTAGTTCCCCGTCCGATATCACCGTGACGGTTTATCTGTGATCCCAACCGAAAGCCCTCAAGTCCTGGCGAAGCTGGCTGGCAGGTGACAACACGGCCTGTTGAACAAGGCCGAAGCGACGGCACTTGTCGTGGCTTTCGATCTTACCCACCACAACATCGAGGTGTCGCTTCTGGTATTCCGGCCTGCAGCGGATAGGCGCACCGTCCAGGAAGCCCGTCAACGCTGGCGCATGTTCGGCGGCCGCCACAACCACCGGCTCAGTCTGCTCGATGTCGTCAATGTCCCTGGTGACTTTGCTGAGACAGTTCCACACCGATGTATTCAACTGCTTCGCGCAAAGCAGGAAGGTTTCCAGGATTCGGGACGCTTCCCGAAAGGAATATCGCGCCCCGAGTTCAGCCTGAAGGCGTTGCAGTTCCGGGGTCGACCGGTCCGGAAAAAATGAGCGAGAGGCGAAAGCGACCCGCCTAGGAAGGCGCCAGATCTGGCATTGCAGGCGCGGCGGCGAATGCGCGGCGCCTCGACCTGGAACCTGCCGAAGAGCGCGTCGCGACACTCTCGACCGATAATCATGTATGGCTCGGACCCTGTCACAGTCAGGACATACCCTGCTGGCTTCGGAAACTTCCTCGATCTGGTCGAGCCAGATAGCATTTTGCAATTGCCCCAGGATCGTTTTCGCATCTTCGAGCAATAGCCCGAACCCCTCAGGCTGCGTGTGCCGAAACTGGCGGGACAAGCAACCAAGACGCCGCGTCTTAGTCGTTCCATTCTCAAATGTCTTTTCAACAATGATGCGTACTTCCATGGAAGCTCCCCTTTCATTGAACCACCAACATACACAGACACCCCCATGTTTTGCCCACTCCCAACAGACGCCATGATAGGCGATGGAGCGCACCTCGCGTTCGGCCAATTCAGCCTTCAGCAGTTGCGACAGCATCGGGATGGCAGCTTCAAAAGCCGGGGCGCCTTGCTCGATCAGATCAGTCACCGCTTGGGCCACCCTCGGCGAAATCAACATGATCCAGCCGGTCGATCCCACCGCCACCTTCTGCGGCACCGGCGAAGGCTGGAAGGTCTTCGCGCCGGGGACAAGTCACTATCCCACCGTCGCGGGCGGGCTCTGCACCTTCATTTTCCTGCTGCCCAAGGGGGCGATCGAATACCACCATGACCACTGAAGCATCATCGCCCGCCCCGACCGGCATCCTGGCCTTCTCCGGCAGCGAGCGGAAAGGCTCACTGAATGCCACCCTGCTCGGCATCATCGCGGCAGAGGCAGAGCGACAGGGCACTCCCATGACGCGGATCTCGCTGCGCGACTACGCCCTTCCCATCTACGACGGCGATCTCGAGGAACGTAACGATGTGCACGCGGCGATTTCTGATCCGCGCGCAACGATCAGAGGGCACGCCTGCCTTCTGATCGCCAGCCCCGAGCATAACGGATCGGTCACGGCGCTCCTGAAGAACGCGCTCGACTGGTGTTCGCGCCCGGTGGACGGGCAACCGCCACTGGAGCCGTTTCAGGGCAAGTTTGTTCTGATCGTCAGTACCTCCATCAGCCCCTTCGGCGGCTTGCGGGCGATAGGGCACCTCAGGGCGATCCTCGCCAAGATGGGTGCGACGGTTCTGCCCGTGGACCTCGCCGTGCCCTTCGGGCAGAATGCACTGGGGACCGAGGGTTTCAAGGATGAAGGTCTTGCGGCCATGGTGTTGATTTTCACCCAGAACTGAGCCGGTTAGGCGCATAATTTTCACTGAGAACTGAGCCATGTGAACCTTTCCCTGAAGCGGTGAGCGGAGGGGGCAACGGAGTGATCCACATGGGACTATTGAATATCATTCGACGTATGCATTTGCGGCAGAAGCGGTCGATCCGCGAGATTGCACGGCTGACGGGCGTGTCACGGAACACCGTGACCAAGCATCTGGCGGCGAACACCATCGAGCCAAAATTCGCGACGCCCGAGCGGCAAAGCAAGATTGATCCCTTTGCCGAGAAGCTTGCAGGCTGGCTGAAGACCGAGGCCGAGAAGTCGCGCAAACAGAAGCGAACAGTGAAGCAGTTGCATGCCGATCTGGTGGTGCTTGGCTGCACCGGTTCTTATGCCCGTGTGGCCGTTTTTTGCGCGACGGTGGAAGGCAGATCGGCAGCGCGAACAGCAGACGACGGGGCGCGGGACCTTTGTGCCGTTGCATTTTGATCCCGGCGATGCCTTCCAGTTCGACTGGAGCGAGGACTTTGCGGTGCTGGGCGGCGAGCGCATGAAGCTGCAGATGGCGCATATCAAGCTGTCGCACAGCCGTGCCTTCTTGCTGCGCGCCTATCCGCTGCAGACCCATGAAATGCTGTTCGATGCCCACTGGCAAGCATTCCGGGTCTTTGGAGGTGTGCCTGCGCGGGGGATTTACGACAATATGCGCACGGCGGTTGATCGCGTCGGCCGGGGCAAGGAACGGCAGGTCAACATGCGCTTTCTCGCCATGACGAACCACTACGTCTATGAGCCAGAGTTCTGCAATCCTGCAGCGGACTGGGAGAAAGGTCAGGTTGAGAAGAACGTCCGCGACTCCCGTCACCAGATGTTGCAAAAGATGCCGGACTTTCCAGACCTCGCTGCGCTCAATGCTTGGCTGGAAGAGCGCTGCCTCGAGTTGTGGCGGCAAACCCCACATGGCAAACAGCCCGGCACGATCGCCGATGTCTGGGCCGATGAACAGGCATCGCTGATGCCATTACCCGTGGCTTTTGACGGCTTCGTCGAGTTGAGCAAGCGCGTATCGCCCACTTGTCTGATCAGCTTTGAGCGCAATCGCTACAATGTTCCGGCGTCCTTCGCGAACCGGCCTGTCAGTCTTCGGATCTATCCGGACCGATTGGTTGTGGCGGCCGAGGACAACATCCTGTGCGAGCATGTGCGTGTGGTAGTTGCCCTTGACGTCTTTCAGCCGCGCGCTTTCGATGGCGAATTCATGCGTGCCCTCGTGGCTGTTCGCCAGCCGGCCGCGCCGGTAATTGTCGCCGTCGATTACATTGTAACAGGCCCAGCCCTCGTTGATTCCGATCCGCAGAAGGCGGGTCATTTCGCGGAAGGCCACGGAGGCGGGCCCGAACTCTGCATTCAGGCGAGCCTCGAGGGCGTCGTCCAGCGGGCTCTCCCCGATAAAAGCGATCACCTCGTCGAGGTATGCCTTGAGTTGGGATTTATGTGGCCATGTGGGCAGCCCGGTATCGTCCAGCATCTAACATCTCCTGTTGCGGTGCCGGAATTGCCCCGGTGCCGTCACAGCAGCAGGCTAGCAGCTGTCAGAAAGAGAGTTTCACGTCAGCTTGACCCGTTCGTCGTCGGATTGACGGGAACTGGGGGAGGAAAGGCGACGCCGACCGGCAGGCTGCCTGCCTGAATAGGTTCGCTCCGTTAGGGCGAGGGCATTGAGGGGTAGTACACGCCAGCTTGGATGAGATGCTCGTTGAGGTGACAGATTGTCGGTCTTGTGTTGATTTCCCGATTACATCGCTAAGAAAGAGGTTGGCGTGCATCCTGAAACCCAAGTGCAAGTCGGTAGCACGTACCTCCGCCTGCGATTCGCTCAGTTTGCGCTCAATGTTTGATTTAATTCCGACCATCTTTGTTTCGCAATGTTGGTTGGCGAACAGATGTGAACTGAAAGAATCAAAGAAAGGGAAGCCCGGGTGTCGGGCTTGAAAGGTTCGAGAGAGCCTCATCCAAGTGCAGTGTAACTTGGAGCCTGAACGATGGCCAAGACCCGACCGAAGCCACTCACTGCGAAGAAGTCCACACTCGCTGGAGCAAGTGCGTCTGAGGGCACCTCAGACATCCGTCTCATCTCGCTCAACGTCCGCAAGGTGGCCCCCGGCGCAAGCGACGACGCCAAGCACTCCGCCGGCATCCGTGAGACGGGCATCAAGCAGAACCTAGTCTATCGAGGACGGGACCCATATCGCGCCCGCGTTTCGGGGTTCATCGGATAGAGGCTCGGCAGAGGGACCCCGCGCTCCACTTCCGACAAGACCCAACTATCAATCCGTTCTTGCTCAAGTGCTTCGTCCACAGTTGCTGCCAGCAAGTGAGCCGGGATGACTACTGCCCCGTCGTCGTCTGCAACAATGACATCGCTGGGAAAGATCGCAACGCCGCCGCAGGCAACCGGCTCCTGCCAGTTCACAAATGTAAGACTGGCGACCGAAGGCGGCGCAGCAACACCCGCGCACCAGATGGGCAAGCTGGTAGCCCGGACGCCAGAGATGTCACGCACCGGCTACCCGGCGTTTGACCAAGCGCGCGGCCAGGACATCGCCAAAAATGCCGGCTTGGGTTACACCCATGGCATCTGCGACCACGAACACATCTTCGGGCATCGCCTCGATGGCGCTGCGCGTCGAAATGGGTATGGAGCAGGTGCCAACGGAGGCAAGATCTTCACGTGGGGGGAGAAAACGCAAGGTGGACACGGCCGGTACAATTCGAAGAGCGAGGTTCTTCGGGAAGGGATCCGCCTGATTCAGGAACGCGAGGCTCGACTGACCGTGCTCGATCAGGCTTTGGCGCGAGGCATCGATGATGAAGATGCAAAACGGACCAAGCCGCTGGCTGATGTCGTCGCGCGCCTCGAACGCAAGTAGGATGGTGCGGGTCGGCCCACGAAATGAAGGTCCTGATCACGGCCGAGGCGGATCTTGAGTCGATCGGTGACTATATTGCCCGCGGTAATCCGGCACGGGCGCTGAGCTTCGTGCACGAACTCTACCAGCTATGTCTCGACATAGCCGAAATGCCACAAGCTTGGCCCGTGGCGCCTCGTTACGAACATCACGGCATCCGTCGCAGGGTGTATGGCCGGTATTTGATCTTCTACCGAGCTGGCGCTGACCAGATCACGGTTCTGCACATCCTGAATGGTGCAATGGACGTCGAGACAATCCTCTTCCCCGACGGCTGACGACCCGATCTGCGCGGTCAGTTCGTGGCCCGCCACATCCGATACCGCCCCTGCCCCGTCACCTCGCGGACCAGCCCCCGCCCCTCCATCCACGCCAGGTTGCGCTGGAC
>JBATLL010000026.1:0-6177 GCA_049289295.1 Rhizobiaceae bacterium
GTAAGATTGCGAAGCGGAGACCCCGCCGTTCCACCGGCGATCGACCCGCGTCTTGCTTCCGAACGTGCAGACCTCGAGAGCCTGAGAGATGGCACGCGCGATATGTGCGATATGATGATGCGCGGACCACTCAAGAACTTCATAAAACGTCCGTTGGATGCGGAAGTGTTCGGCAATCTCTCCGAGCAGGAGGCTTTCCTGCGAGCGCGGGCCGAGACGGTGTATCACCCCGTAGGGACCTGTCGCATGGGCGCTGACGATGCATCGGTCGTGGACCCGAGCATGAAAGTCCGCGGTGTTGATGGTGTACGGGTGATCGACGGTTCGGTGATGCCAACGCTTCTAAGCGGCAATACGAACTTGCCGATTATGGCGATCGCCGAAAAAATCGCTGACGAACTCATTCACGGCGAAAGCGTTTCGCGTGATCACCCGATCGCTGGGGAGATGCTTGCGCACGGGCGCCACGCGCCCTCCTCCTGAAAGCCTCCGTTTATCGTCCGAGGAACGCTGTAGCGGTGCGAAAAGCGCCCAGGCTGTTTTCGCAAATTTTTTGAACTCGCAGGGTACGATGGCCGATTTTGATGTTGACTTGGCAGTAATTGGTGGTGGTTCAGGCGGGGTCCGCGCCGCACGGGTCGCTGCTAGCTATGGAGCCAAGGTCATCGTTGCTGAAGGAGATCGGGTCGGCGGCACCTGCGTTATCCGTGGCTGCGTACCAAAAAAGCTTATGGTCTACGCTTCAGATCTCCAGAAAGAGATCGGGAACGCGGCTGGCTTCGGATGGTCGGTCCCCCCAGCAAAATTCGATTGGGGAGTATTGACGGCAAACAGAAACAGGGAAGTCGCCCGTCTCGAGATGGCATATACGTCGACGATCGAACGTTCGGGAGCGCGCCTAGTGAAAGAGCGCGCAACGTTCCAAGACGCACGCACCTTGCGTCTTGCCAATGGGGAGACGGTGCGCGCTCGAAATATACTTATTGCCACTGGCAGCACGCCGAACCACGGGGAGGCAATACCTGGCATCGAGCATGTCATCTCGTCCGACAAGGTCTTTGAGCTTCGTGAACTGCCGCAGCGGATCCTAATTCAAGGAGGGGGCTACATTGCGGTTGAGTTCGCATGCATATTCGCCGGTCTCGGTTCGAAAGTGACCTTGGTTTGTCGCAGCGACAACATCCTGCGCGGTTTTGATGAAGACGTAAGGGCACATGTTCGTCGTGCTCTGGAGGAGCAGGGAATTCTGGTCGTCACTTCCTGCTGGATCAACAGGGTTGACAGGATTGACGAAAGCAGCGGGCTATTGAAAGCTAGTCTTTCAAACGCTGAACAGCTCGTCGCAGACCAAGTCATGTTTGCGATTGGACGAAAGCCCAACACGCAGGACCTAAATCTCCAGAATTCTGGCGTTGCGCTAAGCCCTGACAGCGGCGGCGTCGCGGTCAACGAGAACTCGCAGACCAATGTGCCCCATATCTACGCGGTCGGCGACGTGACAAACCGCGTAAACCTTACCCCTGTAGCGGTGCGCGAGGGCCAGGCCTTTGCAGATTCGGTATTTGGCGAGCGTCCCACGCAGGTCGACTATGCGGATATCCCGACTGCGGTTTTCTCGCGTCCGGAAGTCGGATCCGTTGGGCTATCAGAGGCACAAGCCTGTGCCCTGTTTGAAAGGGTGGACATCTACAAAACGGATTTTCGGCCCATGAAGGTCGCCCTCTCCCACAGCTCCGAACGAATGATGATGAAGCTCGTCGTAGATGCAGATTCCGGGAGGGTTGTCGGCTGCCATATTGTCGGATCAGGCGCGGCGGAGATCATCCAGGCAGTTGCGATTGCGATAAGAATGAAAGCCGTAAAGGAGGACTTTGATGCAACAATGGCTCTTCATCCAACAGCGGCGGAAGAACTTGTCACGATGCGGACACCGACCAAGCGCTGCGTTCGATAATGCATTTGTGTAGTCAGTCGGACTCTTCTCGCTTCACCTCAATGCGCTGGGAAGACCATGCTGAGGCGGTCGAACTTCGGTCTTAGGGGTGCTCGCAGCTCTCATCTTTGCTACCATGAAAGCTAATAACGGCTAATCACATGAACAGCCCCTCTAACCGCGTGTGGATAATAGTCAACGATGGATTCGAAGGCGTTGCGATAAGCTATTTGGACGTCTCAGCTGCTGGCAACTTCCAGCAGCCTTCAACTCATCCATTTTCACTCGTGAGAACAATTCGTCGATTTATCAGCAATTTATGTCGATCAGCATTCACGAGGACATATTAGCACATGCCTCTGTCGAGCCACGCATTTCCTAATCGAAGTGCTCTGAGTCAACCGCAGCACTCTGAATAGCCACAGGATCTCGGAGGCTCCATGTGCGGATGTATATGGACCCCGCCCAATTGCAACAGTCGGCTGGATCAGGATCGATGGTCACAACTGCTGATGTATATCCGGCTGCGTGATGCGGCTGGACAACGTCTTCGCCGCGAGCCTCGATGGGTTTTCGCCGCTTCCACCTCAAAGCCCCGATGACATTGGTTAACGCCATGCCGGTCCACACATCAGGTTCTGGAAGCGACGGGGTGACCGTTTCGCCATCTCCTGCCATTGGCTGCAATTGGCGGGGTGGGACCTCCTTTAGTTATTGGCCGCTTCTATTCAGGCCGCCTTCACCGACAGCGCGGCCCCTTTGCGGAAGTCGACCGGCGTGCTCGCAACATAAACCGTCACGCCCGAAGGGATGCTTGAGTACGTTCAGCTGGCGTATCTGGTCTGGTCGGTGCAGGTGCGCCAGCGGACGCAGCTGATCGACGCTTTGCGCGGGCATCTTGCCGAACGCGGCATCATCGCACCACAAGGTCCGGCTCACCTGAAAACCTTAGCTGCCGCGATTGATGCCGCCGAACCAGCGATGCCCCAACTGGTCCTCGACGTTGGTCGCGTATACCTTGAGCAGGTCGACCGGTTGAGCCGCGAAGATTGGAGAGCTGGAGAAATCCTTCGCCGTGAAGCCCCACGCGGGGAGGATACACCCACCTTCGGACCACGCCGGGAATTGGCCCGATCACGGCCATGGCGGTGGAAGCGTGTGCGCCCCCAATGGCGACCTTAAGCGAGGTCGCGACTATAGCGGTGGCGCAGTTCGGAGCGTGATCTGCTCCGAGAGCCATTGACTGAGAAAACTGGATATGCCAAATTGGTCAAACCAGATCGCGATGTTTTCCCAAACGATGCGCACCTGGATGGTTGGACGTCGAAAATCTCGAAGGAGGAAGCGCCGTGGCGAAGGAAAAGAGCGGCTACTATGGCACGCGAAGGAAATTCTGGTCGTGGGGATATGAAGGTGAAGATAACTCCCAGGACGAAATCCGTACCATGCGAGACCGCGTGGAGCAGCGGCTTGGGATTAAGGATATCGAAGTTCTCTCGGACCCGACCCTTGATGAGATTGAACTTTATCCGTCGCGCATAAAGATCCCGCGAACGCTGGAAGATTTCTGCACCACGGAAAAGTGGGACAGAGTTGTCCATACCTACGGTAAGGGTTTTAAGGACATGACCCTTATCTACCGGCGCGATTTCAAGAAGGCTCCGGACGTCGTGGCCTATCCGCGCGACGAAGAAGATATTGCCGCCATCTTCGACTGGTGTGGCGAAAACGGCTATGCATGCATACCGTATGGCGGTGGATCGAGCGTCACAGGAGGCTTCTGGGGTCCCGAGCGCGACGCCTTTCCCGGCGTGGTCGTTATTGACCTGGGCAACCTCAACCAGATTCTCGAAATCGACCCTGTGTCACGCTGCGCGCGGATCCAGGCAGGCATTCTCGGGCCGGCTCTGGAAGAACAACTGAAGCCGCACGGCCTCACCCTGCGCCATATTCCGCAATCGTGGGAATTCTCATCGCTGGGCGGCTGGATCGCAACCCGGTCGTCCGGTCACTATGCGACCCATCTCACGCATATCGACGACATGGTGGAAAGCCTGCGCGTCGTCACGCCAGCGGGGACGATCCAGAATCGCCGGCTGCCTGCCTCAGGTGCGGGACCAAATCCGGATCGCATGTTCATCGGGTCTGAAGGCACGATGGGCATCATCACTGATGCATGGATGCGTCTGCAGGGGCGTGTGAAATTCCGTGCGAATGCATCGATCTCCTTCAAGTCGTTCTATGAGGGTGCCAAGGCCGTCCGTCAAATCACCCAAGCGGGACTGTTCCCGGCGAACGCTCGCTATCTCGACGAGCAGGACGCCAAATTCTACGGCGCTGGAGACGGCACCGATTCCGTCTTGCTGCTGGGCTTCGAATCCGCCGACCATCCGGTGGACGCATGGCTGGAGCGTGGTCTCGAAATCTGCAAGGACTTCGGTGGCGTCGTGAAGCAGCGCGCGGGAACAGCAGACAACGCGCTGGAAACCAGCCGCAGCGGGCCGCAGGGTAACTGGCGGCACCAGTTCAGGTATCTGCCCCGGCTGATGCATACGCGCGCTGCGATGGGAATCGTGAGCTTCACGTTCGAAACCGCCTATACTTGGGATCGGTTCGAAGAAGTCGATACCGAGATCATGCGTCGCGTGCGAACGGCCCAGAAGGAACATCTTGGCGGTGGCATCGTCTGCCGCAGGTTCTCCTTCCTGTATCCGGACGGTCCGGCTCCATACTACTCGATCATGGCTCCTTCGACACATGCCAACAGCCTCGAAGCCTATTCGATGCTCCACGACGTGGCGTCGGACGCCCTAATAGAGCTCGGCGCCACCATCACGCACCATCATGCTGTCGGCAAATCGTTCCGTCCTTGGTACGACAAAGAAGTCGATCCGTTGTTCCGCCGTGTGCTGGCAGCCGCCAAGACCGAGCTGGACCCGAAGTGGATGTTGAATCCTGGGCTGATCGTCGACAAGCCCACAGGGCTCAAGATCGTCGGATAGGGGTTCTTCAGCGATGATTGATCTATACTTCTGGCCAACCCCCAACGGGTATAAAGCCGCTATAATGCTTGCAGAGCTGGACTTGGAGTACCGTGTTATTCCGGTTGATATAACCGCAGGAAAGCAATTTGAGCCGGAATTCCTGAAGATCAATCCAAACAACAAAGTGCCGGCCATCGTTGACCACGATGGCCCGCACAACAAGCCTTACGCTGTTTTTGAATCGGCGGTTGTTCTACTCTATCTTGCGGAAAAGTCCGGAAAGTTCCTTTCTCAGGACCCGGAAAAACGATACGATACGCTAAAGTGGCTTGTGTTTCAGAATACCACGATGGGCCCAATGCTGGGCCAAGCACATCATTTCATGGTGTATGCGACTGAGAAGATCGATTACGCCATCGAACGTTACGACCGGGAAGTTGGTCGAATATACAACATTCTCGAGAAGCGCCTTGCCGAATATGAATATCTCGCCGGCGAGTATTCTATCGCTGACATCAGCACATTCCCTTGGGTTCGCACGCGGAAATTGCATCGACGCGACCTGTCGGAGTACCCGAACATTGATCGTTGGTACCAGGCGATCAAAGACCGTCCGGGGGTTCGTGCGGGCATAGACACATTGTCCGACAGCAAGCAGTGGGAAGCGAAGCCGGGCACCGACGCTTGGAAGAATATGTTCGGAAAGAACGGCAGTTCGTAACAATCACACAAAATCCTCCCAGGCGTCAGGCGCGGCGGTCTATTCGTCGCGCCTGAGGCCGCGTAGCGGCAGTTGATGCAGGGCGGTCCCTATGGGGCTGGCGCAGGATCTTGGAAATTTTGCGCGGCCGAAAAGCCGTTTGAAATCGCCCAATACGTGACCACGAACTCGGCTGATGGATCCACTATCTACTTGACAGCCGGTAAATTGGATGACCAAATTGGATAT
The DNA here is from genome assembly GCA_049289295.1 of Rhizobiaceae bacterium. Classification (GTDB taxonomy): domain Bacteria; phylum Pseudomonadota; class Alphaproteobacteria; order Rhizobiales; family Rhizobiaceae; genus BOKV01. Next base: position 5,867 of record JBATLL010000026.1, read on the forward strand.
ACCAATTGTCGCGCAGGCTATCAGGATTTGGGGAAATTGAGATGGATTTTTTGGCCGAGCTGCCTCGTCGCATTCATATGATCTTGGAGGAAGGGGCAACGTTCGGCGACTCCCGTATCGCCTTTACAGATGAAAACGGGATTGATTGGTCCTTCCGCCGGCTGATCGACACGGCCGCAGCTGTCTCTGATGAAATGCGACAACTCGGGGTTCGGCAGGGTGATCGGGTGATGATCATCTGCGAAAACTCGATCAGGGCTGTGGTTCTAATGTATGCAGCAAGCCGGTTGGATGCATGGGCGGTGCTAGCG
>JBATLL010000027.1:0-44778 GCA_049289295.1 Rhizobiaceae bacterium
CTTCAGCTTCCTCGACTGGGCCTTGATGTCGGTGAGCTTGTGTAGCGTTCTTGCCATGGCCAATACCGATCAGTTCCTTCCTATCCCCATTTCTATCCCCACTTCAAAGTGGGGATTGGGCTGTATAACAGCGAACGACGACGGAAGAAAACCTATAAATAGCTAAATGAACATAGGTAGATAACGAACGACAGCGAAATCCCGCAAACGCTAGTTAGTCGGACTCTCTCTCCGCCATTTTCTTTCCTGTTTTTGCAGATGATCAATTGAGGACGAGCTGGGTTCCGTCTGTCACGACCTGATCGTGCCAATCACGCACCCACCGTGGCAGGGTGGCAGTTCGTCTGTCATGGGACCGCAAGACAGGTTCATCTGGACCCTGGCGGTATTTACAGCCTGGTACGGCAATGCCAGAAACTGGCAAGCTCAGTTCGTCCCCCTCATTCCATGGCCGGTGAATGACAATGCCCAGGACAATCGCCGTGAACGACCGAATGCAGTCGGGTTACACCTATGAACTCACCGCTCGCGAGGGCGCTGATTTTGCAGACGGATTCACGCCCTTTCATACACCGGCGGAAATGCTCGAACTCGGTGTCTTCGAGGGAAAATATTGCAATGATTGTCAGGGCGAACTGCCGAGTTCCTGGTTTGCGAATGCGAAGATTTCCGACAGGCCTGATCCCTCGCTGAACTGCTTTGGCGTCAAGAGCCGACAACCATTGTCTGTCTGGCGCGAGAAGGGCTGGATCATCGGGCCCGATCCGCGTGGCTGGTTTCAGTGGTACTGCCGATATTATCTCGGTCGCAGGATCGAGGATGTGGATTCAATGCAGATTCGCCGATGGCGTGCCTTTACGCGCCACGCCGCCCAGGTTCGGGCTAATTGTGACCCCGGTGACGTGTTCTGCAGGCCACGGCAACGCCAGGGCCTGCTGCAATGGTCTCACGATCCGTTCATCTGATCATGAATATGGGCCCTTGCGGGCCTTGTACATGCGAGCCAGATGGACCAAAATCGCGACAATCTTCCATCCATCCGGACTGCCTGGACAAGCATGATCGACTGTTGTGAGCGCCAAACGGCCTGAGAGAAGGAAAGCGATCAGGCTGATGTCACTGGAACCGGAAAATTTCGATATCCTGATTATTGGCGGCGGCATCAACGGTGCCGGCATTGCCCGCGATGCGGCTGGTCGTGGCCTGCGGGTTTGTCTTTGTGAAAAGGGCGACTTTGCCGGCGGCACCTCCTCTGCTTCGACAAAGCTCTTTCACGGCGGGTTGCGCTATCTGGAATATTTCGAGTTCAGGCTGGTGCGCGAGGCGCTGATCGAACGCGAGGTACTGTTGCGAGCCATGCCGCATATCAGTTGGCCGATGCGCTTCGTGCTGCCACTTCATGACGGAATGCGTTTCGAGGGTGAGACACCCGCCTCGCGCCTGCTGGGCCTTTTCATGCCCTGGCTGAAGGGCAGACGGCCCAACTGGATCATCCGGTTCGGCCTGTTTCTGTATGACCATCTGGGCGGGCGCAAGATATTGCCGCCGACAAGCACGATCGACTTGCGCCAGGACGATGCTGGCAAGCCGCTGAAGTCGGAATACCGCGCTGCCTATGAATATTCCGATTGCTGGGTAGAAGATTCCCGCCTTGTCGTTCTCAACCTGCGCGATGCCCAGGCCAGAAGCGCGCAGATCAATCCCCGCACCGAAGTTGTTTCCGCCAAACATGACGGCAAGCGTTGGGCCGCGCAACTGCGAGACGAAACCGGAACGCGCAAGATCACCGCCAGCCTTGTGATCAACGCTGCGGGCCCCTGGGTCGATGAAGTACTGAAGACGGTCTTTGGCCGTAACGACGTGCACAATGTACGCCTCGTTCGCGGCAGTCACATTGTGGTTCGCTCCAAGTTCGCACACAAGCGCTGCTACTTCTTCCAGAATGCCGACAGCCGCATCATCTTCGCCATCCCCTATGAGCATGACTACACGCTTATCGGCACGACCGATGCCGATCATGCGTCGATCCACACGCGGCCAGAGATCAGCGAGAGCGAGATCGATTATCTGTGCGAGACTTCCAGCGCCTATTTTCGCGAACCAGTGCGGCGCGAGGATATCGTGTGGACCTATTCCGGCGTCAGGCCACTGATGGATGATGGCGCATCGGCAGCGCGCGCTGCAACGCGTGAATATGTGATCACCCCCGACCCGGCTGTGGGACAAGGAAACCTGCTCAACGTCTTCGGTGGCAAGATAACAACCTATCGCAAACTCGCCGAGGCAGCGCTGGCCAAGGCAGGAGACATTCTGGGAAACCAGGGCAAGGCCTGGACGGCAGGTGTTGCGCTGCCGGGCGGAGATTTTCCTGTCAACGGTTTCGATCATCTCGTCGAGGAAACCTGCCGGACATGGCCAGCTCTGGACGAGACGCTTGTGAGAAGGCTTGCGCGGCAATACGGCACCGAGGTGCGCACAATTCTAGCCGGCATCAGGAAGCCCAGCGATCTGGGCAGGCATTTCGGAGCCAATCTCTTCGAGGTCGAGGTAAAGTTCCTGATCGAAAAGGAATGGGCGCGCACAGCCGATGATGTTCTTTATCGTCGCTCGAAACTGGGACTGCGCCTGGACAGCGAAGAACGCGCTGAACTGGATCGCTGGATGACGGCTCGCCGCGCTGCGATTGAGCCCGGATCGTGAAACTCGAACAGCATCGGGGGGAAGCAGCATGAAGAAATACATCCTGGCAATCGATCAGGGCACCACGTCCTCACGCGCCATCCTCTTCGACAAGGATCGCAATATCGTTTCAGTCGGGCAGAAGGAATTCCGCCAGTACTTCCCGAAATCGGGATGGGTGGAACATGATGTCGAAGAGATATGGCAATCGGTTGTGGAGGTCTGTCGCGAGGCGATCGCCAAGGCAGGAATCAGGCCCGAAGCCGTGGCGGCGATCGGGATCACGAACCAGCGCGAAACCACAGTCATCTGGGATCGCAAGACCGGCAAGCCGGTTCACAAGGCCATTGTGTGGCAGGACCGGCGAACGGCAGCCGCATGCGAGAAGCTTCGCAAGGGCGGGCATGAAGCGCTGTTCACCCGCAAGACCGGCCTGCTGCTTGATCCCTACTTTTCCGGAACCAAGATTGCCTGGCTGCTCGACAATGTGAAAGGGCTGCGAAAGAAGGCCGAGGCCGGTGATGTTGCCTTCGGCACGATCGATTCATTCCTGATCTGGCGCCTGACAGGGGGCAAGCGGCATGTCACCGATGCCACCAATGCCTCACGCACGCTGCTGTTCAACATCTCGTCCAGCAAGTGGGACACACAGTTGCTGAAACTGCTCGACGTTCCGCGCGGAATATTGCCGGAGGTGCTCGACTGCGCAGCCGATTTCGGAACCGCTCAGGCATCCATCCTTGGTGCAGAAATTCCCATTTACGGGGTTGCAGGTGATCAGCAGGCAGCGGCCATCGGCAATGCGTGCTTCGAGCCGGGCATGATGAAATCAACTTACGGCACTGGCTGCTTCGCCCTGCTGAATACCGGAGCGGACAGGGTGAAATCCCGCAACAGGCTGCTCACGACAATCGCCTACAGGCTGGATGGTGAAACACATTATGCGCTGGAAGGCTCGATCTTCATGGCTGGTGCCAGCGTGCAATGGCTGCGCGACGGACTTGGCCTTCTCAAGGACGCATCGCAGAGCGGCATCATGGCTGCCCGGGCTGATCCGGAACAGGATGTTTATCTAGTTCCTGCCTTTACAGGCCTTGGCGCGCCTTACTGGAATGCGGAAGCGCGCGGTGCCATTTTCGGTCTGACCCGTGCAACCGGCCCCGATGAAATCACAAGGGCAACGCTCGAAGCGGTCTGCTACCAGACCCATGATCTGCTGAGCGCGATGCAGCGAGACTGGAAGACGGACGGGCGGCGCAAGACTGTCCTTCGGGTTGACGGTGGCATGGTCGCATCGGACTGGACGATGCAGTTTCTTGCCGGAATCCTCGATGCGCCGGTGGACCGTCCGCAGATCCTCGAGACGACCGCGCTGGGTGCAGCATGGCTGGCTGCTTCGCGCGCAGGCATTTGGCCGGAACGAAAGGGCTTTGCCCGCACCTGGGCGCTTGGCCGCCGTTTCAGGCCGTCGATGAAGGCTGAGATGCGCGCGCGCAAGCTGAAGGGATGGAAGCTTGCCGTGGCCAGATTGTTACACCAGCCCTGAAGGGGAAGGTCAGGGTTCCGCTATCAAACCCCGGCTTTCTCCAGTTCCCGCTGGAGGCGCTCACGCTCATGCGAGGCAGGGTGCGAAATGCCTGCAAGCACCAGATAGGCAACAGGGGTCAGGAATAGCGTGGCTAGTGTCGCCATGCCCAGGCCACCAACAATTACCCATCCAAGCGATATTCGCGCTTCCGCTCCCGCTCCGCTGGCAAGCACCAACGGCAAGCCACCCAGTACGGTCGAGATCATTGTCATCAGCACTGGCCTCAAACGCCGGATCGATGCCTCCTCGATTGCAGCACGCACGCCGTGACCCTGGTCGCGCAGTTGATTGGCAAACTCGACAATTAGAATCCCATTCTTGGCCATGATCCCGACCAGCAGGACCAGGCCAATCTGGCTGTACACATTCAGGCTTGTGCCGGTCGTCCACATGGCAAAGACCGCGCAGGCGAGGCCGAGCGGCACCGTGAACATGATGATCAATGCGCTGATGAAGCTCTCGAACTGGGCGGCAAGGACAAGCAGGACAACGATGATGGCAAACACGAAAGTCCTGCCAATGTTGCCTGACGCCTCGTTCAACGTTGCTGCTTCAGCCAACGGGATAATCCTGCCACCTGGAGGAAGAAGCGGCGCGGCAATCCGGGTAACCTCCACCAGGGCTTGTCCGAGTGGCAATTGCGATTGGAGATCCGCGGAAATGGTCACCGCCCGCAATTTCTGCTGCCGCTCGAGAGAAGGCGCAACTGCTCTTTCGGTCAGGCTTGAAATGGCCGACAGCGGAACGGATCGCCCGCCGGAAGCGCGCAGGAAGATGTTTTCCAGGTCCGTGGGATCGTTTACCGGATTGCCGGTGGAAACCAGCTTGATCGCAACCGCCCTGTCGCCAACAAAAACAGTGCCGATACTACGGCCATCGAGCATCGCCTGGATGGTCGGCGCGAGACCTTCGATATCGATACCGAGTGTGGCAGCACGTTCGCGATCAATCTCGATGGTCAATTGCGGCTGTGTGGTTTCATAGGACAGGCGCAGGCGACCGAATTGTGGGTTCTTCTCCATTTCCGCCATGATGGCATCGGCTGAAGCAGCGAGTTGATCGTAATCGTCTCCCGCGATTGCAAACTGGAGACCCGATCCTGCCCCGCGAATGCCGAGACTGTTCAACTGGATTGCAAATGAACGAAGGCCCGGCACCTGGGCGACGATCCGGTTCACTTCACCCGATATCTCTTGCTGGCTGAGCTTGCGTTCGTCCCAGGACGTCAGCGTCAGAACCATGAAGCCGCTATTGGCCTGTCCACCGCGTCCGGCAAGGGAAAAGATGTTTCGCACATCACCGCGATCCTGCAGAGGTCCGACCAGTGCCTCGATCTCGCGAAGGCGCGAAGCAGTGTAGTCGAGGCTGACGCCCTGCGGTGCAGAAACGAGCAGCAGGATGACTGACCGGTCCTCGGTCGGCGTCAATTCCTGCCGCAGATTCATGAAAAGAAGACCCGATGCCGCTGCCAGCACGACCGACATTGCAATGACGACTGCGGGGGCTGAAAGGCAGGCGCGCAACAGTCCTGCATAGATATTGGCCGCCTTCGCACCCAACCCCGCGATACGACCGGTATTGCCGCCTGTTCCCACGCCATCCTTGAGCAGTCTCGAAGCCAGCATCGGACATAGCGAAAGTGCCACCAGCGATGACAGCAGAATGGAGATTGTCAGCGCGAAACCGAACTCCCGGAACAGCCCGCCGGTCTTGCCAGGCAGAAAGGATATCGGAATGAAGACGGCGGCAAGGGTTGCGGTGGTCGTGACAACTGCAAAGAACACCTCACGCGTTCCAACCACGGCTGCTGCCCTGGGTTCAAGGCCACGGTTGCGTTGTGTGACGATGTTTTCAAGAACAACGATCGCGTCATCGACGACCATGCCGGTAGCCAGAACCAGCGCCAGCAGAGTGAGGATGTTGATCGACAGGCCAGCAACCCAGATTCCGGCCACCGCTCCGATCAGCGCAACCGGCAGGGAAACGGCGGGGATGATCGTCGCGCGCAAATTGAGCAGGAAAAGATAGATAACGCCGATGACTATTCCTGTCGCCAGCAGCAGGGAGATGATGACTTCTCTTATTGCGGCGGAAATGAACAGGGCGTCATCGCTGGTGACACGGATGTCAACGCCAGACGGCAGGAGAGCCCTGATTTCCTCGACGGTGGCACGAATGCCCGTTGAAATGTCCAGCGTGTTCGAACCGGCCTGGCGCACGATGCCCATTCCAACGCCTGCCCTGCCATTTGCCCGCAAGGCGCTGTCACCAGGGTCCGGGCCAAGGGAAACGGTGGCAATGTCACCGATGCGGGTTCGACCCGAAATGATGATCGATTCAAACTCCTCGGGCGTTGCAATGTCGGCTGAAGCACGAACCAGAAGATCCTGGTCATTGCTGGTCAGCGATCCGGCAGGAGCGTCAAACGCCACACTCGACAAGGCGTTTGCAAGACTGGCAACCGTCAGCCCCCTGCCAGCAAGCTTGTTCTGGTCAATGTCTATCCGGAATATCTTGTCGCGATCACCATAGACCTGGACGTCAGCGACACCAGGAACAGCGGCGAGGCGGTCGACAATCTCGTCTTCGACAAGGATCGTCATGTCCTGGACCGAAAGCGTGTCGGAAGTCAGCGCAATGCGCATGACCGCCTGGGCATTGTCATCTGCCTTGATTACCCGCGTCTTTTCCGCGTCGTCCGGCAGATCATGCGAAATGCGTTCGATCGCATCCTTCAGGTCGTTGGCGGCAACGTCAACGTCCGTTCCTTCCGAGAACTCCACTGTCACGGTGCTGCGTCCCAGGCTGGAACTAGAAGAAATGGAGCGAACTCCAGGCACCCTGCCGGCTGCGCCCTCGATACGGGCAGTGATTTCACGATCCATGGTTTCGGGTGCGGCCCCCGGATATTCGGTGCGGGCTGTAACAACCGGACTGTCAACTTCCGGCAACTCGCGAATTTCAACGCCCAGGAGAGCTGCTATCCCTGCGACCAGGACAAGCAGATTGATGACCATTGCCAGTACCGGCCTGCGCACGAACAGGGCGGTGAATCCACCACTGACTGCAGGTGTCTTTCTGGGGTCGGTCGTCATGCTCAACCCTCGGTACTGGGTGGACTGTTGCGCCGCATTACCTCAAGTCCAGCGCCTTCACGCAGGCTTTGCAGTCCTTCGACGACCAGTTCATCGCCTGGCTCGACTTCGCCGCTGACCAGAACGAAATCGCTGTTGCGCTGAAGTATTGCGATCTGGACCTTGTGGGCCTTGTCTTCAACGAGTTTCCAGACATAGGGCCCTGACGAACTCCACTGGATTGCCAGCGGATCCACCGCCGGATGGCTTTCGCCCTGAAAATGCAGGCTCACCTTGAAGGACATGCCTGGACGCAGGACATCTTTCGAATTGTCCAGCACCGCCCTGACCTGCAGGGTGCGGCTGTCCTGCTCGACACGGCTCGAGATGGCTGAAACCCTGCCTTCAAAGACCTGACCCGGGAAGGCAATTGCCGAAGCCTCGATCGACTGGTCCGGCGTTACCAGCGCCGCAAAACGTTCAGGCACCCAGAAGTCGAGCAGTATCGAACTGCGATCATCCAGCGTGGCAAGTTCGTCCTGCTGCGTGACATACCTGCCTTCGCCGACCGGCACGATGCCCACCATGCCATCGAATGGCGCAGTTACCTGTTTTTGGGAAAGTTCGACATCAGCATCGCGCAACTGAAGTTCTGCGTTGGCAAGCTCGTTGCGGGCATCGACGAGCTGTACTTCCGTCATCGTTTTCGACCGCACGAGCTTTTCGAAACGATCGACCTTGTCCCTTGCAACCTGGAGCGCCAGTGCTGCCCTGTCGCGCGCAATCTGTTCTACCCTGGAGTCGATGCGGAACAGCACCTGTCCGGCCTTGATCTTTTCGCCCTCGCGAACGTCAATCGACGTGATGATTCCCGATGAAAGCGGTACGATACGGACCGAGCGCAGCGCCTCGCCCTCACCCAGTGCCGACACCTTGTCATTGATGGCTGCAGTCCCCACCCCGGATACGACCACAAGTGCTGATCTGCCGCCCTTTTCGTTCGTGCCGTTGTTCTGCCCATTCTTGTATTGGTCGTTCCCGGGCTGCGATTTCACCGCCGGGTCGGAATCCCTGGCAGTCAGGCCGATCTTCGAGCCGATGGACGCAGCACCAGGATCAAGTGCCATCCAAATGCCCAGGGCGATCGCCAGGATCACTGTGACCAACCCGGCCTGCTGGATGCGACTCATCTCGTTGAAGCCTTTCAAATGATTTGCCAGGCGAGCCTGGTGCCAGAAAGATAAAATAGCGCGAAACGAGCCGGGGAACAGTGCCAATTACAAGTGGTGCGAGAGGACTCACCAAAGCTTGATCCTGCTCAAGGCAAGCGAAAGTGGGAAGCGGCAGGCTACTCACTTGCAAGGAGTAATGCCATGGGTTTTCCAAGACTCGCGAAACGCGGATACATCCTGGTCGCAGACGGCGCACGCGCCAAACTGCTTTCCAATCTGGGCACGGCGGAGGAACCTGACCTGCGGGTCGTCCGCGAATATGCGCAGGACAACCCAGTCAATTCGCAGCAGGGCAGCGAAAGGCCGGGCAGGCTGAGCGATGGTGCCAGTCTTCATCGCTCGGCAGTCGAGGAGACGGATTATCATCGCCTGGCCAAGGATCGATTTGCAGCAATGCTGGTCGGCGAACTGGAGGGACTGGCTAGTGAGGGCAAATTGCGTCAGTGCATTCTTGTGGCGCCGCCACAGGTTCTCGGCACCCTGCGCAAGGCAGTCGGTGCGCAGCTTGCTTCATGTGTCATCGGTGACGTCAACAAGGACCTGACAACGCATGAGGAAAGGGAAATAGCGCGAATCGTGCTCGGCACCTAGGGCGTCTGTCGGCAAACACCATACCGCTTGACCTTCCTGTTACTGGAAACCTTATAGGTATATGCTCAGGGTAGATTGGAGTGGTACGGCATGACGGCCAACAGCAAGCACGAGGCATCCGGAGATATCAGCAAGACGCTGTTTCCAAACACCATTATCCGCGATCCGGTCTGCGGCATGACTGTGGACCCGAGCAAGGGCAAACCCACGCTGGAGCTGGATGGTCACCAGTATCATTTCTGCTGCCAGGGCTGCCATGACAAGTTCAAGGCCGATCCGGCTTCCTTCATCAACGCGAGCGATCCGGTTTGCGGGATGAATGTGGACCGGGCCACGGCACAGCACTTTCTGCGCCACGAAGGGCAGAAATTCTATTTCTGTTCCCACTCCTGCCTGACACGGTTCGAGGGCGAGCCGGAAAAGTTCACACAAGGGCTGCCTGCGCCTGAGCCGATGCCTGCGGGCACGATGTATACCTGTCCGATGGACCCGGAGATTGTTTCTGACAAACCCGGAATCTGCCCGAAATGCGGAATGGCGCTGGAGCCGATGGGTGTTCCACCCGCCAATTCCGGTCCCAACCCCGAACTGGTCGACTTCACGCGTCGCCTCAAGATTTCCGTCGTTTTTGGTGTTCCCGTGGTTCTGCTCGCCATGGGTCCGATGCTCGGAATTCCCGTCAATGACGTTGTTGGACCACGGCTTTCCACCTTGCTTCAACTTGCCCTGACCACGCCGGTGGTCCTGGCTGCAAAGCCCTTCTTTGAAAGAGCGGTTGCCTCATTCAAATATCGCAGTCCCAACATGTGGACACTTATCGGAATTGGTGTCGCTGCGGCCTATCTCTATTCGGCCGTGGCAGCCCTTTTTCCGGACTCGTTCCCCCATTCCTTCCGCATGCATGGTGAGGGAGTGCCGGTCTACTTCGAATCGGCAGTGGTTATCATCGCATTGGTGTTTCTGGGCCAGATCCTCGAATTGCGGGCACGGGAACGCACCGGCTCGGCCATCAGGGCGCTGCTGGACCTGGCACCTAAAACCGCCATTAGACTGGGGGCGGACGGAAGTGAAAACGAGGTGGCACTCGATCTGGTCAAACCAGGAGACCGGCTACGGGTTCGCCCGGGCGACAGTGTTCCCGTGGATGGCGAGGTGGAGCAGGGCAATGCTTCCATCGACGAATCGATGATAACGGGAGAACCCCTGCCCGTGACCAAGGAACCAGGTGATCAGGTGACTGGCGGGACGATCTGCAACAACGGCACACTGGTCATGACTGCACGTCATGTCGGATCCGAAACAATGCTTTCACGAATTGTCGAGATGGTTGCCAAGGCGCAGCGTTCGCGGGCGCCAATCCAGAGCCTTGCCGACAAGGTGGCTGCCTGGTTCGTTCCCACAGTCGTTGCCTTTGCAATCGGTGCCTTTGTCATCTGGTCTCTCCTTGGACCGCAGCCAGCGATGGTACACGCCATTCTGGCAGCGGTGTCCGTTCTGATTGTCGCCTGTCCCTGCGCACTGGGCCTTGCAACGCCGATGTCCATCATGACAGCAACAGGACGCGGCGCGCAGGCGGGCGTGCTTGTTCGGGATGCGGAAGCGCTCGAAAGACTTGCGCGCGCCGACACTCTGGTAATCGACAAGACCGGTACGCTGACCGAGGGAAAGCCGGTGGTCGATGAAGTCCTGTCGGTTGACGGTATGAGTGAGGAACTACTCGTACAGCTTGGAGCCTCGGTGGAGCGCGGTTCAGCCCATCCGCTGGCGCTGGCGCTCGAGGCTGAACTGAAAAAGCGCTACCTGGCGCCGCTGGAAACCGAAGCCTTCGACAGCGTTACCGGCATGGGTGTGGCGGCAGATGTTCGCATGCCAAAGGGCAGGAAAAGGGTCACCGTCGGCAATCTCAAGATGATGGATCGTGACGGTATCGACACGACTTTCCTTGAAGCAAGGGCCCAGGCCATGCGCCAGTTGGGCAAGACGGTGATCTATGTATCGATAGGCGGCAAGTTTGCCGGTCTCATCGCGATCAGCGATCCACTCAAGGAAGGTGCCGCCAAGGCGCTTCAGTCACTTGTTGGCTCCGGCCTGCGGATCATCATGGCAACCGGAGACAATGGCGTTACCGCAAATGCGACTGCGTCCGCACTGGGCATCACGGAGGTCCATGCTGGTCTTCTACCCCATGAAAAGAAGACATTGGTGGAATCGCTGAAAGCGGAAGGACGGCTCGTCGTGGTGGCCGGTGACGGGGTCAATGACGCGCCTGCCCTTGCGGCTGCCGAGACCGGCATAGCAATGGGGCCAGGGTCCGATGTTGCCATCGAAAGCGCAGGTATCACACTCGTGAAGGGTGACCTGGCAGGCATCGTACGCGCCCGGATTCTGGCAACCGCGACCTTGTCGAACATCAAGCAAAACCTGCTGTTCGCATTTCTTTACAATGCAATTGGCGTGCCGATTGCAGCCGGCATCCTCTATCCGGTCACTGGAACGCTCCTGTCGCCAATGATCGCTGCGGCGGCAATGAGCCTGTCTTCAGTGTCGGTAATCTCCAATGCGTTGCGGCTGAGGACCGCCAAACTGTCATGAACATAGCCGAGGCCGGACAGCACTGCGGATTGCCTCCAAAGACCATCCGCTACTATGAGGAGATCGGGCTTGTCGTGCCTTCCCGCAGGCCGAACGGCTATCGCCATTACGACGAACGCGCCATCCACAAGCTGCGATTCCTGGCACGCGCAAGAGGCCTCGGTTTCTCGATTGCCGAGTGCAGGCAACTGCTTGCGCTGTACGAGGATACTGGGCGTGAGAGTTCCGTCGTGAAGGCCATCGCCACCCAGCGGATTACGGAAATCGATCGCAAGATTGCCGAGTTGAGCGAATTGAAGTCAATGCTCGACCATCTGGCGCGCACGTGCCATGGCGATCACCGTCCGGACTGCCCGATCCTCGAGGGGTTGGCGGGTGATCTGCCGATCAGCCGTTAACCAATTCGGCAAACCTTAATTTCACGTGTTTGGCGAATAGTGTACCGGTTTGACAAGCGGGGATTTGGAGACCTATCATTCGAATGAGGGGTTCCTGTTTGCACACGGGGAGAATGTCATGCGTAATGCGATGCGGCGTGCAACCTTGGTAACCTTGGCCAGTGTGGCCACGGTATCGATGCTGGTTGTTGGAGGATGCTCCTCTACCGCGACCTCAACTTCAGCGACCAGCCTGGCGCGACAGGATCGCCAGAAGTTCGAGTATACCGGCGAGGTATACCTGCTGAGGGGACTGGCAAACGTCTTTTCAACCGGACTTGATGTGATGAACGAGAAGTTCAGGCGTCGGGGCGTGAATTCCCGCGTGGACAATCATGCTGTCTGGGAGACGTGGGCTAGAGACATCGTGGCGCGAAATGAGCGTGGCCAGGTATCCTACCCGATCATCATCATGGGTCACTCGCTTGGTGGAAACGCCTGTGTCCAGATGGCGCGTTATCTCGGTGATCGGGGCATCAAGGTTTCCTTTGTTGCGGCTTTCGATCCCACTATCACTACAGAGCCCGACGCCAATGTTGATGAAGTCGTCAACTACTACCTGCCGAACGGCAAGGAAGGAAACCAGTCCAATGTCGTCGTTCCAGGGCCAGGATTTACCGGGTCAGCGAGCAATGTCGACGTGGCGGGGTGGGATGGCATGAACCACTTCAACATCGAAAAGAATGATGTGCTGCAGGTTCGGGTCATCACGAAGACGATGGGTCTTCTGAAGCCGACTGTCGGCAAGTTCAAGGCTGGCGATCACCTATAATCCGGGCGTTGGCCGGTTTGTATCAGCTCAGGCAGGGCGTCGTGCCCTACCGCGGGTTTCGCCTGTCCTGCCGCCCTTTGGTCGCAAGCGAACAAGCAGCACGCAAGCCATGATGGCTGCATAGGCGAGCGGTTCAGCCGTCCAGCTTTTCACCAGCCACAGATAGTGCAACACCATCAGGACTGCTGCGGGATAGGCGAGGCGATGCAGCTTGCGCCATGCCAATGCGCCAAGCCTGCGTACCATGGCGTCTGATGAAGTCAGAGCAAGCGGTGTCATTGCCAGAAATGCCAGCATGCCGAAGATGATGTATGGCCGCTTCCACAGATCGGCGACAATCGGGCCAAGCTGCAACTGCTTGTCGAGGAAAATCCAGGTTGCCAGGTGGAGCAGGGCAAACCAGAAAGCGGTCAGGCCCAGCATACGGCGGAAGCGGATGAGAGAAAGTCCCAGCAGTTCGCGCAAAGGTGTGACAAGAAGTGCTGCAATCATGAAGCGCAGGGACCAGATTCCGAGACCATGCTCAAGGCTGCGCATCGGATCGGCGCCGAGCATTCCGTTCAGCGCCTGATAGAGAAGCCAAGCTGCCGGCACGAGGCACACAAAGTAAAGCGGCAGCACCGGCACCCGCTTCAGCAGGCGGTTGAGAGGTTCAACCATCTTTTCCATGCGATTGTGCCGAACCTGTCAGAAATTGGCCTTGAGATCCATTCCGGTATAAAGCGAGGCAACTTCCTGCTCATAGCCGTTGAACATCAAAGTGTCCTGCCTGCCGGACAGCAGGCTTCCGCCGATGGGTCTTTCACTGGCCTGGCTCCAGCGGGGATGGTCGACCTGCGGGTTGACGTTGGAATAGAAGCCGTATTCCCGGGGATTAGCGATGTTCCACGTCGTTGGCGGCTCCTTCTCGCTCAAGGTGATCCGAACAATCGACTTGATCGACTTGAAGCCATACTTCCAGGGCACGACCAGGCGAAGGGGCGCTCCGTTCTGGTTCGGGAGTTCCTCGCCGTACACGCCATTGGCAAGAATAGTGAGGGGGTGCATGGCTTCATCCAGGCGCAAGCCCTCGACATATGGCCATGGAAGCGGCTGGAAAAGGCCATTCTGGCCGGGCATCTCCTCCGGGCGGACCAATGTCTCGAACGCTACATATTTGGCGCTACCCTGCGGCTCGACCCGGTTCAGCAGGTCGGCGAGCGGAAATCCGTTCCACGGAACCACCATTGACCATGCCTCGACACAGCGAAAACGATAAATGCGTTCCTCGACGGTCGCGGGCACAAGGTCTTCGAGCGCGTAATCGCCGGGCTTGTTCACCAGGCCATCGATCTTCACGGTCCAGGGCTTCACGGTCAATGCATGCGCGTTGGCGGCCGGGTCTTCCTTGCCTGTACCGAATTCATAATAGTTGTTGTAACCGGTGACATAATCGCGCGCGGTCACAGTCAGATCCTCACCCATGCCGCTCTTGCGCACATCAAGCTTTGCCCTGTCACCTTCCGCAGCTTTCCCGGGCCTGGCAATGAGGGCCGCACCTGCAAAGGCTGCCGAACCCGTGATCAGGCCACGCCGGTTGAACCAGACATCCCGCGGCGTGATCTGCGAGGATGCAATCGCTGGATAATTCCATTTGGCCATGTATGTTTTTCCAGTACGGATTGGATCTTGATCATAACTGTCCGCAAAGATAACCGCGGCAAGCATTCACGACAATTCAGCAGTTCTCACAAAGGCGTCATCTTCCTTCCGGAAATGCAAGTCGAACCCGCGGGTTCCGGCTGCCTTGTTCAGTCGTCGCGAACGCGCCTACGTAATTTCTTGATACCAGATCGCCCCGACTTTGCCTTCAGTCGTCGCTCCACCGCGCCCTTGGACGGTTTTGTCTTGCGTCGCTTGGGTGGGGGTGGTTTGGATGCTTCGCTAACAAGCTCGGCAAGCCGGTTGCGGGCATCCTCTCGGTTTTGAACCTGTGTGCGATAACGGGATGCCTCGATCAGGATTACGCCGTCCAGGCTGGCCAGATGCGATGCGAGTTTGAGCAACCTTGCCTTCTGGTATTCGTTGAGTGACGGAGAATTGGTGACATCAAAGCGCAGCTGTACTGCGGTCGAGACCTTGTTGACGTTCTGTCCACCGGGTCCCGAAGAGCGGATGAAACTTTCGGACAACTCGTTTTCAGGAATCGTCAGGATCGCCCGCCCGGTCATGATGCTCAGACCTTTTCCCACCTGCCGCTCTTGCCAGCCTTGTAGATCGCATCGATCACCTTCTGGTTCCTGAGCGATTCTTCGAGCGAAAACACGGTACCACCCTTGCCCATCGCCGCGTCCGCAAACGCCTCTGCCTGGAGGCGATACTGATTGAGACCCGTATAGCGGAAAACCTGCACTTCACTGTGACGCTGGTCATGCAGGCGCAGTTCATCACCTTCATATAGATTCGAATTGAACGGGGCGGTCAGCTCGATGAAGCCCTTGTCGCCGTGAAAGACGATTGCCTGACGTAGCGCCATCTGCGTCGAGACATAGAATGAAAGTTCGAAGTTGCCAAAATCAGCTCGCACGCTGGCATATCGGTCGGTCTTGAACTTCGGATCATACTCCACCGTAGCCTGCAGTTTTTTTGGCTCCAATCCAGTGGCAAAACGGGTTGTTACCGTTGGATAGACGGCGATGTCGGGAATGACCCCGCCGCCAAGTTCCGGCAGGTTGCGCATGTTTTTCGGATCGACGTTGAAATAGGTGAAGGCCGCGTCGACCTGGCGCAATTTACCGATGGCACCGGTGGCAATCAGTTCCCGCACCTTGAGCCATTGCGGATGATAGGTCACCATGAAGGCTTCCGAAATGACAACCCGGTGCTTTTCGCGCGCGGCGATCAACTTGCCTATTTCTGCTGCCTTCAGTGCGATCGGCTTTTCGCACAATACATGCTTGCCGGCTTTTGCCGCCTTCAATGTCCATTCGACATGCTGCGAAGTCGGCACCGGGATATAGACTGCATCAATCTCGGGCGAAGCCAGCATTTCCTCGTAGGAGCCGAATGCATTGGGAATGGCGAAACGCGCTGCCATCGCCTCAGCCTTTTTCTGCGACCGGGACGCGATGGCAGTAATGGTGCAGTTGTGGGCCAGCTGGATTGCCGGGATCACATGTTCATGTGCAATCTTTGCAGTCGAAAGAATCCCGAATCGCAGCATCATCTTTCCTCCACACAATCAGGATCGGGTGCAGGGATATCAGCTCCTCAGCACGCCGCCCGTGGACTTTGCCACATTCTCGACAATCCTGGCAGAGACCGCTTCGATCTCCTCATCGGTCAGGGTCTTGCCCGATGGCTGTAGCGTGACTTCAATGGCTACCGACTTGCGCCCATCGCCCAGTGAAGCGCCTTCAAAGACATCGAAGACCGCAACATTCGTAACGAGCTTCTTGTCCGCACCAGCTGCAGCGCGCATGAGCGTTGCGGCATCCTGGTGCCGGTCAAGAACGAAGGCAAAATCCCGCTTCACCGCCTGGAACTGAGAAAGATTCAGGACAGGCTTCGTGCGTGTCGCCTTGCGGCGGGGTTCAGGAATTGCATCAAGCCAAACCTCGAAACCAACGGCAGGGCCACCGACGTCGAGCGCTTCAAGCGTCATAGGGTGGAATTCGCCAAAGGTCGCCAACACCAGCTTGGGTCCCAACTGCACGCTACCGCAGCGGCCGGGATGGTACCAGTCCGGGCCACCGGTCATGATCTGGACCTTGCTCGTATCAACGCCGCAAGATTCCAGGACTGCGAGCACATCGGACTTTGCATCGAAGACGGAGACCGACGTTGCAGCACCCTGCCAGTGACGTCCAGTACCTGAAGTTTTCGCTGTTCCGCGACGAATGCCGCCTGCACAGCGTTTCTGGTCTTCGGGACGATCTCCAGCATAGACATGGCTGACTTCGAACAACGCGACATCGCTGATGCCGCGATCAGCGTTACGCTGGGCGGCGGCCAGCAAGCCGGGAAGCGTCGATGGCCGCATGTCCGACATATCGGCGGAAATCGGATTGGCCAGTTTCAACACGTCCTGTCCACCACCGAAAAGCCGTGCCTGTTCTTCGGAAATGAAGGACCAGTTCACAGCTTCCAGCATGCCGCGGGCTGCCAGTGCACGACGTGCATTTCGTGTCCTGATCTGGCCCGTTGTCAGGATCCTCGTGTTGACGGACCGGTGAGAGGAAAGAGGTTGCGGTGCAATCCGGTTCACACCGTGGATACGCATGACTTCCTCGACGAGGTCCGCCTTGCCGAAAACATCAGGCCTGTTCGAGGGGACCGTGACCGAGATCTTCTCACCCGAACCGGCAACACCAAAACCAAGCCTCTGGAGGATGGCAATCGCTTCGCTCCCGTCGACCTCGATACCGGTCAGCCGCCTGATCTCAGACAGTGGAAAGTCGATCACAAGGGCAGGCTTCGGCACCTCACCGGCGACCACCGGCGCTGATGGGACGCCGCCGCACAGCGCCAGTACCAGACTGGTGGCATAGTCGAGGCCCGGTTCCATGAAGGCAGGGTCCACCCCGCGTTCGAAGCGGTACCGCGCATCGCTATTGATACCCAGGTCACGGCCGGTACGGGCAATGTTGAGCGGTTCCCACAAGGCCGATTCAACCAGCACATCAACCGTATCGTCCTGGCAGCCGGAATGCTCGCCACCCATGATCCCCGACAGGGATTCAGGTCCGTTATTGTCGGATATGACGCACGTTGACGAGGACAGCTTGTAGGTCTTGCCGTCGAGCGCCAGCAGTTCCTCGCCGTCCACGGCGTTGCGGACCACAAGATTGCCAGCAACCTTCTTCGCGTCGAACACGTGCAAGGGACGGCCAAGATCGAAGGTGACATAGTTGGTGATATCGACCAGCGCCGAGATCGGCCTCAAGCCGATGGCACGCAACCTTTGCTGCATCCATTTCGGGGAAGGCCCGTTCTTCACACCGCGAACCATCCGCAAGCCGAAAGCCGGGCACAGGTCGGGCGCTTCAATCGATACCGAGACGGGGCAGGAAAACTCACCCCTGGGGGTAGCGATTTCCAGCGGCTTGACCGTTCCAAGACCTGATGCCGCGAGGTCCCGCGCGATGCCACGCACGCCGAGTGCGTCTGGCCGGTTTGGCGTGATGCCGATTTCGATCATCGGATCATCAAGGCCGGCATAGCTGGCGAAGGGCGTGCCGACAGGCGCGTTTTCCGGCAGGTCGATGATGCCGTCATGTTCATCCGACAATTGCAGCTCGCGCTCGGAACACATCATGCCGTGGCTCTCGACACCGCGAATGTTGCCAACGGCAAGCGTCACATCAATACCGGGTACATAGACACCGGGTGCAGCGAATGCGCCGACAAGACCGGCTCGCGCATTGGGCGCACCGCAAACCACCTGCACCGGTTTGCCATCACCGGTGTCGACTGAAAGCACCTGCAACTTGTCGGCATCGGGATGGCGAGCAGCAGACAGGACCTTCGCGATGACGAACGGCTTGAACATCGAGCGGTCGTCGACATTCTCGACCTCAAGGCCGATCATTGTCAGGCGATCACAAATCTCGTCGAGCGTTGCATTCGTCTCGAGATGTTCCTTGAGCCAGGAAAGCGTGAATTTCATCGTTCCGGTTCCGTATCGTTATGGTCTTTTTAATAATCGGTTCGCGCAGCATGCGTTTGGAGCAAGCTGGCAACATGTTTCATTTCTTCTTTCGCGCCGACTTGGGTGAAGCAGATGCCTTTGCTGCCGGTTGGGTGCGGGCCTTCTGGCGTTCCTTCAACTCATCGAAAATCACAAAGCCGATATTCAGGCCGTCATCGTCCTCGCTTGCCGTCTCGATGGGCACGCGCACGAAGGTCAGGGAGAGCTGCGCGCAATTGATGACCAATGAAGAGGGCTGACCTTCGGGGATGAGGATGCCGTCCAGCCGCAGGAGATCGCCCTGACCGGGGTGAATGACCAGTACCTTCATTTGACCGGCAGCGGACCAGGTCAGCACTTCCATTTGTTCAGTCGCATTGTCCACGGACTGCTGGAATTCGAAAATGTGCCTAGCCACTTCCTGGGCAGCAGCCTCGGCAGAGTTGCTGCAGGCCGCCTCCCGCCAGTCGCTGTCCTTCGGGATGAACCGCTCACCGGCGCGGAATTCCGCTGCCATGTGGGCATATTCTCCCTTCAGCAGGGCGGCATCGGAATATCGCTTTGGCACACTCATGCGCTCAGTCCGGCGAACAGTGTCGGCATGTCGAGCGGACGGAATCCGTAATGCGACAGCCAGCGCGCGTCGGCGTCAAAGAAGGCGCGCAAATCCGGCATGCCGTATTTCAGCATGGCAATGCGGTCGATGCCCATGCCCCAGGCAAAGCCCTGATACTCTTCGGGGTCGAGCCCGCTCATGCGCAGCACGTTTGGGTGCACCATGCCGCAGCCGAGGATTTCCATCCAGTCGCTGCCTTCGCCAAACCGAACCTCGCCCGGCTTCGAGCGGTCGCACTGGATGTCCACTTCCAGACTTGGTTCGGTGAACGGAAAGAAGGACGGGCGGAAGCGCATGTTGATCTGGTCAACCTCGAAGAACGCCTTGCAGAATTCCTCCAGCACCCATTTCATGTTGGCTACATTTGCCGTCCTGTCGATGACCAGACCCTCCACCTGATGAAACATCGGCGAATGGGTAGCGTCGCTGTCGCACCGGTAGGTCTTGCCCGGAATGACGATCCGGATCGGTGGCTTCTGGTTCTCCATCGTGCGGATCTGCACCGGTGATGTATGCGTGCGAAGCAGCATGCGTTCACCTTCCGGCTTTTCCTTCATGAAGAAAGTGTCGTGCATTTCACGGGCCGGATGGCCTTCGGGGAAATTCAGCGCCGTGAAGTTGTAGTAGTCGGTCTCGATGTCGGGACCGTCCGCAATGGAGAAGCCCATATCGGAGAAGATCGCCGTGATCTCGTCGATGACCTGGCTGATGGGATGTATACGGCCAGCGTCTGCAGGAGCAGGCCGTAGTGGAAGCGTGACATCAAGCCTTTCGCGTTCTAGCCGCCCGGCCATCGCTTCGCGTTTGAGCACTTCCTTGCGTGCGGCAATCGCATCACCGACAGTGTTCTTGAGACCGTTGAGGCGCGGACCCATGACCTGACGATCCTGTGCACTCATCGACCCAAGGGTCTTCATGTGTTCGGTAATCGAACCCTTCTTGCCGAGCGCTGCAATCCTGACCTGTTCAAGCGCTGCCTCGTCAGCAGCGGCCTGGATTGCGGCCATGATTTCGTTCTCTATCGTGTCGACTGCGGACATTTGCCTCATCCGTTCAAGACAAAACCCGCGCCAGCGGTTCAGCCGGCGCGGGTTCCGAATTCAGTTGCAAGTTGCTCCGGAAGCGCCAGCCTATCGCACGGCGGCTTCAAAAGCACCCGGTGTGGTATCCTTGAGGTAGGCCAGAGCCTCCTTCACCTTGCTGCAGAGGCTGGCGAAAGCTTGCGGCTCATGGATAGCCATGTCCGAAAGTACCTTGCGGTCGACCTCGATGCCAGCCTTGTTGAGACCGTCAACGAAACGGGCATAGGTGAGGCCGTGCTCGCGGACAGCGGCATTGATGCGCTGAACCCACAAGGAGCGGAAATTCCGCTTCTTCACGCGGCGATCGCGCGTTGCATACTGCATCGAACGATCAACAGCAGCCTTGGCTGTGCGGATCGTGTTCTTGCGGCGACCGTAAAAGCCCTTGGCTTTCTTCAGCACCTTCTTGTGGCGGGCATGGGCGGTAACGCCCCTCTTGACGCGTGCCATGATCTTACTCCTTCAAATCCGTTTTCAGCCGTAAGGCAGGTACTTCTTGACGATACGGGCATCCTGGTCGCTGAGAACCGTGGTGCCGCGCGCGTCGCGAATGAACTTGTTGGAACGCTTGATCATGCCATGGCGTTTACCGGCCTGCGCCACCTTCACCTTGCCGGTGCCGGTGAGCTTGAAGCGCTTTTTCACGCTTGACTTGGTCTTCATCTTGGGCATTTGCGAACTCCTGTTTGGAAAAACCAAAAAGCACTGCCGACCAAGCAGTGCTTTGCACAACCATGTGCTGCGCTTGAAAATCGACATGGCATGCCCTGCCAGACGATCGCGGCGGTTTATACATGCCTGCACCTTCCAGTGCAAGGAAGAAAATCGCTAGGCGGCTGGCCAGACCAGCACCACCTTCAGGCCACCCAGACTGGATTGCGCCAGTTCCAGAGCACCGCCATGGGCACTGAGGATTTCATGGGCAATTGCCAGGCCCAGCCCGGTTTCGCTCGCGGTGTCCTCCAGCCCAACGCCCCGCGCCAGAACGGCTTGCCGCTTTTCAACGGGAACACCTGGCCCATCGTCCTCCACGGAGATGCGGATGTGTCCATCTGCTTCGCGCGCAGTCACCGCTACCCGCCTGCGTGTGTATTTGCGGGCATTGTCGAGCACATTGCCAAGCGCCTCCGAAAAATCGGTCTGGTCGCACATTGCCGTCCCTGCCTGACAATCTTCTTCCCAAGTGATTGCGCTGGCCTGTGTCAGGCGTCGCATGATTGCGACGAGCCGTTCGGTTGCTTCGCGGACTGGTGTTGAGGACTTGCGGACAGCGCCCATGCGCGCCAGCGCCAGTTGCCTGTCGATCCTCTGGCGAATGATCCCGATCTGCTCGTGCATCTCGCCTGAACTGGTTGCCTGATTGCCGTCGGCCAGTTTGTCGGCAACATGGGAAAGGACGGTAAGAGGGGTCTTCAACCCATGGGCAAGATCAGAGGCGCGATTGCGCGCGCGCTCGATCGCATCGTCACGAAGATCGAGCAACTCGTTGATCTCGTTTACCAACAGACGGGTTTCGCCCGGGCCGGATTCCGGCATCCTTGGTTTCACGCCGGAGCGCACCGCGTTGACGTCCTTGCGGAGCTGATCAAGCGGAATCAGTCCCAGATAGACCTGCAGTGCTGACGCCAGCACCAGCGCAGCACCGGTGATTGCGAGCATGATGGCAAGACTTCTGGAAAATTCATCGCGGGCGAGATCAAACCCTTCGCGTGCCATCGCGGCAGTTACGATGAAAATCTTTTCAGAACCCGGATCTCCGAACGTGATTTCCTGTCGTTCTGCAATCAGCGCCTGCCCATCGGGACCCAGCGCCCAGAGCAGGGAAGAATTGGCGACTGCCCTGCCGATGCGTGGCTCAAGTTCCTGGTCCCAGAGTGAGCGCGAGCGCAACAGGTTGCCCTTGCCATCATCCAGTTGCCAATAATGCCCGCTCGCAGGAATGGAATAGCGTGGGTCGGAAGGCTCCTGTGTGAGGCTTGGCTGTTGCCCCGAGACATCTAGGTTGGCGGCGAGCGTGTCGATCACCGCAATCAACTCGCGCTCGTAACCGGCAGCGACATCGCGTTCGAACAGATCCACCAGGATGAGCCAGACTGCGCCCAGCGCAAACAGAATCAGGATTGCAGCGGCAAACAGAAGGCGCAGCCGAAGCGAGCGGATCATTCGCGTTCATCCGCAATGAAGTAGCCAAAGCCGCGGCGCGTCTCCACTATGCCGCTTCCAAGTTTCCGGCGCAGGCGGTTGATCAGCACTTCCACGGCATTGCGAGCCGTATCGTCCTCCCGCCCCTGGACCGCAAATGCCAGTTCGGCTGCGGAAACCACCGCGCCAGGTTCGGCCATGAGGCGGGCAAGGGCACGAAATTCAGACGGGCTCACGGAAGCGGGTGCTCCATCCACGCTCACCAAAGCTCCGCGTGTATCGACGGTCAGGCGACCAAAGGTAACTGCACCATCATTGATACGACCTGCCCGGCGCAGAAGCGCACGCAGGCGGGCCAGCAATTCCTCTGAGCGGAACGGCTTGGGCAGATAGTCATCGGCACCACTGTCGAAACCATCGACACGTTCCATCCAGCTGCCACGCGCTGTGAGCACCATCACCGGCGTCTCTATGCCTTCATTGCGCCAGCGTTTCAGAAGCGTCAGGCCATCAAGGCCGGGCAGGCCCAGATCGAGAATTATCGCATCGTAATCAGCCGTGCCGCCCAACTCCCAGGTTGTCGGGCCGTTGTCGCAATGGGTAACGAGATAGCCTGCGGCCTGAAGGGCCGTGATCACGTGGCTGGCAATGGCTGGTTCATCTTCAGCGAACAGAATGTGCATGTTCAGGAGCCCGGAACACGCAGGATGCGCCCTGTCCTGGCATCCATCTGCAAGGTTCGAATCCGACCTGCGGTCGTTTTCAGCTTGAATGCGTAGAAACGACCGAAAAGACTCTGGCGAAAGGATACGTCAATGACCCTGCCGATATTCTCCCCGCTCACGATCTCAAGCGCGCGCTGAAGCGGGATGACCTCGCCACTGCGCACTGCCTGTCTGGCACGGTCCCACTCAGTCCTGCCCTTTCCCGACGAAGATGTGCCGCCGCCGACTTCGGATTCACCCTCCTCGCCCTCTTGGCCCTCTCCTCCATCGTCACCTTCGCCGTCATCCCCGCCGCCAGTGCCCGAATTCTCACCGCCGCCCGGACCAGAATTGCCACCCGATTCTCCATCTTTGGCAATGGCGGGGTTCGCAGCTGCGAGAAAAAGCAGCAAGGCCAGCAATTGTCGTCGGTCCAACATTCACTCAACTCCTGCACCGGCGAAACGCGGGTGAAGCACTTCATTCTTGTACAGCCATCGGATCCGGTCAACGCCGTTTGCCCAAACAGCCCAGGGCAGCCGGGACCGAAGTCCAGGCTGCCCTTTTGCTGTTCTGACCTATGGCGAACTTGAAGGCCAGAACGCTTCTGTAGCCGAATCGACGAGGGGGGCCTGAGTCAGGACGGCTACCGAAGTTGATCAGTTATCGCCCGGTCCCTGATCAGGGGTGCCATCATCATCAAGGACATCATCGGTATCGTGGTTCGGGCCGTCATCACCGCCCTGTCCACCATGGCCCACATGTCCCGCACCGTCATCGCCACCTTGTCCGCCATGGCCGTCATGCCCTGGACCATCATCGCCACCACCAGGGCCGGAATTGCCGCCATCGGAGTCGCCGCCGCCAGGGCCGGAATTGCCGCCGCCCGAGTCGGAATCACCGCCGCTGTCACCGCCGTCCTTGGCAAAGGCAATGGTGGGGGCAAACTTCGCAATCGTGTGACTGACGATCGGGGAAAGCGTGACCGCGATGGCAAATGCTGCCACGCCGGCCAGTCTGACCATCTTGTCGGTTGAAAGTATCTTCGTCATCATCTTCTCCAAATCATTCCGCCGCCATACGCACACTGTAGGTCGGCCTTGCTGACAGGAGACTGAGTGCCTTTGTAAGGTTGCTGTAAGGGAACAAAAAACCCGCCGAGAAGGCGGGTTTCATTGAAAATCGGAAGTGGGTCGACTTTCGAGCGTCTACCTCGGCGAGACAACCATCATCATCTGGCGCCCTTCAAGCCTGGGTTCGGATTCGACCTTGGAAATTTCCTCGATCTCTTCCTTCACCTTCAGCAGAACCTGAAGACCGAGCTCCTGGTGTGCCATTTCGCGGCCACGAAAACGCATGGTCAATTTCACCTTGTCGCCTTCATCCAGGAATTTCTTCACCGAGCGCATCTTCACCTCATAGTCATGGGTGTCGATGTTCGGACGCATCTTGATTTCCTTGACTTCCTGCGTCTTCTGCTTCTTGCGCTGTTCGGCAGCCTTCTTCTGCGTCTGGTACTTGAAGCGGCCCAGATCGAGAATCTTGCAGATTGGAGGATCATTGTTGGGAGCGATCTCCACGAGATCAAGCCCCGCTTCTGTGGCTATGGACAAGGCTTCCGCCGTATCCAGAATGCCCCGGTTCTGCCCTTCGGAATCGATCAGCTGAACTTTCGGGACTCGAATTTCATCGTTGGACCTTGGTCCTTCCTTGGTTGGCGCTTGCGCTCTATGCGGACGGCGAATGGTCGTGTTCTCCCATCTTGTTTCGATAACTGTTGCAAATCCACGCCCTTTGGTGCGCAATGGACCGACAGGTACAAAGGAATCCTGCCGCTTCAACGCACTGCCTGAAGGCGCTGTGCGGCTAATATCACGAATCATTCCGGAAATCATGCAAAATCAAATCGAAACGCTGAGTGTTGGAACCGGGGACGAAGCCCGCGCCATTGCAGTCAGAAATCGGAGCGGCTCAACACCCGGTTTCGTATGGCTGGGTGGATATCGTTCCGACATGGATGGCACGAAAGTGGTGAAGCTCGATGTCTGGTGTGGCACACAGGGTTATTCGTGCTGCCGGCACGATTATTCCGGGCACGGTCTTTCGGGCGGCGACTTTCGCGATGGCACTATTTCTCGCTGGCTTGAAGAAAGCCTGACCGTCTTCGAAACTTTCACCAGCGGGCCGCAAATCCTGGTCGGCTCCTCCATGGGTGGATGGATTGCGTTGAGAATGGCGCAGGAACTGGCGCGACGAAACAAGGGCGAACGACTGGCAGGCATGCTGCTGATAGCGCCTGCGCCAGACTTCACGAGCGAACTGATGTGGCCGCAGCTGAGTGAACTACAAAAAGAACAGATACGGACAAAAGGACAACTTGAAGAACCGTCCGCCTATTCATCTGAACCCAATATCTATACCCGTGCGCTGTTCGAGGACGGTGAGCGCAACAGGGTGCTGGACGGGATCATCGATCCCGGTTGCCCGGTCCACATCCTGCAGGGCATGGCTGATCCCGATGTACCGTGGCAACATGCCATGCGCCTGAGCGAGCATCTGCCACTAGGCGATGTTTCCATGACGCTGGTCAAGGATGGAGACCACAGGCTTTCACGACCGCAAGACATTGACCTGATGCTGCGTCTGGCGGCGATGCTGGCATCCGCATCAGCCGCGCCCAACTCGTGAAGCCGTAATGCGCCTGTCCGTTCTTTCCAGTGCCTTTGTCGCGGCAGTAGTGGGTTTCGCCGGAACGCTTGCCATTCTCATCTCCGCTGCAACAGCAGTCGGGGCAACGCAAACACAAACGGCGAGTTGGGTAACCGCGATCTGTCTGGCGAAGCTGGCCGAATCCTCGCTCCTGTCCTGGTGGTACCGTGTACCCATCGTCACCGCCTGGTCGACAGCAGGACTTGCGCTGATTGCAGCGAGCCAGGGTCAAACGATGGAGCAGGCGGTTGGCGCTTTCATCCTGGCTGGCCTGATGCTGACGCTTACCGGTCTCGTGCGGCCGCTTACCAGACTGGTAGAATTGATCCCTCCACCCGTCTCAGCGGGCATGCTGGCCGGGATATTGCTGCCATTTGCCATGGGCGCTGCCCGTGCCGCGGAGGTCGAGCCGACGATCGTCATCGCGCTCAGCGTGCTGTTTTTCGTGGTGCAGATGAAAAGTCCGCCACTCGCGGTCGTCGCGGTACTACTGGCAAGCGTGCCGGTCATCATGATGAGCGCAGGCGGTGATGCGCAAACACCAGGCGCAATAGACCTGAAGCTGTCCACGCTGGAGTGGACCCGCCCGCAATTCACCATGCAGGCCTTTGCGGGGCTGGCAATCCCGCTGTACCTCGTGACCATGGCATCGCAAAATCTGCCGGGCCTCGCAGTTCTCAGAGCCAGCGGCTACAACCCGCCCGCCGGGCCGCTCATTGCAGTTACCGGTTTCTTTTCCACGATTTCGGCATTCTTCGGCGCATCGACAACGAATCTGGCCGCCATTACTGCTGCCATCTGCACCGGGCCAGATGCCCATCCGGACGCTTCCCGGCGCTGGCTGACGGGCATGTTCTATGCTGGTTTCTATGGCCTGTTTGCTGTCTTCGGCGCTTCACTCGTTACGCTTTTCGCGCTGCTGCCATCCTATCTCGTTGCGCTGGTGGCTGGGCTGGCGCTGCTGGCGCCGCTTGCCAATGCGGCCGGAATTGCCATGAACGAACAAAAGCACCGTATCGAAGCAATGGCCACCTTCGCGGTCACTGCTTCTGGTATTGCCTTCTTTGGCATCGGGGCTGCATTCTGGGGCCTCGTCGCCGGACTGACAATTCACGGCACCAGGCAATTCATTTCAGGAAGGAACAAGCAGGCATGAGCGGGCGCAAGGACCGGATCGACCTGTTCGGTGGAAGCATGCTGGTCGGTTTTTCGGTCCTGCTGGGCTTCAACCAGTTCCTTGTAAAGATCGTCAATGGCGGCATGAATCCGGTGTTTCAGGCAGGCATGCGTTCACTGTGCGCGATCCCGCCGGTTCTGCTGTACATGGCATGGCGTGGAAGGCGTTTCCGTCTCTCTGATGGAGCGTTGCTGGCGGGTGTCATCTGCGGCGTCCTGTTCGCGTTCGAATTCACGCTGCTTTTCCTGGCGCTGGACCGCACGACCGTGGCCCGCGCTTCGATCCTGTTCTACACAATGCCGGTATGGGTGGCGGTTGCCGCCCATTTTCTCATTCCCGGTGAACGCATGACGCCCACTCGCGCGGCCGGACTGATCCTGGCTGTCGCTGGCGTGGCAATCGCACTTGCCCGCAACGAGCATCCAGCCAGCGATCAGGCCCTGTTGGGCGATCTCATGGCTTTGGTCGCAGCGACTGGCTGGGCAGCCATTGCAATCATCGCCCGTACATCCAGATTGTCCACCGTAACGCCTGACATGCAGTTGCTGTATCAGCTCGTCGTCTCAGCGCCGATCTTGCTGGCGCTCGCTCCAGCAGCCGGCCCCCTGTTTCGTGAAATGACGCCAGCACTTTGGGCCATCTTCACATTCCAGGTGCTGGGTGTCGTGGTAGCGGGGTTCATGATGTGGTTCTGGATCCTGTCGATATATCCTGCTTCGGACATGGCGAGCTACGCCTTCCTGTCTCCTGTCTTCGGTGTCATATTCGGCATGAAATTTCTCGGAGAGACGCTAACCGCCAGTGTGCTGGCATCCCTCGTGCTCGTGGGTGCAGGCATCTGGCTCGTCAATCGACGGAAGA
Source organism: Rhizobiaceae bacterium (assembly GCA_049289295.1). Classification (GTDB taxonomy): domain Bacteria; phylum Pseudomonadota; class Alphaproteobacteria; order Rhizobiales; family Rhizobiaceae; genus BOKV01. The sequence goes on from JBATLL010000027.1 coordinate 27,925, forward strand.
AGCCCGTTTCGCTATAGCACCAGCGATCACTCGCCGGGTTGCTGGTTTTCCTGCAATGTGTTGCGCCAGAAAACGTGCTGGATCATCCTGGGCCCGTTGAACACCCAGCAAGACCCATGCGGAACTAGCGGGGCCGGGAGATGCAAGTCCGGATGCTGGCTGCTGGGAAATCCCGATTGAAGGGTGCTCGCTGTCAGATCACCAGACGACCAGCCCAACCTTGATCGCTTCGGGAAAGATGATGTCGCGCACGCTACCACTCGTATCGCGCATCTGCATGCGGACTCCTAGCTCGGTCCTGTCGCGACCCTTGTAGCCGCCCCTGGATGTGTAGAAAAACTTCCAGGTTGTCTTCTTGTTCACCCCTGAGCCGGAAACTGACGTGCGAACCACTATCGCACCATGCTGCGGCTGCACGATGTACGGCCTCGCTGCCCGCAGACCCGCTGGTGCCGTGCCAATGAAGCTCTGCTCATGAATCAGAGTGGATTGACCAGCCTTGACGGTCTTGAGTTCGGACGCTTGCACCGGTGACAGAAATGCAATGGTCGACAAAAACACAATTGCAATGGACAGTCTGAATGAACTGGTACCCATGACATTCCTCCTCCTGCGATCCGTCCAAATCATCCGCCGCCAACCAGGACCCCTACAGCGAACACGAGCGCACCTCCCAGGACGACCTGAAAGATTGCGCGTCCCCACGGTGTTTCCATGAAATGGTTCTGGATCCATGCAATGGCCCACAACTCCACAAAGACCACTATGGCGGCTACGGTTGTGGCTGTCCAGAAATGCGAGATGAGATAGGGAAGCGCATGGCCCAGCCCGCCAACGGCAGTCATCACACCTGAGGCAATTCCACGCTTTATCGGCGATCCGCGACCGGAAATGACGCCATCATCATGCGCAGCTTCCGTGAATCCCATGGATATGCCTGCACCAAGCGAAGCGGCCAGTCCGACGAGAAAGGTCGTCCAGGTATCCTGGGTGGCAAATGCCGTGGCGAAGATCGGGGCAAGCGTGGAAACAGATCCATCCATCAGGCCAGCCAGTCCCGGCTGCACCCAGGTCAGCACGAACTGCTTGTGTTCGGCAGCACGTTCCGATTGCTGAATTTCCTCGGGAGCATGTTCCTTGACCGCACCCATTGCCGCGCCGATATGCGCTGCTTCCGCACGCGCCAGATCTCCCAGAAGCTTGCGGATGGAGGCATCCTTGGTGCGTCTGGCCGATTCGGCATAGAATCGGCAGGCTTGCGCTTCCATGTCGGCAGCCTGCTTGCGCACTTCGTCCACGCCGAATGGCTTGACGAGCCAGGCCGGTTTGCGCTCGTAGAACCCCTTGACGTGCTCGCGCCTTATCAGCGGTATCACTTCGCCGAACTTTTCACGGTGCAGGTCGATCAGCCAGCGGCGATGCTCGTCTTCTTCCGCAGCCATTTCCTCGAAAATCTTCGCCGTGTCCGGGAATTCGCCCTTCAGCCCCCGCGCGTAGGTACGATAGATCCGCCCGTCATCCTCTTCGCTCGAGATTGCAAGCGCCAGGATTTCCTGTTCCGACAGGCTGTCGAACGACCTTCGGCCAGAGAATGCGTTTGGGAAAGACAGGAAGCGTTGCAGCATTTGAATCCTCTTTGGAATGATTCCAAACTAGGCATGGCGTGTGACATGTCAATCGGTTCGTGATCCTTTGATTTGACTGTGGCGGCTTCCCTTGTGAAATTGGGGTGCTTGTTCCAGCGGGGATAATTGAATGAGACTGTCCGACAGGTTGCTAGACAAGATCGGCCATCAGATGGCAGGCGTGCTTACCAAGCGCGTCTCAGGCTACGAACCCTATACGCCTTCCGACTATGACACGCTCTGGGCGACACTCGAGCCAGGCGATGTGCTTCTGGTGGAAGGAAACCAGTTCGTTTCCTCAACCATCAAGTACCTGACCAATTCAACCTGGAGCCATGCCGCACTCTATGTCGGGCATGCGCTCGCGAAACCACCAGGCGGCGGCGAGCGGCCCCGCCTCATCGAAAGCAATCTTGGCGAAGGCTGTGTCGCGGCACCGCTTTCACGATATTCAAGCTACAATACCCGCATTTGCAGGCCATCGGGCCTCACTGGTGAGGACAGGCAACGCGTTGTCGACTTCATGATCGGCAAACTTGGCACGCAATATGATCTCAAGAACATACTCGATCTTCTGCGGTACTTTTTTCCCATACCTGTGCCGAGCCGATTTCGCCGTCGGATGATTGCACTTGGATCGGGTGAACCGACGCGCGCAATCTGTTCATCGCTGATTGCCCAAGCCTTCCAGAATGTTGGTTATCCCATATTACCGGAAGTTACGCGGGCGCCAGGCAGGGCGCATGCGGAAAGCCGCTATTCGCGTCAGGAAATCCTGCATATCCGCCATCATTCCCTTTTCGCGCCACGCGACTTCGATCTTTCGCCCTACTTCGAAGTTGTCAAGCCCACGCTGAAGCATGGTTTTGACTATCGAAAGATCCAGTGGAGCGGGAAAGTTTCCGAGATTGATGTGTTGCGTGCAGAAAAAAGTGAGGCGAGGCGAGGCGGCAAGGAATGAAGCAGGCTTTCGTTTCACGTCCGCAGCGCTGAGCCGTTCCTGTCAGCGCGCTCAAGGCCATGACCGATAGTAGACGCAAACCGCGCCAGGGGCGGCCGCAGGCCATGAGCCATCAACTGGCGACGTGACTGGCGCGATGCGCCTGCAATGACAACCTTCACACCGCTCGCCTGCGCTTTTCTGGCAGCCTGCTCCAGCACGGTAGCAGCCGTGCTGTCGAAGAAAGGAACAGCCGAACAATCGAACAGGAGTGTACGGTGATCATCGCCAAGTTGATCAAGCACCGAACCGACTGACGAGGCGGCACCGAAGAAAAATGCACCTGTAATGCGCACGATCAGCGTACCGTCGGCGGCGCCCGTTACTGCGGGCGGCTGATGCTCGACAGCGATTGCCTTGCCCATGCGGTCAATGAAGAGAAGCGAACCGACCAGGAAGCCAGCAAGAATTCCTTCGGTCAGGTCACGGAAAATGACCAGCAGGAACGTGATGGCAAAAACCAGGGCATCCCCCCATGAAGCGCGGAACAGGGCCGCGATGGCATGGCGTTCGACCATGTTCCAGGCAACAAGCGCCAGCAGACCACCGAGCGCTGCCAATGGCACATAGGCAGCCAATGGCGCTGCCACCAGCATCATGAGCAGCAGCGTCAACGCTGCGACCATGCCGGAGACAGGGCCATAAGCGTGCGCCCGCACATTGGTGGCCGTTCTGGCTATTGTTCCCGTGACGCAGAAGCCGCCGAACAGGGCAGCACCCATGTTGGCTATGCCCTGACCCAACAACTCGGCATTCGAACGGTGACGCGTGCCGCTCATGCCGTCGGCAACCACTGCGGACAGAAGTGATTCGATGGCACCCAGCAAGGCAAATGAGACAGCGTCCGGCAGCACGGCCAGGATCCTTTCACTTGAAATATCCGGCAGCGCGGGTTCCGGCAGCGCAGACGGGATGCCACCAAAACGCGTGCCGATTGTCTCCACCGGCAGGTCGAAGGCCAGTGCTGCCAACGATGCGAATGCCACAGCGATGAGCAGGCTTGGCCAGGCCGGGCGAAGTTTCCGGATGACAATGATGATGGCGGCGGTTGAAGCGGCCAGTGCGAGTGCTGCCGGGTTGAGTGTTGGAATTGCGTTCCAAAGTGCTTCGAGTTTCGCGACAAGCTCGCCCGGTTCTGGACCGTCAAGTGTGAGACCCAGCAGGTCATGCAACTGACTTGCGAAAATGATGACCGCAATGCCTGCTGTAAATCCGATCGTGACTGGATGGGGAATGAACTTGATGTAGAGACCGATGCGAAGGAAGCCTGCGGTCATCATGATCAGGCCGGACAGGAAGGTCGCCAGGATAAGGCCGTCGACGCCATGGCGATGAACGGTTGCCGCCACAAGCACGATGAAGGCGCCCGCCGGTCCACCGATCTGGAAACGGGAGCCGCCAAACGCAGAAACCAGAAATCCACCGACTATGGCGGTGTAAAGGCCCATCGCCGGTGTGACGCCCGATGCTATTGCAATCGCCATCGACAGCGGCAAGGCAACAATAGAGACCGTCAACCCGGAAAACAGGTCGCGCGCGAAGGCGTAGCGATTGTAGCCTGAACGCAGAACGAGCCACGATTCAGGCAGATAGGTCTGGAACATGCTACTGTTTTTCGAATGCATCTCGCCCCACTGTCCGACCAAATGGCTAAGCCCGGGCAGGCGTGACGTCAATGGGGCGTCGGCAGGCCGGTTGGTCCATAGCGTCCAGCAACACCTGCTGCCAATGCAGCCGAGTGCCTGCACCGTGTGGCGCGGCGGCGATTTCCTGTCGTTCTAGGCGCTTACCAGCCTTGCCTTTCACGCGGACCTCTGCCAAATGCACGCCATGACAGACACGCCGCGCGAAAACATCCGGAATTTCTCCATCGTCGCCCATATCGACCATGGAAAGAGCACGCTCGCCGACCGGCTTATCCAGTTGACCGGTGCGGTGGAAGCGCGTGACATGAGCGACCAGATTCTCGATTCGATGGACATCGAGCGGGAACGCGGCATTACCATCAAGGCCAACACGGTCCGGCTTGAATACAATGCCAAGGACGGCAAGCACTATGTGTTGAACCTCATGGATACGCCCGGCCATGTGGACTTTGCCTACGAAGTCAGCCGGTCGCTTTCTGCATGTGAAGGTTCGCTGCTGGTCGTGGATGCAAGCCAGGGTGTGGAGGCGCAGACCCTCGCCAATGTCTATCAGGCGATAGACAATGACCATGAAATCGTGACCGTCCTCAACAAGATCGACCTGCCCGCCGCCGAGCCGGAACGCATCAAGGAACAGATCGAGGAAGTCATCGGCCTGGATGCATCGCAGGCCATTGCAATATCTGCAAAGACCGGTCTTGGCATCGGTGACGTGCTCGAAGCCATCGTCACACAACTTCCAGCCCCGAAGGAAGGGGATGCGACGAAGCCATTGAAGGCGCTTCTCGTCGATTCCTGGTACGATTCCTACCTCGGTGTCATTGTTCTGGTCCGCATTATCGACGGGGAACTGAAGAAGGGGCAAACCGTCCGCATGATGGGCACCGGGGCGAAATACCTTATCGACCGCACTGGCGTGATGACCCCGAAGATGGTGCCGGTCGACCGGCTGTCACCTGGTGAAATCGGTTTCATAACCGCGTCGATCAAGGAAGTTGCCGATACCCGGGTCGGCGACACGATCACGGAAGACAAGCGACCCTGCGACAAGGCGCTGCCCGGATTCAAACCAGCCCAGCCGGTGGTGTTCTGCGGATTGTTCCCGGTGGATGCAGCCGACTTCGAGGACCTGCGCGCCGCGATGGGCAAGCTGCGCCTCAATGATGCGAGTTTCTCCTTCGAAATGGAAACATCTGCAGCGCTGGGCTTCGGGTTCCGCTGCGGCTTTCTCGGACTGCTTCATCTGGAAATCATCCAGGAGCGGCTGGAGCGGGAGTTCAACCTCGACCTCATCGCCACCGCACCGTCGGTCGTCTACGACCTGGAACTGCGCAATGGCACGCAGATGCAGCTTCACAACCCGGCTGACATGCCGGATCCAAGCCATATCGAGCTGATCCGCGAGCCCTGGATCAAGGCAACCATCCTCACGCCGGATGACTATCTTGGTGCCATCCTGAAGCTGTGCCAGGAGCGGCGGGGCCTGCAGATCGAACTGTCCTATGTGGGCAAGCGCGCGATGCTCGTCTACGAATTGCCGCTCAATGAAGTCGTCTTCGACTTCTACGACCGGCTGAAATCGATCTCCAAGGGTTATGCGAGTTTCGACTATCAGATCATCGGCACGCGCGAGGGCGATCTCGTCAAAATGTCGATCCTCGTCAATGAAGAGCCGGTGGACGCGCTTTCGATGCTCGTGCACCGCACAGCGGCGGAAAAGCGTGGGCGCGTGATGTGCGAAAAGCTCAAGGAGCTGATCCCGCGCCACCTTTTCAAGATTCCAATCCAGGCGGCAATCGGCGGCAAGGTGATTGCGCGCGAAACCATCAGTGCCATGCGCAAGGATGTTACCGCCAAGTGCTATGGTGGTGATGCGACACGCAAGCGCAAGCTTCTCGACAAGCAGAAGGCCGGCAAGAAAAAGATGCGCCAGTTCGGCCGCGTCGAGATTCCGCAGGAAGCGTTCATCCAGGCGCTGAAGATGGGCGACGAGTAGGCGTCAGTCCATCGCCAGTGCCAGCCAGTCCCGGCACGACAAACCCATGCGATCAGTCTGAACTGCCGCGCAATTCCCAGGATTGATCCAGTGCTTCGCGCGGTGCCAGCGTGAGCGGTACGCTGGTCAGGAATTGCGGTCCGTCGCGTGGCGGCCAACCCATTGTATCGGACGCGATTTCCCCGACCCTGTCGAAGGCATGGGCAGCCTCGACCGGCAGGAAGACACAGGCGGACACATAGACAAGGACATAGTAGGCCATCCAGGTCAGGCCCCTGTCGAGGCGAGCCTTGAGCTGGCTGGCGCGCCTTGAACCATCGGCTATGCTGAAAGACAGGCCCGTTCCGAACCTCGGTCGCGTTGCCTGATCCAGATCCGGTGTCACCCAGACACCATCCTTGGCAATATACTCCAATCTACCCATCACGTTGTTCCCCCTTGAACTTCCGCAAGTGTTACTGGCAGGTTAATCCTACCCCCCGATCCGTGTGGGATTGGTTCAGGGATTTGTTAGGATTTTACCGGTTCATCGCCAGCTGTTTTCGGTCCACATCCTGGTGAGGGCTTCCCGGTAGTTGGGATATCTGTAGGCCAGGCCCAGTACCTTCCTGGATTTCAGGTTGGAGACCCGTTTGTTTTCGCCATAGAAGGAGCGCGCCATTTCGCTCAGTTGGGCAGTGGCGAAATCCTGCTCCACAGGCGGCTTGGTACCAACCAGCGCGTGCGCAAATTCCACAACCTCCTGGGGCGGGGCCGGTTCATCGTCGGTGATGTTGAAAATGCCGCCTGCCTCGACTTCCACCGCAAGTCTCACAGCCATCGCAATGTCGTCGCGATGTATCCTGTTGAATACCTGTCCAGGCTTTACAAGGCGTCGCGATGTGCCTTTCTCGATGTTGACAAGGGCATTCCTGCCGGGACCGTAAATGCCTGACAGGCGCAGGATCGAAAGCGGTATCCGCTTGCGTTCACAGAACTCCATCCATTGGCCTTCTGCCTGCAACCGCTCAATCGAGCGTGCTGACACGGGCCTGCATTCGCTTTCCTCGTTCACCCATGCGCCACCATGATCGCCGTAAACGCCAACCGTGGACAGATAGCCTACCCAGCGCAGGGCGGGTGCCTGTGCGAGAGATTCGTGCAGCACCGACAGGACCGGATCCCCCTGTTTGTCAGGGGCAGCAGAGACCAGCAGGTGGGTTGCGCTGGCGATTGCCGTTTCGAGTTCTGCAGTGCTGGCACCATTGAAGATCAGGGGATCCATGCTGGCAGCAGCAAGGGCTGGCAGCTTGTCGGGGGAGCGGGTGGTTCCGCTGATCTGGTCAAACACAGAAGCGCAAACGGAAGCAGCAGCCTTCGCCGAATAGCCCGCACCGAAGACAAGAAGCCTTTTCAATCCATCACCTCCGTTGCTGCAAGCCGATATTCCTCAGCCACGCTCTCGTCAGTATCGCCTTGTTGCGCTGCCAATGCGGCAAATGCGTCGGGCTCCAGAAGCCGTGACAAGGCCCACACCGCCGCTCCCCGGACCACCGCATCATTGTCGCCGAGCTGCGCACCCGCGGCAGGTATCAGGGCTGGCTCGCCGGAGTTTCCGATTGCAATCAGCACGTTGCGAATGAACCTGGATCGTCCGATACGCTTTACGGGCGAACCGGAGAAAAACTGGCGGAACCCGGTATCGTCAAGTGAAACAAGGAAATCCAGCCTGGGGGTAATCAGATCGTCGCGCGCTGCAAGTTTCATTTCAGCAGTAGCCTGCGCAAACTTGTTCCACGGGCAGACCGCAAGGCAATCATCGCAACCGAAGATCCGGTTTGCCATGCTCGCGCGAAATTCCCGGGGAATTGGCCCGTGATGCTCTATCGTGAGATAGGAAATACAGCGCCTTGCATCGAGCCGGTACGGCGCGGGAAACGCATTGGTTGGACAGATGTCGAGGCAGGCGCGACAATTGCCGCAGTGATCTTCATGCGGCATGTCCTGGCCAAGATCGACCGCCGTCAGGATGGACCCGAGAAAGGTCCATGAACCATGTTGGCGGGACACAAGATTGGTATGTTTTCCCTGCCATCCGATCCCCGCTCTTTGGGCAAGCGGCTTTTCCATGAGTGGCGCCGTGTCGACAAAGACTTTCACTTCCGCACCTGTCCATGCGGCTATGCGCCCGGCAATCTGTTTCAGCCTGCCCTTGATCAGTTCATGATAGTCACGATTACGGGCATAGACCGAGATTGTCCCGCATTCCCGATATTCAAGAGACTGAAGCGGATCGGCATCAGGGCCATAATTCATGGCAAGCATTATGGCCGTTCTTGCTTCTGGCCACATTGCCTGCGGCGAAGCGCGGCGCTCCTTCGTTCGCAACAGCCAGTCCATGGTCGCGTGATGCCCATCGTTGATGGCGACGCGAAGTCTCTCCTCCGTGACAGCTGGCAGAAGTGCGGGCGTGAAACGACAGTCACTGAAGCCAAGATCACGGGCCTCGCCGACAATTTTCCTTCGAAGGCGGGCGGCGTCCAATCAGAAGTCCAGATCGATATAGTGGGAAGCTGGTGGCAATCCTGCCACCTTGTCGGCGAGCAGCGGCCGGAAGGACGGCCGGGATTTCATGCGCGCATACCAGTCGCGTGCCGCGGGTTCGTTTTCCCAAGCAATTTCGCCAAGATAGTCCATCACCGAAAAGGCGGCGGCAGCAGCCATGTCTGCATGCGATATGCGGGTCCCTGCCAACCAGTTCCGCGAAGCTGCGAGCCATGCGGCATAACGAAGATGGTTCTTCAGGTTTGCCCGTCCCGCCCGGATCAGCGAGGCGTCCGGCGAACCGCCGCCTTCATCACGGCTCATCAACTGTTTGTAGACACGTTCCGTGACCAGGTAGCGGGCAACTTCAGCCTCGAACTTCACGGTGAACCATTCGACCAGGCGACGCACTTCCGCTCTGGCGTGCGGATTCTCCGGCATCAGTCGGCGTTCGCGCATCATTGCACCGGCGGTTTCATCAAGAAATTCGCCAGCCACTGTCGCACCGCAGATGGAATCGCCCTCCCCGTCGATCATCACGGGAAGGGTGCCTGCCGGATTGAGGGCGAGAAATTCCGGTCGTCTCGCCCAGGCGCGTTCCTCGGTCATCTCCGCTGAGAGTGCATACTCGGCAAGCAGCAATCGTACATAGCGTGACGGGGCCGACATTGGATGATGATAGAGTCGAAGCATGCGTTCCCGGATTCAGTTCATTTCATTCAGTCTGGCCGAAAAGCCCGAGCATTGACGTGGCCTGTTTAGAACCTTGCGGTGGCATGGTGCAATCCCTTCTTGCCTCGGCTATTCATTGTGACGGCGAATCAGGAACATGGCCAGTCGGCTTGCCTGGTGATCGGGCACAATTCAACGGAAACGCAAATCATGGCAGACCAGACGATTACCGGTGCGCTTATTCTTGGCCTGGTGGAGGGTCTGACCGAGTTCCTGCCAGTGTCATCAACCGGTCATGTGCTGCTGCTTGGGCACTTCATGGGCTTCAAGTCCACCGGCAAGACATTCGAAGTGCTGATCCAGCTGGGCGCGATACTCGCCATTCTCTCGGTCTACTTCACCAGACTGCTTCGACTGGCGATGGATCTTCCACGAAGCGCGCGAGCGCGCCGTTTCGTGCTTGGTGTACTGCTTGCCTTCCTTCCCGCCGCCTTTGCCGGTGTGTTGTTGCACGGGATCATCAAAACCATCCTGTTCGAATCCCCCATGCTCATCTGTATCGCGCTGATTGTTGGCGGCGTGCTGCTGCTGTGGATCGACGCCATGCCGCTCAAGGCAGTGCATACCGACATCATGGACTATCCGCTTTCGCTATGCCTCAAGATAGGTCTGTTCCAGTGCCTGGCGCTCATTCCGGGCACATCCAGGTCTGGCGCCACGATCGCAGGCGCGCTTCTCATGGGCACTGACAAGCGCTCGGCTGCAGAATTCTCGTTCTTCCTGGCCATGCCAACCATGGCGGGAGCATTTGCCTATGATCTTTACAAGAATCGCAACGCGCTCAACATTGACGATGCGATGATCATTGGCGTCGGATTTGTCATGGCCTTCGTAAGCGCGGTGATCGTGGTGCGCTACCTGCTTGATTTCGTTTCGCGCCACGGCTTTGCAGTGTTTGCAATCTGGCGAATACTGGTTGGGGCACTGGGCATTGCCGGTCTTCTGCTCCTTTCCAGTCCAAAGGATGGCATTGCGTCGGGCGGCACGGAGTTGCGGGGAACCGTTCAGCAGACAAGCGGTCAAGCCCAATAGACATTTGCAGGATATCTGGCGAGCCCGTGTCTCGTTCAGCCCAGATAGGCGACAAGCCCACGTCGGGCGAGATCAATTCCCAACAGCGTCAACAGCCAGCGAAAGACAAGGCGAAACTGCTTTTCGGACACGCGCAGCAATAGTCGTGAGCCCACCATGGTGCCGAGATAACCTGACGCCACCATCAGCACCAGCAACGGCAACCAGGCCGAAAAGGCAAATCCTGCAAGTGCGAATGCTGCCGCCTTCAGCGCATGCTGGGCAGTCATGGCAGCCGCGTGAGACGCGGCGTAATGGCGACGATCCGGGAAAGTTTTCTCGAAAAAGATGGCAGTCAGTGGTCCGGTTGCGCCGAAGAACATGGTCAGGAAAGTTGTTATGAACCCGCCGAGCGCGAACCAGGCCCGGCCAGGCGCTGCATGACCTGGCAGGCGAACCCAGCTAATCGCGATGATGAAAATGCCAAGGGCGATCTTCAGCAAGCCATCGTCGAGACTGACGACGAGCGGCGCTCCGACAAGCGCACCCAGCACGCTGCCGAAAAGAAATGGAAAAATGGCGTGCCATTGAGCGAAGCTGCGCTGAATCCACAACCGTCCGGCATTTGATCCCAACTGGACCAGACCATGCACTGGAATGAGCGCGGACACCGGCAACAGGTAGCCCATGAGGGAAATCAGCGCGACACCCCCGCCGATGCCGAACGCGGCGGTGAGTGCGGAAGTGAAGAAACTGGCTGCTACCAGTGCGAAAGCCTGCCAGGCCTCCAGTGCAGGCGGCAGCAAGCTCTCCATATGTTCAGATCGATCCCTTGCGCGTGAACTGACCCGATGGACGGAACCGTACAAGATAGGAGGGCAGGATAGATGCCATCGAATGCGGCGTGATACCCATGCCTGCAAGTGTGCGTCCGGCGCGAATTGCCTCCTGGGAAACAACATTGTCCTGGCTCAGCAGCAGGACCTGGTCATGGGTTACCGGCGCACCGGGCATCCAGCCAGTGAGCTTTGCAAGGCCACCGGCGATGCTGGCCGGAATATTGACGACAAGGCGCTTGCGATCGATGACCTGGAGCATGAGTTCCATGCATTCGCGGAAGGTCGCGACTTCCGGGCCGCCAAGTTCATAGGTGCGGCCAGCGGGAATCGAACCGTCAACGGCGCGGGCAATGGCCTCGGCGACATCGGTGACATAGACCGGCTGGAAACGTGTTTCGGCGCCGATCAGGGGAATGACAGGGGAAAGTCCGGCCATTGCCGCGAAGCGATTGAAGAACTGGTCTTCCGATCCGAAAATGATGGATGGGCGCATGATGATCGCATTGCGCATGCGTTCACGGACAACCTGTTCTCCGGCTGCCTTTGTGCGGGCATAGGCGGAAGGGGAATGCTCATCTGCGCCGATTGCGCTTACATGCACGAGCCTTGTGCCAGCAGAAGCGGCAGCTTCCGCAACTGCGCCTGCGCCATACTCCTGAACGGCGCTGAACTTCTGGCGGCTGGTTTCCCTTGCGATGGCGACAAGGTTGACGACGCAGTCCGAACCTTCGACGGCGCGGGCCACGGACCAAGGATAGCGCAGGTTTGCCTGCACGGCCCTGATCTGTCCGACATTGCCCAGAGGCTGCAGATGGAAAGCAAGGTCTGGCCTGCGAACAGCAACGCGAACCCGGTATCCGCGGTTGGCGAGCGCACGAACAAGATGGCGCCCGACAAAACCCGATCCCCCGAACACCGTAACCAGCCTTGGCTTCTGTTCAATCTTCATTTCCATCTCCAGAATTTCTGCCCGAAAAACTGTTGCCAACAGCTGATCGGTCCGACGGCCGGTTCGTCGTTTCAGGCGGCCTTGGCCCACGGTTCATGCCCGAGCATCCCTGTGCGGGACAGCTTGCAGCTTATTATCCAATTTGGGCAGTGCAGGAAACCCGAATTCTGGTTTGAATCCGTGCGGCAAATCGGGCCCGCCATTCGTCTGTTCTGCGCAAATGATGAGTTGACACCGGAACTTGTGCGCCGTAAACGTCACGCGCCTTTCCGGACGGTTCGCCGTTCATTGGATGCCCAGATGGCGGAATTGGTAGACGCGCCAGCTTCAGGTGCTGGTACTCGCAAGGGTGTGGAGGTTCGAGTCCTCTTCTGGGCACCATCAATCCTTCTCATAGCATACCAAAACTCTTGAAAAACAAGGGTTTTTGCCCTATTTTCCTGCTCATAGATAACCGCCGATACCCACACAATCGGATTGTTTTGCGGGTATCGATGAGGGTATCGAAGTGAATTTGCAGCAATTGGGAGATTCGATACCCACAATGCGCCTATCTGATCTACAAATTCGCAAGGCAAAACAAAAAGATAAGGCGTATCGACTGAGCGACGGTTTGGGACTGGTTTTGGCGGTTAAACCGACAGGTACCAAACTTTGGCAATTGCGCTACCGATTCATAGGTAAAGAGAAATTGCTGTCTCTCGGCACGTATCCCATCCTTTCTTTATCCGAAGCCCGCAAAAAGCGAGATGAAGCGAAACGATTGCTGGCGGACGGAATTGACCCTTCGATTCAAAAACAATTGGATCGCATAGACGCCGAAACCAAAGCCCGGATGACATTCAAGGAGATTGCCGACGAATATTACCAGGGCTTGGTGGACCGTGAACTGGCACCTGCCACACTCCGCAAAAAGCGATGGCATATAGAGGACCTGGCCAAACCACTCCACAATCGCCCGATAGATCAAATAACTGCAGCCGAGCTACTTCACCTCCTGAAACCGATTGAACGCAATGGCCGTCGGGAAACCGCAAAGAAACTTCGTGCCACCATTTCCGCGGTATTCCGCTTGGCGATGGTGACAATGCGGGCAACGGCCGATCCCTCAGCTGCGCTCAAAGGCGCGTTGCTTCCACCAAAGGTGGTTGGACGGGCAGCCATTACAGATGAGAAGGAGTTTGGCGAACTCCTGCGCCGGTTAGATAATTACACAGGCTGGCCGGTCATCCCGGCAGCGATGAAATTCCAGATATTGACCTGTACCCGCCCAGGCGAAACACGCGGGGCCAAAAAGCAGGAATTTGACCTTGATGCCCGAACCTGGACCATACCGGCGGAACGCATGAAAATGCGGCGCGAACACATGGTTCCACTTTCCCGCCAAGCCTTTGATATCGTCATGGATAATTGGTCGGAAATCAAGGAGGTTGAACTGATTTTTCCGTCACTGGTGTCCACGAGGAAATGGCTCTCGGAAAACGCCTTTAATACGGTTCTGCGCCGACTGGGCTATTCAGGAGAAGAAGTCACTTCTCACGGATTTCGGGTGACTGCCAGCACCATTCTGAATTCTCGGGGATACGACCCCGACGTGATTGAATCCGCCTTGGCGCATCAGGACAAGAACGCAATCCGCCGGACATACAATCGCGCCACCTACTGGGATCAGCGCATGAAGCTGATGCAGGATTGGGCAGATTTGTGTGACGGGTTTCGGGATAGCAACTTTCGATAGCGTTCAATATGGCCGGACCGTACTCCTTACACTGACCGGTTAGTGATCGGAATTGGGGCCGGAATGAGACTGACCGTTCATCGAAATGGCGCGGGAAAAGCGGACATTGCGCGTTACGGCCGCAGTCTATTCAGGGAGCAAGCGCTCGTTCGCCTGAAATTGAATTGCCCGACGTCAACACCTCCGGTAAAGCTGATAGACTTGCGTAGTTGTTGTTGAATGAAACCCAGCCTTGAACGGGAATTGTTTGCTATTACCCTCATCGCACGATGGCTTTCCATTCTTATTGCGTCGGCAATTCTGCCTTGCATACCCGCATGGGCAGACCCGCAAGACAGTTATGACTGTGAATGTGGTATCGCAGCTTGATGGCCTGACCCAAGTTACGATTGACTTCGTGTCATTGCGTTGACTTGTCGACCATCAGGTTGCCCCGGCGGCGGGCGAGATGTGACTTTATAGGATATATACGGACAAACGATCGGTTATCCGTTACCAGCGCCGCCGTGACCCGTTCCATGTCAATCTCACCAGGGCAATCGGGCTGTTGAGGGAAAAAGTCCCCTCCTCGGTCCCACTTGAACCGGGAATCCAGCCAGTCTGACTGGGTGTTCGCTTAGGCGTCCGGCGAAATCAGCTTTAGCGAGGGAAAATATGTGCGGTACCGGCCAACGTCGCGGGTGAGCAGCGGAAGTTCGTTAACAGCCGCATGGGCGCCGATGAAGAAGTCGGGCAGTACGCCGGTCCGAGATCCGCCGGACCTGCGATATTGCGTAAACACTTTACCGGCCAGGAAGAGTGCCGCTCGTGGCATCGGAGCGATAACAAGGCCTGCCTCATCGATAAACTCCTCGAGAGGCTCGACGCGGTCGTACCGAACCGCTAACTCGGCATAGACAACATCGTTGATGAACAACGGTCCATTAAGGCTTGCTGCCTCAAGCTGGGCAACCGACCAGTCGGCCCAGTTCGGATCGTCGGTGACAAGGTCGAGCAGAACGTTGGTATCTATGAGTGTCACGCTTCGCCACGCGTCAGCGCCATGATCTCGTCTGTGTCGAGGCCCTTGCCGGCATGGCCGCGCAACTTTGCGAACCGGGTCGCCGGCTGATCATTATCAGTGCGCGCAAGCACCACGCTGCCATCGGCGGCGCGGCGGAAATCAACCTTGCTGCCCGGAACGATCCCCAGCAGATCGCGGACCGGCTTCGGTATGGTCACTTGTCCCTTTGCTGTGACGGTGGTGGTCATGTTCGCTCCATGGTAATGCATGTTTCCCATAAGGTATTACCAAGCCGGCCAGAATTCAATCCCTTGATAATCAGACTTATAAAACTAACCGTTGGACGGCAGCAAACATTCGGTAATCCATATCATCTGAAGTTGGAAACAGCCCCCAATGATCTTTTCGGCGCTCCAAATGACCGCAGACACGCTTACTCGCACTTTCCGTCGACCACAGGGCCGGCTTATCCGCTAGCCAAAGCGCTCACCATCACGACCTGGGCTTGTTCAGGGATCTCAGAAGCGCTTCCGAGACCTCATACTCTCCTTGCCCGCCCTTGTTGCCGTTTGGCGGCTCCCTATCGGTCGTGGCAGCCGCCTTGTCTGCATCCAGTTTGGTCCGCAGTAGGGCCATCACCATCGGCCAGGTCGAGAAATGCCCCTCTCTCGCCTTGTCGGTGAGGCTGCGCAGATATCCGCCCGCGCTGTTGATCTGATCGGACCGTTGCAGGATCGCCGCCAGCGTGATCGCCGCCTGAACCTCGCCAATGGCGTCGCAAGCTTCTCGCCACGCACTCGGACTGACCCCCAGCATCGGCTGGGCCACCTCCACGGCCGCCAAAAAATCGCTCCAGTGGCGTATTCGACCACCCTGAGCCAAGTCCATCAGGTCCAGGCAAGCGTCAAGCACGATCCCCTCGCGGTCTATTCTTTGCCCGAGCACCATCGCCGCCGTATGCGCACCTCCAACCCGATGGAGCGAAGTGTGCAGCAAGAACTCAAGCGCCGCATCGTCAAGGTCAGGGTCTTTCCAAACGAAGACTCGCCCGAGCGACTCGTCAGCGCCGTGTTGGTCGAGATCGACGACAAATGGGCCGCCGACACCAAAGCCTACATCAAATGGGAATGCCAGGATGCGTGATCACGCCAGAGCGGAATTTCCAGACAACAGGTTGCTCAATCTTTTGAACTCTATGCCAGCGGTCAACATTCCATCCGCTCATTGCTGAAGACCATGAATGAGTTGGGCCTGCGCAACGATCTCGGTCGCCCGATTTCAAAAGGCTGCCTCGAGAAACTCCTCGAAAATCCCTTCTACACCGGCCTGATGCGGGTAAAAACCACCGGAGCCTGCTATCCTGGCATACATGAACCGCTGACCAAATAGCCTTATCCGGTTTCTGTTCATCGGATTCTGCGATACATTGCTGGTGTCCTAGGGCCAAACCCCGGGGCATCGCGATGCTCCTCAACATGAGGAGTAATCGTGATGAGACTGTTGAGCAAACGGCAGGTGAAGGAAATGGTCCTGTATTCACCGCAACACATCGCCCGTCTGGAAGCAGCCGGCCAATTCCCCAAGCGGGTACAGCTGGGCTGCAACCGAGTCGGGTGGGTGGAAGCGGAAGTACTGGACTGGCTCCAACAACGCATCGACGCCCGCGATCAACACATCTGACTCTCCTTGAGTTAGAGCAGGAAGAGAGCCAGCTGCCCCGCTGGCTCTCTTTTAATTTGCGAACCACCACCCGATCCAGGGGGATAGCCTTGGGGATGCGGCAACCCCAAGG
>JBATLL010000028.1:0-23835 GCA_049289295.1 Rhizobiaceae bacterium
AATGGCGATCATGGTACTTCTCCGACTTTCTCAGGGTCTGCGGCAGAGCGACATTGCCCTGCCGATGACCCTGATATAGACCGCCATGCACTGCCCAGATGTGCACTAACGCACAAGGCAGTGCACACCTGCATTGGTGGGCAATCGGCGGAAAAGGCTGAATGGCTGCAACGGTTGCCGGGGCGTTGCGCAAGCAATAGAAGGGAGGGGATCAATCTTCTTTACAGGGTCCAGCGAAAATGACGGCGAGCACCAGCAACGGACAAGGAATCCTGTCGGGTTACCGCATTATAGACCTGTCCACCGTCGTTCTCGGGCCATTCGCGACGCAGTTGCTCGGCGATCTGGGCGCAGATGTCATCAAGATCGAAGGGCCGGAAGGCGACATCATGCGCCATGCAGGACCGCATGTGTCACCGGGCATGGGGCCGATCTATCTGACCATAAACCGCAACAAGCGCTGCCTAACCCTTGATCTGCAGAAATCCGGCGCCAAGGAAATCCTGCGTCGGCTCGTCGCCACTGCCGACGCCCTGATCCACAATATCCGCGCTGCCGGCATCGAGCGACTCGGTTTCGGCTATGAGGCCGTCAAGGCCATCAAACCCGATATCATCTATGTTCATGCGGTTGGCTTCGGCTCGCAAGGACATTATGCAGGCCGCCAGGCCTATGATGATCTCGTTCAGGCCGTGACCGGCATGTCAACCATGTTGCCGCGCCAGGACGGAAGCAGTGCCCCGCGCTATTTTCCCGGACTGATTGCGGACAAGACGACCGGGCTGTTTGCCGCTAATGCCATGCTGGCAGGGCTCCTGCACAAGGAGCGAACCGGACGCGGCCAGTTCATAGAAGTGCCAATGATGGAATGCATGATCTCATACACCATGGCGGAAAACCTTTATGGACACACTTTCGTTCCGCCGAAGGGGCCGACGGCCTACACGCGATCGATCAATCCGGAACGCAAGCCCTACCCCACGAAAGATGGCTATATAGCCATCATGCCCTATTCGGATGCGAACTGGGCGGCCTATTTCGAATTGGGAGGACGTGGCGAGCTCATTCGTGACCCGCGATTTGCAACTTACGCTGCACGCACGGAGAACATCACCGTCCTTTATGGAATAATCGGCGAGATCGCCTTGCAGAAGACCACTGATGAATGGCTCGAACTGCTGGCTCGGGCGAATGTTCCTGCGATGCGCGTTCACACGCTCGACAGCGTGCTTGGCGATCCGCAATTGCGCGAAACGGGATTCGTCGAACCGCGCAACCATCCAAGCGAGGGGCAATATCTGTCGGTCGGCCATCCGGTCCGTTATTCTGACGCGCCTGCCAGTATCCGGGTCGAACCACCCCTGCAGGGCCAACACAATCTTGAAATCCTTCAAGAACTCGATTTCGCACCAGATCAGGTCGAGCGCTTTCACGATGACGGTGTGTTCGGATAAGACGAAAAGATGGGCGGGAGGGCGGAGACCGGGCGTACGCCCCCGGACACCCGGTTTTCCGCACGCGAAGTAGGCTAGGCTGGGGGATTACTTCGCACCTCCCGGACGCCATACATATCATGCGGTTTGTATCATGCAACAAAAACTTACGTTACGTAATGCACATTGGAAGAATATTCCCGTTCAGCCGCGCGAAAGGGTCGGCTTTGGTCAGATGGCGCGGCAATTTGATCCTGCTCAAGGTTGCAGGGAACGGGTGTGATAGGTGAACCGTGACGCTCCAGCCGATTGCATGGCCGGGGATTTGCCAATACATGCCATGAACCGCCGATCAGCAGGCAGGGATGTGACGGAATGAACATGAAGGAAACCATCGGATTTGAAATCCCCGAAGGAGTCTTTGCCGAAAGAGTGGTTTCGGTCAGGCACTACACGGATCGGCTTTTCAAGTTTCGCATTACGCGCCCGGCAAGTTTTCGCTTCAGATCGGGTGAATTCGTGATGATCGGCCTGCCCAATGCCGCGAAGCCGGTCTATCGCGCCTATTCAATTGCGAGTCCGTCCTGGGACGAGGAGATCGAGTTCTTCTCCATCAAGGTTCCCGGTGGCCCGCTGACCGAACATCTTCAGAAGATCCAGGAAGGCGATGTCATCCTGATGCGCAAGAAGCCGACCGGAACGCTGGTCAATGATGCGCTTCTGCCCGGCAAGCGCCTTTACATGTTCTCGACCGGCACCGGCATCGCCCCCTTTGCCAGCCTGATTCGCGATCCGGAAACCTATGAGAAGTTCGAAACCGTAATTCTCACACATACGTGCCGGCAGGTGGCCGAGCTGACTTATGGCAACGAACTCGTGTCAGACCTTGCACAGGATCCGTTGATCGGGGAATTCGCCAGCAAGCTCGTGCACTACCCCACAACAACCCGGGAAGATTCGGCCAAGAGGGGACGCGTGACGGACCTGATCGAAAGCGGCGAGTTTTTCCATGACCTTGGCTTTCCCCCGCTCGATCCCGAAACAGACCGGGCAATGATCTGCGGATCGATGGGGTTCTTGAAGGATGTGAAGCGTCTGTGCGAGAAGGCAGGGCTGGTTGAGGGTTCCAATGCCCAGCCGGCCACGTTTGTCGTGGAACGGGCATTTGTCGACTGACGCTGGCCAGGGCAAGCTGGACTGGATTCCTCGCGCGTGAGCTAGCGCAGGTCGGAAAAGGCCGACGCCAACCGGCTCAGTGCTTCATCGATCCAGTAGCGCTGTGTCGCCAGGTTGAAACGCACATGGTTTTCACCGCCGGGACCGAATTGCGGTCCTGGAGACACGCCAATCCTGGCCTTGTTGGTGATGCGATCCATATAGTCCGCGCGCTCAAGCCCGGTGCCTGAGAAATCCACCCAGGCCAGATAAGTCGCTTCAAGATGCATGGCGCGCGTGCCAGGAATGGCTCTTGCGATGCCTTGTGAGAAATGATCGCGGTTTGCTTCAAGATAGGGCAGCAACTGATCGAGCCATTCATCGCCTTCGCGCAGCGCGGCTTCGGTAGCGATCATGCCAAACAGATTGTACGAGGCCAGCCCAGAAGCGTTGATGCGTGCGTCAAGCTTCTGGCGCAGCGCAGGGTTCGAAATGATGGTTGCCCCGACATGGCCGCCAGCGAGATTGAAGGTCTTCGTTGCCGCCACGCAGGTGATAAGCTGGTCCATGATTTGCGGTGCTGCGACCGCGGTGGGCGTATGCCTGTTGCCGCTGTAGATCAGGTCGCAATGTATTTCGTCTGAAACCAGTATCAGTCCGTTTGCCTTGCAGAAATCCGCAAGTGCCCGAATCTCCTCGACGTCCCAGACCCGGCCACCGGGATTGTGGGGAGAGCAGAAGAATACGATTTTCCCGCGCTTGGGCATGTTGGCAGCCAGGCTTTCAAGGTCCATGCGATAGCGACCCTGCTCGCTGGGCATGGGGACATTGTGAATCCTGCGGCCATTGGCTTCGATGATGATGCGGAAGGCATGATAGGCCGGCGAAAACACGATGACCTCGTCATCGGGCTCACTGAAAGCCTGAAGGATCAGGCCCAGAGCCGACACTATTCCCGGCGTTGTGGACAGCCATTGCGGATCGGGTCTCCAGCCATGGCGACGGTCGAGCCAGTCGCACTGCGCTTCGCGCCAACCCTTGTTGGAATCGTAATAGCCATGCGCCGAACGTTCGACTTCCGCCGCCAGTGCCGCCTTGACCGCTGGCGGGGCGGCAAAGTCCATGTCGGCAACCCACATCGCGATTGCATCGTCGGCGTCCAGATTGCAGGCAGCACCCATACGATCCCACTTGGCCGAGTGGGTGTTGCGCCGGTCGATCACCGTGTCGAAATCGAACTTCATTCCCTGTTGCTCCGTTTGATTTTTCCCGCCGGTCCTGCCGGCTCGCCCCAGGTCCGGGCGAGTACGTCCTGCCAGTTCCGGTAACAGATTTTCTTCACGAGTTCCTTGCCGAATCCGGCATTCAGCATGGCTTCCACCAGATTCTGCAGACCAGCCACATCGCCGATCTGGTCGCTTATCATCGCGCCATCAAAATCGGAACCCAGCGCGACACCATTCTCGCCCAGGATCGAGATCAGATGTTCGAGGTGGCGGATGTGAATGTCGAGCGGCGTGTTGCGCCGGTGCAGCCCATCGGGTCTGAGAAATGCCACTGCATAGTTGATGCCAACCACGCCACGCGATTCGGCAATGGCCGCCAATTGTCGGTCGGTCAGATTGCGCGAAGCTGGACAGATTGCGTGCGCGTTGGAATGGGTGGCGACAAGAGGTGCACAGCTCAAGCGCGCCACATCCCAGAAGCCCTTTTCGTTGAGGTGGGAAAGATCAAGCATGATGCGGAGATCGTTGCATCGTTTCACAAGCCGCTTGCCTGCTTCCGTAAGGCCTGGGCCGGTATCCGGCGAGGCGGGAAAGCGGAAGGGCACGCCATGCGCGAAGATCGTGGGGCGGCTCCAGACAGGCCCAAGCGAGCGCAGGCCGGCAGCGTGAAACAGGTCAAGTTCGCAAAGGTCACGGCCAATGGCATCGGCTCCTTCCATGTGGAAAATCGCGGCGATCCGGCCCTGTTTCCTGGCGCGCGCGAAGTCGCCAGCCTCGCGCACGATCATCAGTTGCGCGGACGGGTGCGATTCCATGCGCAAAAGGATTGCTGCCTGCTGGCTCGACGTTGTCAGCGCATAGGCGGGATCGACTGCTGGGAACTCCCTGTCTGCGGTGCGCGCAACGGGTGAGTCCTTTTGAGGCGGCACATAGATTGCAAAGAACCCGCCAATGAATCCACCTTTGCGGGCCCTTGGCAAATCAAGGTGGCCTGATCGCCGTGAACCGGCATTGCCAGTGAAAAATGCCTCGCCATCACTGTTGCCGGCCATCCATAGGCGTAACAACACGTCATTGTGACCATCAAAGATATCGATCATCCGCCCACCATTTCGTACATACGGGAATTACCCTAGCAGGGACCAGGCCATTGTTCTTCAAGAAGTTTGTCGCAAGCGGTTTTGATCAGCCGCCTGACGCGTCAACTTGCCGCAAACGGCATTTTCGAGGGTCTGTCAGAAAAAAGACTGTTTTTTCTGTCTCGTTACGTTAAGTAACCCCAGCGTCGTGGGGGCGAGAATATTGATTGACGTTTCGCAGCAGCAACTAGCCGGTTTGCGCCGGCACTGGCATCTTGATTCATTTCCGGATGCGCTGATGCATGCCATCGCCAGCGGCAGCCGCACGGTTGCCTGCAAGCGCGGCGAGGCGCTTGTGACACCCGGCAAGGCCAAGGTCGGACCCATCTTCATACGCTCGGGCATGTTTTCCATCGTCGATTGGGAACTCAATGACGAACATGGGCACATCATGCCGATTTTCCCGCGTTCCATCATTCACGTTGAGTCCTACCTCGACGATATCTCGCACATGTCGGTTGTCGCGCTGAAGGATTCCGAGGCGCTGGTTCTGCCGATGAATTTCTATCGCGAGATGCTGTCGAGAAATCCGGAATGGATTCCCCATTTCTGGCAGGTCTCGGCCAAGAACTCTCAGGAGATGCTGCGGGTCATCTCGGGAAATCTTCCCGGCGCTACTGAAAAAAGGCTTGTCGGGTTCCTGCGCCGCTATGTGCGGGCCTACGAGTCGGAAGACGGGGTGACATGGCCCTGGGAGATTTCGCAGACCACGCTTGCCTCGTTCCTTGGCGCGTCCCGTCCTCACCTCAGCACGGTGCTTTCCCGCTTCAAGAATGACGGTGCGATGACGTTGACGCGAAAGCACCTTCATATTCCCGAGACAAGCGCGCTGCGCAGGCAGATCATCAAGGCCAGCACCAACGCTGCATGAAATGCACTTCACGTCAGCAGTGCCGTGCCAAGCCCCGTCAATCCCAGCATGACGAGCAGGATCAGCGTTGCCTGCCTGAACTGAAGATCGGTGGATGACAGGAAGCGCCTGGAACCCAGATGGATTCCCAGGCCCACGAGCGGCAGGCTGACCAGGGCCAGTGTCACCAGATTGACATCGATCAGCTCACGCCAGACCATGATGCCCGCAACATAAAGATCACTGGCGAAGAAATATCCCACCAGCGTTGCGCGCATTGCAGACGGCGGCGTTACAGACAGTGTCATGACGACCACGATGAACAGGCCCGACAGGGCGGTAGCACCGTTGATTGCGCCTGCCGCTATTCCCACCAGCAGCCAGCCGAAACTGCCAAGCCTGATGCCCTGTGATCTGGAGAAAAGCAGCACGATTGCGGAGGCGAGAATGAAAACATAGACGCCGGTTTTCAGGGTGTCGGCTGGCATGTGTTCGAGAATGGCCACGCCCAGCGGATTGCCGACAATGGCGCCAATCATCAGCACGCCCATCCTTTTCCAGTCGACATGGGCGAAGATGCTCCTGGCCTGGAAAATGCTCGCGGTTATCTCCAGCAGCACAGCCAGGGGCACGGCCACGAGCGGGCTTGTCACGAAACCAAGGCCAGCGACAATGATGGCGGAAAAGCCAAACCCCGAGTAGCCGCGGACAAATCCCGCCAGAAGGACAACGGCAGCGCAATAGATCATTGCGCTGCCGCTCATTGTTTCCAGGGCTTGTGGCAGGGCTAAGGAACCCAAACCAACCTCACTTGTCACAGGGGCTTTTGAGGCCGCATGTCGTTGGGATCAATTCCGGCAACAACAACCGGCTTCTTCATCGCATCGCGCCGGAACGGTTCACCCAGTTCCTGGTTGAGAATGCACTCGATGAAAGTGGTCTTGCCCTTGTTCATCTGGTCATCGATTGCCTGGGCAAGAGCTTCGGTAAGCTGCTGCTGGGTAACCGCCTGCACACCCTTCAGCCCACAGGCTTCCGCGATCTTGGCGTAGCTGACATCGAGGTCGAGTTCCGTGCCGACGAAATTGTCGTCGTACCACAGGGTCGAGTTGCGCTTTTCCGCGCCCCACTGGTAGTTGCGGAAGATCACCATGGTGATTGCCGGCCAGTCATCACGTCCGCAAGCAGTCATTTCATTCATGGAAATGCCGAACGCGCCGTCACCGGCAAATCCCACGACTGGCGTGTCCGGGCAGCCGATCTTGGCACCCAGAATTGCCGGAAAGCCATAGCCGCATGGACCGAAAAGGCCTGGTGCGAGATATTTGCGGCCGCTTTCGAAAGTGGGATAGGCATTGCCAATCGCACAATTGTTGCCGATGTCCGAAGAGATGATCGCGTCCTTGGGCAGCGCCTGCTGGATGGCGCGCCATGCCTTGCGCGGGCTCATCCATTCCGGGCGCGATTCACGGGCACGATGGTTCCAGGTTGTGCCCGGATCGTCATCCTCATGATCCATCGAGGAAAGCTGCTGCAGCCAGGCCGACTTGGTCGTGGAGATCAATGCTTCACGTTCCTTGCGTCCGTGATTGCCGGCTGAAGGTGCAAGCTGCTCGAGAATCTGCTCGGCAACCTGGCGTGCATCGCCGACGATGCCAACTTCAACGCGCTTGGTAAGGCCGATGCGGTCTGCATTGATGTCGACCTGGATGACCTTTGCATCCTTGGGCCAGTAATTGATGCCGTAGCCGGGCAGCGTCGAGAAGGGATTGAGCCGCGTCCCAAGTGCCAGGACCACATCTGCCTTGGAAACCAGTTCCATTGCTGCCTTCGAACCATTGTAGCCAAGCGGGCCAGCAAACAGCGGATGGCTGCCGGGGAACGCGTCATTGTGCTGGTAGTTGCAGCAAACCGGCGAGGAGAGCCGCTCGGCAAGCGCCTTGGAGGCTTCGATGCCGCCGGCAAGGACAACGCCTGCGCCATTCAGGATGACGGGGAACTTCGCGTCAGATAGAAGCTGGGCTGCCCTGGCAATCGCCTCGCGCCCGCCTGCGGGCCTTTCGAAACGCACGATCTGGGGGAGATCGATGTCGATGACCTGGGTCCACATGTCACGCGGCACGTTGATCTGGGCCGGTGCAGAACCGCGCCAGGCCTTCTCGATGACCCGGTTCAGGACTTCCGCAATGCGCGAGGCATCGCGGACTTCTTCCTGGTAACAGACCATGTCCGCGAACAGGTTCATCTGGGGAATTTCCTGGAAACCGCCCTGTCCGATGGTCTTGTTGGCAGCCTGCGGCGTGACAAGCAGCATGGGCGTGTGATTCCAGTAGGCCGTCTTGATCGGCGTGACAAAGTTCGTGATGCCCGGGCCATTCTGCGCGATGCACATCGCCATCTTGCCCGAAGAGCGGCTGTAGCCGTCGGCCATCATGCCCGCATTGCATTCGTGTGCCGTGTCCCAGAATTTAATTCCCGCCCTGGGGAAATTGTCGGATATCGGCATGAAAGCCGAACCGATGATGCCGAATGCATGTTCAATGCCGTGCATCTGCAGCACTTTTACGAATGCTTCTTCGGTGGTCATTTTCATTTCTGCAGTTCCTCCGGTGGGCACAAGTCAGCAGCCGACGATGCGGCGCTTTCCAATTCGAGGCCATCTCAATAGGCTGTATTGGTACTATGGCTTAGTGCCAGTTGCCCGCAACCTTCAAACCAGCTTTCGGGCCACCCTGGCGAGGCGCTCGATGCCTGCCTCTATCCGCTCCTCGGAAATGGAGGAAAATCCGAGGCGGAAATAGTTCCGGTTTTCGGCAGGCTGGGAAAAGAAGACGTCGCCGGGTTCGATCACCACGCCTTCCTTCAATGCCTCGCTTGCCAATAGGTTTGCGTCCAGCCCGGCAGGACCCTTTACCCAGAAGGCGCTGCCACCGAAGACCGGGGACTGGGACCAGCCGGGAAAATGGCTTTCCATGGCTTTCTCCATGGCCTGCCAACGGGTGTGGTACGTGCGGTGCAAGCGGTTCACCAGCGCATCGTGCCGCCCCAAAGCCAGGAACAAAGCAACCACACGCTGGTTGTTGCCGGGCGGGTGGCGCAGCATGAGCCGGCGCAGGGCGCGCAGTTCCTTCACCACCGGTGCTGGTGCCACCAGATAGCCCATGCGGATGCCGGGCATCATCGATTTGGAAAGACTGCCGACATAAAGAACGCGACCCTCCTCATCGAGGGATTTCAGCGCCGGGGTCGGTTCGCCACGATAGTTGGTCTCATGCTCATAATCGTCCTCGATAATCAGCCCGTCGTTGGCCGACGCCCATTCGAGCAGCTTCTTCCTGCGGGCCATGCTCATCGTCACGCAAGTCGGAAACTGGTGGCTGGGTGTCACGAAAACCAGGCCGCCGGGGCCAAGGGCCGATGTTCGTAAGCCATCCTGGTCGACTGGCACCGCATGAACATGCCGTGAAACCAGGTGGAACATGTTGCGGATGTCGGGATATCCCGGATCTTCCACATAGACATGGGTTTCCGGCTTCACCAGTAGTTCCGACAACAGGAACAGTGCGTTTTGCGCGCCAAGCGTAACCAGTATCTCGTCCGGTTCGGCGAGTACCCCGCGGCGTGTGACAATGCGCTGCCTGATCTGCTCGATCAACATGGGGTCATCGGCATTGTAGCGATCGTCGGTCCAGGCATCGAACCATTTCAGGCTCATCGCCTGGCGCATGCAGTCACGCCAGGCTGTGATTGGAAACAGGGATGAATCGACCTGCCCGTAGATGAACGGATAGGGGTAATCGTGCCAGTTGGTCGGTTTCTCTATGTTTGCCTGTTGCGAAGGCGATACCCTGAGCCGGGATTTCCAGTCCACCGTCCCTGACTTGCGTTTTTTCGGCTTGTTGGTGCCGGGGCGGGTTTCGACAATCCCCTTTCGAACATCGGGAGAGACATAGAATCCCGACCTTTCACGCGCCTGCAGGTAGCCATCGGCGGCTAGCGCCTGATAGGCAAGCATCACCGTATTGCGCGAAACCTTCAGGCGCTTGGCCATCGCCCGTGTGGAGGGGATAGGCGAATCCGGCGGCAATTGTCCCGCCAACATGGCCGTAACGAGCATTTCACGGATCTGCGCCTGCAGCGTTGCCGTCTCCATCCGCTCGACATGGAAAAGGCTGTAGCGCATGTATCCTCCCGTTTGGTGCCTGACACTTGCAGGCGGGTACCATTTTACCCATCTGGACCTATCATAAGGCCAAATTGAAAGCCAGACTGGCAATCGAGACTTCGGAGCGCCTGAGTTCCGAACTCGCGTGGCTGAACCGCGAAGGAAACAGGAATGCTGAGCACTAAACCGGTTGTGGCCCCAGGCAAGCTGCTTTCACAGGCCGTATCGCTGGGGCCTGTCAGGGCAGTCATTGCTGGCGCCGATCACGAGATCGCGCTGGAAAGCACTGTCCAGGCAGTTCGCGCCGGGTTGATCGATCCGGTACTGGTCGGCCGTGCCGCGCGCATCGCCGAACTTGGTGAACAGCTCGGTATCAGGCCGTCGGAATTCGAGGTGATCGAGGCTGCGGGCGATGAAGCAATAGCCGAAGCGGCGGCTGCGCGAGCGAGCGCGGACGATGTGTCGATGGTGGTGAAAGGCCATGTTCACACCGATGCCTTCATGGCAGCTCTGCTGAAGCCGGAGGCGCGCATCAGAACTGGCAGACGGCTAACGCACCATTTCCACATGAGTGTTGCGGATTCGGAAAAGGCGCTGATCATTACCGACGCAGCGGTGAACATCGCACCTGACTACAAGACCAGGCAGGCGGCAATCCTGAGCGCGATCGAAATCGCCAGGTCTACCGGTATCGAGCGACCGAAAGTTGCGATCCTTTCTGCCACCGAGTCTGTGTTGCCGCAGATGCAGAGCAGCTTGGATGCGAAGGAACTTGCCGATTGGGCGCAGCAAACCATCCATGATGCAGATGTTGCCGGACCGCTGGCGTTCGACAATGCGATTTCGCCTGCTGCTGCAAGTCTCAAGGGCCTTGATCATCCGGCAGCCGGTTATGCCGATATCCTTTCCGTTCCAAACATCGAGACCGGAAATGCCCTGTTCAAGATGATGGTCTATTTCATGGGAGCGTGTGCGGCAGGTATAGTTGCGGGCGGGCGCATCCCAATCGTGCTGACAAGCCGCGCCGATCCTCCGCAGGCGAGGCTGGCATCAATTGCGCTGGCGCGTGTCAGCGGTGGCGCGAAGCCTGGTTGAGGGCAAGCAATCGCCTCAGCCGAGTGGCGTGACCTTGAGGCGGATGGGTTTTTGCGTACCAAGGAAAATGTGCCCGACAGGTGAGGGAACCTCACCGTGCACTGTCTCGAAGCAGGCATTGCGCACAAGGTTTGCCAGAAGGATGGACAGTTCCAGTGTCGCAAAGGCTGCGCCAATGCAGATCCTTGGTCCCGCACCGAATGGCAGATAGGTGAAACGGCCCGGCTTTGGTGCGCTGGGCGCGAAGCGTTGCGGATCGAAGCGATCCGGGTCCTTCCAGTAGGAATGATGTCGGTGGATCGCATAGATCGGGATGATGCAGGGAGCGCCAGCCTTGAAAGCATGGCCGGCAATTGTCGTGTCTTCCGGGATGTCCCGCACAATCACCGGCGCGGTTGGATAGAGCCGCATCGTTTCCTGGACAACCTGTCTTGTCACGACCAGCTTGTCATGATCGGCCGTTGTCACTTCGGCTGAAGGCAACTGTCGAACTTCCTCGCGCACACGATTCTGCCAGTCGGGTTCGCTTGCCAGGAGATAAAGAGCCCAGGCCAGCGTCAACGCTGTCGTGTCATAGCCAGCAACCAGAAATGCCAGGATGTTATTGACAATGCGCTTGTTACCCATCGCCTGGCCCGTTTCGGGGTCACTGCTTGTCAGGAGCCTGAAAAGAAGATCTTCCCCTGATTTGGATTCCTCCGACATGGCGGCGTGGCGCTTGTCTACCAATCGGCGCACGGTGGAACGCAGTTTCCTTTCCTGCTCGCGCATTACCCTGCCGCCAGGCCGTGGTAGCCAGGCTGGCAGGCCAAGCATCCGGTTGACGATCCACCAGTTCATGTAGCGGAAATATTCTTCCTTCCCGGAACTGATGTCGGCAAGGTCGCTGCTGGCTCCCCCTGCCAGCATTGTGTTTGCAATCACATGGAAAGTAGCCTTGCTGGCATCAGCTGATATGTCACGTATCGCGCCTTCCGGCGCAGCGCGCCAATCGCTGCAAAGCATGCGCGCCGCCTCGTTCATGATCGGGCCATAGGCTAGCAACTGCTCGTGGCGGAACATCGGAGCGGCCAGGCTGCGTTGCCAGCGCCAGTCCTTGCCGTGCGATGAAATCATCGCATTGCCGAAGAGCGGATCGAGCACGGCGTTCTGAAGCGCACCCTTGGGAAACTCCTGCGCACGTGCCTGCAGCAGGTCCGCGACAAGTTCCTCACCCATGGCAAAGATGAGCCGCGGGGGACCGGGCGCCACGACAAGTTCCTCGCGATAGGCTGCCTCGGGAAGCAGCTCCAGATTGTTGGTGACAAGCTTCACCAGATTGCGGGGAAAACTGAGCGGCATTGGTGCGGGCGCAACCCGCGGCGGCAGGGTCATGGCCGAAAGACTTTCCTGGTCATTCGCTGTCTTCTCCCGCCTTTTCGCGCAATCGTCTCAGCGGCTTGTGCGCATTGGTGATCTGGGCATAGAGCGGTTCGTAATCCTCCCATTCCGTGCCGAAAAGACGATCAAGAAACCGCGTGCCCAGGCCGTAATTGCCGGTGTAGCGGCTGTGATGAAGCGAATGGTAGGTCGTTGTCGTCAGAAACCGGCCGACATGGCCAATGTAGCCGGTGCCACGAAATTCGAAATTGGCGTGGCTGAAGGAATTGATGACGAGGTAGCCCACATACCAGGCGGCAATACCGTAAAAATTCAGGGAGACAAGCTGATCGACCGCGGCAAGCGGCAACAGCAGACCCAGATCGAAGAAGAGTTTTTCCCAGAAGGAGAAGGAAATCGCCGTAAGCGGACTGTTGATATGGCTACGGTGATGTTCGACGTGAATCCAGTGCAGCGGCTTGAGGTGGAAGGCGCGGTGGGAGAAGTAGTGCCAGACTTCTGCCCAGACAGTCACCCCAAGGCCTGTTGCAACGAAAGAGGTCATCGATTCGTTCTGGAATTGAGCGAACTGGAGGAAACCCAGCAGGATCACGGCGTGAATTGGCGCATGGAGAGAATTCATGGCTTCGCGCTGCAACTGTCTGGCTGGAATGTCGATGTCGTAAATGCGTGTGCGGCTGATCTTCCAGCCTTTCTTCCAGGCCACATACCAGATGAAAGCCATCAGGTGTCCCAGCAGTGCTATGAGCAGCAGGACCAGGGTTTGTGTCGGTGTGACGTTCACACGACCTCCTTCTCCTATGCGTTTGCTTTCAGCGGAACCTGTTTGCCAGTTTGTAGTAACGCGACCACAGGTACAGGTTCAGCATTCTCAGTCTTGTCGGGTCTGCACCCAGCGCTCCCGAATAGCGGTTGAGGTCGATGCGCATCGGAATTGACAGCCCGTTTTCAGGATGGAGAAAATCGGGGGCCGAGCGCTTGAACCCAATCGCCTGATAGTATGGCAACAGTCGCGGAACGCAATCAATATAGCTTTCTGCTATTCCTACCTGCTCGGCGAGTCGAATGATCGCAGCAACCATGCGCATCCCGAGCGTTCCGCCGCGAAAGCCTTTCTTCACGACGAACTTGGTGGTGATGCTGGTGGCATGTGGATGGAGCGGTGAAGCGCGCATTCCGTAAAGGCCCTCATAAAGGCCGAGCTTGCCTTCACTGGCGGCATTTGCGCGGATGGTTGCGACCGCCTCGCCATCCATCCAGGCGACAAACACGGCTGCGTAGTCGTCGAGATCATCGCGCAAGATCTGCTTTTGATGATCAGCGCTGGGTGAATCGCGACCCAGTTCACGGCAATAGACATCGTAACGAAGGCGCTGGGCGTCTTCCAGCATCGTGGCATCGCGACAAAGCCGGATATCGATCTCCGCGTTGCTGGACAGATCACCAGGCAGGGCCAGCATTGTTTCATTGTAGCCGCCACGCCGGCCGGCGACATGCCCCAGGAACTGCATCAGGCCCACAGCCAGATCGGGCGCTGTATCTCCCAGCCGGATCATGTCGGCACCACAAAGAACCAGCGCCTCGCATTGCCCGGCAGCCGTGACAGTCGCAATCGCGGGTGTGCCCTCCAGAAAACCGAATTCGCCGATTGGCTGACCCGCGCCAACCGTTACGGTTTGCGTAGCGCCGCCAGAGGCGGCGAGGGAAACAATCGCATGGCCGCGCATGATCAGGAGCAGGTCGCGATAGTGATGGCCGCGGATGCGCAGCACATCGTCATCGCCGTACAATATGGTGCGCCCATAAGGCGCGAGACGGGCAATCAGATTGTCATCAAGCGTATCGGTCTGCCATTGATCCGGCGCCGTTGCCTGGGACGTGGAAGTGGTCTGCACTTGCATGCGCCAAGTCTAGGTCAGTGCTCTCTCCATTTCCAGCCGCCAGGCCATAACCCACACATTTGGGCTGGAATCATCTGCAATCTCGCGCTGGCCCTATTGCGCTCACGTGAAATTCGCAATCTAATTGCGGGATTGGCAGTTCGCCTGATGGAACGATAAGAAGAAAGTATTTCACCAAACCGTCATGCGAGTGCACTATCCATCACCGCTGTTGCGATGATGGCGCGAACAGGCAGAGGGAGCTGATCCAAGATCAATCACAAACAGCTTCAGCCCTGACGGGCGATTGGAATATCAAGAGCATCACGGGGAACGTGGTTCAACAAACGGAGGATTGGGATGAAACACCCACTTAGAAATCTAATGCTTTGTGGCGCTGCATGGGCAGCGATGGGAAGCGTGGCATTTGCAGAATGCCCTGCTGTTACCGTCGCCGACATGAAGGGCGTTGCTGCAGGCGAGTTTCCACAGCAGTACGAACTGGCCGAATTCCAGGCCGCCGCAAACTGCACGCTTGAAATGAAGGAAAACCCGGCGATTGGCGACATGAACGCCAAGATCCAGGGCAATCCGGCATTGCCACCACTGGCTGAACGCCTGCCTGAAGATGCACTGGTCGTCGCGCCTTACGATTCGATCGGCAAGTATGGCGGCACGCTCGACGCGCTTTCGAACGCGACCGAAGCTGGCACGTCCGACTTCATGTCGACCCGCCACGTCAACCTTGTCCGCTATTCGGACGACCTCCAGACAATCGTGCCCAATGTGGCCAAGAGCTGGAAGTGGAACGACGATTACACTGAATTGACATTCACGCTCCGCAAGGGCCACAAATGGTCTGACGGCCAGCCCTTCACCGCAGAAGACGTGAAGTTCTGGTACGACAATCTTGCCCTCGATCCGAAGGTGTTCGAAAAGCCGAAGGACTATGTCCTCGTGGGCGGTGAGCGCATGCAGGTCGAAGTTGTTGACGCGCAGACCGTCATGTTCAAGCTGCCCGCGCCAAAGCCGGGCCTGCTGGCTCACTTCGCGACGCATTACGGACAGGGCTTCCAGGCCAAGCACTTCCTCGGCCAGTTCCATCCGGCAATCAATGCTGATGCGGACAAGAATGCCCAGGCACTCGGCTTTGCCGATGGCTATGACGCAATCAAGGCCTACTATGGCAACTCGGACTGGATGGACACAGCAACGCCGATGCTGAACAGCCCGGACAAGGTTGCAAACCTGCCGCTGGCGGCAGCGCCGACGCTGGAAAGCCACATCGTCATCAAGGAAACCACGGAAGGCCGCCATTTCGTTGCCAACCCGTATTTCCACATGGTCGACACGGCGGGCAACCAGCTTCCCTACATCAACGAGATGGACGAGCTGTTTGCCAACGACCAGCAGGTGCGCCTGCTGAAACTGGTCAACGGCGAAGTCGACTACAAGGCCCAGTCACTGCAGCTGGCCGATGCTCCGCTCCTTCTGGAAAACCAGGAAAAGGGTGGCTACACGATTCAGCTGAAGCCAAAGATCGCCATGCATGCGATCTCGTTCAACGTGACTTCGGAAGATGCTGAAAAGCGTGCAGTGTTTGGTGACCTTCGGTTCCGGCAGGCCATGTCGGTCGCGCTGAACCGCGAGGAAATCAACAATGTCGCCTATTTCGGTGAAGGTACGATCCAGCAGTATACCGGCTTCTCGCCGGTGCCGGAATATATCGATCCGAAGTGGAAAACCTTCGCGACCGAATTTGATCCTGAAAGCGCGAAGAAGCTTCTCGACGAAGTTGGCGTCGTGGACAAGGATGGCGATGGCAATCGCGATCTGCCAAGCGGTGCTCCACTCGTTCTGAACCTTCAATTCGCCACGCAGGGCATTGCAGGTCAGGTCGTGGAACTGATCGGTCAGCATTGGGCCAATGTCGGCATCAAGACGACCGTGAAGGAAGTCACGCCGGACGAATACCGTTCCGCACAGTCGTCGAACCAGCTTGACGTCGGTTTGTGGGAAAAGGGCCAGCCGCTCGGCATCATACTCGGCAACAACGAACTGTGGGTTCCGCCGTTCGAGAACTACTTCGCACACCGCTCAGGCATGCTGTGGGCAGAGTGGGTCGATTCCAAGGGTGAAAAGGGCGTCGAGCCGCCTGCATACGTGAAGAAGCTGATCGAGGACATCAACAAGTTCCAGTCGACTCCGTCGGGAACAGATGAGTTCAAGGCGCTTGCTGCGAGCCTGGTGGATAACATGACCGGCAGCCTGCTGTTCATCGGTACGGCGCTGACGCCAGACCCGATCTACCATCGCAATGCGCTGAAGAACTT
Organism: Rhizobiaceae bacterium; assembly: GCA_049289295.1. GTDB lineage: Bacteria > Pseudomonadota > Alphaproteobacteria > Rhizobiales > Rhizobiaceae > BOKV01. The sequence continues at coordinate 16,657 of JBATLL010000028.1, forward strand.
CCCCGAGTTCAAGACTGCGTCCTACGAGTACTACCGGACCTATCCGTACCGTCCGGCTCAGTGGTACCTCGACGAGTAAGCCGCAGGGCTTTCCGCTAAAACCGGTCGGGCAATCCCTCGATTGCCCGGCCGGAATCCAACATCCTGTCTGGCAGATCGCCGGGCATCAAGCTGGAAGTTCGTACGGGTATGCAACAGTTCATTCAATTCGTGATTGGCCGCGCAGTAATGGCACTGGTCACGCTGTTGACAGTATCATTGATCGTTTTCACGCTGATGGAAATGGTGCCAGGCACTTGTGCGGAACGCTATCTGGCGTTCAAGAACACGCAGGGCTCACAGATTTCCATTGCGGACATCGAGGCCGAGGAAAAGCGCCTCGGGCTTGACCGACCCTTCCTGATACGTTGGGGAAGCTGGGTCGGGAACGTGTTCGTCAAAGGCGAATTCGGTGACAGCTGCATCCTGCGCCTGAACATCAACCAGCTCCTGTCCGACAAGTTCTGGATTTCCCTGGGTATCTGTCTGGCTGCCCTGTTCCTGTCCTATCTGATAGCCGTTCCCGTGGGGATATATGCCGCCAACTCGACGAGTGCGGCGACGAACAACGCGTTGCGACTCATCAGCTATCTCGGCCTTGCGCTGCCGAACTTCCTGCTCGCCCTCATCATCATGCTCTTTTCAACGGTGGTGTTTGGCGACTCGCTGACAGGACTGTTTTCCAAGGAATTCCGCGACGCTGCCTGGTCATGGGCAAAGCTTCAGGATTTCCTGTCGCGGGCCTGGCTCCCGATATTCATTCTTGGCTGGTCGGCTACCGCCTTTGCGCTGCAAACGGTTCGCGCACTGATGCTGGACGAGATCGGGAAACTCTACGTGACCGCAGCTTCAGCGCGCGGGATCAGCGGGTCGAAACTCCTTTGGCGCTATCCGGCACGCCATGCGCTTGGTCCGGTCGTCAACTCGCTCGGATTTGACCTCAACCGAATTTTCAACGAATTGCCGATCGTCGCGATGATCCTCACCCTAACGGAAGCCGGATCATTGCTGATCGAGTCGCTTGCGCGATCCAATGACCAGCAGCTGGCAGGTGCCATCATCTTTCTTCTTACTGCCAGCATCGTTGCGATCAATTTCATCACCGACGTGATGCTCGCATTGCTCGATCCGCGCGTGCGCAAGGGCCTGATGGGGTAGTCATGTTCTGGAAAAAGAAAAAGAAGGAAACCGGAGTCGACCAGAAATCCAAGGAAGCCTATTTCACGGCTTCCCAGGGGCAGCTCATCTGGTCGCGCTTCAAGAGCAACCGCACCACGATGATTGCCGCATGGGCGCTGGTCATCATGATCCTGATGGGCCTGTTCGCGCCTTTCCTGTCGCCTTATGATCCTTCGATTGCAGGACGCGACGCAAGTTACGAAAATGGTGCGCCGCAGTTACCGAAATTCTGGGACGAGAACGGCTTTTCCGCGCGACCCTTCATTTATGCGACCGAGCGGGAAAGGTCGATCAAGACAAACTTCCGCTGGGTGGTTACGGAAAATCGGGACAAGCGGCTCTACGTCCATTTTTTCGTTAAGGACTGGCGGTACAGTTTCCTTGACGTCAACTGGGACCTGCCCGGGACGTGGTTCGACATCGAATTCAAGGCTTTGACCTTCGAGACGCACCTGTTCGGGGTTGATTCCGGCAAGATCCACCTGTTCGGCACCGATGCGAGCGGCAAGGACATCTTCTCACGCACGCTGCATGCGATCTGGACATCGCTGGCGGTTGGCACGCTTGGTGTCTTCATCGCTTTCGTGCTGGCGCTGATCATCGGCGGGGTGTCTGGCTATTATGGCGGCTGGATCGATTCCGTCCTGCAGATGATAACCGATGCGATCCGGACGGTGCCGCCGATCCCGCTGTTCATGGCGCTTGCCGCCTTCATGCCCGATCACTGGAGTTCCGAGACGCGGTTCTTCTTCATCTCGATCATTCTGGGCTTTATCGGCTGGCCGACGCTGGCGCGCCGTATCAGAACCCACCTGCTGACCGAGCGGGCGCAAGAATATGTGCTTGCAGCCGAACTGTGCGGCGCTTCCTCTACCCATGTCATCCGGCGTCACCTTCTGCCGAGTTTCACAAGCTACATAATCGTCGATCTGATGATTTCATTTCCCTACATGGTGCGCTCGGAGACTGCCCTGTCGTTCATTGGCCTAGGCCTCAAGGATCCTGTGAATTCACTTGGGGCACTGATGCAGAACGTCTCACAGGCGGACGTGTTGCTGAATTATCAATGGTATTTCATTCCGGTCATTTTCTTCATTGCATTCGTGCTTGCCTTCGTCTTCGTGGGTGATGGTTTGCGTGATGCGGCCGATCCGTATTCGGGAACCAAGAAATGAGCGGTGCGTTGATCTCCGTAAAGGATCTGACGATCCGTTTTGCAACCGACGAGGGGCTGGTGACGGCCGTCGAGAAGGTTTCCTTCGATATCGCACCGGGCGAAGTCATGGGCCTAGTCGGGGAAAGCGGCTCCGGCAAGTCGGTTACCGCCAAGGCGCTGATGCGGCTCAATGCGGGCAATACACGTTATGGCGAAGAAAGCAGCATCAAGCTCAATCTCGAAAACAGCTCGGTGGACGTGTTGTCCCTCAAGAGCGATCTCGACATGCGGGTGGTGCGCGGGGGCGCGGTCTCGATGATCTTCCAGGAGCCGATGGCCAGTTTCGCGCCTGCGATCAGCATCGGCAACCAGATGGTGGAGCAACTGCAGATTCACACGCGCCTGACCAAGGCAGAAGCCAGGGAATTGTCCATCGAGATGCTGGCGAGGGTCGGCATACCCGAGCCTGGGCGGCGTTTCGATCAGTTTGCCTTCGAGTTTTCCGGTGGCATGCGCCAACGCGCCATGATTGCCATGGCGTTGTCGACCAAGCCCAAGCTTCTGATTGCAGACGAACCGACCACGGCACTCGACGTCACCATCCAGGCTCAGGTCATCGACCTGATGAAGGATCTGGTTCGCGAATTCGGCATGGCTATCCTGTTCATCACCCATGATCTCGGCGTAATCGCGCAAACCGCGGACAAGGTCGCTGTGATGTATCTGGGCCGCATCGTGGAAAAGGGAACGGTTCGCGAAGTCATCCGCAACCCGCAGCATCCCTACACGCAGGGCCTCCTGAATGCGCTGCCCAAGCTGAGCGATCTCGACGCGCCGCTGACACCTGTTCCAGGCGATATTCCCTCGCCGCTGGAAAGGCCTTCAGGCTGCGTCTTCCATACGCGATGCCCGGCCATTCTGGGCGATCGCTGCAAGCAGGAAATTCCGGGCTATCACTCGCCAGCTCCTGGCCGGCAGGTTGCCTGCCACCTGCTGGATGAAAAGAAGGCAAGGGGGGCGCGGCAATGAGCAAGCCAGTGATCTCCGCCGCCAATCTTTCGGTCAAGTACCAGATCGGCAATCCGCTTTTCGGCAACGCCGTCTATCTCAACGCCGTCGACAATGTCACGATCGAGATACAGAAGGGCAATTTTTACGGGCTGGTTGGCGAATCCGGATCTGGAAAGACAACGCTTGGCCGCGCCTTGCTGAAAGCTGCGCCAATTTCCGGCGGGCATGTTCACTACAGCGATGACGAGGTTGCCTACGATCTGGCGCGTATCTCGAAGACGCAGTTGAAGGACTATCGCAAGCGCGCGCAGCTGATCTTCCAGGATCCTTATGCTGCCCTTTCGCCGCGCATGACAGTGCGCGACATCATCGCGGAACCGCTGGAAGTCATGGGACTGACACGCACCCGCGAGGAAACCGATGCGCGTGTGCGCGAGATCGCGGCGAAGTGTCGTTTGAACCTCGAACATCTGCGCCGGTTCCCGCACGCCTTTTCCGGTGGCCAAAGGCAGCGCATTTCCATCGCACGCGCGCTGGTTTCCGGTCCCCGTTTCATCGTGGCCGATGAAAGCGTTGCTGCACTGGACGTTTCCATCCAGGCTGACGTTCTCAATCTGCTGAAGCAGATCCAGCGTGACATGGGAATTTCCTTCCTGTTCATCAGTCACGATCTTTCGGTCGTTTCGCATGTCTGCGACCATGTGGCGGTGATGTATCTGGGTGGGCTGGTGGAGACCGCGCCAACCCGCCAGCTCTTCAACAAGCCACGCCATCCCTATACGAATGCCCTGCTGTCAGCGATCCCGGCACTTGATCCAGACGACAAGGGCAGGGCCGAGAAACTCGAAGGTGAGATTCCGTCCCCGACAAACCCGCCTTCGGGCTGCAAGTTCCACACGCGTTGCCGCTTTGCAAAATCAAGATGCAAGCAGGAAGTTCCCGCGTTGAGGGAATTGGCAAAGGAGCATTTCGTGGCTTGCCATTTTGCCGAGGAATTCGATTTCACCGGGCGCTATGGCGCAGCAAAGAGCGAGCCGGCTGCAAGGCCGAAGGCTGCCGCGAAGAAGGCAACCGGCAAGCCCGCTGTGTCACGCTCACCAAAAGGGAAAAAGAAATAACAGCATGGGCGGAGGGAATGTCCTTTTCATCACGCTCGACCAGATGCGGGCGGATATCCTCCGCGGGCGCTATGCTGGCCTGGTGCCAACGCCGAACATGGATCGGCTTGCGCAAAGCGGCGTAACGTTCGAAAGCCATTTCACGGTTACCGTTCCCTGCGGGCCGGCGCGCGCAAGCCTGCTGACCGGCCTTTATGCCATGAACCACCGTTCCATTCGCAACGGAACACCCCTTGCGCGCCACCATGCGACGCTCGCCACCGAGGCACGCAAGGCAGGCTATGAACCGCTGCTTTTCGGCTACACGGATTCAACGCCGGACCCGACCGGCATGGATCCGGAGGATCCGGACCTGCGGAGCTATGAAGGCCTGTCGCCCGGCTTTCGCGAACTGGTGGAGATGCGGCTGGATGATGGGCTGCAATGGCCTGCCTATCTCAGATTGAGGGGATATCCCGTCAATCCAGCTTCGACGATGACGCTTGCGGAACTGTACCGTCCGGTTCCCGAAAAGGGGAACATGCCGAAAATCGGCGATCCGGCCTTCTACAAGGCGCAGGACAGTGACACTGCCTACCTGACGGACAGGACGCTGGAGGCGCTGGACATTCGCCAGAACAAGCCATGGTTTGCTCACCTTACCTACATCAGGCCACATCCTCCGCTGGTTGCTCCCGAACCCTGGAATCGCTTTGTCGATCCGGCATCGCTTCCCCAGGATGCAACGGCTGCCCCCGACCACCCCTTCATGGATGCCTGGTTCAGTGAAGCTGCGGCTCGAAGCCTCTATTGGGGGTTTGATGGCGATTGCGCCAACATGAGTGGGGAAGATCGTGCTGCGCTGCGCGCGGTCTATTTCGGCCTTGTTGGCGAAGTCGATCACCATCTGGGCAGGGTGCTCGACTGGCTTGATGAAACCGGTCAGGCCGATCGCACGCTGATCATCTTCACGGCCGATCATGGCGAAATGCTTGGCGACAAGAAAATGTGGGGCAAGGAAAGCGTCTTCGACGCGGCCTTCAGCGTTCCACTGATCATCCGGGATCCATCGAGGCGTGCGCATGGCGGAAAGCGCATCACGCGCCTGACGGAATCGGTCGATATTGCACCGACAATTCTCGACTGGATCGGGCGAACTCCACCCGACGCAATGGATGGCAAATCCCTTCTGACAGCCCTTGACGATAAAAACCTGCCGACGCGCACTTCCGTTCTGATGGAAGCGGACTTTTCACACCCCGACAAGCCGACACGGTTCCAGCGCCATATGGGCCTTGATTCCTACAAGTGCCATGCAACCATCCTGCGGGAAGAGAAATGGAAATATATCCATTTCGGCGGCGGCGTTGCGCCCATGCTTTTCGATATGGAAAACGATCCGGACGAAACCTGCGATCTGGCACGCGAGCATGTTCACGCTGGCCAGGTTGCCAGAATGCGGGGGCGGCTGATCGATCGCATGAACGAGCGCAGGGATCGGCGCCTGACGCAGATTTCCATCGGGACCTGACAGGGCATGTTTTCAAGGAAAAAAGCTGGCGCTGACCGGGTCGAGCAATGACCCACTAGCCGGAAGGCAGGGCGAATAATCATCAAGAGGGAAAAGCAGAAATGCATTACGGATATATCGGTCTTGGAAACCTTGGCGCTAATTGCGCCGCCTGTCTGCTGAAGGCGGGCTTTGAAGTGACGGTCCATGATCTGGATAAGTCGCTGGCTGAGCGCCTGATCGCCAAGGGGGCCAAATGGGCGGACAGCGCAACGGATCTGGCCAGCAAGGTCGACCATGTCATCACCTGCCTTCCCTCTCCGGCCGTCTCCGAGAAGGTTCTGCGTTCAATCCTTCCAGTCATGCGCAAGGGTGCGAGCTGGATCGAAATGTCCACGCTTGGCCGTGATGACGTGCTGGCCATGTCAGCGATCGCCGGTGAGAAGGGCGTACGCATGCTTGAACTTCCCGTAACCGGGGGCGTTCATCTGGCGGCCCAGGGAAAGATCACGATGCTTCCAGGTGGCGACAAGGACCTGGTCGATCTTCACTGGAAGGCGTTCGAGGCAATGGGAGACCGCATCTTCCACATGGGCCCGTTGGGCTCATCCTCGATCATCAAGGTCATTACCAACATGCTCGCCTTCATACACCTCAAGGCCTGCAGTGAAGCGCTGATGCTGGCAAAGCGAGGCGGGCTCGATCTGGCGCAGGCGTGGGCGGCGATCCAGGCGTCGTCAGGCAACTCCTTCGTGCATGAAACGGAAGGCGCACTGATCCTCAACGGGTCTTATGACATTGCCTTCAATATCGATCTTGCGCTTAAGGACCTTGGCTTTGCGCTGGCTTTCGGCAAGGAATTCGGCGTGCCACTCGACCTCGCCTCCATGACCAACCAGACCTATGTGGCGGCAAAGGCTGCCTATGGCGGCGAAGCGCAATCACCGATGATTGCCAAGCTTCTGGAAGACCTGCTTGGCACTGACCTGCGCGCTCCCGGTTTTCCCGCCCGTCTCGAATAGGCTCCTGCAAACGGTATTTCGGCAAGTTGCCTGAAAGATGTGCACTGCCTTGTGCGTTAGTGCACATCTGGGCAGTGCATGGCGGTCTATATCAGGGTCATCGGCAGGGCAATGTCGCTCTGCCGCAGACCCTGAGAAAGTCGGAGAAGTACCATGATCGCCATT
>JBATLL010000029.1:0-5183 GCA_049289295.1 Rhizobiaceae bacterium
GGGCATGGCTGCAGGCCGGGACAAATCGGCGCGGCGCGCGGCATTTGCGCCGCCCGGGCGGGCAGCGGGGCCTTCAAACCTTGAAATGCGCGCAGAATCCTGTCCAATTCCACCATGACGATCAAGCCGCCGCCATTCACCCTCGGGGTGGAGGAGGAATATCTCCTCGTCGATCGGGAAACGCTGGACCTTGTGCCCGCGCCCGATGCGCTGATGGCGGACTGTGTGCGCGAACTGGAAGGCCAGGTCAGCCCGGAATTCCTGCAATGCCAGATCGAGGTCGGCACCGGCGTGTGCAGCACGGTTCACGAGGCGGGTGTTGACCTGGCGCGCCTGCGCAGGACGATTGCGCAATCGGCTGGCGAATTCGGCCTCGCGCCCATCGCGGCGTCCTGCCATCCGTTTGCCGACTGGCACAACCAGCATTTCACGGACAAGGAGCGCTACAGGGCGCTGGAACGCGATCTGGCCGGTGTGGCGCGGCGCATGCTGATCTGCGGCATGCATGTGCATGTCGGGCTGGAGCCTGATGCGCTGCGCATCGACCTGATGAACCAGTTTTCCTATTTCCTGCCGCACCTGCTGGCCCTTTCAACCTCCTCGCCCTACTGGAAGGGTGATGATACGGGGCTCAATTCCTATCGGCTGACGATCTTCGACAATCTGCCGCGCACGGGCCTGCCGCCAAGATTTTCCTCCTGGGCGGAGTATGAGCGCTCCGTGCAGATCATCATCGCCAGCGGCCTGATCGAGGACTCGACCAAGATATGGTGGGACATGCGCCCCTCGGCGCGTTTCCCCACGCTGGAATCGCGCATCTGCGACGTGCAGCCCCGGTTGGCGGATGCGCTGGCGCTGACCGCGCTGACGCAGTCGCTGATGCACATGCTGTGGCGGCTGAAGGCAAGGAACCAGCGCTGGCGCATCTATGACCGGTTCCTCATCGGGGAAAATCGCTGGCGCGCCCAGCGCTACGGCACTGGCGAAGGGCTGATCGATTTCGGCAAGGGCGAGGTCGTGCCCTATGGCGAACTTCTCGAGGAACTGATCGGGCTGGTGAGCGACAGCGCGGCGGAACTGGGTTGCCTCGATGAAGTCGAAAGCGCGCGGGCGATCCTGAAAAGCGGCACCAGCGCCGACCGCCAGCGCGCCGTGCATGCGGCTGCCCTTTCCGGGGGTGCGGACAAGGCGGAAGCACTGCGGGAAGTGGTGCGCTCCCTCATCGCTGAATTTGGCGAAGGCCTGGACGACTGGCGCGCCTGAGGGCCGGTGGCCTCAGCTGCGGGACAAAGAGGGTGCTTACTCGCGCCTGATGACTCCTGAAACAGCTGACACGAATAGAAGTGAGAGAATCCAACCGGACAAAATCTGCAGATACATCAGGAAACGAACCACGCTACCGGCGAAATCCGACTCACCATTGGGCGGTTTGGTGGCGCGAGGTGACCAATCTGCTTCCTGGCCGAATTCGACGAGCGGAATTCCCACATCCAGTGAATACATGAATGGATTGAACGGGGAGTATTCCGGAGGCATGGCCTTCATGCATTCCGGTTTGCCTCCGATTCCGGGCGATGTGAACTTGGCCCAGTTGTCCCGGCAGACCTGTGGCAGTGACCCTGATTGAAAGACCAGCGGATGGGTTGGTGTCATTACTCCCCTGTATGCAGCATCCCAATAGACAAGCCACATGAAAAGGCTGATGGCAAACAAGGCTATGGCGGCGTTTTGAGGCTTGTATCCATAGCCTACCCCTTTTTCGAGGAACCACTCGAATTTCCGGGTTGCCCACCATCTGAGATTGAATTCACCCCGCGCAGGCCCGCCGTAAGATTCAGGAAAGTCTCGGCGTGTACGACGCATTTGCCTGCGTTTGTGGTGCAGAATTTTTCTGGCATCCGGTTCGTGGCCCAGTTCCCGCAGGACTTTCGCCAACTGTTCGAATGGCTGTGTTTTCAGATCTGTCGTGCGATGCTTTTGCATCTGCTTGGACAGCCATTCTTTCCACCATTGAATGCCTCGGTCAGTGAGATCAGCATTGACGGTCTCGTAGGTGAAACCAGACAGGACAGTAGTATTTATTTTGTCCCAACTTTCCTTGTCGTCAACAAGTGACCCTGCTTCACAGCCGGAGAGGTCCAGACTTCCAATGAATTGTTTGATCGAAACTACGCGTAAGGATCTGCCGATCTTGGCTTTGTCCAGATCGAGAGAAACTGGCAGCCCGAGGAATATTCCGCCGTCAAGCGAAACATCGCCGGATATCTGTGCGCCAACCATGCGCAGGGTCCCAACGTAGAGAGCATTGTCGTTCTCTCTTTGCTCTCCTGCACCTAAAAAGGCACTTCCCTCGACGATTATGCCATCGGCGTTAATGCAGTTAAGTGTAATTCCTTTTTCAACAGATTTCATGTAGTAATTAAAAATTGGTTCCATACCGTCTTCAAGATATTTTTCATGACACTCTTTGTTGGAGAAAAAATTTCCATCCCTGAAGTCTAACAATCCTCCTATTCTTGCTTGAAAAAGATAATTGATACCTATTAAAACAGTTCCACGAAATGTAAGATTTGATGCAATTTTCGAATATGAAAGGTCTATTGCATCCCCAGCAGGGCTGTTCGCATCAACAATACAGGAAACCAACTCCAGTTGCTTCAGTTGTGAGCTTCTGGCATCGATAGAGCCATTGAAGCGGCAGCCAAGAAAACGCAGTGGTACCGGGCATTCGCAAAACCGCAGATCGAGTGCTGGTTCTGTCGGGTTATCCGGATCAATCAATGCGCCCTGAAGGGAAATACCAGCTGCGTGAACAGGTGCTTCTTCATCGCCGCCCAACGCAAGAAAACGAAGGAATTGCGGGCGTATCAGGACTGATTGCTTCTTCTCTCCCCGTAGTTCTTCACCGGGCATTGAGTCTCCAAGTTTGCAGATCGCACCGGAGCGAGCTTTTTCGAGCAGCTCTTCTTCGCCAGGTTTTAGAGGTTTGAACTCTGCAAGGGTGTAGCCTGTTGCTTTCATGCTCTTCGCTCTTCAGCTTCGACAAGGCGGGATTGCCGTCGAAGTATGATTGCGGGCATTCAAGAAATCAACCAAGCGTTGAAGTTTTGTGCAAACACTGATGTGTCGAAGTACATCCAGACGCAATACCTAACGCCGCCTTCGACGTCTGCCGCCATCTTCCGAACCTGAGGATTGGGGTCTTTGCGGCAGGGTCACACGTTCGGAGAGCCTGGGGAAGGCATCGACCTTGTTCGGCATCGCCATCGCATTGACGAAATGGCTCTGGAACATGGGTTCGAGCGCGGTTTCGATCTTCTCGATGCGGCGCACCGTTTCCTCGATTTCGCGGCGATAGTCGCGGTTGAGGAGTGCCATCTTCGCGCCGTAGCCCGCCGCATTGCCGACTGCCTTGACACGGTCGAGGTCGCAATCGGGGATGAGACCCAGCACCATGGCGTATTTCGGATCGATGAAGGTGCCGAAAGCGCCAGCAAAGCTGATTGAATCGACCTGCGTGATGCCCTGCTTGTCCATCAGCAGCTTTATCCCGGCATAAAGCGCTGCCTTGGCAAGCTGGATGGCTCGCACATCGGTCTGCTTGATGACAAGCTCCTGCTTGCCGCGCCACAGCACGTAGGAAAAGGTGCGGCCCTCGGCAATGATACGGTCCGAGCGCGCGGCAAGGCTGCCATCGACAACGCCGTCGGTGGAAATGATGCCGGTGAGGTACATTTCGGCGACCACTTCGATGATGGCCGACCCGCAGACGCCGGTAACGCCGGTTGCTTCCGCTGCTTCGGCAAAGCCCGGCTCATTGGACCATTGCTCCACGCCGATGACGCGAATGCTGGGTTCCAGTGTGACGGGATCGATGCGAACGCGCTCGATGGCACCAGGCGCGGCACGCTGGCCGCAGGAGATTTCCGCGCCCTCGAAGGCAGGTCCGGTTGGCGAGGAGGCAGCAACCGTACGTGTGGCGTTGCCGAGCACGATTTCGGCATTGGTACCGACATCGACGACAAGCATCTGGCTTTCCTGGCGATGCGGACCTTCGGACAGGGTGACGGCAGCGGCATCCGCGCCGACATGCCCGGCAATGCAGGGCAGCATGTACAGGCGCGCTCCGGCATTGACGTCGAGTTCCAGGTCACTGGCCATGCAGCGCACCGCGCCCGACACAGCGAGCGCGAACGGCGCACCGCCCAGTTCCGTCGGGTCAATGCCGAGGAAGAGGTGATGCATGATCGGGTTGCCGACAAAGACGAGGTCGAGAATGTCGTGGCGGTCGATGCGCGATTCTTCGCAGACCTTGCCGATGAGCTCGTTGAGCGCAGCGCGTACGGCCACCGTCATGCCTTCGCGCCCATCCGGGTTCATCATGACATAGGAGACGCGGCTCATCAGATCCTCGCCGAAGCGGATCTGCGGATTGGACGTGCCGGAGGAGGCGATGGTCGAGCCCGACAGCAGCGAAACGAGGTGCAGGGCAATGGTTGTCGAACCGATGTCACAGGCGATGCCATAGGCCTCGTTCTTGAGGCCGGGATAGACGGCAATGACGCGCGGGCGTGACATTTCCTCGTCGATGTGGACCGCGCAGGTGACTTTCCATTCCCCGGCGCGCAGGGCCTTCTGGATGGTGGGCAGGAGTCGGAAATCGATTTCCAGGCCCTGCCAGCCCCAATCGGTTTCAAGCTGCGCGATCATGCGGTCGCAATCGCCCAGCGGCTTGTGCATGTCGGGTTCTTCGACCTCGACATAGCACATGTGGATCGCGGGATTGCGCTCGATGTGGCGCCCATCATCGGCCTTGCGCACGACCTGCGCGTTGATCTGCAGGTCCTGTGGAATGTCGACGACGAGATCGCCCTCGATATTGGCCGAGCAGGAGAGGCGGCGTCCGCCCTTGAGTTCCCGCTTCTCGGCGTAGCGGATTTCCTTGGGGCCGAGCGGTGAAACATTTTCCGCAGCAGACGTTATGCCGTGCTTGGCGAACTGGCCCGTCTGTATATCGCACTGGCAGCGCCCGCAGATGCCTCGCCCGCCACACACGCTTTCAACATAGACGCCAAGCTCGCGCGCGGCATCAATGATCGGCGTGCCCTTGGGAAAGCGTCCGCGCTTGCCGGACGGCATGAACAGGACGAGGGGGTCGCTTCGCGATGCGCTCAAGCCGCACC
>JBATLL010000030.1:0-7853 GCA_049289295.1 Rhizobiaceae bacterium
TGGCCAAGGACTTCGAGCGGACAATCGCTTCCGCCGAGGCCTGGGTCTTCATCGCCCATATCCGCATGATCACCCGACGGCTCGCAAGGGCTTGAAAATGCACTGCTCATTCTGATTCAGACACTAATACGCGCAATTGAGCCTCCCAACCCATCAGCCCAATAGTTAAACAAGATTTAAGTGAAGTCTATTGTTTTGTGTTCGCTAGCCACTAAATTGCGGCGAAGTCGAACAGCTTACGATCCAGCAGATGCGAGGGGCGAACGTTGGCAAGCGCTCGGATCATCGTGTCCTTGCGGCCCGGCATGCGCTGTTCGATATCGGCCAGCATCGCCTTCATCGCATTGCGCTGCAGGCCTTCCTGGCTGCCGCACAGATCACATGGAATGATGGGGAAATCCATCGCCGTGGCGAAGCGTTCCAGGTCCGTTTCCGCGCAATAGGCGAGCGGGCGCAACACGTTCACATCGCCTTCGTCATTGATCAGCTTGGGTGGCATGGAGGCGAGCCGGCCGCCATGGAAGAGATTCATGAAGAAGGTTTCCAGAATGTCTTCGCGATGATGCCCCAGGACCAGCGCCTCGCAGCCCTCTTCGCGTGCGACCCGATACAGGTGTCCCCTGCGCAAGCGCGAGCAAAGCGAGCAATAGGTTGCGCTGTCTGGCAGTTTCGAGGTCACCACCGAATAGGTGTCCTGATACTCGATGCGATAGGGTATTTCGAGCGAGGCAAGATATTGGGGCAGGATATGCTTGGGAAAGGCTGGCTGGCCCTGGTCAAGATTGCAGGCGACCAGATCAACGGGCAGCAGTCCACGCCATTTGAGATCAAGCAGAATCGCCAGCAAGCCGTAGGAATCCTTGCCGCCCGACAACGCCACAAGCCAGCGCGCGCCAAGTCTGGCCATGGAGAAATCCTCGATCGCCTGGCGCGTGTTTCTTATGAGGCGCTTGCGCAGCTTGTTGTGTTCGACGCCGGAAGGATATTGCGCAAACATGGGGTGGCACAGCGCATCCGCCTGCTCTTCGCCGGGCGCTTCCACCTTTCCGCCTTCGCCGATTGCCGTGTGATGGTTCATGTCCAAGCCAATACATCAGCCAGCGCCTTGGCGAAACAGAAAAGCCGCCCTCGCGGACGGCTTGCCTGAATAGCGATAGTGCCTGAAATCAGCGCGAATAGAATTCGACGACGAGGTTCGGTTCCATCTGAACCGCATATGGCACGTCGGAAAGCGTTGGGCGGCGCACATAGGTGGCGACCATCTTGCTGTGATTGGCATCGATATAGTCTGGAACGTCACGCTCGGCGAGCTGCGCTGCTTCCAGAACGAAGGCGAGCTGCTTGGACTTGTCCTTGATTTCGATGACATCGCCAGGCTTGCACTGGTATGAGCCGATATTGACGCGGCGACCATTGACCTTGATGTGGCCGTGGTTGACGAACTGGCGTGCGGCAAAGACGGTCGCGACGAATTTCGCGCGATAGACGATCGAATCGAGACGGCTTTCGAGAATGCCGATCAGGTTTTCACCGGTATCGCCGCGCTGGCGGGATGCTTCCTCGTAGGTCTTGCGAAACTGCTTTTCGGAGATATTGCCGTAATAGCCCTTGAGCTTCTGCTTGGCGCGAAGCTGGACACCAAAGTCGGACAGCTTGCCCTTGCGGCGCTGGCCATGCTGGCCGGGGCCGAATTCGCGACGATTGACCGGGGACTTCGGACGACCCCAGATGTTTTCGCCCAAACGACGGTCGATCTTGTATTTTGCAGCAATACGCTTGCTCATTGCATTTCCTTTTCAACAGGTTGTCATCCGTTGTTAATTCAACGGATGAAGGAAACGCACCCTCCTCTGCCTCCTTTTTCAGGCGACTGACAGGCTGAACCGCGCACGTTTTGCAGTTTCAGCCACGGGATACGTCAAAAAAGAACCGGGCAGAAGCTGCCCGGAACTGTGGGGTGTTTATGGCGGCATGCGATGGATGTCAAGCAAAAGACCGGCAGGAATGAAGTCCTGACCGTCATTTCCCGGCCAGCGCGCCGCAACCCCTATCCTTCGTAGCCAAGCCCGAATCCGCCAAGGAAACGCCTTGTCTCAGGATCTGGCGCGCCGGAGGTGAACCAGGCAATGTCCTGGCCAGCTTCAACCGGCCCCGGCCTGAGCAGGCTTAGCGTGCGCCGTGCAATGGCTTCGGCGGAATCGATCCAGTCCACCGGCCATGGCGCGACCTTGCGCATACGGTTGACGAGGAAGGGATAGTGGGTACAGGCCAGCACAATGATGTCGGTGCGCCGGCCATCTTCCTTTTCCACGAAACAGGGCTGGATCTCGCGCAGCACTTCCTCTTCGTCAATCATGCCACCACGGGCGTGACGCTCGGCCATTGCTGCCAGTTCGCTCGAACCGACAAGGCGGACCTCGACGCGGCTTGCCCAGTCGCGAATGAGATCGCGCGTGTACTGGCGTTTTACCGCGCCGGGCGTGGCAAGCACGGAAATCAGGTGCGAGCGGGTGCGCTCGGCTGCGGGCTTGATTGCAGGCACTGTTCCCACGAAGGTCTGGCCGGGATAGGCCTTGCGCACGTGGTCGATTGCTAGCGTTGAGGCAGTGTTGCAGGCAATGACGAACAGCTCCGGACGGAAGCGCTCGATCAATTCGCCGAAAAGGCCAGTCATGCGCTCCAGCAGGGGTTTTTCGTCCCACGCGCCATAGGGAAAGGCGGCATCGTCAGCGACATAGATGAAGCGGCGGTCTGGCATCAGGACCCTGGCTTCCCGCAGCACTGTCAGGCCGCCGACGCCGGAATCGAAAATCAGGATGGTCATCCCTTGCTGCTCCAGAAGCGGGTAAAGCCGGGCGCGCCTCGCAGTTTCAGGCCGCCACCGGGCATGAAGTTGAATAGCAGGCGTTTTCTTGCGAATGCCCGCGCATAAAACCAGCTGAATGCCGCGCCGAATGTGAAACCCGCAACCATGTCGGAAGGAAAATGCACACCCAGTGCCGGGCGTGAAATCGCGATCCAGATGCCGGCCAGCACCATGAAGATGCGCGCACGGGGGAAAAGCAGCGCAAGGGCAATTGCCGCCGCGCCAGCAGTCGTCGAGTGACCCGATGGGAATGCGGCAAACTGATAGGTGTGGCCAAACGGCATCGACTGCCAGACATGACCAAGCTCGGTAAACTCCGGGCGTGCGCGGCCGATCAGGTTCTTCAGCAGGTTTGCCAGGAGCCCCGAAAAGGCCACTGCCGTGAACAGGAAATAGGCGTTCAGCACGAGCCGGTGCCACATGAAACGCCTCTTGCCGCGAAACCTGTTGGCCGTGAACAGCGTAGCCCCGACCAGGACCAGGCCGGTGGGATAGAGTATCCAGGCGGCCTCGCCCAGACGCGTTATCATCTCGAAGAACGCACTGCCTGAGAAACCGTTCTGGCGCATGCGCTCCAGCACAATCGGATCGACGAACAGAACGAGAAACACGATGATGCTTGCAAACAGCGCCAGCAGTTCCGCCATGACCACCGGACGGGGAAAGACTGTAAAGCGGGTGTCGTTTCTGCGCTGACCGGTAAAGGAAAACCAGCGTCCTATGCCCCGCAGCCAGCCGTGACGCTGCCTTGAACCATTCGCCGAAATGGCATCAAAAGCTGAAGTGGTGGCGCCTGAAGCCGTGCGCGGCGCGCCAGCCCTTGCGGCCTGCCTGCCCGTGCCTTTGCTGCGTGCTGGTGCTGGGACCTTGTCGTTCATTGCGCGTCGGCTTTTCTGTCAGCCATGATGTGTGGCGATAGCATGTTTGGCGATCTGCTCAAAGGGATGCCTCATTGTCAGGCATGCCTTCGCCAGATGATTCCTGTGCGCCATTCTCGTCACGGTTCTGCATCCAGCGGCGCTCCAGCGACGCGATGACGCCGTGCAGTGTGCGCAATTCCTGTTCCTTCAAGGATGCGTGGGTGAAGATGTTGCGCAGGTTCAGCAGCATCTTCGCGCGCTTGTGCTCGGGGAAGAAATAGCCTGCCCGGTCAAGTGCTGCTTCCAGATTTTCCAGGAACTTGACCAGATCGACTCGCGAAGCGGGTTCAGCTTCGAAGGCTGCGAAACCCGTTTCGGCTTCCTCGTTTGTTTTCATCCACTCATAGGACATCAGCAGCACGGCCTGGGCTATGTTGAGCGAGGCAAAGGCGGGATTGACGGGAAAGGTCACGATCGCATCGCATAGCGCAATCTCGTGGTTTTCGAGCCCCCAGCGTTCCCGCCCGAAAAGGATGCCGCATTGCGTCCCTGCTCTGTGTATCTGGCGCAGCTTTGCCGCCGCCTCGGCGGGACCATGCACATCCTTGATCATGTAGCGCTGGCGTGCAGTCGTGGCATAGACGAAGCGCAGATCGCCAATCGCTTTCTCGAGTGTCGGATAGACCCTGACTGCGTCAATGACATGGTCAGCCCGGCTCGCCGACGCCCTCGCCTTTTCATTGGGCCAGCCGTCGCGCGGGTTGACCAGACGCAGGTCCGCAAGGCCGAAATTGGCCATGGCGCGCGCGACCATGCCGATATTCTCGCCCAGTTGTGGCTCCACCAGCACAATTGCCGGTCCGTCAGCCATCAGGGTCTGTGTCGTGTCGGTTCCTGCCATGGAATGCGCTGTCCTCGCTCTGCGCGGGCTTCCTTGCACATATGCGCCAAAAAAGGAATGGCTCAGTCAGCCGATCCGGTACACCGGCCACGCTCCGGCAAATCCCTTCAGCTCCGTCTCGCCTGCCAGATCTGGTGTGACGTCAAGCAGGTCTGCCACCGCCTGAGAACAGACATGGTCGCTGCCCAGTGTCGGGGCGGCGGAAAGCAGCCTTGCCGTGAAATTGACATCAGCACCGATGGCGGTGAAATCGAGCCGACGCGATGCACCTATATTGCCATAATGGAAGCGGCCAATGTGAAGTGCGGAGCGAAACGGAACATTTTTCCCGCCCACCATGTCGCCTGTCATGTCGCCGGTCCTGTCGCCTGTCAGGGCCCTGGCAGCGGACAGAACGCAATCATGCGCTGCCTGGGCAACGCGCTTGTGCTCAGTGGTGCGCACCGGGAAGATAGCCAGCACACCGTCGCCCATGAATTTGAGGATTTCGCCCTTAGCGGCAATGATCGGCTCTTCAAGCGTATCGAAGAACCGGTTGAGATGCGCCACCACTTCGCCTGCAGGCTGGCTGTTCGAAAGGCTGGTGAAGCCCTTGAGATCGGCAAACAGGATAACAGCCTCGATTTCCTCGGTGTCGCCGCGCTTGATGTTGCCTTTCAGGATTCGTTCGCCCGCGTTGCGCCCGGCATAGGTCGAGATGATATTGGCCGCGTTGAGGCGCAGGACATAACTCTCGATGAGCCGCGTCATGGGGGCGCGGATCCATTCCAGCGCGTCGATTGCTTCTGTGGAAAAGCCGCCTTCCCGCCGGCTGGACCAACTCATGGTGTTGACCTCGCCATCGATGTAGATGACCGGCTGGACAAGATAGTCCGTGAACCCGTCAGCTATCAGTTCGCCGACGATCTTGTAGTCATGCGGACATTCGGGATCACTGAGCTTTCGCCGGATCGAGCGGCGGGACTTCATGACATGGGGTAGCGGATTGGTGTGGTATTCGTCCGTGTCGAACAGGGCAAACCCGGCTTCCACGATGCTGGCGCCCTTGTCCTGCGACCAGGCGAGGCGCCTGCCCTTTATCGTTGGGTGAATGGTGAAGAGAAACAGGGCAAAGCGGTCCACCGCGACGCCTGCTTCATTGAGCCTTGTACAGATGTCTGCAACGATTGTGCGCCCGTCCGCGCTGGGAGGCGCGCCCTCGCACATCCACTCCCGCAACGCCTTTATCCTGGAACGGTCGACTGGCATGGCCATCTCCACTGTGCTCATGATAGCATTTTTCGGCATCAACCCAATGGCGCATTTGCCTTTGACCGGCAGTTTGGTATGAACGCGCATCAATCTGAACGAAGCGCCGAACCGGCGCCGCGCCCAAGCGAAAGAGGCTGGCTAAATGGCAAAGATCAAGGTCGCAAATCCTGTTGTCGAACTGGATGGGGACGAGATGACCCGCATCATCTGGCAGTTCATCAAGGACAAGCTGATCCACCCCTATCTCGATATCGATCTCGAATACTATGATCTGGGGATCGAGTATCGCGACAAGACCGACGATCAGGTCACCATCGATGCGGCCAATGCGATTGCCAAGCATGGCGTTGGCGTGAAGTGCGCGACGATCACGCCCGATGAAGCACGTGTGGAGGAATTTGGCCTCAAGAAGATGTGGAAATCGCCAAACGGCACGATCCGCAACATCCTGGGCGGCGTCATCTTCCGTGAACCGATCATCTGCAAGAACGTGCCGCGCCTGGTGCCCGGCTGGACCCAGCCGATCATCGTTGGCCGCCATGCCTTTGGCGACCAGTATCGCGCCACCGATTTCCGCTTTCCCGGCAAGGGCAAGCTGATCATCAAGTTCATCGGCGACGATGGCGCGGTGATCGAGCACGAGGTTTACCAGTCACCGGGCAGCGGCGTGGCCATGGCCATGTACAATATCGATGAATCGATCATCGATTTCGCCCGTGCATCGATGAACTACGCACTGCAGCGCGGCGTGCCATGCTACCTGTCGACGAAGAACACCATTCTCAAGGCCTATGACGGGCGCTTCAAGGACCTCTTCCAGGAAATCTACGAGAAGGAATTCGAAGCGGCCTTCAAGGAAAAGAAGATCTGGTACGAACATCGCCTGATCGACGACATGGTCGCATCCGCGCTGAAATGGTCTGGCGGCTACGTATGGGCCTGCAAGAACTATGATGGCGACGTGCAGTCAGACACCGTGGCGCAGGGCTTCGGCTCGCTCGGACTGATGACTTCCGTGCTGATGACACCCGATGGCAAGACCGTCGAAGCGGAAGCAGCGCATGGCACCGTCACCCGCCACTATCGCCAGCACCAGAAGGGCGAACAGACTTCAACCAATTCCATCGCCTCGATCTTCGCCTGGACGCGGGGTCTGGCGCACCGCGCCAAGCTCGACAACAATGACGCGCTGATGAAGTTCTCGCTGACACTGGAAAAGATCTGCGTTGCCACCGTCGAGGGCGGCTACATGACAAAGGACCTGGCGCTGCTCATCGGTCCTGACCAGCCATGGCTGACCACTTCCGGCTTCCTCGACAAGATCGACGAGAACCTGCAAAAGGCGATGGGATGATCGCTTGAGCCAGCCATTGCGCGCCACATTCGCGCTGGTTGCGCTTTTGACACTGGCGTTCGCGGCTCCCGCCGCGGCGCCTGCAAAGGCGGATGGACAGATCGGCGGTTCCGCGTTTCCTGTCGTCTACCGATTTTACGACGTGACCGGCACCACGATTGGTCAGTTGCGCGCCAGCCTCAAGGAAAATGGTCCAAAGGGCTTTTACGGCTTCACGAAACCGCATTACGGCAAAGGCGAGCGGTGCTTTGAAGGCAGCGTCAGGATCAAGCTGCCGCGATGGCCAGGGCTGGAAATGGCACCTCGCCTGCTGCAATGGCGCTGGAAGCGGATGTATGCGGCCTTGGTGCGCCATGAGGAGAGACATGCCGCCCACTTCGTTCAGGCGGCAGCACAAATGCGCCAGTCGGGTTGTGCGCGTTTTGAAATCATCCGCGACAAGTGGCAGGCAAGAACCGACCGTTATGACCGGCTGACACGCCACGGCGCACTGGAAGGCGTTTTCCTGTTCTGACAGGCCCGCCTTCCCCCCACCTCTACCTTCAGATCAGTGCTTCAACAGCTGCGATTGCGGCTTCCGCTTTCGAACCGTCCGGACCGCCAGCCTGGGCCATGTCGGCC
>JBATLL010000031.1:0-2693 GCA_049289295.1 Rhizobiaceae bacterium
TGCGCACGCTGAACGATATGCCTTACAATATGCGGATCAAGGAGGTTTCTGGGCGAGAGTACCTTTACGAAGTCACCGATCGTCGCGGTAGCATGAAAAGCAAGGGGCCGATCGATCCGGAGAAGCAGGCGGAATTCGACCAGTACAAAACCGAAAAAGCCGAACTGAAGGACCGTCTTGCGCTTTCGAGGGAAACGCTCACGGAACAAGCCAGCCTTTATCGGGCGCTACGTTTGCCCATGCTCCCCGCGGACGCCGGCAAGATTCTGCGCGAGGCCGATCGACTCCGATTTCTTGGGGACCAGGCGATGGTCGTCGGCACCAACGCGCTGATCGCCTACGCGCTCGAAGCCAACGGATTCATCCGCGATGCGCCGCAAGAAACCATGGATTTCGACATGGCGCTGACCGGGCTCAGTGCCGACGAAGATCGGCCCACCTTGTGGAAGGTCCTCAAGGAAACCGACATGACCTACTCCGTGAACACCGAGCGGCCATTTCAGGCACGCAACGCAAAGGCCTACGAAGTCGAGATTCTCTCGGCACCGAGCCGGATAGGCGGGCAAATTGCGCAAGACCGCCCGCGACCGATCCCGCTCCCGGAGCAGGAATGGCTTCTGAACGGTCGGCGGGTTGATCGGGTCGTCGGCGTGCGCGATGGCGAAGCGGCCCGCATGGTGGTTCCTGATCCGCGATGGTTTGCCCTGCAGAAACTGTGGATGGCGGAAAAACCGGAACGCGACCCGCAAAAGAAGCCCAAGGATCACAAGCAGGGCACTGCCTTGCTCGACGCCGTTTGGCTGACGATGCGGCACTATCCAATGGACAATACCTTTTTCGAAGAACTGCCCGATGCGTTGAAGCCACATTTTGAGCTTTGGGCGGCGAAAAGACCGCAGCGGAAGTGAGCAGTTAGGCTCAGGACCTATTAAATCGCTTGCGAAGATAGCGAATGGTTGATTCAATGGCGGCGCAAGGAGGCGCAGCCATGAGTGATCTGATCTGGTTGTCGGAGGCGCAGATGCGGCGCATCGAGCCGTATTTTCCGTTGTCCCATGGCGTGCCGCGTGTTGATGATCGCCGGATCATCAGCGGGATCATCTTCGTGATCAGGAACGGGCTGCGGTGGCGGGATGCGCCTGCAGAGTACGGGCCGTCCAAGACGATCTACAACCGCTTCATCCGCTGGAGCCGGCTTGGCGTGTTCAACAAGATCTTCGCAGGCCTCGCGGCGAAGGGCGGGAAGCCGGACCAGTTGATGATCGATGCGACCCATCTCAAGGCGCATCGGACGGCGGCCAGCCTGCTCAAAAAGGGGCTCTTCCCCGACGTATCGGACGCACCAAGGGCGGCCTGAACTCGAAGCTCCATGCCGTATGCGATGGCAAGGGCAGGCCGCTGGTCATGCTGTTGAGCGAGGGACAGATGAGCGACTACAAGGGCGCCGCTCTCATGATCGACGCCTTGCCCAAGGCCAAAGTCCTGCTCGGCGACAGAGGCTACGACGCCGACTGGTTCCGGGCCGCCCTGGCCGACCGCAACATCGACGCCTGCATCCCTTCAAAGGTGAACCGGAAAGTAGCGATCCCGCACGACGCCGTGCTCTACCGTCAGCGCCACAAGATCGAGATCATGTTCGGCAGGCTCAAGGACTGGCGACGCATTCACACACGCTACGACCGCTGCGCTCACACCTTCATGTCAGCCATCTGCATCGCCGCAACCGTCATCTTCTGGATCAATCAATGAGTCCTGAGCCTAGGTCTTGCGCAACCCGGGATCGCCAATGAGATGTCGGCGAGGGCAGCTGACTGCATCAGGCTGACGGACGGCGCTGGGATATATGTCGTCCTGACAATCGACCCGTCGCGGTACAGGCAGGTTCGCCGCCGTTGAGCGGATTCTCATGTTACAAAACCTCTATCTATGAACGATCTAGTCATAGGATTTGTAACAGTCGGTCGGCCATTCCTGTTAGAAAAATTGGGCGATATTTCTAACAAGAGCGCGCAGTCCTCGAGGACCAGAAACCGTTCAGCAAGGCCTGTCGTGAGCCGGCACGGTAAATCGCAAAATCTCGGGCGGACCGGTCGCTAAATCTCGTTTTCTCGGGAAATGGGCTTCTTAAAGCACGATTTCTCGGACTGGCCGCTGCGAATAGCGCGGAGATCACAATTTCCTAACGAGCAGCCCGGCCCGCTCGCGGAGCCTGTTGCTCATGACCGGCGGCTCGCAGGAGAGGCGATCTGGACGTCGCACCCGAGCGTCGCGATGACCTGAAGCGCTTTGCCGAGTTGCAGGGTGGGCTTTCCAGCTTCGAGATCGACAATGAAGCGGACACCAACGCCGCTCACTGCCGCAAGCTCTGCCTGCTTCAGGTTCTGCGCCTTGCGTTCGCGGCGCACGAGGAGACCAAGTGCTGTGCTGTCCATTTTACCGAGCGGGAATTTATATCCGATCAGCGCCGTTTCCAAGAGAATTATTCCCGTTCGGGAATGTGACTGCGGAACTGGCCGCGAATCCAGCCGAACTTCCCGCTCGGGAATTCTGTTGCAGAGCGAGAGCCACCTACGCTTACAGATTATCCCACAGACCGGCGCGAGACGGGAAGTGTGGGATAATTGGTCGCCAGTGTGCCGGGTGACATCTCTAATTTGCGGAGATCGTTGAATTGATAATATATCTTATGTTAA
>JBATLL010000032.1:0-1505 GCA_049289295.1 Rhizobiaceae bacterium
CCGCCGAAGCGCCCGCGGCCGGCGAAGTGGTCGCCCCGGTCGAATATCCCGAAGCCGCGCTCATCGAAGGTATGCGCGAGCCGAAGATCTTCCCGGTCAGCGACATCGTCGAGTTCAAGGCCTTCGACGAGTACTGTGAGCCGGAATGGGTGACCAAGCTGGTCGAAGAGGGCAAGCTGCCGCCCGTTGCCGAACGTCTGCCCAAGGAGCCGGCCGTCTACAAAGAAGGCTTCTACTCCGATGGCGTCGGCGAGTACGGCGGCATCTGGCGTGATGTATGGGCCGTGCCGACCGCTGGCTGGAACTACAACGCCGGCGTCGTGCAGGGCTGGTTTGGCATCGAAGCCATTGTCCAGGAAGAGCCGCTCAACACCGGCGCCATGTTCCTGAGCGAAGGCGTCACGCCGATCCCGTTCCTGGCCAAGAGCTATGAGTGGTCCGAAGACGGCATGTCGCTGACGATGCATCTGGTCGAAGGCGCCAAGTGGTCGGACGGCGTTGAATTCACCACCGAGGACATCATGTTCCTGTGGGAAGACAACATCATGGACCCGAACGTCACTACCTGGACCAACGCCAGTTTCTGGACGATCGACGGCCAGCCGGTCACGCTCGAAGCGCTGGACGACTACACGCTCAAGTTCACCTTCCCGGTGGCCAAGCCGACCAAGTTCCTCTACAACCTGACTAACCAGAACTTCTCGCCTGGCCCGGCGCACATTCTGAAGCCCTTCCACCCCAAGTACGGTGGCACGGACTACCAGAGCTACACCGATGCGCTGCCGCCGAACAAACTGCCCGTCGTCACGATGGGGCCCTGGGTGCCGGTCGAATACAAGACCGACGAGTTTTTGGTCATGCGCCGCAACCCCTATTACTACAAGGTTGATTCCAACGGCTGCCAGCTTCCGTACCTGGATGAGGTGCAGTTCACCTACTCCAAGACCGGCTCGACCCGCACGCTGAATGCGCTGGCCGGCACCGGCGACCACTCCAACGTCGAGAACATCGAGACAATGGACGAGACGGTGCGCCAGGCGCAGGACCCGGACGCCACCTTCCGCGTTGAGTGGGGGCCTGAAACGTTAGGCTTCGACATTGAGTTCAACCAGTCCAAGAATCTGGGCGTCGCCGATGACCGTGATCGTGCGGTGCGCGACCTGCTGCGCAATGCCGATTTCCGCAAGGCGATGGCCTATGCCATGGACCGCGAGGGGCTTTCCGGTTCGTTGACCAATGGGCCCTTCTTCCGCCCGTGGGCCGGCGCCCTCTTCCCCGGTTCAGCCTATTTCGACCGCGAAAACACCGTCTATTATCCCTACTCGCCGGAGAGCGCGGCTGCTTTGCTCGAAGGATTGGGGCTGAAGGACACCAATGGCGACGGCATTCGTGAGTTCACGGAAGGGCCGCTGGCCGGACAGGACGTAGTCCTCGGCTTGGAAGCGGGTGAGGACAACACCGCCGGCGCCAGTCTGGGACAGGCAATCGTCGCCTTCCTGCAAGAT
>JBATLL010000033.1:0-1631 GCA_049289295.1 Rhizobiaceae bacterium
ACGGAGATGCCAGCTACGCTACCTTATTCCCGGCGATCTTTGGACAGCCTTACCGTCCCAGCCGAAACGGCGATCGGGGGCGATTCCCCAATGTGCGCTTCCGGATTCCACGCCGCCTGGCCCACGTGCAGGTCATCAAGCACAGACAGGATATGCGTGTCGTCGACATCGAACTCCGCTACAGTCACGGCAGTCGGAAACGGGTCAATGAAGCGCTCGACAAGCTCGGATACGCAACACCGAACACCTCGGCTATCGAGCGACGCAACGGTACGGCCCGTCGCATGAATGCCCACCAGGTGCGCAGGTCTCTGGCTTTCTCTCGGCGGGCAGACACCAAAGCAGCCCTGGGCTGGTGGGGCGTCACCGTCGATACCTGGTGTCGACCGCATCGTTCTCTCCGCCAGCAAATGGCGGAACCTGTGGGCAAAAAAAGTTCCAGCAACGGACACCTGCCATGATTCTTGCACTAGCCAATCGTATTCTTTCTGTCAGAGATGTTGCCCTCACTCCCGTCTACCCAGGCAGAGGTGTGAGATAATCTCATAGCACTACCGGAGCAGTCTTGGCGGACAAAAATTCGGCAATTTCCACTTGCTCTTTGACGGGAGGTAAGCAGCAGACCAAGTTGCCTATCACCGATGAATCTACTGCAGGATAGCTAACACCCGTAGACAGAGCACATATCCTATTCACGATGTTATCCGACGCAAGCAGATAATAGGCAGACTTGTCATGAAGCGTTCCTTTGGAGTCATAACAGCGAATCCAGTCGAGGCAATTACGTCTGAGATGCTGCCACCCATATAAGCTACAGCTTTGAGATATGCCCGAACAGTTGAAATAATAGTATCTCCAGAAGACACGATACGTCGCGCTCTCGACGGTGCATCGGCGAAAGTCATCTGTTGAGTGGTGAAATCTGCATTTCCAAAGTTGACGGCGCTAATATCAACATAGCTAAACTCCTTACGGTAGTTTCGCTCATTTTCTGAAGTGCTTGACGCAATAGCGGATGTAGGTGTATACCCTCCAACAGATAACCTGATGGAGGTAGGGATAATGACAACTGTAACAATTGACTCGGAACGGATCGACGACGTTCCATTGCTGATGCACTGGATGCTGGAAATGCACATCGATAGGATCATCGACGCTGCGATAGGCGCCCCACATGGGAATCGACAAGGTCTGAGTTACGGACAATTGGCGGTGGTGTATCTGGCATACATTTTGAGCCAGTGTCGCCACTTCTTGAGTCCGGTGCGAGAGTGGGTGGCAAAACATCAGCAGGGTCTGACACAGGCGCTCGGCCAACCGATTGGGAGGACAGACTTTACCGATGACCGCCTGGAAGACCTGCTGGATGCGGTGGGCCAGGAAGATGTAGGTGAGAAGATCGAAAAGCAACTGGGGCAGCATCTGATCCGCGCGTATGAGTTGCCGACAGACACGGCGCGGATTGACACTACCACGGTCAATGTCTACCACCGCCCAGAAAAGGAAAGCATCTTGGACTATGGGGTGAGCAAAGACCATCGACCGGACCTGCGCCAGTTCAAGGAGGTGCTGAGCACGCTGGATCCGGTGGGCATCCCCTTGTGCAGTGGGATGGTTGCAGGGCACTGCGC
>JBATLL010000034.1:0-3371 GCA_049289295.1 Rhizobiaceae bacterium
GCGCAATGCAGGTCGGGTCCCTCCAATGAACCAGTACGCGCAATGTCATTTAGCGCTCCCTGAAGAACTGAACGTGCGTAAGCCTGATACCCAAGATCCAGACCGCCAATAATCATTGTAAACAGGACTGGAGCTACAAGCGCAAATTCCACCGCAGAGACGCCGCGCCTGTCGGATCTCAGCGCATTAGCCCAAAGCAGGATTCGGTCGTGGAGGCGCACTATTAATTGTCCTATTTGACCAGGCGCAGCGCGCCTATCTGGTTGCCGATCTGGCGGAAACGTTCGACCAGACTTTCACTATCGGATGAAGTGGTTGCCTGGCTGGAATTGCTTGCACATCCTGTCAAGTTCGCATTGAGTGCGGTGTCAAAGGCGATGACCCAGACCGACGTGTTAAGGTTTTTCGCTGCATTGCAAGCCATCCTGAATCGTTGCTGATGACGCGCGAGTTGGCTGGGGCAGCTTCCTGAACCCGTCGTACGCATGTCGTTTTGCTCGACGCCATATGCAGTAAGAACGTTACAATAGGCGGTTTGCGCACCATCAGTCATGAAAATGATGTGGCGATTGCACGGCATGCCATTATACTCTTCGCAGCCGTCGGCAAAAACGCCTTCCGTGGAAATCATCCGAGCACCCCAGATCATTCCAATATCATGATAGGTGCCGCCAATCGGCTGAAGCCCCGAAATATATCCGTCCAGCTCATCCCGAGTCCATTCGTTAAGTCTACGGGCTTCAGTAGGACACGCCCAGTAACCTTGATCGTATGCGTAGTTCTTGATCCAATTGTTTGTGCTCGTGCTGCTCGCGCTCGAGTTCACCGATGTGCTCCCAGCAGTTCTCGTGTAGACGGCATCTGGAAGTTGGGGGCGCCATCTGCTCGCATCATCGGAAGGAATTAGGTTGATGTCGAGGTCTAGCGCAGCTGACGGAATCGTCAAACTCGTTCCGCCATTTATCGACGTGGCCGTGTCACGCTCCTCGATGCAACCGTTCCATGATACCGATGAGTTGCTTCCTCCGGTCGAGACAGCGGCAAGCTGTTGAGCATTAAAGCTGCCGCCCGGGTCAGCGACTGTCCCCGACGCATTGTTCGCCAGCAAGATGCTTCCTGACGGTTCAATGAAATCGCTCAAATCATAAGTCTCGTTCCGGTAAGTCCAGTTGGAGAAACCGCGACGCACATTGTAGGTGGTTGATTGCGTGATCTTCCAGCGGCGGCAACTGCGATCCGTGCCGGATGTGTCAGGCGCGCCTGACCAGCCCCAGTTCAGCGATGCCACATAGCTGGAGTTGCTCGAACTGCCGTCATAGCTGTAAACGTAAGTCGTGCTCGGTGCAGGTCCGCCTCCCGTAGCATTGGCTGAGTTGACCCATGACTGACACTGGCTGGTTGACCGTACCGAAGATGTCGGCGAGGACGACCCCGCCCCCGAGCTTCCATTGTAATATTCCCACGCGCCAGAGTCGGTCGTCGGGGTGTTAGCAACAGCCACTACTTGATTGAAATTCGCCACTCTCGACGGATACGTACTCGAAGTGCGGAGATAATCGGGGTTCACATCGTACAAGAGCCGTCCGACATTAACCGTGCTCGAATAGGGAACGATACCATACCGCAAGCGCAGACCCTGGCTCTCAAGCTGCTGCTGAACCGGCGCCAGTTCATCATAGAGCGCCATGACAGCGGCTTTCAACGAATCTATCTTTGCTTCACCATCGATCGGATCAGCCATCGAACCTGTGACATCGAGCACCAGAACGACGTCGGTATTAACGAAATTCAGAGAGGCATCGCAAGTAACCTCGATGGGTATACGCTGATAGCCAAACATCTGCATGAATACGTTCGGAATCGAGGTTTCCGCTGACACACGGATAACGCCCGTCTCGGGCTTTGTGATAGTGGGCTGGAATTCGGCGGTACCGAATATTCCTTGAGGAAAATTGAACTGTAAATACTTTTGACCGGTCGACGTTACATTATCATCGAGATCATCGTTCTTCATCACTCTCCTCGCCGCTAGCGCCGCCGAGTCGCAAGAGCTCTGCAATCTGCTCTTCGCCATATAGGCTCTGCTGACATCGACTGCGCTTCCGATCATGGCAATGAGCGGGACAAGGGCGACTGCAGCAATAGCCATAGTGTTGCCCCGGCAATCACTCCGCAAACGACACAGGAAGCTATTGAGGCTGATCATCAAAAATACCAATCCTTGATCCACATCGTTCACTTGATCCACATCGTTCAAATGTCAGGTCCGCTCAAATTTTATTAGGCACATGTTGAGTAAGTGTTAACGCTCGGTGGGCTCGCTGATCACGCTCCCGTGTTCCGCGCCGCACTCCGATCTGCGGTGGCACCGCCCCGGACTTCGCAAAGCGCAATGCATAATCCAGACCATTAAGAATTATTTCATGTGAATGAGACATACCAAGTCTTCCACGAGCACTTGGACGTTTGGCTCAACCTCAACTAGGAGTACGCATGGCTTGGCATCGACGCAAAAACGTCCGAATCGTCGCAGTAGCGAGCCTATTTGCTATTTCGACCGGGACTTTTATTGCAGCCTCACCAACTGGAAGTTGCGTGAGAAACCAGACCGCAATCCTATTATCGGATGCTTATGCAGAAGTGCCACTTCGCGCTCTAAGTTCGGCGCAAATTATGTGCCAGCGAAATCAGAACCGACCAGTTCCGCTTCGCCTTGCGTTCCGTGCGCGATAGATTCTTTCCGCCTAATGCCAGGTGCGTCGACCTCCGCTTCAAACGCACGTTTACCCTTCCGCTTCCAAAGCACCAGCGCTTGTTCGCGTTCCTCGCCGCGCAGCTTGGCCGCGACGGTGAGGAACGCGCCGTAGAGCGTGGCGCGATCATCGTCCGCGAGTTCGACCAGCCCAGCTTTCACCACCAGACCGCCCAGTTCGATCAGTTGTCGCGTGCGTTCGCGTCGTTTGACTTGCCATTCGCGCATGTCGGTTCGCACCTTTCGTGCCTCAAGCCGATGCCGAGCCGCCGTCAAGCGGGAGAGTGCCATCCGGTTGGCTTTGAGGTCCATCGCCACGCTTGCGCGCCTTGCTCTGAAAGAAGGCCGCGCCGCGCTTGCGCCACGCCTCCCTCCGTTGGGCTTCGCTGGTTTCCGCGATGACGAGCAACGCACCGGCCAGCGTTTCCGCGTCGGTCGCATCGGCTCCTGTCGCGATTACCAGTTCGCCGAGCTGCTGCACGCGGCGTTCCTTAGGCTCAGGACCCATTGATTGGCTGAGGACGATGTGATTCAGGCTCCGCGAGGAGACTGAGCATGAGCGACCTGTATTGGCTGACGGACGAGCAGATGGCGCGCCTTTCGCCATATTTTCCCAAGA
>JBATLL010000035.1:0-142335 GCA_049289295.1 Rhizobiaceae bacterium
CCAGGAGCAGCCAGGTGCGCCAGTCGCTCAGCGGCGGGCGCTGCGCAGGGTTGGAAAAGAGCGGCCAG
This sequence comes from Rhizobiaceae bacterium, assembly GCA_049289295.1. Classification (GTDB taxonomy): domain Bacteria; phylum Pseudomonadota; class Alphaproteobacteria; order Rhizobiales; family Rhizobiaceae; genus BOKV01. The sequence continues at coordinate 69 of JBATLL010000035.1, forward strand.
TCAGCCAGTATCCGCGCCAGTTCCTTCCTGCTCAGCGTTGCCAGGAACTTCCTCAGCGAGCGAGTTGGCAAACGCAGCAATTCTTGCCTCAAGCCGTGAGCGGAGTTCCACAATGTTGCCGGGTCCGCTGTCACGATCATTGCGTGCCTTCATGTATTCGCGTTCAGCCTCCTCCATCGACTGAAGTGTCTTCGTCATCAGGAGCAGCGCCTTGACGCGTTTCTCGTCATAGGCACAGCCATCTGGCGAGGCCAACATTTCAGCTTCCAGCGCTTCCACCTGCTGGTGCAGCATGGCCGACAGGCGCCGCGACAAGGCAAGGGTCTGCAAATCCGCCAGGCCATACGCCGCCCTGCCCGCCACATCATTGCCAGACGCATCACCTGGAACCGGTTCAGGTGGTCCAGATTCTGCCGCCGCTATGTCAGGCCAGGCAGAATTAGGCCGCGCAAAATCAGGCCGCGCATGCCCAGGCGAAGCCGTTTCATTCATCGCGTTTTCCACAAGATTGCCCGCGCCCTTGTCCCCTTCGGGCGCAGTTGTTCGATCATGGCAAGACCATAGCCGATCACCGTTACGGTGTCAAGGAATATTTTCCTAATTATATAGGTGACAAAAGTGACTGCTTCGGATAGACCAACATCTGAGATTGAGATCACACCCGAAATGTTGCAGGCGGGGGAACGTGTTTTGGAAGCATGGGACTACGATTCCCCGGAGTTAGATCATATCTATGGCTACTGAAGCCTTGCCAGACTCGTGTTTCTCCAGATGCTACTCGCGAAGCCTGAATAGCGACATCTGTTGCCGCCATCACTTCGCTTAGTTCGTTGTCTAGTTTGATTAACTCGGCGTGCAATCGCTTGATCCGCGCAACAGAAACAGGAGTGTATCGCGTTGGTTTCGAAGGGTGGTAAATCGCAAGGCATTTGTATGTCTTCCCACGCCGCCGCACTTCGCCTGGTATCCCGTGGCAAATGTCATCCCGCTTACCATTTGCGTCTGCCAATCTTTGTAGAAACCAAAGAAATGCGCGGAGTTCTTCCGGTTCTTCCGCATAAAGTGTCCGGGAAAAATCCCGTAAGGCCTTTTTCCTTGCGTCAAACGATCTGGGTATTGAACTACCAGCGCCATAGTGATGCCAAAAGACGCGAGTTAGCTTTATGAAATCCTGTTCAAGCATGGACCACTCTAGGACCACATTAGCCACTGCTTTGAGCATGTCGTCTGTGATTGCCAGCCGACTCCAGCGGAACGCGGTCAAGTCCCCAAAGACTGTTTTATATTCACCAGTATCAGCGGCGAGTTTCATGTCAGATACCGATCAAAAAAAAGAAGAAGACAAATTCAACGAGACGCTAAAGCGGATGCTGGAAACACCGCCAAAGCCGCGTGATAAGCCTGAACACAATACAAAAAAGGGCGACAAATCAAATGGTGCCCGCGATTGAATCAGAATTAAGCTGACAGAGTGCCAGCTTGAAAGTTCGTGATTTGCACACAATTATCGGGTAATGGTGCATGTATGACGCGATTTCGGCTCAAATGGGAAAAGGCGATCCAAGCGGTTGATTTCATCGCTCGGGAGCGGCCCGGTATCACCCAATACTACATCGGCAAGATATTGTTTTTTGCCGACCGCGAGCACTTGCTCGATTACGGTCGGCCAATAACTGGGGATCGTTACATTGCAATGGAACATGGCCCCATTCCGTCTGCCGTTCGAGACCTGCTCAAGCCGGATTCTGGATTTCCTGATGAAATGCTTGATGTGCTCGCATCGCGCATTAACATCTCGCATAAAGGCAATAAACAGCATGTCTACTCAAGGAGCGACGACGATTTTCCTGCTCTTTCTGGGTCAGACAAGGAATATCTGCACGAATCAATAAAGAAATACGCGGGTATGACGTTTGGCGAGTTGAAGAAAATCTCGCACGACGATCCCGCGTATGTTGCTGCCTGGGATAAGCCGGGCAACGCGAATGAAATGGACATTGAACTCTGGCTTGAAAAGTGGCTGGAGGATCCAGAAACCGCAAAAATGCAGTTGCGCGAACACACAGCTTGCGCCTGAAGATCGATGCAGAAGTGGGAGGTAATCCGAATTTACTGCGACCACCTGCCCGATCCGCACGATAAGTTTTGCATCTGCATATGCCCTGAAAACCGTTGGTTCATGTTCATCAACAGTAAGCCCCCGATGTATAGAAGGGCGCGAAATCTGGCGGTTACGATAGAAAGCCACGAAGCTCTATTTTTAGACCATTCGTCGTTTGTAGACACAACAAAGTTGCAAGACGATATTCCGGGCGACTTAATAGACAATGCGCTCGGTGATCCAGACCGGAACCATGGGGCGCTAGCTCCCTTCGTCCGAAATAGGATAATTGAGGGTGTTGAGTTCCATGAGGTCATGGAGCCAAATCACCGGGCTAAGGTGTTGGGTGGGTAATCAAGCCTTACGCTGCTTCTTTCGACGCCTCATAAGATGTCTCGCCTTCTGCTTAAACGTAACTGGCTTCACCAATCCGCCGATAGGTAAGGCGCTTTCCGCCGATACGTGAAAGCAGGTTATCGGAGCGTTCGGTATCAGTCCACTTAAGCGCCGTGCGGCGATTGAAGCGGAAATCAAATTCGGCAAGGTAGCGATGCAGATGGGCTTCGCCGCAATGCTGATAAATGCCTTTCATGCCTTTCTTGAACACGCCGAAGTAGCCTTCGATGTTGTTGGTATGGACAACGCCGCGAACGTATTCGCCAGCGGAATGCTTGACGGTTTCGTGCGTGGCAAACTCCTTGCCGGTTTCGGTGTAGAGGCGTGACTCGTCAGTATAAAGCGTAGTGTCGCGGGTGACGTTGCGCACTAGGATATCGCGGACATTGGTGGCATTCGCCTTGTCCACATGGAACGAACGAACCTGGCCGCCGCGTTCTACCAGCGAGACAATGGCGCGTTTGTGTGACGGGCCGGTCTTGCCGGACTTAGTGAAGGGACGGCCTGATGTTGTCAGTTTTGGTGCAGGACCATCCTTCTTGCCGAAATAGGTTTCATCGGCTTCAATGGTCTTGCCTTCGCCGCCCATAGGGCCGGAAGACTTGACGTCTTCCTTCATGGCTTCGCGGATGCGGTGTGTCATGAACCATGCGGTTTTATAGGTGACGCCAAGCATACGGTGAAGCTGGTGCGAGGACATGCCTTTCTTTGACGAGGCAAGAAGGAACGTAGCCAGAAGCCACTTGTTCAATGGAACCTTTGAACGCTCAAACACGGTGCCAACGGTGACGGTGAACTGTCCCTTGCACTCATTGCAATAGTAGAGGCCATCGCGGTGCGATTGCTTCTTTCCAGCAACGGCAGCGATCTTGTCCTGGTCGGAGTTTCCGCAATGCGGGCAATAAGGACCATGCGGCCAACGCTGCGCTTCGAGGTGCCTGCGGGCTGCGTCCTTGTCGGTGAAGATCGGGTTATCAAGTTTCATTGGCCTAACTCCTTGGCCAATATGTAGGAAATCAGCATACTTTTGTCAAGTATACAATTAGGAATATTTTCCTATTTTCTTACTTCCCCTTTTTCGGGCGGGGTGTTCTGGTAGGCCAGTCGACCAGATGGTCTTCATAGTCCTCCGGTGCGAGGCCCTCTTCGGAGACGGTTCGGCCGCGCACGGAGATGCCTGCCTCATGCACCCTGTCGCGATCACCGCATACCAGATGGTGCCATGGATAGAGGTCCTTGCCCTCGCGCACCAGGCGATAGGCGCATGTCGGTGGCAGCCAGGTCAGGCTCATCACCTTTTCGGGATTGAGCTGGATGCAATCAGGCACCTTGGCGAAGCGACCGGCATAGTCCGAGCATCGGCAGGACTGCGAATCAAGCAGGCTGCAGGCAATGTTCGTCCAGTAGATCTCGCCGGTATCCCAGTCCTCGAGCTTGTTGAGGCAGCAACGCCCGCAACCGTCGCACAGCGATTCCCACTCGTCAGTGCTCATTTCGCCGAGTTTCTTGCGCTTCCAGAACGGGATTTCACCGCTATCTTGCATATTCCTGCGCCTCAATTGCAGTTCGAGCGCCCTTGCCTGCAGGCGCGCAATGTTGGGTCCGTGCAACAGCCTTACCATATTGGCAGGCCATTGCTGCAATGGCGTCAAAAAGTGCTATAAGGTGTGCCGAAATCATCCGCAGGAAGGTTCAGGTGCAGAACCCGTTTGACAAGTCGAGCCGCGGCAAGGCGCGCAACAGGCTGCTGGACATCGATTCGTGGATCGATTCCTCGCTCTACAACCTGTTCAATGAAGCAGGCGAACGCTGGGAATCGGTGACGATCTTCTTCCGGCGCTTCCGCATGACCGGCTTCAAGAAGTTCGTGTTCGAGATACTCGGTGAATCGGTCACGCTCGGGCTGGCGGGCATGGTCCTGCTTGCCGCACTGGCGCTGCCAGCCTTCGAGGAGACGAACAAGGACTGGCGCAACATGTCCGACTTCGCCGTCACCTTCCTCGACCGGTACGGCAAGGAGATCGGACGGCGCGGTATTCGCCAGACGGATTCGGAGGAAATCGACGCGCTGCCGGACCATTTCATCAAGGCCGTGCTGGCTACGGAAGACAGGCGGTTCTTCGAACATCTGGGTATCGATTTCCTTGGCCTGACGCGGGCAATGATGGAAAATGTGCGGGCCAATTCGGTCGTCCAGGGCGGTTCCACGATCACGCAGCAGCTGGCCAAGAACCTGTTCCTTACCAATGAGCGCACGATCCAGCGCAAGGTCAAGGAAGCGTTCCTTTCAGCCTGGCTTGAAATGAACCTCTCCAAGAAGGAAATCCTCAAGCTCTATCTCGACCGCGCCTACATGGGCGGCGGCAATTTCGGCGTCACGGCGGCTGCGCAATTCTATTTCGACAAGAGCGTGAAAGACCTGACACTTGCCGAATCGGCGATGCTGGCGGGGCTTTACAAGGCGCCCACCAAATATGCTCCGCACATCAACCTGCCAGCGGCGCGCGCGCGCGCAAACGAGGTGCTGACAAACATGGTGCAGGCAGGCTTCATGACCGAGGGCCAGGTCATTGCAGCACGGCGCAAGCCAGCCTCCATCATCGAAAGGCCGGATGTGGAAGGCCCCAACTATTTCATGGATGTGGCTTTCGAGGAGATCAAGGATCTGGCGCTACGCTTTCCGAGCCGAACCTTTGTCGCCAAGACCACGGTGGACCTGGACCTGCAGAAGGCTGCCGAGGACGCCATCGAAACCAGCCTGCGCCAGTTCGGCACGCAATATGGCGCGAGCGAAGGCGCGATGATTGCCATCGACCATGATGGCGCGGTGCGCGCGGTGGTGGGCGGGAGAGACTATGGCCTGAGCCAGTTCAACCGCGCCTATTCCTCGCGGCGCCAGCCCGGATCATCCTTCAAACCCTTCGTCTATGCTTCCGCGATCGAGAATTTCGGCTATGACGAGACGACCAAGATCACCGATGGTCCGGTCAGCACCGGCAAATGGTCACCGCGCAACTATTCAGGCGGTTTTGCCGGCCGGATGGATTTCACGCGGGCGCTGGTCAAGTCGTACAACACGCCGCCAGCAAAACTCTATCTTGGCCGCGATGGTCTCCAGCCGCTTGGCGGCAAGCGCATCGAGGAAACAGCGCGCAAGATGGGCGTCGAGTCACCGCTCGTCCTCAACCCGCCCATGGTTCTGGGGTCGAATGGCCTGACTGTCTACGAGATGGCGACCGCCTATGGAACATTCATGACCGGCGGGACGAAGCTTGATTCCCACACGATCACGCAGATCAGCGATTCGCAGGGGCGTGTGTTGTTCGACTATCGCAAGGATCGCAAGCCCGTGACCGAGGCGCTCAAGCAGAGCACTGTCCAGGCGATGAACCGGATGCTGGTTCAGATACCCGAATGGGGAACCGCGAGGCGGGCAGCCCTCGAAGGCATTCGTGCAGCGGGCAAGACCGGCACCACATCGGCCTATCGTGATGCCTGGTTTGTCGGCTTCACCGGGAATTTCGTGGCAGCGGTCTGGTTCGGCAATGACGACTACACTCCGACAAAGCGGATGACGGGCGGCAGCGTCCCGGCCATGACATGGCAGAAATTCATGACCTATGCGCACCAGAATATCGAACTTCTGCCAATTCCCTATGTCGAAAACCCGTTCACCGGGGCACCTGTTCAGGCCAAGGCACCGGAAACAAATGCGGAAGGCGAAGTGCAGCAGCCAGCGATCCGTCCAAAGACGCTTTCCTCGCCAATGGAAGATCTCCTGCGGGAACTGGAAAAGAAGCTGCGCGATTCAAAACCGGTTACCTCCAATCGCATTCTTGCCCAGTCGCCGGACGGTGCAACTCCCATTTCCCGCTAGCTTGATCAGGGCCGCATCTTGCGAAACTTCTTGACCATCTTTGTGATCGCGATTGTCGGGCTCGCCCTTGGCGGGGTCAGTGCGGCCTATGTCATCGATCGCTCGCAGGCGCTGGGCGCGATTTCCTCCGGCCCGTGGAAGGCGGTGGCATTTGCCGCGGCAGGTGAAGTCGACCCCTATACGATTGCGCGCTCCGTCATCGAGGGGTCGGTGCCACTGGGTGCGACCGAGGGCCTGTCTTTCGTGGCGCTTACGGATTCGGAGGATCGTGAGCTCGATCTCAAATGCCAGTATGTGCTGGAAGGCAATACGCCTGCGGCCAAGCTCTGGACGTTGACTTCCTATCATCCTGACGGGTTGCCGGTCACGCCGGCTCCAGGCGGAAAATCGTCGATCTTCTCAGGCTCGATGCTGCGCTTTGCCGACGGTTCGTTCAGGATAGCGGTCTCATCGCTGCCAAATCCCGGCAACTGGCTTTCCATCAGTGGTGAGGGCCGTCTGCGCTTTGCGCTCAGGCTTTACGACACACAGGTGGCGGGCAGTTCCGGCCATGAGCAGCTCAAGCTGCCAGCCATCGTTCGCGGCGAGTGTGACGCATGAGCTGGGGGCGGATGATCTATTATGCGATTTGCACGCTTGTCGTTGCGGGAATTGTGCATATCAGCGTTGTCCTGCTGATCCCGGCATATGGCACCAAGGATGCGTTCGCGACGATCTCGGGCAAGATCGATCCGCTCGATTTCAAGCCGGTTTCCGAACTGGGCGGCAATGTGCTGATTACCGATGTCGATCCTTACTTCGCCTATGGGCTTTGCCGTTTCGACCTCAAGACACTCGGCATGCAGATGTCAGCACCGAAGATCGATACATTCTGGTCGGCAACGCTGATCGATGAGGATGGTACCGTCATCTACAGCCTCAACAGCCGCACCGCGATAGACAACAAGCTCGACCTGATCCTGCTCAACCCTGTGCAGATCCTGCGGCTGCGGGAAGTGGCCCCGATCGAAGCAGAGAGCGCGATCATTGTGGAATCCGACGTCAATGCCGGATTCGTGGTGGTTCGCGTGCTCAGGCCGGATGAGAACTGGGCGGCGAAGGCAAACGGGTTTCTCAACAAGGTGGAATGCAAGACCTACGTGCCCACTTCCGTTGTGGTGCCCGAGGCCGACGAGGAACCAGGCCAGCCCTCCGGCTGAGAATCGAATTTATCCGGCTGCTTCCGAATTCCTTGCCCGCCGCTTGCGCGGCGACTGGCGAGGCGCGCTGATTTCGCCCTGCCCTGCCTGCCGGTCTGGATCACGCGAGTAGCGCACGCCGGTAAACATCAGCACTTCGGCTCCGGGGAAATCGGCAGGTTCTCGCATTCGGCCGGGGCGCCAGCCTTTGGCAAGCCATGCTTCAATTGCGATTATCGTTGCCATGCTATCCTCCAGATAGTCGACCGGACCATGTTTCGTGCCGGTTCACACGGGGGAGCGCGTGCGATCAATGAAGCCTTTTATGGTTAATGGATTGCTAACGATTGTGGGACAGGGTTGGGGGACAGAGAATCAGTCGAACCAGCTGGTATATGCCCATGCACGCCTTGCCCCTCCAGGACGCCCCTGTCGAAAGGATTGCCGGCCAGGCCGACAGCCGACCAATCAGCAGTGCCTTGCACACTGGCCGCGACACGATTGCTTCGCGGCGGAACCTGTCCATTCTGGGCCAGGCCGTTCGCGATTTCTGCGAGCTCGAGCGGCCACTGCAGCGCGATCTGGCCACCTTCAAGGAGCTGTTTTACCAATTTGTCGAAGGCTGCACACTGACCGAACGGCGGTCACTGGCGGCATCCCTTGCCACCAACCCGAACATTCCGCGCACCATCATCTTCTATTTCGCGCTCGATCAGGTTGAAGTTGCCGCGCCTGTCCTTCTGTTTTCGCCAATCGTGAATGAGGCCGACATTGCCAGCCTTGCCAGGCGGTGCAGCGTCGCACACCTGCGGATACTTGCCCGTCGCGAGGATCTGACGCCGGCCGCAGCCAATCTCCTGAAAAAGGCAGGCGGGCCAACCGTGGCCGAGATTTTGGCGCGCAATCACGCATTGCAGCCAACACCACCTGCAGAAGCGATCCAGCCCGAACAGGATACGGCACGCGAAACCGAGCAGGTGACAAGGGTGGCCGCAGTCAAACCAGAGGAAACGCCCTCCGCTGAGCGCCGCGAAAGCCATGCGTCCGACGGCAATACAAGGCAAAAACTGCTGGAACTGGCGGGACGTGGCGGACGGCTTGGCGCAGCAAGATCGCGCGACAACCAGGAACAGACGCTGAAGGAGAAACGCGAGCAGATCGAGGTCGGCAAGCAACTGCTGTTGCTGGTGCGCACTGGCGGCGTGGATTCCTTCGTGGAAGGCGCTTCCATCCATACTTCGATATCGCCGGACATCATTCGCGCAATGATCGACAAGCTCGACGGGCAATCGCTGGCGGTGCTGTTGAAGGGAATGGGGGTGGATTCACTTGAAGCAAGCCAGCTTTTCCTGCGTCTTGTGGCGCCAGCCGGGCGTAGCATGGAAGCCTATACCCGCATGCGCAATCTCTATGACCGACTTGCTGAGGAGCGCTGCAAGATGACCGTGCGCGCCCTTGCGGGGACGCTCAAGTTCGAGCAGCTCGAAGCGATTACTTCCGATACGAGCCGTCGCCTGCGCGAAGCAGCAAACGAAAGACGGGCTTCTTTCGGGACCGAACGGGGTGGCGCACCTGCCGACCAGCGCATGGCAGGATGATGATCGAGACCTGGTTCTCGTCCTGAACTTGCCTACTCAGCCATCCGGGGTGTCGATCAGCAGTGGAACGCCTGATTTGCGTTCCGTTTCCAGTATCCAGCAATCGGGATCAAAGCGTATCTGGCGTTCAAGATAGTCCAGCATTGCCTGGCGATCCGTCACGCCTTCCACAAGTTCGAAAATTCGTTGTGACTGCCCCTCTTCCACGAGCGCCTGGGGGGCTGGAGCATAGAGCGAACAATAGCCGTCGAGATGGTCATGGCACACGAAGATCGCACCAGCTTCCGGCGCTCCCTTCCTCACGACAACGGCATAGGCGCCAGCACCTGTCTCGGCCCGAAGGAAAGCCGATACCCAGACATGTGAGACCAGGCGCATGGCCGCCTTCTCAACTCTTCTGAAGTGCGCCCACTTCCTCAAGCTTGCGGATCAGCGCCATATCCGGTTCCCCATTGGTCTGCAGGCCATAGCGCTGCTGGAACCGCTTGATGGCAGCCACGGTCTGCGGCCCAAGAACGCCATCGATGGCAACTTCATTCTCGCCAAAATTGATCAGGCCGATCTGTACGCGTGCAATCACTGCCTGTTTGAGGATTTCCTGCGCGGTCTCATGTGCATTGGAAGGCACTGCTGCTGGTGCTGATGTAAGCGCTGCATTCTCGACCACTGGAATGGCCGACGTATCTGAAAGCGGACGTGCCTTTGGCGCGGCCGCCACTGTTGCACTTTCCGTGCTCGCGCCATTGCGCTGCAGGATTGCGCCAAGCAGCGCATGGCTGGACTGACCGGTCTGTTCGAAGCCGTTCTTCTTCTGGAAGGCAATGATGGCGCTCCTGGTCTGCGGCCCGAACAATCCATCAACAGTGCCGGTATAGTGACCGGCTACCTTCAGGCCGTTCTGGACATCCTTGAGAAGGGCAATTTCCGCGTCACGCTGGATACGATCCGGGACCACGTTCTGTGCGGCTACCGGGCGCTGGGTTGGAACTGGAACCGCGGTCGGCAGAATTCCCGGTGACATCCGTCCCGCGTTCAGCTGGCCCTGCGTGATCAATCTGGAAATCGACTTTGTCGTTACCGCGTCACGCGTTGCCCATAGCGGGAAGGGATGGCTACCCGGTTGGGCATAAAGGGCATTGCCGGCTACCAGGGCGAATGCGACCGTGAAGGCGCAGCTGCCAGCAGCAATGGATGGATAGCGGTGGATGGTGGAGAATGCTGCAAACGCCAGGTTTCTCATCGAACTCTCCTTCTCACTCACACAATGGCTCTTGCCATGCCCTGGACTTTCGCCAGGTCTGGCTGCTCGTTCGAACCATTCCTCGCCGTCCGGCTTCCGTTAAGGACCTCGAGATTTTCGGTTGCCGGAACCGGCTTTGGATCGCGCTGGGAAATGGGCAGCGTCACGGTAACGCGTGTTCCCTCCCCCTTGCCGCTTTCAAAGCGGATCTTGCCACGATGCAATTCGACCAGACCAAATACGACTGAAAGGCCCAGTCCGGTGCCCTCGTAGCGGCGGTCATACTTGCTGTCTGCCTGATAGAAAGGCATGCCGAGGCTGTTGATATGTTCCGGTGAAATTCCGATACCCTTGTCAGTGACGGTCAGGCGGATGTTCGAGCCGACCCGCAACGCTCCCACTTCCACCTTGCCACCGTCCTCGGAAAACTTGACCGCATTCGAAAGCAGGTTGATCAGGATCTGCTTGATGGCGCGTTCATCAGCCGTGACCTCTGGCAAATCCGGGGCGTCCTGGCAGTTGATCAGGATGTTGCGGGTTTCCGCCTGCCCGCGCATCATTGCGCAGCATGAGGACATGGTCGCAGAAATATCGAAGGGTTTCGGGAATATCTCGTACTTACCAGCCTCGATCTTCGACATGTCGAGGATATCATTGAGAACATTGAGCAGGTGCGATGCCGAATTGTGGATCAGGCCGACATATTCCTTGTGCCTTTCCGGCGGCATTTTCTGCATCACGTCGGACTGAAGCAATTCTGAAAAGCCAAGGATTGCGTTGAGTGGCGTGCGCAGTTCGTGGCTCATGTTGGCCAGGAACCGGCTCTTGGCGATGTTTGTGCTTTCGGCCTTTTCGCGCGCGTCCCGGAGATCTTCTTCAAGCGCGCGCAGATCGGAAATGTTGCGCGTGACGGCAAGTACGAATGCCTGGCCTTCCCTTTCAATCCTGGTACAGCGGATTTCAAACCACTGCGCCACCGATCTTGAAGGGCGCGGATAGGCGCGGAACTGCGCCATGGTGGGCGAACCTGCGGCCATGCAATCATCGAAGGCCCTGGCCACCGGCACCCGGTCGTGCACGTGGATTGCATTCATGAAACCGTCGTCAGCCAGATCACCTGGCGGGCAGCCAAACACCTGCTGACAGTTCGCATTGACATGAAGTGCATGCCGGTCGGCTGAATGAATTGAATAGCAGTCGGGTCCAAGGGCAGCCATGTCCAGCCCTCGATATGCTTCCCAGAACCTACCAGCATCAGTACTCATGAATACGCTTTCTGATTGCGAGTCGGACGGCTGGCCTTGCTTGCTGGCTATCTTCCCGATCCGGGAATGCTGCATGGCAAAACTGCCGTGTTAACCAAGACGACCGTCTCACAGGCCCTTTAACACAACACTAAGGATGCGCCCCGCCAGGCCTGCCCAATGGCGCCCGCGGTGGAACTTGGGCGCAAAACTCCTGTCATGGTAAACGGATGGTAAGCGCGGCGCGGTGCTGCATCCGGCGAAATCGCCAAAGCTGCCTGGAACTGGCGGAAAATGGCCATTTGCCTGATTGCGGCCCAGCTTGCATTCCATAAAATTTGACGCAAATGCGCTCTTTCCGGCGAACAGGGCGGGAAGGGTTTCATGATATGACCGCCGTGGGACAAGAGGTGTGAAACATGTTTCTTCTGAGAAGCGCATTCTGGCTGTCGCTCGTGGTGGCCATCATTCCGGTCAATCCGCAGGACCTGGAGTCTGGACAGCGCCCGGTTTCGACGATGGAAACCGTGGGTGCCCTGCAGGCCCTTGTGAGTGACCTTGCACAATTTTGCGAGCGCAATGCACGCAGTTGCGAAACTGGCGCGCAAATCGCTTCACAAATGAAGGTGAAAGCGCGCACCGGCCTGCAGTTTGCCTCGGCATGGCTGGAGGGAAGCGACACACAGGTTGCAAGCCCCGCAGGATCGGTCGAACAGATCGTGACAGGGTCAACAGTTTCTTCGAACTGAGTTCAAACCTTCCACCCTTTTAGGCCCATTTCCCGGCCTGCTCCTGTTCTCCTGCCCGGTGATGATGTATAGCAACCGGCAAGAGGTACGATGACCAAAACGCAGAATTTCAACCAGATCGCGGAAGATTTCGAGTTTCTCGACGACTGGGACGACCGATACAAGTATCTGATCGAACTGGGTTCAGCTCTGGAGCCGCTCGATGAAGGCGAACGAAACGCGCGCACCAAGGTGCAGGGGTGCGTCAGCCAGGTCTGGATTGTCGGTGAAGCGGAGCCGGGCAGCGATCCGGTAATGCGCTTCAGAGGGGATTCCGATGCCCATATCGTGCGCGGGCTGATCGCAGTCGCGCTTGCCATCTTTTCCGGCAAGCATGCACGTGAAATCCTCGAAACAGATGAAATGCAGATGTTTTCCAGGTTGAATCTCTCCGAGCATATCACGCCGCAGCGCTCGAACGGCCTTCGCTCGATGGTTGCCCGCATCAAGGCCGAGGCGCGCGAAGCGCTGGCGCGCCATGGCGCGGATGCCTGACAACGCCAGGGCTGCATGGCCCAGCTATTTCCCTTCTTACCCGCGAAAAGCCGGGCGGTAGTTTTCATCCCCCCAGTGCAGCATCGCAATGTTTCGAGGGACACCAGGGAGAAATCCATAGTGGCGGGCAAGAATCGAAAGCGCGGTCTTGAGCATGAGCTTGGCAGAACGGGGCGGCCACTGGCGTTCCATTTCCACTTGCTCAAGCCCCTTGAGAAAACAGCATATGTCGAGTGCGACACCTGCCATTTCCGGATCGAGGCATTCGATTGCCTTTTCCACCTTCCGGCGTGAATCAAGCACGAAGTCCGGCATGTCCGCCGCCTTCGATGCATCGCGGCTACGCCCTGCGACTGCGATCTGCCAGTTCGCCGAAATTCTCGGCTGCAACTGACCCCTTTCAAAATCAGTGCGCAGCCGCTCGCCCGAGCGGAACTGATTCTCGTCCAGCCATGGCCGTCCATTGCGCTCGCGGCGACGGTACAGGCGCGAGAGAGGAGATTCGGCGGCATTGGCGCTCAGTTCAACCTGCTGTCCATCGTCAACGATGCGGACCACGACCTGTTCGCCATGCTGGGAGCGGAAACCATTCGCCGTGTCACGTTCGCGCGCAAGGTGGGCTCTGCCAGCCTGCGTGAGGCGCAGTCGTCCGGCGTTCGTGCTGGCAAGTTCCCTGCGAACGCAATCGCGCACAACATCCGCCCTGACGAGGCTGACGCTGTCTTCACCAGCAAGTTCGAGGCGTGAACCGTCACGTTCTTCGACTGCAAGCCCATTGCGATTGCGCGCAAGCAGCGCCAGCACGCGCAGGGTGGATCGCTGATCGACCCCGTTCACGGGCGGGTCTCCGGCGCAGGAATGGAGGCAGGACGGCGCCACATCGAGGAGGCCAGGTCGATGATTGCTTCCAGCTCGCAGATGAACTGGTCCATCTTCGGATCATCGCGCAAGTCCTCGATCAGGCGACAGGCGTGGGAGATCGTGGTTCGGTCGCGGTTGAACAGCCTGCCGATTTCGCCATAGGCCAGGGACAGCGATGTGTGCAGCAGATAGATGGCAATCTGGCGCGCGCGCGATATCCTGCTCGCACCCCTTTCCTGGCCAAGGATTTCAGCTTCGCTGCAGCGGCAACTGAACGCAATCAGGCGTACGACGAACCGCGCTTCTATTTCGCCGCGGTAGAGCGGCGCGCCTGTATCGCTTGCCGGGCCGATCTCGGCAAGCGTATCGCCAGCGGAGGCGCCTGGCATGATTTCCTTCAACAAGTGCATTCCGCTCCCCAATTCACAATTTAGGAATATTATCCTATCTTTGGATATGCAAGACCGAATGGGGAAAGAAATGCCGCGACGACGGCTGCAGGCGGCGGTAATCGTGTTGAATTTGAAGCGGTTAAGTTCGGGCGGCGGGCAAGACCCCGAAAATCAGTCCCCATCAGCCGCGGCAAGTCGAAGCTTTGCGTCAAGGAGTTTCACATGCCCAACCCAGACGATGGCAGATCGAGCAGTTTCGCAGAAGAAGCGCGAGCTTTTGTGAAAGCCCGGCGACCCACGGGGTCGAGCTTGCAGGCATGCAAAGCGCTCCTGTTTTCGGAAGGTGCCGATCTTGACCTGTGCGATCGAATCACAAGCCATGCCTTTGCCCGGCAGACTGCTATCACGATCCTGCGGAAAGGGCTGGCGCGCGAGCGCGGCAAGGCGCGCAGTGGCAACGCCTTTTATGACTTCAACCGGCATCTGGCCTTTCATCAGGCAATCAAGATGCTTGAGTCAGACGATCAGAGTCAGGACCCGTCAATCAACGTGAAATGACGCCCGGAACCGTACGACTCCGGGCGTGCATTGCTGGTCTGTTACTTGCGCTTCGTACCGCGCTTTCGACCCAAACCCATTTCGCGGGCGAGTCTGGAGCGTGCCTCGGCGTAGCTTGGCGCAACCATCGGATAGTCCGACGCCAGGCCCCACTTCTCCCGATAATCTTCGGGTGAGAGGTCATAATGCGTACGCAGATGGCGCTTGAGCGACTTGAATTTCTTCCCGTCTTCCAGGCAGATGATGTAGTCGTCGAAGACAGACTTCTTCGGCGAAACTGCCGGTTTGGCCCGTTCAACTACAGGTGCTGCAGAACCTGCGCTGAGGCGCGTAAGTGCTGCATGAACTTCGCCAATAAGGTTTGGCAAATCTGTCGTCGAAACCGGGTTGTTGCTCACATATGCAGAAACGACATCTGCCGCAAGTTCCACGAGAATCGTGGAGTCAGAGTTGTTCTGGCTTTCCATATTTTCCATTTTCGTTCTCTGTTCCGGCCGCTTTTCACGGCCTTTCCTGTTGTTTGGCTTGTGCTTCTCCTAGACACCCCGAACCACAAGCTTACCCCTGATAACTTTAACCAGTGAAAGTTGTCAAGTTAAGGCGGATCACGTTTTTCAGTCATATTTCCAAATCTTTTCTTCATTCAAAATAAAAAATGAAGTATAAATACAACGCTGCGGTTGAATTTATTAGCCATATATCGAAACAGGACGCAATGCAGGTGTCAGTGCCGCCGGGTTTCTGGTTGGGGATCAGGAACGTGGCGGCTCTTCCTGGGACATCTCGTCGAGGACCGAGCCTTCCCATAGCCGGTAGCCGACGCTGTAGGCTGCCTTGGCAAGCAGGTGTGCCGATACCGGGGCAGTCAGCAGGAAGAAGATCACGCCTGCCACCGCCCGCGTGGCCGTGGCGAGGTCGCCGCCCACCAGCGCCAGTGCGAGCATCATAAGTCCCGAACCGACCGTTCCCGCCTTGGAAGCGGCGTGCATGCGCGAATAGACGTCTGGCAGGCGAAGGAGGCCAAGGGCTGCGGCCATAGCAAAGATAGAACCGATGATGATCAGAATGCCAGCCAGGTATGTGGTCACAATCATTTTGTGCCCTCGCTATCGCCAAGACCTGCATCGGCGCTCCTGCCGCGTTCAATGATGAAGCGGGCAAAGGCGATCGTTGCGAGGAAGCCGACAAGGCCAAGCGCAATCGCTATGTCGAGATAGAGTGAAAAACCTGTCTTGACGCCGATGACGGCGATGAAGCCGATGGCGGTTGCGACAAGCGTGTCCAGCGCAAGGACGCGATCTGGAAGTGTCGGCCCCATGATCACCCGCGCCACCGTAATGGCGAACGCCAGGGACAGGACGCCCAGCGAAAGAAACACAGCGAAATCGAGGAAAGCCTGGGCGCCGCTCATCTGAAAGCCTCCATGATCTTGCGCTCGAACCCATCGGCAATGTCGCGCTTGGTACCTTCGGGATCGGAACAGTCGACCGCGTGCACGAAGAGGAACCTGCGGTCATGGGAGACATCGACAGACAGCGTTCCCGGTGTCAGCGTTATGAGGTTTGCCAGCAAGGTGATTTCGAAATCCCGGTCCACCTTCAGCGGGTAGGCGATGATGCCGGGTTTCATTTCCATTCGAGGCGACACGACAAGCCAGGCGACCTTGATCGCGGAGAGCGCCAGTTCGTACAGGAAAAGTAGAATCAGGGAGGCGATCTTGCGAACCCGGCTGAAATAGCCGGTGGTGCCGACCTGCTCACGGATCAGCCACAGTGCAAAACTGCCAAGCAGGAAACCGAAAAGGAGATTGAGCTCGGTAAATGAACCGGTGACCGCAGCCCAGGCCAATGCCAGCATGATGTTGACGAAGAAGAGCTTCACTGCACACCTCCAAACACCGAGCCTATATAGGCCTGCGGATTCTGCAATGAACGCGCCGCATCGGACATGACACTTGAAACGGATTCCGGCATCAGCCCCAGCCAGAGCGATACCGCAATCAGCAACACCAGAGGAAGATAGGCTTTCGCAGCAGCGGCACCTGCGAGCGGCTCGATCTTCCAGCTTTCTGCACCGTCGCGAACGCCTTGCGGCCCGCCGCGCCAGAATGCATGCGCCCAAACCCGGATGATCGCAATACTGGTGAGCAGACCGGTCAGGAGAATGCATGCAGCTAGCCAGCCAGCGCTGCCGCTCAAGGCTCCCTTGACGATCATGATCTTTGGCCAGAAGCCCGAAAAGGGAGGCATGCCCGACACGGCAAAGGCCAGCACGAGAAAGCCTGCCGAGAACCAAGGCATGGCGGAATAGTGGCCGCCAAGGCGGCGCAGATCAAACTCGCCGCTGGTGCGCATCATGATCGCCACGGCGAGATAGAGCGCGGACATGACAATCATCGAATGGACGGCATAGACGAGTGCGCCGGTAAGGCCCAACTGCCCGGAGATCGCGATGCCTGCCAGCATCGAGCCGATGCCGGAGACCACGAGGAACCCCAGCAGGCGGCGAACGTCTGACTGGGCAAGGGCACCCAATACGCCGAGCACCATTGTCAGGGCTGCAACGATTGCGATCCAGAAGGCCAGCAGGTCACGCTGGGCGGCGAATATCATCACCAGCACGCGCAACAGCGCATAGACTCCGACCTTGGTAAGCAATCCTGCAAACAGAGCGGCGACTACCAGACGCGGTGTATGATAGGAGGCAGGCAGCCAGAAATTGAGCGGGAATGCAGCTGCCTTCATGGCAAAAGCGAAAAGGTAGAGACAGGCAATCGTGAATATCGGCGCATTGTCCGGAAGGGTCGGCACCTTGCGCGTGATATCGGCCATGTTGAGAGTGCCGAACACGCCGTAAAGATAACCGGTGGCGATCAGGAACAGTGTTGTCGCGACCAGGTTCAGGAACGCGTATTTGAGTGTTCCCTCAAGTTGCGCCTTTTCGCCGCCAAGCACGATCAGTCCGAAGGATGAGATCAGCAGCACTTCGAACCAGACATAGAGGTTGAAGATGTCGCCGGTCAGGAATGCGCCATTCACGCCTGCCATCATCAGCATGAAGAAGGGATAGAATCCGTATCTGAGCCTTGCTGGTTCGGTTTCACCGGCTGCAAAGACGCCGCAGGCGAGCGCGACGATGGAAGCGGTCAGAACCAGTGCGGCACTCATTGTGTCCACGGTGAACGATATGCCGAATGGCGGTAGCCATTTGCCCATGGTCATTGTGAGCGGGCCGGTATCAATGACCCGCAAGAGCAGGCCGATGGATATCGCCACAAGCATTACCAGAACCGATATGGCACCGGCCGCCTGTACGCCGGTCTGGCGTCTAGCCATCAGCAGGACCGCGCCTGCCATGAGAGGAAGGAGGACCGGTGCCACCAACAGCCAGTCGGCGGCTTCCACCGGTTTGAGGACCAGCGCGGCTGCAGGATCGACTTGGTAATTTCCGGGCGAAGCCATTATCGATCCCTAGTATCCTGCCGGTGGTGGAAGATCGTCTGCAGGTTCCGACAGGCGCATTTCCTGCGTGTCGTCGGTACCCAGTTCCTGATAGGTGCGATAGCTGAGCACCAGCAGGAAGGCGAAGAACGAAAACGAAATCACGATTGCCGTGAGGATCAGGGCCTGGGGAAGCGGATTTGCCGTGATGCTGGCTGGCACGGGATCCGACACGCCGATGATTGGCGGCACTTCACGGGTCAGCCTGCCCGCCGTGAAGATCAACAGGTTCACCGCATTGCCCAGCAGTGCCACGCCAAGAAGCATGCGAATGACATGGCGGGACAGCAGCAGGTAAATCGCCACCGCGAAGAAACAGCTGACGAGAATGGCCAGGATTGGCTCCATCAATTGTTCTCCCGTTCTTCGAGCGCGAGCGCAATCGAGGTGATGGCACCAACCACGACGAAGTAGACTCCGATGTCGAACATCATCGGCGTGGACAGGGCGATTTCGACATTGCCTATCTTCGGGAAAATCCAGATTCCGGTCATGAAGGGCACCGAGGAAACGACCGAGGGCAGACCTGCGCAGGCTGCAAAAAAGACGCCGAACCCAGCCAGCGTCATCGGATGGAAATAGAGCGCCCTGCGCACCGGTTGCACACCGCAGGCAATGCCGTAGATGGCGAATGCGGAAGCCGCGATAAGCCCGCCGATAAAGCCCCCGCCGGGTTCATTGTGCCCTCGCAACAGGACGAATATCGAGAACAGCACCATGAGGCTGGTGAAATAGGGCGCGACCGTGCGGAAAATCACCGTGTTCATTTGTGCCCCTTCCCGCTTGCAGGCGCATCAACTGGCGCTTCAAACGTGCCTTCGTCCGGCACCGTTTTCTGCCGGACGCGAATGACGGCAAGAATTGCCAGACCTGCCACCATCACCACCGCTATCTCGCCGAGTGTGTCGAGACCGCGGAAGTCGACAATGATGACATTCACGATGTTGCGCCCGTGGGCAATTGTCCGGCTGAACTGGGCGAAGAAATCGGACAACTCCGTGTTGAACGGCACCTGGACGACAGCAAGAAGCAGCAGGCCAAGCGCAAGCGCTCCGGCAACGGCAACCGAGGCGTCGAACAGGCTTTCAGCCAGCGGACGGTGGTCCGACTTGTGCAGGCGCAGGCGAGTCATGACGAGTGCCAGGATGACGACAGAGAGGGTTTCGACCATGAACTGCGTGAAGGACAGGTCCGGCGCACCGAACAGCATGAAGATGAGCGCCACTGCAAAACCCTGGATGCCAAGCGACACGATGGCAGTGAGCCGGTCGTTTGCGATGATGACCGCGCCAAGCCCGACGATTGCAATGAAGAATATCCCAGCTTCGTACAGTGTCGGCTTTTGCAGAACGGGGATGGTTGGCAATTCGCCCGCTCCGATCATGGCAAGCAGCAGCAGGATCGCCATCGCCATGAACACAGTCGTCATGTAGGCTTCGAGCCTTCCGGTGTGGACAAAACGCGTGATGGCAGTGGCCAGGCGAAGCAGTCCGCGCATGAACTGGTCGAAACCGATATCCGGGCCCCATCCGAACTTCCACAGCCACTTGGCAAGGAACAGGCGCAGGATATCAAGGCGCAGGAACAATGCGACGCCCAGCGCAATGGTGACAACCGACAGCAGCAGCGGAACGCCGACATGCAGCAAAGGTACGGCATGGGCCAGGACAGGTGTCCCAGCGACTGCTGAAGCCATGGGTGAAATCAGGAAATGGTTCGTCGCGCTGGCAAGGACAGCGCTGGCCAGCCCCGCAACAGAAAGGACTACCGGGCCCGCGAGAAGAAGGAGCGAGCCTTCATGGGCATGGTGCAATTGTTCAGGCTTGCGGCCAAAGAACGGCTTGATCGCGACAGCGGCACCTATGACCAGCATCAGCGCATTGCCAATGATTGCCAGGAGCATCAGCATGTTCTGCCAGGCACCGGGACCGGTCATGGCGGCGTAAATTTCTTCCTTGGCCATGAACCCGACAAAGGGTGGAATGCCCGCCATTGACAGTGCCGCCAGCGCGGCTGCGGCAAAGGTGATCGGCATGGCCATGCGCAGGCCGGCCAGCTTGCGGATATCCCTCGTGCCCGCGCCATGGTCAATGTTGCCGGCAACCATGAACAAGGTGCCTTTGAAGAGCGAATGGGCAAACAGATAGTAGACTGCAGCCTCGATGGCCTTTTCATTGCCGAAACCGACAAGCATCACCAGCAGGCCCAGTGAAGCGACGGTCGTGTAGGCGAGCATCAGCTTGAGATCGGTCTGGCGCGCGGCAAGCAGGGTACCGGCAAGCAGCGTCACGATACCGAAGAGGGGCAACACGGTTTCCCACGCTGGCGTTGCGCCCATGACCGGGTGCATCCGCATCAGCAGATAGACGCCAGCCTTCACCATGGTTGCGGAGTGCAGATAGGCCGAAACGGGAGTTGGCGCTTCCATCGCATTGGGCAACCAGAAGTGCAGCGGGAACTGCGCCGACTTCGTGAAGGCGCCACCAAGGACCAGGAGGAAGGCCAGAAGATAGAAGGGGCTTTCGCGCAGCACTTCGCCGCTACGCAGGACAAGCGACAGTTCGCTGGCACCGGTAATTGCATGAATCACGATCATGCCAGCAATGAGGATGAGGCCGCCACCGCCAGTAACCACCAGTGCCTGGATTGCTGCGCGCCGGGAGGCCTGACGCGTATGGTCGAACCCGATCAGCAGGAACGAAGTGATGGAGGTCATTTCCCACAGGACCAGCAGTGCATAGAGATTGTCGGCCATGACCAGACCGAGCATCGAGCCCATGAACAGGAACATGAACATCAGGAAGCGGCCCTGCTGGGCATGGCCTTTCATGTAACCGCCTGAAAACAGAATGATGAGCGCACCGATACCGGTAATGAGCAATCCGAATACGAGGCTCAGGCCATCAAGATGCCATGAGAGATTGACGCCGAGCGAGGGAATCCACGAAACGCCGCCAGTCAGCACTGCACCGTTCGCGATCTCTTCCACTTTCGAAAGCAGATGCAGGAAGATCGCAAGCGGGAAAAGTGCCAGCGGCCAGACCGCGTGGCTGGACATCAAACGCACGGCAACGGGCGCAAGCAGGGCTGCGATGAATGGCAGCGCAAGGAAAAGCATGGTCGGCTGGTCGGCCAGAAAAGGCATGCCCAAGGGTCCTGTTGCTCGAAGGCTGGAAAGCCGGCAGGTAAGTTCACTGGAATTAATGATTCATGGGGCATATCGCAAGTTCTGCGAACAAGACGGCAGCGAGTCTTTGCCAACCTGCGCCAATTGCCTGTTGATAGTGGAAAATCTGCCACTAACTTCAACTTTGGCAACATGCTCAATTGGAGCACCGCCCTGTGTGGACGGATTGCAGGTGAGGAGAACCGAAATGGTGAAAGTCGAGAAGAGCGAAGCGCAATGGCGCGACCAGCTGACACCCGAACAGTTTCAGATTACCCGCAGGCACGGCACCGAGCGGGCCTTTTCAGGACCCCATCAGCATGAAAAACGCCCCGGCACCTTTCAGTGTGTGTGCTGCGGGAATGCGTTGTTTGCAACCAGCGCCAAGTTCGAATCCGGCACTGGTTGGCCGTCCTTCTTCCAGCCCATCACCCCTGAAGCGGTGAGTGCGCACAGTGACCGTTCGTTCTTCATGACACGCACGGAAATCCGCTGCGCCGATTGCGATGCGCATCTGGGCCATGTATTTGCGGATGGACCACAGCCAACGGGCCAGCGCTACTGCATGAATGGACATGCAATGGTGTTCCTGCCCGACAGCGAGTAAGTCCAGATTCAGGAAACCGGATAGCAGCCATGGCCTTTGAGAAATCCGCCGAGCAGGCGCCGCAGACGGCAAGAAAACCGCACAAGACGGTTCACCATGGCGTTGAAAGAACCGACGACTATGCCTGGATCAGGGCGCGCAACTGGCAGGAAGTGATGCGCGATCCCTCAGCCCTGCCCTATGAAATCCGCCTGCATCTTGAAGAAGAAAACAATTATCAGCGCGCGCAGATGGTCGATACCAAGCCGCTGCAGTCGAGGCTGTTTGTGGAGATGAAGCAGAGGATCAAGGAGGACGATTCCTCGGTGCCGATGCGCGACGGTCCCTGGGCTTATGGCGTGCGCTTCGAACATGGCGGCGAACATGTGAAATATGTTCGTGTGCCGAGCGAGGGTGGCGATGAAACCGTGATGCTGGACGGCGACCGGGAAGCAAGGGGCAAGGGCTATTTTCGCATTGCCGGTGCGGGGCATTCGCCCGACCACCGCATCCTGTCCTGGGCCTATGACGACAAGGGGTCCGAACTGTTCTCGATCCGGTTTCGCGATCTGGCGAGCGGGAAGGATATGGACGACGTCATCACCGATACAGGCGGCGGCGGAGTGTTCAGCGCCGACAGCCGCATGTTCGTCTATACCCGTGTCGATGAAAACCACCGTCCCTCGAAACTGTTCATCCACCGCGTCGGCCAGTGCGAAGAGGACGTCCATATTCACGAGGAACCCGATCCGGGCTTTTTCCTGGGCGCAGGCAAGACGCAGTCGGGCAACTACATCACCATCGACGCGCACGATCACGAAACAAGCCAGGCCTGGCTGCTGCCGGCCAGCGACCCCTTTGCCGCGCCCGTCAAGGTTTCGGATCGCGAAACCGGGATTCAATATTCCATCGATGAGGGCGACGGCGTTCTCTACATCCTTACCAATCGCGACGGTGCCAAGGACTTCAAGATCGCTACGGCGCCTGCCGAGACGCCGCAGCCGGAATTCTGGCAGGATCTTGTGGCACACAAGGAAGGTCGGCTGATCCTTGCCCATGGCATCTACAAGCGCCATCTGGTCTGGCTTGAAAGGGAAAACGGCCTCCCGCGTATTGTCGTGCACCGTCTTGGCGATGGGCAGCAGCATCCGATCGCCTTCGAGGAGGAAGCCTATTCACTCGGGCTTTCAGGCGAGTTCGAATTCGACACAGACATGATCCGCTTCACCTATTCCTCCATGACCACACCGTCGCAGACGTTCGACTACAACATGGAGACCCGCGAGCGGGTGCTCATCAAGGAGCAGGAAGTTCCATCGGGGCATGACAGCGCCGACTATGTCACCCGACGCCTAATGGCTCCAGCGAGCGATGGCGAACTGGTGCCCGTGTCAATTCTCTATCGCAAGGATACGCCGCTCGACGGTACTGCGCCCTGCCTTCTCTATGGATATGGCAGCTATGGCATCACCATTCCTGCAGCGTTCAACACGAATGCGCTTTCCCTTGCCGATCGGGGATTCGTCTATGCCATCGCGCATGTTCGCGGTGGCAAGGACAAGGGATATGGCTGGTACGAGGACGGCAAGCGCTCAAAAAAAGCCAACACATTCAGTGACTTCATTGCCGCAGCCCATCATCTGATCGCAGAAAGATGCACTTCGAAGGGCAGGATTGTTGCACAGGGAGGAAGCGCAGGCGGCATGTTGATGGGGGCCATTGCCAACATGGAACCGGAACTTTTTACCGGAATTCTGGCGGAAGTACCGTTTGTCGATGTTCTAAACACCATGCTGGACGACAGCCTGCCGCTGACCCCGCCGGAATGGCCCGAATGGGGCAATCCGCTGGCCTCGGCCAGGGAGTTCGAGAGCATCGCCTCCTGGTCCCCTTATGACAATGTGAGCGACCATGCCTATCCGCCGGTCATGGCCATAGCCGGGCTTACCGATCCGCGCGTAACCTATTGGGAGCCGGCAAAATGGGTCGCGAAATTGCGCGAACATCACACCGGCAGCGCGCCCATCATGCTCAAGACCAACATGGGTGCTGGTCATGCCGGGGCACCAGGTCGTTTCCAGCGGCTGGAGGAAGTGGCGTTCAGCTACGCCTTTGCAATCAAGGCAGCGGGCCTTCCCCTGACCTGACAGCCTGCACCATTGATCTGCGCGGATCGTGACGCCAGCGACTATTGGCTGTCCACGGCAGGCACGATCTTGAGATAGGCAGCGATTGCTTCACGGTCACCTGCAGGCAGGCGTGCCATGTTTTCCTGCACTTCGACCATGGCACCGCCAACAGCGTCGAATTCCGGCGTAAATCCGGACTCGAGATAGTAGGCTATGTCTTTGGCGCTCCAGCCGCCGATGCCGCCCTTGCCTGCGGTGATGTTGGGTATCTTGCCTGTGCCTTCTGGCGCTGGACCGCCGCCAAGCCACGCAGCTTTCCTGATGCCGCCTATCTGGTTGCGCGGTGAATGGCATTCGCCGCAATGGGCTGGTCCTTCCACTAGATAGCGCCCAAGCGCTTCCGGTGTCGCCTGCCCGGGCGTGGCAATGACGGGATCAGCAGAAACAAACATCAGTTTCCACAGACCGAGGCCGCGACGCAGCCGGAAAGGCAGCGGCAGTTCATGCGCCAGATTGGCAGTGTCTACCGCGGGAAGCGTCTTGAGGTAGGCCCACAGGTCAGCCACATCCGAAACGTTCATCCGTGCATAGGACGAATAGGGAAAGGCCGGGTAATAGTGCGATCCCCTGGGCGAGACGCCCTTGAGCATCGCGTTGGCGAAATCAGCGCCACTCCAGGCTCCCAATCCATGAACGGGATCAGGCGAGATGTTGGGTGCGTGAAAGGTGCCAAAAGGGGTTGCCAGGGGCAGTCCGCCAGCGAGTTCGAGCCTCGCATCCCCCTTGGAACCTTTTCGGGCATGGCATGAAGCACATCCGCCGACATTGAACATGCGCTCGCCGCGAACCGGGTCCCCCCTCTCCATGCCTGCCAGGTCGCCCTCAGGCAATCGGGAAGGGGCAGTGAGGAACCAGAATACGATTGCGGCCGCAATGGCAATCAAAACCAGTGCGGCCGCAAGTCTTTTCATTTTCCGCCTCCAGTGAGGGAGGGATCAGTTCTTCATGACGCGGTAGGTTTCATGGCAGGCCTTGCAATTGCCTGCAACCTGACCAAACACAACCATGAAGGCATCCTTGTCCTGAGGTGCTGCGTCAGCTGCGGCAGCCGCGTCGCTGCGGAGCTTGGCAAGAGCTGCCTTGAAGCCATCCATGTCTTCCCAGATCTTCGGGCTGGCAGTGGTTTCACCACCGGATTCGCTTCCTGCGGGGAACAGATCGGCAAATCCTTCCGTTGCGGAGTTGATGGTCTGGAATGCAGCGAGAACTGCTGCGGCATCAAAGTCCATTTCGCCTTTGGCTGTCTTGGCCAGCACGCCCATCGAGGCACCGACCTTTTCCTTCATCACTGCCTTGCGATCTGAAATCGCATCAGCGTGTGCAAGACCTGAAAACAGCATGCCAGCGGCAGCAAGTGCAAAAACCAGTTTCTTCATCCGTTCCTCCACAGGCCGCCCCATGAAGGAACGGCAATTAAAATCTAAGTCGCCACAACCAATTATTGCATCGCCCTGCATCAATTGCGAGGTACGAGGCGGCTGTTTTCGTTTTCCACCAGTAAACAATACGTCAACCTGAACGTGGTCACGATGACGTGAGAATTGCAAACAGCCGCCATTGGCGAAATGAAATCATTTCATCGCAGCGCTGAAAAGCTCCTCGACATATTCCCAGTTGATCAGGCTGTCGACGAAGGCTTCCAGATACTTCGGACGGGCGTTGCGATAGTCGATGTAATAGGAATGTTCCCACACATCGCAGCCAAGGATCGGGGTCGCGCCATGGACGAGCGGGTTTTCGCCATTGGGCGTCTTGGTGACGGCGAGTTTGCCATCCTTCACCACAAGCCAGCACCAGCCTGAGCCGAACTGCGTCGTGCCTGCGGCGATGAAGTCCGCGCGGAACTTGTCATAGCCGCCAAGATCGGAATCAATTGCAGCCTTGAGCTTGCCCGGAATCGAGGTTCCGCCGCCGCCCTTCTTCATCCAGCGCCAGAAATGAATGTGGTTGTAATGCTGGCCGGCATTGTTGAACAGACCGGCATTCTTGCCGAAGCTGCCCTTCACCACTTCTTCGAGGGATTTCCCTTCCAGGCCGGAATCCTTCAGCAGATTGTTGCCGTTGGTGACATAGGCCTGATGATGCTTGTCATGGTGGAATTCCAGCGTTTCACGCGACATGAAGGGCTGAAGTGCTTCGTAAGCGTATGGAAGTTCTGGAAGTTCGAAAGACATGACACACTCCTGATGTTGCAAATTCCCGTCGTTCCGGCAGCAGTACTGCCAGACCATTGCCAATACCTAGGACGTCAAGCTTGACTAGGCAATGGTGCAACGTGCAACACTCAAAAAAGTTGCGCCCCATGAAGGGGGTCGAAAGTCACGATGGAAACAAGAGCCTTTGTCTTCGACGCGTATGGCACGCTTTTCGATGTCCATTCCGCGGTGGCACGCCATGCATCGCAGGTTGGTGAAAATGCTGCGCGTGTCTCGGAAATCTGGCGCAACAAGCAACTCGAATACAGCTGGGTCCGAAGCGGCATGTCGCGGTATCGCGATTTCTGGTCGCTGACCTGCGAGGCCCTTGATTTCGCCCTTGCCACGGTGCCAGGCGCAAACCGGAATGCGCGCGAAAACCTGCTGAATGCGTACCGCACGCTGGATTGCTATGCGGAAGTTCCCCAGGTCCTGGGTGATCTCAGGAAGCGCGGTGCGCGGCTCGCCATTCTTTCCAATGGTTCGCCTGACATGCTGGAAAGCGCTGTGCAGTCAGCCGGCCTGTCCGACCTGTTCGACAATGTCTTTTCGGTCGATGAAGTTGGCGTCTTCAAGACCGATCGGCGCACCTATGCGATGGTGACCCAGGCATATGGTATCGGCGCGGAAGCGGTTTCCTTCCAGTCGTCAAACCGTTGGGACGTTGCAGGGGCAGCGGCATTCGGTTTCCAGTGCCGGTGGATCAACCGTACGGGCCAGGCCGATGAGTATTCCGATCTGCCGCCGGTTGAAACGCTTGGCGACCTTGGCGGTCTGGTGCGCTTGTTCCCGCGTTGAAGGGAAAGCTCAGAAGCCCTTCTTGAGACTGCCAAGAATGCCGCGCACAAGCGCTCTTCCCAGTGAAGAGGCGATTGTTCTGGTCAGGGATTTGACGGCTGCTTCCGTAACGGTCTGACGGCTTGAACGGCGTGTCGTTGTTGTGCGCCGCGAACGGGTCGAGCCACCCAGGATTTCGGGAAGATCAAAGCCGGAGCGCGACTTTGCCTGTTCTTCTTTCTGCTGCTGCTCGCGTGCCTGCTGTTCAGCTTCCTGACGCTGGGCATCCTGCGCGCGACGCTTGAGAATCTCGTAGGCCGATTCACGGTCGATGGTTTCATCATAGGAACTGGCGACAGGCGACATGGCAATAAGTGAAGCGCGCTCGCGATCATCGAGCGGGCCGAGGCGCGAAGATGGCGGGCGCATCAAGGTGCGTTCGACGAGTGAGGGGATGCCCTTTGCCTGCAGCGTCGAAACCAGCGCCTCGCCGACGCCGAGATTCATGATCACGTCCTCGGTGGAAAATTCGGGGTTTGGCCGGAAGGTCTCCGCCGCAGTCTTCACCGCCTTCTGTTCGCGCGGTGTGTAGGCGCGAAGGGCGTGCTGCACCCGGTTGCCAAGCTGGGCGAGAACCGGATCGGGAATGTCGAGCGGGTTCTGGGTGACGAAATAGACGCCCACCCCCTTGGAGCGAATGAGCTTCACGACCTGCTCGACTTTCTCGATCAGCGCCTTTGGCGCCTCGTCGAAAAGAAGATGGGCTTCGTCGAAGAAGAAGACCAGGCGCGGCCTGTCCGGGTCACCCACTTCGGGCAATTCCTCGAACAGTTCCGAAAGCAGCCAGAGCAGGAACGTGGCGTAAAGGCGCGGCGAAGTCATCAGCCGATCAGCGGCAAGCACGTTGATCGATCCCCTGCCATCGCGTGTGGTGCGCATGATGTCCTGGATCTTGAGCGCCGGTTCGCCAAAGAAGCCTTCGCCGCCCTGCTGATCCAGAACCAGCAACTGGCGCTGGATCGCGCCGATGGTCGCGGTGGTGACGAAGCCGTAGGTGGCCGCGATTTCCTTGGCGCGGTCGGCAATGTCGGCCAGCAGCGCCCTCAGGTCCTTGAGATCAAGCAGCAGCAACCCTTCATCATCGGCCAGCTTGAACGCAATGTTGAGAACCCCTTCCTGAGTCTCGTTGAGGTCCATCAGACGCGAAAGCAGAAGCGGCCCCATTTCCGAAATGGTCGCGCGGACCTGGTGTCCCTTCTCACCGAACAGATCCCAGAAGATCACCGGAAATTCCTGAAGTTCGTAGTCGTCGAAGCCGATGGTCTTTGCACGCGCTGCCAGAAAGTCCTTCATCTCACCCCTGGCGCCAAGCCCGGAAAGATCGCCCTTAACATCGGCACAGAATACCGGCACGCCTGCGTTGGAAAATCCTTCTGCAAGTATCTGCAGCGACACGGTCTTGCCGGTGCCGGTGGCGCCAGTGATGAGCCCGTGGCGGTTGGCATATTTAAGAACCAGATATTCGCCCTTGTTCAGGCTGTCGTCGGGCTTTCGGCTGGAACCGAGATAGATCTGGTCTTCCTGAAGCATGGTGAACTCCCTTTGCTTGCAACCTGCGGGGCGGCGCCCTCCTATAGCGCACCCATGGGCAGGCGAAAACGCTGTCTGGTAAAAAAGTTGCGCTTCAGCCAAGCGCAAAACCGCATATGGCACGAATCCTGCTGCACCATGACCAGACAGTCGAAAAGCGGAGCTCTGTGCTGATATGGAACACAAGCGAACCACAATGAACCGGCGACATTTCCTCGGCATGGCCGCGCTAGCCGCTGGCAGTGCAACTGTTCCAACAGGGGCCTTCGCCTCCAGCGCCTTCGACCTTGCGGAACTGCGTGGATCGCTAAATGCAGCCGATTTTGGCCTCGCTGATGGTTCGTCAGATGATCAGAGCCGTGCCCTGCAGCGCGCAATCGACGCGGCGTCGCTGACCAACCGGCCGATCTTCCTGCCACCGGGTAATTATCATGTTTCCAATATCAACCTTGCGCAGAATACCCGCATCACCGGCGTGCCGGGCGCAACCCGCCTCGTTTTTTCCGGCAATGGCCATTTCCTGGTCGCGGAAAACGCGCAGCATGTGGAATTGAACGGCCTTGTGATCGACGGTGCGAATCGCATGCTGCCGGAGAATGCCGGTGCCACCTTGCGCATTTCGCGTACCGAGCATGTCGCCATCGACAATTGCCATTTCCTGGGCAGCACTGCCATCGGCGTGCAGGTCGACGGTTCCGCAGGACGCATTGAACGCTGCAGCGTGTTCGGCGCTCGCGGCGAATGCGCAATCTACGGCTTGCAGAACAAGGGCCTGTCAATCCAGGACAATGAGGTATCCGCCTGCTCCAACGGCGGTATTCTGGTGCACCGTTACGAGGCGGGTGAGGATGGCACGATCGTCACCGGAAACCGGATTTTCAACATCGGCGCACAAAATGGCGGCACCGGCCAGTGGGGCAACGGTATCAACGTGTTTCGCGCGGATTCGGTTCTCATTGCCAACAACAGGATCAGCGATTGTGCGTTTTCAGCAATTCGCTCCAATGCGGGCGGCAATGTCCAGATCACTTCGAACAACTGCCTGCGCTCAGGTGAAACGGCCATCTATTCCGAGTTCGAGTTCCAGGGTGCGATCATCAGTGGCAACGTCGTCGATGGCGGAGCACAGGGCATCTCGATCACCAACTTCATGCAGGGTGGAAGGCTCGCGACCTGCACCGGCAATCTCGTTCGCAATATCCGCGCGGTAGCACCCTATGTCGACAAGGACCACTTCTTTGGCGTCGGGATTTCGGTGGAAGGCGACACAACAGTCAACGGCAACGTGATCGAGAATTGCGACACGTTCGGCATGTTGCTCGGCTGGGGTCCCTATCTTCGCGACGTCGCCGTGTCTTCAAACGTGATCCGCAAGGCCGCTACCGGTATCTATGTTTCGGTGGTTGAAGGGTGTGAAAACACCGTGATCGCAGACAATATCATCTCAGACACGGTGCACGGCGCAATCGTCGGCTATCGCTGGCACGAGGCGGTCACGGGTGATCTTTCGGTCGAAGGTACTTCCGGCTATCCGCACCTGGCGATCGAACGCAACCGCACGAGTTGAAGTCTGCCGGCATTCTTCCAAAACCAGTTCAACAGGGCTAGGGTTGCCTGACTGGTGACAGGTGCGGGAGAAGAGCCTTGGAAAATTTGCCTCACGGCTTCAGATCGGACTTTGCCGATTGTGGCGAGGTTCGCCTGCACTTCGTGACGAATGCCGCTCCCGATCAATCGCCGCAAGGACAGGACCCGCGTACGCCGATCGTTTTCCTGCACGGTTTTCCGGAATTCTGGAGAGCATGGGAACCCGTTTTCAGGCCCCTTGCCAGCGATTACCAGATCATCGCGCTCGACCAGCGCGGCTTCAACCTGTCTGATGCCCCGGCCGATGTTTCGAACTACACAACGCGTAAACTTGTCGGCGACCTTGTTGCACTGACTTCACAATTGCTGGGCAAGCGCGCCTTCGTGCTGGCAGGGCATGATTGGGGAGCATCCGTCGCCTATGCCGCTGCCATCGGCTTTCCTCAGATGGTTCGCGCGCTCGTCATTGCCAACGGTGTTCACCCGGTACTTTTTCAGAAAGCGCTCATCGACGATGCGGGGCAGCGCAAGGCAAGCCAGTACATCCATGTACTCAAGGACGCCCAGGCGGCAGCGCGCATGTCGGAGAACTCCTATGCGCGCACCCTGTCGATGTTGGAGAAGTTTTCAGCAGCCCCCTGGCTCGATGCGGGGTTGCGCCAGGCCTATATCGATGCCTTTTCGAAGGAGGGCAGGCTTGATGCCATGCTGAACTGGTATCGCGCTTCACCAATCGTGGTGCCTAAACCCGATGAGGATGTGCCTTTGCCAGCCCTTTATCATGGAACGCCCGACCAGTTCGCCGTGACGATGCCGCATCTGCTGATATGGGGCCTCAAGGATACGGCTCTGCTGCCTGTGTCACGCAAGGGTATCGAGACATTTGCCAGCAAGGTGGAACTGGTTGAATTCGAAACGGGCGATCATTGGTTGCTGCACACGCACGGGCCACAGATCGCCGCCGAAATCGACCAATTCGTGAAACGCAACGCAATCAATCATTCCTAAACAGGCAGGAACGCCCAATGGTACCGGTCCTTCACAATTATTTCAGAAGCTCCACTTCCTTCAGGGTGCGCATCGCGCTCAACCTGAAAGGCATTTCCTATACCTATGCCGCACACCATCTGCGCAAGGGAGAACACAAGAGCAGCGACTTCCTTGCCGTCAATCCGCAAGGCCTTCTGCCAAGCCTCGTATGGGAAGATGGCACGGTTCTGCACCAGTCTCTCGCAATCCTTGAATTCCTTGAAGAGGCAAGACCGCAGCCTGCCATCCTGCCCCAGGGCGCGCAGGATCGCGCAAGGGTACGGGCGCTGGCACAGATGATCGGCTGCGAGATCCATCCGGTAAACAATCTTCGGATACTGGATGCGTTGCGGACCCGTTTCTCCGCCAACGACGAACAGGTTGGCGACTGGTTCCGCCACTGGGTTGGCGAAACTTTCGCGCCCCTGGAACAGATCCTGGCAACAAGTCCACAGACCGGGCTCTTCTGCCACGGAGACACGCCCGGGCTTGCCGATATCTGCCTGGTGCCGCAGGTTATCAACAACGCACGGTTCAAGGTCGATATGAGCCCCTATCCGGTCATCAGCCGTATTCACGAGGAATGCATGAAGATCGCAGCCTTTGCTGATGCCGCCCCTGCCCGCCAGCCGGATTTCGAACCGGCCTGAGGCAATTTTACCGCATCATGCGTCCAGCCGGATCATTCCCGCGGAAGAGCTGGCAACCATGTTGCAAGCCTAGAAAACCCTGTGCACCAGAAAGAGGGTGATTGCCGGGAACAGGGTCAGGATGACCACGCGCACCAGGTCTGTCAGCACGAAGGGAAACACGCCCTTGAAGGTCTGAATGATCGGTATGTCCTTGGCCATGGAATTGATGACGAACAGATTCATCCCCACAGGTGGCGTAATCAGCCCCACCTCCACGACTATCAGGACGAGAATGCCGAACCACAGGGCGAAGTCCTCGACGGGCATGCCGAAGTCAAGCGCGACCATCACGGGGAAGAAGATCGGCACGGTAAGCAGGATCATGGAAAGTGAATCCATGAAGCAGCCGAAAATCAGATAAAGGACCAGCACCATGGCCATGACGAGCCAGGGGCTGATGCCAAGCCCGGCGACATGTTCGGCTGTGAGCTGTGGCACCTGGGAGAGCGCCAGGAAGCCGTTGTAAACGGCGGCCCCGAACACGATCATGAAGATCATGCCAGTGGAGGATGCGGTTGCCAGAACCGAGTCGATGAAGCTTCGTCGCGTCAATCCGCCATTCGACAGCGCGATCAGGAATGTGCCCATCGCGCCAACCGCTGCTGCCTCCGTTGGCGTGAAGATGCCTGCATAGATACCGCCGACAACAGCCAGGAAGACAAGCAGGACCGGCCAGACATCAACCAGCGCGCTGAAGCGTTCGGCATAGGGCTGGCGCTCGCGCACGCCGCCAGAACCGGGGAAGACCCGCACATAGATCGCTATCGCCAGCATGTAGCCAATGGCTGCCAGGATGCCCGGAATGAAGGCGGCGACAAATAGCTTGGCGATGTTCTGTTCGGTCAGGATCGCATAGATCACCAGCACAACCGATGGCGGGATCAGAATTCCCAGCGTACCGCCTGCAGCGAGCGTGCCGGTGGCAAGGGCGGGTGAATATCCATAGCGGCGAAGCTCGGGCAGTGCCACCTGCCCCATGGTCGCTGCAGTAGCCAGCGATGAGCCGCAGATCGAGCCGAACCCGGCGCACGCGCCAATTGCGGCCATGGCCACGCCGCCCTTGCGGTGGCCAAGCCAGGATTCAGCGGCCTTGAACAGCGCGGTGGACATGCCCCCCAGCGTCGCGAACTGTCCCATCAGCAGGAACATCGGAACGATGGACAGCGAATAGCTGGAGAAGGTGGAATAGGTGAGATGCTTGAGCTGGGCGAACATCATCAGGGTGGAGCCGCTGATGAGATAGTTGCCACCCATTCCGACCAGGAACATTGCAAGCCCGATGGGAATTCTCAGGAAGATAAGTGCCAGGAGTACGGGGAAGGACCAGATGCCGATTTCGAAACTGCTCAATGGACTGCTCCCCCTGAAACCGGCGTTTCACCGTCCCGCCATTCACGAATGGAGCGCAGGAAGCAGTAGGCGGAAACAATCACGAAAACGATCGCTCCGATCATGCTCAGCGCATAACCCCACCATATCGGATACTGGAGGATGAAACTGGTTTCGCCATATCCCAGCTTGTCCATGGTACCAAGCCAGTGCCGCCAGGCGAGCAGGAGCGCCACTGCGAAAAAGAGCCCGTTCGATATCAGGTCGATGAAGCGATTGAGTGATGTGGGAAAGGAAGCCGTGAATATCTCGACAGACGCGTGGCTGCGGTTCAACTGGCACCAGGGCAGGAAGGCAAAAACGGCAAAGGCCGTACCAGCCTCGACCATTTCATAATCACCGGGGATAGGCCCCGCTCCCAGCTTGTCGAACATTGAACCGATAGCGCGCATGATCGGATAGGCGATTGCGCGCCAGCCCTCTCCATCGGCCAGGTTGGCCATGGTAAAGATGGCACGGCCGGAAATGCTGAGGACCGAGATCAGCGTCAACAGGACAAGCATGACCCCGCCAGCAAGTGCCATCCACCGCGCCAGTGACGTTACCCATCTTTCCAGCATGTGCTGTCCCTCCATTCCCCATCTGCTGCAGGCGCGACAGAGCGTTTCCTAACCTGCCTGTTCCAGAATGCCCAGACCACCAAAACGGCTTGCCAGCCTGTCAACCGAACCGGCGGCGAACTCCTCGCGGCCAAGCAGCCATTTCACACATGGCGCATGAAGCGAACGATAGAGCCGTTCGAATTCGTCGCGACAGGCTTTCCCCTCCCAGCTGGATGGAAGACAGGCTGCATCGAAACGCGCATGACGCAGAACTATCCTACGCCACTCATGGACCATCAAGGTGCGCGCGGCAATGGCATCCATGGCAGAAATGCTGCCTGATGCGTGCCTGGCCAAGCTCGCAATCCTCCTTCGCAATTCGCGATAGCTGGCATTGATATCGCGCGGACCCAGGCGCTGTCTGAGCCAGTCGGGTATCGCAGTGTCTTCGGAATGCACGAACAGGATGTCGGCGTCGGGTACCGGCTTGTCATCGGATTGAATTGCGAGAAGACCGCTGGTCACGCTGGCAAAGCCCTTACGCACCAGACGCTCAGTCATTTCCGGCCATGCCCCTTCCCGGTCGAGCGGCAAGACAGCCAGCCACAATGGCAAACCTTCGAGGCTTGCCGGCGCGGGGTAAATGCGATCCTCCGCCTGCAGCGCCTGTGCCTTTGCCGATTGGGAAAGCGTGTAGCTGCTGCTGCGGCCGTTGCGGGTACTTGTTACCCAGTCATCAGCGGCAAGCCGCGACAGGGCCGTACGCATGGCGCCATGCGAAACGCCAAGCCTTTGCAGAAGTTCCTGAAGGCTGGATGCGCTGATCGATCCTCCCATCGGCAATACGCTGTCACCGAAAACCGTTACAACGAGTGACCAGACGCGCAATCGGTTCACTTCCTGAAGTGCCTCGATCCAACTGTCCAGTTCCTTCGAAAAGGCGTTCATTGACCTTGATTTCCGACCCGTGCTTTCGTGTACCCCTATCGGTATAAGGGAGCGCGTCCAGTATCGAAAGGCCGCGGCGAAGGGAATTCGGCAATGAACATGAAAACCGGGGATTTCAGCCCCATTGATGCCCAGGAATTGCTGGCAAGCGTCTTTGCTCCGTGGGTGCAGGCGCTGAATATCCGGGTTGCCGGATTCGATGAAGCGGGGGGTGACTTCGAAGTGCCTGAGAACCGGGATATCTGCCTTCGCGGCGGGCCTGGTGAGGGCGTGATTTGCGGCCAGGCGGTCTGCTCGATTGCAGATACGGTCGCCGTCCTGACGCTGGCTGGCGTCAACAAGCGCTTCCGCAATTGCACGACGCTTGATCTTTCCTGCAATTTCCTGCGCCCGCTGCCGGTTGGACCTGTTGACGTGCGAGCCGAAGCGATTTCGAACGGGCGCAAGACAGCCGTGGTGCGCTGCGAATTCCGCAGTGCTGGTTCCAGCAAGCTGGCGGCTACCGCGAACTGCGCTTTCCTCTATCTCGAAGACTGACACCGTTTTGTCGCGCTCGCGCCCCGCATCGCAGTCCTAGAACTGGTTCATCGTGCGCAGTTCATACTCTGCGACCTGTTCGTCATTCTGGTTGAACAGGGTCACGTTCCAGCGCACCTCGCCATAATCTGCATTGCGCGGCGTCTTGCGCTTGACGGTCAATCGGACGCGAATCGAATCACCGGGGCTGACCGGCTTCTGGAACGACAGGCCTTCCAGACCGGTATTTGCCAGCACCGGGCCTGGTGCCGGCTCCACGAAGAGACCGGCAGCAAAGGACAGCAGCAGGTAGCCATGGGCGACACGACCGGGGAAGAACGGATTGGCGCTGGCTGCTTCCTCGTCCATGTGGGCATAGAAGGTATCGCCAGTGAAATTGGCGAAGTGCTCGATATCTTCCAGGGTGATTGTTCTGGGAGGCGTGTTGAGCGTGTGCCCGAGTTCCAGTTCATCATAGCGAAGCCTGAAGGGATGGGCTTTCGGTGCGATTTCCCGCGCGCCAGGCATCCACTCGCCCGTCACTGCGGTCAGGATATCCGGCGATCCCTGAATGGCAGTGCGCTGCATGTGATGAAGCACACCGCGGATACCGCCGAGTTCCTCGCCGCCACCTGCGCGGCCTGGCCCGCCATGGGTCATGTGCGGCATGGGTGAACCGTGCCCGGTGCTTTCGGGAGCTGAATCGGGGTTGTTGAAATAGACCCTGCCATGGTGACTTGCCGAACCCGCAACCACCGACCTTGCGACCGCAGTATCTGCCGTGAAGGCGGAGAGCACCAGCGACCCGCCGCCCCTGTTGGCAAGCGCCACGGCATGATCGATATCGCGATAGGCCATGACTGTTGAGACGGGACCAAATGCTTCTACCGCATGAATCTGTGTCGCGGCATCGGGGTCCTTGCAGTGGAAAAGGGCGGGCGCCATGAATGCGCCGTGGACTGCATCAGCATCAACGAGGGCGGAGACGAAATCCTGCGGCGTGATCCGGCTGGCTTCCCTGGCGATGATTTCGCATTTCTGCATCACATCGGCTCGCTGGGCCTGCGAGACCAGTGCTCCCATCCGCACCTTGTCATTGCGGGGATTGCCGATCGTGATGGCGGAAAGGCGGGCGGAGATCGCGTCGACAACGTCCGTCGCCATCGCGTCGGGTACAAGGATGCGGCGGATCGCTGTGCATTTCTGCCCCGCCTTGGCGGTCATTTCACGGGCAACTTCCTTGACGAAGACATCGAAGCCCGGCGAGCCAGGTGCCAGGTCCGGCCCCAGTATTGTGGCATTCAGGCTGTCCTGCTCGGCAGTGAAGCGCACCGAATGTTGTGCGAAATTCGGCATCGCGCGCAACATTGCCGCCGTGGCTGCCGAGCCGGTAAATCCTACCATGTCCTGCGCGGCGAGCGCCTCAAGCAGGTTCCCGGTTCGCCCGCAGATCAACTGGACTGCTCCTTGTGGCAGCAGGCCCGATTCGATCATGATCCTGAAGCAGGCTTCGGTGACATAGGCCGTCTGTGTCGCCGGTTTGACAATTGCGGGAACACCGGCCAGCAGCGAAGGTGCCAGCTTTTCCAGCATGCCCCAGACCGGGAAGTTGAAAGCATTGATATGGACTGCCGCCCCCTTGAGAGACGTATAGACGTGGCGTCCGACAAATTTCCCGCTGCGGCCCAACTGTTCCACTGCGCCATCGACATAGACTGTGTCATCGGGGAGTTCGCGCTTGCCCTTGGAGGCATAGACGAAAAGGGTTCCTATTCCGCCGTCAATATCGATGCGGCTGTCGGCCAGCGTTGCGCCGGTTTCATAGGAGAGCTGGTAGAGGTCCTCCTTGCGCGCATCGAGCGCCAGTGCCAGCGCCTTGAGCATCGAGGCACGCGCATGAAAGCGCATGTTCCTGAGCGCTGGGCCGCCCTCATTGCGCGCATGGTCGAGCATCGCATCGAAGGGCAATCGGGAAGACCCTACAAGGGCAACCGGCTCGCCGGTAACCGCGCTCATAACGGTCGTTGCTTCCTTGCCGGGACCAATCCAGCGTCCGGCTGCAAAACTTTGTGCTTCGATCATCTTTCAGGCATCCTGTTGGGAACAATTCCATTATTGACCGGCCGGTCGGTTTATGCAATCGATTTTGAAGAAGGCTCAAGGAGGATGCAATGGCTGAAACCGTGCTTGTTACACGGGAGGATGGCTGGATCGAGATAGCGCTCAATCGGCCGGATCGTCTCAATTCCTTCAACGACCAGATGCACCGTGAACTGTTCGGTGCCCTCACTGCCGCATCGAGCGATCCCAGCGTTCGCGCCATCGTCCTGACAGGTGCCGGGCGCGGATTTTGTGCAGGCCAGGATCTTGGCGACCGGGACCCGGCAAAGATGGATGGCCCACCTGATCTGGGGCATACGCTCGAGACGTTCTACAATCCGCTTGTCCGCCTGATCCGTTCCACGCCCAAGCCGGTCATCTGCGCGGTCAATGGCGTTGCTGCGGGCGCAGGGGCAAACCTAGCGCTGGCCTGCGACGTGGTGATTGCGGGCGTCAGTGCGAAATTCATCCAGTCCTTCGCCAAGGTCGGACTTGTGCCGGATGCTGGTGGAAGCTGGAACCTGACAAGGCTGCTTGGTGAGGCGCGGGCCAAGGGCCTGGCGTTCACCGCACAACCCCTGTCCGCAGAGAAGGCGGCGGAATGGGGCCTGATCTGGAAAGCGGTTGCCGATGATCATCTGATGATCGAGGCGCGCAACCTTGCCGTTGAACTCGCCAGCGGTCCGACACAGGGATATGCGCTGACGAAACAGGCCATCCAGGCTGCGGCCACCAACACGCTGGACGAACAGCTTGATCTTGAAGCGCGCTACCAGCGCAAGGCCGGCAGGACGCCCGACTATGCGGAAGGTGTGAAGGCCTTCCTTGAAAAGCGCCCAGCAAAATTTACGGGAAAATCCGAATGACAATCACGGCGCAGGAACGCGCGGAAAAAAGCGCGGCGGCCATGTCGTCCACCGACAAGGCGAGCAAATGGGTCGGCATCTCACTCGATGGCGTCGGGCCAGGCACTGCGGTAATGTCGATGGACGTCGGCGAACATCACTGCAACGGCCATTTAATCTGCCATGGCGGCGTGATCTTTTCGCTGGCTGACAGCACCTTTGCCTTTGCCTGCAACAGCTACAACGAGATCGTTGTCGCCCAGCACAACATGATTTCCTACATCGCTCCGGCAAAGGCGGGTGATCGGCTCACGGCAACGGCCAGGGAAGTCAGCAAGACCGGCCGTTCAGGCATCTACGATATCAAGGTGACGCGGGGTGACGGGACCCTGATTGCCGAAATGCGGGGATGCTCGCGGGTCATCAAGGGCAAACATTTCGAGGAATAGGGAGGACTTCCGATGAAAGATCTCACCCCGGACCGCAAGGAGCTGGAGCCGATCGAGATCGCGTCGCGCGATCAGATTACCGCATTGCAGCTCGAGCGCATGAAATGGTCGTTGCGCCATGCCTATGACAATGTGCCCTTCTACCGGAAGAGCTTCGATGCGGCTGGCGTTCATCCAGACGACCTGAAGTCGCTTGGCGACCTCGCAAAGTTCCCATTCACGGTCAAACAGGATCTGCGCAACAACTATCCATTCGGCATGTTCGCCGTGCCAAGGGAACAGGTCAGCCGGGTCCATGCCTCCTCTGGCACCACCGGCAA
Source organism: Rhizobiaceae bacterium (assembly GCA_049289295.1). Classification (GTDB taxonomy): domain Bacteria; phylum Pseudomonadota; class Alphaproteobacteria; order Rhizobiales; family Rhizobiaceae; genus BOKV01. The sequence goes on from JBATLL010000035.1 coordinate 39,217, forward strand.
GCCCACTGTCGTCGGCTATACGCGGCGTGACGTGGACACCTGGGCAACCGTGATGGCGCGCTCGATGCGGGCAAGCGGAACCCGCCCGGGAGACGTCGTTCACATTTCCTATGGCTATGGTCTGTTCACCGGTGGACTGGGTGCGCATTACGGTGCCGAAAAGCTCGGCTGCACGGTCGTTCCTGTTTCCGGCGGCATGACACCGCGCCAGGTTACGCTGATCGAGGATTTCGGCGCGACGACCATCATGGTGACGCCTTCCTACATGCTCGCGATCCTCGACGAGTATCGCGCACAGGGCAAGGACCCACGCAAATCGCCGTTGCAGGTCGGCATTTTCGGAGCTGAACCCTGGACCAATTCCATGCGCGAGGAAATCGAACGGCAGTTCGACATGCATGCGGTCGATATTTATGGCCTTTCGGAAGTAATGGGGCCGGGCGTCGCCAATGAGTGCGTCGAAACGAAAGACGGCCTGCATATCTGGGAGGATCATTTCTATCCCGAAATCATCAATCCGGAGACCGGACAGCCCGTGGCCGAAGGTGAAAAGGGCGAGCTTGTCTTCACATCGCTGACCAAGGAAGCCTTTCCGATCATCCGTTACCGAACCCGCGATCTGACCCGCCTTCTGCCCGGCACGGCGCGATCCATGCGCCGGATGGAAAAGATCACCGGCCGCTCGGATGACATGATCATCCTGCGCGGGGTGAACGTGTTTCCAACGCAGATCGAGGAACAGATCCTGATGGTGCATGAACTGGCTCCCCATTTCCAGATCGAACTGTCGCGCGAAGGAAGGCTCGACGAGATGCTGGTGCGCGTGGAAGCCCTTCCCGACGCTGCCAGCGATGAAGCGCGCGCGCGCGCGAAAGCCAGTCTGGGCAAGCGGATCAAGGACGTGATCGGGATCACCGCGAAAGTCGACGTGAGCACGCCCGGTGACGTTGAACGATCGCAAGGCAAGGCTGTGCGGATCATCGACAAGCGCCCGAAAGGGTGAACTGGTGGCGCGAACGATTGCCAAGGATCATGACGCGAAACGCAGGCTGATACGCGACCGGGCTGCAGCAGTCTTTGCGGGGTCCGGTTTCGACAAGGCATCCATGAGCCTGCTTGCCATCGATTGCGGCATTTCGAAAGCGTCGATCTACCACTACTACCAGAGCAAGGACGCATTGCTGTTCGACATTCTGGACAACCACCTGCGCAACATTGCCGCCAAGGTCGGCGAGGTGGCATCCAGCAACCTGGAACCCGTGGCAAAGCTTGATGCAATGATCCTTTCGATCCTCTTGGCCTATCGCGGTGCGGATGATGAACACCGCTTGCAGTTCAATTCGCTCTCCGCCCTGCCTGGGGCGCAGCAGGAAGAGTTGCGCGGCCACCAGCGCCGGATCGTCGACATGGTGCGAAAGGTGCTCAGGGAAGTTCGCCCCGACACAATGGGAGGCGATGCGCGCCGCCTGCAGGCGACGACCATGTCTCTGTTCGGGATGCTGAACTGGTTCTACATGTGGAACCGGGACGACTCCGAGCAGGCCCGCATTGACTATGCAAGGCTGGTTGCAAGCCTGCTCAAAGGCGGACTTGGCGCAATAGGCAAGGCGTAACGCGCTATCGCTCAGTGCTGGTCATAGTCGACGACAAGGCGATCACTCAGCGGCATGCACTGGCAGGTGAGCACATAGCCCTGCTCGATTTCGTAATCTTCAAGCGCGTAGTTCGCCTCAAGCTCGAATTCGCCTTCGACGACCTTTGCCCGGCAAGTGGAGCAAACACCGGCCCTGCAGGAATGGGGTGCATCCATATCTGCCTGCATGGCTGCTTCCAGAACCGACATGCCGGAGGCTGGAATGTCCAGAACCTTTGTCACGCCATCCAGTGTTACGACCAGTTCGCAGCGCTTGCCGGATTGGGCCGCCTTGCCGTTGCCCGCCTGCGGTGCGGGTCCGTTGCGGCGCAGCGCAGTCTTGAAGAGTTCGAAGCGGATGTTTTCCTTTGCCATGCCCTGCTGCTGCAATGCCTGCGAGATGGCCAGCATCATCGGTTCGGGGCCGCAGATGAATGCCAGGTCAACGGATTCCAGATCGATCCAGCCACCCTTGAACAGGCGGGTGAGCTTGTCCTCGTCCACGCGACCCGTGAACAGGTCCATTTCCTGCGTGTCGTTCTCGATGACATGGAGAATGGAGAAGCGACCGAGGTTGAGGTTCTTCAGGTCCTCCAGTTCCTCGCGGAACATGATCGAGTTGACGGTGCGGTTGGCATAGACCAGCGTGATTGCTGATCTGGGTTCACGCGCAAGGATCGTCTTGATCAGGCCCAGGACCGGCGTGATGCCGCTGCCGCCGGCAAACATCAGATAGGTGCGCGCCTCGTCCGGCATGAGTTCGGCATTGAACTTGCCTTCGGGCGGCATGGCTTCGAGAATGTCACCCCGCTTGAGCTGTGTGTTGGCCCAGTTCGAAAAGGCGCCGCCATCAACCCGCTTCACGCCGATGCGCAGCCGGTTTTCGTCCACGCCGGTGCTGATCGAATAGTTGCGGCGCAGTTCTTCGCCTTCATGTTCGTATCTGAATGTCAGGTACTGGCCCTGGAGATAGCGGAACACATCGCGATGCTCGGCAGGCGGTTCCAGCGTGATCGCCACGGCTTCGCGGGTTTCATGCTGGATGTCGGTTACGACAAGGGGAAAGAATCTGGCCATGCTGGCTTTCTCAGATACACTTGAAATAGTCGAAGGGTTCGAGGCAGGAATTGCACTGCCAGTTGGACTTGCATGGCGTCGAACCAAATCGACTGACCATGCGGGTTTCGCACGAGCCGCAGCGCGGGCATGCCACCTGAAGCTGGGCTGGCCTGCCTGAACCACAGGCGGCGGTTCCCTCTACCGGCGGGGCAATGCCGTACTGTGTGAGCGCTGCCCTGCCCTTGACAGACAGCCAGGCTGTGGTCCAGGGCGGAGACAGGCTTCGCACAATGCGGAAGTCGCAGACGCCCTTCTCGCGCAGCTTTGCTTCAATCTCGAAGTTTATGATGCTGGTTGCCGGGCAGCCGGTGTAGGTAGGCGTGACGGTGACGACCAGTGTACCGCCATCGAGGGAAACGTTGCGGATCACGCCAAGATCGACGAGGGAAATGACCGGAATTTCAGGATCCGGCACCTCCTCCAGCCAGGCCATGACTTCCTGCGGATCAGGATAAGCGGGCCGGTCGTCGCGGGGCAGCTCCAGCGCGGCGCTCATTACCAGGTCGCTCCGGGATAGGCGCGCTGCAGGAACTGCATTTCCGCCAGAATGTGCCCGAGCTGTTCGGTGTGCCTGCCACTCTTGCCGCCCAGATGGGCAAAGTCGTCCACTGGCCGTTTCAGGTTTGCCTGCGCCAGTGCCGCGTCGACAATGCGGTTCCACCCGTCAGCCAGACTTGAAGGGTCTGGCGCAATGGAGGCTGCAGCGAGTTCTTCGTCAACCGCATCGCCGGTCAGCATTTCCCCGCAATAGGGCCACAGCCGATCAAGTGCGGACTGCATGCGGGAATTGCTCTCCTGCGTGCCATCGCCAAGGCGAATGACGAGATCGCGCGAGCGTTCAAGATGATAGGCAACTTCACGCGAAGCCTTTGCGGCAATTTCGGCGATCTCATGGTCGCTGGACTTTTCCAGTTCGCCCAGTTGCAGGTGATGCCAGGCATCGAACAGGAACTGGCGCATCAGGCTGTTGCCATAGTCACCATTTGGCTGTTCGCACAAAAGCAGGTTGCGGAAGTCCCAGGCATCGCGAAGAAATGCCAGATCGTCAGCGGAACGTCCCTTCGACTCTTCCTTGCCGGCCAATGAGAGCCAGAGGCTGGCCTGGCCAAGCAGGTCGAGCGCCATGTTCGCCATGGCAATGTCTTCCTCGGCGGCTGGCGCATGGCCGCACCAGGCCGATACGCGCTGGCCCAGCACGAGAGCGCTGTCGCCCATGCGCAGGAGGAATTCAAAACGGGCAGACATCACATATGCCCCACTTCATCGGGGATCGGGAAGAAAGACGGATGCCTGTAGACCTTGGCATTCGACGGCTCGAAAAGCGGGCCTTTTTCCTCAGGCGAACTGGCGGCGATATCGGCTGCCTTGACCACCCAGATCGAAACGCCTTCGTTGCGGCGCGTGTAGACGTCGCGGGCGTTGCGGATCGCCAACTCGGCGTCAGGCGCGTGCAGGCTGCCTACATGACGGTGTGACAATCCGTGCTGGCCACGGATGAAAATTTCCCACAAGGGCCATTCCCTGGACATGTGAACTCCTATTCCGCCGCCTGTAGACCGGCCTTGTTGTCGTGCTTGTCGGCATGCGCCATCAGTCCGTCGCGGAACCAGGCTCCGTCTTCCCATGCCTGGATACGGTCGGCCATGCGTTCCTTGTTGCAGGGGCCATTTCCGGCAAGAACGGCATGAAACTCGCTCCAGTCGGGCTCGCCGAAATCATAGGAGCCGAGCTCCTCATTCCATTTCAGATCCGGATCTGGAATGCTGAGGCCAAGGAACTCTGCCTGGGGCACGGTCTGGTCAACGAACTTCTGGCGCAATTCATCATTGGTGCCGATCTTGATGCGCCACGCCATGGACTGCGCCGAATGAACCGATTCCTTGTCCGACGGACCGAACATCATGAGCGATGGCCACCAGTAGCGATTGAGCGCATCCTGGGCCATGGCCTTTTGCGCGGGCGTGCCTGCGCACATCTTCATCATGATGTCGAAGCCCTGGCGCTGGTGAAAACTCTCTTCCTTGCAAATCCTCACCATGGCCCGCGAATATGGTCCGTAGGATGTACGCTGAAGCGAGACCTGGTTCATGATGGCAGCGCCATCCACCAGCCAGCCCACAGCGCCGATATCGGCCCAGTTGAGTGTCGGATAATTGAAGATAGAGGAATATTTCGCCCTGCCTGAATGCAGCTGCGCGATCAGTTCATCGCGGCTGACGCCAAGCGTCTCGGCGGCGGAATAAAGATAGAGCCCGTGACCAGCTTCGTCCTGGACCTTGGCAAGCAGGATCATCTTGCGTTCAAGCGTGGGTGCCCTGCCGATCCAGTTTCCTTCCGGCAACTGGCCAACAATCTCGGAATGGGCATGCTGGGAAATCTGGCGGACCAGGTTCTTGCGATACCCGTCCGGCATCCAGTCCTTTGGCTCAATCTTCTGATTGGCATTGATCCGTTCCTGGAACGCACGCTCCTGCGGATCCATTTCCTCCAGCGAACGCACCTTCTTGCCGGTGCTTTCGACCATCTGCGCATACATGGCGGCTCTCCCGTCAGACTCCTGCCTGCAAGGGAGATAACATCAAATACAGCCTGCCGCAATAAAATGTTACAGGATTTCGATCATCCAAAAATTCTTGTAACAGATAATCCTGTCAGTCGATACGCTTCAGTCCAGCGGCGAAGCGATGACAATTGCGCACATAGTGTTCGGCAGAAAGGCGCAGGCCTGCCTCGCCCTGCGCATCGATCTGGCGCACCGCCCTGGCCGGGCTTCCCACAATCAGAGAATTGTCAGGAAACTCTTTTCCTTCAGTCACGAGTGCGCCTGCACCCACGAGGCAGTTGCGGCCAATCCTCGCGCCATTGAGGACGATCGCGCCCATGCCGACCAGACTGTTTTCTCCAATTGTGGCACCATGGACAATGGCGCGATGGCCGATGGTGCAGCCTTTCGCGATCTTGATGGGAAAGCCGGGATCGGTGTGCAGGACACAGCCTTCCTGGATATTCGTGTCTTCACCGATCGAAATCTGTTCATTGTCGCCACGGATCACGACGCCAAACCAGATGCCGACATTGGCACCGAGCGTTACATTGCCGATCACATGCGCGTCGGGTGCAATCCAGCATTCGCCCTGCGCCGGCAAGACAGGTGATTTGCCATCGATACTGTAGACAGGCATGTGCTTCTCCGTTTCCCACGAAAGTTATGCTGGATGATCTTCGCGCTTGTCCACGGCCATCGCCACCTCCCGATAGAGCATGGCATAAGAATGCGCCATGTCCTGCGCGCGAAAGTGCTTTTCATATCTCTTGCGCGCTGATTCTCCAAATCTGCGCGCAAGTTCGGGATCCTCGGCAATGCGGTTCATGGCCATGGCCAGGTGTTGCGCATTTCCAGGCTTCACGACCAGACCGGTGACACCTGCCCTGTTGACGTGGCTTGTGCCAGTGCCGAGCCTGCAACTGACCATTGGCTTCGCGAAAATCGCGGCTTCCAGCAACGCCAGGCCAAGGGCCTCTGCCCGCTTGTTGGAGGCAAACACGAAACCGGTACACAGTTTCTACAGCGCGTGCTTGTCCTCGTCAGGGAGCGGTCCGAGAAAGCGGATGTTTGCTCCAGGCGTGGCTTCGGCCAGGGCTGTCAGGTCACCCAGTCGATCCCCACCGCCGATCACCAGCACCGGCAGCCGGCAGTGCTTCGATGCCTCGATGAGGATTTCCATGCCCTTGTAGTGGCGCAGTTGACCAACAGTGAGAAAGAAAGGTTCTCCAAGGCGGGCACGCCATCTTTCGTGCGCGTCATCGTCCACGACTTTGGCAAGGTCCGGCAATCCGAGCGGGACGATGCGCACCTTGTCGCGAAAGTTTTTCAAATTGGAACTGGTTCGCGCATAGTGCGGCGAGGTTGCCACGATTGCTGAAGCGCGGCGCAGCAGCTTTCTCTCGAGGCCAAAGGCGACAAGCCTGACGAACCAGTTGGCGATGATATCGGAATGATAGGTCACGATGTAAGGTCTGGGATTGAGAAACAGGCGCTCGACGATGTCCATCAATGGCCAGGGGTAATGATAATGGACGACATCGCTTTGCCTGGCGAGGTGGCCAAATCTCCGGAAAAGGTTTGGGGAAAACGAGAATGGCGATTTTCCCAATGTGAAGGCTGTGCGCTCCTTGCAGGCCGAAATACCGTCATGTTCGATTTCGTTGGCGACGGGATCATCGCTGAGCGAAAGAACCGACGTGCCGATGCCGTGCGCGGCAGCACCGGTCGCGATGGCATGGATGCTGCGTTCGATCCCGCCAAAAGTGTCGGGAAAGTATGTCTTGAAGAAGTGCAGAACGCGGAGCGTCATGTTCGATACCCGTCGCGATACAGTGCAATTGCGTCCGCAATGGCGGCCTCCATTGCCCTTCCGGTTTTAAGGGCGGTGAAACGCGACGAATTGCGCAATGCGCCTGATGACAGATTTGCTCGTAATCCGGTGTCCGATGCCAGTTGCTGCATGGCATTGGCGATGGAGCCAGGATCAGCCGGATTGATGTAAAGGGCGCCTTCGCCAGCGACCTCGTGAAAAACGGGAAGATCGGAAACGATCACGGGCACTCCATACTTCTGTGCCTCGATGATCGGCAGGCCGAAGCCTTCATGCCAGGATGGCACCACGAGCGCCACAGAACCTCGATAGGCTTCTTCCAGTGTTTCATCGCTGACGAAGCCCGCCGCTTCCACCCGGTCCGCGACGCCATGCCGGTCAGCCATTTCCATCACCGGCCTGCTTTTCCAGCCCGTTGCGCCAATCACCAGCAGACTGGCAGGTTTTGCCTGCGAGACCTTGATGAGGGAGAGAGCCTTCATCAGGCCATCGAGATTTTTCCGGGGTTCATTGGTTCCCACAAACAGGAACCGGTCTGGTCTGCGCGCGCCCGTTACAGCCGATTCGTCAGTTTCGACACAGGGATGAACAACTCGCACAGAGCCTGGTTTCAGGGCAAAAGCCTGCTCCGTTTCACTGGCTGTGCTGGCGGAGTTGGCACAAACAAGGGTTGCATTGGCGACCGCGCGCGGCATCAGAAGCCTGTCACTCCAGTAGCCCGTGGCGCGCATGGTCTGGGGATGGGTCCGCCAGACCAGGTCGTGAATCGTGACGAGCGAAGGCAAATTCAATCGACGACGTGGAAGGCGATGCGCTGGACCCCAGAATGCGTCTGCACCCACGGCGCCAAGTTTTTCGGGCAGGACGAAATTCGCCCAGTATTGCCTCGCGGGGGGGCCTTCATAGGTGCTTGTTTCAAAGCGCATTTTTTCCCTGCCAGGCCAATCGGCGCGGACAGCGGAAGGGGTCAGGACAATGATTTCGTGCCCTCGCAATTGCAGGCAATTGCACACCATGCGGATATAGCGCGCAATTCCGGTTGCTGCACCGACGAGGTTCCTGCCATCTACCGCAATTCGCAATTTTCCCCCTTCTGGCAAATTGGAGCCTGACTTCGCAGGCCGGGTTCAATTCCAGGTTGACTTGGCTGGCCAAATCTAAAACAACAACCCAAAGAAGCGGGACAAAATATATGGGTTCGGACAAGGTTATTCGCCCATGGGGGCACTATGCCGTACTGGCTGAGGGCGAAAACTTCAAGGTCAAGCGGATCGCGGTGGACCCTGGGGCGTCGCTCAGCATGCAATCTCATGTGCACCGATCCGAACATTGGGTCGTGCTGGAAGGCACTGCCTGCGTCGTGCTGGGTGACGAGACGGTTCATCTTGGCAGCAATGAATCGACCTTTGTGCCGGCAGGTGCCCGCCACCGCCTTTCCAATCCTGGAAAAGTGCCGCTCATCATTGTGGAAATTGCCACTGGTGTTTATCTGGGGGAAGATGACATCGTCCGCTATGAAGATGCGTATGGCAGGGTCTAAGTAATGCCATGGCGGCTTGGACCGATCGCAGGTTCTTGCAAGCGCAGCCAAAAAATGGAATCGGAAAGCCTTAACTGGCAGCAGGATCGGGAACAGGTATCATGAAAGGCATCATCCTCGCGGGAGGAACCGGAACCCGTCTTTATCCCAGTACCCGTTCAGTCTCCAAGCAGTTGCTGCCCGTCTACGACAAACCGATGATATATTATCCGCTGTCGACCCTGATGCAGGCCGGTATCCGCGAAGTCCTGGTCATTTCGACGCCGCAGGACACACCCTTGTTCCAGCGTCTTCTCGGCGACGGCTCGAAGATCGGCATCGACATCCAGTACGCCGTTCAGCCGCGCCCCGAGGGGCTGGCGCAGGCGTTCCTCATCGGTGAGGCATTTCTTGCCGGATCGCCTGCCGCGCTCATCCTGGGCGACAATATCTTTCACGGACCCAACCTTCCCGAAATGACCCAGCGTGCCGCCAAAAGAAGTAAAGGCGCCACAATCTTTGCCTATCAGGTGTCGGACCCGCAGCGCTACGGCATCGTGGAACTCGAGCCATCCACTGGGCTGGCACTGTCTATCGAGGAAAAGCCGGACAGGCCGAAATCGAATTTCGCGGTAACCGGTCTTTATTTCTATGACGGCGATGTCGTGGATATCGCCAAGGATGTCAGGCCTTCGGCGCGAGGCGAACTGGAAATCACGACCGTGAATGGAACCTATCTGGACCGTGGCGATCTGCACGTGGAAATGCTGGGCCGCGGCGTTGCATGGTTGGACACGGGAACCCATGACAGCCTGCACGAAGCGGCAGCCTATGTGCGCACGCTTGAACACAGGCAGGGCGTCAAGATTGCCTGCCCGGAAGAGATCGCATTCGAATTCGGCTACATCGGAGCCGACGCGGTGCTTGAGATTGCGCACGAATATGGCAAGACCGAATATGCCGACTATCTGCGCCAGATTGCCAATGGAGGCATTTGACGCATGCCGATTTCAGTGCGACCGCTCGCCCTGCCCGAGATAGTCGAGATCATTCCCGTAATTCACTGCGATGAGCGCGGCTTCTTTTCCGAAACCTACAACCAGGTCGACATGGCAGCCAATGGCATCGCCATAGACTGGTTGCAGGACAACCAGTCTCTTTCGGCCTCGAAAGGTGTTTTGCGGGGTCTGCACTTCCAGATACCACCAGTTGCGCAGGACAAGCTCGTGCGCGTCGTGAAGGGCAGTATCCTCGACGTGGCGGTCGATATCCGCAAAGGTTCACCAGGCTTTGGCAAGTGGGTGTGCCTGGAAGTTTCCGCGAAGAAGTGGAACCAGATACTGGTTCCCAAAGGTTTTGCGCACGGGTTTGTGACGCTGGAACCGGAGACCGAGGTCCTTTACAAGGTATCGGCACCCTATTCGCGCGAACATGACCGGTGCATCCGGTTTGACGATCCGGCCATTGGCATTGACTGGGGACTTGGCGGACAGGAACCGATCCTTTCAGCCAAGGACGCGAATGCCCCCCTGCTCAGCGATATCGACACCGGTTTTGTCCATGAAAACTGATTCCGCCTCAGGCTTGCGATTTCTGGTAACCGGTGGAGCCGGATTTATCGGCTCAGCTGTTACAAGAATGCTCGTCGGCTCACCTGGTGCCAGCGTGTGCGTGGTGGACAAGCTCACCTATGCAGGCAACCTCGCATCCCTTGCACCTGTTTCGAGCGCTTCGAATTACCGGTTCGAGAAACAGGATATCTGTGATCAGGACAGCATGGCTTCGCTGATCAATGCGTTTCAGCCGGACATCATCATGAACCTGGCTGCGGAAAGCCATGTCGACCGTTCGATTGACGGTCCGGCAGACTTCATTCAGACCAATATCGTTGGAACCTATTCCCTGCTGGAAGCAGCCCGCAGCTACTGGTCGGCGCTTGGGGCCGAGCAAAAGCAGCGTTTTAGGTTCCATCACATTTCGACAGACGAGGTCTATGGCCAGTTGCCATTGGACGGCGGCCTCTTCACTGAAGAAACGCCCTACGCGCCTTCGTCGCCCTATTCGGCATCAAAGGCCTCCTCCGACCATCTTGTCATGGCCTGGCACCACACTTACGGGCTGCCGGTCGTGATCTCCAATTGCTCCAACAATTACGGGCCATATCATTTTCCCGAAAAGCTCATCCCACTGGTTATCCTGAATGCCTGTGCGGGCAAGCCGCTTCCCGTTTACGGAACCGGTGCCAATGTTCGGGACTGGCTTTTTGTCGAGGATCACGCACGCGCCCTGCTCGCGGTTGCAACGGCTGGTCGTGCTGGCGAGACCTACAATATCGGCGGCAATGAGGAGCGCAGCAATCTGCAGGTCGTGCAGGCGATTTGCCGGAAACTCGACGCTGTCAATCCGAGGCCCGGTGGTGCCAGCCATGCGGACCTGATCACTTTCGTTGCAGATCGCCCGGGGCATGATTTGCGATACGCGATAGATGCCTCGAAGATCCGCGACGAACTCGGCTGGGTTCCGCAGGAAAGCTTTGAAAGCGGGCTTGCCAAGACCATCGACTGGTACCTGACGAACCGGGCCTGGTGGGAGCCGATACGCGACAAGCGTTATGCTGGCGAACGACTCGGCACGAAGGCCTGACATGCGAATTCTGGTTGCAGGCAGGACTGGTCAGTTGGCCCGCGCGCTTTGCGAAGTCGCGGCCACTGCGGAAGCCGAAATTCACTGCCTGGGACGCGACGAAATGGATATTGCCGACAGAGCGGCAATCCAGAATGCCTTTGAAAGATACAGGCCCGATCTGCTGGTCAATGCAGCAGCCTATACTGCCGTCGACAGGGCGGAAAGCGAAGCGCAGGAAGCTTTCCGCATCAATGAACAGGGAGCCGAAAAACTCGCCTCGGCGACACATGCCGCAGGCATTCCCATCATTCATGTTTCCACCGATTATGTCTTCAATGGCAAGGGAAACAGGCCCTACAGGGAGGATGATCCGACCGATCCGCTGAACGTGTATGGAAGGTCGAAACTGGCCGGGGAAATCTGCGTGAAGGAAGCCAATCCCCACCACGTGATCATGCGCACATCCTGGGTCTACAGCACATGGGGAGCCAATTTCCTTCTCACCATGTTACGCCTTGCCAGGGAACGGGATCGGTTGTCCATCGTTGACGACCAGTATGGTACGCCGACATTCGCTCCCGACATTGCAGATGCAATCGTCAGGATCGCCCGGCGCATGGCGACTGGACCCGCCAGCGAAGAACTTTACGGCGTGTTCAATTTCACCAACCAGGGAACAACGAACTGGTTCGGATTTGCGGAGGCGATTTTCGCGCTCGCCGGGAAAAAGGGCATGAAGGTTCCCGAGCTCAGCGCCATTCCAACTTCCCAATATCCGACACCGGCGCAACGGCCGAAATATTCGGTTCTCGACACCGAGCGCATTGCAGGCGTCTACGCCATCAGACCCAGGCCATGGCAGGATGCGCTGGCCGAATGCATGGAGAAGATCGGCTGAGCCTCGCCAGCCGATTGCGGCAAGTGTCCCGATCAGTCCAGTAGCGCCAGGGCTGACAGGGCGGAGATGCTGACCGTGCCAGGTGCACCACTTTCACGCACGAACACCAGGTTGGAATTGGAAACGGGTGAAGGTTCGGTCGTGGTTGACATGTGCATGGTGACATTGGGCTGACCGTCAGACAGGCTGTTACCTCCCAGAAACGAGCCACCGCCTGTTGTCGGCGACAAGGCGATCGCGACGCGGGCGCCGACACCAAATTGCGAACACTTGAAGAGGATGCCTCGCTGGGGAAAGACGCTGCCCAGCATGTTATGCATCATCGGGGAAATGTCGACGGCGTAGCCACGGGTAAACCCGTTGGGAACTCCCGGCTCGCCAGCCACGTCACCGAGCTGGATGGTATCGCCCGGCAACCATCCAACGATCTGCGCTGCGTCCATCACCTTCAACTGATCGGCTGCCGGATTCCAGCAAAGCCATGCAGATTGCAACGGGCTTCGCGACAGGTTCCAGATCCGAACCAGGGAAACGTTGCGCATCATTGTGTGGAAGAAAAGATCGGAATCGCTGGTGGTAAGCGTGATCGTATCGCCAGCAACAGAAGCGATGGTTGCCTGCCGAGGGTCCTGATTTCTCGCGCGATCAAAACGCACGAACGAAACTTCCCCGTCGCCGCCTGAAACCAGAACCAGTCCCGCCATCGGCGAACCCGAGGCCCCATGGCGGATTCCAGAAGGGAAACGAACAGCGCCAGAACCGCTATCGGCAATCATGGCTTCCTTCCAGTCGCTGCCATTGTTGCTGGTCTTGAGCGTCAGGTCATCACTGCCGGAAAGTCCCAGTTCCGCACGTCCAGAATAGCCTGTCTGGTAGATGATCGAAGCAACATCTTCGGCCTGCGCCTTGTTCAGCATCTGGCGCATGTCGCCTGTGCCGGGCGTGGCATCGTCGTGCGAGAAAAGAACAGCATCCGACTTCACTGCCAACCGGTTGGTGTTGTCGGCGTCAGTGTTGATACCCAGCCTGTCAGCGATGTGATCGGTGTTCGACGGAAGGTCGAGCCATGAATTGCCATCCCAGACCATCAGGACATTTCCCTGTGCATTCCACGCCTGCCAGCCGATGCGCGGCGAAAGAAATGTCCATGCGCCATCCTGCCAGGCGGCAATCGCGAAATCATGCCCGCTCCATTCACCTCCTGCGCCAGGTTCGACGAGAAACCGCTCGCCCTCTTCCGGACTTGCAGGAACTTGCGCGGTCCTTTGCGTGAACGACAGTTGCACCAGCGCATCCAGGCGCCTGATCGCTTCATTGTGGGTCACATGCTTCTGCGCCTGCGATGGCAGGATGTAAGGCAGGAGGAGATTTGGCGTATCGTCCATGAAGTTTGCTCCGGCGTTTTCTTCCCGTACAATTTCTGGCAAACAACGCATGCGTGGATAACCTGTCCAGGCTGAGACAACGGAAGCTGGAGATTGTACCGTTGGCACGTGGACTTAGCCGCAAAGCTGGTGGACGGCCCGTCAATATCTGTCCCCGCTACAGACCTGGAGCTGGATGGCGGACACCAAATGGATGACACAAGCGCAAGCCGCTCCATCGCTGACATGGCCAGAAATGAACGGCCAAACCTTTATGGCGCGTCACTTGTCCTGCTCACGCCGGCGCTGATCGGGAGCCTGGCAAATGTGGCAAGTGCCCTGTTCATGCTCTTTGCCCTGAGAAGGCCGGAAAGAATCACTTCGCTGGTGCGCGCACCAGGCACGGCGCGCATCCTCGCAGCGGCGTTCGCGATTTTTTTTATCGCCGAAGCAGTGGCTGCACTCGTCAACTGGCATGGACTGCCAAGCGCCCGTGAAATTGGCGAGAACCTTGTCTTTCTCGGATTTCTACCCTTCCTTTCATTGTTCGAAGCCAGGCCAAAAACCATTCTCCGCGGACTGGTGATGTTCGCCCCTGCAATGGCGGTAGCAGCCTTTGCGACCGCCATGTTCCAACTGATGTTTCTCGGATTTCGTCCTCAGGGCGGGGCTGGAAATCCGGCAGTGTTCGCAGTTACGGTGAGCGTGATCTATGCGGTCTGCATCGCGGGCTTTCATTCGCAATCTCCAGGGCAGCGGCGTATGTCGCTTGGTGGAGCACTTCTGGCTGCTGCAACGATTCTCCTGTCAGGCACACGTGGCATGTGGCCAGCCATCATGATCCTGCCGGTCCTGTATTTCTGGATCATCGGCCGCGCTGGCCGGCGTACTGGTCAAGAAATTGCTCGCCCAGTCCTTGCCGGCGGGCTTGCGGCGCTGCTCATCGTCCTGACCGTGATCTACTTCATACCCGGCGGACCTGCTTCGAGGGTCACCGAGGGGCTGAAGGATTGGCAACTGATCCAGCAGGGCGATTTTGACTCGTCCCTCGGCAAGCGCTATGCCATGTGGGCTGGCGGCACACGCGCGGCCTTGCAGAGACCGCTCTTTGGCCATGGACCTGACATGCCCGGCGAAATCATGAGAAATGAAACAGCCCGCTATTTCGAAAAAGGGCTGGCCTACAGCCATTTTCACAATTTCATGTTGAACGAAATGATCCGCGCCGGCATTGCGGGCACGCTGGCAATGCTGGCCATGATGGGCGCCCTATTGTGGGGTTGGAACAAGCCTCCCCTTTCCAGTACAGGCCTGACCGGGCAATTCCTCCTTGCGAGTCTTTTTGCAAACTACATGTTGAGTGGACTGTTCAATCTTGCATTCGATCATGACATACTGGATTTCATGTTCGTGACGGGTAGCGCGACATTCTGTTATCTGGCATTTGGGCCAGATGTGAACACATCGTCTGTCAGGGGTTCTGCGTCCGGGGGAGCTTCCTGAAAATCCAATAAGCGGGGCGGCTAAATGGATTTTTCATGGATCGCGATTTCTTTCACCGCGATTGGTGGCATTGCGGTCGCCATTCTGGCGACGCTTGACCGGTTGCTGCCTCCAGATTTGCTGAATTCTGCAATCCGAATGCAAACAGGCAGTACGCGCACGGTTAGGCAATTGGGCGGCACGGCTATCATCTTCTGCCTGATCTTTTCAGCCATCTTCATGAAATTGAGCGGCTCGTACGCAAGCAAAGGCAATGCGCTGCTGCACATGCTTTCTGGCGCGATCATCATCTGGTGTGTCGGCCTTATCGATGACATGCGCCAGATTCAGCCAATCGCAAAACTCGCCTTCCAGACGGGGACGGGCCTCTTCCTGGGGCTGATGCTGGCACCGGACATTGAACTCGTCGGCGGTGCGCTTCCGCCGTGGCTTCGTGCCCTGTTCATAGCGCTTGCCTTTGTAAGCTTCATGAACATGGTCAATTTCATGGACGGGCTTGACCTGATGACTGCAATCGGGTCGGGCATCCCCCTGCTTGGAGCGAGCCTGCTGCTGCTGACATTCGATGCTGGTGACCTGGCGGGGCAGATGGGGTTGGTCTGTGTCGCAGCACTGGCAGGGTTTTCGCTGTTCAACCTGCCCCCAGCGCGCATGTATCTGGGAGACAATGGCAGTCTGCTGATCGGCTTTTGCGCTGCCTATGTGGCCTTGCATGTCTGGAGCAATGTCAGCCCAGTCGCAGCTGTTCTTCTGTTTCTCTACTATTTCATCGATACGGCCACCTCGCTCGTTCTGCGTTGGCGCAGGGGAGACAATCTGCTGCAACCACATGCCGAACATGCCTACCAGCATGCGCGCAAGGCGGGATGGAGTGAATGGCGCATTGTCGGACGCGTGGCGGTCGCCAATAGCTGCCTCGCAATGCTGGCCTTCCTGTCTGCCGATGCAAGGCCTGGCGTTGCACTGGCTTGCGCCATGGCTGGCCTGACAGTTGCCGTCCTTCTGGTGCGCGAACTCAGGGCCGATGCGCAGTCGCGAAGCGACGAGACCGAGGCCTGACGATCGGGGGCTGACGGGGCTGCCAGCCCATTTCGAACCAATCGAAAATGGCGCGACATAGCCATCCATCGTGCCGTGCCAAGGCCGCGACCTTGGATTGCTCATGTCGAAATGACCCACGGACTCCGCGCAAAAGCAGGTGAGACCTGGGGCTAACGCCAGATCGGTCAGTAATAGAATGCGGGCTTTTCTATCAAAGCTGCGATTGACCATGAAAGGCAAACCTGTAGGCAAGTGCGACGCCACCAGCGCCACCAACAATATTTCCCAAGGTTACCCAGATCAGATTTTGAATTGCATAAATAAATTCTACGCCAGAATTGGCCAGCCATCCCTGCGGAAAAAAGTACATATTTGCAATGGAATGTTCCAGACCAAGCAATACAAATGTGCTTATTGGCCAGACAATAGCCAGTATCTTGCCTGTCACAGTCCGCGCCGCAACTGACAACCAAATTGCGAGACACACCAGAGCATTGCACAGTGCGCCCCGGACAAAAGCCTCCAATGGCGACAGCAAGACCTTGGCCTGTGAAATTTTTGCGGCCGTTACTCCCATGGAACCGTCCAGAAGACCGGTTAAGCCAAATGCAATCGCCAGGCCCGCGGCTCCCAAAAGGTTCCCTGCATAGACTATCAACCAGCTTCGCAGCAGCAGACGCACTGTGATCTTTCGATCGGCAACTGCCATCACCATCAAGGCATTTCCGGTGAACAACTCTGCCCCGCCGACGATTACCAGAATGAGCCCGAGCGAAAACACTAACCCACCAAGCAGCCTTGAGGGGCCAAAATTGGGATCCAGTCCAGTCATCACCATCGTGTAAGAAGCCGCGCCGAAACCTATGAATGCACCGGCAAGAATTGCCAGTACAAACATCTGCCGCAGGGGCAGATGGGCCTTGGTTACGCCAACACCATCTACTAAAGCTGCAATCTTTTCGGGTTTATAAGCGTCGTAGCTATTTTCGGCGGCCATTCATTTGACAATATCGATTTTCCAAAAGATGGGAAGGCGAATTGTGTTGCCGGGGAAAACACGCGATCAGCAATCGCCTAGTCAGCGCGCCCTGGTGATGGCGGTTTCGATCATTGCCTGTACCTCAGCAGGTGAAGCGGCACGTGGATTCGTTCGAGCGGCGCTGTCTTTCAGGGCTTTTTCCGCGATCCTTGCAGCGCAATCGGCAGGCACTCCAATCTCGGCCAGAGACTTGGGAATACCGATCTGGTCGAGCAATGCTTCAACAGCTGCGATAAAGCCTTCAACCGAAGTGTCGTCCAGGTCCATTGCCTGCGCCATGCGCCGAACCTTGTGCTCCTGCCCGGTCAGGTTGAAGCGCAACACAACCGGGAGAAGGATCGCATTGGTCAGGCCGTGCTGTGTGTTGAACTCGGCCCCCAGCATGTGGGAAATCGCATGGACGAGTCCCAGGCCCTTGAGGAAAGCGATACCGGCAAGGCAGGACCCCGTCAGCATCCCCCCGCGTGCTGTCAGGTTTCCAGGCTCCTCTACGGCCACAGGCAGCCATTTTGCGATCAGCGCAAGCCCTTCCAGTGCTGTGGCATCGCAAAGAGGATGGAAACCCGGCACAAGGTAGGCCTCGACTGCATGAACAAGCGCATCAGCCCCGGTCCAGGCGGTGAGGGTTCTTGGCAGGCCGACTGTCAGTTCTGGATCCAGAAGCGCCAGCGCGGGTTTGAGGGTCGGATGCCATACGCAGAACTTCATGCCTTTGGCCGCATGCGTGACCATGGCGGTGCTTTCGGTTTCGGCCCCAGTGCCGGCGGTTGTGGGGATGGTGATCAGCGTTGGAAACCCCTGGCCCGGCGCGATGGTCGGCGCCGGCTGTTCGTACTCAAAGTCCCACAGGTCAAGATCATTGCGGGCTGTAAGGCAAATCGCCTTGCCACCGTCCATGGCGCTGCCACCACCAATTGCAATGATCGCGTCATGGCCGCCGGTCAGGAATGCAGCGCACCCCTTGCCGATCTCGTCGTCAACCGGATTGGGCGAAATGTCCGCATAGAGTTGCGAGCGCAAGCCCTGATCGAGAAGCAGGGATTGCAGCCTTGCGATGAAGGGCAAGCCGCGGCTGCCGCGATCCGTCACAATCAGGGGATTGCCAATGCCCATCGCCAGACAGCGTTGCCCGATCTCGGCCAGGCGGCCAGGGCCATAGGCAATCGGTACCGGAAATCCCCAGTCGTGCGCAGCGAGAACCGCAGGATCGTTCATTGTCATCGTGCTGAGGTCCTCTTGGTGCGCGCGAGGCGCCCTGATCTGGGAAAAGGCGGCCGTCATCTGGAAGCTAACCCGAGTGCTGCCTGGCGCTTCCTGCTCCACCCGCTTGTCATGCGATCAGCGACAATGGCGATAATCGCCATGGCGAGACCCGCAATCAGGCCCTGTCCGACATTGCCGTCAGTAAGCGCAATGTAGACAGTCTGTTCCAGCCCGCCTGCGCCCACGAGAGCCGCGATCACCAGCATGGCAATGCCGTAGAGAATGGTCTGGTTCAGGCCCAGCATCATCACAGGAAGTGCCAGGGGAATCTTCACCTGCCACAGCATCTGGCGCGGCGTCGTGCCGACCATGCGCGCGGCCTCGATCACCGTTTCCGGCAGGCCGCGCAGACCATGCTCGGCATAGCGGATGGCGGGTACGATGGCATAGGCGATAATGGACAGAAGGGCAGTAAAGTCACCGATCTTGAAGACCATGACGAACGGGATCAGGATCACGAACAATGGCATTGTCTGCAACGTGTCATTGATTGGGCGGACAATTGCGGAAACCCGGTCGTTCTGGGCGGCCCATATGCCGATGATGGTGCCAAGGGTGAAGGCGATCACAACAGCGATGCCGCACAGATAGATTGAAAGCACTGCGGCGGGCCAGTTGCCGGTCACGACAATGAATCCCAGCCCCAGGATCGTACCGATTGCCATCGAAGCTCCGCCGATGCCATAGCCCCACAGGGCAAGGATGAGGATCAAGGTGGGCCAGGGAAGGCCCGTAAGACCGAAATAGTAGAGCATCGAACCCACGATGATCGCGATACCGGGCGCTGAACCCCAGCGCCTCGCCGACCACAGGGCAAGAGCCATCGCAGCGACGGCATATGCAATCTGGTGGACAGGTGTCAGCGCAAACCCCCAGGTGAAGGGACTGACAGCGCCTTGCAGGCCGATCTTCGCAGGGAGCATCACGAAATAGAAGGCTGCGGTCTTTACCATCTCGATCTGTGGGCGGAAGGTGATGATGAAGCCGCTCAAAGCCTCGTTCATCATCGGTGCCGGATTGAAGCGGTATGCATCGGGCCATTCGTTGAGGATCGGGAAGACCAGGGACACGCAATAGACCAGCACAGAACCGAGGGCAGCAAACAGCCAGAGGCGTTTGCGGCTGGTATCGGGGCCGTAATGGTCCGAGCCATCGGCAAGGCCGCTCGTCACGCGGTCAATCACCATGGCCATCAAGGCGATTACCATGCCGACCAGCAGGCTCTCGCCGAACTGTGCCTTGCGGATCGTCGACAGTACCTCCCAGCCAAGGTCCGCGGTGCCGCCGATGACAGAGGCAATGATCACCATGCTGAGCGAGGCCATCGTCGCCTGGTTCACCCCGAGCATCAACTGGCGCCGCGCTGAGGGAACACTGACCTGCCAGAACAACTGCCTCCTTGTCGCCCCAGCCATCAAGCCCGACTCGATCACCTCAGGCGCGACACTGCGCAGGCCCACGATTGTGTTGCGCACCATCGGCGGAAAGGAATACAGGACACTGGAAATCAGTCCCACTACCGTGCCGAATCCGAACAGCATCAGGATCGGCAGAAGATAGGCAAATGTCGGGACGGTTTGCAGGATATCGAGAACGGGCATGATGACCCGCTCGGCGCGGGGCGAACGATACCCCCAGACGCCGATCGCAAAGCCGACGAAGATCGCCGAGGGGACAGAGATCGCCACAAGGGACAGGGTGTTCATTCCGGCGTCCCAATGCCCGATCACCAGCATGTAGCCTGCTGCGCAGAGGGTGAACAGCGCCAGCCGCCAGCCCGAGGCGGCATAGGCCACAAGGCAAAAGAGCAACATGGTCACGGACCAGGGCAATGCCTGCAGGAATTGCTGCACAGCCCTGATCGGATATTCGAGAATAGTGGAAATGCCCTGGAACGCCCAACCGAAATGCTGAACGATCCAGTTCGATGCCGCAGTCAGTACATCCGCAAAGGGCAAGACCCATGCCTCGGGATAGCTCGCAAGCCAGCCCAGTCGACCCAGCATCAGAGCGCCGACAAGGGTGGCGACTATCATGCCTAGCCACAGGATGGTCGTGCCGTCGAAACGGGCGATCGTCCTCATCAGGCCTTCGCCTCGCGGTCGGACGGCACGCAGCCCAGGGCCAGCGACGCCGCCAGGCCACGGGCAGTAGCAATCCCCAGAACCTGGCCTTCACTGCTCTCGACTATCACGCCCGGCGCCTTGCTGCCCAGATCCGGCAACAGGCTTTCGACCAGCGCGTCCTCGCCAACACGGCGCAGGCCTTCGGGGGGCCTTTCAGCCGGTTCCATGATATCGCTTGCCCGCAGGATACGCTCCCACGGCACATCCTGGGTGAATTCCCGGATATAGTCATCGGCCGGGTTCAGAATCAGATCAATCGGCCGGCCGATCTGCACGACGGCTCCATCGCGCATGATGGCCATCCGGTCGGCAATCCTCAGTGCTTCCTGGAAATCATGGGTGATGAAGACGATGGACTTGCGCAGCTTTGCCTGGATGCGCAGGAATTCGTCCTGCATCTGCTTGCGGATCAGGGGATCAAGGGCAGAAAAGGGTTCGTCCAGGAACCAGATATCAGGCTCCACCGCAAGCGAGCGCGCGATGCCGACACGCTGTTGCTGACCGCCTGACAACTCGTTTGGAAAATTGCGTTCGCGCCCGGTCAGGCCGACCAGCTCGATCACACGCTCGGCGCGGGCATGGCGTTCGGCCTCGCTCAAACCCTGCAGCTTGAGGGGGAAGGCAATGTTGTCGATCACGCTCAGATGCGGCATCAGGCCGAAGCTTTGAAAAACCATGCCCATCTTGTGGCGGCGGATCTCGATCAATTCGGCATTGGACTTCTTCAGCAGGTCTTCGCCGTCCAGAAGGATTTCCCCTGCCGTCGGCTCCACCAAGCGTGACAGGCAGCGCACGATGGTCGACTTTCCCGAACCCGACAGCCCCATGATGACGAATATCTCGCCCTCGTGGACATCAAAGCTGACATCGGCATTGGCGACAACGTGGCCATTGGCGCGGATATCGGCGGCTCTTGCTGCCGTATCCCTCGTTGCTCCTGCAGCTGGGCCGAAGAAGCGACCCGGTTCCGGCCCATAGATTTTCCAGACGTTCCGGCAGGAAAGTCTGACCGGGCCAAGGTCAACGGATGTGGACTTCATGGCATACTCCGCGTCTAACCAGGGGTCGGCACACGGCGCGGGCTTTCAGCCCCTGAAGCGCCGCATTCAGGATGTCCCGGCCGCAGACGTGCGAGAGAAAAACCAGCGCACGCCTGCGACAGGCAGGATCAGGCCTCGCCAGGCTTACTGCATGGCCTTTTCGATCCAGGGTTTCCATGTGGCTTCGTTGCTCGCGACCCATTCGGCGGCGATCTCTTCAACCTTCCTGCCCTGTGTATCGACGGCAAGGATTGCGGCATTCTCGTCAGCGTTCGTCAGCTTCATGGCAGAGAGCATTGCGAAGCCGGCTGGCCATTTTTCCGCGAACCCGCCCCAGACAACCTTGTCTGCTGTCGCCTGCTGGAAACCGCAGGCGGTATCCTTCTTCTGGGATTCTTCCACGCACTCGCTTTCGACCGGATTCCATTCGACGAAATTCAGCTCGTACTTGGTGAAGATCCAGTGCGGCTGATACAGCATCATGAGGATCGGTTGCCTGGCGTCGATCGCCGAAGAAATCTCGGCGATCATTGCACCCTCGCTGCCGCCCGCGATCGGCTCGAACGGCAGTTCGATTGAGGCTACGACATCCTTGGATCGTGTACCCCAGTCGGCCGGATAGGTGATGAGGCGTCCCTTGGGAAATGTATCTGGCGTCGCGAAAGCCTGTGTGCATTCATAAAGCGCCAGGTAGCTCGGAAGTCCAGGACACAGGTCTTCCATGTATGGCGGATAGACCCACCCTTCCTTCAGGTCGAGCCCAAGGCTGCCGAGGTTGACGATCTCTCCAGCGGCGACGGCATTGGGGAAAATGTCACCGACATTGTTGCTCCAGACTTCGGTCTGAACATGCAGGTTGCCCTGTTGCAATCCAACATGCTGGGGCAGAGCGCCAGCGCTGACATACTCGACCGTGTATCCCATCTCCTGCAGCAGGAGACCTGCCACGTTCGAAGAGAAGAGCTGACCCGTCCAGTCGTTCAGGACGACCTTGATCGGATCACTGGATTCAGGAACCGATTGGGCGACGGCAACCGATGTCGGCGCAAGCAGTGTGGTGGCAACCAGAGCCGCCCTGAGTGTTGCAAGCATGTCTTCCTCCCAGAAGTTTACGTCTTCGCGTCAGACTTCAATGCTGGAACGGTAAATTGTCCATCATTCCCTAAAACTTACTCTTGGTCAGTAAATGATGTCAAAGAATATTTTTTTGGCCATGTTGAAAAAGGGAAATCAAGGGGAGGCGCAACCTGGCCGTCCGCACGCTGAACAGATCGAGCCCCTCGAGCGGTTGCCTTGTTATGCATGATGAATTCCAGATCGCTGGCACTTGCCCAACGACGGTTGGAAACTGAACGTCACAGTGCCATGGAACTCTCCAGAAAGACGCGGGTCCCAAGCGCGATGCGCGCAACGTTCTCGATCTTTTCGCGCGCAGCACGATGATGCGCCAAGCTCGCGCCATCGGTTGGAAGAAACTTCATCAGCTCAAATTCAAGATCGCAGATGGCACGCGCGCCGTCGAGCGGTTCTACCCGAGATCCGACCCGGACCCAGATGCCGTCAATCAGAAGGTTCAGTTGGCGAGCGATGATCCAGGCCTCAGACTTCGGTACAAAGTGCTTTAATTCATGAACAAAATTGCTGGCCACACGAGCATAGTTGGCGATCTGCACACGCTGGCATTCCCGGTTGTGGGGAACCTCGGCCATCAGCGAAACCCATGCCTGACAGACTGCCTGGTTGAAGATCGACTCGTGGAAGTTCGCGATGATGATGGCCCAAAGCCGTTCGTAGGGCGTCTCTGCATACCTGTAGAGCTCCACGAGGGATGTGCTCAGCATGCCATTGGTTCGCCGGATCACTGCCTCCAGAAGAGAGCTCTTGTCCTTGAAATGGTGCAGGACAACGCCCTTGGACACGCCGGCGATCTCTCCTACCTTTTCAATCGTCGTGCCACGCAGCCCATAAAGCGAGACTGCCTCAAAAGCGGCCTTTGACAATTCGGCGCGTCGGATCGTGCGGATCGACCTTGATCGCAATTTCTTGTACCCTTCTGCAGCTAGCGTCCTGGAATCGACATCCCGAACGATACAATGATGTCGGACCAGAATAGTTAAATACCTACTGAAAGAAAAGAAACCGACTTTCGGTCACCCTGGCGCCACCACTCCCAGGCAAGCGGCGAGAACCCGGACACAGGTGCCAAACCGCCAAAACGGAGAATGGTCAGTGGCTGCAAAGGCCTGCCAACCCACGGAAAGTACGAGGTATTCTACAGACGCGGAGCATGTCGCGAAAACTGGGTGGACTAGCTGGCTGGGGCGGAAGGATTCGAACCTTCGCATGGCGGTACCAAAAACCGCTGCCTTACCGCTTGGCTACGCCCCAGCAACTTCTTCATGAAGGCGGGTCTGTATAGCCATTCGACCTGACTCCTGCAAGCGCCTGCAAGGCGAAAGAGACGCTTTGCCGACACCAAAAAACACGCCGCCGCAGGCGGTGGGAAAGCCATGCGACGCCCCTACGCCGTGGCCACAAACCAGCGATCTTGAGCCGGTCGGAGTGTGGCGCAGTCTGGTAGAGCACCATGTTCGGGATGAGGGTGTAGCAGGTTCCAATCCTGCCACTGCGGCCATGAAACGGTGATCAGGCATTTTGTCCATCCATTGCCTGCCGCGTTGTTGCATCACTCGATACCAGTGCGCAGAAAGACAAATGTTGCCGGTATCGCGCGAGCTTCATGCGTCGTATTGCTTCAAGGAAAATCCGGTAATCACGGTTGAGCCATTGACCCGCCGGTCAAACATGTTCAATTGACCCGACCTGCCAACAAGGGAATAGCTGCCTCGTGCGATACGGTATCCTGAGCGAATTTGTCGAAGAACTGGTTTCGCGGACCACCGCTACCTTGATGGGTGGTTCGAAGGAAACGTTCAAGACGCTTTTCGACCGGCTGCTTCGCGAACAGGGTGACATTCCCGCGCTCAAGACCGCATCCGTGATCATCTCCAGATATGGACAGGCCAGCCTCGAGGAAAAGCGCGAACTCTTCACGCTGCTTGCCGAGGATTTCGACGTCGATGCCGACAAGGCGCTCGCTGCAGCGCAAGCCTACCGCGAGAGCCGCTCGGCGCATGCCTATGCCACACTGCAGGCAGCGACAGAATCACCGCGCCAGGAGCAGTTCCGACGGCTGAACCGGGTTCCGGGTGGAACGCTGGCGCTGGTGCGCATGCGCGAAGACCTGCTTTTCCATTTCCGGGACGTGCCGGGAGCAAAGCGTATCGATTCGGATTTCCAGCATCTGTTTTCATCCTGGTTCAACCGCGGTTTTCTGGTCCTGCGCAACATCGACTGGACAACGCCTGCACACATTCTCGAAAAGATCATTGCCTATGAGGCGGTGCACGAGATTTCCAGCTGGGCTGATTTGCGCTCGCGCACAGAACCGGCTGACCGTCGCTGCTTTGCCTATTTCCATCCTGCAGTTCCAGATGAGCCGCTGGTTTTCGTCGAAGTTGCGCTCACCCAGTCGATGCCTGCAGCAATCAGCGACATTCTTGACAAGGATCGGGTGGCACTTGCGCCCGGTAATGTCACCACGGCCGTGTTCTATTCGATATCAAACTGCCATCAGGGCCTTCAGGGTGTGTCGTTCGGAAACTTCCTGATCAAGCAGGTGGCAGCGCAGTTGCAGCTGGAGTTTCCTCGCCTCAAGGACTTTGTCACGCTTTCGCCCGTGCCAGGTTTCAGCCGATGGCTCGCGAGCGCGGAACCCAGCGCCCTTGCAGAATTCAAGAAGATTGCCGAAGCGGGCCTGCTGGATGCGGCAGCGCCACTGGAAGAGGAAATCCGCGCGCAGGCTCCTGCGATCAGGGCGCTGGCAGCGACCTATCTGCTGCTGGCCAAGCGTGCGGATTCAAGGCCGTTCGATCCAGTCGCGCGCTTTCATCTGGCCAATGGCGCGGAACTGGCTAGGATTAACACCGAAGCGAACCTGACGGCACGCGGCATTTCCGAATCGCTCGGCGTCATGGTCAATTATCGCTATGAGCTGGCGCGCGCTGACGCCAACCATGAGCAGTATTTCGCCACTGGCTCCATCAGGACGCCCCGTCAGGTGCGCGAACTGGCACTGAAGCTGCCGGTTCCAACGCCGGAAGAAGTCTCCGCCTGAGCGCCAAACCCCGGTTGGGAACATGAGCCAGCCTTCCAGGCATCGCTGCCAGGCGATTGTTCATATGTCCAGATCAGCGTGAACCCAAAGCCAAGTCCCGGCTCCTGCATACGGGAGCCGGTATCTTGTCGATCAAAGCGCCTTTGAAACTTCGGCCAATGACTCGTCCATGGCGCTGACGATCATGTCGATATCGGCTTCAGTGGCAATCAATGCCGGGCTCAGGCACAAGGTGTTGTTGAGCCCAGGCAGCGACCGGTTGGTCATGCCGATCTGCACGCCGTGCGCCATCGCACCGCCAACAACTGCCTGAACGATCTTTTCGCCCAGCGGTTCCTTGGTCTTGCGATCTGCGACGAGTTCAGCACCACAGAACAGCCCCTTGCCGCGCACATCGCCGACGATGGCATGGCGTTCCTTGAGACCGTGCAGGCCGTTCATCAGGCGCTCGCCCATCTTCAGTGTGTTGTCGAGCAGCTTCTCGTCTTCGATGATGCGCATGTTTTCCAGCGCTGCTGCCGGACCTGCCGTGCAGCCGCCGAAAGTGGAGATATCCCGGAAATAGCCGAGCGGATCGGAGGCGTCGTCCTTGAACATCTGGAAGACTTCCTCGGTGGTGACGGTGCACGAAATGGCGGCATAGCCGGATGCAACGCCTTTTGCCATCGTCACGATGTCAGGCTTGACGCCGTAGTTCTGGTAACCGAACCACACGCCCGTGCGGCCCACACCACAAACGACTTCGTCGATATGCAGCAGGATATCGTACTTGCGGCAGATTTCCTGTACGCGGTCCCAATAGCCTTCCGGCGGGGTGATGACTCCGCCGCCTGCGGTGACCGGCTCCAGCACGATTGCGCCGACAGTATCGGGTCCTTCGCGAAGGATCACTTCCTCGATCGCGTTTGCAGCACGCAGGCCATAGTCGGACACCTCGCCCCACTGGCTTCGATATTCAAGGC
Organism: Rhizobiaceae bacterium; assembly: GCA_049289295.1. GTDB lineage: Bacteria > Pseudomonadota > Alphaproteobacteria > Rhizobiales > Rhizobiaceae > BOKV01. Next base: position 65,902 of record JBATLL010000035.1, read on the forward strand.
AATGGGGAACCTCGACAAAGCCATCGGGGAACGGGCCATACTGCAACGCGCGTTCCGGCTGGCCACAGGATGCCAGGCAGGCGATGGTAGTGCCGTGATAGTCCCTCTCGCGATAGAGAATCTTGTTCTTGCGACCACCGTAGCGCTTGTGCGCAATCTGGCGAACGATCTTGTAGGCTTTCTCGTTCGCCTCGGAACCGGAGTTGGAATAGTAGACGCGGCTCAGGCCGGGCATGGTTGCGATGAGGCGCTCGGCAAATTGTGCTCCGGGTACGGAGCCTGCGGAACCGGCGAAATAGTTCATCTTCAAAAGCTGGTCGCGGACGGCGTTTGCGATCGATTCGCGGCCATAGCCGACATTGACAGTCCACACACCGCCGGAAACCGCATCGAGCGTCTCGCGGCCCGTGGCATCCCATACCCGCATGCCGCGACCTTCCACGATCACACGCGGATCGATGGTTTCAAACGGCTTGTGCTGGGTCAGATGGTGCCAGACATGCGCCTTGTCGGCAGCAATGACGTCTGTGAGGTCATTTGTTCTGGGGATCGCGGTCATGTCCGTCTACCTGTCTTGCTGAAGGTTGCTTGGGCGCAAATTCCATGCGCGGCTGATTATAACTACACCTGCCTGTGAAAAGGTGTACAGCCACCATCCGCCAATCGATATGGCCAGATTGGTGCTGGATTTCTGGTCTGCTTCCCGATTTCCCGTCAGTTCCAGGCCACGCCGGGCATCATTCAGGCGTGTCGGCGTCCATTTCAGCGAACGTTTTCCTTGCGATGGAAAAGGCGTGATTGGCCGCCGGCACGCCTGCATAGATCGCCACATGCATCAAAGCTTCGGCGATATCTTCCGGACTGGCGCCGGTATTGACCGTGGCGCGCAGATGCAAAGCCAGTTCATTGTCACGCCCAAGTGCTGCCAACAAGGCAACAGTGATCATGGATCGTTCTCGCAAGGTCAGCTGCTTCCCTGACCAGACATGACCCCACGCGGCATCGGTTATCAGGTGCTGGAAGCGTTCATCGAACGCGGTGCTGGTTGCCTGCGCGCGGTCGACATGCGCATCGCCCAGAACCCTGCGGCGGGTCTTCGTGCCTCGTTCGCTCAATGTCTCCTTTGCCACGGAACCTCCTGCCCTGCGCATTTCGTGTGGCCGGACTTTGCCACAGGCGAAATGGAAATACGAGCAGGCGGCGGGCGGCGTTTGAATTTACGGTTGAGTGGCCGCAACTGGCAGCCTATGTTCCAGCGGTTTTCCAATAAAGAGAAACGGATAGCGAATGCGGTTTACAGGTACCGATGCCTATGTGGCAGCCGACGATCTAACCATTGCCGTCAATGCAGCGATCGCGCTCGAGCGGCCACTCCTCGTCAAGGGGGAGCCGGGCACCGGCAAGACGGAACTGGCTCGCCAGGTGGCGGGTTCACTGGGCCTCGACCTGATTGAATGGCACGTGAAGTCGACAACCAAGGCGCAGCAGGGGCTTTACGAATATGATGCCGTGAGCCGCCTGCGCGACAGCCAGCTTGGCGATGAACGCGTGCACGATGTGCGCAATTACATTCGGCGCGGCAAGCTTTGGGAAGCCTTCGACAGCGATCGGCGGATCGTCCTGCTGATTGACGAGATCGACAAGGCCGACATCGAGTTTCCAAACGACCTGCTGCAGGAACTCGACCGCATGGAGTTTCATGTCTACGAGACGAACGAGACCGTGAAGGCGCGTGTTCGTCCAATCGTGATCATCACGTCGAACAATGAAAAGGAACTGCCGGACGCCTTCCTGCGGCGCTGCTTCTTTCACTACATCAAGTTTCCGGAGATGGAGACGCTGGAGCAGATCGTTGATGTTCACTATCCAGGCATTCGCAAGAAGCTTGTGCGTGCTGCACTAACCCAGTTCTACGAGATCCGGGAGACGCCGGGGCTGAAGAAAAAGCCGTCCACGAGCGAGGCGCTTGACTGGATTCGGCTGCTGGTCGCCGACGAGCTGGAACCTGAGGACCTGCGGAACGACCCGAAGAACCTGCTGCCGAAACTGCATGGCGCACTTTTGAAGAACGAGCAGGATGTTCACCTGTTCGAGCGGCTGGCATTTCTGGCACGGCAAAGGGGCGGGTGAGGCGAAAGGCAAGAATGTTCTACAGTCTTGATTTTTGTAGAACAATCGATATGTTCTACAAAATATGGAATTGTAGAACATGGCAAGATATCACTCATCGCTCGCGCACTCCGCCTATATCGACCTGCGGCGCTCATTGCAGGATGAAACCGTTACGCAAATACGCGGAAATGTGGTCCTGGCCGAGCGAAACGGTCGAGGATACTGGTATGACACCTACCGGGTCGGAACTTCAGTGCAAAAGACCTATATCGGCGAAGATACCGCAGAATTGCGGGAACGCATTGCACGCGTAGCTGAACTCAAGAAGAACGCCAAATTGCGTCAGAAAGATCGCTCCAGACTGGTGCGCCTGCTGCGGACCGAGGGTTTTACCGGCGTTGATACCACATCTGGAAGCCTGCTATCGGCATTGGCTGCGAGTGGAGTCTTCCGGCTTGGCGGAACCTTGGTCGGAACCATTGCGTTTCGCCTTTACGAAGGCGAACTGGGGATCAGGCTACCGACTGAAGAGACAGCCGAAACCAACGACCTGGACATTGCGGCGTTCGAACAATTGTCCCTGGCACTGGCTCAATCCGATGCGGCAGATGTCAACAAGGCTCTTGCCGATCTGGAGTTCGAAGCCGTCCTTACACTCTCACCAAAAAAAACATGGCGCTGGAAGCAGACGCGCGGCGAAATGATGGTCGAGTTCCTGACCCCCTCCTTCGACGCGGAAGAGGGAATTCGTCCCTTACCGGCACTGGGTGTTCACGCGCAGGCGCTGCATTATCTCAACTTCCTGATTGCCGATCCGATCAAGGCAGCAGTTCCATACAGGTCCGGCGTGCTGGTACAGATCCCCGCTCCCGAGCGCTTCGCAGTGCACAAACTGATTGTTGCCGATCGGCGCCAGAGCGGTCCGGATGCCTTGAAATCGGTGAAGGACCGGCGCCAGGCCGCTTTCCTGATCGAGGTGCTCGCCCAGGACAGGCCTGACGAGTTGCGCGAGGCATGGGAGGATGCGCGGGAACGGGGACCTAAATGGCGTGAACGCCTGGACCGCAGCCTTGCCCGCATGCCCGAAACTGCAAAGCTGCTTGCAACGCTTTGAGCGACCCCTCACCCCAAATGCCCGAGCGCCCGGACGAATTCAGCCAATGGCTTGCGCGGGGCATTTTCTGCCATTCGGAGTATCAATTGCCGTGGCAGTCTTGCCGTTGTGCTGAAGGGTGCAACCAGTCGGCCATCGTCAAGGCGTGATTGTACCAGCGCCTTGTGCCCCATGAGAATGCCTGCGCCATTTACCGCCTCCTCCACTGCAAGGGCATAAAGCGAGAAGACCGGGCCTGTCACATCGTTCATCCACCCAACTGGCATCCCCGGTGCTGCTGTAACCATCCAGTGCGCCCAGTCGGTATTCCATGTGGAATCGTGCAGCAGGGTCTCACCGGCAAGATCAGCGGGACTGTTCAGTCTTGCAACGATGTCGGGCGCGCAAACGGGCGTGATTTCATCATCGAACATCGTAACGCCACCCGCAGCGACCGGCGTTTCTTCAAGAAACAGCGCGGCGTCGAAATCATCGCGCAAGAAGTTTGGTGGTTGTTCGAGCGCTGTAACGGAGACCGAAAGACCGGGAATTGCCGCGCGGATTTTCGGCAGGCGCGGTGACAGCCACAATTGCGCGACACTTGGCAGGGTGGTAATGCGGATGCAGCCCGGATCGGCAGCAACGCGCAGCCGCTGTGCTGCTGCGGCGGTCGCATCGAACGCGCGGGTGAAGTCCTCTATCACCAGTTCTCCCAGTCGCGTCAGGCGAACCCCTTGCGCATGGCGCTCAAACAGCGGGCGCCCTGCCCAGGTTTCGAGCGCCTTGACATGCTGGGCAACTGCACCGGGCGTGACATTGAGCTCCTTTGCAGCATGAGCGAAACCGCCAAGCCGCGCCGACACTTCAAATGCACGCAATGCATTGAGCGGAGGTCCTTTTGGACGAGGTGGAGAAACCGACATAACGCAGCCCTAGTTTTTCTTGGCCCAGATTTCAGTAAATCTGGTTTGCGCGTTGCGGGTCAAGCGCCAATAGTGATGTGACGAATGAGCTTCAGAACGGAGAAACCCCAATGACTGCCCTGGCTAAACGTGAATGGGTGCCTGCACTTTGCGAAACGCATGTCCAGCAGATCGCGGCGACAACAGCACGCTGTGCCAGCGAGGCCGTAGGCAAGCGCCTCGACGATCTGATCGCCCTCAACCGTGATATCCATGAGCGCGACTGCTTCAACCTCAACCCCGCCACCAATGTGATGAACCCGAAGGCTGAGGCGGCACTGGCCTCAGGGATCGGCTCGCGACCATCGCTCGGCTATCCTGGTGACAAATACGAGATGGGGCTGGAAGCAATCGAAGAGATCGAAGTGATTGCGGCAGAACTGGCCGGGGAAATCTTCAGGGCAAAGTATGCGGAAATCCGGGTCGCTTCCGGCGCGATGGCGAACCTTTATGGCTTCATGGCAACCTGCAAGCCGGGCGACGCAATCATCGCGCCACCTGCTTCCATCGGCGGGCATGTGACACATCACAAGGCCGGTGCTGCGGGACTGTATGGGCTCACCATACATAATGCGCCGGTTGACGGTGAAGGCTTCACCATTGATGTCGAAGGCCTTCGCAAACAGGCGCATGAAATCCGCCCGAAGCTCATTACGGTTGGCGGCAGCCTCAACCTGTTTCCCCATCCCATGCGCGAAATCCGCAAGGTGGCCGACGAGGTCGGAGCATGGGTCATGTTCGACGCGGCGCACCAGTGTGGCATAATTGCTGGCAATGCCTGGCCTAACCCGCTGGAAGAAGGTGCTCATTTCATGAACATGAGCACCTACAAGAGCCTGGGCGGGCCGGCTGGCGGCCTGATCGTTACGAATGACAGTGAAATTGCCCGGCGGCTGGACGCGATTGCCTTTCCTGGCCTTACCGCCAACTTCGATGCGGCAAAGTCGGCGGCGCTTGCCTACACGCTTCTCGACTGGAAGGACCATGGCGAAGCCTATGCGACCGCGATGATCAGCATGGCCGGCGCTCTGGTCAAAGCCTTCACTGCTCTCAACATTCCCGTGTATGGTGCAGCGCGCGGGGGAACGCTTTCGCACCAGTTCGCAATCGAAGCGGCACGTTTCGGCGGCGGCCAGACGGCTTCGAAGAAGCTGCGGAAAGCCAGTTTCCTTGCATGTGGAATTGGCCTGCCAATTCCAGAAGTTGCCGGGGATCTCAATGGCCTGAGGATCGGCACGCCTGAACTGGTGCGCTGGGGCATGTGCGATGAAGATGCACCACGCCTTGCTGGCCTGATCGCCAAAGCATTGACCAGCAACGCACCTGAAGACCTGGCGCAGGAAGTGGCGACGTGGCGTCAGAGCTTCGACAGGCTGCACTTCATCAACGCGTAAATATCGAAGGGGCAATTGCCGGCTTTGGGCACGCCCGAACCGGCAATACTCCAGCCTCTTGCGCTGCAAACTCAGGGCGCATATCTTTGGTTTCGTGGTGATTTGGCCGGCCGGCTTGCAGCCACGTAAAACAACTCGCTAAAGGGCCGATGGGAAACACCCCAACGGACTGGCAGCGCAATTCGCGGTCGGTTACTTGTTGGAGTGCATGAAATGCCGATCCGTATTCCCGACCTTCTTCCCGCCCGCACAGCGCTGATCCGCGAAGGCGTGATGGTGATGGACGAGTCGGTCGCGGTTCGCCAGGACGTGCGTCCCCTGCAGATCGGCCTGCTAAACCTGATGCCCAACAAGATCGCGACGGAAACGCAGCTTGCCCGTCTCATAGGCGCGACACCGCTTCAGGTTGAACTGACACTTGTGCGTATCGGTTCACACCAGGCGCGCAACACGCCTGAAGAACATCTGATCAATTTCTATCACACCTGGGAAGAGGTGAAGCACCGCAAGTTCGATGGCTTCATCATCACGGGTGCGCCGATTGAAACACTGCCTTATGAGGACGTGACCTACTGGGAGGAAATGAAGGCGATCCTTGACTGGACCACAACCCATGTCCATTCGCCCTTCTTCATCTGCTGGGGCGCTATGGCTGCTGCCTGGCATTTTCACGGTATTCCAAAATATGAACTGCCGAAGAAGGCTTTCGGTGTCTATCGCCACCGCAACCTCAAGCCATCCTCGCCCTACCTGGCGGGCTTTTCGGATGATTTCGCAGTATCGGTATCGCGCTGGACGGAAGTGCGGCGGTCTGACCTGAAGCCAGAAATGGGTCTTGAAGTGCTGATGGAATCCGACGAAACGGGGCTGTGCCTGCTTTCGGAGGAGAAGGGCAACCGTCTCTACATCTTCAACCATGTGGAATATGATTCAACGACACTGGCGGATGAATATTTCCGCGACGTGAATGCCGGGACGCCGATCGAAATGCCTGCCAACTACTTCCCGAAGGATGACCCTTCGATCAAGCCGCTCAATCGCTGGCGCAGCCATGCTTTCCTGCTGTTCGGCAACTGGATCAACCAGACATACCAGACGACGCCGTTCGACATTGAACGCATCGGCAATTGATCGTCGGGATCCGGTTGCAGGCTGAAGGGAAACCTGTTTGATTTACGCTCATGTTCCTACCGTTCTTCCTTGAACTGAAAGCCGCCAAGATTCCCGTCACGCTGCGGGAATACCTGACCCTGCTCGAGGCCATGGAGAAAGAGCTGGTCACCTTCGATGTCGAGGGATTCTACTTCCTTGCCCGCTCGGCACTGGTCAAGGATGAGCGCCACCTGGACCGGTATGATCAGGTGTTTGCCAAGTCCTTCAAGGGACTTGAAGTGGTTTCAGGCGCGCCAGAATCCGTTGAGAGCACGGAATTGCCGGAAGAGTGGCTTCGGAAGCTGGCGGAAAAGCACCTCAGTGACGAGGAGAAGGCGCTGGTCGAGTCGCTCGGCGGCTGGGACAAGCTGATGGAGACGCTGAAAAAGCGCCTCGAGGAGCAGCACAAGCGCCACCAGGGCGGCTCCAAGATGATCGGCACTGCAGGCACTTCGCCCTTCGGCGCCTATGGCTACAATCCGGAAGGTATTCGCATCGGCCAGAAGGAAAGCCGCCATCGGCGCGCGGTGAAGGTCTGGGACAAGCGCGAATTCCGCAATCTCGATGACAGTGTCGAGATCGGCACGCGCAACATCAAGGTTGCGCTGAAACGGTTGCGGCGGTGGGTGCGCGAGGGAGCGCAGGACGAACTGGACCTGAACGCCACAATCAGGGCGACAGCGGAACATGGCTATCTGGACGTCAAGACCCGTCCCGAACGACGCAATGGCGTCAAGGTCCTGTTGTTCCTCGACAATGGCGGGTCGATGGATGACCATGTCAAGATCGTCGAGGAACTGTTCTCAGCCGCCCGCACGGAACTCAAGAATCTGGAACACTTCTATTTCCACAATTGCCTTTATGAAGGCGTGTGGAAGGACAATCGGCGACGCCACAGCGAAGTCATGCCAACGCTAGACGTGCTTCATACCTATGGTTCCGACTACAAGGTGATCTTCGTGGGCGATGCCGCGATGAGCCCGTGGGAGATCATCCAGCCGGGTGGCTCGGTCGAGCACTGGAACACGGAGTCAGGCGAGATGTGGCTGCGCCGGGCGCTGGAACACTGGAAGCATTCGATCTGGATCAACCCGGTGCCAGAACATGCCTGGCGCTACACCCAGTCAACGCAGATGATCGGCAAGCTGTTTGGTGGGCGAATGTACCCCATGACACTGGCCGGGCTGGATGGCGCGATGAAGGAACTGTCGCACTAGGCCCGCCAACCTGCCCGAACTAGCCTCGCGAAGGGTACGATCCCGCCAGCCAACTAGCCTGTAGACTGCTGGCTGCCCTCGGCGTCTAGCCAGTGGGCGATCCTGGACAGGACCCCGTCGGGCGAAACGGGCTTGGAAAGGTAATCGTCCATCCCCGCTTCAAGGCAGCGCTCGCGATCACCCTTGATGGCATGGGCCGTTACACCAATGATCACGGTGCGCCCGTGTCTTTCGGCCTCCAGTTGCCGGATTCGGGCGGTTGCCTCAAGGCCGTTCATGACCGGCATGGAGACATCCATAAGGATCAGCCTCGGCTGGTGCTCAAGATAGGCCTTGACCGCCAGATCGCCATTGTTGACCAGATGGAAGCGCCTGCTGGTCTGCTGCAGGATCTGGGTAAAGACGATCTGATTGACCTCATTGTCTTCCGCCACAAGAATTTCAATGCCGTCTGCTGACGGATCAACTGCCACGACTGGTTCTGCTTTCGCCTCACGGGTCGCAGGTTCACTCGCGGCAAGCCGCTTTCCATTTTGTGTCCGGCTGGCAAAGACGGTTGATTCCTGCAGCACGGCCACCATGGTTTCCAGCAGGAGTGCCGAGCGGGCCGGCTTGGACAGATGAGCCTCCACGCCAAGCGAGGAGAAGGACTTGCCTTCTTCGGTGTGGTCGACCGACGTCAGCATGATGATCGGGATTGATGCAGTGAGCGGGTTTTCACGCAGTGCCCGTGTGAGTTGGGCGCCATTCATCACCGGCATGTGGTAGTCGAGCGCGATCAGGTCGATGCCGACACCCGCGGAGACGGCGGCTTCAATGATCGAAAGCCCGGCCTGCGCGCTGTCGGACGCAGCGGCGTCAAAGCCCCAAACGCTCATCTGCTCCAGCAGGATGGCGCGATTGACCTTGTTGTCATCGATGATGAGGACACTTGCGCCTGAAACATCCACGGGTGGCTTTGTGGAGCCTGCCGCTTCATGCACCGGCAGTTCAATCGTGAAACTGAAGGTCGAACCTTCGCCCAGCACACTCGTAACCGCCATTTCGCCACCCATCAGGGCGACGAGTGAACGCGCGATTGAAAGGCCCAGGCCAGTGCCTTCATGCTTTCGGGTGGCGGAGGAATCCGCCTGGCTGAACTTGTCGAAAACGGTAGCCAGCATTTCTTCCGAGATGCCGATACCGGTGTCTTCCACCCTGAAGTTCAGCGTTGCGATCGACTTGTCGTCCTTCGTTTCGACTGCTCCATCCACCTCAACCAGAATATGCCCGCTTTCGGTGAACTTCACCGCGTTTCCTAGCAAATTGGTGATGATCTGGCGCAGGCGGCCGACATCACCAACGACCATTGTCGGCAAGGCCGGATCGATGCGAACCGCCAGTTCCAGATCCTTTTCGATCACTTTTGCAGAAACCAGCGTGGCGACATCTTCAATCGCTTCGCCCAGCAGGAATGGCGCTGGGTCAAGTTCCATCTGCCCCGCGTCGATCTTGGAGAAGTCCAGAATGTCATTGATGATGGTCAGCAGTGCATTGCCGGACTTGACGATGATATCGGTAAAGGTTCGCTGCCGCGCATCGAGTTCGGTCTTGGACAGCAATTCGGCCATGCCCATGACGCCGTTCATGGGAGTCCTGATTTCATGACTCATATTTGCCAGGAATTCCGACTTGGCTCGCTCGGCCTGTTCCGCCGCTTCCTTGGCGCTCATCAGTTCAGTCACGTTGGAAAGCGTGGAAATGACATAGCCAGCGGCAGTCTTGCGCGTTGCCAGGACGTACCAGTCCCTTTCGCCGTGAACGATCTCCGGTTCGCCATCGCGATCAAGCGAATGCTGGCGCATGGAAAAACGTTTCTCGACCCAGGCTTCCAGATTTTCCTGCGCGACCAGGTACTTGTCGCAACTTGCCATGAGGCGCAGGCAGTCGCGATACTTCATGCCCTTCGCCAGCAAGGGTGCCTTGTCGCCATACATGCACGCATAGGCCTGGTTGAAAAGGACCAGCCGATCATCGGCATCATAGACCGCTACTGTCATCTGCAGGGATTCAAGCGTGGCGGTGAGGATTTCACCGGCATTTTCCAGCTCGGCCCGTGTCTTTTGCAGTTCGAGCTCGCGCACCTTGGCGAGCGTGACATTGCGGCCCGACCCCATATATCCGGAGAACCTGCCATTGACGTCATGAACCGGAACGCCGGATATCGAAAGCCAGACCGTCGAACCGTCCGGCTTGGTGCGTGAATGGACGAAATCGCGGAACGGCCGATGTGCGTCGAGCTCCGCCAGGTGCGCTTCGAATTCTTCCTTTGTCGTACCGGGCACACCGGTTTCGCGGCGCGTCTTGCCGATCAGCGCATCGGGCTTGACGCCGGTCACGGATTCGAAGCTTTCCGAGAAGTCGATGAACCTGAGTTCGGAATCCATTTCCCAGAACCAGTCGGTATTGCTCTCGGCAAACCGGCGGAAGCGTTCACCTGCCAGTTCCAGTTCGCGCTCCATGCGCTTTGAATCGGTAACATCGGAAATGGTAATGACCACGCCGCCACCTTCACGCGGTTCCGCCTGAATGAGCACGTCGCGCCCGCCTGCGGTCTTGCGTTCGACCTTGTGGGGCTTTGCCGCGGCTATGTCGGCTGCGATCCGGTTGCGTTTCCTGGTGGCTGTGCGGCCCTTGCCGTAGCAGCCCTTCGTCAACTGATGGTCGAGATAATCGGTCCACAGCGCGCCCTCTGCCACGAGTTCAGGCGGGACATCGAGGAGATCCGCGACCTTTCGCGAGGCAAACTCGATTCGCTCCGGCCCGAACACCATCAGACCCAGCGCCATTGTGCCTGTTGCTTCGGACAGGAGCGTGCTTGTCCTCGCGCTCCTCGCCTGTGCTGCGGCCAATTCCTCCTCGCGCTGCTTGAGTTCACTCACATCAGTGCGCACAGCGACACGCATGCCGGAATCGGTCATGTAGTCCCGCCGCATGATCCAGCGCCCGTCATGCGCCAGGAAGGTGATGGCCTTGCCCAGTTCCGACTCGCGCTGGACCAGGTAATTGTCGACCCACTCTTCTTCCTTGCCCTTGATACCGGCGACGATGCCGCTGCGGGCCAAGTCGATCATCATGTCGCGTATTTGGCGACCCGGCACCAGTTCGGCACCGCCGCCAAACTGGGCGCGAAAGGCCGAGTTGCAGGCGATCAGGCAATCATTGTTGTCCCACAGCGCAAAGCCATCCACCATGGACTCGATTGCATCCTGCAGGCGCAGCTGCATTTCTTCCGTACACCGCTTGGCTCGGGCAAGCTTTTCTTCCTTGCGATGAGCTTTCGTCACGTCCGTATAGGTTACGATAAGCCCGCCATTGCGGCGTCCCTTGGCCGACACATTGATGATGCGCCCTGCTCCCGCATTGCGCTGAAGTTCATAATCAATGCCCTGCGTAATGTTGCGCCGGATTTCGCGGATGGTCCTCGCCGCATCCCGCTTCGAGCCGAAGTCGCCGCGCTTGAGGCAGAAGTCGAGGAAACTGTTCAGGGTGACGCCTGGCGAAAGCACTTCGGGCGGCATGTCGAGCATTTCGGCAGCGCGCGAGTTGCAGTAGACAACGCTGTCAGTGTTAAAGACGACGAGGCCTTGAAGCATCATCTCCATGGCTTCATCGATGAACTGGCGCGACTTGTCGAGATCCTGCGCGAGACGGGAAATCTCCGTCTGGTTCGAAGAACTGGTTTTCGTGTCCTCGACCCGAATGAGGCAGGCTCCCGTCAGGCCGCAATCCTGCAGAGGCTCCACCCGCACGACGAGGTCACAACCCTCCTGTGCAGCATCAAGGCTCTGGACATCAATGGCCCTGGGTGCGTCTTCGAGCAGTCTCCTCAGGTCAGCGCTTGAAGTTTTTGCCGTTCCCGGCAAACAGAATGGTTTGGCGACAGCTGCACTGGCCGGATCAGCGCAGAGCTCGGCATAGGCCTTGTTGGCAAACAGGAATTCCAGCTCGCTGCCCACAATCGCAATTGGCAGATTTATCGCATCAAATGCGCGCGCAAATATCGCGGACGATTGAATCGCTGGCGAATCCCCTTTCGAGTGCCTTTTTCTGGTGACCATGCAAAACCCCAACCTGAATGACGGCGCAAACCGACATTTCCCACGTGGATTATCGCTGCATTAGGGTTAATGGTCCGTGAAACGAAAAGGCCGCCCCGAAGGCGGCCTTTGACTGCAGGAAAAGGTTCGGGAAAACTATCTGTTTCGCAGGAACGACAGAAGTGGCCAGGCAAGCGATACCAGGCAGGCGGCGAGCGCCAGCTTGACCAGATCGCCCACGACAAAGGGACCGATGCCCCAGGCAATTGCCTTTTCAGTACCGAACAGCACGGCAAGCCAAGCCGCGCCCATGACAAGCATGACAGCTTCGCCAGCAAGCATGGCTGCACCCAGTTTCAGCGGGTTGCGGCTCCAACCCCGGTCAGCGGCCCATCCGGCGATGACTGCCATGACCAGAAAGCCCGCAAGATATCCACCGGTCGGGCCAACCATGTAGGCAAGGCCGATGCCCTTTTCAGGCGTACCGGCAAACACCGGGAAACCAGCGGCACCCTCGATGAGGTAAAGTGCAAGCGTGACGGCACCCAATCTGGCGCCATAGGCAGCTGCGATCGCGAAGACAGCCAGTGTCTGCAATGTCATGGGAACCGGCCAGAATGGAACCTGGGTCTTGGCCGCCAGCATGATCAGCAGTGAACCAGCCAGGGCGAGCAGGCCATTGGTGGCAAGCCGCATGGCCGGGCTTGCAGGCATCAGGGTTGCAGCCAGGGTCTTTCCGGCGGTTATTGATGTCATTTGATCCTCCAATGACTGTATTGATTGCGCCCCAACGTATATTGGCTAGTCTCTCGTGTCACAAGTTGCAGTGCGACAACGCGTCATTTTGTGCACTGCAAAGGCAGTTACCGCAAGCCGATGAACCAGGGATGACCCATGCAAAAGATGGATTTCCGCACCGACTTCGAGCCAAGGCATGGCGAACCTGTTGATCTTGGCCATGACATCGAGCGGATAACCGCCAACAATCCCGGTCCTTTCACTTTCCATGGCACGAACAGCTACATCGTCGGCAACCAGCGCGTCGCCGTGATCGATCCGGGTCCCGATGACGCGGTTCATCTGGAAGCCATACTGGGCGCGCTCGGCGGAAGGGAAGTGTCCCACATCATCGTGACGCACACCCATGCCGATCATTCGCCACTTGCCCGCCAGCTGTCGGAAATCACTGGTGCCCCGGTCTATGGTGAAGGTCCGCATCGCGCTGCCAGAGAACTGCATCTGGGTGAGATCAACGCGCTCGATGCTTCTGCAGATCAGGTTTTCGTGCCGGATGTGGCGATTTCCCACGGGCAGCGCATTTCGGGAGACGGCTGGGAACTGGAAGCCGTCTTCACACCAGGGCACACGGCAAACCACATGGCATTCTCGCTCAGTGGTACGGGCATCCTGTTTTCGGGCGATCATGTCATGGCTTGGGCAACATCGATTGTCGCGCCGCCGGATGGCTCGATGAGTGACTATATGGCATCCCTCAATACACTTCTGGACCGCAAGGAGGGCGTCTACCTGCCAGGGCATGGCGGAGCGCTCAGGAATGCACGCGAATTCGTGCGTGGGCTTCGCGCGCACCGCAAGATGCGCGAGACGGCGATCCTTTCGCGCATAAGGGCGGGGGACCGGACCATCCCGGAAATCGTCAAGGTGATCTATCGCGATACTGATCCCAGGCTTCATGGCGCAGCAGCGCTGTCCGTGCTGGCGCATATCGAGGATCTGGTGGCGTCCGGGCGCATCGACAGCAACGGGCCTGCTGCACTGGATGGCATCTACGGCGCTCAGCCTTCGCCAGCAATGCCCAGCAAGGACTGATCCAGATCGGCGAGAAAATCGCGGATCATGGCTGCATTGATGCCGAAATCATGTTCCCCGAACCGCGATGCTGATCGCATGTCGACCAGGGTTGCTTCCGGCTCGGACGTGATCTGAATGGCAACATCATAGCGGAATCCGAGGATCCGGCTGGCTGCCGTTGCCTCTACCTCGATTCTTTCAGGCAGGACACGCTCTTCATCGGCAACTTCAGCCTTGTCTGCGGGTTTTCCCGATGTGACTTTCGGCAGCGCTCCGCCTTCATCCTCGTCATTTTCCGCAGCGTCGGCTGGTGCGGTTTCAGGCACGCCACGTTCGGCTGTAATCGTCCAGCCGCGATCTTCCAGGATGGCGCGCACACTGACGAGGACCCGCTCCGCGCCTGCATTGTAGCGGCGCGACCCAACCTTGGGATATTCAGCCAGGAGAAGGTCGGCATAGGTATCGTCGTAAGTGGCAAGTTCGTTCATGCCGGCGGCGGGCGATTGCGCGCGCAGTCTTGCAGCTTCGCCCAGTGGTGGCGGATCGAACGGGTTGGTCGCTACATCATGGAGTTGGGGATTGGTGGAGGCGAGCCATCCGTACCACAGGAAAGGGGCCAGCATGGCCAGCGAAAGCAGGACACCACGCAAGGTCGCCCGCCCGCCCTTCAATCCCTTGTTCCAGAGGTCCAGGAAAGCGCGAAAACCGGCCACGAGACTGGCGAGAATGAGCAGCAGGCCAAATGCCAGCAGCCAGTAGGTCTGTGGCGTGGTGACCTTGGCGAAGCGATGGAACAGGATGGTCAGGGCAAAGTAGGGAATGCACAAGACGGCCAAACGCTGGCACCAGATCGCTGCCCTGGAACTTCTCCGCTCGTAAAAGCCTGGCATCCGTCCTCCGACTGTCTCAGACCGATTCCCTGGCAACCGATCCGTGCAACGAGAGATATCCGCTTTGCCCAAATACTGAAAGCATCCCTTCCAGCCGAGCACACCAGGACATGTGAATTGTGATCGATTCCGGCAACAGTGCGGCAAAGATTCCCCATTTCCGCCCAACTATCGCCGGTCCCGCACAGTTCAATCCCCTCTTAAACAGGGAGAGCGACATGACCGAGGATGGCTGTTCACAACGCGGCGCTGCATCTGACAAGCAAGGCCATGGGCGACTCATGCGCCGGGAAGTGAAGAAGAGCGGCATGCGCAAGGCATCGAGGGATTCGCTGCCCCTTGCTCTTGCAACCGGCATGGCGACGCTTTCACTTGGTGACACATTCTTCGAAACCGCCTGGCGGGCAGCCAAGCAGGCCGGTTGCGAACTTCTGTTCGAGATGCCCGGCCTCATCTTCGGAAAAAAGGATGGGCGCGCGGCTGCAATTCGTTGCAGCGAGCAGGACGAAGGCGAAATGTTCTTCCTGGTCTTCTGTTCGTCCAGCGGAGAAATCTCCGTAATTGAAGAACAGGATGCACCCCAGCGGGTGATCGATTTCACGCGATCCTATGCCGGGGTTCTGGGAATGCTCGGAAGGGACAGCAGGATCACTTCGCCGCTGCTGCAGTAGCAACCAGCATCGGCAAGGTCAGCAATTCCGCCAGATCATCAATGACATGATCGGCGTGCGGGGCCAGCGTTTCCCTGTCCGCCATGCCGGTGGCGACGGCAACCGCAATCGCGCCGGCATTACGGGCTGCAGCCATGTCGTGCGTGCTATCACCGACCATGATGATGCGGTGTGCGGGAACGCCGCAATGGCGGGCAAAGGCATCAATCATGCCCGGACCAGGCTTCGCGCCATGGCCTGAATCATAACCTGCGATGAAATCCATATGGCGATCAATGCCTGCCACACCGGCCTGAGCAATTGCATTTGCCTGGGCATCATTGGTGGCGATACCGGTCTTGAGGTTCATGTCCCGCAGTCGGCCCAGCAACGGCAGGACAGTGGGAAACAGGCTCACTGTATCCTGGCACAAACGCTCGAACAGGCGGTCGATCTGCTGATGGAAATCCGGCCCGTCGCGCAAATCGAGGATCGGTGCCCACAAGGCGCCAATGTCTGCAGCACATCCTGCAATGACGATCGAGACTGGCGAGAAGCTCGCCTTGTCCAGGTCGAAATCCACGGCTTTCGCCATGGCCTGCGCCCTTCGATTGTCACCGGAGGCCAGTTCACGGATGGCGGCAGCGCAGGCAGGTGCAAACGTTTTCTCGAAATCGAGAAGTGTTCCATCCTTGTCGAACAGTACACCGGCTACATTCCCCATATTGATCCTCCATGCCAAGTCCAGCTAGATAGGCCAAGTTGCTTCCCATATAAATGGCAAAGTTTGGCATGTCGCCAGATGCTGCAGGCCTGAACCGGGTAAGCATGCACCGGGGCGCTGTCAGGCCACGCCCGCAAGGAGTTATGATGAACAATCCGCTGACGAACATGCAGGTCAGGGACCTGCAATCCGTGCTTCACCCCTATACCCCCCTTCACAAGCTGAAGGAGACCGGCTCCCTCATCATCTCCGAGGGCAAGGGAATTCATGTCACGGACGCTCACGGGCGCAGCTACATCGAAGGCATGTCGGGCCTGTGGTGCGCGGGCCTCGGCTTTGGCGACCATGAAATGGTCGAAGCCGCAAAGGAACAGCTGGACAAGCTTCCCTATTATCACCTGTTCACCGGACGCTCGATCGAACCGGCAATCGAACTTGCTGAAAAGCTGAAGGAAATTGCCCCCGTTCCGATCAGCCATGTCTTCTACACATCGTCAGGTTCGGAAGCCAACGACACGCAGGTGAAGCTCGCCTGGTACTACAATAATGGCCTTGGTCGGCCGAACAAGAAGAAGATCATTTCAAGGGTCAAGGCCTATCATGGCGTCACGGTCATGGCGGCGTCTCTGACCGGGCTTCCATACAACCACATTGATTTCGACCTTCCCGTCGACCGCGTCCTGCACACCGACTGCCCGCATTTCTACCGTTTCGGCAAGGAAGGCGAAGACGAAGCGGCGTTCCTGGCGCGCCTCGTAAGCTCGCTCGAACAGTTGATCGAGAAGGAAGGGCCCGAAACGATTGCGGCCTTCATTGCGGAACCAATCATGGGGGCGGGTGGCGTTCTCATTCCACCACAGGGCTATTTCGCGGCAATCGAACCGATTCTTCGCCAGCATGACATTCTCATGATCGCGGACGAAGTGATCACCGGGTTCGGTCGTACCGGCAACTGGTGGGGTTCGCAGACCATGGGATACCAGCCGGACACGATTTCTGCCGCCAAGCAGCTGACCAGCGCTTACGCGCCTCTCGGCGCGGTCATGGTATCGCAGAAGGTGATGGACGTGCTTGAATCGCAGTCAGCGAAAATCGGTACGTTTGGCCACGGCTTCACCTATGGCGGCCATCCGCTCGGCTGCGCGCTTGGTGTCAAGGCCATCGAGATTTACCAGAGGCGCAACATCGTCGAGCATGTCGCCAGGGTCGCGCCAACGTTCGAAGCACGCCTCAAGGCGCTCGAAGCCCATCCGCTTGCCGGAGAAGCCCGCTTCAAGGGGCTGGTTGGCGCACTTGAACTTGTCTCGAACAAGAAAACGCGCCAGCCCTTCGATCCCAAGAAGGCAGTTGGTGCGACGGTTGCCAAGTTCATTCAGGAGCAGGGCCTTATCGTCAGGGCGATTGGCGATTCACTTGCCCTTTGTCCGCCAATGATCATCACGGAAGCGGAACTGGACGAATTGTTCGATCGCATGGAAAAGGGCCTGGATGCAGCGCTTGACTGGGTGCGTCGTGAAGACCTGCTTCAGGCCTGATCGAGGCTGGTGAGTGCACCATTCCTCCTGCAAAAAAGTCGGCGCCATCCGTGGGGGTGGCGCCGATTTTCTTTTTCAAGGGTAGTAGGGCAGTGTGCGGCTCAATTGCCGGTCAGCGCGTCAGGCTTTGGCCTTGATCGCAGCCTGGGCTGCTGCCAGGCGCGCAATGGGCACGCGAAACGGTGAACAGGACACATAGTCGAGGCCAACGCTTTCGCAGAAGTGGATCGATGCCGGATCGCCGCCATGTTCACCACAAATGCCAAGCTTGATATCGGCTCGGGTCTGCCTGCCACGCTCGGCCGCCAGCTTCACCAGTTCGCCGACGCCTGCAATGTCAAGCGAGATGAACGGGTCAGTCTTGATCACGCCCTTCGCCTCGTAGACGGAGAGGAAGGAAGAAGCATCGTCACGCGAAATGCCGAAGGTTGTCTGCGTCAGGTCGTTGGTTCCGAAGGAGAAGAACTCGGCGGCTTCCGCAATGCGGCCGGCCATGATTGCCGCTCTCGGCAGTTCGATCATGGTGCCGACCATGTAGTCGAATTTCTCGCCTGCCGCCTTTGCAACCACGCCGGCAACGGAATCGATCCGCGCCTTGACGAAGTCCAGTTCTTCGCGAAGCCCGACGAGTGGAACCATGATTTCCAGCATGACCGCCTTGCCGGTGCGCCTGCGCGTCTCGATGGCTGCTTCGAAAATGGCCTGGGCCTGCATCTCGGCTATTTCGGGATAGGAGATCGCCAGCCGGCAGCCGCGATGGCCAAGCATCGGGTTGAACTCGCGCAGGGCTTCGGTGCGTCGACGCAGTTTTTCCGCATCGACTCCCATGGCGTTTGCAACCTGCTCGATCTCGTCCTCGGAGTGGGGAAGAAATTCATGGAGCGGCGGATCGAGCAGACGGATCGTGACCGGGAGCCCGGCCATGATGTCGAAAAGCTCGACAAAATCTGAACGCTGCATCGGCAACAACTTGGCCAGCGCCTTCCTGCGATCGTCCTCGGTGTCGGCAAGGATCATCTCACGCACCGACACGATCCGCTCATCGTCGAAGAACATGTGCTCCGTGCGGCAAAGGCCAATGCCTTCGGCACCGAATGAACGCGCGGCCTTGGCATCCTGCGGGGTCTCCGCATTGGTGCGAACGCGCATGCGCCGGATCAAGTCGGCCCATTCCATGATGGTTCCGAAATGGCCTGAAAGTTCTGGCTGGATCATCGGAACCGCGCCTGCCAGAACCTGACCGGTCGATCCGTCAATCGTGATGATGTCGCCCTTCTTGAAGGTTCGTCCCAGAACACGGAATTCCTCGGTCTGGTAATCGACCCGCAAACCGCCAGCGCCCGACACGCAGGGCTTGCCCATGCCGCGTGCGACGACTGCAGCATGGCTGGTCATGCCACCCCTTGCGGTCAGGATACCCTGCGAAGCGTGCATTCCGTGAATGTCTTCCGGGCTTGTCTCGATGCGAACCAGGATGACCGGGCGCCCCTGCGCATTGATCTTTTCCGCCTCGTCGGAATTGAAGACGATCTCGCCCGTGGCCGCACCAGGTGAGGCTGGCAGGCCGCTGGCGACGACGTCGCGCCTGGCTTCCGGCGAGATGGTGGGATGGAGGAGCTGGTCGAGCGATGCGGGGTCGATGCGTGCAACCGCTTCCTCACGCGTGATCAGTCCCTCTTCAGCCATTTCACAGGCGATGCGCAGCGCCGCCTTCGCAGTGCGCTTGCCCGAACGGGTCTGCAGCATCCACAGCTTGCCACGTTCGACCGTGAATTCCAGGTCCTGAATGTCGCGATAATGCCGCTCCAGCCGCGCTGAGATATCCATGAATTCGCGGAATGTTTCGGGCATCGCCTTTTCCAGCGACGGCTTGTCCGAACCGCTGGCAATGCGCGCAGCTTCTGTCAGGGACTGGGGTGTCCTGATACCCGCAACGACATCCTCGCCCTGAGCGTTGATCAGGAATTCGCCATACAGCGCGTTTTCGCCAGTGGAGGGATTTCGCGTGAAGGCAACACCGGTGGCCGATGTATTGCCCATGTTGCCGAACACCATTGCCTGGATGTTGACCGCCGTGCCCCACTCCGCAGGGATGTTGTGAAGCCTGCGGTAGGTGATGGCACGCTGGTTCATCCAGGATGAGAAAACCGCGCCAATCGCGCCCCAGATCTGTTCCTTCGGATCCTGCGGGAAATCAACTTCGAGTTCAGTGCGCACAAGCTGCTTGTAGGCGCTGATCACCTTGCGCCATTCCTCGGCATTCAGATCGGTATCCTGCTCGTGACCGCCTTCGGCCTTGGCCGTTTCAAGGATCTCCTCGAACATGTCATGATCGACACCCATGACGACATCGCCATACATCTGGATGAACCGGCGGTAACTGTCGTAGGCAAAGCGCTCATCACCAGCTTCGCGAGCAAGCGCCTCCACTGTTTCATCGTTCAGTCCGAGATTGAGGACGGTGTCCATCATGCCCGGCATGGAAGCCCTGGCACCGGAACGCACCGAAACCAGAAGGGGTCTGTCGGCAGAGCCGAAATTGCGCCCGGTTACTTTGGCAATGTGCGCCAGAGCGCTGTCGATCTGGCTGTCCAGTCCCTGCGGGAACTTGCGTTCATTGGCGTAGAACCAGTTGCAGCCCTGGGTCGTCACGGTAAAGCCCGGAGGCACTGGAAGCCCCAGCGAACACATTTCGGCAAGGTTCGCGCCCTTGCCACCCAGCAGGTCGCGCATCGAAGCGTCGCCTTCTGCGCTGCCATCGCCAAACGTGTAGACCCACTTCGTCATGCGTCAGCCCCATGTATCCTGGTTGCAGAACGGGGAATAACCCCATTGATTGTGCAGCGCAATAGAAAGCGCGGCACCAATCGCCGCACTGTTGCCATTTGGGGCTGAAACGGGCTCAGCCGGCTTCGCGAAGCTGCTCTGCAGTCTGAAGATCGACGCTCACCAACTGGCTAACGCCGCGCTCGGCCATGGTGACACCAAACAGCCTGCTCATGCGGGCCATGGTGATCGGATTGTGCGTGATGATGACAAAACGCGTGTCGGTCGTGGACACCATTTCGTCCATCAGGTTGCAATAGCGCTCGACATTGTGGTCATCGAGCGGGGCATCCACTTCGTCGAGCACGCAGATCGGTGCCGGATTGGTGAGGAAGACCGCGAAGATCAATGCCATCGCGGTCAGCGCCTGCTCGCCACCAGACAATAGAGTCATGGTCTGGGGCCGCTTGCCGGGGGGACGGGCAAGGATTTCAAGGCCGGCTTCGAGCGGATCGTCGGATTCGACAAGCTGCAATTCTGCAGTGCCGCCGCCGAACAGGTGGGTGAAGAGCCTCTGGAAGTGCCCATTGACGACCTCGAAGGCTTCGAGCAACCGCTCGCGCCCTTCCCTGTTGAGGCTCTGAATACCCTGGCGCAACCGCCGAATTGCCTCGACCAGATCATCGCGCTCAGAAATCAGCGCATCGCGACGTTCGGTAATTTCAGTGCTTTCCGCGTCTGCACGCAAATTGACTGCGCCAAGCCGCTCGCGTTCGCCCTTCAGCTTTTCGAGTTGCCGCTCGGCATGTGAGGGTTCAGGTAGGGTGGCGTTTTCGGCAAGTTCAGCCAGCTTCAGCACATCGGCCGGATGGCATTCCAGCTCTTCGCGAATGCGCTCCTCGATTTCGGTGCGCCGTTCCTGCGCTGCTGCAAGCCGTTCCTCGGCGCGAACACGTGCTTCGCGGGTGGCGGCCAGTTCTTCGATTGTCTGGCGCGCCTTGCGGTCTGCGTCAGCCAGTTCAGTCTCGGCCACAGCCAGACGGTCAGCAGCAGCCTTGCGCAAGGCTTCCGCCTCATCGATCTTGCCTGCAAGCGCCCTGCGGCGGGAGGCTATTTCTTCCGGCGCTCCTGAGATTGCCGCGATCTCGCGCGAGCAGTCCTCCCTGCGTTCACGCAACATGCGAATCTGGTTGTCGGCGTTTTCGGCACGGTCTCGCCAGCTCTTGGTTTCACCGGCAATCGAGGCCAGTCGACGTTCCCTGCCCTGTGCTTCGCGGGTGAAACCTTCAGCTTCGGCACGAATTCTGGCGACATCGGAGCGTTGCTGGACCACGCCAATGCGCTGCGTTTCGAGATTCTTCTCCATGTCGGAAAAGTCAGGCAATGCGGCAAGGCCGGCCTGGGCTTCTGCCAAGACCGCATTATTGTCCTGGATATCGGCGGCGACGCGATCACGCGCATCGACAAGTGTCGCCTTGCGGCTTGCATACTGGTTTACAGCGCGCTCGGCATCCGCCAGTGCTTCCCTGGCCTCGGCCAGTTCCTTTTGTGCCGAACGCCAGGATTCGCGCGATGTCCGCTCCGCCTCGACGGCCCGTGCCGTTTGCTGGCGAAGCTTCTCGAAAGCTTCTTCGACAAGACGCAATTTCTTTGTCGCTCCGACCGCCTCGGCGTCTAGTTCTGCCAACCGGTTCTTCTGAGCGAGTTTCTGTGCGGCGGCGGTAGGCGCTTCCGCACCAGCGACATAACCATCCCAGCGCCACAGGTCGCCTTCCAGTGAAACAAGGCGCTGGCCCGGCTTCAACTTGCCCTGCAGGGACTGGCCTGCCGAACCTTCAACAACGCCGATCTGGGAGAGGCGACGCGCCAGTTCCGCTGGCGCCTTGACCACTGTCGAAAGCGGCTTCACGCCCGATGGAAGGGCCGGGTCGTCAGACGCCGCCTGGGCTGGTCCCCAGTGAGCGGGTGCAGCCTTGTCAGTCGACACGTCGAGGTCTTCACCCAGCGCAGCACCGAGCGCAGTTTCATAGCCTGGTTCAACCCTGATGCGTTCGACAACTGCCGGAAAAAGGTCCTGCCCGCCCTGGTTCAATATCCGGTTGAGCGTACTTGCCTCGGTCTCGATGCGGCTGAGTTCGGCCTGTGCTTCGGCAAGGGCCGGGCGGCTTTCCTGTTCAGCCAGCCTTGAGGATTCCGCCGACTTTTCAGCCGCCAATGCATCGGCTTCCGCGTCTGCCGCCCTGCTCTCCAGCAGCATCACCCTTTCCCGCTTTTCTGCTGACGCATCGAGCTCTGCAATGCGGGCCAGCACGTCCTTCATTTCCATGTCGATCTTGTCGAGCTGGTCAGTCAGGCGCTTTCCGCGTTCGCCCGATTCGCGAATGACCTTCTCGAACTGCGACTTGCGGGCAGATTCCTGCGCATTGGCAGCGGTCAGTTCGGACAGTTTCTGTTCACTTTCGCCAAGGCGTGCCGATGCGGCGGCCAGACGGTCGCGAATGTCCTGTTCCATTCCAGCCAGGTTTTCGCCGGCTGCCTTCAGTTCCGCTTCTTCTGCCGAAAGACGCTCCAGCGCTTCGGCATTCTCACCGATCATGCGTTCTTCACGCACGATGTCGGCATCAAACTGATTGAGGCGATTGTCCAGTTCACTTCGGCGGGTGGCAAGCCGGTTGGCTTCCTCGTCGATCTGGTTACGGGTGATGACAAGATGCTGAAGTGCTGCGGCAGCCTTGGCTTCGGCATCGCGCAAATCGGGCATGCGGGACGCCAGAATTGCCTGCTCCTTGGCGGCGTTGGCCTGCGCTTCCGCTTTCTCACCGGCATCTGCCGTTGCGCGGGAAAGAACGGACTGGCCTTCGGCTTCCGCGGTCCTGGCCGCTGACCATCGCAGATGGAACAGCAAGGCTTCGGTCTGGCGGATCTCGCCGGAAAGCGCGCGGTAGCGGTTGGCCTGCCTGGCCTGACGCTTGAGGCTTTCCAGCTGGGCATCCATCTGGCTCAGAACATCCTCGAGTCGCTCGAGATTCTGCTCCGCAGCCCGAAGGCGCAGCTCAGCCTCGTGGCGGCGGCTGTGAAGACCGGAAATGCCTGCGGCCTCTTCCAGCAGGGCGCGACGCGCCTGTGGCTTGGCGGAAATGAGCTCGCCAATGCGGCCTTGCCCGACCATGGACGGTGAGCGGGCACCCGTGGAGGCATCGGCGAAGAGAAGCTGGACATCCTTCGCCCGCACTTCCTTGCCGTTGATGCGGTAGACGGAACCCGATTCGCGCTCGATGCGCCTGCTGACATGGAGTTCGTCGGCGTCGTTGAAAGCGGCAGGCGCGGTCCGGTCGGAATTGTCGAGGAAAAGCGTGACTTCCGCGGTGTTGCGCGCGGGCCGATTGCCCGATCCCGAGAAGATGACATCGTCCATGCCGGACGCGCGCATGTTCTTGTAGGAATTTTCGCCCATCACCCAGCGAAGTGCTTCAACCAGGTTGGACTTGCCACAACCATTGGGCCCGACAACGCCGGTCAGGCCGTCCTCGATCAGGAATTCAGTCGGCTCGACAAAGGACTTGAAGCCTAAAACGCGAAGCTTGACGAACCTCATTGCAGATTATCCCGACAAGCGGGCGCGA
Organism: Rhizobiaceae bacterium; assembly: GCA_049289295.1. GTDB lineage: Bacteria > Pseudomonadota > Alphaproteobacteria > Rhizobiales > Rhizobiaceae > BOKV01. Next base: position 89,911 of record JBATLL010000035.1, read on the forward strand.
CACCGCGCCCCGCGGCCAAGTTGCTACAGGTGTTTGTCGATCTGTGCCGACATGTCCTCAACCGAAAGTGCGCCAGATTGTTTTTCGCCATTGATAAAGAAGGTGGGGGTTGATTCCACCTTGTAATCCTTCGCCGCCTTGTCCCGTACAGCCATTACATTGTCCAGCACCTGCTGGTTTTTCAAGCAGGCCTCGAATGACTCCTGTGTAAAACCGGCAAGTTTGGCAATCTGAAGCATGGGTGGGCGTGGATCTTCGGCCCGAGCCCACTCCGCCTGCTGCTTGAACAGAACGTCGATGAGCGGGAAATACTGCTCCTTGGGGGCGCATCTGGCGAGCATGAAGGCGGCGGCTGCGCGCGGATCGAACGGAAATTCGCGGAAGATGAAGCGCACCTTGCCCGTATCGACGTATTTCTCCTTGATTGCCGGCAGGGTGTTCTCGTGGAAGGCGGCGCAATGGGGACAGGTCATCGAGGCATATTCGATGATCGTCACCGGCGCATTCTCGTCACCCATGATCATGTCGGGAAGCGCACCGGGCGCCAGCAGTTCGTCGACAGTCTGGGCCTGTGCGGAGACCGTAAAGGCAACCTGCGGCCAGTGCTGTGCCAGCATGGCGCCAGAGACGCCCACAAGGGCACCCGTCCCGGAAAGTTCCAGCAAGCGGCGACGAGAAAGACTGATTACCATGTTTAACAGCTCCATTCGTGGTGCGGCGCGATTGTCCGCTTCTTGATATCTGGCTATGCACCGATTTTCCAACAGGCGAAATGGGGCAAGGGCGCGACCATTTCAACAATTTGACGTTACCTTAGCGCATGTGAACCGCAAATGAACCGCATTTCAGCGCAGGCCCTTGCCCAAAACACCCCGGCCAAGTTTTTCCAGGCGTGTTCTCAACCCTTCGTCTTCGACTGTCGAAATGATGCGGTCCAGCCTTTTGCGCTGCGCGGCATCGAGTGTCGGCAGTTCCCTCTTTCCGGTAGCACGGCGGGGGCGAACTGGTTTCTGGACAATGCGGATACGCGCGATTGCGCTGAAGCCGAAGAAGGTATTCACCTTCTCCATCACTTCCGAGAGGGAATGCTGAAAAAGGATCGCGCCTGAACCATCGCAGGCAACAACCAGCGTCGCCGGTTCAAAAGGATCATTGTCGTTTGCGCGTCGCGGCCAGTTGATCTTTTCGGGAAGGGTGAAGCCATCCCAGGGTTCCCCAACTATGGCCGGCCAGGCCGAGATGAGGTCCATCGTCATGCCTGTGCGGCGTGAAATGACCGGTTCCAGAACGCGAACCGCAAGCTCGGAAACGGGTTTTGGGCCCCCTCCCTTGCCGGTCGATCGCGTTCCAGTATTACCTGCCATCCGATTTTGCCTTGATTTCGGCGCGTGCCATGCAACCTATGGCGAATGAATTCCGCCCACCGTCCAACTGCAAGCGATTCCCGCGAGGCACAGTTGCTGCTTGCGTGGTACTCCCACCATGCGCGTACCATGCCTTGGCGTGTGGCCCCCAAAGATTCGCTCGCAGGCGTGTTTCCAGACCCTTACCATGTTTGGCTGTCGGAAGTCATGCTCCAGCAGACCCAGGTATCGACGGTAGAGGCCTACTGGCGCCGGTTTGTGGTGCAATGGCCGACGGTTCATGACCTGGCTGCTGCTCCCCAGGCTGAAATCATGCAGGCCTGGGCCGGGCTTGGCTACTATTCGCGCGCGCGAAATCTCGGGAAATGTGCCGAACTGGTCAGTCGCGAGCGCGATGGAGCATTCCCCCAGACAGCCGTCGAACTGATAAAGCTGCCGGGTATCGGCGCGTATACAAGTGCTGCCATTGCCGCAATTGCATTCGGCGAGCCGGTCGCTGTTGTCGATGGCAATGTCGAACGGGTCATGTCCCGCTTGCGGGCAATCGCGACACCCCTTCCGGAATTGAAGAAAGTGGTGGGCGAAGTCCTTCAGCCCCTGGTTCCAGCATCGCGACCGGGCGACTTCGCCCAGGCCCTGATGGACCTGGGAGCAACAATCTGCATGCCGAAGAACCCGGCCTGCAAACGCTGCCCCCTTGAGTCGCTCTGTGTTGCCGGCAGGAACAACGAAGCCGAACTTTATCCGATGAGACCAGCAAGGCAGGCCAAGCCGTTGCGCCGTGGTGCGGCCTATGTGCTTCTAGACGAGCACAAGCGGGTCCTGCTGGTGCGCCGTCCGGACAAGGGCTTGCTGGGCGGCATGTCTGGGGTTCCCACGACATCATGGACGGTTCGCGCGGATGGTGCGACCGGCACAATCGAGGCGCCAGTCAATACGACATGGCGGATGGCTGGTGAAATCAGTCATGAGTTCACCCATTTTCGCCTGGCGCTGGAGGTCTGGGTGGCGAGGGACTTGCCGGCGAAAACCGGCGTTTCGCCAACAAATGCGGAATGCTGGTGGGCGGAAGCAGCATCGCTGCAGGGCGAAGCCTTGCCGACTGTCATGAAAAAGGTAATTGCGGCTGCGATACCGCAGGCATTCAAGCCAATCAGGCAAACAAATCATGGAATCAAAAAGGCATGAGCAGCTGGATTGACCACATCGTTTTTGACGTCGGCAGGGTGCTGATCGGCTATGAACCGGAACTGGCATTCTTGGATGTGATCGAGGACGCGCTGGAGCGGCGCTGGTTCCTCGACAATGTCTGCAATCACGACTGGAACATCGAGCAGGACCGTGGGCGCGACTGGCGCGAGGCGGAAGCGCTGGCGATTGCGCAATGGCCGGACCACGAGGGTGCGATCCGCGCCTTCCGGGCAAACTGGCACAAGATGATCCCCGGCGCTATTGACGACAGCGTCGTGATCATGCGCCAGTTGATAAGCAACGGCCATGACGTGACGATGCTGACAAATTTCGCGGCAGACACATTCGAGGAAGCGCAGCGGCGGTTCGACTTCCTCAACGAGGCACGCGGGGTCACTGTCTCGGCGCATCTCGGCCTGCTGAAACCCGACCAGGCGATCTATGACAGTCACGTATCGAGTTTCGGGCTGGAACCTGCAGCGATACTGTTCATCGATGACAGTGCACACAATGTCGAAGGGGCAATGGCAGCAGGCTGGCAGGCCATTCAGTTCATAAATGCAGAAACGCTCAAGGGCGACCTTGAGCGTTTCGGCATCGACCTGTGACTGGAGGCAACAGGTTGGTTGGCAGCGGCGTGGTTCAGGCGCCGGCAGCCATGACTTCCTTGCGATAGCGCTGGCGCACATCGTCGATACAGATCAGTTCATCGCCCTGCTCGACATGCCAGAACGTCCAGCCGTTGCAGGCATCGAGTCCCTGCAGGCGCGCACCCATGCGATGGATCGAGGCCGCTTCGCCTTCATGGTCCAGCGAACCATCGAGGCGAACCTTCGCCCGCCAGCGGCGTTTGGAATCGGTAAGGGTTGCACCTGCCGACAGCATTCCGCATTCGATCAGCGCGCCAAAGGCTACACGCGGTTCGGCGCGCTTGCCTGACGTCACGGCCAGAATGGGACCGGACACTGCATCGACTGCGGCAATGCGGGCTTGTGCAGCATCAATGTAATCCTGCTGGCGCTCGATACCGACGAAGTTTCGACCAAGCCGTTTTGCGACCGCACCCGTGGTGCCCGAACCAAAGAATGGATCAAGTATGATGTCGCCGGGATTGGTGGAACTCATGAGGATGCGATGCAGCAGTGCTTCGGGCTTCTGGGTCGGGTGGACCTTGTCGCCATTTTCATCCTTCAGCCGTTCACCGCCATTGCAGATCGGAAACAGCCAGTCTGAGCGCATCTGCACTTCGTCATTGGCCATCTTCATGGCTTCATAGTTGAAGGTATAGTTGCGTGCTTCGCGATCACGCGAGGCCCAGATCAGTGTCTCATGGGCGTTGGTGAACCGGCGGCCGCGGAAATTCGGCATCGGGTTCGACTTGCGCCAGATGACATCGTTGAGAACCCAGTATCCCAGGTCCTGCAGAACGGTGCCGACCCGGAAAATGTTGTGATAGGAGCCGATGACCCAGATCGTGCCGCTGGGCTTGAGCACGCGGCGCGCGGCCAGTAGCCAGGCTCTGGAAAAGGCGTCATAGGCCTGGAAATCCGAGAACTTGTCCCAGTCATCGTCGACCGCGTCCACTTTCGACTGGTCGGGTCGGTGAAGGGCACCTTCGAGCTGAAGATTGTAAGGTGGATCGGCAAAGATCGCGTCGACGGAATTTTCCGGCAGCCGCTCGAGCGCGGCAACGCAATCTCCCTTGATGATGGAATTCAGCCAGGCAGGACGCTTGGACGCCGCTGGATGAATGTCGGCCAGACTCAGTACACTCATGGCTCACCGCTATTCGCACAGTTGATGAGCGCCATGGTTACCGAACAGCGTGAACAAAGCTTTAAGACGCTGTGCAAAAGCGGCAGATCAGCCGTCGATCGACATTGCCAGCACTTGCGACAGGGATGACAGGGGAAGACCGGTCTCTTCCATCCACGAATTGAAGGCAGCCTGAACGGCTCCGAGAGATCTCGCGGACGTGGCAGGCTTGTCGATAACGCCTTCGCGTATCATTGCCGCCGTTGCGTCGCGTGACAGGATGAATGTGTCCCTGCCCATGAAGCGGAGAAAATACTGTCCGGTGGCAGCACCCAGCCTTGAACCGCCTTGTGCCATTTCCCTGAGCAAGCCGATCTGGTCTGTCGCCGGCCAGTCGCCAATCCAGCGCCCCACACTGCCTGCCTGGCTCGATTTAGCTGCGAAGAAACGCGCATTTTGCGGCACTGACGCGATCTTCTGGCCATTACGCACGATACGGCGATCGCTGACCAGTCGCGCCAGATCGTCGTCATTCGACATGACCCAGCGGCCAAGGGCGAAACCTTCAAATGCCTCCTCGAAACCTTCCCATTTCGCTTCGATCACTTTCCAGTTGAAACCGGACTGAAAGATGCAACGCGTGGCCATGGACAGGAAGCGATCATCGGGAATTGCAGCCAGTTCATCTGCCTTGCGCGGCTGGGAAGCGGCAAGGCGCACAGCCACCTTCTCCTCGCCATGACGGGAAACCGCAATTTCCCTGATCTTCGAGAATTTTCCCATAGTCCCTTCATCCCCGTCGGCTTTGCTGCTATTGCGGCGCCTCACTCCAGCCGACACGGTCCTATTTCCCATGCCCGAAATCAAGCTTGTCATTTTCGACTGCGACGGCGTTCTCGTCGATTCCGAATTCCTGGTCATCCGCCACGAGGCGCACCGCTATGCGCAGTTCGGTTTCGAATTGTCGGTCAGTGAATTCTCGGCACGCTTTGCAGGCATGACCGGTGAGGCAATCCATTCGGCAATCAACGAGGAACTGGGCAACCGCCTGCCACCAGACCTGCTCAAGGAACTGGAAGCGGAAATCGAAACGATCCTGGATGAAGTGGAGATCATCAGGGATGCGGACACGATTCTGGATCGGTTCGACCAGGCGCGTTGCATTTGCTCGAATTCGCCGACACCGCGCCTGGAGCGCATGCTGCGCAAGACCGGGCTTTTTGACCGGTTCAGGCCTTATGTCTTTTCAGCGCGCGACCTGCAGCCGCCAGCACCAAAACCAAAGCCGGACATTTTCCGCAAGGCCATCACCGAGTTCGACGTCCAGCCAAGGGAAGCCGTGGTGATCGAGGATTCGGTGCATGGCGTGCAGGCGGCTTGCGCTGCCGGGGCAAGAGTGATCGGATTTACCGGCGGCAAGCACAGCTACGCGATGCATGGCGACCAGCTCAGCGATGCCGGGGCAGAAACAGTAATATCCGCGCTGCGCCAGGTGCCGGCTGCCATCGAGGCCTTTTCAATGTGGGATGGCCTGGTCTGAACCTTGTCAGTTGACCGGCTTCAGCTTTTCCTTCGGAGCAACTGCGCCTGGAACATCGACGCGCAACTCGTCATAACCGACATAGATGATGACATTTTCCTTGTCCGGCCTGGGGATGGAAATGGCGGCATCAACAAAGGAGAATGTGTTGTTGGTGCGTCCCGGCGGAATTTCGGCCATCACCTCGTGCAATTGCGAATAAAGCACTTCATCGCCCCGCGTTACCGCGATGCGGATCGGCATGGTGAAGGTTCCGGTTTCGCCTGAAGGGCCCGATACTGCGCGCCCTGCAATTCCTACCTTGATGTTCAGGAATTCGCCGGCCGTGTTGCACTCGCGGACAACCTCACGAACCGTTCCGCGGAAACGAAGCTTGGTGGAGAGTTCGGGATCATCCGGCTTGGTCTTGGGCGGATAGACATTGTAGGATTCGGTTCCGCCCCTGATGGTGGCGCGAGGGCAATAGGCCCTTGGGTCCTGAATTGCATCGGGCGCTGGCAGCGAGGCCTGGTTCACCTGCGGCAGCAACTGCTGATCGGTCGGGGTCAGCGTGTTCTCGACCTTGTTGTCGCCGGATGAACTGCAGGCGGCCAGGAAGCCGGACAGCATTGCCACTGTCACGATCTTGCCAAACCCACTTGATGTCACGCGCATGCTTTCCTGCCCCATTGTCTGACTGGCGTATTTCTATCGCCTCTTGAACTGCGAGCCTTATAACAGCAGTTCTTCCACTTCGCGACCCGAGCCTGCGTTCAGGGTAAAGCGCTGCGGATCGGTTCCTATTTTCCCCGGGAACTTGTCTGAATTGCGCTCCAAACTGCCGCGGGGACATTTTTCTTTCAGTCGCAAAGCAAATAGTGTACCGCCTAGCCGCTTTGCAAGCCAGCAAACGCCAATTCGGGCGGAACACTTTGCCTGTGCAGGAGTGAGACAGTGAAATTCATCAGTACCCGTGGCACAGCGCCTGTGTGCGGATTTTCAGATGCCCTTCTTGCCGGCCTCGCGCGTGATGGCGGACTTTATGTGCCGCAAAGCTGGCCGCAATTCAGCGCCGACCAGATCCGATCGATGCAGGGTATGGCCTACCGCGACATTGCAATGGCCGTGCTGCAGCCTTTTGTCGGCGATGACATTCCATCGAACGCGCTTGAGCGCATGGTAAGCGAAGCCTACGCAACGTTTCGCCACCCCGCCGTCACGCCACTAGTCCAGACCGGGGCCAACAGCTGGATCATGGAACTGTTCCACGGCCCGACCCTGGCGTTCAAGGACGTTGCGATGCAGCTGCTCGGGCGTCTCATGGACCATGTACTGGCCGAACGCGGTCAGCGTGCAACCATTGTGGGGGCAACTTCCGGCGACACGGGCGGCGCAGCCATCGAAGCTTTCAGGGGGCGCACGAACACCGACATCTTCATCCTGTTCCCGCATGGCAAGGTGTCGCCAGTGCAGCAGCGCCAGATGACGGGCGTTGGCGATGCCAATGTTCATGCCATTGCCATTGAAGGCAATTTCGACGATTGCCAGTCGCTGGTCAAAGCCATGTTCAATGATCACGGCTTTCGCGACCGGACCCAGTTGTCGGGGGTGAACTCGATCAACTGGGCGCGGATCATGGCCCAGATCGTCTATTATTTTCACGCAGCGACTGCACTGGGCGCGCCGGAAAGAACGGTATCCTTCACCGTTCCTACCGGAAATTTCGGTGATATCTTTGCCGGTTATGCAGCCGGGCGCATGGGCTTGCCGATCGGGCAACTGGTCATTGCCTCCAATGCCAACGATATTCTCGCGCGCACGCTCAAGACTGGCCGGTATGAAACGGCCGGTGTGGTTGCCACCTCTTCCCCCTCGATGGATATCCAGGTCTCGTCCAATTTCGAGCGACTTCTTTTCGAGGCTTCGGGACGCGACAGCGACCTGATCGTGCGCCTGATGTCGGGCCTGTCACAGTCGGGTGCTTTCACGCTTCCCGAGAAACTGCTTGCCGCCATCCGGGACAGGTTTGCAGCCGGGCGCGCTGATGAAGCGCAGACTGCCGCCACCATCCGGGCGATGCTTGCCGATGCGGGCTACCTGCTCGATCCCCACACCGCCGTTGGCGTCAAGGTTGCCGGGGAGCATGCGGCCGCGCCGCCGATGGTGACGCTTGCAACGGCGCATCCGGCAAAGTTCCCACAGGCCGTGCAGGAAGCGTGCGGGCGCATACCGCAATTGCCGGAATGGCTTGGCGACCTGATGGAACGCGAGGAACGTTTCACCGTACTGCCCAATGACCTGGACAGGCTGCAATCCTTCATCGAAGCGAGGATCGCCCGGTCAGGAAAGTGACTGCATGCATCCGGCGTTAGCCATGGCTAAACTCGCAGCAGCCAACCCTGCAAACAGGCATGACTTCCCGTTCGCAACAATGTAACATTGGCCCATGAGTGTTGAAGTATCGAAGCTAGCCAACGGGCTTACAGTCGTAACCGAGCACATGGCGCACCTTGAAAGTGCTGCCCTGGGCGTTTGGGTCAAGGCCGGGGCAAGGCATGAAGCGGAAGCCGAACACGGCATCTCGCACCTGCTGGAACACATGGCGTTCAAGGGAACCGAACGGCGAACTGCCATGCAGATTGCCGAGGAGATCGAGAATGTCGGCGGCGAGGTGAATGCCGCAACCAGCGTCGAGACCACAGCCTATTATGCGCGCATTCTGAAACAGGATGTCGGCCTGGCGCTCGACATTCTCAGCGACATCCTTTCGAACTCGGCTTTCGACCAGGAGGAGTTGCAGCGCGAGAAGCATGTGATCCTGCAGGAAATCGGTGCAGCGAACGATACGCCGGATGACCTGGTGTTTGACCAGTTTCAGGATACCGCCTTTTCGGGACAGGCAATCGGGCGGCCAATTCTGGGCACGCCCGACACTGTCGAGAGTTTCTCCAGTCAGGACTTGCGCAACTATCTGTCGAAACATTATCGCGGTCCCAACTTGGTGCTTTCTGCAGCCGGGGCTGTCGACCATGCGGAAATCGTGGAAAAGGCAGAATCCCTGTTCGGCGGGTTTCCGGCGCTGGAAGGCGAGATCGAGGAAAGGGCGTTTTACCGAGGTGGTGAAAGGCTTCTCAATCGCGATTTCAATGAAGCACAAATCGTGCTGGGCTTCGAAGGCAAGGCATATCACGCACGTGATTTCTATGCTTCCCAGTTGCTTGCCACGGTGCTTGGCGGAGGCATGTCTTCCCGCCTCTTCCAGGAAGTGCGCGAGAAACGCGGCCTTTGCTACTCGATCCATGCCTTTCACTGGGGATTTTCGGATACCGGTATTTTCGGCATCCATGCAGCGACCGGCGAAGAAGATACGCGTGAACTCGTTCCGGTGCTGCTGGATGAACTGATCCGGGCTGGCAAGGAGATTTCCGAGCAGGAAGCAAACCGCGCGCGCGCGCAGATCCGTTCAGGCCTGCTGATGGGCATGGAAAGCCCCTCGGCAAGAGCAGGGCAGATTGCTCGCCAGATACTCCTCTTCGGTCGCCCTGTGACCACGGAGGAACTGGTGCAGCGGCTTGAAGCCATTTCAGTCGAGCGCCTGAGGGATCTTGCAGTGCGCACCTTCCAGCAGACGCAGCCTACCATTGCCGTGGTCGGCCCGGCTTCCAACGTGCCTGATCTTGCGGCGGTCACAAGCCATCTGGGATACAGGCAAGCAGCCGCAGCCGAGTGATCTTGCGCGATGCGCCTGCGTTTCCTGTCAGGCCAACGCGAGCAGTTACCCGCGATAAGGGGCCATGGCCTCCTGCTGCGCGGACCAGAACCCGGTGACGCAGCCCAGTGGCTGCAGGTTCGCAGCCAAAGCTCCAATTTCCTCGTTCCCTGGGAACCGGAATGGCCGCGCGACGACCTGACACCGGCAGGCTTCCGGCGTCGGCTGAACCACTATGAGCGCGACTGGAATGAGCGAAAGGGATGCACCTTTTTCCTGTTTCGGGAATCAGACATGAAATTGCTTGGCGGACTTGGCTTTACGAACATGCGCATGGGCGCGTCCAGAAGCTGCACCCTGGGCTACTGGTGTGGCGTCATGCATGCAGGAAAGGGCAATATGAGCAAGGGGGTCGCCATGGCGCTTCCCTTTGCTTTCCAGACCCTTGGCATGAGGCGCGTGGAAGCCGCCTGCATCCCTGGAAATCTGCGTTCCAAGAAGCTGCTGGAGAGGCTGGGCTTTCGTCAGGAGGGTCTGCTGCGGAGCTACCTGGAAATCAATGGCGAGCGGAGAGACCATCTCCTGTATGCGCTGCTCAATGATGATCCGACAGGAATTCCCGCAGATGCGGACTGAAAATAGCCTGTTTTCGGTGAAAAACAGATTTTGAGTTGGCGCGAGTTCGGCGTAACGCGCAAATCGGTCCGAATGCAATGGACTAGGTAAGCGTTACGCCGTAAAACGCCTTGTTTCGTGTACCTGTTCAAGCTGGCATCACCTTGCGGCCATTCGTAAATGCACTTCTCCTGGTTACCTGCTTTGTCCTGCTGATGGGTGCGGGCGGGTTTCGTGCGGCCTATGCGCTTGACCCGGTCAGCGTGTCGCGCGACGAACAGGCGGTGGACATCACGAACGCAGTGGAACTTTACTCGCAGGCTTCCGACAGCCTGAAGATTTCCACCGCACCAGACCGCGAAGGGATCGTTCGGCGCGTCGAGGTTCGGGCAAAGAACCCGGACGTTGTCACGAACTGGGCCGTGTTTGCCCTGGTCAACAATACGAACGAGCAGATCGACCGCCTCATCATCGCTCCCCACTACCGGCTTGTATCGTCCGGGCTTTTCTGGCCCGATCTCGATGCCACGCGTATCGCTGCAATCACGCCCAGCGAAGGGTTTTCCCTAGAACCTTCCAATGATCGCGAGGCGGATGGCTTCCTGATCACGCTTGACCCCGGCTCGGTCATCACGCTGATTGCGGAATTGCGCACAGCGACACTGCCGCAGCTCTATCTGTGGGATCCCGACGCCTACAAGGACACCGTGAACTCATACACGCTCTATCGCGGCATAGTGTTGGGCATTTCGGGCCTTCTGGCTGTCTTCCTGACAATCCTGTTCGTGGTGAAGGGATCGGCGCTGTTTCCAGCGACTGCCGCACTCGCCTGGGGCGTCCTGGCCTATGTCTGCGTCGACTTCGGATTCTGGGACCGGATCGTGACGTTGACGCCTTCAACGCTGCCGATCTGGCGAGCGGGAACAGAAGTCTTCGTTTCCGCAGCACTCGTCATTTTCCTGTACGCCTTCCTCAACCTCAACCGATGGCACCGCCACCTTTCCACTGTCACGGCTGCCTGGCTGCTTGGCCTCGTCATCCTTGTCGGCGTTGCGGTGATCCTTCCCCAGGTCGCGGCTGGGATTGCCCGCATATCCTTTGCTCTGACTGGCCTGGCAGGTGCCGGGTTGATCGGCTTCATGGCTCTGCGCGGGTTTGACCGCGCGGTCATGCTCATCCCGACCTGGATCCTGACGCTTGCCTGGCTGACAGGATCCTGGATGACGGTAACCGGCCAATTGTCGAACGACATCATCCAGCCTGCCCTTTCGGGCGGCCTCGTGCTGATCGTGATGCTGCTTGGCTTCACTGTCATGCAACATGCCTACACGGGTGGTGCCATTGCAGAAGGCCTGGTCAGCGATGTCGAACGCAAGGCGCTGGCGCTGGCCGGCTCTGGCTATATCGAATGGGATTGGGACAGTGGCCGAGATGTCATCCATTGTGGCGACGAGGCTGCGCTGGCGCTCGGCCTGACAAACAGGGCGCTCAACGGGCCGGTCCGAAACTGGGTCAACCAGTTGCACCCCAATGACCGGGACCGCTTCTCCGCGACACTCGACGCCATCCTCGATCACAAGCGTGGACGCATCAACCAGACTTTCCGCATCCGCAGCGACAATGGCCATTATCACTGGTTCAACCTCAGGGCTCGCCCCCTGATCGGCGCAGGCGGGGAAGTCATCCGTTGCGTTGGAACCGTGTCGGATGTGACGGATGCCAAGACTGCCGAGGAGCGGCTGCTGTTTGACAGCGTGCATGACAATCTGACCGGACTTGAAAACCGGCAGTTGATGGTCAATCGGCTCGAAACGATCATTGCCCTTGCAAGGCGCAATGCCGCGGCAAGGCCTTCCGCGTTCCATGTCAATATCGATCATTTCAGCGAACTGAATGCCAGGCTCGGATTTGGCGTCGGAGACACAATCCTTCTCACGGCTGCGCGCCGTCTGGGACGCCTGCTTCGCGATGGAGACAGCCTCGCCAGAGTGGCTGGCGACCAGTTCACCTTCATTCTCGTTTCCGACACTTCGCCGGACAAGATCGCGGCCTTTGCCGATTCCATCCGCAGGACCCTCAAGGCTCCGGTGCAGTTTGCGGGTGAGGAAATCACGTTGACCGCCTCGATCGGAATTGCGTCATGGACGTCGGAACATGGTGCAGCAGCGGATCTGTTGCGCGACGCAGAACTGGCCATGTTGCAGGCGAAGCGCTTTGGTGGGAACCGGATCGAACCGTTCAGGCCTGCATTCAGGACCGGTCGGGACGATACGACCGTGTTGCTGGATGATCTCAAGCTTGCGATCAGCGGGAATCAGATTTCAGTCGTTTACCAACCTATCCTGCATCTCGATTTGCGAACGATCGCTGGCTTCGAGGCACTGATCCGCTGGCAGCATCCCAAGCTCGGACTGGTATCACCGGCCGAGTTCGTTCCCATCGCCGAGCGCTCCGGCCTGATCAATGAAATCGGCTATCATGTGCTGGAACGTGCCGCGGAAGATTTCGTGAAGATCGCGGAAAAGCTTGGTGACAATGACTGTTTCGTTTCGGTGAACATTTCCAGCCGTGAAATCATGCGCCACGATATCGTCAATGACATTCGCAGCGTACTCAAGAAGACCGGTCTTCCAGCCAGCATGCTGCGGATTGAACTCACTGAATCGCTGGTGATGGAAAATCCGGAACATTCGGCAGAGGTGCTGGGCCGGATCAAGGCACTGGGTGTGGGACTGTCGCTTGACGATTTCGGGACCGGCTTTTCAAGCCTGTCCTACCTGATGCGGTTCCCATTCGACACGATCAAGATTGACCAGTCATTTGTTCGCGCACGTGATCGCAAGGAGCGGCTCGTCGTCCTGCGCTCGATCATTGCCATGGCGCATGGGCTGGGTCAAAAGCTGATTGCGGAAGGTATCGAGTTCGAATCCGACGTGACGGAACTGCAGCAACTGGGTTGCGAGTATGGCCAGGGTTACCTGCTGGGCGAGCCGATGAATTTCTCGGATACGGGCAGGCTGGCGGAAGAAGAGTTCAGGCTGGCTGGACAGTAAGCGATTTGTGGGGCCAAGGCGCTTCGGGCGCTCAGGCGTGACCGGCATCAGCTGACAGGAGGGAGGGATTAACCCCCATCCTGAGCAGGGCGCGCTCATATTTGGTCTCGTGCACCTGGTCGAACACAAGCTCTGAATCAGCGCGCGATGTGAGCCAGCCGTTGGAAACGATTTCCTCCTCCAGCTGACCAGCCGCCCACCCGGCATAACCGAGCGCGATCATCCGCCTTGATGGTCCCCTGCCCTTTGAAATGGCGCGCAGGATTTCCAGTGTCGCGGTGAGGCTGATCTCATCGGTAATGGAGATCGTCGTGTCGGACGTGAAATCGGCGGAATGAAGAACGAAACCGCGCCCCGGTTCGACCGGACCACCCATGCACAATGCAGGTGCAGACACATCATCGGGCAAAAGGCCTCGTTCGCCATCGGCCACTATGCCCAGTTGCACGAGGAATTCGGCAGTAGACGGCTTTTCCAGCGTCCTGTTGACCACCAGCCCCATCGCACCATCATCGGAATGAGAGCACACGAAGACAACGGCCTTTTCGAACCGCACATCGCCCATGTTTGGCATGGCTATCAGGAAATGACCTTCAAACGAGTCCATTGGTGCGATGACCGTCCTGTCGGTATTGGAATTGGCCCGCAGACTACCTGTTTTGCTGGTGCAGGTGAAGCCTGACCGGCGGGTAATGCCAGACATGGCTGGCAAGGGCAACCAAGCTGACGGAAAAATGAGTGCTCGTGAAAATCGTTCATTCGCAAAATCGCTGGCGCGCATTATCATGATGGCATGATGCGCCAGACTGTCACCGCCATTTTCCTTCTAGTTTCATTCGGCCTCGGCAATGCCTGGGCTGCCTCCACCCAATGGGAAGATCTGGGGGGTGGCAAGGCAAGGCTGGTTGCAGTGCTCGACCCCGCGTCGGGCGAGGTATCGGGAGCTATAGAGTTCCAGCTCGAAGAAGGCTGGAAAACCTACTGGCGTCAGCCTGGAGCATCCGGCATTCCGCCCGAGTTCGATTTTTCCGCCTCCAGCAATTTTGAAGCGGCGGCAGTGCTGTTTCCCCTGCCCCAACACATCAAGCTGGATGGCACGGAGTTCATCGGTTATCGCGGGCGGGTGCTGTTCCCCTTTTCTGGCAAGCTGAATGGAGATCAAGGCGAAGGCGCGATCAGGCTCATGATGCTTGCAGGTGTTTGCGATGAAGTCTGCATTCCCGCGACCCAGCAGTTCGAACTGCCTGCCAAGGACCTGCTGCACAGTGACTTCGAGGCAATGAGCGTGCTGGAAGCCGCGCAGATGGCATTGCCTCAAGCGCCTACGGACGATTTTCGGATTGTTTCGGCGCGCATCGAAAACCTTCGCGAACTTATTGCAGAAGTTCAGGTTCCCGCAGGCGGGCAGGCTGACGAACTGTTCGCCGAAGGTCCGGAAGGCTGGTTTTTCGGGCCGGGCAATCTGGCACCGGGCGACGATGGCAGGTCTGTTTTCCACCTGCCGGTCCTGGGGTCTCCGCCAGATGCGGAAACGAGCGGGCTGGCGTTGCGTTTCACTGCAGTATCGGGGACTTCGGGCATTGAACAGACTGTCAGAATTGAGCGGTAGATTCGCTCTGGCATCAAGGACGATGTTGCACTAATCAATCGTCCAGATTTACAACCAGTTCGTGTCAAGCCGGCTTGTACAAGCCATGTATCACAATGGAGCGATTTGATGCAGATCGAGATTGGCGCAAGCCTCCCCGAAACGACGTTTCTGGAAATGACAGCCGATGGTCCGGCGCAGGTAAGCTCGGAGTCCGTGTTCTCGGGCAAGAAGGTCGTGCTTTTTGCGGTGCCGGGTGCGTTCACCCCAACCTGCCACAACAACCACCTTCCGGGTTTTCTCGAAAACTATGACACCATCCTGGGAATGGGCGTCGATGAAATCGCGGTCGTGAGCGTGAACGATGTCTGGGTGATGGGTGAATGGGCCAAGGCATCCCGGGCACAGGGCAAGATTCGTTTTCTCGCCGATGGTTCGGGTGCGTTCACCAAGGCAGTCGGCATGGAAGCCGATCTCGGCGCTGCAGGTATGGGTCTGCGTTCGAAGCGCTATTCCATGATCATCGAGGACCGCGTGGTCAAGGCAGTCAATGTCGAGGAAAAGCGTGGCGTGGCGGAACTTTCAGGTGCAGCGCATATTCTTGAGCAGTTGAAAAGCTGATCGCAGTCAGCAGAAATTCCAGAACTGGTCGCCTGGCTGGCGATCCGTTCGATCAGTTCGCGTTCCCCTCATCCGACTGGGGACGGTTCTTGCGGTAAGGCAGCATGCCTTCGCGGGCGAGTTCGTCAGCGCGTTCGTTTTCGGGACTGCCGGCATGGCCCTTGACCCAGTGCCACCTTATGTCGTGGCTCCTTGTCGCGTCATCGAGTTCTCGCCACAGATCCTCATTCTTCACCGGTTTCTTGTCGGACGTTTTCCAGCCATTGCGCTTCCAGTTTGCCAGCCAGCCAGTAATACCGCCGCGCACATATTGTGAATCGGTATGAAGGTGGATCTCGCAAGACCGCTTCAAGGCCCTCAGTGCCTCGATTGCCGCGCGGAGTTCCATCCTGTTGTTGGTCGTATCCGGCTCGCCGCCGGACAGTGTGCGTTCATGGTCGCCATAGCGCAGCAAAACGCCCCATCCTCCCGGCCCCGGATTGCCCGAACAGGCACCGTCCGTCCAGATGTCCACGCGCTGCTGTGCCACCCGATCAGTCATCGCGACTGGATGCCTGGTCCACGCCATATTCGCCTGGACCTGAAATTCCCTGATGGAACCGGAGTTTGGCAAGATATTCCAGCGGATCATGGGGCGTCACGAGGGCACCGGGCGGAACGTTCAGCCAGTCATACAGACGTGTCAGAAGGAAGCGCAGAGCCGAGCCTCGTGCCAGTACCGGCAGTGCCTGCAATTCATCTTCCTGGAGTGCGCGCACGGACTGATAACCAGCCATCAGTGCGCGGGCCTTGGTCACATTGAAGGACCAGTCGGACTCGAAACACCATGCGTTGAGGCAGATCGCCAGATCATAGGCAAAGAGATCGTTGCAGGCGAAATAGAAATCGATCACCCCCGACAGTTCGTCCTTGAGAAACAGGACATTGTCGCGGAACAGATCGGCGTGAATGACGCCGGCGGGCAGGCCTTCGGGCCAGTTCGCTTCGAGATGATCGAGTTCGGCTGCAACGAGGGACGCAAGCCCCTTCTCGACTTCGTCAGCCCGCTGCCTTGAGCGCTCGAACAGGGGACGCCATCCCGGCAGGGACAGAGCATTGCGCCTGCGTATGGTGAAGCCTTCGCCAGCCAGGTGCATCCTTGCAAGGACCTCGCCCACCTGTCGGCAATGGTCGGCAGCAGGGCGGCGGACCGACACGCCATCAAGGAACGTTACGATCGCGGCGGGCTTGCCCGCCAGCTTGCCCAGGGTCTCGCCGGAGCGCATGGGCACTGGCCTGGGGCAACTGATGCCTGCCTCGTTCAGGTGGTTCATGAGGCCCAGGAAAAACGGGAGGTCGGCCGGGTCCACACGCTTTTCATAGAGCGTGAGGAAAAAGATGCCTGCATCGGTTGAGAGCATGTAGTTGGTGTTTTCCACCCCTTCCGCAATGCCCTTGAACGAATGCAACTGGCCGATGTCATAGGCACGGAGCCAGCTGGAGAGTTCATCATCCCTGATGTCTGTATAGACTGCCATCAGTTGCCACCCGCCGTTCCGTTCACAAAGGCCATGTCGCTCGCAGAGAGCGGCACATCGCGCAGTGCGCGCATGACAGGAAACATTTCCGTTTCCTGCGCGGTTTCCGCCAGTTCGATTGTCAGCTCAAAGCGCTCCCTGAACGCTTCGACTATTCCATTGACCAGGATTTCAGGTGCCGATGCCCCAGCAGAAAGCGCAACAATGGCTGAACCCTCGATCTCGTGCCACGGGATCTCGTGAGCGCCCTGCACCAGCATCGCGCCACCGGCTCCCGACTTCAGGGCGACCTCCACCAGGCGCTGGGAGTTTGATGAGTTCGGTGCGCCGACAACGAGGAAATAGCCCGCACTGCGCGCTGCCAGCTTTACTGCTTCCTGCCTGTTGGTGGTGGCGTAGCAGATCGACTCAGCTGCCGGATCGGCCAGATCCTCAAATCGCGAGCGCAAGGTATCGAGAATTGCGGCGGTGTCATCCACCGACAAGGTTGTCTGGGTCACGTAGCCCAGCCTGCGGCCTTGCGCCTGGAAGGACTGGGCGTCTTCCACGGTTTCGATCAGGCTGACGCTGCCTTCCGGCAACTGTCCCATCGTGCCGATCACTTCGGGGTGGCCGGCATGGCCGACGAGCAGGACATGGCGGTCCATGCGCGTATGGCGCAGCGCCTGCTTGTGAACCTTGGAAACAAGCGGGCATGTTGCATCGAGATATTGCAGATTGAGTTTCTCGGCATTGCGCGGAATGGATTTTGGTACGCCGTGGGCCGAAAAGATCACGGGCTGGGTCGTTGCCGGGATTTCATCCAGTTCCTTGACGAAAACCGCACCCCTGGCTTCCAGCCCCTCGACAACATAACGGTTGTGAACGATCTCGTGGCGGACATAGACCGGTGCGCCGTATTTCTTCAGCGCCAGCACGACGATCTGGATCGCGCGATCAACCCCGGCGCAAAAGCCGCGCGGTCCGCAAAGGCGCAAGGTCAGGGATGGCTTTCTTGTCCGGTTATTCATGCTTGGACTGTCGATCCGGTGGCAGAACTGGTCGTGAAAGGCGCAGGCGCGTCACTGCGAATTGAGTGCTGCAGGCGTCTTTCGTGAAAAGAGGAAGTAGCCGCCAACTCCGACCAATGCAACAGCCAGCCCGTACCAGGTCAGTGCATATTGCAGATGATTGTTGGGAAAGCTGATCAGTGTTGATCCACCTTTTGGCCATCCGCCGGCAATCGGCCGGTCTTCGGCGTCAAGAATGAAGGGAATGACTGTCTTGCCGCTCAAGCCGGTTGCGGCAGCAATCTGGGAAAAGGACTTCCAGTAGAATTCCCTTTTTTCCGGTCGGTTCTCGGGAACGAAGCGATTGGGCTTTTCAGACTGTGGATTGCGGGCAAGCCCGGTTATCTCGACCATTCCTTCCGTCTGCCCCTGGGCACGGGTCGCGGGGTCGCGAAAACTGTCAGGCACAAAACCACGATCCACGATGAGCCAGGTGCCATCATCAAGCTGGGCGGGCGTGATGACTTCCCAACCGACCGCCGAATCGCGTGTCGAATAGAAATAGACTTCGCTGGCGTGATCGAACCGGGCGTGCGCGGATACCGGGAAATAATCGACATCCGCATCCCGCTTCCAGATTTCGTTCACTTCGGCGACGCTTCTGGGTGCCGCTGTTCGCCGCTCGGTGATCTCCGCGACCAGATTGTTCTTCCACTCAAGCCGCCTCATCTGCCAGGTGCCGAGCGCCAGGAGCGCGGCAACCAGACAAAGCATGCTGGCAATCAGGACCATTCGCGACAAACGGCTCATTCCATTTCGCCTTGCCGTGCGCCCGTGCGGTACTGAATTGCGATCAGAAGAGCCTTGCCGAAACGCAGACCCCACAGGGAAAGCGCAAGAATGAGAATGATACCCAGTACGCCATGGACCCAGAGCGGTGGTGCAAAGGCGGATTCCACCATCAATCCCAGTCCCAGAACGACAAAGCCAACGATCAGGATCACGAACACCGCAGGGCCATCTCCGGGGTCAACGAAACCAAAGTCGAGGCCGCAACTCATGCAGCTCTTTGCAGGCTTGAGATATCCGGAAAAGAGCCTGCCATTACCGCAGCGCGGGCAACTGGCCGACAGGGCTGCTGATACAGGCGTTACAGTCGGGTAGCTCTTCTTTGTGCTCATGGCAGTATCTCTATCGGAGTGTTCCAGGCCAGCAGATTCCAAAGATCGTCGATGTCATCGTTGCTGAGACCAATGCACCCGTTCGTCCAGTCATAATTCTGCATCATCCAGCCGAGCCATCCAAAGCCGTTCCACTGGCCGTGGATCATGATGGACCCGCCGGGGCTGGCATTGATCGCGCGGGCGGCGGCACGTTGTTCGCGTGTCGGATAGGATATGTGAAAAGCGCGATAGGCAACACTGTCGGATTTGCGAAAATCGATGAAATAGCTGCCTTCCGGCGTCCGCCCATCGCCTTCGCGCTCCTTGGGGCCGTGCGGATTCCTGCCCAGCGAAATCATGTAGGCGCGAATTCGCTCCTCGCCACGCCAGACTTCGAGGATTCGTTTCGACTTGAATACCCGCAGATGGGTGGCGGGATTTTCTGGCGAGTGCCAGATTTCACGTGCATCGGCTGCCGTGACAAAGACGAAGAGTAACAGGGCCTGGAGAAGGCGCATCTGCAAATCCGTTGCCTGAAGTATCGCAAAAGGAAACCGGGCGGTTGAGATACCGCCCGGCTGATTTGTTACGCCAACTGCATTCAGTGGGCGATTGCAGCCCCTGAGGACGCCCAGACATAGACGGCGCAGAAGAGGAACAGCCACACCACGTCAACGAAGTGCCAGTACCAGGCTGCTGCTTCGAAGCCGAAGTGCTTTTCTGGCGTGAAGTGTCCGACCATGGCGCGCACGAGGCACACGATCAGGAAGATGGTCCCCACCAGAACATGGAAGCCATGGAAGCCTGTCGCCATGAAGAAGGTCGCGCCGTAGATCGACTCCTTGAAGGCAAACGGTGCGTGGGCATATTCGTATGCCTGCACGGCCGAGAAGAGAATGCCCAGAGCAACAGTGATCGCCAGCATCAGCTTCAGCATGCCGCGCTCATTGTGCAGCAGCGAATGGTGCGCCCAGGTAACCGTGGTTCCCGAGAGCAACAGGATGATGGTATTGAAAAGCGGCAGATGCCAGGGATCGAGCACTTCGATGCCCTGCGGTGGCCAGTGCCCACCGGTGAACTCGGTACGCGCCACCTGCTCCAGTTCGCCTGGATAGAGGCTTGCATCGAAGAATGCCCAGAACCAGGCAACGAAGAACATCACTTCCGACGCGATGAAAAGAATCATGCCATAGCGCAGATGCATGGACACGACACGCGTATGATGGCCTGCATGGGCTTCCTTTACCGTATCCGTCCACCATGAAACCATGGTGTAGAGAACAATCAGCAGGCCGATGAAGAACAGCCATGGCGTGGTCAGGTTGAGACCCCCGATGACAAGTTCGCCGTCGCTGAGCCAGCGCATGTAGCCGATGCCGCCGATCGCCATCGTCAGGGCACCAATGCTGCCTATGAACGGCCACGGACTTGGATCGATGATGTGATAGTCGTGATTTACCTTGTGCCCTTCGGCCATGTGTCGTCTCCCATTCCAAGAACTAGCGCCAGACGCCCAGCGCCCTTACCCGCCATTGGTTGCCCGTGATTTGCCTGCACTGGATGCAAGCGGTTCGACTTTCCCCTTCGAGGGGAAAAAAGTGTAGGAAAGCGTGATTTCCGTCAGGCCGGAAACCTCCACATTGTCTGCCATTTCCGGATCAACGAAAAACACGACCGGCATTTCCAGCCTTTCGCCGGGCTTGACCTCGGTTTCGGTGAAGCAGAAGCACTCGATCTTGTTGAAGTAGGAACCGGCCGACTGCGGAGACACGTTGAAGGTCGCCGTGCCGTAAAGGGTTTCGCTGGTCGGATTGTCAATGTGATAGTGGATGGTCGAGACCTCGCCCATGCGCAGGGTCACGCTGCGCTGGTCGGGAGCGAATTTCCATTTCAGTTCCGGCGAGGAATTGGCATCGAAGCGCACGGTGATTTCCTGATCTATGACCGCGATACCATCGGCATTCACCGCCTGGCGCGTTGTGCCGCCATACCCAGTGACCTGACAGAACAGGCTGTAAAGCGGCACGGACGCATAGGCGAGGCCAACCATCGCACCAACCGCGGCAAGGCACATGAAGGCAATGCGGGCATTGCCTGCCGCTTTTGCCTTTGTGGTGCCTGTCTGGGTCATGCGCTGACTTTCCATCCTGCCTTCAAAAGCCCTAGAGCGGGCGATTCATGATATTGGCGCCAAGCTTGGCCCATGTTCCGAAATAGACGATCACGGCAAAGGCAGCGAGTGCCAGCGCTATTGCGATGTTGCGCGCGCGCTGGGCCTTCTTTTCCTTGTCCGTAAGCTTGCGACCTTCTTCGGTCATCACAGTGATCCCTGGATATGCTGCCATGTTCCTTCCGCCAGCAGGGCGGAGAAGATGACGAACAGATAGATGATTGAATAGGCGAAGAGCCGCTTGGCTGGCTTCATCACCTTGTCGCTTGAATCCATGCGCAGCACACACCAGGCATTGCGGACGAATTCCAGTCCCAGAACAGCAGCAACCAAGCCGTAGGCGTGGCTGGCAAAACCGGTGATCCATGGCAACAGGCCACATGCCAGCACAGCCCAAGAATAGGCAAAGATCTGGCGCTGCGTCGAGCGATTTCCCCGGACATTGGGCATCATGGGAATGCCGGCACGCGCATAATCCTGCGACTTGAAAAGCGCCAGCGCCCAGAAATGCGGTGGTGTCCAAAGGAAGATGATCGCAAACAGGACGAGCGGTTCGAACGAGAGCGAATTGGTCATTGCCGCCCAGCCGACAATCGGGGGCAGCGCGCCTGCAGCACCGCCAATGACGATATTCTGCGGCGTGGAACGCTTCAGCCAGGCTGTATAGATCACGGCATAGAAGAAAATGGTGAAGGCAAGAAGGCTTGCGGCGAGCCAGTTGACCAGCACGCCAAGCGCCATCACGGAAAAGACAGACAGGACAAGGCCGAAAGTCAGGGCTTCGTCAGCGCGCAGGCGTCCGCCAGGGATCGGCCTTTGGGAAGTGCGGCTCATGACGGCGTCAATATCGGCGTCATACCACATGTTGAGCGCGCCGGACGCACCTGCACCAACGGCAATGCAGAGAACGGCAATCAGCGCGGTCACGATGCCGGTATCAGATGGTGCGAGCACCATGCCCACAAGGGCCGTGAAGACGACAAGCGACATGACCCTGGGCTTGAGCAGGGCAATGAAGTCGCCCGGCATCGAAACCGAGACGCTTTCTACCAGCCTGTCGTCATGCGTGAATGCCATCTGCTTGCTCCGGGAGTTGCCGCCGGCCCCTTTGCGAAGGACCGGCGGTCAACAGGTTGGTTACTTGATCTTCGGAAGCGTTTCCCACTGGTGATATGGCGGCGGTGAAGACAGCTGCCATTCCAGCGTAGTGGCACCTTCGCCCCAGGGATTGTCGCCCGCCTTGCGCTTCTTCATGAAAGCTTCAACGATGCAGATCAGGAAGACGATTACGGCGATGCCGGACAGGTAGGAACCGTAGGAAGAAATCCTGTTCCAGTCCGCGAAGGCATCGGGATAATCGGCGTAACGACGCGGCATGCCTGCGATCCCGAGGAAGTGCTGCGGGAAGAAGATCACGTTGACGCCCACGAAGGTCAGCCAGAAGTGCGACTTCGCGAGGAACGAGTTGTACAAGTAGCCGGTCATCTTCGGGAACCAGTAATACCAGGCTGCGAAGATGCCGAAGGTTGCGCCGAGCGACATGGTGTAGTGGAAGTGCGCGACGACATAGTAGGTGTCGTGGAAGGTGCGGTCGAGGCCGGCATTGGCCAGCTGCACGCCGGTCACGCCACCCACGGTGAAGAGGAAGATCATGCCGATCGCCCACAACATCGGTGTACGGAAGCTGATCGAGCCGCCCCACATGGTCGCAATCCACGAGAAGATCTTCACGCCGGTCGGTACCGCGATCACCATGGTGGCGAAAACGAAGTAGCGCTGCGTGTCGAGCGACAGGCCTACCGTATACATGTGGTGAGCCCACACGATGAAGCCGACCGCACCGATCGCAACCATCGCCATGGCCATTCCCATGTAGCCGAAGATCGGCTTGTTGGAGAAGGTGGACACGATGTGGCTGATGACGCCGAAGGCCGGCAGGATCAGGATGTAGACTTCCGGATGTCCGAAGAACCAGAACAGGTGCTGGAACAGGATCGGATCGCCGCCACCTTCAGGTGCAAAGAAGGCCGTGCCGAAATTGCGGTCGGTAAGCAGCATGGTGATGGCACCAGCCAGAACCGGCAGCGAGAGCAGCAGCAGGAATGCTGTGACAAGCACCGACCATGCGAAGAGCGGCATCTTGAACAGCGTCATGCCGGGCGCGCGCATGTTGAAGATCGTGGTGATGAAGTTGATGGCACCCAGGATCGACGAAGCACCTGCAATATGCAGCGAGAGGATCGCGAAATCCATTGCCGGGCCGGGCTGTCCGCTGGTCGAAAGTGGCGGATAGACCGTCCAGCCGCCGCCAACGCCGTTTGCGCCTGCCGGACCTTCCACGAACATGGAAAGCACCAGCATGATGATGGCCGGTGGCAGGAGCCAGAAAGAGATATTGTTCATGCGCGGGAAGGCCATGTCCGGCGCACCGATCATGATCGGCACCATCCAGTTGGCGAAGCCGCCGATCAGTGCCGGCATGATCATGAAGAAGACCATGATGAGGCCGTGCGCCGTCACGAACACGTTGAACGTGTGCGGGTTGGTAAAGACCTGCATGCCGGGTTCCTGCAACTCGGCACGCATTGCGACGGACAGGATGCCGCCCAGGACGCCCATGAGAATGGCAAAGCCCAGATAGAGTGTCCCGATATCCTTGTGGTTCGTGGAAAAGAACCAGCGGCGGAAGAAACTGGGCTTGTGGTCGTGCGCATCATGCGCTGCGTAACCTGCTGCCATGTTGTATCTCCTTCACATTATTCCAGATGACCGCCAGGCGGCCGTTGTCAAAATCAGTTGCCGGCAAGCTTGATGCTGCGCGCAGCATCAACTTGAGCCATGAGGTCCTTGTTCGCACCTTCGAGGTCGGACGCCGCCCTGGCCTTCCAGGCCTGGTACTGCGCCTCGTTCACGACGCGGAACGCGATCGGCATGAAGGCGTGATCCCTGCCGCAAAGCTCCGAGCACTGGCCGTAATACAGGCCTTCACGTTCGGCCTTGAACCAGGTTTCGTTGATACGGCCGGGAACTGCGTCCATCTTGAACCCGAAAGCGGGAATAGTGAACGAGTGAAGGACGTCGGCAGCAGTCACCAGAACGCGAACCATGGCATTGACGGGAACCACGACTTCGTTGTCGACAGCCAGCAGGCGGGGATAGACAGCCTTGTCGGTCTTGCCGGTGGCGTCGCGTTCATTCTCCTGCATCATGATGGAGTCGAACGAAATGCCGCTTTCATCCTGGTATTCATACCCCCAGTACCACTGGTAGCCTGTTGCCTTGATGGTGAGCTTCGGCTCTTCATCGGGCAGGAGCTGGCGGTTGAGCAGGTCGAAGGACGGCACGGCAATCATCACCAGAATGATGATCGGTGCGACGGTCCAGATCACTTCGATCAACGTGTTGTGGCTGTTCCTGGACGGGACGGGATTGGCACCCTTGCGGAAGCGCACCATCACGTAGAGCAGCAAGAACAGCACGAAGATCGTGATCGGCACGATGAAATAGAATGTATATTTGTCGAACCAGACGATGCGAGCCATTATGTCGGTCGCCGGTTCCTGATGCCAGATCTGCCAATCGCGCGGCTGATCAGCAAGTGAGGACGCCGCAGTTGATATGAAGGCCAAGAAAGCGGCCAAGGCCGTGACAAGTCTCATCACGCTGATTTCTCCCGTTCAATTGCCGGAAAATACGATTTTCCGGTGCCCATCGATTCCAGATGCGCCGATAACGGCACGCGAGCGGAATCCTTTCCCGATTGTGTCTGTTCAAATCATAACGGTTTGATCGCCGCAACGTCCACTAGGCGACCGGCTATGCGGCATTTTTGCACGTTTGATCCTCGTCAAGGACGGTTATCTCGCATCACCCTGTCAGGAACCCTTGGCCAAACCGCACTTGCTGGCTTCATGAATGGCCGCAAAATGGCCCGGATCGCCTGCCAGTGAGCACCGCCTGTCGCCTGTGGACGTGGCGGCCTTCTGATACTATGTCCTGATTCGACCTAAACGGAAGTTTGTTCATGATGCACAAGGAAATTCTCGCAAGCAGGCGAATCAGAAGCCTGCGCCAGGCAGGCGCTGCTGCCCTGCTCGCCATTTTGCTTGCACCTGCATTGGCGCAGGATGCAGGCGCCCAGGTTCGGGTGGCTTCGGAGCATGGCTTCTGGAAGATCATCTGCGAGACACCGCCTGGTGCGAAATCCGAACAGTGCGGCATGCATCAAAGCGTCCAGGATGAAAAGCGACCCGAACTGGGTCTGTCCATCACGATGCTTCGCCCTGCAGACCGCAAGGGCGACCTGCTGCGCATCCAGGCTCCACTGGGCGTTCTTCTGCCGACCGGCGTAGGTCTGGAAATTGACGAGCAGAAGATCGGTACCGCCTTCTTCGTGCGCTGTTTCCAGGATGGTTGCTGGGCGGACGTGGAGATCGACGAAAAGCTGCTTGAAACCTTGCGCAAGGGCAAGGTCGCGATCTTCAAGGTATTCCCTTCTCCCGAAGAGGGAATTGGAATCCCGGTTGACCTGACAGGCTTCTCGGAAGCCTATGCGAATCTCAAGTAAAGCCAGACTTGCCTGCGGAGATGGAAATGAGCGACCAGTCCAACCTGCTAGAACAGTTCGACGCGGACCAGGCAACCATCCAGAAAATTGTGGGTGAAGCGCTTGCCGGTTGTGAAGATGGCGAGCTTTTCCTCGAATATGGCCAGTCGGAAGGTCTCGTCTTCGACAATGGCAAGCTGAAGACCGGCAGTTTTGCCACTGATCGCGGCTTTGGTCTGCGCGCAGTTTCGGGCGAAGTTTCTGCCTACGCCCATTCCGGCGATCTTTCGGTGGCTGCCCTCAAGCGCGCAGCGGAGGCCGTTGCAAGTGTACGTGGCGGGCGAAACGCGAATTATGCCGAAGCCCCGGGGCGCACGAACCGTCATCTTTATGGCGATGAAAATCCGATCGGATTTCCCAGTTTCCAAGACAAGGTTCGCCTGCTGGAGGAAATTGATGCCTATGCGCGCCAAAGCGACAGCAAGGTTCGCCAGGTCACGGCCTCTGTCGGCGCGAGCTGGCAGGCGGTGGAAATCCTGCGGGCAGACGGGCACCTTGTGCGCGATATCAGGCCGCTGGTGCGCATCAATGTTTCCGTTGTCGTTGGTGATGGCGAGCGGCAGGAAACAGGTTCCTATGGGATGGGAGGGCGCAAGGGCTTCGGCGAATTCGTGACGGAGGAAAGCTGGAAGCACGCAGTCGATGAAGCCTTGCGCCAGGCGCTCGTCAATCTTGACGCGGTAGCCGCGCCGGCTGGCACTTTCGACGTGGTGCTCGGTCCCGGCTGGCCTGGCGTCATGCTGCACGAGGCAGTCGGCCATGGCCTTGAAGGCGATTTCAACCGCAAGAAAACTTCTGCCTTCAGTGGTCTGCTCGGAGAACAGGTCGCCGCTCCCGGCGTAACCGTTGTTGATGACGGCACGATTGCCGAGCGGCGCGGCTCACTGACGGTCGACGATGAAGGCACGCCTTGCGAAAATACGGTGCTGATCGAGGACGGCAAACTCGTCAACTACATGCAGGACAGACAGAATGCCCGCCTGATGGGCATGCAGCCCACGGGAAACGGGCGGCGCCAGTCCTATGCCCATGAGCCGATGCCGCGCATGACCAACACCTACATGCTGGCGGGTGATCGCGAGCCCGGTGAAATCATCGCCTCGCTCAAGGACGGCATCTATGCCGTTTCGTTCGGTGGCGGACAGGTCGACATCACGTCAGGAAAATTCGTCTTCAATTGCACCGAGGCTTACCGCATCCGCAATGGCAAGGTCTGCGAACCCGTGAAAGGGGCAAATCTCATCGGCAATGGCCCGCAGGCGATGAAGCGCATCTCCATGATCGGCAACGATCTGGAACTGGACAAGGGCGTGGGCATGTGCGGCAAGAATGGCCAGGGCGTGCCGGTCGGTGTCGGCCAGCCCACATTGCGCATGGACGCTGTCACAGTGGGTGGCACGGGCGTCTGAAAGCAGCGGCGCACCGCCTTGTACTCATGGATAGAGGCGGCTCACCTGCCATTCGCCATCGGGATGCGGCCGGTCATAGCGTATCCGGTCGTGCAGTCTGAACTGGCCATCGCTCCAGAATTCAATTGAAACAGGACGTATTCTGAAGCCCGACCAGTAGTCTGGCCGTGGAATTTCACCAAGACCGAACTTTGCGGTGTAGCGGGCCACTTCCTTTTCGAGCGCGAAACGGCTTTCCAGTGCACGAGACTGTCTCGAAGCCCAGGCACCGATACGGCTGCCCCTTGGTCGTGAATGGAAGTAATCGTCCGCTTCCTCGTCCTTCACTGTTTCCACGGGGCCGCGAAAACGCACTGACTTGCGAAGGCTTTTCCAGTGGAAACAGGCTGCGGCCTTGCCGGACGCCAGGATTTCGGTGCCCTTCTGGCTTTCGAAGTTGGTGAAGAAAACAATTCCATTGTCATCGAAACGGCGCATCAGCACCATTCGAACGTTTGGCAATCCGTCCTCATCGACACTGGCCAGTGCCATGGCGGAGGGGTCGTTGGACTCCTGCTTTTCCGCCTGTTCGAGCCAATCCGCGAAATTTTTCATCGGGTTATCGTGCAAGTGATCATCCTTTCTTAACCCTGTTCCGGGATCATCGGGACCATCAAGCCATCTTTGTATTGTTTGGGGCTGACGATGGGACACGCGGAACCGGCGGAAATTCTCGCCGAAACTAACGCTAATGCGGGAATACTCAAGACCGGACTGCCAAGGGCGGCCTTGTTGTGCGCACTGGCAGCTGGTCTCACGGCCTGCTCGCTTGGCAAGACCATGTCGGGCTTTGACGGCGAACCCGCCCTGGTTACCTCTTCCATTGCCAAGCCGGTCAAGGCGGAAGGTATCGACAGTACCGATGCCGAACTGATCAAGGATGTCGTTGCGGGCGCCGAGTCATCGACACCAGACACAAGCGCGCTCGCCTGGTCGAACCCTGACACGGGAAACCGCGGCACGATTACCGCCATCGACAAGTTCGTCGGAAGCCACGGACAGAAGTGCAAGAAATTCCAGACAACGGTCGACAGCTTCATGGGCATCTCGCTTTACAATGGCGAGACATGTGAACTTCGGGCCGGATTCTGGGTGCTTTCCTGGTTCCTGCGCGATTGATGCGCTTCATGCGATCCGCAACAGTGGAATCGCGGCAATAAAATTCCCATATTCTTTCCAACAGCAACCCGAATCGACGGGCGGCTCGCGAATTTGCGTGCTATCCGGTTGCGAAGGGCCAAGACAGACATCAACAACAAGGTGGCACCATGCGTGATCCGTATCAGGTGCTCGGGGTCTCCAAAACCGCCAGCGAGAAAGACATAAAGGCGGCTTTCCGCAAACTGGCAAAGAAGTACCATCCCGACCAGAACCGGGATGACCCCCGGGCAAAGGAAAGATTTGGCGAAGCAAATCGCGCCTACGAATTGCTTGGCGACAAGGCGAAGCGCGAACAGTTCGACCGTGGCGAGATCGATGCGGAGGGAAAACCTCGCTTCACCGGTTTCGAAGGTTTCGGCGGCGGTAATCCGTTCGAAGGCTTTTCGGGCGGCGCTCAGCGCGGCCGTCGCCAGGCTGGCGGCAATCCATTCGCGAACCAGGGATTTTCCGGCGCGGAAGATGTGCTCAAGGAATTCTTTGGCGGCGCATTCGGCGGCCAGGCGGCTGGAGCCCAGCGTGCCCAACGGCCCGCACAGGCTGACATAAAGCTCAGCGCTCGGGTGAGCGTGGAAGATCTTGCGCGCGGCAAGGCCAATGTCACGCTTCCCGATGGAAAGCAGCTTTCCTTCTCGATCCCGCCGGAAGCAAGGGACGGCCAAACCATCCGCCTTGCCGGACAGGGCGTCCATCGGCCAGGAATGCAACCGGGTGATGCGCTTGTCACGCTGGCGATGATTGGCGATGCGCGGTTTCGCGTCGAGGGAACGGATTTGCGCAGTGATGCCCAGCTTCCGCTCCTTACCGCAATCGAAGGCGGGAAGATCGCGATCGACACGCTGGATGGCAGAATATCGCTGACGATCCCTCCCTGGACGAGTTCCGGCAAGACCTTCCGCCTGCGCGGCAAGGGGCTGCCGAAGAAGGGTGGCGGCCATGGTGATCTGATGGTCAGCGTGCTGATTATCCTGCCCGATGAGCAACGCAGTGAACTGGAAGCACTGGCGCGGCGAATGGGTGGCAAGGAGCAGCCGCACGGCGTGTGAAGGCATCCTTGGCCGTTTACGGTGATTTCGCTTGCAGGCTGAGATTGGCTTGCGGGCTGGATTTCATTGTGCAATATCGCCCTACCCCACGCAGATCATCGTTGGAGACGGGAAAATGGCAGGTAGCAACGGGTTGCTGGCAGGCAAGAAGGGCCTCATCATGGGCGTTGCCAACAAGCGGTCTATCGCCTGGGGCATTGCCAATGCCTGTGCCAAGGCCGGTGCCGAGCTGGCACTCACCTGGCAGGGAGATGCGCTGAAGAAGCGCGTGGAACCCCTGGCGGACGAGCTTGGAGCGATCCTGGCTGGCGACTGCGACGTGACGGTGCCAGAAAGCATAGATGCAGCATTTGCCCATCTCGAGAAGAAATGGGGACGGCTCGACTTCCTGGTTCATGCGATCGCATTTTCCGACAAGGACGAACTGACCGGCAGGTATGTCGATACGAGTTCGGACAATTTCCGGCGCACTATGGACATTTCGGTCTATTCGCTGACGGCTGTGACGCAGCGCGCTGAAAAACTGATGAGCGACGGTGGTTCGGTTCTCACGCTGACCTATTACGGCGCCGAAAAAGTCATGCCTCATTACAATGTCATGGGTGTAGCCAAGGCCGCGCTCGAAGCTTCGGTGAAATATCTTGCCGTTGACCTCGGCCCCAAGAATATCCGCGTCAACGCCATTTCGGCCGGTCCGATCAAGACACTGGCTGCCTCGGGCATTGGCGACTTCCGGTATATCCTGAAATGGAACGAATATAATTCCCCTCTGCGGCGCACCGTGACAATCGACGAGGTTGGCGACGCCGCGCTCTATCTGGTCAGCGAGCTTTCGCGCGGTGTGACCGGGGAAGTCCATCATGTCGATTCGGGCTATCACACGGTCGGCATGAAGGCCGTGGATGCGCCCGACATTTCCGTACTCAAGGACGAATAGCGCTCCGCCCAGGAAGGCTTGTCGGGACGGCTGATGACCCCGCCGAAACTCATCTATTTTCGCCATGGCGAAACCGACTGGAATTCGCAACTGCGGTTCCAGGGCCAGCAGGACATTGCGCTGAACGCGCATGGTCGCGAGCAGGCGCGCGCCAATGGGCAGAAGCTTCGGGAACTGGTTGGACAGGGCGAAGGCTTCCAGTTCATTTCCAGCCCGCTCGGTCGATCTCGCGAGACCATGGAGATCGTGCGTACACAAATGGGTCTCGATCCCATGGCTTATGCCGTGGACAATCGCCTGATCGAAGCTTCCTATGGCGTGCTGGAAGGCACCACCCTGCCCGAGTTCAAGGCTGCTTCACCGGAAGAACACCGCTATCGCAAGGACAATCGCTGGCAATACCAGCCGGAAGGCGGGGAAAGCCATGCGATGGTGCTTGAGCGGATATTGCCCTGGTATCTTTCACTCGAATGCGACAGCATCGTGTGCGCGCATGGCGTGGTAGGTCGGGTGCTGCGCCGCCACCTGCTTGGCATCGAACCGGAGGAAGCGGCAAGCTATGCGTTTCCGCAGGACCGGGTGATGGTCTGGCAGCCGGGCAGCGAGACGATGATATGATCGCCCGGCCAGGGCTCGCCGCGTGAATTCACCAAGTCATTGACGCCCACGGATGCGCGCCTTATCAGGGTGCGCAAAGCAATCCGGTACCGCCATGTCTTTCAACACGTTCGGCCACCTGTTCCGCGTAACGACCTGGGGCGAAAGCCATGGGCCGGCGCTCGGCTGCGTCATCGACGGGTGCCCGCCAGGACTGCGCTTCACCGTCGCCGAGGTCCAGGCCTTCCTTGACAAGCGCAAACCGGGTCAGTCCCGCTTCACGACACAGCGTTCCGAGCCCGATGCAGTTGAAGTCCTTTCCGGCGTAATGCCGGACGACAAGAACGCGCAGACACTGATTGCGACCGGAACGCCGATTTCCATGATGATCCGCAACACGGACCAGCGGTCGAAGGACTATTCCGAGATCATGGACCAGTATCGACCCGGACATGCGGACTACACCTATGACGTCAAGTATGGCATCCGCGACTATCGCGGCGGCGGGCGGTCTTCGGCACGGGAAACCGCCGCGCGTGTGGCTGCCGGGGCACTGGCCCGCAAGATTGTCCCCGGACTTGTGGTGCGCGCAGCACTGGTGCAGATCGGTGAAAAGCGGATCGTTCGGTCGCGCTGGGATTGGGATGAGGTGGACCGCAATCCCTTCTTCTGCCCTGACAGTCAGATGGCTGAAGAGTGGGAAGCCTATCTCGATGCCATTCGTCTTTCGCAGAATTCGGTGGGTGCGGTTGTGGAAGTGGTCGCGGAAGGCGTTCCAGCGGGTCTTGGCGCGCCCATCTACGCGAAACTCGACCAGGACATTGCCGGCCATCTCATGTCGATCAATGCGGTCAAGGGCGTGGAGATCGGCAACGGCTTCGAAGCAGCAGCAATTACCGGCGTTGAAAATGCCGACGAGATGCGCATGGGCAATGATGGCCAGGTCCAGTTCCTGTCCAACAATGCTGGCGGGATCCTGGGCGGCATTTCGACTGGGCAGCCTGTCGTTGCCCGCTTTGCCGTAAAGCCGACCTCCTCCATCCTCACACCGCGAAAGGGTGTGACTGCCAAGGGCGAGGAAGTGGATGTGCGCACCAAGGGCCGCCACGATCCATGCGTGGGCATCCGCGCGGTTCCAATTGGCGAGGCGATGGTAGCCTGTGCCATTGCCGACCACTATTTGCTGCATCGCGGCCAGACCGGCAGGATTTGAGGACATAATGAGTTACGATCAGGCAAGGGTTGCCGAAGCACTGCGCGCCTTTGAAGCTGGCGAGATCGTTGTCGTGACCGATGACGATGACCGCGAGAACGAAGGTGACCTCATCGTTGCTGCCGTGCACTGCTCGACCGAGAAGATGGCTTTCATCATTCGCCACACGAGCGGCATCGTGTGTGCGCCGATGACCGTTTCGGAAGCGCGCCGGCTGAACCTTGCGCCGATGGTGGCGGAGAATGATGCGCCCCACGCGACCGCCTTTACCGTATCCGTTGACTATCGGCACGACACGACCACAGGCATTTCTGCGGAAGAACGCACATCCACGGTTCGCGCGCTGGCCAACCCAAATGCCGGTTCGGCAGACTTTGTGCGTCCTGGCCACATTTTCCCGCTGGTAGCGCGTGAAGGGGGCGTGCTGATGCGCTCGGGGCATACCGAGGCTGCGGTTGATCTTTGCAGGCTGGCGCAATTGCCGCCGGTCGGCGTCATTTCCGAATTGATGAATGATGACGGCTCGGTGATGCGCGGCCCGCAGGTGGCCGAATTTGCCGCCAGACATGGCCTCAAGCAGGTTTCTGTGGCTGATCTCATTGCCTATCGCCAACGGCAGGAAAGCCTGATCACCCGCCTGGGTTCAGCAGATGTCGAGACGCTGGCAGGCCCCGCTCTGGCGATTACCTACAAGACGCCGTGGGACCCGATGCATCATCTCGCCGTTGTCTATGGCGACATTCGCGACGGCAAGGATGTGCCGGTACGCATGCAGATCGAGTCGGTGCTCGATGATGCTTTCGGCGCAAGCGATGTCCTGAAAAAGACGCTCAGGAACCTTGCCGAGCGCGGACGTGGTGTCGTTGTCTATCTGCGCGAGGGTTCGGTGGGCGTGGCCCATGTCGCAAGACGCGCGACGGCTGCGGGCGGAAAGGAAAGCCACGAAACCGCGAAGAGCCGTGAAAATGAGTGGCTGGAGATTGGCCTTGGCGCGCAGATCCTGCGTGATCTGGGCATACAGTCGATCGAGGTTCTTGCTTCGAGAGAACGCCACTATGTTGGTCTTGAGGGATTCGG
This sequence comes from Rhizobiaceae bacterium, assembly GCA_049289295.1. Lineage (GTDB taxonomy): Bacteria > Pseudomonadota > Alphaproteobacteria > Rhizobiales > Rhizobiaceae > BOKV01. The sequence continues at coordinate 123,247 of JBATLL010000035.1, forward strand.
CATCGAGATCGTCAAGACCACCCTCATCGAATAGAGGCGGAGCTGCGCCATGCTGCGGATTGTATTGGGATTGATAGTGCTGGGCCTGACCGCTGGCACGTCTCTGGCTCAGTCCAGATGGACGGCGGAGTTGATCGAAAAGCCGAAGCTTCCAGCCGAGATCGTGCCTGAAGCCCGCAAGGCAGCGCCCGGCAATTTCGCGCACATGCTTACAGCAGTCGCGGAAACAGGAGACGTCTCGGCAGCCTGGTACAGCCAGCCGACGAACCGGTATGCGCATGGCGTTCTTGGTGACCGGACCGAGGGCGGCGCCCTTGTCGTCCAGCGCAGCAACGGACGCAAGCTCACATACCGGCTCGAACCCTATGAGGTGTTCGAGGACATTGCGCCGCGCATTGCCGATCTGGACAGGGATGGCCGCTCGGAAGTCGTGACGATTCTGTCGTCGCTGGCGGAAGGCGCTTCAATCGCTATTTTCGAGATTTCCGGCGACACGCTGCGCAAGGTGGTTTCGACCCCGTTCATCGGTCGGCCGAACCGATGGCTCAACATTGCTGCCATTGCTCCCTTCGCGCGCGGTGGTGGTCAGCAGATCGCCTTTGTCGCGACGCCGCACATTGGCGGCAAGCTCGGCTTTCTTGGATACCTCAATGGCCGCCTGACCATGCTTGGTGCCGCGCAGGGCTATTCCAATCATGTTATCGGTTCCACTGAATTGCGGCTGGCTGCAGCTGCTGACACAGACGGTGACGGTGTTGCGGAACTGGCCCTGCCTTCCAATGACAGAAAGTCCCTCATCATTGCGGCACTGACACAGAGCGGCGTGCGCAACATCGCTTCAGTGTCGCTGCCGTCGCCCATCGACAAGGCAATCGCAACGAGCGGAAGCGGACAGACCACCACGTTTACCGTGGGCCTTGAAAACGGGAAGGTCTACACGATTGCGCGCAAATAGGCCGCGTCTTTGAACCGCGCCATGGCCAGTTGATCTGTGGCCCCGCAACGCCCACATGAAAACAAAGGAATCGCGCTTGCCCACCCGCCTCTACCATCACCCAGTTTGCCTGGAGCATCTCATGCCACCTGGCCATCCGGAACGGCCAGATCGCCTGCGCGCGATTGCCAAGGCGCTCGAGGATGACCGTTTTGACAGGCTCGACAGGCAGGAAGCACCTGAAGCCGATGCGCACTGGTTTTCACTGGTTCATCCCCAGGCACACATTGCGCGGATGCAGCAACTCATTCCCGATGACGGTCTCGTGCGCATAGACGGCGATACCAGCGCCAGCCCCCGGACATGGGATGCGGTATTAAGGGCAACCGGAGCCGCCATGGCGGGCGTGGACGCGGTGTTCACCAGACAGGCAACCAATGTCTTTTGCGCAATGCGACCACCTGGACACCATGCGGAGAAGACAACCGCGATGGGATTTTGCCTCGTCAACACGGTCGCGATAGCTGCGCGATATGCGCAGAAGTTGCATGGCGCGGAGCGGGTAGCCATCATCGACTTCGATGTTCACCACGGCAATGGAACGCAGGACATCTTCTGGGATGACGAGACCGTACTTTTCGCTTCAACCCATCAGATGCCGCTTTATCCCGGCACCGGTGCGCTTTCGGAAACGGGGGCCGGGAACATATGGAACGCTCCCTTGCGCGATGGCGACGATGGCGAGCATTTCCGGGAAGCCTTCAACAGCCGTATTCTGCCCGCGGTAGACAATTTCGCGCCGGACCTCATTCTGATTTCGGCTGGCTTTGATGCGCATATCCGTGATCCGCTTGCCGGGTTGCGCCTCACGGACAAGGATTTTGACTGGGCAACCGGCAAGATCATGGACCTGGCGGCAAGGCATTGCGACGACCGGATCGTCAGCCTGCTTGAGGGTGGCTATGATCTGCAAGGTCTTGCAGAGTCGGCTGCGGCACATGTAAATCGCATGATGCATGGATGAACCTGGCGAGGAAACGACATGGCGAACGACAGAGACAATAGCGACATCGCCGCGATGAGCTTCGAGCAGGCGCTGAAAGAGCTCGAGACAATCGTGGACAGTCTGGAACAGGGCAATGTCGCGCTGGAAGCGTCGATCAGCCATTACGAGCGCGGCGAGTTGTTGCGTGAGCATTGCCAGAAGCTTCTGGGCGCTGCGGAAGCCAAGGTGGAAAAAATTCGCCAGGGCGCTGATGGCAAGGCCGCAGGTACGGAACCGCTGGATCCATCATGAAAACCGTCCGCATCGTTGCCTGGCTGCTGGTTGCCTGCGTTTCCGGCTTTCTCGCCTACAGCTGGCTCGGCGGAAGCACGGAAATCCGCAAGATGGCTGGCGCAACGGTGGGCGGCCCGTTCGAAATGGCGCGTACCGATGGAACGCCCTTTGGCGACAAGCAGATCGTGGGCAAGCCGCACCTGATCTTTTTCGGCTTTACCCATTGTCCTGAAGTCTGTCCAACGACTCTGTTCGAGGCAAGTGGATGGCTGGAAAAACTGGGTGCTGATGCCGACCGGGTTGCGATCTATTTTGTCAGCGTCGATCCGGAACGCGACACCGCCGATGTTCTCGACGAGTATGTGAAGGCGTTCGACCCGCGGATCACTGCGCTGACAGGCAGCGTTGAACAGGTTGAGGTCATCAAGAAGGCCTACAAGGTGTTCGCGCGCAAGGTTCCGCTGGATGATGGCGATTACACGATAGATCATACCGCGACCGTCTATCTCATGCATGGCGATGGCACATTCTCGGGAACCATCGCCTGGGGCGAGGACGCGGAAACTGCCCTTGCCAAGATCAGGCGGCTGATCGAAAATGGCTGATATGAACCTGCGGGAACAAAATGGCACGAAGCCAATGGTAATGTTTCTCGTCGCATCCGGCGTGGGGCTGCTTTTGGGCGGTCTCGCCTGGGCGTGGCTGCAGTACGGTGAAGCGATCTATCTCCAGGGCCTGGCCGGTTTCATTGCAACCTGTTTTTAGATTTTCTTAACCAGGTTTCTTACCCCTTCCCTAAGCAAGTCGCAGCACAATGACTCCCCGACAAGGGGGACTGTCATGCGTATTTCAAAACCTGTCGTGATCGGCCTGCTGGCGTGCACCGCTCTCGTTTCGACTGCATCAGCCTTTGCCGGTGACTGGCCTGAATATGATCAGAGCATTGAACGGGCGGCTGCGCGCAAGGCCGCAGAAAAGCTCGGAGACCTGCGTGGTGGTTTCGAGCACGATCAGGCGATTGCCAGCGTGAAGGTTCGAATTGAACCACCGGCAACGCGCATACCGGCGCGGAGGAACGTCAACCATCAGGTGGAAGCAGAGCGTCTCCCGCCAATCGTTCTCAACGACAAGGAAGTTCCTGCTGGCGTTGACCCGATCATGACCGGGTCCACTGTGCGGCGGCCACGCATGTCCTTCCTGCTTCTGCCAGGGCTTCGCGACGAGTTCGCCAAGGGTCTGCGTTACACGCGCTGAGTTGCAGCTTGCCTTTTGCGTGATGCCATCGCATTGCATTGCGATGGCCAGCCCAACCAGAACACGACTGGATCAATATCTGCAGGAACAGGGACGCTATCCCAGCAGAAGCCGGGCGCGCGATGCTGTAGCGCGCGGCTGTGTCCAGGTGAACGGCCAGGTGTGCCTGAGGCATTCGCAGCCCGTCGGCCCTGACGATGTGATCGTGATCGAGGATGCTGCGGCTGCCTATGTTTCGCGTGCCGCACTCAAGCTGAAGGAAGCGATCGCCCAGACAGGCTACAGCCCTGCGGGCAGGATTGCGCTAGATATCGGTGCTTCAACCGGGGGCTTCACCCAGGTTCTGCTGGAGCATGGTGCACGCCAGGTGCTTGCGCTTGATGTCGGCCATGACCAGTTGGCAGACGGATTGCGCGATGACCCGCGCGTGCGCAACATTGAAGGCGTCAATGCGCGCGACCTGACAACCGATCATCTTGGCGGTGAAGCGCCGCAATTTCTTGTCAGTGATGTCAGCTTCATCTCGCTCAAGCTGGCATTGCCGCCTGCGCTTCACCTCGCTGCTCCCGGTGCGCAGGGCATCTTTCTGGTAAAGCCGCAATTCGAAGTCGGGCGCGAACTGGTCGCGAAAGGCGGCATCGTGCGCGATGAAGCCGCTGCAAAAGCCTCAGCCGAGAATCTTTTCAACTGGCTTGGCAGCATGGATGGCTGGAAGGGCGTCCAACTCATGCCCTCTCCGATCACCGGGGGCGATGGCAACAGGGAATGGCTCATCGCAGGGATGAAGCGCTTATGAAGGATCGGCTGGAAATCGTGGAGCTCGGCGCGCTTGGCGATGGTGTTGCGCTGACGCCATCGGGTCCTTTGCATGTGCCGTTTGCCCTGCCTGGCGAAAGCGTTGTGCCGGCGCAGGCCGGATTGCCAGAAATTGCGGTTGCCTCTCCCAAACGGATCGAGCCGATCTGTCGCCATTTCGGCACATGCGGCGGTTGCCAGCTCCAGCATCTTGAAAGGCAAGCCTATCTCGACTGGAAATGCGGCCTGCTGCGTACAGCACTCGAGCGCGAGAATATCAGCGTCACGCTCGAAGAACCGGTTGCGTTTGGTGCGGGGCTGAGACGGCGCGTCGTTTTCACCGCGATCCGCGCTGGTGGTTCGATCCTGCTGGGCTTCACGCGCAAGGGTTCCAACCGGATCGTTTCAATCGAAGAGTGCCCGGTTCTCATTCCGGAGATTGTCGCGCAGCTTGGCCTGTTGCGGGAACTGGCAAAGATACTTGCCAGCAAGAAGGATGTCATCAAGATCGCGGTTCTTGCCTGCGACAATGGTCTCGACGTTTCGGTGAACAATGGCATCAAGACAACCGACGCTATGCGCATGCAGGCAATTACCCTTGTGGGCGCGTCAGGGCTTGCCCGCCTTTCCCTCAATGGTGAAGTTCTCATCGAACCCCATCGCCCCATTCTGGAAACAGGGCTCAGCCGCGTGACACCGCCTCCCGGGGCTTTTGCCCAGGCCGTCAAGGGTGCGGAAACTCGGATTGCTGACCTGGTGTGCAACCATCTCAGACAATCGAAACGGGTTGCCGATCTGTTCAGTGGTCATGGAACCTTTGGGTTGCGTCTGGCCGCGTCCGCCCAGGTTCACTGCACCGAGTTCGATGCTCCGGCCCTTGAGTCCCTTGGCAGGGCCTGGCGGGAAACCGGCGGCAGGCTCAAGAAACTGACATGGGAAAAACGGGACCTTTTCAGAAGACCGATGACGGCAGGCGAACTCGAAGCATTCGATGGGGCTGTCTTTGATCCGCCACGCGCCGGGGCGGAAGCCCAATGCCGGGAACTGGCCATGTCGAAGGTCAAGCGGATCTGCGCCGTTTCGTGCAATCCCAAGACCCTGGCGCGCGATCTCGCCATCCTGATGGAAGGCGGCTTCGCGATAAGGTCGATCACCCCGATTGACCAGTTTGTCTTTACGCCGCACCTGGAAGCCGTAGCGCTGCTGGAGCGCTAGAGGTCAACCGACTTTCTTCTGGCCCCTGCTCATGAAAGCCATGAACGCCTGCTTGGCTTCGTCTGATGCCAGACGTGCCTCCCAAAGCTTCGCCTCTTCGCGCATGCGTGTGAGCACCGGACTGCGATCCCCGCGAATGAGTTCGCGCGATTGCGCCAGAGCAATTGGCGGCTTTGCCGCGATTGCAGCGGCTGCCGCCATGGCGGTTACTTCCAGCTTTTCCTGTGCCACGACGCGGTTGACGAGTCCGGCTTCGCGCGCCTCGTCCGCGCTGAAGGTTTCACCCATCGCCAACATCGCAAACGCCCTGTGATGCCCCATGATCTGCGGACCGATCAGGCTCGAACCGGCTTCCGGCAACAGGCCTAGGTCGACAAAAGGCGTCTTGAATGTGCTGCTGGTGGACGTGACGACATGGTCGCAATGCATCAGCATCGTCACGCCCACACCGATTGCCAGGCCATCGACGCCGGCCACAACGGGCTTGCGAGCCATGATGATGCGTTCGAGAAAATCGAAGACGGCCATCGAGCCACGCTGGCCACTCATGGCGACCTGCAGGAAGTCGCCGATGTCGTTGCCGGAACTGAAGGCTCCCGGCACACCCAGAATGAGGGTCGCGCGGATGGCTTCATCCTCAGCCGCCTTGTCGAGCGCTTCAGCCAGCGCGCCATACATGGAAGATGTCAGGGCATTCTTCTTGTCGGGCCGATTGATGCGAACCGTAAGAACGCCCGATCCAGCGGCAACTTCAATATGCTTGTCCATGTTCTTTCCTTACGCCACGTCCAGCAGCGATCTGGCCGCCAGCAGGCTTTCCCCGCCATTGCACACACGTTCGCTCAGGGCAGCACATTCATCGAGGAAGTTTTCGGCAAAATAACGTGCAAGCCCTGCTCTGCCGGTATCGGACAGACCTGCCTTTGCGAGGTAAGCTGCACCTGCGGCCAGGCTGAACTGACGCAGGAAAGGCGTGGCGCCTGCCAGGGCGGCTTCCATCTTGCCATCCGCCAGACATTTCAGGAGCCAGTCGGCGGTCCTTGAAACTTCGCCAAGCGCGCTGTCGAGCTTTGCGGCAGTGTTGCCGAATTCCGGGTGGTTGGCTCCGCGAACGCCGTCGCAGATGCCCTGAAGTTCGGCAAGATAGGCGCGCAGCGTGTCGCCACCTGCCAGGGGCAGCTTGCGGGTCACAAGGTCAATCGCCTGGATGCCGTTCGTTCCTTCGTAGATCGGATTGATGCGTGAATCGCGCAGGAATTGCGCTGCGCCGGTTTCCTCGACGAAACCCATGCCACCGTGAATCTGGACGCCCAGCGAAGCAACATCCACGCCGATATCGGTTGAAAAGGCCTTTGCCAAAGGCGTGAGAAGGCTTGCCCTTTCGGCCCAGACCTTCGCATCGTCCGCGCTGCCCATGCGGGCCATGTCGAGCGCATGGGCGCAAGAGTAGCAGAGCGCACGTGCTGCCTGGACATGGGATTTCATTGTCAGCAGATTACGCGCAACATCAGGGTGCTCGATGATCGGGCTCATGCCGTCACCGACGGCACCGGGCGCCCGTCCCTGCCGTCTTTCGCGCGCATAGGACAGCGCATGCTGATAGGCAGCTTCAGCGATGGCGACCCCCTGGATGCCGACATTGAGGCGCGCATTGTTCATCATCGTGAACATGCAGGCCAGGCCGCGATTTTCCTCGCCGATCAGGTAACCGATCGCCCCTGGTTCCCTGCCGCCAAATCCATCGCCATAGATCATGGTGCATGTCGGGCTGCCATGAATGCCTAGCTTGTGCTCGACGCCACTGCAGAACACGTCATTGCGCTCACCCGGCTTGCCGTCTGCGTTGACCATGAACTTCGGGACCAGAAACAGCGAAATGCCGCGCGTCCCTGCTGGCGCATCCGGCAGTCGGGCAAGAACCAGATGACAGATGTTCTCCGTCATGTCGTGCTCGCCATAGGTGATGAAAATCTTCTGGCCAAAAATCCGGTAGGTGCCGTCGCCAGCGCGCTCCGCCCTGGCCTTGAGCGCGTTGAGGTCCGAACCGGCCTGGGGCTCGGTCAGGTTCATGGTGCCCATCCATTCGCCGGAGACAAGCTTTTCGAGAAAGATACCCTTGAGTTCCTGCGAGCCATGCTTGTCGAGCGCTTCTACCGCTCCAATTGTCAGCAGGGGGCCAAGGCCGAAGGCCATCGAGGCCGAATTCCACATTTCTGCGGCCGCCACGGCCAACATCGCTGGCAGGCCCTGCCCGCCATATTCTTCCGGTCCTGCTATCGCGTTCCAACCCGCCTCACACCAGGCCTTGTAGGTTTCCTTCCAGCCTGGCGCGGTGGTAACCACTGCGTCCTTGAGCGGGGTGCCGTGCGCATCTCCCACCTTGTTCAGCGGGGCCACGGCTTCAGTCGCGAACTTGCCCGCTTCTTCAAGGATGGCGTCCACGAGATCCTCACTCAGATCCCCGAACTTCGCCTGCTCCAGCCCTTCCCCAAGTCCGGCAACACGCTTCAGCGCAAAGGCAATTTCGGAAACAGGCGCGCGATACATGCAAATTCTCCCTCTCGATACGGCATCAGGCAGTGCCCGAATAATTCCTTTTTACGTAAACGTCAATTCTTTCGCCTGCGCCACAGCATCTTTGTGCAGGCAGAGTGTTGCACGATTTTTTCGCTGATCCAATTTCCTAGCCTTGCGCCTGCCAGCGCCTGCACCCTATAGCCTATGGCGAGATAACAGGAGCCGCCTGCATTTGCCCGAAATCCTGCCGATAAGCGATGAGAAAGCCATGGCGCGCGCGTTGGCCGAATTGCGCGCCGCACGTTGCGTCGCCATCCCGACCGAGACCGTGTACGGCCTGGCAGGCGATGCAACGTCGGGCGAGGCAGTCGCGCGCATCTTCGAAATGAAGGGGCGGCCAAGGTTCAATCCACTCATCTGCCATGTCAGCGGGCTGGAAATGGCCAGGCGTATCGGCGTCTTCAGCGACCCGGCGCTGGCACTTGCAAAACGATTCTGGCCGGGCCCCCTAACGCTGGTCGTGCCCCTGCAAGCGGATGCGGGAATTCATGACCTGGTGACGGCTGACCTCGACTCGGTCGCGATACGCCAGCCTGCGGGTGCATCATGCGCGATCATCGGGAGCCTGGGAAGACCACTTGCCGCTCCCAGTGCGAACCGTTCCGGCAGGATTTCCCCCACCACAGCCGCCCATGTGGCGAAGGAGTTTCCCGGCGAGTCGCTGCTCGTGCTTGATGGCGGATCAGCCGAAGTCGGGCTTGAATCGACCATCGCGAAAGTCGAGGACACGCGCATCGTTCTGCTGCGGCCTGGTGCCATCACGGTAGAAGAGCTGACGCAGGCTTCAGGCCTGCCGGTTGAACTGGCCCAATCCGGCGGACCTGTTCAGGCGCCGGGCATGCTGGCCAGTCACTATGCTCCCGATGCGCCTGTTCGGCTGGACGTCTTTGCCTGTCCTGCCGGCGCGTCGCTGCTTGCCTTTGGCGATGAAACGGAAAAGGATCGAAGGGAGGCTGTGCGCAGCGTCAATCTTTCCGAAAGGGGGGATTTGCGCGAGGCGGCAGCCAATCTCTACAGGATGCTGAAGATGCTGGATGAGCATGGAGCCCGGTTGATCTGCGTGGAACCCATCCCAGAGAAGGGGCTGGGCATGGCGATCAACGACAGGCTGCGGCGTGCAGCAGCACCAAGAGACTGACATGACAATCGATGCCAAACTGATCGAACAGTTCATTGCGATTACAGGTCGAGCCCATGCTCTCACGCCACCTGAAGACCTGGCGCGCTACACACAGGAGAATCGCGGCATTCTTCATGGGGTAACGCCCCTCGTTCTCAAGCCCAATTCCACAATGCAGGTTTCGCAGATCGTGAAACTGGCAGCAGAAACCCGCACTGCGCTGGTGCCTCAGGGTGGGCATACCGGTCATGCGGCAGGCGGCTCGCCTGATGCGAGCGGCAATCAGGTTGTAGTCTGCCTGGAACGCATGAACAGGGTTCGCGAGGTGGATGTCGAAGGCAAGACCCTGACCGTGGAAGCAGGTGTCTTGCTGCAGAATGTTCAGCAAGTCGCTGCTGCCCACGACCTGCTGTTTCCGCTTTCACTCGCCTCCCAGGGTTCCTGCCAGATAGGCGGCAATATCGCCACCAATGCCGGAGGCACAGCGGTTCTGTCCTACGGCAATACGCGCGATCTGGTGCTGGGGCTGGAGGTCGTGCTGCCCAGCGGCGAGATCTGGAGTGGTCTCAGACGGCTCAAGAAGGACAATAGCGGCTATTCCCTGCGCAACCTGTTCATCGGCTCGGAAGGCACGCTGGGCATCATCACGGCTGCGGTGCTGAAGCTGTTTCCCATGCCAAGGGGACGGGAAGTCGCTTTCGTCGGACTGAATTCGCCTCAAGCGGCACTTTCACTTCTCAACATTGCGCTCAGTCAGGCCGGGCCAGCCTTGACATCGTTCGAGCTCATGCCAGCAATCGGTCTTGAGTTCGCCCTGAAACATGGCAGCGGCCTGCAGGACCCGCTGGCGAAGCGCCATCCCTGGAACGTGCTTCTCGAGATTTCATCAGGCCGCTCGCAGGCCGATGCCACCGAACTGGCCGAAGGAATACTGACCGAGGCGTATGAAGCCGGGATTGTCGCAGAGGATGCAGTGCTGGCTGGTTCGATTGCGCGCCAGAACCAGCTCTGGTCCATCCGCGAACAGATGCCAGGTGCGCAAAAACCCGAGGGGGGTTCGATCAAGCATGACATTTCCGTGCCGGTGCACCTGGTGCCGCAGTTCCTGCAACGCGCCGAAGTGATCATCCGCGAAGTGCTGCCCGACAGCCGCATCTGCGCCTTCGGCCATTTGGGTGATGGCAACCTGCACTACAATATCTCGCAGCCGGTCGGTGCGGATACCGAGGCGTTCCTATCGCGGCGGGAGGAAATCAACGCGCTCATCCATGCCCTTGTGCTTGAAATGGACGGTTCAATTTCGGCGGAACACGGTATTGGCCAGCTCAAGCGCCAGATACTGGCGCAGACCAAGAGCCCGGCAGAACTGGGCATGATGCGGACCCTCAAGCTGGCGCTGGACCCGCTCGCGATCATGAACCCGGGCAAGCTGATCTGAGTGCGGAAGCCAGTTCGGCAGGAACTGGAGTGCGCCAGTACCCGGTGAAACGCTTCAATAACCAAACAGCAAGTCAAGGATTGATTCACCGTTCCTGTTAAGCGGAACGGGACAGGCTTTTGCTATTGTCGCCCTGTTACCTGAAGAAACAAAAATAATCAGGGACAGCAGAAGACCTGACAAAGATCGGGCTCTGAAGGGGACAGCGAGGCAAGACATGGTCAAGCAGGCCACACAGGAAAACGCCGGGAATCCGGCAATCGCACCAAAACCAGTCTGGGCAGGCAGGCATATGCGCCTTGACCCCTATTCCATGCCGCACAGGCTGGAAATGGACGTCAACGACCTGTCCTATTCCATCGACCGGCAAGGCGCGGTGATGAAGCGGACCCTGACTTGCGGTCTGCCGGTTTCAATGGCGCTACCTGTTCGCTCGTTCAAGGGTGTTGCTGCGCGCGCAATCGAGAATGCGGACGGATCGGTCACTGTCACTCTTGAATTGCACCATCACGATGCGGACCTTTGCGTGCCGCTTCTCGTATCGGACGATCTGGATGACATTGCGGCTGACTGGCATGCCTGGTCGCGCCTGTTGCGTTTGCCAATGCTCATTGTCGGCGCAGATTCCAAGGCGGTTCCGGTTCGCCAGCAACTTGGCGAGATCATGGTTGATCCGGCGTATCCGCGGCGCAAGCGGTTTTCCACGCTCAAGCATCGCCCGTGGTTCCTGCGCCGGCGCAAGCCAGGCGTGATCGGCGAAATCGTGAAGATATCGGGCGAAGAACTCATCGCGCGGCGCTGAGAACAAAGACCGGTTGCGTCAAGCGCCACCGGTACGCCGCGTCAGCCCTGCATCAGGGCTGCTGCCAGAAAACCCAGAAAGACAATCCAGCCGAACCAGTTGTTCGACTTGAAGAGCTTCAGCGCGGTCTGCGGACTGTTGAGGTCGAGGCTTTTCATCTGCCAGGCCATGTGCATGGCACCCAGCACCAGAGCAAGCCAGGCGGGCCAATTTGCGCCTGCGAGCCAGGAGGCAAGTGCAAACAGGGTCAATGCAGCTGCGTAAAGCGCCGAAATTGCCAGCCTTGCGTTTGAACCAAACAGCCTTGCGGTGGACCTGACCCCAACCAGCGCATCGTCTTCAATATCCTGAAGGGCGTAGATCGTGTCGTAGCCGATCACCCAGCAGATGCAGCCGACATAAAGGACAAGCGGGGCAGGATCGAGCGAACCGAGCAATGCCGGCCATCCCATCAGCGCACCCCAGGAAAAAGCAAAGCCGAGGAAGAGTTGTGGCCACCATGTAACCCTTTTCATGAATGGGTAAATTATGACGGTGACCAGTGAGAGGCAACCAAGCAGCACGGTCGTCCAGTTGAAGCAAAGCAGGATGGCCAGTCCAGCGACAAGCTGAAGGACGAGAAACAGCTTCGCCTGGCGGCGGGTCACCCTTCCCGATGGGAGAGGCCTTGAACGGGTGCGCGCAATCCTGTCGTCAATGTCCTGATCCACCAGGTCATTGTAGGTGCAGCCAGCACCCCGCATGACGAATGCACCAAGCGTGAAGAGCAGCAGGTAGAGGACGAAAATTTCCAGGCCCCCGCTGCCAATTGCCATGCGGGGGAAGAGCTGTGGCAGCGTTCCATTTCGCGAAGGCAGTTGCGACAGCGCCAGAGCTGCCGACCACCAGCAAGGCCACATCAGCAATTGCCACCCTATCGGGCGCTCCCATCTTGCCAACTGGGCATAGGGCCAGATCCATTGCGGCAGGAACCGGTATACCCAGTGTCCCTGCACAGCATCTGCTACCCTGTCCTGCTGCTCATTCATGCAAAGGTGATGGCTGCAATTTAGGCCCCGGTCAAGTGCCGCGCCGGGTCGCTGATTTCGATGAAAGTCGGCCAGTGTGCGGGCATCATTTGCCGCCTTGCGGATTTTCCATCAGGTCGGCCAACAGCGATGCATCAGGGCTCAAGGCCGCATCGCGAACGCCCTTTGCGGCACCAAGACGTGCTTCGTCGGGCTTGTTCTGCGTGAGCTTCCAGGTGCCATCGACTGAATCGATCGCCATCGAGATCGGCACGATCTGGCGCTGCATCCTCTCATAGGCGGTCTGGTCCATCTTGGCGGTCGTCCATGGCATCTTTGGCAGCAGGCGCGCTTCCATCTTAGCTGAAAGGCGCTCAAGCACGCCATGGAGTTCACCTTGTGCCAGCAGGCTCAAAGTGCCGCGCAGATGCACGGCGACATAGTTCCAGGTGGGTACCTGATTTTCCATGCCGTACCAGTCTGGCGAAATGTATCCATCGGCACCGGACACGCACAGGACTGCGGGCCGTGGTTCACTGAGCAGGCTGACAATCGGATTGGAACGCACAAGATGAGCTTCGAGCGACCTGCCGTCCTGCGACAGGCGGAACGGGATGTGGCTCAGGAGCGGGCCAGTTTCGGCATTGACGGCCAGCACGCCAAAACCGCGCTCATGCGCAAAGGCAAGATTCCGGTCGCTGGTTTCTGACCTGTAGACGGGATTGGGATGCATCGACTTGTTCCAGACAGATTGGATGACCTGTTCTGGCATGTTCCCAACCCTGCATCCACACAAATCACACTGCCCGCCTGAAGCCCGGTTTGGCCCGAAGGGAATCACATGCTAAGGCGGATCAAACGCGCCATGGCCAGGGTGAACGCGCTTCAATACCTGGCAAACGGGATTTGCCGAATGAACATTCTCCTCATTGGATCAGGTGGACGCGAAGATGCGCTGGCCTGGAAGATTCGACAGTCTGCCCATTGCGACCGGCTGTTTTGCGCGCCGGGCAATGCAGGCATTGCGCGGCATGGCGAACTGGTTGATCTCGATGTTTCCGATCATCAGAGCGTTGCGGAATTCTGCGAGGCGAACGCGGTCGGGCTGGTCGTGATAGGACCCGAAGGCCCCCTCGTCAACGGTATTGTGGATGATCTGGAAAAGCATGGCCTGCGTGTCTTTGGACCGTCTGCGAAAGCTGCCCAGCTTGAAGGCTCGAAAGGCTTCACCAAGGATCTGTGCGCGCAGTTCAGCATTCCCACCGCTGCCTATGCGCGTTTCAACAATGCGCCGAAGGCGAAAGCCCATGTCCGTGCCGTTGGCGCGCCGATCGTGATCAAGGCCGACGGGCTTGCTGCGGGCAAGGGCGTGACGGTTGCCACAACCATCGAAGAAGCGCTGGACGCCGTCGATGCCTGCTTTGAAGGAAGTTTCGGCGCTGCGGGCGCGGAAGTGGTGGTCGAGGAATTTCTCGAAGGTGAAGAAGCCTCGCTCTTTGCCCTTTGCGATGGACACACAGCCCTGCTGCTGGGGACGGCACAAGACCACAAGCGGGTCGGCGAAGGCGATACCGGTCCCAATACCGGCGGCATGGGAGCCTATTCACCGGCACCTGTCCTGACGCAGGCACTGATCGATGAGGCCATGGGCGAGATCATCGTCCCGACGCTGGCGGGAATGCATTATCGCGGCATGCCGTTTCACGGCATTCTTTATGCAGGCCTGATGCTGACCAGCGACGGTCCCAAGCTGATTGAATACAATGTCCGCTTTGGCGACCCTGAATGCCAGGTTCTGATGCCGCGCCTCAAGAGCGATCTCGTCGAACTGATGATCGCGGCCATCGAGGGTGACCTGATGAGCGTGGACGCGGATTGGTCGGATGCGTTTGCGCTGACCGTGGTTCTGGCTGCCCGGGGCTATCCGGGACCGTATGACAGGGGCGACACGATTTCCGGCGTCGAAAAGGCAGAGGAAATGGGCGCGATCGTGTTTCACGCAGGGACCGCTCAAGACGGCGACAAGCTCGTCGCCGCAGGTGGGCGCGTGCTCAACGTGACTGCCATGGGTGCCAGTGTCGGTGAAGCGCAGGCAGCCGCCTACCAGGCTGTCAATGCGATTGACTGGAGCGGAGGCTTCTGCAGGCGGGACATTGGCTGGCGGGCGATAGAACGCGAAGGAAAATGAGTTTTGCCAGACGGGCCGGCAGTCTATGATCCCTGCCGGGAGGCCCCATGGCAGACAATGTAAGCATTTCCAATCATGGTCCGGTGCGCGTGATCGCCATCGAACGGTCACACCGGCGCAATGCCGTCGATGGCAAGACGGCGGACGCGCTTTTCGATGCCTTCACGCAATTTGACAGCGATGAAACCAGCTCGGTTGCCATTCTGAGCGGCAGTGATGGCGCGTTTTGCGCCGGTGCCGATCTCAAGGCGCTTTCCGAAGGATCGGGCGGGAACCGCGTCGAACCTGGCGGCATCGGCACGCGTGCGCCGATGGGCGTGTCCAGGATGCGGCTGCGCAAGCCGGTAATCGCGGCGATTGAAGGACATGCGGTGGCAGGCGGCATGGAACTGGCGCTGTGGTGCGATCTGCGGGTGATGGCAGAAGATGCCATCATGGGCATTTTCTGCAGGCGGTTCGGCGTGCCGCTGATCGATATGGGCACCATTCGCCTGCCCCGCCTGATCGGCCAGTCGCGAGCGCTGGACCTGATCCTGACCGGACGTGCGGTCGGTGCGGAAGAGGCGCTGCAGATCGGACTTGCAAACAGGGTCGCAGCGCCAGGCAAAGCGCTTTCAGTGGCGCTGGATCTGGCACAGGCACTTGCGGCCTTTCCGCAGACCTGCATGCGCAACGATCGGCGCTCGCTGCTGGAACAGTGGAGCCTTGACGACGAAGAAGCCATTCTCAACGAGACGCGGCTGGGCCTGTCCACGATCGGGACCGGCGAGACAATCAAGGGTGCGACGCGCTTTGCAGGCGGCGTTGGCAGGCACGGCAGTTTCGAGGAGAAATCGTGATGTTCATATTCCTGAAGACGCTACACATCGTGGCGCTGATGTTCGGTTCGCTTGCCAGTCTTGGTAATGTCTACCTGCTGCTGGCGCGCGGGCCGCATGATCTGGATGCGCCGGGATACACCAACTTGCTGCGCAAGCTCTACCGCTTGACAGCGCTTGGTGCGATTGGCGTTCTCTGGGTCAGTGGCCTGCTGATGTCGATTGCAGGTCCGATATGGGAATCGGGCACAGCGTTCAAGCTGAAGCTGTTGCTTGCCGCCCTGCTGCTCGTCATCATCACAATCTTGAACCTGATGGCGCCGGGCTGGGCCAGGAGAGGCGGGCCACCCGCCTGGATCACTGGCGTGCACATTGTCGCGGCGGTAATCCTGCTTTGCACTGCTGCGCTGGGGATTGCCGCTTTCAGTTGATCAAGATTGCGGGCTAGAACTGCGATCAGGCGTCCTTGCCGACCTTGTCGCCTGCCCCGGTCTTTGACTGGGGCATGCCCACCAGATGCCAGGCACCCCAGAATCCGGCCAGTGCGAGCGCCGAATACATCAGCGTCGCAGAAATGTTCAGCGCAAAGAGCGCCTTCCAGGAAAGGTAGGTTCCAATCAACGCGAACAGGATGAGGACCGCGACCAGCACCAGCCGAAATGGCCTGCTCTGCGACAGAACACTCCCCGTTTCTTCCAATGCAACTATATCCGACATGACTATTCCCCGTGCCAGCTTGTTTCCTGCATGATGGCATGGACGCGATAAGATATGGCTAATCGAATTCCTTCAATTCGAACAAATCGATTGCTGGAGCCGGAATCAGGGAGCCGCGCAAGGTCAGCCGCTGATTTTCGAGAAGTCGGCGACAGTGGCCGTTGCGGCACGAATGCGGGCAAGCAGGGCCAGCCGGTTGGCACGCACCGCTTCGTCAGGATCGTTGACCAGAACCTTTTCGAAAAAGGCGTCAATCGGCGCACGCAAGCTCGCGAGCCGGGTCATTGCCGCTTCGAAATTCTCGGCCTCGATGGCCTCGCCAGCCAGCAATTCCACATCGCCCAATGTCTCGAACAGGGCGCGCTCCTCTTCTCCGGCAAACAGGTCGGGAGAAACGCTTTCCGCGATCCTCGTGCCCTTCTTTTCCTCGGCAGCAAGAATATTGGCCGCGCGCTTGTAACCCTGCAGCAGGTTGGTGCCGTCTTCGGAATCGACAAGTTTCTGCAGCGCCTCCGCTTTCAGCGAAATGATGAGCAGGTCGTCGCTATTGTTTGCGCTCACGCCAGTGGCTTCGCCACGGCTCCGCGAGCGCGCGCCATCAGGCGCGGCCGCCTCTTCGGCGGCTTGGTTGCCATTTGAGAGCACGGCGTCAATCACGTCGTGGCGGATGCCGCGATCCTTGAGGAACACCTTCAGGCGGTCATGGAAGAAGGAAAGGAGGTCACCGGCATATTCCTCACGTACGCGCCTAATGGTATCTGAAATTTCCTCTTGCGGCCCCGCTGCTGGAATACGTGGATCTTGTGCATCTTTTGCTGCCTGAGCAAGCGCTTTGCGGGCTTTCAAAAATGCATCAATCAGCCCCAACTGCACTCCGTTCTCGATCACAAGACGGATCACACCGAGTGCGGCGCGGCGCAGCGCATAAGGGTCTTTTGAACCAGTCGGCTTTTCGTCGATGGCCCAGAACCCGACCAGCGTGTCGAGCTTGTCGGCGAGTGCCGCGGTGACCGAAACCGGATCAGACGGGACGTCATCAGACGGGCCGAGCGGCTTGTAATGTTCTTCGATGGCGAGCGCGACGGATGCATTTTCACCGGCGGCTTCCGCGTAAAGCCTGCCCATGCGGCCCTGCAATTCGGGAAACTCGAAAACCATGGCTGATTGCAGATCGGCCTTGGCGAGATACGCGGCGCGCTTTGCCTTTTCAACGTCAGCACCGGTGATCCCTGCCAATTCGCCAGCAAGTTCAACAATGCGCTGAACTCGTTCGCCTTGCGATCCGAGCTTGGCGTGGAAGGTCACGGTGTCGAGATTGGCAATCCATTTGTCGAAGCCATCAGCGGACCTCGCCAGTTGCAAATCGCTTTCCCAGAAAAAGCGCGCATCCGACAGGCGCGCGCGCACGACCTTGCCATTACCGCGCGCGATTTCCTTGCCGCCATCGGACGGATTCACATTGGAAACCAGCATGAAGCGGTTGACCAGACGGTCGCTGCCGCGCGCCTTGAGCACGAAGCATTTCTGGTTTTCGCGGATGGTAAGCCTTGTCACCTCGTCGGGCAGGTCGAGATAGGCTTCCTCGAATTCGCCCATCAGGACCACCGGCCATTCGACAAGTCCTGAGACCTCATCCAGCAGACCATCATCCTCGACCAGTTCAAAGCCCTGCGCGAAAGCAAGGTTGCGTGCATCCGTGGCGATGATCTCCTTGCGGCGCTCGGCGTCGAGGATCACCTTTGCCGCTTCGAGCCTGGCCACGTAATCATCGAAACGCTTCACCGTGATGGCATCGGGTGCCATGAAGCGATGGCCACGCGTGACATTGCCGGCGACAAGACCATCGACCTCGAAGTCAATGACCTCCGGCTCCTCGGTTTCCGGACCGAAAGTGCAGACAATGGATTGCAGCGGGCGGACCCAGCGCAGCGACCCCGGTTCGCGCGATGCTTCTCCCCAGCGCATGGATTTGGGCCAGGGAAAATCGCGGATGATCGCGGGAATAGCCTGGGCAATAATCTCCCTGGCATCCCTGCCCGGCTTATCGATGACAGCGACGTAGAAGGAACCCTTCTTGGGATCGGTCTGGACCGTAGCATCATCAATTGAAGCGAGGCCGCTAGCCCTGAGAAAGCCGTCAATCGCCTGTTGCGGTGCGTCGGTGCGCGGACCCTTGCGCTCTTCGCGGATATCCGCCGACCTTGCCGTCAGACCGCGAATGTCGAGGACGAGACGGCGCGGCGTCCAGTATTCCCGCGCACCCTCATAGGTCAGACCGGCATCGACAAGCGCGTTGGTGACGCGCTGGCGCAGATCACCAGCCGCCTTGCGCTGCATCCGCGCAGGGATTTCTTCGGAAAAAAGCTCAAGCAGAAGATCAGGCATTTCGTGCTCCGGTAGGCCAAGCGCGAAATAGCAAGCCATGGCATGAAAGTCACCCGGGAAAGTTCACCAGACATGGCGCGCCTGGTGATATTTCCACCGCACGGGACTAACACGCCCAGCTTTGTGCGCCGCAACCGGGCAGCAAATCAGTGTGCAGCCTAGAGTTTCTTGTGCGATCCGTCGCAGAAAGGCGAATTGTCGGTCTGCTTGCAGGCGCAGAACCACTTTGTGCCGCTTTCGGCTGCTTCCCACTTCATCGGCGTGAACGCGCTGCCCTTGTGGGATCCATCGCAAAAGGGTTGGTTCTTCGACTGGCCGCAGGAACACCAGAAATAGGTTTTTCCAGCTTCCACCTCGACAGGCTTCGGCTCTTTTGCGGCAACTGCACCTTTTGTCATTCAACGCTTCCTCTGGTTGTGAATGAAGACAGTGTTAGAGGAGGCGCAGGAAGGCGCAAGGCAGAAATCGTGAACAGTCAGTCGCGAGCTTACCAGCCGCCGCCACCACCACCACCGCCGCCGCCGCCCGAGAAGCCACCACCGCCCGAGCCGCTTGAAGAC
>JBATLL010000036.1:0-44173 GCA_049289295.1 Rhizobiaceae bacterium
AAGGGTCTTGCGGATCATGGTTTCAACTCCTCTGTGTTTCGCCGGAGGCATCAGCGCCTTCCGATGACCATGAGATAGCAAGCCACGAAACCCGACGATGTGCATTAAGGCACATGGCGATACACATATGGTGGATCGGGTGAAACGGATCGAAACGGTCTAGCGCGCCAACAGTGTGATCATGCGCTCGACAGCCAGCGAATAGCCCTGCACGCCAAACCCGGCAATGACCCCATCTGCCCGGTGGGACACATAGGAATGGTGCCGGAAGGCCTCGCGCTTGTGCACGTTGGATATATGCACCTCCAGCACCGGCCCTTCGAAAGTGTTGAGCGCATCCAGAATTGCCACGGATGTGTGACTATAGGCAGCAGGGTTGATGATGATGCCCGCGGAATGTTCGCGCGCCTCATGAATCCAGCCGATGATCTCATGCTCGGCATTTGACTGGTGGAACTTTATATCCAACCCGCCTCGCTTGGCCGTTTCGCGGCACGCCCGCTCGACATCGGCCAGCGTATCATGGCCATAGATTTCCGGCTGCCGCTTGCCGAGAAGATTGAGATTGGGTCCGTTCAGGATCGTGACCGTGTTGCCCATGGGTGTTCAGCCTTCATTTTCCGCCCTGCCGCGACCATTTGCGCCGCAGACCAGTGCCAGATACAGAAATCGGGGAAACAATGCCAGCATCAGGTCAACAAGTGGTTGAAATGGCGAGCGCGTCCTTCTTCATTTCTTCAAAAGGGTCGAGCCGTGCAACTGCACGCAATTCCTCTGGCGTCGCCACCGGAAAGCCGAAGAACTCCAGATAGGCTGGAATCTGCTGGAAAAGCATTTCCGTACCAGTCTGGACCGTGCATCCAGCCCTTCTGGCGGCCTCAAGGAATGGCGTCAGTTCCTTGCGCATCACGACTTCGCCGGCAAGCGCGCCGCGTTTCAGGCGTTCGCATCTGAAGGGAAGGGGGTCGTTTGCATCCATGCCCAGCGGCGTTGCATTGACAACAATGTCAAATCCATCCGGGTCATTGGAGTCCGTGGTCACGTTGAGATCGCGATAATGGCTGACCAGTTTGCGCATGAGGTTCTCGCTGGCACCCTCGCGCGGGTCGAAAAGCGCAATATGGCCAACGCCTTCCGCCGCAAATGCTGCTGCGATTGCAGAGCCGACACCGCCACTGCCGGCAATGATGACAGCCTTGCCTCCCAATGCGCCCAGTTTCGCGGTAACGCTTCGGACAAAGCCAGCCCCATCGAACATGTCGCCGATCAGGCGCCCATCTGCATCCTTTCGCACCGCATTGCACGCTCCGCAGATCTTCACGGCCGTGCTGGCCTCGTCGACAAGCTCCGCTGCGGTCATCTTGTAGGGCATCGTTACCAGTGCACCTGCAATGTTGCGCAGCCTGAACAGGTGGCGCAGGAACAGGGGGAAATCCGCCTCCTCGCAGCCCATGGGCACCACGACCGCCTCTATGCCCCGGCTCTCGAAATAGGGATTGTAGATCATCGGTGACTTGAAGCCCTCGGTCGGCAGTCCAAGGTGGGCAATCAGCCTGGTGCGCCCGGTAATCACGACGTTCTGTCCCCGTTCATTGCGCCATCCGACCCTGGCAGACTGACCGGCGCGCCTTCCCTTGCCGATTGGCGCACAGCCTCCACCACCATCAGCGAACGCAGGCCTTCGCTTGCCGGTGCGACGGGTGTTTCCAATCCCCGGATGACCTGGGCAAATTGCGCGATCTGGCGCGCCAGGGGTTCGCCTGCGGGCACGGCGCATCGGCTGGCGATGATTGGATCCCACCAGCCACCGGGCTTGCCACTGCCCTGGTTTTCCCAGATGCGACAGGATGGCAACTCCATGGAAGCCATTGTTCCGCCGATGAAATAACACGATTGTCCGCCAACGGGGTAAGCTGGATTCTCGCCAGATGCCAGTTCCCAGCTCCACGGAGACGGGACGCCATCCGACAGGTTGAACGTGCCCAGCGCACCATTTTCAAAATGCATCACGATGGCAGCGCCGTCTTCCACTTCATGGCCGCGCAGGGTGTTTGACGTGATGGCCTGTACGCGGATGATCTCCCCGACAAGATGGCGCAGCAGGTCGATATCATGGATGAGATTGATGAGTAGGGGGCCAGCTCCCGGTCCCCGTCGCCACGCATTGTTGAAATAGTCGTCCGGCTTGCGGACCCAGAACATGCCGTGGACGGCACTGATCTTGCCGAGCCGCCCGGATGTGATCTGCTCGCGCGCATGGGCAATGAGCGGATTGTGGCGCCGGTGATGCCCCACGGCCAGCGCAACATCCGCCGCCGCTGCCGCATCCACCAGCGCCTGCGCGCCGGAAATGTCGCTTGCCAGTGGTTTCTCGATCAGTGTCGGCAGGCCAGCGGCGATGCATTCCAGCCCCAGCGGCACATGAAGTTCGTTCGGTACGGCGACAATGATGCCGTCGCTATCGCCCTGCGCCAGCAGGGAATTGAGCGAACCATGCCAGGCGGCACCCATTGCCGCGGCGAATTCCTTTCCCGAAGGTACCGGATCGACAATCGCGCTCAGCGCAACATTCCGCGTGGATGCAATGGCTTCGGCATGGCGCTTGCCAATCAGACCAGCCCCGACAACCGCGATTCGAACCATTGAACCGTCCGACAGGCGTGGTCGGCGTCCTGGGGCGGCATCGGGTCGGGAATTCAAGGCTAGTGCCACGGGGGGCCTTTCCTGGGAGTGACGCTTATCTTCCTATATTTTCAATTATGTCCTATATTCATTATGGATGGTCAATATGAATGGTGATGCGGAGTTTTGATGATTGAGACAATGTCGGATGAATCGGTAAGCGAACAGGCCTATCGCAATATCCGCAACGACATCATTTTCGGTCACCTCAGACCCAGTGAACGCCTGCGACTGGAGGCCTTGCGCAAGCGTTACGATGTCAGCGTCACGACCCTGCGTGAAATCCTAAACCGACTGACTTCCGACGGCTTCGTCATTGCCGAAGGGCAGAAGGGCTTTGAAGTCGCTCCGATTTCCGACGCGGACCTGCGGGAAATTGCCGAATTGCGCATTCTGCTCGAAACCCACGCCCTGCGACTGTCTTTCGAAAAAGGCGATCTCGACTGGGAAGCCAGCGTGGTTGCCGCCTATCACAAGCTCCATGTTCTGGAACTGCGCATGATTTCCGGCGACACATCCGTCAAGGAGGCCTGGAAGCGCAGCGACTGGGGTTTCCATCATGCGCTGATCGCTGGATGCGGTTCGAGGTTCCTGTTGCAGACCCATGGTCAGGTATTCGACAAATATCTTAGATATCAGATGCTTGCGCTTACATTTCGGGGCGAGCGCGCAAGCATCGAACACAAGCAGCTTCTCGATTCTGCCCTGTCGAGGGACATCGCAACCGGCGTCCAGGTGCTTTCGCAACACATATCGGGCGGCGTCGACCACGCGATTGCCAACAGGGTTGAGGGCGTTTGAGGTTTCAAAATATATTATGAAACCTTTTTCATAGGTTGATACGCGATTTCCACTGTGCCATGTTTCAAAAACCGGAACCCGAAGGCGGGTTCCCAATTCTGCCTGGGAGGAATTCATGAGAAAACTGTTCACCCGCCGCATGCTTCTGGGTGCGTCGGCCGCATTCGCGCTCACCGCTTCCATGTTCACCGGTGGCGCAGCCTTTGCTGCCGACAAGATCAAGCTGCGCATGTCCACGCCGGCATCAGAGACCGATCAGCGCTCGGTAGCGCTTGCCACGGTTTTCGGACCGGCAGTTGCCGACTTCGCCGACTATGAACCCCATTACACCGCCTCGCTCATCGCGCAGGGCAGCGAACTGGAAGCGATTTCCTCGGGCGACCTGGAAATGTCGATCGCCTCTGCACAGGAACTGGCGACCTTCTTCCCCGAATTCTCGATCTTCGCCACCGGCTATGTCCATCAGGACGCGGCCCATCAGGTGCGGGTCTTCGCCGATCCGCTGATGGACGCGTTCAAGAAGAAGGCCGAAGACGAAATGGGCGTGAAGCTGCTGGCCGTGATGTATCTTGGCCGCCGCCACGTCAATCTTCGCTTTCCACGCTCCGAACGCAATGTCATGACTCCGGCAGATCTTTCAGGCGTCAATCTGCGCATGCCCGGTTCCGATGCTTGGCAGTTCCTCGGCAAGGCGCTGGGTGCCAATCCCACGCCAATGTCGTTCAATGAAGTCTATACGGCACTTCAGACCGGTGCCGTTGACGGTCAGGACAACCCGCTGCCCACGGTCGTCGATGCCAAGTTCTATGAAGTGACGAAGCAGATCAGCCTGACCTCGCATCTGGTTGACCTGAACTACGTCGCCTTTTCGAAGGCGGTCTGGGACAAGCTGACGCCCGAACAGCAGGCCACCGTTCAGAAGGCCGCCGATGATGCTGCGGAATCTGGCCGTCAGGCGCAGTTGAAAAAGGAAGAGGACCTCGTGTCCTTCCTCAAGGAAAAGGGTCTTGATGTCTATGAGCCGGACCTCAAGGCATTCCGCAGCCATGTTCAGGCTCAGTATGTCGGGTCGGAATTTGCCAAGGCATGGCCGGAAGGTGTACTCGACAAGATCAACGCGCTCGGCAACTGATCAGCGCTGACGAGAATTGGGACGGGGAGCCGCATCGCTTCCCGTCCCGTAATGGACTTGGCAACGCAAGAGGGCAGGGCAGATGGGATCGTTGAAGACGAACCTGCGCCGTCTCGCTGAAGCTGTTGCAGCCGCCATCATGGCGGCGATGTTCCTTACCTTCATTCTCCAGATTACCATTCGCTACACTTCGCGGCTCGACTGGCTTGCGCAGAATGTCCCGTTCCTCAATTCCGGCAATTTCGGCTGGACGCTCGAATTCTGCCTCGTCCTCTGGGTATGGCTGGTATTTTGGGGAAACGCCTTTGTGGTCCGCAATTCCGACCATGTCACCTTCGACATTCTCTACCAGGGCGTCACGCCGCGCGTGCGCAGGGCATTCGCAATCATCACCGGACTGGCCATAGCCATTGCCCTGTTCATTTCAATCGAGCCGACCTGGGGCAAGTTCCATATCCTGCGGCTGAAGAAGACCGCGACGCTTTCCACGCTGTTCGGCGATATGGTTCGCATGCGCGATATCTATTCCATCTATATCTTCTTTCTGATTGCCGTTTCGGCTCGCTACCTGTGGCAGGTCTGGAAGGCATTGCGGCATGGCGTGCCCGAACCTGTCCACCATGTTGAGGGGCGGCTCGACGAATGAGCATCGCGTTCCTCATCTGCATTCTCACCCTGTTTGCGCTGGCGGCCATCGGCGCGCCGATAGCCTATGCCATCCTGGTATCCGCCATCGCTTATCTCGCCGCTGGCGGTCAAAGCGTAGGCGTGGCGGGCAAGATACTGATGGACGGGCTTTATCAAAGCTTTGTGCTTCTGGCAGTGCCGCTGTTCATCGTCGCTGCCAACATCATGAACGTTGGAACCATTTCCGAGCGATTGCTGAATTTCTGCATCGCAGCCGTCGGGCGCTTTCGAGGTGGTCTTGGCCATGTCAACGTTGTCGCATCGCTGATCTTCTCCGGCATGTCCGGCTCTGCGGTCGCGGACGCGGCAGGCATCGGCAAGATCATCATCGAGATGATGACACGCAGCGGTCACTATACTCGTGGCTATGCGGCGGCAATTACGGCGGCGTCTGCTACCATCGGCCCGATCATTCCTCCGTCCATCCCCATGGTGCTCTACGCGCTCATCTCCAACGCCTCCATCGGCTATCTCTTCCTTGGCGGGATTCTGCCGGGGCTGCTCATGGGAGCTGTGCTCATGGGCATGAATACCTGGATGTCTGCACGCCGTGGTTTCGGCCTGGAAGATGCCGTTCCGGTCTCGCAACTGCCGCGCCAGGCAATATCAGCCTTTCCGGCACTGCTCATGCCCGCCATCCTGCTCTACGGCATCTATGGCGGCGTGACGACGCCCACGGAAGCGGCGGCCGTTGCGGCCTTCTACGCCCTCATACTGGCCAGTGTCTTCTATCGGACGCTGAGCTTTCGCTCGCTCTATTCCATCCTGGTAGAAAGCGCGCGGTCCTCGGCCTCTGTCGGCATCGTCATCGGCGGCGCGCTGATCCTCAACTATATCGTTGCTTCGGAGAACATCCCCAACCAGCTTGCAGGCCTGCTTGCCGATCTGGACACCTCGCCGCTGGCATTCCTGCTGATGGTCAACCTGCTGCTGCTTGTGCTCGGCTGCCTGCTCGATGCGACAACCATCATACTGGTCGTCATTCCGCTGTTCCTGCCAGCCTGTCAGCAGCTCGGCATTGATCTGGTCCATTTCGGTGTGGTCGCTGTCGTCAACTGCATGATCGGCCTGGTCACGCCGCCATATGGTATCCTGCTGTTCGTCATCAACGCGGTCACCGGCATTCCGCTGCGCGAGATCATTGCCGAAATCTGGGCATTCGTGGCGGTGCTGGTGATTGCCCTGCTGGTGATGATCCTGTTTCCCGAGATCATTCTATTCCTGCCGCGCCAGTTCGGTTATGCCGGGTGAGGACCTTCCTCGCCACCTTGCCGAAATTCGCTTCAAGCTGACAGTCATAGCCGAGCCGTATTTCCATAGGATCGGCTACCAGCAACAGGAACAAGCGAGCCTAATTGGCAGGCTTGCCCTCGCTGAAGGACGCAATCGTACGCAGCGCGCCGTCGAGCGCCACACCCTTTTCGTCCGCGAGTGCCGCTTCGCGCAGGCGGCGTATCCAGTCGGCTGCATCGGGACGTCCGGCAAGTGCCGGTATCGCGCCCATCACCCTGTCGAATTTGGAAAGCCCTCTTGCATGCGTGTCTGAATAGCCCTTGATCAGCCGTCGATTGCACAAGACTTCAACGGCAAGGTCATAGTCCGTCTGCGCAAAGGAGAGGGCGGTGGCGAGCCAGTTTTCAAGGTGGCTTCGTTCGCTTGCATGGCGAAGCGTACCCCGTCTCCAGCGCCGCAGGCCACCCAGCACATACAGTTGCAGGAAAGGCAGCAGCCGGTCGGTACGCACCCGCCTGCCGCGATTGAATATACGGTCGATGGCACGCATCGCGGTCGGGCTTGCCGATATCCACCTGCCCAGGCCGGCAGGCAGCAGGCCGACCAGTTCCTCGGCTCTGGGGTGCATGAACTCGCTCAGCATCAGGCGTGAGCCCTCGGCAGGCTTCATTTCATTTTTCACCCTCTCGAACCGGCTCTCGCGGGTTTTCAGATCGGCAACCCGGATCACATCGTCATAGACCATCGCCCTGGCGACATATTTGGCGGCTTCGAGCGTCAGCCTGTGTTCCCTTGCCGCGCTGTCGGCGCGAGCGACCATCGCCAGCCGGTCGAGATATTCCCGGCCATAGTCGAGGTCCTGGAAGTCGACGACCGAGCGCAGTCCGGCCATGGCCATTTCATGCGAAGCCTGGGGCAGGTTGCGTACGCGCCGGGCAAGTTCCCCCCATTTCTTCACCTGTGCATCCGGTCCCTGCGGCTTTGCAATTCCGCCCGATTGTTGCGTGGAGGCCGATGTCTCGCGTGTGCCGGATTGCGCGGCTTCAAAGGCAGCCGCAAAGGCACGCATGCTGGCGTTGGCGCCACGCTCGGATCGGCGGATTGCCTCTTCGAAACTGGCGCGTGAGAAGGGCAGTGTGCCCGATCCCGCCAGCGCGCCGAGCAGGCTCGCGGAAATCACGGTTCCATTTTCCACGGCGATCCTGTCCATGTCGAACAGGATGAGTTTCCTGGCCGCAATTTCGGCTGCCGCGACAACTTCCTCGCCATTGGCGATGCCGTCGCCTGGAACCGTCTTTTCCGAAACAGCCAGCGCACGGTGCGACGAGGCAATCAGGGTGGTGCGGTCGGGGGTGACGAACCCGCGCAGGATGGCGCGGCCCGCTTCCATCAGTTCGGCGGCAACGAGAATGTCGACATCGCCTGCCGCCGGCATGAGTGAAAAGACCGGTGCGCGCGCTCCCTGTGGGGCCATTTCCAGATAATAGATCGTCGCGCCCGTCCGCTGCGCCACACCAGCGACCGATGTTGCCTGCACGCTGTAGCCGCTGGACCTGGCGCAGTCCTCGACCCAGTTTGTAAGCACGCTGCCGCCCTGGCCACCGACGGCCATGATCGCAAGCTTGATGATCTCATCCAGGCGCGGGTCGATCGGTTTCTTCCTGGGCAGGGAAACGGAACGGGCCATGGTCAGATCCGATTGAATTCGAGGCGTCGGCGGGTACGACGCTGTTGCAGCCAGGAGATGATTGCGCCGGACATGCTCGAGAACTTCTTTTCGAGCCAGCCGGGATTGTGCACGACATCGGCACGGTAAAAGGACGGGCATAGAACGGCAGCGTCTGCAACTTCCCCGCAATTGCCGCATCCAACGCAGCTTTGGTCAATCGAGGCGACAGGATCATCGCGCAGCGGATCATCCAGCTTCTTCAGCGACAGGGAAGGGCAACCCGACAGGCGGATGCAGGCGTGATCGCCCGTGCAGATATCTTCATCCACACCAAAGCGCGGCTTCTCTACCCTGCGTCCTTCGCGGATCGCGGTCGCCTGCTCAGGGCGTTCGCGGCGTTGCCGGTTCAACATGCATTCCGACGAAGCGACAATGACCTTTGGCCCCTTGTAGGGTGTTGTCAGGGCCTCTTTCAGGATCGCGCGCATCTTCGGCACATCATAGGTGCGGTCGATCTGGCGAACCCATTGCACTCCTATGCCCCTGACTGCAGCGGCAATCGGGTGCCCGGTCGATTTCGACCTGTTGTCCGCGCGAGACGACAGCACGTCCTGCCCGCCAGTGGCCGCCGAATAGTAATTGTCGATGACCACGACCACGCTGTCGGACTTGTTGTAGACGGCGTTGCCGATGGAGGACGAAAGGCCATTGTGCCAGAATCCGCCGTCGCCGATGATGGCAATGGAACGCTTTTCCCCACCACCATCGAATGCGGCATTCGAAGCCGGGCCAAGGCCGTAGCCCATGGTCGAGCCACCAATCTCGAAGGGCGGAAGGCAGGCGAACAGATGACAGCCAATGTCACCAGCGATCTGGTGTTTTCCAAGTTCTTGTTCAGTAAGTTTGAGCGCTGCGAAAATCGGGCGCTCCGGGCAACCGGTGCAAAAGCCGGGCGGGCGTATCGGTACGGTCCTGGACAGATCCGGAATTTCCGATTTCCCATCGCTGTTGGGTGCGCGCAAATGCGCTGGCAGCATGGAAGGAGCGGCCTTGCGCAGGAATGCCTCCACGCCTTTCAGCATCACCGCGCCTGTATATTCACCTGCCATTGGCAGAACATCCTTGCCATGCAGCGACACGCTTTTCCCCGCCTTGTAGAGAACGGAGCCAAGCGCCTGTTCGATGAAGTCAGGCTGGCCTTCCTCGACCACGAGCACACCGGATTTGCCTTCGCAGAAATCCAGCACTTCCTCGCTCACGAGCGGATAGGTGACGTTGAGAACGTATAGCGGGATTTCCGTCTCGCCATTGATGTCTGCCAGCCCTAGCCGTTGCAGGGCGCGGATGACACCATTGTACATGCCGCCAAGACAGATGATGCCGACCTGGCCCTTCTTCGGCCCGAAGAACTCGTTCATCGCATTCTCGCGAATGAATTTTTGCGCAGCTGGCCAGCGATTGTTGATCTTGTCCTGTTCCTGCACATAGGACATTGGCGGCAGCACGACGCGCGAATAGTCGGACCTGGGATTGGCCAGCGCGTCCTTGACGGTGAAAGGCGGGCGCTTGTTGTCGCGCGCCGTGAAACTCCCCGTCACATGGCATGAGCGGATACGCACCATCAGCATGACCGGCGTGTTGCTCGCTTCCGAAAGCGCAAAACCCTGCTCAACCGCCTTCACGATCGAGGGAAGGTTCGGTCGCGGGTCCAGCAACCAGACTTGTGACTTCATGGCAAAGGCGTGGCTTCGCTCCTGCATGATGGAAGAGCCTTCGCCATAATCCTCGCCAACGATGATGAGCGCCCCACCGGTCACGCCCGAGGAGGCGAGATTGGCCAGTGCATCAGAAGCCACGTTGACGCCGACAGCACCCTTGTAGGTTACCGCACCGCGGATCGGGTAATGGACGGATGCCGCCAGCATTGCCGTGGCCGCTGCTTCCGAGGCATTCGCCTCATAGCGCACACCCAGTTCGTGGAGGATTTCCTCCGCATCGGCCAGAACATCCATCAGGTGGCTGATCGGCGCGCCCTGATAGCCGCCGACATAGCCCACGCCATTTTCCAGCAAGGCCTTGGTCAGCGCCAGAATGCCTTCTCCGGTAAAGGTCTCGCCTTCACCGAGCTTGAGATGCTGAACTTCCTTGGCAAAGGATCTTTCGGCCATCGGCGCAGTACTTTCCCGCTAGAATTCGTGTTGCTTCACATTGTCGAGCATCTTGTGCAGGGTCTTGACGAATGCCTGTCGTTCTCCCTCGTCGATGCCATCAAACATGTCGCCATAGGCTTTCGCCATGGTCGGCCACATCTGTTCGAAAGCAGACCTGCCGCTGTCGGTGAGGAATATCCGGGTTGCGCGATTGTCGACAGGATCAGGATCGCGCCGCACCAGGCCGCTTGCCGCCAGTTGGTCCAGCGCACGGCTCAGCGTCGATTGTTCCACCACTGCAAAAACAGCCAGTTCGCCGATCTGGATACCTTCAAGCACCGAGAGTACAGCCAGTGAGCGCATCTTCGGGGTAGTAAGGCCCAGCGCATTCATCTCGTCCCGCAGATTTGCATTGTAGCGGCCCATGATGCGGTTCATCAGATAGGGCGCGAAATTGTGCAGGCCTATCTCGCCGAGCTTCTGCTTTGCCTGCATTTCCTGCAAATTTCGCCTCCCATCATCCATTGCCGATGCCCTCATGATCTGGGCACCAGCGCCAGCGCGCGGATGGGGCTTCCTGTGCCGCGCTCGATCTTCAGCGGTGCTGCGATGAGTATGGCCCCCTTTGCGGGCAGCTTGTCCAGATTGGCGAGGCTCGCCAGGCCGAAACAATTGTCGCGATGCAGCAGATTATGCGCGGGGTAGGGCGGTTGCATGCCCCCGGCCTGTCCGGCATCCGTACCGATGCACTGGCTTCCCCAGCCGACTATCTTTTTCGACAGCAGATAGTCGATGCAATCCGGTGTCGGTCCGGGCGAATGAGGCCCGCTCTCGTCTGCATTGAGGAAAAGCGCCTTGTCGTGCGCCCGCTTGTCCCAGTCACTTCGCATGACTACCCATTCTCCAGCCCCGATCTCGCCATGCTGGTCTTCCCACTGCCGGACCATTTCGCCAGTGAGCAGGAAATCTGGATCAAGTGCGGATTCCTTCGAGCAGTCGATCACGTTCACTGGCGCAACAAGGCGCTGAACGTCGAGCGTGTCGGTAAAGCCGTCGGCATAGTCCTTGCCCGTGATCCAGTGGTGCGGCGCATCGAAATGTGTACCCGAATGCTCGCCCAGCACCAGCCAGTTCCAGGCGAAGAACGGACCGTCAATGTCATATTCGGAAATCTTGTGAATCTCGACATCTGGCGTGTTGCGGGCGAAATCCGGCGGCAGCTTCAGGATTGGCGTTTCAGGCCCGAGCCTGCCTGTGCAATCCACGACGCTGACCTTGCCATTCGCAATAAGCTGCGCAAGCGCCAGCAGGCTGCCGGAAGCACTCATGGTAACATTCCTCCATCGCAAACCGGGTTCAAGCCAATCGCTGATCCGGTGTGTTGCTCATGTTAGTAGATTAATATGCATATGCAAATAAAATCGCAGGGCTCTCCGCGCTACACACCCGCCCATCTGCGCGCAAAACGGAACGGTGATCCAGGATAAGCCCTTTATCCTCAATCCGTTTTTGATATGCTGCCATTGGTTTCATTCAAGATCGGCAGTTCGCCGGATTTTTCGCCTCAGGAATTGCCGCATATCCAGATGACCAGCCCAGCCCCGAGCGAACCACGCCTGCCTCCATTTCGCCGGCTGATGTGGAACAGGATTGCGCTAATGGCGGGCCTGCCGGGCCAACTGCCATTTTTGACTGCGCTGAAGCCCGATTATCTGCGCGCTCTTGCAGGGCAGGGAAGCCTCCATTCGGGCCTCTCGATCCATGGCTGTTTTCGTTCGCAAACCGGGCTTGGCGAAGCCACTCGGCAGTTGGCAAAATCTGCCATGGCTGCGCAGTTGCCCTTCGTTCCAGTCGAAATCCTGGCCAGCAGCCAGGACCGGGAAACGGATTTCGACGCACTGCTGAGCGACAGGCCCGATCGCGTCGCGACCCTGCAGGTGCTGGGCCTGACGGCCATCCCATTGATCACACGCAGGCTCGATCCCAGGAAATTCAACATGCTCTACGCCTTCTGGGAGCTGGACACCGTTCCTCGGCAGATCCGCCACCTGGCGTCACGTTGCGATGAAATCTGGACACCGGGCAGCTTCGTCCACGACGTCTTTGCTGCATTCATGCCCGGGCGGACTTGCCTCGTTCCCCAACCCGTCGAACTGCCGGACGAGCAGCCCGGCCCGCGCGAGGACCGCATCGGACTGAAGGTGCTGAGTTTCTTCGACTATGATTCCTTCTTCGAGCGGAAGAACCCGCTGGCCTCCATCAGGGCTTTTCAGGCGGCCTTTCCCGCTTCGCAAAGGGATGTGTCCCTGACCATCAAGACGCGCGGTGCCAACGATGCGGGCAGGCGCGCCGACCTGCTGGAAATCGCTGCAAGTGACCCGCGCATTACCATCCTGGATGACTATCTGACACGCCAGGGCATGCGCGAACTGCTGCGCGAGCATGACGTCTTCATCTCGTTGCACCGCTCGGAGGGTTTCGGCTTTGGTCCCGCAGAAGCCATCGCCCAGGGACGCGTCGCCATCGCTACCGATTATGGTGGCACCACCGATTATCTCAACCCGCAGACGGGTTATCCGGTCAGTTTTTCAATGCGCCCGGTTCCCCCCGGTGCCTATGTCCACGCGGACCGCGCGCAATGGGCCGAACCCGATATCGATCACGCCTCTGCCATCCTGCGCGCCATCTATGACAGGCCGCAGGAAGCCGACGATCGCGCAAGAGCCGGTTTTGCATACCTGAGGGCCAACCATTCCCATCAGGCCGTCGGCAAGCTCATTCACAGCCTCGCTGCTGCGCGAGGGATTGTATGACCGGGAACTGGACGTGGCCTCGCAACTGGCCTATTTGTCCCACGGGGCTTGCGGGCGAGATTATGACGGTCAGGGTATCTGTCTGATTTCACCCGATAAATGGCGAACAGGACTGGCATGGCTGGCAAGCGTGCCCTGATAACAGGGCTCACCGGGCAGGATGGAAGCTATCTGGCAAGGCTTCTTCTCGAAAAGGGATATGAGGTACATGGGCTGCAGCGCCGAAGCGCTTCCTCCGAAGTAGTCGGCGCGCGTCTGCAGTGGCTGGGCATTGCTGGCAGGGTGATCCTGCATGACGGCAACATGAGCGATCTTTCGAGCCTCATGCGCGTGGTCAAGACAGTCGAACCGCACGAAATCTACAATCTCGCCGCCCAATCCTTTGTCACTTCTTCCTGGCAGCAACCGATCACGACCGGCATTGTCACGGGTCTGGGCGTCGTCAACATGCTGGAGGCTGTCCGAATGATGGCGCCGGAGGCGCGTTTCCTGCAGGCCTCTTCATCGGAAATGTTCGGCCTGGCCCAGGAGCCGGTGCAGCGCGAAACGACACCCTTCTACCCCCGCTCGCCCTATGGTGCTGCCAAGTTATATGCCCATTGGATGACGATCAATTATCGCGAGAGTTTCGGCCTGCATACCTCATGCGCAATTCTGTTCAACCATGAATCCCCGCTGCGGGGTCTCGAATTCGTCACCCGCAAGATCAGCGATGGCGTGGCGCGCATCCGCGCTGGTCTCCAGGACAAGCTCACGCTTGGCAATCTCGATGCGCGGCGGGATTGGGGACATGCGAAAGATTCCGTGCGCGCCATGTGGATGATGCTGCAACAGGAAAAGCCGGACGATTATGTGATCGCAACCGGAAGAACAGCGTCAGTCAGGGATTTCTGCCAACTGGCCTTTTCCCATGCCGGCCTCGACATGGACGATCATGTCGTCACCGATGAGCGCCTGCTGCGCCCGGCCGAAGTGGATGTGCTGATCGGTGATCCATCGAAGGCGAAGCGGATACTGGGCTGGCAGCCCGAGATTTCGCTGGAAGGGCTGGTCGCGGAAATGGTCGACGCCGACATCGCCCGCCATTCTCGCTGATTTTCAGGGTCGTTGTGCCATCGCGCTCCGGTCCAGCCAGATGTTGATGAAGAGGGGCAGGGTGCTGCAAGCTGTCCAACATTCATCCATAACGCAGGAACTGGTCACTGGCACGAAGTGCGCGGATGATCGCCGTGGCGGTCGGATGGCTCCGTAGTGCCAGATCATTGAATTCCACCGATGATGTGAAAGTCCCGGTGGCATTCATGTAACTGGCATCGATCCGGTGCGCTCCGCCAGCACCGCTGTCGCGAAGCGCGACCGTTGTGGCGTCCAGACCGGGTCCGCAAAGTGCAGCAGCAACGGCAGAGTTCAGATCATTTGGGAATCGCGCAACACCCTCACGGATGGCGCCACTCCACGGCGAACCAATGCCTGGACGTTGTGCCTGAACATGGAGCCTGGCTGATGCATCAGGCTCGCCGGAAGAAATGCCCGATATCCAGGGCGAGAACAGGCGCAGATGATGCCCATGCCTCTGGCCGGTTTCGGCAAGTTGCGCTCGTAAACCGTCATCGGCGAGTGCGGCTGCACCAACCGTCCACAGATCGGCATGGGCAAGCACCAGTCCTGCATGGCTTCGCAAGGCTTGCGGGCCTGCCGCGTCGATGATGATGTCGCAAGGTGTTGCAAAAAATTCAGCGGCATCCCCGGTATCGGGAACGCCGCTTCTGGTAAGTATTCGGCCCAGGGTATGGCCGGGGGAACTCTGAACGAATTCAATGATCTCCCGGCCGATTTTCCCGGCACCAATGACGCTGACAACAAGGGTCATCGTCGAAGTTGGCTCAATTGGAGGTCAACTGGTCGACTTCCTCCAGCGAGATGTAGCTGTCTTCCTTCGTGCCTTCATCCGTAAAGGACCAGATCACTGCCGGTGCCGAGACGTCGCCGTTCGCGTCAAAGCGGACATTTCCAGTCGCGCCCTGGTAGAGAACATTGCCACCACCAGCAAGCACTTCCCGTGCCTTGGCAAAGCCGGCCGAGTCTGCCGTGATCGGTTCACCAGCGGGATCGGTGACGCGGGCAACTGCGCTTGCAATCGCCGCTCCCTTGGCATCCTTGCCGGCCGCTTCCATCGCCAGCAGCGCGACCATCGTGGCGTCATAGCTGTTTGACAGGCCAGGACCGGTTGGTTCCTTTCCGAAATGCTCCTTGTAACGGGCAACAAAGGCATCGGCCGACGCTACACGCGGAGACGAGGTATCCGTACCGCGGAACGATCCGAGATACTGCATGCCCACATTGTTGCGGAATTCGTCGGACTTCAGCGAGTTTGCACCGATCATGTTCTGCGTGCCGCCGAGCGACAGCCACTCACGCACGATTGACGTTCCTTCGGTCGGGTACAGAGCCATGTACAGGCCTTCAGGATTGCCCGCGAGCGCTTCGGTCACTTCCGCCTTGTAGGATGGCTGTGCGTCGTTGATCGCGATGTTCGCGGTGACCTTGATGCCCTGCGCCTCAAGATGTCCTGCAACAAGCTTGCCGATGTCCTGGCCCCAGTCATCATTCTTGTAAAGCACGGCCACTGATTTGTAGCCCTGGTCCTTGGCCACTTTCGCGCCCACGACTGCCTGAACGTTCGAGGTGGCAAAGGTCCGGAACCACAGGCCCTTGAGCTTGCCTTCCTCGGCCAGTTTGGTGAAGGCGCCCGAGGATGAGCAGCACGAGAACTGCGCAACACCGGCAGGAACCGTCACGGAAGTGAGGATCGGCATGGTTACGCCGGACGAAACCGCTCCGATCAGGACCTGTACGCCGTCAATATCCACCAGCGCCTTGGCGGCATCGACGCCAACCTTCGGGTCCACCTGCGAGTCACGCAATACCATTTCGATCTTGCAGCCCGCAGCACCGCCCGATTCATTGACCTGATCGACAACGAACTGTGCCGTTTCAGCAATTGGCTTGCCCCAGTCGACCGAGGTCGGCAGCACCGCGCCGATTTTGGTCGTGCATTCCTGCGCCGAGGCAGAACCTGCGAAAAGGGCGACGGCGAATGCTGCCGCAACTCCCGCAGTGTATTTGCTTCCCAGAATTTTTTTCATGCGTAGTCTCCCTGTAAAATGGATCAGCTTTCAGCTTGACCCGACTGAGATATGACAAGCCGCTCGGGAAAGAGACCCTGCGGCCTCCAGAGCAGCATGCCAACGATTACCAAGCCGATCAGCACATACTGGATCGAACCTGTGTAGAGTTGCGCGTCCACTGGCGCGAATCTTGAAAGAAACCAGCCACTTGCGGTCCAGGCTGCCCAGATCAGGAATGCCCCGAAGATCGCGCCGCGATTGTTTCCTGATCCACCGACGATCAGCATTGCCCAGATCTGGAATGTCAGGGTTGGCAACACGTCCTGGGGACTGACAAAGGCGTAGAAGGTTGCGTACAGGCCACCGGCAAGCCCCATGATGGCCGAGCCTGCAATGAAGGCGGTCAGGCGCACGCGGGCCGGGCTTTTCCCAAGCGAACGGGCAGCAGTTTCGTCTTCTCGAATTGCCCGCAGAAGCCGTCCGAACGGCGAACGGACAAGCGTTTCGAGGAACTGGTAGGTCGCGAACAACACCAGCAGCACGACCAGAAGGAAGGCGAGGTTGTAGGCAAATCCATCACCAAGAGCTTCGCGAAACGGCTTCTCGAAACCGCGCAGGCCCTTGGCACCGCCACCCAGCCATTCGGCGTTGCGCATCACATTCTCGAACACGATGGCCATGCCGAAGGTCGAGATCGCCAGATAGTCCCGGCGCATTCTGAGCGTCAGAATCCCGGCAACCCAGGCAAGGATGGCAGCAGCCGCCATGCCGCCCACCAGCGCCAGCAGATAGGGCAGCGCAAATCCGCCAAGATGGTCATCCTGCGGCAGGCCGCCGAGCAGGAGGGTTCCATAGGCACCAGCCCCGAAAAACGCAGCGACCCCGCCATTGAAAAGGCCGGTATTGCCCCATTGCAGATTCAGTCCAAGCACCGCGATTGCAAGGATCGACGCCATCGTCGTGAAGAAAACGAGATAGGATATAATGCCGATCATGGCCGTTCCTCACCAAACAGGCCATGCGGACGCACCAGCAGCACCGCAAGGATTATCAGGAATGGCACGCTGGGGCTGTAGCCGGACGGCAGGACGGTCAGTGCAAGATTTGCCGCCATTCCCACCATGAAGCCACCAAGAAGCGCGCCATAGATGGACCCAAGGCCGCCGACGATTGTTGCTGCAAAGACCGGCAGGACCAGGTCGCGGCCGATCATCGGTCCGATCTGGTTTGTCAGGCCGTACAGGACGCCCGCCAGAGCCGCCAGCCCACCGCCGACGAGCCAGACAGTGACGATCATGCGTTGAAGGTTGATACCGTTCACCTGGGCAAGCGAAGGATTTTCAGCAACCGCCCGCAGTGCATAGCCATAGGTCGTTCGCGACAGGACCAGATGCAGCACCAGAATGATCAGCAGGGTGATGCCGAGCGCCGCAACCTGGTCCGGTTTCACCAGGATCATTGGGTCCCGGCTGAGGACCGTCGCGAAGACAATATCCTTGCTATAAAGCTGGGTCTGGAGACCGAACACCAGCCCGATCACGTTGCGGATGATCAGGGCAAGGCCAAAGGAAGCGAAAACCATCGACAGTTCCTCTCCCTTCTCGCGCACCCTCCTGAACACCAGCTTGTCGAACAGGACTGCACTGGCGCCGGTTACTGCCATTGCAACGATCATCGCAACGGCGAGTGCCCAGGTCATCGAGAGGGGACCAATTGTGCTGGCAGCAAAGGGTACGATAGCCTTGAACAGCCTTTCGAAAACCAGTGCCGAATAGGCACCGATGGACAACAGTTCCGCATGGCTGAAATTCGCAAACCGCAGCATGTGCATGACCATGGTGAGCCCGGTCGCGCCTAGCGCAAGGATCGCGCCGATCAGTATGCCGTCAATAAGGTGCTGGATCATTGGTTGGCCCTCAATCGTCGACCGCCAAGGTAGATGTCGGCTACAACCGAATTCCCGAGCAATTCCGCAGCCTTCCCGTCGATCTGGTTCGCACCTTCCGCCAGGATGTAGCAGTGGTCGGCAAGCCTGAGGGCCTGATTGACGTTCTGTTCGACCAGAAGAATGGTCACGCCTGTTTCCGTAAGCCCCTTGGCAAGTTCCAGCACTTCCTGCGCTGCCTTGGGCGACAGTCCCGCCGATGGCTCGTCCATGAGAACAAGGCTGGGCCTTGTAGCCAGTGCCATGGCCACGGCAAGGAACTGTTTCTGCCCCCCGGACAGTGAGCCCGCGCGTTCTGACTGCTTGTCTCTCAGTGCTGGAAACTGTCCCAGAAGTTCGGACAATCTGGCAGGCGCGGCCTTGCCTTCGCGCCTGAGCGCAAGTTCCAGGTTCTGGCGAATGGTGAGCCCACGAAAGATGTTGTCGATCTGCGGCACATAGGCAATTGCATGCTTTGCCATCTGGTCCGGGCGGATGTTGGTTATGTCTGCAGCCTCATGGAGAATGCTGCCCTGCGAAACAGGAACAATGCCCGCAATGGCCTTGATCAGAGTCGACTTGCCCGCGCCATTTGGCCCGATGATCACCGTTACGGAGCCGCGCTCTGCTGTCAGCGATACGCCATGCAGGATCGGCAGATCGGGAATGTAGCCGGCGGTGATGTTCCTGACCTCGAGTACGACCTCACCCACTTGTGCCCGCTCCCAGATATGCGTCCAGAAGAACGGGATTGGACTGCGCCTGTTCAGCCGTTCCTTCGAAAACCACGCGACCTTCCGACAAGGCGATGATCGGATTGCAGTGGCGCATGATGAAATCCATGTCATGCTCGATGATCAGGAACGTCTTTCCCTGGCGATTGAGTTCTTCGATCTTCTCGATCAGGGTTCCAGCCAGGCTCGGGTTCACGCCCGCCGCGGGTTCATCCAGCAGGATGACTTGTGGGTCCCCCATCAGGACCCGTGCAAGTTCGAGCAGCTTCATCTGGCCGCCGGAAATCTTGCCGGCAGGATGATCTGCAAGCTTGGCGAGGGTCATGAATTCGAGCACTTCCATCGCCTTTTCGCGGATGGCGATTTCCTGTTTTCGAGCTGCAGTGCGCGACAGGAAGGGACCATGCAGGCGTTCACCCACCTGGGCGATCGGCGCCAGCATGACATTTTCCAGAACCGACATCCGCGCAAAGGGCCTGGGAATCTGGAATGTCCGCGCCAGACCCTTTGCGAATAGCTGCTCGGGAGCAAGACCAGTAATATCGGACCCGTTCAGAAAGACAGAACCCGATGTCGGCTTGAGAGAGCCGGCAATCGCATTGAAAAGCGTTGTCTTGCCTGCGCCGTTGGGACCGATCAGGCCGGTCATCGTACCCTTGTTCACGCCAATCGACACATGGTCGACAGCGCGGAAGGCGTTGAAATCCCGGGTCAGGTCACTGGTGGCAAGGATCGGTTCACCCATCTGCGCTACCCAGGACCTTGTCGTCAGGCCGCGTGTTGAGATTGTATTTCATGATCCGCCCGTGCCGGGACGTCCGGTCGCTCTCCAGACCGAAGACCGGGCCAGTTGGACCCTGTGACTGTCCCTGGATTGCTGCGATCCTGGCGCGGTCTTCGTCATCGAATTCGAACTCGAAAACCTGCAGCGTTTTCGGCAGATATCTTGCGTATCGCGCGCCAACGATTGCAGCGGCAACCTGCGGCTGGTCCAGCACCCAGCGCGTGGCAACCGCGCTCAGCGAAACGCCGTACTTGCTGCCAATATCCGCCAGCGTTTTCAGGAGTTGCTGAAACAGCTCCCACGGCCCGAACTCGTCGATGATCAGCCTGTACTTGATGAGGCTGCGATTGGAGAACTGGAAACCTGGATCAGGCTGGCCGAGCCAGCCTTCAGTCAGGAAACCACCGGCAAGTGACCCGTAGCAGAGGAACTGCATGCTGCGCTCGCCTGCCCAGTCCGCAAGCCCGTGCGAAGCCCTGCGATCCAGAACCGAATACTGGATCTGTGCGGTGGCGATATCATAGTCTGCTTCAACAAACCGGCTGATCTGCTCGCTGTCCCAGTTGTTGACGCCGAGATTGCCGATCTTGCCCTTGCGCTGGCATTCCTTGAGCACTTCCAGGGCTTGGGCTGCATCGCCAATTCCAAGGTCCCACCAGAAGAATTGCACGAGATGCAGGCGGTCGATGCGCAGGCGCTTGAGCGATCGGTCGACAATTGCCTCGACCTCCTGCGGTCTCAGGTCCGCCAGTCGACCGAGATCCGGAACGAGCTTGGTATGAACGATGACGCGATCAGCGTCCGCAGCCCCGCGCCGCTGCCTCACATCGGCGATGAAATCGCCGATCATCTCTTCAACGCCGGTATAGATGTCGGCACAGTCGAACGTCGTGATGCCGGCGTCGAAAAAGGCCTCCATGTCGGCAATCGCCGAAGCGCGATCAACCGAGCCATGATCGCCTGCCAGCTGCCAGCCACCCTTGATGACCCTGGAGACACGGTGACCTGGCCTGAGTTCGGCGGTTTCGACCATACTCACGCTTCATCCCCCTTGCGCCAGTAGGGGGTAGCGCGCGCGTCCGGCAGACCCGTGGTCTCCGCATGTGAAAACCAGCGCTTGTCGGTCCGCACGATTCTAAGCCTGCCGCCACAATGGGGATCAGGGCAGGCGACCTCTGCGTCGGTGGACATCCAGTCATTCGGATCGGTCATGCGCTGCTTTGTGGGCAGCAGCGGCAGAACGCTGGCCAGCGCATACATCGATACTTTCTGGCCCGCCGCGAATACGAGGTTTTCGCCTTCCACGAGGAAATGTTCACCTTCCACATGGCGGCAGACCGGCGTGCGCCCGTCAAGAACGGTCTCGACCTTCAGATCGTAAAGCCAAAACCCAGCTTCCTCCGACATTACACTCCCCTGTATGTCCCGCGTCGTTTTAACGACTGTTGTTATCTGTGATATTTTATCATACATATGTTATTCGGGAGCTGTCAATCCAGTCCCTTCCAGCCATGTCCTGGTGGGCAAAACGAAAGAATGCGAAGATGACAGGGGCCAAAATCCTGCCGATCGATCAGTCCAACCTGCGGGAAAGCGCCTACCGTGCGCTGCACGCAGCCTTCACGCGCGGCGAATTTGCGCCCGGCGATGTGCTGTCGCTGCGCTCGCTTGCCGAGCAGCTGGGAATATCCATGACGCCGGTTCGCGAAGCGGTTCGCAAACTGGTGGCCGAAGGCGCGCTGATCGACACGCGCAGCCGGACGCTTCTCGTTCCACCCTTCAACAGGCGCCGCATGACGGATCTCAAATCTGCCCGGCTTGCGCTGGAATCAATAGTGCTTGAACAGGCGATGGACAGAATAGACGCTGCGGGCATCGAAGCGCTGGCGAAAATCCTGGAAATGCCGAACGCCGGCGAACATCGCGGTCCCGATCTGGTTCAGAACTACAATTTCCACTTCACGCTCTATCGACATTCCGGCTCCGAAGTGCTGCTGCCGATGGTAGAGGCGCTGTGGCTGCAATATGGCGCCTACCTGAACCTGATCATCAATCACGAGGCGGCCAATGAAATTGCCGAACACCAGTTTCACTACGAGATGATCGACGCGCTGAAATTCGGGGATCGCAAGGCCGCAAAGGCTGC
This sequence comes from Rhizobiaceae bacterium, assembly GCA_049289295.1. GTDB lineage: Bacteria > Pseudomonadota > Alphaproteobacteria > Rhizobiales > Rhizobiaceae > BOKV01. The sequence continues at coordinate 21,884 of JBATLL010000036.1, forward strand.
TCTGGCAAACGACATCGAACGCTCGTTCCGCGTTCTGTTGTCGGATGAGGATGACGCTGATTCACGCGATGCCGACGCCCGCAGGGAGATTGCCCGCAAATGAGTGCACGACCTTCATCAGCTTCGGTGGACCGCTATGAGCTTGCCCCCGGGATGCAGATCAGCCGGGCGCTGACCGGCCTGTGGCAGGTTGCAGACATCGAACGCAAGTCCGGCCCCATCGACCCGAAGAAGGGGGCTGGCTACCTGCAGGCCTATGTTGATGCAGGCTTCGACACGTTCGACATGGCCGATCATTATGGCACTTCGGAAATCATCGCCGGAGAAATGCTGAAGGGCAGCGCTCAAGGCGGGCGCCGTCCGCTTGCCTTTACAAAATGGTGTCCGGCACCCGGCCCGATGACCGCCGAAACGGTTCGCGCTGGTGTGCGCGAGCGCCTGGACCGGCTTGGCGTCGAGACAATCGACCTTCTGCAGTTCCACTGGTGGAGCTTCGTGCATCCGGGCTGGCTGGACGCGCTTCACGAGCTTGCGGCCCTGCGCAGCGAAGGCCTGATCCGCGAACTGGGCGTCACCAATTTCGACGCTGCCCATCTGCATCTGGCAATCGCTGACGGTATCCCGCTTCGAACCAACCAGGTCTCGTTCTCCCTGATCGACAGGCGCGCTGCGGGCCCGCTCGCCGAAATCTGCACGCGCTCGCCCGTTCGTTTGCTCGCCTACGGCACCTTGTGCGGCGGCTTTCTCTCGGAGCGCTGGCTGGGTGCGGGCGAGCCGGAGGAAATCGCCGACTGGTCGAAGATGAAGTACAAGCGCTTCATCGACGCAGCAGGGGGCTGGGCTGCCTATCAGACAGTGCTGGCAGCTGCTGCCGAAATTGCCCGCAGGCATGGTGTATCGGTTTCCAACGTTGCCACCCGCTGGGTGCTCGAACAGGCCGGCGTTGCCGGTGTCATCATCGGTGCCAGGCTCGGCGAGAGCGTTCACGTTTCAGACAATGCGCGATTGTTCTCCTACTACCTCGATGGTGAGGATCACGAACGCCTCGCGGAAGCCTTTGCCGCCATGAAACCCATTCCCGGCGATTGCGGAGACGAGTATCGCAAGCCGCCCTTTCTTACCGCCTCCGGCGACCTCAGCCACCATCTCGACACGATGCCGCTCGCACACGCCGCCACGCCAGTTCCCCATCGCCCCGCCGCCAGCCGCGTGCTCAGCGGTTCAGGATGGGAAGATATCGCCGGCTATTGCAGGGCCCAGCGGATAGGGGAGCGGGTGGTTGTCTCCGGTACCACGGCAACGGCAGGAGCCGACCGCGTGGTGGCTGAAGGCGATGCCGCCGCGCAGGCCGTCTTCATCCTCGACAAGATAATCGCCGCGATGAACGCGCTTGGCGCCCGGGCCGAAGATGTCATCAGGACGCGTATCTACCTGGTGGACGAGGCTGATGCCCTTGCGGTCTCGCTCGCCCATGGCCGCTATTTCGGCGAGATCAAGCCAGTCAACACGCTGGTCGTCGTTGCCAAGCTGATCGGCAACTACCGCGTCGAGATCGAGGCTGAAGCCATCATCCAGAATGGCCCCGGTCACCCCGCCTGAAGCCTCGCACCCGTTCGAACCTGCCGCTGTAACTGGTTTTGCCCCGCCGTCGGCTCTGCAGACTTTGCGTCTCGGCGAAAGCTTCAGACCCCAGACATCGGACAAGCCCGAATTACAGTGGAATTAAACTGACAGTTGCCGAAATTATTGCCATTCACAATCTTGGATATATGAAACTTCATGCCTCGTATTGCCCGCCCACTGGCTCCGCAAAAACGCGGACCACGAATGAAGGCGGAATGGTTCTGGTAACTGTCACCGTAATCATAGGTTGCCATCTATACGCGTTTAAGCGAAGGCCGCTTCGCGCCCTCAATCTGGTCGTTGACCCGGTGATGTGAAAATCCTGAAAGCCGTCATTTGCCGCGATTGGATGGCATGTCTTAAAAGGGCGGACAGTGGTCATTGGGTTTTATGGCTATCGACGTCGGCTAACAGACGAAGTACGCATTCGCTGCGGATGGGCCAACATCTGCTTTTGTAAATTGATCGGTCGAAAGGCTTTTTTTCGTGAAAAGGTTGTCATGTTTGAATTTGTTCTTTTAAGTTTTATTGGACGGCTACAGAAATTCGATCCTGTCTTGGGGAACATCCGAATTTTCGGGCATATTCTCTCGAGAACTGAGCCGAGCTTTCGTAGCCCACCCCGTATGCAATCTCGGAGACCTTTGAGCCGGTTGTTTGAAGCTCATTACGGGCATGAAGCAAACGCAGATCTTTCTGGTATTGCAGCGGAGAGGTTCCCGTGACTGCTTTGAACTGTTCGAAGAAGGCCGAACTGCTCATACCCACACGAGTGGCAAGCTCTCCGACGACAAGGGGTTTGCCCAGATCTGACCGGATTTCGTGCGTCGCCGCAAAAATACGGCTGGCCGTGTTTTCGTGCCACACCAGCTTTTGAAGCGTGCCACCATGTTGCCCGATCAACAGGCGAGCATGGATTTCCCGCGCCGTGATCTGCGCCAGCATATGTCGCGCCCCTTCGGTTTCGCACTGGCGAAAGTATCGCAACAGGGCGTCTTGCATGTCGTCATCAGTGGGCGCGAGGCAAATCGAAAACGGATCTGACACACGGTTGGCGGTTGACTGCGGCAAGGACGGAGCCAGGGCGCGAAGAAGATCCAGATCAAGCGGGAATACGAGCGCGACATAGGGATGATCGGGCGTGGCCTCGGTGATCCTTGAAACAACGGGCAGCGCGTTACTGACGATCAGCGACTGCCCAGCCCGCGCGGTGAGCGTTCTGGTGCTGGTCCCAACCTCTTTTGCACCTTGCAGGACCGCGCACAACAGCGGGCGGTAGACATTTGCGTCATGTTGGGTAGTCGCCGGGTGGGTGAGAAAAACAGTTCCGCTGTCCTTATGTTGCAATACACCCTGCGTGACGCCTGAATGATCAAGCAGCGCCAAAACATAGTCCAACAATGTCTGAGGTCCCATGAACGCCTCCTTTGGGTCGACCCTTCTTTACCACGGGAACAAAGCAAATACTTACTAAAAACTTCTGTTTATGGAGGATTGTGCAAAAAAACTGGAGAATACTGAAAGATACATCCTACTATCGTGATTATCGTGTGTACAGGAAATTAGGGAGTTGAGATATGAAAGCCATTCTTATCACCGGGGCCTCGTCTGGAATTGGCGCGGCGACTGCCCGGCATTTCCAAGCAAATGGTTGGAATGTCATCGCCACGATGCGCAACCCCACGGACAGCCCGGAGCTTGGTGCGTTAGAAAACGTGCATCTGGCCCAGTTGGATGTGACGGATGCGGGTTCAATTGCAACGGCCGTAAGCGAGGGCATCGAACGGTTCGGGCAGATTGATGTCTTGCTGAACAATGCGGGCTATGGCGCCTATGGTGCGTTGGAGGCCTTTTCGATGGATCGCATCCGGCGTCAGTTTGACACCAACGTGCTTGGGTTGATGGAAGTGACCAAGGCGGTTCTGCCCCATTTTCGTCAAAACCGGTCGGGCACGGTCATCAACATCTCGTCCATCGGTGGGCAGATCACATTTCCACTTGGTGCGCTTTATCACGGCACCAAATTCGCAGTTGAGGGGCTTTCTGAGTCCCTACACTACGAGCTGGAACCCCTTGGCATTCGGGTCCGTATTGTCCAACCGGGCATGATAAGAACCAACTTCGGGGGCAGTTCTTTCGATTTCGCCATGGATGAGAACCTGCCGGACTACGCGCCAATGGCTGAAGCCATGGGGCGCCTGTTTGGCAAGCTGGCCGCGAACCCTTCTGCGCCCGAAACTGTCGCTCAGGTCATCTGGGATGCAGCCAACGAGACCGGAAGCCGCCTACGCTTTCGCGCCGGACCTGATTCCGAAGAGCTGCTCGATGCACGCAAACAACAGGATGACGAGACGTTCATCGGTGGTCTCAAGCAAAAGATGGCGCCCTGAAGGCAACCCAGTCATTCATAGAAAGAGGGAATGATCCATGTACCGCGAAGCAAGCGAAAAAGGCGGCTTGGCCGTTGTAACCGGGGCGGCAAACGGCGTCGGCAAAGCCGCAGCCCAACGATTTGTACAAGACGGTCTGGGGGTTGTGCTGGTCGATCTGGCAGGTGAGGCCTTGGACAGAGCCGAAGCGGAATTGCGCGATCTGGCGGGCGCGTCCGCAATCGTTCAGGCGGTTCCGACAGATGTCACCGACACCGACGCCATGACTGCCTTGGCGGATCAGGTCTTTGCGCTCGGAGAAATAGCAGTCCTGATGAACAATGCCGGTATCGCGCTCCCGACCGGCAGTTGGGAAAACGCAGAGAACTGGCGCAAGCTTTTAGAGGTCAATCTCTTTGGTGTCCTGAACGGCGTGCATGGTTTCCTGCCACGCATGATCGAAGCTGCACGCCCGGCGGTCGTGATCAACACAGGGTCAAAACAGGGAATCACCACGCCGCCCGGAAACTCCGCCTATAATACCAGCAAAGCCGCCGTGAAGGTCATGACAGAAATGTTGGCGTACGATTTGCGACAGGTTGAGGCGAAAATCACCGCCCATCTGTTTGTGCCGGGGTTTACCTATACTGGTATGATTGAGAAGTTCATGCCGGAAAAACCCGCCGCCGCGTGGACAAGCGAAGAGGCAATCGACTACCTGCTGAAGCGCATGACGGACGGGGATTTCTATATTCTCTGCCCGGACAATGATGTGTCCGAGAAGCGCGACCGCAAACGCGTTGAATGGGCCGTGGGCGACATTATCAACAACCGCCCGGCGCTCTCACGCTGGCATCCCGACTATGCGGATGCCTTTGCCGCACACGAGGCCTCGGAATAGCCGCTCCAAAAGAGCGTCTGTAAATGGAGCCAGTGAAACCGTTGTCCAAATAACAATGCTTACACCTCGTCCAAATACCAAGCGGACATTCGTATGGAGCGCGGCATCAAGTACTCTGGGCTCAATTCGGACGCCAGCTGCCTGTTTCTCAGGTGTCCGCTTTGGGCCGAAAGTGTAAACTTCTCAAATGGCCCGGAAACGGTCGTTTGCAGAACGCGTGAACAGTGTTTCTCATGCGTAATTGAGTGGCCGTCAGTCCATACCCAAATCAATTCAGAACCATTGTATCTAAACATGCCGGGTTCATGCACTGGTCCGCGAAAGCTTTCAGGCGTGTTCCAATGCAAACTCGGCGATAGTATCGCGGTTGATCTCAATGCCCAATCCGGGTCCATCGGGAATTGCAACCCAGCCATTCTCGTGTTCGATCGGTGATTTCAGGACCGCCTGTCGGAAGGGATTATGCGTGCGATCAAACTCAAGAATGGGGTTGATCGGATTGTTGCGTGGCGGATCGGGAAGTTGTGCCGCCATGAATTGCAGGCTTGCCGCAATCTGGACACCGGTTCCCCAAACATGCGGAATCAGCCGTACACCATGAAGACATGCCATATCAGATATTCGGCGCATTTCGGTAAACCCGCCAGTACCGCACAGGTCAGGTTGCGCGATATCGATGGCCCGTATTTCCAGCGGCTCCTTGAAACCAAAACGGCCATGCCAGGTCTCGCCTCCTGCGATCGGGATCGGTTGTCCTTCCCTAACGGCCCGATATGCGCCCAGTTGCTCTGGAATAACTGGTTCCTCGAACCAGTCGATGTTGAATTGCGCGGCCGCTTTCCCAACGGCAATGGCTTCAATAACATCGTAACCGTGATTTGCATCAATCATCAGTTTAGTGTCGGGACCAATGGCTTCGCGCACTGCCGCTATCACCTGGAGATCCTCGTCCGGGTCAAACCCGATCTTGATCTTGACTGCATGAAAACCCGCAGCAGCGTGCCCGGCACATTCCAGCGCATTGTCGGCGATGCGATTGACACCCTCGCGACGAAAGGAACCCGTTGCATAAGCTTGAACGCGTTCCCGCACCCTGCCACCCAGAAGAACGGAAACGGGCACGCCAAAATGTTTGCCTTTGATATCCCAAAGCGCGACATCTATGCCCGACAGACCGGTAATCGCGAGGCCGCGCTGACCTTGGTCACGAAACAGATTGTACAATTCCTGCCACAGGACTTCCGTGGCAAGGGGGTCGCGACCAATCAGGTGGCCGGCATAGGCTTTGACCATTGCAGCATTCGGTAGCGCTGGGCCAAGGCATTCGCCCCACCCTGTTGTACCATCGTCACAAACGATCTCGACGAGAATATGCTGGCGCCGCTCAAAGCGCATGGTCGCACTTTCAAACGCCGTATCCAGTCTGTGTTCGAGGATATGGGTATGAACGGCTTCAATCTTCATGGGTTTACTTCATGCGATTTCATGACTGGCCATCAGTTCCAGGGCACGCACCATGGCAGAATGATCCCATGCAGCGCCGCCATTGGCCACACAGACATTGAATAATTCCTGGGCCATCGCTGTGTTTGGAAGGCTCACTCCCATCTGGCGGGCATTGGACAGGGCAAGATTGAGATCCTTCTGGTGCAGTTCAATCCGGAATCCGGGATCGAAGGTTCGATCAATCATGCGCTGCCCGTGCACCTCAAGTATTTTCGATGATGCGAACCCACCCATTAATGCCTGACGCACCTTGGAGGGATCGGCTCCTGCCTTGGCTGCGAAGACCATTGCTTCGCTAACCGCCTCTATATTCAGTGCGACAATAATCTGGTTAGCGACCTTGCAGGTCTGTCCGTCTCCCACAGCACCAATATGGGTAATGTTCTGGCCCATCAGTTCGAACATCGGCAGCACCCGTGCAAACCCTTCTTCCGAGCCCCCCACCATGATGGTGAGCTTGCCCGCCTTGGCGCCAACTTCACCGCCTGAAACGGGTGCATCAAGATAGTCACAGCCGATTTCAGTTATCCTTTCCGCAAATTCTCTGGTTGCGAGTGGAGAAATCGAGCTCATGTCGACCACGCACTTGCCTGCGCTGAGTCCGGCGGCAACTCCTGCCTGACCAAACAGCACGTCTTCAACATGCGGGGTATCTGGCACCATCAGGAAGATCATATCGGCAGCTTCAGCCACTGTCTGCGGTGTCTCACAGGCATAGCCTCCAGCATCGGTTAGTGCTGCCGGTACGCCACTTCGCGAATGCAGGTACAGTTCATGCCCGCCCGAAATCAAATGGCCGGCCATGGGGGTCCCCATAATGCCCAGCCCGATGAATCCAAGTTTATTCATTCGAAACTCCTGTTTCCTGGTCAGTATCCGGCGCTGGCATCGTCGGCAATACCGCTACGCATGGTCGAAAGAATCTGCTGTGATCCGGAGGCCATAAGCCGGGCATCGGACGAGATCGTTACGAACTGAAAGCCCATCGCAATACGTTTCAACGCTGTTTCAGGAGTCCCGTTATGAATTCCGGCAATCTTGCCGGCCTCTCGGGCCTTGGCGACAATCAATTCGATGGCTTCTGCGGCGGGAGGATCGACATCGTCAAAAGTCGGCCGACAACCAAGTGCCAGCGAAAGATCTGACGGACCAACATACACCGCATCGATGCCCGGCACGGCGAGGATTTCCTCGAGGTTGTCGAGCCCTTGGCGGGTTTCGATCATCGCAAAGATGACAATGGTGTCATTGGCGTGCTCAGGATAATCCGGCCCGCCATAAAGTAATCCGCGGATGGGGCCGAAACTGCGGGTACCAAGTGGAGGATATTTTGTCCAGGCAACCAGATTGGTTGCATCCTCGGCACTGTTGATCATCGGGCAAATGACGGCATAAGCGCCTGCATCCAGTGCCTTCATCAGATGTCCGGGATCAAGCCAGGGAACGCGAACCACAGGCACGGTGTTAGTGGTGGAGATTGCAGTCAGCATGGTGACGGCAGCTTGATAATCGACCACGCCATGCTGGATATCGACAGTGAGACTGTCCCATCCCTGATGGGCCATGGTTTCAGCGGAAAAGCCGTTTGGCACCGCCAGCCACCCATTGACGGCCGAGCCGCCCTTTTCCCAGATCTGTTGAAGCCTGTTTGTCCGCATGGCGACGCCCTTCTCTCAATCTTCGTGGATGCTGTCGGTACAGAACAATCCGCCTTGATAGACGGCGTCCGGATGGTCGTGGCCAGGCTTTTTCTGTTCCGCATCCAGCTTGGCACGAAAGCGTTCCGAATCGTCCTTGGGGCGCCAGCCCAGGTACTCCATAGCCCTGTTGTCCCACCATTTTGCTGTATTGTCGGAAACGCCATACAGCACAGGGCACCCCAGGCGCGGCACTTCGAAGATGCGCTCGATCAGACTGACAAGATCATCAGCGCTCAGCCAAGACGCCATCATCCTGTGGCTTGGTGGTTCCGGGAAACAGGAACCAATGCGCACACTTGCGGTCTCGATCCCGAACTTGTCGTAATACATGCGCGCAAGTGCCTCGCCGAACACTTTCGACACGCCATACAGACCGTCGGGCCGCACAGGTGAGGTGCTGGCGTCAAGGCGCGTCGTCTGGCTGTGAAAGCCGGTCGTGTGATGGGAACTGGCGAATAGGATTCTCGGTCTGACCGAGGATTTGCGGGCGCCCTCATAGAGGTTGAACATCCCATCAATGTTGGCTGCCTTAACAGTCTCCCACGTTCCTTCAACCGCACGTCCGCCCATATGAACGATTCCATCGCAACCCTCGACCAAGGCTTCTACAGCGGCCCTATCATCCAGATCGCAATAGACGATTTCCTCATTCGGGCCAGCTTCGCCGAGACCTTTGCGGGCGCTGACACGAACAATCCTTGCAAGATGCCCCAACTGCTGCCGACAATGTGAACCGAGGTTTCCGTTTGCTCCGGTGATAAGCAATCGTTCAAGCATGATTGGTTCCCTGATAGTCCTTGTTGATAATTGGAATGGGACGGGCACCTTCATGGTGCCCGTCTTTTGTAAAGTCCGTCAGTTGGTGTTCTGGACCATCTCGAGCAGCTCGCCGCCGTGTTTGGCAGTGAAGTCCTCGTATACCGGCCCCATGCGCTCGCGAAACGCAGCAACATCGGCTTCATTGACTTTCATGCCCTTGGCCTTGAGCTCATTGATCGCTGCTTCTCCAACTTCTGCGGTCAGCTTGATCTCATACTCCTGCAGGGCGGCTGCCTCTTCGGTCATGATTGCCTGCTGTTCAGGCGTAAGTGCATTCCAGGTTTGCATACTGACGGCAACGATACCAGGTGGGCGGAAATGCTGTGTCATGGAGAGATAACCGGAAACCTCGTAAAACTTGTCGTTCAGTACGTTTCCAGCAGCATTTTCGCCACCATCCAGCACGCCCTGTTCGAGTGCGGTGTAAAGCTCGCTGTAGGACATTGGGGTTGCGGAGCCGCCCATGGCGTTGACGGTGTTGACCATAAGGGCGCTTTCCATCACTCGGATTTTCATGCCATCCATATCCTCCGGCGTAACAATCGGTCGGATCTTGTTGAAGACATTGCGGTAACCGTTGTCGAACCAGGCTATGATCTTCATCCCCCTCGCTTCAGCCAATTCGCTGAACTTGGCGCCGACCGGGCCAGAGACCACTTTCTTGAAATGGTCGGTGTCACGCATGAGGTATGGCAAGCTGAAAAGGTCGAATTCCGGAATGAAGCCGGCGACTGGCGCTGTCGAGACCTGGGCCATCTGAATGCTTCCCAGAAACATACCCTCGATGTAGTCCCGCTCACCGCCAAGTTGTCCGCCATCAAGCACTTCGATGGCGAGGCCAGCATTGCGTGCGGCAATGCGGTCAGCAAACCAGCGTAACGATACATTATGGTGATGGGACGGCCCGGTAACCGATGCGACCCTGATAGTTGTGTCAGCTGCAAGAGTTGAAATTGACATACCGCCTAGCATCGCTGCTGCGGTCATTGTTTTGAGCACTGTTCTTCTGTTAATCATGGGTTCCTCCCTTTCGGAATATTTGTCACTGGTTTTCCTGGTAACAAGACAGGCTGTCCTAACCCTAGTGGCTCAGACATAATCAACCGGGCAGACTAGCGCTGCACGGCGAAATCATCAGGTTCATTTAGAACCAGCTTGTTTAGGGGCCGCACTCCGTCTTCGGTCACGGCCACAACAACCTCGATCCTGTAGCCACCGCCTGGCAAATCATGGAGGTCCAGCTTGACAGCCAGCGTCATGCCGGCTTCGAGTTCGAAATCGCTGTCGGAGCTCAGGTTTGGTGGTTCCACCACATCAAGCCCGACCGCATGGCCAACACCGCGCAGACCTTTTGCGTAAGGTGTGAAGTTGTCAGCGAAGCCGTGCGGCTCAAGTTCCTCGAGAAGCGTATCGAAGATCGAGCGGGCGGTTATTCCCGGTCGTATGGTCGGGATCACTTTTTTGAGGGCACGATGCCCAACGACCAATGCACGTTCCTGCTCAGGATCCGCTCCGGGCATAAGGATCGTTATACCGCCATCATTGCAGTAGTGGCCAATTGCCGGATTGAAATCGAGCATGACAAATTCGCCAGGTTGGATTTTCCGATCGGTTGCTCGCCATGCCGGATAGTTGGTATTTGGGCCGGACATAACCACCGTGGCGGAGCCGATATCAGCGTTCATCTCGCGCGCGATACCTTCGGCGAGACCTGCGACCTGGATTTCCGTCATGCCGACTTTTACCTCGCGCGCAGCGCGTTTGAGCACGGCGTCATTGATCTCTGCTGCCTGTTCCATGAGATCAATCTCTACCTCGGTCTTGATCTTCCGGAGGTCGAGCATGATGTCATCGCGGTTTTCGATGACTGCCTCTGGAACCGCATCAACGAGTTGCTCATAGATTTCGAAAGGCAGGATGTTTTTGCCGATTAGGCCGATCCGACTGGCTCGACCCACGATGGGTTTGAAGACCTGAGGAAAGTCTGTATACGGGCGGTGAATGCCACGCACATCGTCAATCCAGCACATGTCCTTTGCCGCATAGGCATTCAGCCGTCCCAGAAATACTACTGGTGGCTTGTCGCCAACGAGCAAAACCAGTTGTGGAGATTCCTCGATCACGTTGATCGGCTTGTAGTCGGTCACATAGGTTGAATGTCCAGACCGATACTCATCTGAATAGATGATGAGGGCATCATAACCTCCTTCTTTCATTCGGCTCCTAAGGTTTTCGACCCGGGTCTGCAGTTCTTCGCGCGATATTGCCACGTGAGTATTCCTTCTTGAGTTTAGTCAGCCACCGATCAGGTTCGGTACCGTCATGATAATTGCGGGAAAAATGGTGCAGATCAGCAGGACCGCGATCAGCACGCCACAAAACGGAAGCAGACCACGTATCGCTTGCGATATCGTAATGCCTCCAATGGAGCAGGAGATGTAGGTGAGGATCCCAACGGGTGGTGTGACCGATCCTATGACAACCGACATTACCATGATCACACCGAAGTATACGGGATCTATACCGAGCCCCAGAATGACCGGAAGCAGCACGGGAGTGAAAATAATTAAAATCGGGATGCCTTCTATGAACAGTCCCAAAATCAGAATGAACAAGACAATCAGCAGCAAAGCGATTGTCGGATCGCTCGAAATGCCACCAAGGACTTCGAGAACCGCTGCTCCAAAACCTGCCCAGGCAAGGAGCCAGGCAAAAGACGTGGCCATGGCGATCAAGAACATGGCAGCCGCCGTGGTGACCGCAGCATTGACGAGAAGTTCGGCAACCAGCTTGAAGCTCAGCGTCTTGTAAACAAAGGTGCCGATAAAGGCTGCATAGGCGACCGCTACAACTCCAGCTTCGGTTGCAGTGAACACACCTGAAAAGATACCACCTAGTATGATGATCGGCATGAGAAGCGCCAAAGCGGCTTCTCTGAGAGATCCAAGAATGGGAGGAAGTTCGCTACGAGGAGGGGCCGGATAATTGCGCTTCTTGGCGATGTAGTAGGCTACGCCCATCAGCCCGAAGCCCATGAGCACCCCAGGCACGAACCCACCCAGAAAGAGCTGCGCGATCGAGACATTCGCGATTGAACCGTAGATAACCATCATGATGCTCGGCGGGATGATCGGCCCGATAGCACTCGACGAGGCATTCACCGCGACCGCATAATCCGCGTCAAAACCATTCTTCTTCATCGCCGGAATGATCATTGAACCGAGCGCCGAGGCATCGGCCGTCGCCGATCCCGAGATCCCGGCGAAAAACATGCTCGACACGATAGACACATGAGCGAGGCCGCCGCGAATGAAACCAACCAATGACCTGGCGAACGCCACGATTCGTTCGGTAATACCGCAGGCATTCATCAACTCACCCGCTATGATGAAGAATGGTATGGCGAGCAGCGTGAACGAGTCGACGCCTACAAAGGCCCGCGTCACGATACTGTTGATCGGAAGCGTATCATCGACAAGCAGGGTGACAGCTGCAGCAATGCCAAGTGCAAAAGCAATCGGCATGTTGATCAAGAGAAGAATGAAGAATGTTAGAAACAGCACAATGAGCATCAGATTCAACCCTCCTGGTCCGGTCGGGATAAAAAGAACCTGAACAGCCGCTCAGCACAGATAAGGAAAATTAGGCTCATCGAGACGGGGATCGCGATGTAAATGTACGTCATCTGTACGCCAAGCGCGGGCGAGCGCTGAAACATATTCATGTTTAGAACGGGCAGACTCGCGTAAATCACTGTAACCGCGAAGGCCGCGATCAGTACATTGACCAACATGTCCATTCCGCGCCGCAGGCGATCGGGAAGCCTTTCCACTAACAAATCGACACCCAGATGAATTCCTCTGGACAAGCCGATTGCTCCTCCGAGAAACACGATCCAAACAAAACAATAACGCGCCAACTCCTCCGACCAAGGTAGTGGAGCTGCAATGACATAGCGGAAAATGACCTGGGCAAGGGTGACCACAATCATCAGGGTAGAGATCACAATGATCGATAGTTTTGCTGCACCCATGAGCATGGAAAGAATGCGAGAGTGCTCACGACCTTTCGATTTCATCACGCTCCTCCCAAATGCAGTGAAATTTATGAAATCGATTTCATCAGCATCCACTATTTGAGTCAAGCTTTTTCTGTACACTCGCGAAATGCCCTTGTATTGTGGAGAAAAATAGAGTTTTGAGCGGGTATCTTGGTGGCAAAAATTAGAGAACGATTTCAAAAAAATCGCTCAAGGGTGCGGGTGACAGATGTAGCGAAATTGGCGGGTTGCGCCCCTGCAACGGTTTCGCGCGCACTCAATGATGCGGATATAGTGTCACATGACAAACGCGAGCGCATTGAAGCCGCCATGCGTGAACTCGGCTATGTTCGCAATTATGCGGCCAGGGCATTGCGTTCGCAACGCTCGAATATGGTAGGAATATTGATACCGACATTGGAATACGCGCTTTATGCGAGCCTTGTTGGCGCTGCCAATCAGCAACTTTCATCTGCGGGCATTTCAACCCTGGTTGCCACTTTCAATTACGATCTGGAAACTGAATACAAGGAAGCCAGACTTTTGATTGAGCGGGGAGCTGAGGCGCTGATCCTGATTGGACAGCGCCATTCACCACGTCTCCTGGAACTTCTGGAACAGTACGAAACCCCATTTGTGAATACATATGTCCTGGATCGCGATGATGATCTGCCCAGCGTCGGCTTTGACAATGCAGAAGCAGCGGCAAGTATGACCAAGCATCTGATACATTTGGGCCATCGGGAAATCTGTGTGATATCCGGTCGAACCAAAGACAACGATCGAACAAGCAAGAGGCTCGAGGGCATCAGGCAAGAGCTTGCCAGGCATGATATCGAGTTAGATGCATCGCGTGTGATTGAACGATCATATTCCATTACTAACGGTCGTGAGGCGTGTGCAAATTTGCTTTCCAGTGTTCAGCCGCGCCCTACTGCCATCATCTGTGGCAATGATGTTCTTGCACTCGGTGCTTTGGTGGAATGCCGGACACGTGGGCTGAAAGTTCCTGAAGACATCTCTATTGTCGGTTTTGACAACATTGAACTTTCCGAACACTCCAATCCGCCGTTGACGACAATCAATGTACCGGCCGAGGAAATGGGGAAGAATGCAGCCGAGTATTTACTCGCGCGGTTGAATGGCGATGAGGCTGCAATGCATCATTCGGTGAATGTTCAACTCATACTCAGAGGTTCCACTGCCCCGCCGAGATTGGAAAACGTTTGACAGCTGTGTTTCGACACATCGGAATCAGTGTGTAGTTGGCAAGTGTTGGATCGCATTGATATTGGGACATTTACAGTCGAGTTTTGATCTGCATGAACGGCGGCTTTGGGCCGGCTTTTCCACCGGCCCAAAACTTTTAGATTTCCACGCTCTCAGAAATCGACAACGCATCTTCAAGATCAACGCCCAGATATCTGACTGTGCTGTCCATCTTGGTATGCCCAAGGAGCAGTTGGACGGCACGGAGATTGCCGGTCTTCTTGTAGATCTGAGCAACCTTGGTTCGTCGCATAGAGTGGGTGCCATAAGCGCTCGGTTCGAGACCAATGGATATTACCCAATCCTTGAGCATTCGAGCATATTGGCGCGTCGAGATGTGTGGACGATCATGAAACCTCCCCGGCCACAGATAGTCGTGGCCGGTCATCAATGGATGACCAATCCAATCTTTTAACGATTTACGTGTTCCTTCAGTGATTTCAAATCGCACTGGCGTTTGGGTCTTGCTTTGAAGAATTGACACGCGCTCTTTGATGGCACCGGAAGCAAACACATCTGCTACTTTCAATTTGACGAGATCACAGCCACGAAGCTTGCTATCGACCGCCATATTGAACAAAGCTAAATCACGGACCGCTTCGGCGATTTCTAGACGCACTCGAATTGCCCAAACATGCTTTGGTAACAAAGGTCGCTTCTGACCGATGATCCTCCCGTGGTTCCAGGCTCGTTTTGAGGGAATAATCATGGGCAGGTTGGAAGTGGACATTGTTCAGTCTCCTCAACCATACCCTCCATCCGCAGCACTCAGACATTCAGCGAAGCTATAATCGGCTGCTTTTCGCGAATTCGCAATTTCGGCTTCGAGCCCTTTTGAAACCTTCAATCGATGTCGCAAATCGAAGATCGAGATCGAGCTTGTTGGTAAAATTGTTCAGAAACAAGCCGAGAAAAACAACATAAAGGGGGAACCTTCGTTCATATTGGGAATGAATAATTTTAGCTCGGAAGCGCCGGAAAAACCGATTGTGCCATCCAGGTAGCGAAGTCCTTGAACAGCCGCACCGACCTCGGAATATGCCGGTTGCCGAGATGCACCATGGACAGCGGTTCGGTTTGCAGTTTCCACTCGGGCATTAACTCGACGATTTTGCCTGCGTCAATGAGATCGGGCCGCACGATGGGTGGCAATTCGCCAATACCCCTGCCGGACGCGATTGCCGCGGCAAGTCCGGCATAGTCATTCATGGCGAGGTGCGGCTGGAAGCGAAATGTCTCCGTGGCTTTGTCCTTGCGGAAGTTCCAGCTGTGTTCGCCAGCCGCGACGGAAAACGCAAGCAGGTTGTGATCCGTCAGGTCCGCGGGACGTGTGGGAGCTTTATGCGTGGCGAGATAGTCCGGGCTGGCGACGAGGCGGCGACGATAAGTCAATATCGTTCGTGCAACTAGCGAGGAGTCCTTCATCGCGCCGACACGGAACACCAGATCGACACCTTCGGAGATGTGATCGACCATTCGGTCGGTGACCAGGACATGCACACGCACTTGCGGATAGGTAGCCTGGAATGCAGCGATTACCGGCGTAAGCAAGCTGTCGGCGATGCTGGGCGGCGCCGAGAGGCGCAGCAATCCTCCCACTTCGGTCATCTGGTTGGAGACGATGCTCTGTACGGTTTCGCTCACTTCTGCGCCTCGCTGCGCCTCGGCAAGGACATCCACGCCGACGTCGGTCAGTCTGAGGTTGCGCGTTGACCGTTCAATAAGGCGCACGCCCAACTGATCCTCAAGGTTCGCCAACTTGCGCGAAACGGTGGATATGGGCATGCCGAGGCGGCGCGCAGCCGTGGAGAAGCTCTTGGTTTCCGCGACTTTAGCGAAAATGATCAGCGCGTTGAGGTCTGTCATGGATATTTCTATAATTAGAAAAATCATTCTAAAAATAATAATCTAATCCAAAAAGCGGAAATCTCCTAATTTTGGCGACAAGGCGATTGCGCCGAAACGAAGGAAGGAGTTTTCAATGAAAGCGTTAACTAAAAACGTCCTCGCTGCGGTTGCCATTCTGGCTTCAACGGCGGGTGTCGCTGTAGCCCAGAACGAAAAGGATCGCGGTGCGATCGAAGCGGTGCTGGAGACATATGAGACCGCACTCAATACGTCAGACACTGCCACGGTCATTACGCTATACACCGAGGACGGAGTGTTCATGCCGCAGCATAGCCTGCCGAATGTTGGAACGGACGCGGTACGCGCGGCATATGAAAACGTGTTTCACGCAATAAAGCTCGATGTCGTCTTCGAGATCGACGAGATCGCGCAGATTGCACCGGACTGGGCATTCGTCCGGACGCGTTCACAGGGTTTTGTGACGATCAGCGCTACGGGCGCCCGCATGCCGGAAGGCAATCAGGAGCTTTTCGTCTTTAACAAGACGGGCAGCGGGGATTGGAAGATTGCCCGCTACATCTTCTCGACCACCAACCCGCCGCGGCAATAGGCCGGAAGAAGGAACAAATACGGAAGGAGGTATGTTCATGGAAAAGATGATGAAAGCCGCGGTCATTCGTGAGGCTGGCGGACCGGAAGTGCTGAAACTTGAAACCCGTCCGGTTCCCACGCCCAAGGAAGGCGAAGTCCTTATCCGCGTAAAGGCGTTCGGCCTCAACCGGTCCGAGCTCTTCACACGGCATGGACACTCGCCAAATGTCGCCTTCCCGCGAATCCTGGGCATTGAGGCGACGGGCATCGTCGAAGCCGCCCCCGGCGGGGAGTTCAAGCCAGGTGATATCGTCGCCACGGCAATGGGAGGCATGGGGCGTGTGTTCGATGGCGGGTATGCGGAATACACGCTCATTCCGGCCGGCCAGGTTCGGAAACTGCAAACCAGCCTCGCATGGGAGACACTCGGTGCACTTCCCGAAATGCTGCAGACCGCATGGGGCTCGCTTTTTGCGGCATTGCAACTGAAAAAGGGTGAGACGCTTCTCATTCGCGGCGGCACCACATCCGTCGGGCTGGCTGCTGCCGCCATCGCCCGACAGCACGGCGCGATTGTTGCATCGACCACGCGAAATCCCTCGCGCGTGAAACTGTTGCGCGACAACAGCGCAGACCAGGTGTTCATCGATACCGGTGAGATCGCGGCGCAGGTTCGCGAGGTGTTTCCCCGCGGGGTCGACAAGGTGCTGGAAATGGTCGGCACGACGACGCTGATAGACTCGCTGCAGTTGGCCTCAAAGGGCGGCGTCGTGTGCATGACCGGCATGGTTGGCGACAAATGGTCTTTCGACAGTTTCAGCCCGATGGGAACGATACCGACCGCTGTCCGCTTGACCACCTATGCGGGCGGCTCGGAAGACTTCATGCAAACGCCGTTACAGGACCTGGTCAATCAAGTCGAGGCCGGGGGGCTGAAACCAAAGATCGGAAAAGTGTTCAGGCTGGACGATATCGTGGAGGCGCACAGGTGCATGGAGGAGAACCGTGCGGGCGGCAAAATCGTTGTGCTGACCTGATTTGCCTAGGATAAAGGTGGTAACAGCCTTTCATGCCCTCAGCCGGTTCGGTCGGTTCAGTTTGCGGATTGTTTTGGATTTCGGACAGCCCGGCTTCGGCGTCCAGGGTGTGGCGTACGTAAATATCGCGAAATGCGCAGCGTCGCGATTAGAACAACCGCTGCGGTCTACCTCAGTCTTTTTGTCCGCTTTGCCGAATTTCGCATTAGTTTTGACGCGTAAAAAAGTGAACGTCAGCTTTGGAGAGGACTGCCCGAGCATGTCGAACGGCAGCAAAGGGCCGAAAGCGCCAAAGCGTCCGGTGACGGCGAATGTTTGCATAGCCCGATCGCCACCAATAACCAGCCAGTCCCCTCCCGGCCCCATTTTTTGGTCGCTCATTCAATTTGCAGCTGCAGTGTGACTCTTGCATAAGCCCAATGTTGTCGGCAACGCTCGCCTCGTCACCCGTCACGAATTGCCGCTCAAGAAGGAGCATACCTGCACAGGAAATCGTATCAACAAGGGTGGACCAGTAGGTGGACTGAAAAATCAGTAGCAAAAATAATTCAATAAAAACAGGATGTTGCAGTATAAGATGGTGCCCCCGGACGGGCTCGAACCGCCGACCCCCTGATTACAAATCAGGTGCTCTACCAGCTGAGCTACAAGGGCATGGCGCCGTGATTAGCATATTTCGCGCGCCTGTCCAGACCCTTGTTTGCGTTAACGCTGTTTGGTGAAAAGCGGGTTCTCCTGCGCGCATGGGTGCTGGCCGCGCTTGTGCTGCCATTAACCGCGCATTAACTTCCTCCCGGATGCGCAAACAGCCCGTGTGTCGAGGCTTCACACGGGGACAGTCGCTATCAAGCGGCAAGAAGGAGAGACCCATGTTCCGCGTCGCTTTCCGCGCCATGCATTTGTTTGCCACGCCCTTGCGCGCTGCATTGGCTGTAATCACCGTCCTGGCGAGCGTTTCGCTCGCTTCTGCTCCAGCCCTTGCCGGCCAGTGGAAGAAGCACCAGTCCGGCAAGCGAACCCAGATCGTGCGCATTGCGCCCGTCGCGGTTGCGCACCCCCGTCCTCAATGGCGCAATTCAAGCCATCATGTGCGTTACGGCGCGCGCCACCCGGCCGCCAGTTCCGGCGTCATGCTTGGTGGCAGCCAGTATCATCGGGGCCAGATCCGTCACCAGCACGGTTATGGTCATTCGCGCCACGCGGACAATCGCGGCCATCGTCGCAAGCACCACGGGCGTCGGCCGTTTGTCATCATCGTCAACGGTGACGGCGGGCAGGGCACACAGGCACGCGACTGGTCCAATGGCGCCACATCGGGCACCGTGCCCCACCTGGAAGGTGGTCATTGCGCGCCGGATGGCTATTGCGTGACCCGCCTTGGCTACGGCGCGAACGCACCCAAGATCATCACGCTCAACCGCACCGGCCGGGCGATCACGGATGAGGATTTTGCCGTCAGGTAAGGCCGCCGCGACCCTCGAGGCTGCGCCGCGCGATGTAAAGTGACAGCGCAGCCGCATTCGAGACGTTGAGCGAACGGATCGCGCCCGGCAGATCGATGCGGGCGAGGCGCGCACAGGTTTCGCGTGTCTTGTGGCGAAGTCCCTTGCCCTCCGCTCCCAGCACCAGGGCCAACCGGTCATGGCCAAGCGAATTCTCCAGAACGTCCGGCCCTTCACTGTCCAGCCCGACGGTGAGATAGCCAAGCTCCGCGAGTTCCTCCAGCGTTTCGGCAAGATTGCGCACGCTCACATGGTCGATCAGGTCGAGTGCACCAGACGCCGCCTTCGCCATCACGCCCGATTCCTGCGGCGAGTGGCGCGTCGTCGTGATCAGCGCACCAGCACCAAACGCCACGGCTGACCGCAGGATCGCGCCGACATTGTGCGGATCGGTTACCTGGTCAAGCACCAGAAGCAGCGGGCTGTGCGCCAGTTCCGCCATGCTGCGTGTGGGCAGGGGATCACATTCGAGCACCGCGCCCTGATGCACCGCGTCCGAGCCGACAAGCCTGTCCAGCTCGCGCGGCATGGCTTCGCTGATGCTCAGGCCCTGCAGCGTTCCAGGGTCGAAGCCCAGCCGCTCGCGGGCATTGGCAGTCAGATGAAGATGATGGAGCGTGCGGCGCGGATTTTCCAGCGCGTGGCGCACCGTGTGAAGGCCGTAGAGAAAGACATGGCCGGATTCGGCTGGGCCAGTACCACGGACAGGCCTGTGTTCGCGCCGACCGGCAGCAGCAACCGGCGGCTCGCCGCGCTTTGCCCGCATGTCGTCGCGCCGCTTGCGCCTTTTTTCGGCGTGGTGCGTGTTGTGGGCATCGCTCGGTTTGCGGGTGCCCCCGGATTTTCCTGCCTCGTTTTCGCTCATTGGCGGGGCGTATCCCTCGCCAGTGTCCCGGTCAAGCGCAATTGTTGCCCCATGACGCGGCTTGCAGGCCGGGGAAGCGTGAAAATTGGTCGTGGCGCCATTTGCGATGTTGACACTGTGGGTTGGCAACGGCATAACGCCCGCGACCTTGCTTCGGGACGCCAGCGTTCCGGCGGGTCCCTGTACCTTGCACTGCCTGTTCCAGGCGAACCGGCCAAGGGGTATGGAGGGGTGTCCGAGTGGTTAAAGGAGACGGACTGTAAATCCGTTCGCTATGCGTACGCTGGTTCGAATCCAGCCCCCTCCACCATCACCGCCTGAAGGCGGCCAGGAACAGACTGCCGAGGGCAGGCGGGTATAGCTCAATGGTAGAGCAGCAGCCTTCCAAGCTGAATATGCGGGTTCGATTCCCGCTACCCGCTCCAGAATTCCTAATCCCGAACGTTATCTTGCCAGATACGCCCGCCCGGCATCAATCAGCCCAGTGCGATCCGCTCCATTGCCTTCACGCCCGCAACGCCACCTGCGATGATCGCGGCAAAGGTAAGGATCGAACCGACCGCCAGCGTGGAAAAGCCAGTCAGCGCCTGACCGACCGTGCAGCCAAGCGCCAGCACGCCGCCAATGCCCATGAGCGCTGCACCGAACAGGTTGCGCACCGAATCCTGCGCATCGGCAAAGCTCGTCAGTCCCAGCCTGCCCAAGTGTGCAGCCCCGAGGAATCCACCTAGCAGCGCACCTGCTGTTGTCACGACACCAAAGCCGGGTGCGCCAAGCGCGGTGTAGCGCATGAGATAGTCGAGCGTATCACCGGCGGGCCGCACATAGGTCAGCGAGATCAGATCGACGCGCATTTCGGCAAACTCGTCCGCTGCAAGGCCGGTCAGGAACCAGCCGGCTATCACGCACAGCCCTATGCCCAGGCCAGCGGCAATGTTGCGCCCCGAACCGCGAAACTCGCCATCCTT
This sequence comes from Rhizobiaceae bacterium, assembly GCA_049289295.1. GTDB lineage: Bacteria > Pseudomonadota > Alphaproteobacteria > Rhizobiales > Rhizobiaceae > BOKV01. The sequence continues at coordinate 42,921 of JBATLL010000036.1, forward strand.
GAAGCAGAAGACCAGCAGCGCGCCAGCAATGAGTATGACGCTGGCCAGTTTGGCGGTGCCGCCATCCATGCCGCTCAGGCTTGCCAGTATGTCGCCGGTGCGCTGAGTTTCGACACCGCTTGCCGCAAGGTCGATCGCGGCCGGATCAAAGATCGCGACGCGCAGCGGCCCGATCAGCCCGCCGATCGTCATGAAGGCAAAGATGCCGGTCACGATCAGCACCACCAGCGAACGCAGGTCGCCCCCGCCCGCGCGCACCAGGTTGCGGCTGATGCAGCCACCCGAAAACACCATGCCGAAGCCGAACATCAGGCCGCCCGCCAGGTTTGCCAGCCAGCCGAAATTGGGGGTCAGATACATGGAGTCGGCCATGTCGGCGACACCGGCACTTTCGATCCAGTAGACACCCAGGATCGCCACGGCACCCGCCAGCAGCCAGGCGCGGAACCGGTTCCAGTTGCCGAATGAAAGGATGTCGGAAATGGAGCCCATCGTGCAGAAATTCGTGACATAGACGAGATAGCCAAACGCCATACCGATCAACAGGCCGCCCCAGCCGACATAAAATGCGGCATTCTCAATGACGGCTTCCCTCATGCTCTCAATCATCGCCCGCCTCCCTTGGGTAGCTGGCCCATATTCGGTCAACAATGCTCATATGGCAATATTTGAATTCGACTGATCTCATTCCTGTCTGCCAACCCTGGCTGTGGCTTTTCTTGGCCAGTGACAGCCAGTTTCCCAAGGTGGGCCGAAAGGGGAAGGGTACAAAAAGGCGAAACCCCAGGCAAATCGGGGAGCGCTGGCGAATCCGCATTGCCATGCACCACGCCAAACCGATAGTTTGCGCCAGGCATGCGGGTGTAGCTCAATGGCAGAGCAGAAGCTTCCCAAGCTTACGACGAGGGTTCGATTCCCTTCACCCGCTCCATGCCAGGATTTGATCAGCCAGCGTATCCCTGATTTCGAAGGAATATCCAGGTCTGGATCCGGCTGGTGCCAGCGTCATCGCGGCACATCCCAATAAATCCTTGCGGTTCCTGTCCAAAAGCATTATGTCGCGACCCGAACGCGGCGCGGGCGAGGGTCCGGGCCGTCTTGCACGTGAAAGAACGGGAATAAAGACATGGCAAAAGCAAAGTTTGAGAGGACGAAGCCTCACTGCAACATCGGCACGATTGGCCATGTTGACCACGGCAAGACATCGCTGACGGCAGCGATCACGAAGTATTTTGGCGAATACCGCGCCTATG
>JBATLL010000037.1:0-8441 GCA_049289295.1 Rhizobiaceae bacterium
CCCAATGCGCGCATGCTGCCCGGCCTGAAACTTGTCGCCACAGCGCGCCACCAGCGCACGCTGATCGTTGCGCCGCGTGCCAGCGCTGCTCATGGCGAGGCCATTGCAAGGGGTTGCGAGCTTCTGCCCTGTGAAATGCATGAGGGCAGGGTGGCCCTGCCGGAGTTGCTGGAAGACCTTGCCGCGCGCGGCATCGTTTCGCTGCTTGTCGAGGGCGGTGCGGGGGTTGCGCGCTCCTTCCTGGAGGAAGGTCTGGTCGATGCGCTTGAGCTTTTCGTGAGCCCCGTAACCCTTGCACCCGAAGGTGCGGCGATCCGCTCGCCGGTGACGCCGGACACGGTGCCCGACGGTTTCCGGTTGACAGGCACCTGGCAATTCGGCGAGGACCGGCTGCATTCCTACCGGCGCGAGGTCTGAAACCATGTTTACAGGAATTGTGACCGACATTGGCCGCGTGGAGACGGTTGAGCCGCTCGATCATGGCAGGCGATTTCGCATCGCGACCGCCTGGGACACCGGCACAATCGACATTGGCGCTTCCATCGCCCATGCCGGCACCTGCCTCACTGTCGTGGCCAGGGGTCCGCACTGGTTCGAGACCGAAGCCTGGGAGGAAGCGCTGCGCCTGACGACACTGGGGGACCTTGCGCCCGGCAGCAGGCTCAATCTCGAACGCTCACTCAAGCTCGGTGATGAACTTGGCGGCCACATGGTGTCGGGCCATGTCGACGGGCGCGCCCGCATCCTCACCGTGACCGAGGAAGGTGGTGCCGTGCGCTTCACCATCGAGGCTCCGGCAAGCCTTGCCCGCTTCATCGCACCCAAGGGTTCCGTTGCCCTTGACGGCACGTCGCTCACCGTCAATGGCGTGACGGCGAACCGCTTCGACGTGCTGCTCATTCGCCACACATTGCAGGTCACCACCTGGGGCGACCGAAAGGTCGGCGATGAACTCAACCTCGAGGTGGACGTGATGGCGCGCTACGCTGCGCGGCTGACCGAATTTGACGCCGCGCGCTGATCCGATTCCAGTGCTGGCGTTTTTCGCGGAACAGGCAACAAATGACTTGCGAATTGAGGTGCGGCATGGTTTGTCCAACCTCATGTTTCACGGAGAATTGCCATGGTGACCGCTCCCCATCTTCTCATTGTTGAGGCACGGTTCTACGAGGATATCGCGGACGAACTGCTATCCGGCGCGGTGAATGCCATCGAGAATGCAGGCGCGACCTATGACCGGGTGTCGGTTCCCGGCGCGCTCGAAATTCCCGCGGCCATTGCCATGGCGCTTTATGGCGCGGAAGATGGCGGCAAGGAATATGATGGATTCGTCGCGCTGGGCTGCGTCATTCGTGGTGAGACCAGCCATTACGACATCGTCGCCGGTGAATCGGCGCGTGCCCTGATGCAACTTGCAATCGACGAATGCATCGCGCTGGGAAATGGCATCATTACCTGCGAGAATGGCGAGCAGGCCTGGGCGCGTGCCCGGGTCAGCGAAAAGAACAAGGGTGGCGGCGCGGCCGAGGCGGCACTCGCAATGATGGCGGTCAGAAAGAAGCTCGGCGCATAAACCCATGTCGGCAAAATCCATGTCGCCCAAAACCCGGTCAGCTGTAGAGCAGGATGCTTCTGGCGTGAAACCCGCCAACAAGCGCGGCGCTGCGCGCCTTGCTGCCGTGCAGGCGCTCTACCAGATGGAACTGTCGGGTGTCGGTGTCACGGAAGTGGTTGCCGAATACGAGAACACGCGCCTTGGTCAGGAAATCGACGGCGAGAAATATCTCGATGCCGATGCCGGCTGGTTCCGCTCAATCGTGGCTGGCGTCGTTGCCGCCCAGCGCACGATCGATCCCTCCATACACGCGGTCCTGCCTGCCGATTGGCCGCTTTCGCGCCTCCATACCCTGCTGCGCGCGATCCTGCGGGCAGGGGCCTTCGAACTGGCAAGCCGCAAGGACGTGCCTGCGCGTGTCATCATCAACGAATATGTCGATGTCGCCAAAGCCTTCTTCTCCGATGACGAGCCTGGCATGATCAACGGTGTGCTGGACCGCATGGCCAGGGCCGCACGCCCTGGCGAGCTTGGCCCAAGGGATGGCGATGAGGATGCCGACGGAAACGCACCCTCATGAGTGGTGAAGTCGGGATCCCATCCGCCCAGGACAGTGCAGCTGAAAATGCCGCCGCCCGCAAGAATGCGCTTCTCTATGCCGCCTGCCAGTCGCTGAACGGTGCTGCTGCACCCATCAACATCGCGCTTGGCGGCATTGTCGGCAGCTACCTGCTCGGCGTAGACAAGTCGCTGGCGACAGCGCCGGTCACGGGTTTCAATGTCGGCGTCGCACTTGGTGCCATTCCCGCAGCGATGATCATGCGCCGGATCGGACGGCGCTACGGCTTCATGTCTGGTGCCGTGTTCGGCATCCTGGGCCTTCTCCTTTCCGCCACCGCGATCTACATGCATTCCTTCATTCTGTTTTGCTGTGGCCTGGCACTGTCCGGTTTTTCGGGAGCCTTCACCCAGCAGTATCGTTTTGCCGCTGCAGACCGCGGCACGCCAGAATTCAAGGCAAAAGCCATTTCCTGGGTGCTGGTTGGCGGTATCCTTGCTGCCATCATCGGCCCCCAGACGGTGATCTGGACGAGTGATCTCCTGTCTCCCATTCCATTTGCCGGTGCTTTCCTTTCGGGAACGCTGCTTTTCCTTTCCTCCATCCTTGTCATGACCAGGCTGGAAGCCTCCGTCCCACCCAGGCTTGAGAAGGGCACGGTGGCAGATACCGGCAGGCCGCTTGGCCAGATCCTGCGCCAGCCGCGCTTCATCGTCGCCGCGATCTGCGGGACATCATCCTACGCGCTGATGAGTTTCGTCATGACCGCAGCACCGCTCGCCATGATTGGCTGTGGCTATTCCCAGACCCAATCCACACTGGGCATCCAGTGGCATGTGCTTGCCATGTTCGGCCCCAGTTTCTTCACCGGGAACCTGATTGCGCGCTTCGGCAAGGAAACCATCGTTGCGATTGGCCTGGTGATACTGGTGGTCTGCGCGCTGGTGGCTCTGGCAGGCATTGACCTCGTGCATTTCTGGGGCGCGCTCATTCTGCTCGGCATTGGCTGGAACTTCGGATTCATCGGCGCGACCGCCATGGTCACCGAGACCTATACCCATGCCGAGAGGGGCAAGGCACAGGGTGCCAACGACTTCATCCTGTTTGGAACGGTTGCCTTTGCCTCGCTGATGTCGGGCCAGACGCTCAACCATTTCGGCTGGCAGGGAATCAACCTGATCGTGTTCCCGATCGTCGCGCTGGCGCTTGTCGCGCTCGCATGGCTGGTGGTTGATGGCCGCAACGCACGCAAAACCGTTACATAACCCGTCCAAAGGTCGTAAATCCCTAACATTTCCTTGACGCGGCGCACTTTCTGAATAGTGTGCGCCACGGTTTTGCCCGGTTTCGAAAGACGCCGGGTGTGGCTGCATTCGGGATTCGGCTAGGGAATGTCGAGCCGGAATGCCGCAAAACATCTAACAAGGGAATTTCGGGAAATGGACGCACTTACAGTGGCAATCCTCTGCGGGGTGCTGTCGATCGTCTATGCTATCTGGGCCATCCGTTCGGTCCTGGCAGCTGACGCCGGCAATGCGCGTATGCAGGAAATAGCGGGCGCGATCCGCGAAGGCGCAAGCGCCTACCTCAATCGTCAGTACACCACCATCGCCATCGTCGGCGTGGTCGTGTTTGCAATCGCATGGTGGCTTCTGTCAGCCACCGCGGCAATCGGCTTCCTCATCGGAGCAGTGCTCTCGGGCGTGGCGGGCTTCATCGGCATGAACGTGTCGGTCCGTGCAAACGTGCGCACCGCACAGGCAGCCTCCAAGAGCCTTGCTGCAGGCCTCGACATTGCTTTCGTCTCCGGCGCCATCACCGGCATGCTGGTTGCGGGCCTCGCCCTCCTGGGTGTTGCGGTCTACTACTGGTACCTGACGAACGCCATGGGCCTTGCGCCCGACAGCCGCGATGTCATCGACGCTCTGGTATCCCTGGGCTTCGGTGCTTCTCTGATCTCCATCTTTGCCCGTCTGGGCGGTGGTATCTTCACCAAGGGTGCTGACGTTGGCGGCGACCTCGTCGGCAAGGTTGAAGCCGGTATTCCGGAAGATGATCCACGTAACCCGGCCACGATCGCTGACAATGTCGGCGACAATGTCGGCGACTGCGCGGGCATGGCTGCCGACCTGTTCGAAACCTATGCCGTTACCGTGGTCGCGACCATGGTTCTGGCTGCGATCTTCTTCGGCGGCACCGGCGTCCTGGCTTCGGTCATGGTCTACCCGCTGGCCATCTGCGGAGCCTGCATCCTGACCTCGATCGTTGGCACCTTCTTCGTCAAGCTCGGCGCGAACGGTTCCATCATGGGCGCTCTCTACAAGGGCCTCATCGTTACCGGTCTCCTGTCGATCGGCGGCCTGTGGGCCGCAACCCAGTACACAATCGGCTGGGGCGAAATCGGCGTGGTCAACGGCATGTCGATCACCGGTTCCAACCTGTTCATCTGTGGCCTCATCGGCCTCGTCGTGACAGCGTTGATCGTCGTGATCACCGAATACTATACCGGCACCAACAAGCGTCCGGTCAATTCGATCGCACAGGCATCCGTCACCGGTCACGGCACCAACGTGATCCAGGGCCTCGCTGTTTCGCTTGAATCGACCGCAATGCCGGCAATCGTCATCGTGGCGGGCATCATCGCGACATACCAGTATGCGGGCCTGTTCGGCACGGGTATCGCCGTTACCACCATGCTCGGCCTCGCCGGCATGATCGTGGCGCTCGATGCCTTCGGCCCGGTAACCGACAATGCGGGCGGCATCGCGGAAATGTCCGGACTTGATCCGGAAGTCCGCAAGTCGACCGATGCGCTCGACGCGGTCGGCAACACCACCAAGGCGGTCACCAAGGGCTATGCGATCGGTTCAGCCGGTCTGGGCGCCCTGGTTCTGTTCGCGGCCTATTCCAACGACCTGGAATTCTTCGCGCGCAAGGCAAACGAGGAAGGTTCCACCCTGTACCCCTACTTCAAGGGCATGGGTGACATCTCCTTCGACCTGTCGAACCCCTATGTTGTTGCAGGTCTGATCTTCGGCGGTCTCATCCCCTACCTCTTCGGCGGCATTGCCATGACGGCTGTTGGCCGTGCGGCAGGCTCCATCGTTGAGGAAGTGCGCCGTCAGTTCCGCGAAGACCCGGGCATCATGGCTGGCACCAGCAAGCCCAACTATGCCCGCGCCGTCGACATCCTGACCAAGGCAGCGATCAAGGAAATGGTTGTTCCTTCGCTGCTGCCGGTCCTCGCGCCAATCGTCGTCTACTTCGGCGTCTACGCGATTTCCGGTTCGAAGGCCTCTGCCTTCGCGGCACTGGGCGCGTCGCTCCTGGGCGTGATCGTCAACGGCCTGTTCGTTGCCATCTCGATGACTTCGGGCGGTGGTGCATGGGACAATGCGAAGAAGTCGTTTGAAGACGGTTTCGTCGACAAGGATGGCGTCAAGCACATCAAGGGTTCCGAAGCCCACAAGGCGTCTGTAACCGGCGACACGGTCGGCGATCCCTACAAGGATACAGCCGGTCCCGCGGTCAACCCGGCGATCAAGATCACCAACATCGTCGCGCTTCTGCTGCTGGCCGTACTGGCCCACGCAGCCTGAGCGACCGGTCTGGTCAAAAACAAACCCCGCGGAGCGATCCGCGGGGTTTTTTCATTTCAGCTTGTTGCCGAAGATCAGAGTGCTGTCGTGTCCAGCGCCAGTTCCTCGACACCGTCGCGGCGATAGATGTCATCGCGGAACTGCACCACGCCATCCTCGATCGACCAGGCGGAGATGTAGGTGAAATAGACCGGCACGGGGTCGGCGAGCTGGATTGGCGTGTTGTTGCCTGACGCAATCGAGCGCTCGATGTCGGCACGATTCCAGCCTGCAGTATCCTTCAGCAGCCAGCTGACGAGGTCACGCACATTCTGTACCCGGACACAGCCCGATGAATGGAACCGTTCGATCTTGCCGAACAGGCCCTGCTGCGGTGTGTCGTGCATGTAGACGGCATGCGGATTGTTGAAGTTGATCTTCGTGGACGCCATGGCGTTGATCTTGCCCGGATCCTGGCGAAGCATGTAGTTGACCGCCTCGTCGCTGTTCCAGTCAACGGAGGTCGCGGGAATTTCATCGCCGGTCGCTTCGTTGAAGATACGGATATTGTTGCGCTCCAGATAGGTCGGATCCTTGCGCATCAGCGGGATGATGTCCTTCTGGATGATCGACTTGGGCGAGGTCCAGTAGGGATTGAGGATGATCTCGTGGATCTTCGAATTGAGAATTGGTGTCTGCCTGTCGATCTTGCCGACGACGGCCGTGTGGCGCTGCACAACTTTCCCGAACTCGACCGCCTCGATCTGGGCTGCGGGAATGTTCACCATGACATAACGGTCGCCCAGGTAGCCGGACATGGTGCGAAGGCGCACGAGATTTGTCTGCAGCTGGCCAAGACGGATATTGGCGGGAATGTTCATGGCCGCGAATGTGTAGCTGCCAAGCACGCCGTCATCGGGCAGGCCATGGCGCGCCTGGAAACGGCGAACCGCGCCGTTCACCCAGCTGTCGAACACATCGGAATCGCCGCTGTTGCGCGGCAGGTCGCCGGAAATCATCAGCCTGCGGCGCAGGATTGGTACATTGCGCGAAACGGCACCCAGGCGCAGCTTTTCATTGGCCGGCACGACTGGCCAGCCGCCATTGGCCGCGATCTGCTCATATTCGCCGATTGCCCGCTCGATGAAACCAGGCGTCAGTTCCGAAAAGATCGGTACATTGCTGGCGCCAGGATGGCTGTCGCCGCGCCGTGAATCGAATTCGTCGCTCCACTGGCCCCGCTTCGGGCTCTGCAGCAGCGTGTCGATCGGACTTTGGCCAAAGGCCTTGCCGGAAAGCGCTCCGGTTGCTGCAAAACCGGCAGTGGCAGCAAGGAAATCGCGTCTTTTCATGTCTTTGATCCGGATCTTTGCCTTGGGTCGGGGATATTGGCGGAACGCGGAAGACGCAATTCATGCATCCCTATCCACCTGAACAGGCCCGTATTTTCTCTCGAACATGGTTAACAAGGTGCAAACTTGCAAGCCTGGCCGACTCTTATATCCCTGAAACCACTGAATCTTGGCGAGTTTCAGGCAGGGCAGACAATGGGGCATAAAAAGCGAAGAAAACCTGTTTGAACCAACCTCTGGCGAGTTCAGCGCACGGTGAAGCTATTTTTCCACCAGCCGCTTCGTCAGCGCGTTGATTTCCGCATCCATCGACATGATTTCACGAATGATCGGCAGGCTTTGATCGGGCGAACGCTCCACAGACAGGCGCAGCAGGTTCATCCAGTTGACATTGTTCTTCGATCTTGCCGCCTGAATTTCATCAATGACGCTCTGCGACGGGCTGCTGGCGGCGGTGTCTAGGCTGATCTCGATATCGGCGATCCTTTCGCTGACCGCCACCCTGATGCCATCGCCGATCTGCTGCCAGTTGCTTTTCTCCAGCCCCAGGAAATGCACGCCGATGCGCTTGCCGTCCTTTTCCACATTGCCCTTGCGAAAGCCTTCATCGGCAAAACCGAAGCGCAGATGCATGGCAACTACGCCCGGATTGGTCTCCAGCACTTCGCAATTCAGCTTTTCCAGGCCCAGCACATTGAACACATGTTCGATCATGAAGATTTCGAGCGCCGATCCGACCCCGCCGCGCTCGGCAGCATCAAGGTAGAACGCCCAGTCCGCCTTCCTGTGAACCATGTCGATCTGGTTGACGCTCACCACGCCCACCGCCGTCTCGCTGTCGCGCAGCACAGCCATCACAATCTGCCGCCTGTCGGTGAGCAGTTTCTCGATCCAGCCAAGGTGTTCGTTGAGCCCGATCTGGTGCTCATTGTACATCGCCTTCCTGACGGCATCGGAGTTGCGGATTGCCAGCACGTCCATTTTCTGTTCCGTCGTGCAGTAGCAGATGTTCTTCAGCAGATATTTCCGCAAAACCCTTCTCCATTCATCCCGTCAGTTGCCTCTCGCCAGTTGCGTTGCACAGCGCCTGGAACCGCGAAGCGAGTGTACACAGTTCGCGCTGTGCCGCCCACCTGGCGGGCATATGTCTGGATCGCACAAAGAAAAAGGGCTCGCAATTCCTTGCAAGCCCTTGTCCTGATCGAATTGACCAGCTTTCGAAATCAGCGCTTCGAGAACTGGAAGGAGCGGCGAGCCTTCGCCTTGCCGTACTTCTTGCGCTCGACGGTACGGCTGTCGCGGGTCAGGAAGCCGCCCTTCTTGAGCACGCCGCGCAGGCCGGGCTCGTAGTAGGTCAGCGCCTTGGAGATGCCGTGGCGCACCGCGCCGGCCCGGCC
>JBATLL010000038.1:0-1659 GCA_049289295.1 Rhizobiaceae bacterium
CCGCCCTCAGGATAGCGGGCCGCAGATCTGCTGGTGCGTCATCCAGCAGCAGCACGACATTCGCGGCGCGTCCCGCCACCTCGAAACCCAAGGCCGCCCGCACGGCGAGGTTGCGCTCGTCAGTCAGCAGCAGGAGGCCAAGCCCCTGCGTCGTGAGGAGCGCCAAAAGCAGCATAGCCAGTAACTGGCCACCCAACGACTGTGGGAACAGATTTCCCAGACGGGCGAAGCGCGCCTTCACGGCAGCTCCCTTACATCGGCGGCGAGACTGTAGCCGCCACCCCAGACGGTCGCGATTAGTACGGGCTTGGCTGGATCCGCCTCGATCTTGCGGCGCAATCGGCTGATCTGGTTGTCGATGGTGCGATCAAACACCTGTGCCGCCCGGCCAGAGGTCAGGTCGAGTAGTTGATCGCGGCTGAGCACGAAGCGTGGGCGGGCCAGAAATACCGTCAGAAGGCGGAATTCGGAGGTGGTCAGCGCGACTTCGGCGCCTTCGGTATCGATCAGCCGTCGCCGGTCGGTATCCAGAACCCATCCGTCGAACGCCAGCCTGTGCCCGGCAATGTTGCCACCCGGCATCCGCGCCCGTTCGGACCGTCGCAGGATTGCCTTGATCCGGGCCAGGAGTTCGCGCGGATTGAACGGTTTCGGCAGATAGTCGTCGGCCCCAACCTCAAGTCCAACGATGCGGTCGGTATCATCCCCCAGTGCGGTCAGCATCAGGATCGGTATGCCACCCTGGGCGCGCAAACGGCGGCAGACCGACAGGCCGTCTTCGCCCGGCATCATCACATCCAGCACGATCAGATCGAACTGCCCCACCTTCATCGCCGCGTCCATCGCCAGGGCATTTGCCGCGGTCGTCGCACGCATGCCGTTCTTTTCCAGATACTTCGCCAAGGCATCGCGGATCTCGCGGTGGTCATCGACGATCAGGATATGGGGCGAACCGGTCATCATCATATCTCCTGGACCTGACCCTAGCCGATCCTGGGGGTTACGCGGGCGGAAGATTGTCACAAACCTTCACCGGAACGGTGTTTGCGACAGTTCGATACAAATGACCGTCCCGCCTGACAAACCTGTGGGACACCTGCACCCCAGATTGAACTCATCGCAGATCAATTCAGGAGTGACGATCATGAAACGTTCAACGAAGCTGACCCTCTCAATCGTTGCCGCCCTTGGGCTTGCGGCGGTTGCAGTGCCCGTCATTGCCCAGCAGGCGCAGATGCAGCACAGCGGTATGATGGGCGATGGCATGGGTATGATGCGTGGGCACGGCGGCATGAGGGATGCCAGCCATCACGGCATGATGGGCGGCGGGATGGGCATGATGATGGGTGGGCACCAGAGCAATGCCATGGCCGCCATTGATACCAACAAGGACGGTACGCTCAGCCCCGAAGAGATGACGGCAGGCATTCAGGCAGAACTCAAGACCTATGACACCGATACCAATGGCAAGTTGTCGTTGGAGGAATTCGCGGTGATGCATGCGGCCCACACCCGGCCGATGACGGTGCGCGCCTTCCAGATGCACGACGCCGACGGTGACACACAGGTCACGGAAGCTGAAATGGCCGCCATGGCAGAAATGATGCAAAGCCACATGGGCGGGCAGCAGGGCAACATGCCGGGCATGGGTCATGGGAT
>JBATLL010000039.1:0-20434 GCA_049289295.1 Rhizobiaceae bacterium
GTCTGGCGTTGCCACACCGGTGATCGCGCGCGCGGGCAAGGCAGCGTTTCGCGAGGCGGCTTTGTTCACCTGGAAGGGACTGTCCGGCCCCGCGATCCTGCAGGCATCAAGCTACTGGCGCCCGGGCGAGGAACTGGCGATCGACTTCCTCCCCGATGCAAAAGCGGGCTGGCTTGCTGGCGCCAAGCGCGAACGGCCAAGGACGCAGTTGAAGAGCGCGCTTGCCGCCTTCCTGCCCGAAAGGCTGGCTGGCGCACTGTGCGAGCGGCTGGCTGAAAACCTTGCCGCGAACTTCAGCCATGCGGCTCAGGCCAATCTGGCCGACTATCCCGACAAGGCGTTGCAGCAGGTCGAGCAGGCACTGGCGCACTGGCGCTTCAGGCCCAATGGCACGGAGGGCTTTGCCAAGGCGGAAGTCACGCTGGGCGGCGTCTCAACCGATTTCCTGTCGTCGAAATCCATGGCGGTCAGGCACCTGCCGGGACTGCACTTCATCGGCGAGGGCGTGGACGTGACCGGCTGGCTCGGCGGCTACAATTTCCAGTGGGCATGGGCATCGGCCGTCGCCGCCGCCACCGCGCTGGCGCAAAAGCCAGCAAATCAAACCGCTTAGCCCGATTTCCGGAATCACAATGCCAAGGCGTTGAATCGGCATGTGAGGGGAGGAAGGCGAACTGGAACCAGGCAAGCCGGGCGCGGCAGAGGTTCCTCCATTGGCAAAGTTGGAGGAAATTGACGAAGAGATGAAATAATCAAAATTGAAAATAGATCAGGGAAAATTCAGTCCTTTCTTTTTAAGGAAATCGGGATCGTGCCTCTTAGGTGTGCGGCGCGGCAGATCGCCTTTCGGCACAGGGTCTGGAGTCACGTAATTTGTCGGCCCTGGCAGTCGGTCAAGGCTAGCCGGAGGTGACAGCGGCCGTCCCTCCAGATGGGACAACAGATGTGCAGTAAGCAAAGCATCTTCCAAAGCGCCATGTCGACGTGAGCTGCGCTGAAGGCCGACTCTTGTCAAGCAGTCGTCGAGTTTCGCTCGTTCGCCGGGCCATCTTTCTCGCGCCATCAGCATAGTACATTGAACCGGTAAATCTAAAACTGGGAGGTTGGCCTTTCGCAGCGCGCGTTGCAGAAACGGATAGTCGAAGGCCGCATTGTGGGCGACGAGTTCCTCTGCCCATGAAAACCAGTCGCGGACAAAGGGTGCTAGGTCCGCGAACAGCGGCTGGAACCGGGTTGTCCAGTTGTCCCACCCATGAATTTGAAATGCCGCCGGGTGGGAGTCCTGCCTGGGGTCGAAAATTAAATGTAGTGCCTTACCCTGAATTAATCCGTAACGGTCAAGGCGAACCGCCCCAAGTGTTATGATCCGGTTTCTGCCTGCATCAAGGCCGGTGGTTTCCAGATCGAAAACGATTTTGCGTCGAATACGACCTTGTGCCTTGATAGCGCGGGTCATCCCGGAAGCCCCTGAAACACGAAATCCGGGCGACCAACGGCCACGCCTTTGGGTTCATTGAGCGCGGTTACACCTGTTTCGATCTTGTCAAAGAGGGATGCCAGCACCGCGCGGTAGGAATGCTCGGTGGCAGCGCCTGTCGCATATATGCGCTGAACCTCGGCAAGATATGTTTGTATCAGTGTCGCGCTCATGATTCCTCTCTGCTTCCCTGCCACACTAGAAAGTTGCGCGGCATTTGCAAAGTGAATGCCACCATCCGCCGGCCCATTTCCTGTTGGCGTTTCCTGTCTGAACCAGTCAGCCTGCCAAGGCGTTGAATCGGCATGTGAGGGGCATCAACCAGGCGTTAACCAAACCGAAAGCGCGGCGCGTTATCAGCTGTCCAACAGTCAAACCCGGCTTGCAGGTGCGCTGCGATGATATTCGAGAAGTTCGCGACAATTTTCCAGGAGATCGGCGTCGGCTTTCTGGCCCCGCTCTACGAGATCGGTTTCGTGCAGGGCAGTCGCTGGTTCTTCGCCTACCTGGCCTTCAGCATCCTGTTTGCCCTCTTGGTGCTGGCCTGGAAGTTTCACGACCGCAGGCTTGGCCCGCTTGCCAACTTCAAGGCCCTGTTCGCGCGGCTGGCCGACCGGGACGTTTTCCTCCACGATTCAGCGCGCCTCGATTACCGCTTTGCCGTGGTCAATCACCTTTTCACGGTATCCATCCTGGCCTACCTGTTTGTCTGGGTGAATGTTGCGAGTACCTATTTCCATGCCTTTTTCAGCCACGCGCTGCCGGTGGAAGGGGCGGGGCTCACGCTTGGCTGGTTCGGCTCCGCGCTGATCGTCTTTCTGTATGCCTTCGCCTACGACACCACCAATTTCTTCCAGCACTGGCTGCAGCACAGGATTCCGATCCTGTGGGAATTCCACAAGGTGCACCATTCTGCCGAGGTGCTGACGCCCGTGACGGCAGTGCGCAACCACCCTGTCGGCCAGCTCCTGACCGCAACGATAGGCGGTATCGTCTATGGCAGCCTCAACGGGCTGAGCTTCTCGCTCTTTTCGGGTCAGAACGCGGAGTATGCCATTTTCGGGGCCAATTTCTTCGCCCTGATCTATTTCACGGTCGGGCTCTACCACCTCAAGCATTCCCATGTCTGGTTCACCTATCCCCGCTTTGTGCGCGAGATCATCCAGAGCCCGTCCCTGCACCTGATCCACCACTCCAACAATCCCGTTCATTACGACAAGAATTTCGGCTTCGTCTTCACCTTCTGGGACCGGATCTTCGGCACCTATTACGACCCGCACGAGGACGAACAGCACGGGCTTTACCTCGGAATTTCCGAAAGCGAGGGCCAGTCCGAATACACGACCGTCTGGCAGCTTTATTCCACGCCTTTCAGGCGCGCCTGGAAATACCATCTCAAGCCGCTCCTGGCGCGCGACAGCAATTCCAGCCTCGATCCGGCCGAATAGGTTGAAGGGGCAGGGGCTTCACACTGTCCCGCCCGTTGCAGATGCTCGCGCCCGAGGGTAGGTTGGCGACAGGCTGAAGCTGGTCTGAAGCCGGGCTGGCAGTGCCGGGCAGCACTCTTGCGTCGCGAAGCGTCACAGCGTCAAGATTCTTCAATCGCCCCCTTGCGTTACCCTGCGCAAGCCTATATCTAGCCCATTCCGGACCCATGGAAGCGTGGGGCCGACGAATCGGCTTGGCGTTGGATAGCCAATATTTCGATACGCTGTAAGGCGCGGGCCGAATTTCAAGCAGGGCAGGCTGGATTTCCCGGATTTTGGATGGGGAAGTCGGGTGCGGGCCCCGTCAATCAGAACCGATTTCCGGAGTTTCCGGCGAAAGCGTGAGCGGTATGGCTGCCAAGACCAATCCCTTTACCTTTTTCCAGCAGGTGCGAGCTGAGGTTGCCAAGGTATCCTGGCCCACCCGCCGTGAAACCCTGATCACGTCCATGATGGTTTTCGTCATGGTCATCCTGGCCGCGATCTTCTTTTTCGCGGTCGACCAGATTCTGGGCTGGGGCGTCGGCGCCCTGCTGGCTCTGGGCAACTGATGCGGCAATACGTTCCAGCCGCCAGTCGGCCGGATCGCACGAGGGAATGCTGAGCTGACATGGCACACCGTTGGTACATCGTCCACGCCTACTCGAATTTCGAGAAGAAGGTGGCGGAAGCTATCCAGGAAAAGGCCCGGCAGAAGGGGCTTGAGGACAAGTTCGAGGCCGTTCTCGTTCCCACCGAGAAGGTGGTCGAGCTGCGCCGTGGCCGCAAGGTCGATGCGGAGCGCAAGTTCTTCCCCGGCTACGTGCTGGTGAAGATGGAACTGACCGACGAAACCTGGCATCTCATCAAGAACACGCCCAAGGTGACCGGCTTCCTCGGCTCCGACAACAAGCCGCAGCCAATTACCGAGCGTGAAGCCATGCATATCCTGCAGCAGGTGCAGGAAGGCGTTGACCGTCCCAAGCCGTCCGTCTCCTACGAGATCGGCGAGCAGGTGCGCGTGTCCGATGGCCCGTTCGCATCCTTCAACGGCATCGTCCAGGAAGTGGACGAGGAACGCGCACGCCTGAAGGTGGAAGTTTCGATTTTCGGTCGGGCCACCCCGGTCGATCTGGAATACGGTCAGGTCGAAAAGGTCTGATCGCAAGTCCCTTGCGTCCGGGCTCGTGCCTGGAAGCGCTGAGGGCATCAACGTCCGTGGAAGGGGAGACGGCCTGGCCGGCCGCATGATCCGCACCACGGCGCTGCAACCGTCCCCGGAAAAATCGTCCGGGAGGCAAACCGAAACGCTTCCCGCGGGGCATCGCGCCGCTCGGAGCAATGAAGAGGCAGAGAAATGGCCAAGAAGATTACCGGCTACCTCAAACTGCAGGTCGCGGCCGGCAGTGCGACGCCGTCGCCGCCAATCGGTCCTGCGCTGGGTCAGCGCGGTCTGAACATCATGGAATTCTGCAAGGCGTTCAATGCGCGCACGCAGGAGATGGAAAAGGGCATGCCCATTCCCGTCGTCATCACGATTTTCGCCGACAAGTCCTTCACTTTCGAGATGAAGCAGCCGCCAATGTCCTTCTTCCTGAAGAAGGCAGCGGGACTGAAGAGCGGAAGCCAGACACCCGGCAAGTCCGGCCCGGTCGGCAAGGTGACCTCCGCACAGGTGCGCGATATCGCCGAGAAGAAGATGAAGGACCTGAACGCAGATACGGTTGAAGCCGCGATGCGCATGGTCGAAGGATCTGCCCGTTCGATGGGCCTGGAAGTGGTGGGCTGAAGTCATGAGCGCAGGCAAGAGAATCCGTAACGCCCGCGAGGGCATCAACCGCAAGAAGCTCTATGCTCTCAGCGAGGCAATCGAGCTGATCAAGGGCCGTGCATCCGCCAAGTTCGACGAGACCGTCGAAGTGGCAATGAACCTCGGCGTCGATCCGCGTCACGCGGACCAGATGGTTCGCGGCGTCGTGCAGCTGCCAAACGGTTCCGGTCGTTCGGTCCGCGTTGCCGTGTTCGCCAAGGGCGACAAGGCCGAGGAAGCTCGCAAGGCCGGTGCAGACATCGTGGGCGCGGACGATCTTTTCGAGATCGTCAATGGCGGCACCATCGATTTCGACCGCTGCATTGCCACACCGGACATGATGCCGCTCGTCGGTCGTCTCGGCAAGGTACTGGGCCCACGCGGCCTGATGCCGAACCCGAAGGTCGGCACCGTCACGCCGGACGTCGCGGCAGCAGTCAAGGCTTCCAAGGGCGGCGCAGTTGAGTTCCGCGTCGAGAAGGCGGGTATCATCCATGCCGGCATCGGCAAGGCATCATTCTCCGCAACGGCGCTCGAGGAGAACATCCGCGCGCTCGCCGATGCGGTGAACAAGGCCAAGCCGGCTGGCGCGAAGGGCACCTATGTCAAGCGCGTCGCGATTTCCTCGACGATGGGCCCCGGCGTCAAGATCGACCCGGCCACCGTCACGGCCGCGCAGACCGCCTGAAACGGCGCATGAGAATTGCGGAGCGGTTCGCTGCTCCGTTTGAAAATCCGGCCTGATAGCCTGTCCAGGTGGCAGGTATTCGGTCCGGTCTCGCAGAAGGGAAACCGGATGCGGGAAAATCCTGTCCGAGATTGCGGGCGGCCTCACCTGTGAAGCCATAATTCCGGGAAACCGGTACCTGCATGAGATGGGAGTGAGAAACGGGAATTTCGGGAAGGCAACTTCCCGCTTGACCGGTTCGAACTCGTTGGCCTTGCGCCGTTCTGCAGCTTCGCGCTGCGGTTCGACTGTCAGGGGACAGGACCTTGAAACGTCGTTCGGGTACTGTCCCGCCTTTTCCGCAACCGCGGCAAAGGGGCAGGGGAAGGGCGGCAATGTCAACCGGCAGGCATCGCAAGGTGTCTGCCAGCATGGAGAGACAGAAGTGGACAGAGCGGAAAAACGCGAGTTTGTTGCTTCGATGAACGATGCGTTCCAGAACGCAGGTTCTATCGTCGTGGCACACTATACCGGCCTGACCGTCTCCGAGATCAGCGCATTTCGCGCCAAGGTCAAGGAAGCCGGCGGTACCGTAAAAGTCGCAAAGAACCGCCTCGCCAAAATCGCTCTTCAGGGCACGGAAGCGGAACCGATCTCCGAATTGTTCAAGGGTCAGACCCTTGTTTGCTATTCGGCAGACCCGGTTGTCGCGCCAAAGGCTGCCATGGATTACGCCAAGACCAACGAAAAGCTGGTCATCATTGGTGGCGCCATGGGAGCCACAAGCCTCAGCGCGGATGGAGTGAAGGCGCTTGCCTCGCTGCCATCGCTGGACGAACTGCGTGCAAAGCTGGTTGGAATGATCCAGACGCCGGCAAGCCGTATCGCCCAGGTCGTGAACGCACCGGCAGGTCAGCTTGCCCGCGTGTTCGGGGCTTATGCCAGGAAGGACGAAGCGGCGTAAGGCCGTGCTTCGCATCTATTGAAGTTCGAACCTGTAAGGAAACTGAAAAATGGCTGATCTCGCAAAGATCGTGGAAGACCTTTCCAACCTCACCGTCCTGGAAGCTGCAGAGCTTTCCAAGATGCTCGAAGAAAAATGGGGCGTCTCTGCAGCCGCTCCAGTAGCAGTTGCAGCCGCCGGCGGCGCTGGCGCACCAGCTGAAGCTGCCGAAGAAAAGACCGAGTTCGACGTTGTTCTGGCAGCTGCCGGCGACAAGAAGATCGAAGTCATCAAGGAAGTCCGCGCCATCACCGGCCTGGGCCTGAAGGAAGCCAAGGACCTGGTCGAGGGCGCACCCAAGACCGTCAAGGAACAGGCTCCAAAGGCAGAAGCCGAGGAAATCAAGAAGAAGCTCGAAGCCGCAGGCGCGAAGGTCGAGCTCAAGTAATTCCGGTGGCGGGCCTCCCGCCATTGGCAACTATCGGCTCCGGCCCGGTTTTTCCGGGGCGGAGCCATCCCCGTTTTGGTCCGGGCGGCAGAATTGTCCGGAATGATGCGGCAGGGCACGGAAAGATGAACCGTGTATCAGGGTCAGCGTAACGACGGGTTGCACCCGCCCGCATTGAGTAAACCGGTAAGACGACACTGAAGTGTCCCCGTGGCCGACAGGATGGGCCCTTGGAGACAAATCTAAAGTGTTTGGCGCGAACGCTTACGAGGAGCACAAATGGCTCAGTCCAAGAAATCCAGGTCCGTTCAGTTCAATGGCCGCAAACGTATCCGCAAATTCTTCGGCCATATCGCCGAAGTGGCGGAAATGCCGAACCTCATCGAGGTACAGAAGGCGTCCTACGACCAGTTCCTGATGGTCGACGAACCCGAGGGTGGCCGTGGTGATGAAGGCCTCCAGGCCGTATTCAAGTCCGTATTCCCAATCACAGATTTTTCCGGCGCAGCGATGCTGGAATTTGTCCGCTATGATTTCGAGGCGCCGAAGTACGACGTCGAGGAATGCCGCCAGCGCGACATGACCTTTGCCGCGCCGCTCAAGGTGACACTTCGTCTGATCGTGTTCGATATCGACGAGGACACCGGCGCCAAGTCGATCAAGGACATCAAGGAGCAGGATGTCTACATGGGCGACATGCCGCTCATGACCAACAACGGCACCTTCATCATCAACGGCACCGAGCGCGTCATCGTCTCCCAGATGCACCGTTCGCCGGGTGTCTTCTTCGATCATGACAAGGGCAAGACCCACTCATCGGGCAAGCTGCTGTTTGCCGCGCGTGTCATTCCCTATCGCGGTTCCTGGCTCGACATCGAGTTCGATGCAAAGGATGTCGTCTTTGCCCGTATCGACCGCCGCCGCAAGCTGCCGGTCACGTCGCTCCTGATGGCACTGGGCCTCGACAGCGAGGAAATCCTTTCGACCTTCTACACCCACTCCATGCTGACGCGGGAGCAGGATAGCTGGCGCATGCCGTTCGACGGCGAATCCATGAAGGGTTCGAAAGCCGAGGGCGACCTGATCGACGCCGATTCCGGCGAAGTCGTCGCCGAAGCAGGCAAGAAGCTGACAGCTCGTGTCATCAAGCAGATGGTGGAAAAGGGCGTCAAGGCGCTCAAGGTTTCCGACGAGCAGGTCTTTGGCCGCTACCTCTCGGAAGACATTGTCAGCCCGCAGACCGGCGAGATCTACCTGGAAGCAGGCGAGGAACTTACCGCCAAGTCGATCGAACTGCTGGACGAGAAGGGCATCACCGAAATCCCGGTTCTCGATATCGACCACGTCAATGTCGGTGCCTACATCCGCAACACGCTGATGGCCGACAAGAACGAAAGCCGTCAGGAAGCGCTGTTCGACATCTACCGCGTCATGCGTCCGGGTGAACCCCCGACCATGGAAACGGCCGATGCCATGTTCACCTCGCTCTTCTTCGATTCGGAGCGTTATGACCTGTCGGCAGTTGGCCGCGTGAAGATGAACATGCGCCTCGACCTCGATGCCGAGGACACCGTGCGCGTCCTGCGCAAGGAAGACATCCTTGCCGTCGTCAAGACGCTGGTGGACCTGCGCGATGGTCGCGGTGAAATCGACGATATCGACAATCTGGGCAACCGCCGCGTGCGCTCGGTCGGCGAACTGATGGAAAATCAGTATCGCATTGGCCTGCTGCGCATGGAGCGTGCGATCAAGGAACGCATGTCGTCGATCGAGATCGACACCGTCATGCCGCAGGACCTGATCAACGCCAAGCCGGCAGCCGCCGCAGTGCGCGAATTCTTCGGTTCCTCGCAGCTTTCGCAGTTCATGGACCAGACCAACCCGCTGTCGGAAATCACCCACAAGCGCCGTCTTTCGGCGCTTGGACCAGGCGGTCTGACACGCGAGCGTGCCGGCTTTGAAGTGCGCGACGTGCATCCGACCCACTATGGCCGCATCTGCCCGATCGAAACGCCGGAAGGCCCGAACATCGGCCTGATCAACTCGCTCGCGACCTTTGCACGGGTGAACAAGTACGGCTTCATCGAAAGCCCCTATCGCAAGATCGTGAACGGCAAGGTGACACATGATGTCGTCTATCTGTCCGCGATGGAGGAAGCGCGTTACAACGTCGCCCAGGCGAATGCCGAGCTTTCGGGTGACGGCAGCTTCGTCAACGAATTCGTCGTGTGCCGCCATGCTGGCGACGTCATGATGGTTCCGCGCGAAAACGTGCACCTGATGGATGTTTCGCCAAAGCAGCTCGTTTCGGTTGCCGCGGCACTCATTCCGTTCCTGGAAAACGACGATGCAAACCGCGCCCTCATGGGTTCGAACATGCAGCGCCAGGCCGTGCCACTCGTGCGTTCGGAAGCCCCGTTCGTTGGAACCGGCATGGAACCGATCGTGGCCCGCGATTCTGGTGCTGCGATCGTTGCGCGGCGCACCGGCACCGTCGATCAGGTCGATGCGACCCGTATCGTCATCCGCGCCACCGAGGATCTCGATCCGTCCAAGTCGGGCGTCGATATCTATCGGCTGCAGAAGTACCAGCGCTCGAACCAGTCCACCTGCATCAACCAGCGTCCGCTGGTGAAGGTCGGTGACCTGATCGAGAAGGGCGACATCATCGGCGATGGTCCATCCACTGACCTCGGCGATCTGGCGCTCGGACGCAACGTGCTCGTCGCGTTCATGCCCTGGAACGGCTACAACTTCGAGGACTCCATCCTCCTGTCCGAACGCATCGTTCGCGATGACGTCTTCACCTCGATCCACATCGAGGAATTCGAGGTCATGGCCCGCGACACCAAGCTTGGACCGGAAGAAATCACCCGCGACATTCCGAATGTCTCGGAAGAAGCCCTCAAGAACCTTGACGAAGCAGGTATCACCTATATCGGCGCGGAAGTCGGACCAGGAGACATTCTGGTCGGCAAGATCACGCCGAAGGGTGAAAGCCCGATGACGCCGGAAGAAAAACTCCTGCGCGCAATCTTCGGCGAAAAGGCTTCCGATGTCCGCGATACTTCCATGCGCATGCCGCCTGGAACATTCGGCACCGTTGTCGAGGTTCGCGTGTTCAACCGTCACGGCGTCGAGAAGGACGAACGCGCCATGGCAATCGAACGCGAGGAAATCGAAAAGCTTGCCAAGGACCGTGATGACGAGCAGTCGATCCTCGACCGCAACGTCTATGGTCGCCTTGCCGACATGCTGAAGGGCCAGGGGGCCGTTTCCGGTCCCAAGGGCTTCAAGAAGGGTGACAAGATCACTCGCGACATCATGGACAACTACCCCCGCTCGCAGTGGTGGCAGTTTGCCGTGGGCGACGAGAAGCTCCAGGCCAAGGTCGAAGCACTGCGCAACCAGTACGACGAGTCGAAGAAGCTGCTGGAAGGCCGCTTCATGGACAAGGTCGAGAAGCTGCAGCGCGGTGACGAACTGCCGCCAGGCGTCATGAAGATGGTCAAGGTCTTTGTTGCTGTGAAGCGCAAGATCCAGCCAGGCGACAAGATGGCCGGCCGTCACGGCAACAAGGGTGTCGTATCGCGTATCGTTCCCATCGAGGACATGCCGTTCCTCGAAGACGGCACGCATGCCGATATCGTGCTCAACCCGCTTGGCGTGCCAAGCCGCATGAATGTGGGCCAGATCCTGGAAACACATCTGGGCTGGGCCTGTGCAGGCATGGGTCGCAAGATCGGCGAACTGATCGAGACCTATCATCAGAACTCGGACATCAAGCCGCTGCGTTCAACGCTTGAAGCCATCTATGGCGACAATGACCGCAACGAGCCGGTAGCCGATTTCGACGATGACTCGGTGCTGCGTCTGGCTGATCAGCTCAAGCGCGGCGTGTCGATCGCCACCCCGGTGTTCGACGGCGCGCACGAGCCGGACATTGTTGAAATGCTCAACATGGCAGGCCTGCATTCCTCGGGTCAGTCGACCGTCTATGACGGGCGTACGGGTGAAGCCTTCGACCGCAAGGTCACCATGGGCTACATCTACATGCTCAAGCTGCATCACCTTGTCGATGACAAGATCCATGCGCGCTCCATCGGACCATACTCCCTCGTTACCCAGCAGCCGCTGGGCGGCAAGGCCCAGTTCGGTGGCCAGCGCTTCGGCGAAATGGAGGTCTGGGCGCTCGAAGCCTATGGTGCGGCCTACACGCTGCAGGAAATGCTCACCGTCAAGTCGGATGACGTCGCTGGCCGTACAAAGGTCTATGAGGCGATTGTTCGCGGTGACGACACGTTCGAGGCAGGCATTCCGGAGAGCTTCAACGTTCTCGTGAAGGAAATGCGTTCGCTTGGCCTCAACGTCGAGCTGGAAAATACGCGCGTACCCATCGACGGGTCGGACCTCGGCAACGAGGAATTGCCCGACGCGGCAGAGTAAGGGGCAGGGGCAGGGCGCAAGCCTTGCCCTGCCTGGCTCAACCGTCCCGACCCATTGGGACACACCGAATTCAAGGACCGCCAAAGGCAGGCCAACAGCCCGGCGGCGGTCAGGGGGCAGAAGCCCGAAGGAGAAGCTGGCATGAACCAAGAGGTCATGAATCTCTTCAACAATCCTGCAGCCTCGCAGAATTTCGATTCGATCCGCATCTCGATCGCGTCACCCGAAAAGATCCTCTCCTGGTCCTACGGGGAGATCAAGAAGCCTGAAACCATCAACTACCGCACGTTCAAGCCCGAGCGTGACGGCCTGTTCTGCGCGCGCATCTTCGGCCCGATCAAGGACTATGAATGCCTTTGCGGCAAGTACAAGCGCATGAAGTACAAGGGCATCATCTGCGAAAAGTGCGGTGTCGAAGTGACACTTTCGCGCGTTCGCCGTGATCGCATGGGCCATATCGAACTGGCAGCCCCGGTTGCCCATATCTGGTTCCTGAAGTCGCTGCCGTCGCGCATCGGCCTTCTGCTGGACATGACGCTGAAGGATCTGGAACGGATCCTGTACTTCGAGAACTACATCGTCACCGAGCCGGGCCTCACCCCGCTCAAGGAGCACCAGCTCCTGAGCGAGGACGACTACATGATTGCCATGGACGAGTATGGCGAGGATTCCTTCACCGCCATGATCGGTGCCGAAGCGATTCATGAACTGCTCGCGGCCATGGACCTTCAGCGCATCGCCGACGAACTTCGCGTCGAGCTCGCGGACACGACTTCCGATCTCAAGCAGAAGAAGCTGACGAAGCGCCTCAAGACGGTCGAAAGCTTCCTCGAATCGGGCAACCGTCCCGAATGGATGATCATGAAGACGGTTCCGGTCATCCCGCCGGACCTGCGTCCGCTGGTTCCGCTCGATGGTGGCCGTTTTGCCACGTCCGATCTCAACGATCTGTATCGTCGCGTCATCAACCGTAACAACCGTCTCAAGCGCCTGATCGAACTGCGCGCGCCGGACATCATCATCCGCAACGAGAAGCGCATGCTTCAGGAATCGGTTGATGCGCTGTTCGACAATGGTCGTCGAGGTCGCACGATCACGGGCGCCAACAAGCGTCCCCTCAAGTCACTCAGCGACATGCTGAAGGGCAAGCAGGGCCGTTTCCGCCAGAACCTGCTCGGCAAGCGCGTCGACTATTCCGGCCGTTCGGTCATCGTGACTGGTCCAGAACTCAAGCTGCACCAGTGCGGCCTGCCGAAGAAGATGGCGCTCGAACTGTTCAAGCCCTTCATCTATGCCCGTCTTGACGCCAAGGGTTTCTCCTCCACCGTCAAGCAGGCCAAGAAGCTGGTCGAAAAGGAAAAGCCGGAAGTCTGGGATATCCTTGATGAGGTCATCCGCGAACATCCGGTTCTGCTCAACCGCGCGCCAACGCTTCACCGCCTCGGCATCCAGGCGTTCGAGCCGGTGCTGATCGAAGGCAAGGCCATCCAGCTTCATCCGCTGGTCTGCGCCGCCTTCAACGCCGACTTCGATGGCGACCAGATGGCCGTTCACGTGCCCCTGTCGCTCGAAGCACAGCTTGAAGCACGCGTGCTGATGATGTCGACCAACAACATCCTGCATCCGGCCAACGGCCTGCCGATCATCGTTCCTTCTCAAGACATGGTTCTGGGCCTGTACTATCTGTCACTTGTGGCGGACAAGGAGCCGGGCGAGGGCATGATGTTCTCCGACATGGGCGAACTGCACCATGCTCTGGAATCGAAGACCGTCACGCTGCACACCCGCATCAAGGGTCGCTACAAGACCGTCGATGCAGACCGCAAGCCGGTTTCCAAAGTCTATGAAACCACGCCCGGTCGCATGATCATCGGCGAATTGCTGCCGCGTGACGTCAACGTGCCCTTTGACATCTGCAACACGGAAATGACGAAGAAGAACATCTCCAAGATGATCGACCTCGTCTATCGCCACACCGGGCAGAAGGAAACGGTCATTTTCTGCGACCGCATCATGCAGCTCGGCTTCGTCTATGCCTGCCGTGCCGGCATTTCCTTCGGCAAGGATGACATGGTCATTCCGGAAACCAAGGCGAAACTGGTTGCCGAGACACAGGCTCTGACCAAGGAATATGAGCAGCAGTACAATGACGGCCTGATCACCCAGGGTGAGAAGTACAACAAGGTCGTTGATGCCTGGGGCAAGTGCGGTGACCGCGTTGCCGATGAAATGATGAAGCGCATCAGCGCGGTGGAGATCGACAAGGAATCGGGTCGCCAGAAGCAGATGAACTCCATCTTCATGATGAGCCATTCCGGCGCGCGTGGTTCACCGACGCAGATGAAACAGCTCGCGGGCATGCGCGGCCTGATGGCCAAGCCGTCCGGCGAGATCATCGAAAGCCCGATCATCTCGAACTTCAAGGAAGGTCTGACCGTTCTTGAATACTTCAACTCGACCCACGGCGCGCGCAAGGGTCTTGCCGACACCGCTCTGAAGACAGCCAACTCGGGCTACCTGACACGCCGTCTCGTCGACGTTGCCCAGGATTGCATCGTCACGGCCGTCGATTGCGGCACCGAAGAAGGCCTCACCATGCAGGCCATCGTCGATGCCGGCCAGGTCGTTGCCTCGCTTGGCATGCGTATCCTCGGCCGTACCGCGGCAGAAGACATCGTCCATTCCGAAACCGGTGAGGTCGTTGTCGCCAAGGGCACGCTGATCGAGGAACGCCATGTCGACATGGTCGAGGGTGCTGGCGTCAAGCGGGTGAAGATCCGTTCCGCGCTGACCTGCGAAACGCAGAACGGCATCTGCGCGGCCTGCTACGGTCGTGACCTGGCGCGCGGAACCCCCGTCAACCAGGGCGAGGCCGTCGGCGTCATCGCGGCACAGTCGATCGGTGAACCCGGTACCCAGCTCACCATGCGTACCTTCCACATCGGTGGTGCTGCACAGGTTGTCGATCAGTCCTTCATCGAGGCCTCCTACGAGGGCACAGTGAAGATCCGTAACCGCAACCTGGTTCGTGACTCCGAAGGCCGCATGATGGTCATGGGTCGCAACATGGCCGTGGTGATCGAGGACGGCAAGGGCGTGGAACGCGCTTCGCACCGCCTCACATACGGTTCGCGCATCCATGTCGATGACGGGGATGAGGTCAAGCAGGGCCAGCGCCTTGCCGAGTGGGACCCCTATACCCGTCCGATTCTCACGGATGTCGGCGGCACGGTCGAGGTGGAAGACATGGTCGACGGTCTTTCGGTTTCCGAAAACACCGACGAATCGACCGGCATCACCAAGCGTGTCGTTGTCGACTGGCGCGCCAACCCGCGCGGTGCGGACCTCAAGCCGGCAATCGTCATCAAGGACGCCAAGGGCAATATCGCCAAGCTCGAGCGCGGAGGCGAAGCCCGCTTCCTGCTCTCGGTCGACGCGATCCTGTCCGTTGAACCAGGCACCAAGGTTTCGGCCGGTGACGTTCTGGCCCGTATCCCGATGGAAAGCGCCAAGACCAAGGACATCACCGGCGGTCTGCCGCGCGTTGCCGAACTGTTCGAGGCTCGCCGTCCCAAGGATCACGCCATCATCGCAGAGATCGATGGCACGGTTCGCTTTGGCCGCGACTACAAGAACAAGCGCCGTATCATCATCGAGCCCAACGATTCCACGATGGAGCCGGTGGAGTATCTCATCCCGAAGGGCAAGCCATTCCATCTTCAGGACGGCGACCCGATCGAGAAGGGCGACTACATCATGGACGGCAATCCCGCCCCGCACGACATCCTTGCCATCAAGGGCGTCGAGGCGCTGGCTTCCTACCTCGTCAACGAGATCCAGGAAGTCTATCGCCTGCAGGGCGTTGTCATCAACGACAAGCATATCGAGGTGATCGTTCGCCAGATGCTGCAGAAGGTGGAAATTACCGAAGCAGGTGAAAGCGGCCTCATCACGGGCGAACATATCGACCGTATCGAGATGGATCTGCTCAACGAGAAGCTCGCCGAGGAAGGTCGCAAGCTGATTGCCGGTACGCCGGTCCTGCTCGGCATCACCAAGGCAAGCCTGCAGACCCGTTCGTTCATCTCGGCAGCATCCTTCCAGGAAACGACCCGCGTCCTCACCGAGGCAGCGGTGTCAGGCAAGTCAGATACGCTGGAAGGCCTGAAGGAAAACGTGATCGTCGGTCGCCTCATCCCAGCAGGAACCGGCGGCATGATGACCAGGGTCCGCCGTCTGGCAACCAAGCGCGACGAACTCATCCTAGACGAGCGTCGCAAGGATGCAGGTTCCGTGCCGCTGATCGGGACATCCGGAGAAGCGGCGGAGTAGGGCAGCTTGCGTTCTTGACCAGACGCAGCGAGCCAGGGTGCCGTTTGAAAGTGGCACCCCATGGTTCATGAAACAAAACCCGCGGGGCCTGGCGCTTCGCGGGTTTTTCGTTGGAGAAAACGGTTCCAGTCGCGCTATGCCTGCCTGATCCGTAACCGCTGGATTGCTGAAGTCACAGGCCTGTTAACGGGCGATGATGGAAAACTCGCCCTCTTGAGTAGGGCATGGGCCGGGCAGCCTCTAGATTGCCGATCTGGGTTGGATCAGCCCCTTCACAATCCTTCTGTGCCTGTGCTTCAAGACATTGGCGTACCGATTTATCATCATCGGGAGCAACCAGCAGGGCGCTGAATGTAATCATCTCAGTCTGTGCCGGTTTTGAATACGTCTTCAATGATGATGAAAACCTTTGGTCTATCGTCATCGGGATCGTTGCTTCTGACTGTCTTCCAGCCTTACCAGTTCTCTTGAAATCGTAATTTGCTTCATTCGTCAGTCTGTTTCTCGTCAGATGCATCATGCTAAACCAGGCTTGTCAGCAAGGCCGCGTTTCTCGATTAAATAATTGACATATCACAGCAAATTCTGAAATTGGCTTTCTGGGTTGAAGTGAAAGCAGCTCAATCTGTTGACGCGGGGGCAATGATGTTCCTGCTCTCTTTGGCGGGATAAGCATGATGATCAGAATAGCAACTTTCCTGATTGGAGTTTTTTATGTCACCTCTGCAATGGCAGGGGGTTTCGGTGCCATTGCATTTAGCGAAAGTGATGGGAAGATTGGGTACGTTCACGGCGCAAATTCCCAATACGAGGCCGAGTCAGGCGCAATAAGCTATTGCCAGTCTGCTGGTGGCAGGAGCTGCAGAAGCATTTTTTGGGTCAACAACACCTGCGGTGCGCTTGCGACACCAATTGGTTCTGGCGCAGGCCGCTACGGTTTCAGTCACAGCCAGGCAAACAGAAATGCGGCGCAACTGCGGGCCATAGCTGAATGTACTGCAGCCCATGGGGTGGCTTGTGACAGCGTCGCCTGGGTTTGTGGTTAGGCGCTGAAGCCAAACAGAATCAGTTTTGGGCGCTTCAGCCGGTGCCCAAAGCCAAATCCGGATATCGGTCTCGGAAAATACGCCCCAATTGGCCAGGAAAACCGGCTGATCGCAGCCGGCTTTGGCCAAAAGCTCTGTTTTCACCGGGGTCTTCCCGGATTGCATGGCTGCAATGCAAGCCAAAACACTGTTTTGACTCCCTTTTTTTCCGGTTTGGAGCCGAAAGCCTGCCACAAGGCTTGACGCGACGAATCCAAATCACTATTACCGCCCCAACAGATCGATGTGAGCCGACTTCTGTTCCTTCAGGCGCCTTGCCTGGGACGATGCGCTCAAACAAGGTTTGACCAACGGAAGTTACAAATGCTGCAAGACCGGGAAACCGGTCCTCTGTGTTTTGACAGGTTCCTCCGCAACGGCAAAAGCCAACGCGGATGTGGACCTTTCGCGCATGAGAAGCCTGCCAGTCGGGCTTTGTCGCATCCTTGGCGGATGAATTCGAAATCGAATTCGAAAGTTGCACCGCAATGTCTCGGCGAAACCGCACGGCATTGCATGATTGAGCGTTTGGCCCGATGGGCCGCATGAAGAGGTCAGGTTGAATGCCAACCATTAACCAGTTGATCCGCAATCCCCGCCAGCCGGTGGTGAAGCGCAACAAGGTTCCGGCGATGGAAGCATGCCCGCAGAAGCGTGGCGTGTGCACCCGCGTCTACACGACGACACCGAAGAAGCCGAACTCGGCACTGCGCAAGGTCGCGAAGATCCGCCTCACCAATGGGTTCGAGGTCATCGGCTATATTCCCGGCGAAGGTCACAACCTTCAGGAACACTCTGTCGTCATGATCCGTGGCGGCCGCGTGAAGGACCTTCCCGGCGTTCGTTACCACATCATCCGCGGCGTTCTTGACACCCAGGGCGTCAAGAACCGCAAGCAGCGCCGTTCCAAGTATGGCGCGAAGCGTCCGAAATAATCGCGGCCCAGGAGTCTGAAGCATGTCCCGTCGTCACCGCGCAGAAAAACGCGAAATCAACCCCGATCCGAAGTTCGGGGACGTCATCGTTACCAAGTTCATGAACGCGCTCATGCTGGACGGCAAGAAGTCCGTCGCGGAGCGCATCGTTTATGGTGCGCTGGATACGGTTGGCGAAAAGACCAAGCAGAACCCGGTGGAAAGCTTCCACCAGGCGCTCGACAATGTCGCGCCGCACGTTGAAGTCCGCTCCCGCCGTGTTGGTGGTGCGACCTATCAGGTGCCGGTCGAAGTGCGTACGGAGCGCCGCCAGGCACTTGCCATCCGCTGGCTCATTGCCGCGGCACGCAAGCGCAACGAAACAACCATGATTGGCCGTCTGTCGGGTGAACTGATGGATGCTGCCAACAATCGTGGCTCAGCCGTCAAGAAGCGTGAAGACACGCACAAGATGGCCGATGCCAACAAGGCATTCTCGCATTATCGCTGGTAATTCGGCGGCAGGTTAAACCAGGAATGCCGCAAGGGGCGTTCCGATCCAGAAGGTAGACGGCAATGGCCCGCGAATACAAGATCGAGGACTATCGCAACTTCGGCATCATGGCCCACATTGATGCTGGAAAGACGACCACGACTGAACGCATTCTGTACTACACCGGAAAGTCCCACAAGATTGGCGAAGTCCATGACGGCGCCGCGACAATGGACTGGATGGAGCAGGAGCAGGAGCGCGGCATCACGATCACGTCTGCTGCCACCACCACATTCTGGCAGGGCCGCGATGGCAAGAAGCGTCGCTTCAACATCATCGACACGCCCGGCCACGTTGACTTCACCATCGAAGTGGAGCGTTCGCTGCGCGTTCTTGATGGTGCGATCGCGCTGCTTGATGCCAACGCAGGCGTTGAGCCGCAGACCGAGACCGTCTGGCGCCAGGCTGACAAGTATCATGTTCCGCGCATGATCTTCTGCAACAAGATGGACAAGATCGGCGCCGACTTCTACCGCTCGGTGGAAATGGTCAAGTCCCGCCTCGGCGCAACGGCTGTTGTCGTTCAGCTGCCGATTGGTGCGGAAAACGAATTTGCCGGCGTTATCGACCTGATCGAGATGAAGGCCCTGATCTGGAAGTCCGAAAATCTCGGCGCCGAATGGGATGTTGTCGAAATCCCGGCCGACATGAAGGAAAAGGCGGAATCTTTCCGTGAGAAGATGATCGAGGCAGCCGTCGAAATGGACGAAGGCGCGCTCGAGCGTTATCTCGAAGGCGAAATGCCAGGCAATGACGAACTGCGCGCGCTGATCCGCAAGGGCACCATCGCGGTCAAGTTCTTCCCGATGTTCTGCGGCTCGGCCTTCAAGAACAAGGGCGTGCAGCCGCTCCTCGACGGAGTCGTGGACTTCCTGCCGTCACCGGTCGAAGTTCCCGCGATCAAGGGCATCAATCCGAAGGACGATTCGGAAATGACCCGCAAGTCGTCTGACGAAGAGCCGCTTTCAATGCTGGCCTTCAAGATCATGAACGACCCGTTCGTTGGCTCGCTTACCTTCTGCCGTATCTATTCCGGCAAGCTGGAAAAGGGCACCTCCCTGGCCAACACGGTCAAGGACAAGCGCGAGCGCATCGGCCGCATGCTGCAGATGCATTCCAATTCGCGTGAAGACATCGAGGAAGCATTTGCCGGCGATATTGTCGCGCTTGCCGGCCTCAAGGAAACCACCACGGGCGACACGCTCTGCGATCCGCTGAAGCCGGTCATCCTGGAACGCATGGAATTCCCCGAGCCGGTCATCCAGATCGCGATCGAGCCCAAGACCAAGGGCGACCAGGAAAAGATGGGCCTCGCGCTCAACCGCCTGGCCGCCGAAGATCCTTCCTTCCGCGTCAAGACCGACGAGGAATCAGGTCAGACCATCATTGCCGGAATGGGCGAACTGCATCTTGACATCATCGTCGATCGCATGCGTCGCGAATTCAAGGTCGAGGCAAATGTCGGCGCGCCGCAGGTTGCCTACCGTGAAACCATCACGCGCAAGACCGAGAAGGACTACACACACAAGAAGCAGACCGGTGGTACTGGCCAGTTCGCCCGCGTCAAGCTGGTGTTCGAGCCGAACCCGGACAGCGAAGAATTCGCATTCGAATCCAAGATCGTCGGCGGTGCCGTTCCAAGGGAATACATTCCCGGCGTTCAGAAGGGTATCGAAAGCGTTCTCAACAATGGTCCGCTTGCCGGCTTCCCGATGCTGGGCGTCAAGGCAACCCTGATCGACGGCGCCTACCACGACGTCGACTCATCGGTGCTGGCCTTCGAAATCGCCTCGCGCGCAGCCTTCCGCGAAGCGGCTAGGGAAGCTGGAGCACAGCTGCTCGAGCCGATCATGAAGGTTGAAGTTGTCACGCCGGAAGATTATGTCGGCGATGTCATCGGCGACCTCAATTCAAGGCGCGGTCAGATCCAGGGTCAGGAGATGCGGGGCATTGCCACCGTCATCAACGCCAATGTGCCGCTGGCCAACATGTTCAAATATGTCGACACACTGCGTTCGATGTCACAGGGCCGCGCCCAGTACACGATGCAGTTTGATCACTATGCACCCGTACCGTCCGCAGTTTCGCAGGAAATCCAGGCGAAATTCGCAGGCTGAATTTTAACCGCTAGCGTGAACCGACCACGTAACTAGATGGAGAGCCAAGATGGCAAAAGCAAAGTTTGAGAGGACGAAGCCTCACTGCAACATCGGCACGATTGGCCATGTTGACCACGGCAAGACATCGCTGACGGCAGCGATCACGAAGTATTTTGGCGAATACCGCGCCTATG
>JBATLL010000040.1:0-2088 GCA_049289295.1 Rhizobiaceae bacterium
CACGCGAAGGACTCCCCCCAGGAGTGACGGCTGCCCTGTTAGGCCTGGAACAGAGCAATGGAGATGTCAAAGTCCGGTGGTGGGGTTTCGAGGAGCTAAGGCAGGAAGTCTTTCGCCTCAACGAGGACGACATTTCTGCCCTCCTCGGGTCGGCTCCGATGTCCAAGCACTTCTCGAGCCTAGGCTTCGCGCGAATCCAGCCGATCCTAGATGTCATCGCACGCAAGGGCGCCCCTCCCGAGGCGGAGATAGCACCGGTGCCGGTCAATAAGGTGCAGATCAATCGTCTCTCTGAGAACGTGGAGCTCTTGCTCCAGCTTGGTCGCCGGCGAAGCCGACTCGTCGGGGACTTCTTGGCTGCGTACCCCGATCCCCAGTACGGAGACGATGTCGTTCAGGCCTTTAGAAGTAGATACGACGAGCTGAAGGCTAGCTCTCGCTCGCCGGACGAGACTTTCATGGAGCTACAGATCTTCGCTGGCGGAGACGCTACTGGCGATCCCGGGCACCAAGCGGCAGTTCTCACGGTGCTGACCTACCTCTTCGACCAATGCGACATCTTTGAGCGGGAGGCCGCCACGGCCGAGCCATGATCCTCCCCACGAAGCGAATCCGAGAAGACCGTTCGCTCGTTGGAATCGGCGGTGACGTGCTGCGCTTGCTCGATGAACAGAAGACCGTCTCGCGACTGTGGGACGAATTCAGGCGCGGCCGCGCTGATGTCGGTAGTAAGGCAACCTTCGACTGGTTCGTACTGGCCCTCGATCTTCTCTTCATGATGGGCATTGTGACGGTGGAACGCGGCCTCGTCAGGCGGGCGCGAGAATGATCCGCCGAATCTACAGCAGCCTCCCCAAGTTCAAGGGGCTGACCTTTCATCCGGGATTGAACATCCTACTGGCGGACATGACTCCAGAGGCGACCGAACGCCAGACGCGCAATCGCGCCGGCAAGTCCAGCCTTACGGAGGTCATGCATTTCCTTCTCGGCTCTAGCGTCGATAACGACTCCATTTTCCGAGACGCTCAGCTCCAGGAGCATTCGTTCGGAATGGAGTTCGACCTCGCGAGCCAGTCCGTCACTGTGGAGCGGGTACCGGCCAACGCAGGCGTCCTCGAGCTCAAGAGCGGCGAGAGCAGTCATTGGCCGGATCAGCCGAACACTGACCCTCAGACGGGGCAGGCTCTGATTCGCAATTCGATCTGGAAGGACGTTCTGGGCAGATTGCTGTTTGGGTTACCAGAATCCACTGAGAAGTTTGGTCCGAGTTTTCGATCGCTGTTGTCCTATTTCATCCGGCGTCAATCCTCGAAGGGATTCCTCGACCCATTCCGGCAGAGCGAGGACCAGCAGCTCTTCGATCAGCAGGTTGCGCTGAGCTACTTGGTCGGGCTCGACTGGCAGATTCCGCAGCAATGGCAGGTAGTGCGCGAGCGAGAGAAGTCGCTGAAGGTGCTCAAGAAGGCTGCGAAAGAGGGCGCCCTTGGCGAGGTTGTCCCCAGCACAGCGGACCTCCGAACCAGGCTTACGGTGCTTGAGGCACATACCGCGGAGCTGCGGCAGAACCTCGGCGCTTTCAGAGTACTGGCGGAGTATCGGGAGCTTGAGGCTGAAGCTTCTGCTCTCACCCGCAAAATCTCTGGGTATCTCGACGAGAACACCATAGACCGCCAGCTTTTGGACGACCTGGAGACTTCACTCGAAGAGGAGAACCCTCCACGCAACCTGAGGCTGGAGGAGGTGTACAAGGAAGCCGGTATCGTTCTGCCGGGGGTCGCCCTTAAGCGTTTCGAGGATGTGCGAGCTTTCCATGAGTCAGTCATTGCAAACCGCCACTCATACCTAGAAGGCGAGATCGGCGCGGCGCGGCACCGAATCGACCAACGGGAACGCGCAGTCCATGGCTTGGAAGACCGGCGTTCCGAGATCATGCTGCTCCTTCAGTCCCACGGAGCGTTGGACCACTTCAACCGCATTCAGAGTGAGCTGACTCGCGGAGAGCATGAAGTTCAGAGCCTCCGCGAGCGGTACCGAATGGCCGAGGCTCTCGAGACCGGCAAGACAGAGCTTGCTCTTGAGCGGCAGCAG
>JBATLL010000041.1:0-543941 GCA_049289295.1 Rhizobiaceae bacterium
CGCATCAGCCCGCGCACAGGCCAATTACGGTGTCGTCTACACGCCAAACTGCTGGAACCAGAACCAGTTCCGCGGCTACGACGTCTACGGAAACGCCGTCTACCAGACCGTGAGGGTCTGCCAGTAATCAACTGGCTCGCTGCAATCCACCAGCCTGTTCCGCAGGGACCAACGGCTCGGTCTGCAGCACGATGAAACAAGCAATTGCCGGGGCGACAATCGCACCCACGATCTATCCCGGCAAAGGGCCGCGCCCCGCAATAACCAGCCGTAAACGCCCCTGACGGCGGCCAAGGCAAGTGCGGCCCACCCCATTCGCGGCAAGTCCGCTCATACGGGACACCATCCCGCTTTCTCCAGGAAGCCCGCCAGCAATGGCGGGCTTCTTGGCGTTCAGCCCATGCCGGACAAGCGGCGAAAGGCGTGGCCGGTGGTGCTCTTTGTTCAGGCGGGTTCCTGCTGGGTGATGCAATGGATGCCGCCGCCGCCGCCCGCAATGTCGAGAATATTGACCATCGATATCGTTCGATCCGGAAACAGGCCCTGCAGAATTTCCCTGGCCCTATAGTCGGAAGGAAGGCCATATTTCGGAGCGATCACGCCACCATTGCAGATGTAGAAATTCACGTAGGACAGGCAGAAGCGGTCGCTTGTTGCGCATTTTGCATCGGCGGCAGGCATGGTGACGATCTTCAATTCCCGCCCGCTGGCGTCAGTCTGGCCTGCCAGGGCAGCAAGATTGCGCAAGCTGATTTCGTGCCACGGGTCGTCCGGATCCTCGATTTCCTCGGCGACGATGAGACCGGGCCTTGCAAACACCGCGATGCCATCGACATGGCCATCCGTTTCGTCCTCCAGCGGATTGCCGGGAAGCCAGATGACTTTCTTCACACCCAGCATTGCCTCGAGTTCATCCGATATGGTCTGCTGGTTCCAATGCGGGTTGCGGTTTGCATTCGGAAAGCAGGACTGCGTCGTGATCAGCGTGCCTTCGCCATCAACGGTGATGCCGCCTCCCTCCGCCACCAGTTTGCTTGAGAATGTGGCGGTGCCTGCAATGCTCGCGACTTCACCGGAAAAACGGCCATCCTTGTCGAAGGGACTGTATTTCCCGCCCCAGGCGTTGAACTGAAACAGGGCGGCCGCCCTGTTGCCCTTGCCATCGACAATGAAATTCGGACCGGCGTCGCGCGCCCAGGAATCATCCATATCGATTTCCGCAAGTTCGATATCCGATCCAAGCATCGAACGGGCTTGCGCGATGTCTTGCGGGCGAACCGCCATTGTTACCGGTTCGTATTGCCTGATCGCATGGGCAACATCTGCGTAGTTCCTGCAGGTGCCCATCATGTCCGGCCACACGGAAGCCCGGCAGGGCCACATCATCCAGGTCCGCAGATGTGGCGAGAACTCGCCCGGCATTGCAAAGCCCAGATCGCGCGGGGTTGGGGCTGACTGGTCCATCCTGCAATGTCCTTCAAATCAAGATTGCGCATTTCGCGAGCGCTAGCCAAAGATGTCAGCAAAGCGGGTACGCAACACGTTCTTCTGGACCTTGCCCATCGTGTTGCGGGGAAGTTCATCAACGACAAAGATTTTCTTGGGCTGCTTGAAGCGGGCGAGATTGTCCTGCATTGCGGCCATGAGCGCATCTGCGGAAAGCTCGGCGCCTTTTGCGGGAACAACCACTGCGACGACAG
The DNA here is from genome assembly GCA_049289295.1 of Rhizobiaceae bacterium. GTDB lineage: Bacteria > Pseudomonadota > Alphaproteobacteria > Rhizobiales > Rhizobiaceae > BOKV01. The sequence goes on from JBATLL010000041.1 coordinate 1,701, forward strand.
CTTCGCCGAAGTCAGGGTGAGCGATGCCGACCACCGCTGACTCGTCCACGCCCGGCTGTTCGTCGAGGATGAGTTCGATTTCCTTGGGATAGATATTGTATCCGCCTGAAATGATGAGGTCCTTTGCCCGGCCAACGATGGTCACATAACCCTCGCCATCCATGGTCGCCAGATCCCCCGTGATGAAGAACCCATCGGCGCGAAACTCCTCCGCTGTCTTTTCAGGCATGTTCCAGTAACCCTTGAAGACATTGCGGCCCCTGATCTCGAGAACACCGATTTCACCGGCTGGAAGCACCTGCCCGGTTTCCGGATTTGCAATCCGGACTTCAACGCCTGGAAGCGGAAAACCAACCGTGCCTGCCCTTCGTTCCCCATCATGGGGATTGGATGTGTTCATATTGGTTTCGGTCATGCCGTAGCGCTCCAGAATGCGGTGCCCGGTACGATTTTCGAATTCGGTATGTGTCTCGGCCAGCAACGGCGCGGAACCGGAAATGAACAGGCGCATGTGTGAAACGGCATCGCGAGTGAGGCGACTGTCGGCGAGAAGCCTGGTGTAGAATGTCGGCACACCCATCATTGTCGTGGCGCGCGGCATGAACTCGAACATCTTGTCCATGTCGAGGCCGGGCAGGAAAATCATGGAACCCCCTGCCAGGAGCATGACGTTGGTCGCGACGAACAGGCCGTGAGTATGAAAGATCGGCAACGCATGCAGCAGGACATCGGCACTGGAGAATTGCCAGTATTCGACCAGCGACACTGCGTTGGAGAGAAGATTGTCGTGCGAAAGCATTGCGCCCTTGGAGCGACCTGTCGTTCCCGAAGTGTAGAGAAAGGCGGCCAGATCATCGGCTTCACGATCCACTACCGCGAAGTCCGAAGGGTGCGTAGCCGCGGATTCGACAAATGTGCCAGCGCCATTGCCATCGAGCGACATGAGGCGGGCTCCCACCTTGGTGGCTACCGGCATCAGTCTGTCCACCGAGCCGGTATCACAGACAAGCAGTTTCGCGCCCGCATCGGTCACGAAATACTCCACCTCGCTTGCTGTGTAAGCCGTGTTGAGCGGCAGGAATACCGCGCCCGCCATGACACAGGCGGCGTAGGTCGCTAGCGCTTCGGGCGATTTCTTCACCTGCACTGCAATCCGGTCTCCGGTGCCAACCCCTGCAGCGCGTGCGGCATGGGCAAATCTGGCTGCCAAGCGCAGAAACTCTCCATAGGTCACGACCTGCCCATTGTCCCGGATCAGAAATGGCACGCTGCTGTTTTCATGCTGGCGGAAGAGCTTGTCATAGAGGTGATTGGCCATGATGAATTCCTCGCCCCGATAGTGTGCTAGCCGTTTGTCGGCAAGTGTTTATACCCATTCAACTGCAGCGTTGTCAGCCCTGGTGCGTAAGTCATATCCTGCGGTCAAACGATACGGACTTGACCAGCGCCCACACCCGTTCTCCCGGCTTCAGGGCGAGTTCGTGTACTGCCTTGCGCGTTATCCGGGCACGCAGGCGCGCCTGGCCCAGGTCAATCACGGTTTCGGCAAAAGGCGTGTCCTTTTCCTCCACGATGGTCATGATCACGCCCTCAAGCACGTTTCGCGTGGACAGACCGAGGGGGCGGGTAGTTGCAATCGTGACATCGCGTGCGCGAATCCTGACCCGGATCATCCTGCCGGGCGCATCGGGCACCATCGGGATGTTGAGCATTTGGCCGCCATGGTCGATGCTGGTCAGGCCATAGGCGGAATCATGTGAAACGATACGCGCCTCCAGCAGGCTTCCTGCCTCGAATTTGCCGGTAGCGGTCTGCAGGTCAATTCGTTCAAGCAACTCTCCAGGTGTTCCCTGGGCAGACAGGCTTCCATTTTCCATGACGATCATCCGGTCCGCCAGTGACGAAACCTCTGCGATGTCGTGGCTGACATAAATGACGGGAACGGACAATTCGGCAACGATGCTGGAGAGGAGCCGCAGGATGTCGCGTTTCATGCGCCGATCAAGTGCAGCGAGCGGCTCGTCCATCAGGAGCAGGCGAGGGCGGGTAATGAGTGAGCGACCTATGGCAACGCGCTGGCGTTCGCCTCCCGACAGTTTTTCGGGCTCGCGATCAAGCAGGTGGGTTATCTCCAGTGAATTGGCCATCGCAGCGATCATTGGCGCTTCGCCAGTGCCGCTGACAAGTTTGCGACGGCGCAGGCCGAAGGCCAGGTTGTCGCGGACGCTCAGGTGCGGAAACAGGTTCGCTTCCTGAAAGACGTAGCCGAGATTGCGTTGCCATGGCGCCACGAAATGGCTCTTCTGGGTATCCTGCCAGATTTCCTCGCCAGCGTGGATGGTTCCCTCCATCCTTTCCAGTCCCGCAATGCAGCGCAGGACCGTGGTCTTGCCGCAGCCTGATGGCCCGAACAGGGCTGTGACGCCGGTGGCCGGGACCTCGAAGGCCATGGCCAGGTGGAACGCACCGAGCCTGCCCCGGCAATTAAAACCAATACCGCCCATCCCTTGCGCCATCGGTCAGACCTCCCTTTGCGCGCCGAAACGCAACATCAGGAGAATGGCAACAAAGGAAAAGACCACGAGGCCGGCGGACATGTAGTGGGCTGCCACCCAGTTGCCGCTTTCGACCTGATCGTAGATCGCGATGGAGACAACGCGTGTCTCCCCCGCAATGTTGCCGCCGATCATCAGGACCACGCCGAACTCGCCAATCGTATGGGCAAAGCCCAGAATGGCGGCGGTCAGGAATCCTGGCCTGGCAATGGGAACGGCCACGGTGAAGAAGGCATTGAGTGGAGAAGCGCCCAGCGTTGCGGCTGCTTCCATGGGGCGGACACCCGCGGCCTGAAAGGCGTTGCGAATTGGCTGGACGACGAAAGGCAATGAATAGATCACAGAGCCGATCACGAGGCCGGTAAAGGTGAAGGCGAGTGTCTGGCCGCCCATTATCCTGGCTACCACACCACCGGGGCCCCCTGGACCCAGCGCAATCAGCAGATAGAAGCCGATCACCGTAGGTGGCAGAACCAGAGGCAGGGCGATCACGGAATTGATGACCTCGCGCCACGCAGAACGCGTGTTGGCGAGCCACCAGGCAAGGGGCGTGCCGATGATCAACAAGCAGATGGTTGATATCAGGGCAAGGCGAAGCGTCAGGGTGATGACCGGCCACATGGCGGCCAGTTCGCTGGCCGATGCACTCATTGTGAACCTTCTCCAACCAATGGTAGCGCGTATCCGGCGGAGGCGATGATCGCGCGAGCGGTCTCGCCAGCCAGAAAACGAAGAAAGGCCCTTGCGGCGGGATTGTCCATTCCCTTTACCAGCAGGACGGCATCCTGCCGCAACGGCTCATGCAATTCGGCGGGTACGAGCCAGCGTGATCCGGCAGCCGAAGCCTGAATTTGTGCCAGTGCAACAAAGCCTGCCTGCGCATTGCCGGACTGAACGAACTGGAAAGCCTGGGCTATGTTCTCGCCAAGGACCAGCCTGGCATTCAAATCGTCCGACAGTTCCAATGCCGCGATGACCTGTTGGGCAGCAACCCCGTAGGGTGCCGTCTTCGGGTTGGCTATGGCGAGCTTGTGCAGTTTTTCGCTTTTCAGGATTTCAGGCCCCGTGATGAAGGATGGATCGGAACTGTAGAGCGCAATCCTGCCCATTGCATAGGTGAAACGGGTTCCGTTCACCGCGAGCCCAAGCTCTTCCAGTTGTCGGGGACGTTCAGCGTCTGCTGACAGGAAAACCTCGAACGGTGCGTGCTGAAGGACCTGGGCATGGATCTTGCCGGTGGATGCAAAGGCAAGTTGCAGTTCATCGCTGGTGGCAGTCTGGAAGGCATTGGCCAACTGAATGGCGGTGGCGGAAAAGTTCGATGCCACAGCGACCTTGACGGTGGCTGCTTCGGCGCTGGAATCAAACAGGCCTGCAGCAAATCCTGCCAGCAGCGCACCTGCCCTTAGCCATTGTCCAAACACTCTCGTCGATCCGATATGTTTTGATAAACATATCGTTTCTAACGGAAGCGGGTGCGGGAGGCAAGCAAGCGGGAAAGCCGATCCAGCCTCAGTTGATCAGGCCGCGCAGCTGGGCAAGTTGCGCATGGATTACGGAATCGGTTTTCTCACTCATGTCACGATAGAGCGAAAGGACGGTGCGCCCGGATTCGGTGAGGCTGGCACCGCCAAATTCACGTCCGCCCCGATTTGCGCTGACAAGGTCCTCGGCAAAATCCCTGTTCATCGCCTCCACGAGCGTCCAGGCCCGCTTGTAGCTCATGTTGAGCTTGCGACCGGCAGCGGCAATGGAACCCAGTTCACCTATCGCTTCGAGAAGTGCTGCCTTTCCCGGGCCAAAGGCGATCTCCCTTGTCAGGGAAATGCGCAGATGCGTTCTGGGGTAGGTGCTTGACGTCATGGGTGGCTTGCCGGATCAACAATCATCCGTCAAAGGTTAGCGGCATAGGCATCGCGGCGCCAGTCCAGGGAAAGAAGATGAATGAATCTGCCGATACGGCGAAAGGCACTTCCTACGGTATCGGTCTCAAGATTCTGTCGGTCTGCGTATTCCTCGCCATGTCGTCGCTGATCAAGGCGACGACGCATCATGTGCCCGCGGGCGAGGCAGTGTTTTTCCGATCCTTTTTCGCAATTCCGGCGATTCTTCTCTGGTTTGCATGGCGTGGCCAGTTCAGGGACAGTTTCCGCACATCCAATCCACAGGGCCATTTCCTGCGTGGCCTTGCCGGCGTATCGGCAATGTTCTTGGGCTTCAGCGCGCTGGGCCTTATTCCACTGCCGGAGGTGGTGGCGATCGGATATGCCGCGCCCCTGTTATCAACGATCCTCGCGGCCATGTTCCTGGGCGAACGGGTACGCCTTTACAGGTTGGCTGCTGTCGCGTTCGGGCTGGCCGGCGTCATGCTGATCCTGTCTCCCAGGCTTCAGGGCCTTGATCAGAACGATGCCAGTGCGCCACAGGCCGTGGGTGCACTCATTGCCTTCATGGGCGCAGTGTTTGCGGCAATGGCTTCCGTTTTCGTGCGCAAACTGGTGAACACCGAAAAGACCGCGACGATTGTAATCTATTTCTCGATTACCGCTGCACTACTGTCTCTGTTTACCTTGCCTTTCGGCTGGGTCTGGCCCACCGCGAAGGAAGTGGGAATGCTGGTTCTGGCAGGGGTGCTGGGAGGGATTGGGCAGATATTGCTGACGGAAAGCTATCGCCACGCTGAAACAGCAGTGATCGCTTCCTTCGAATATGTCTCCATGGTGCTGGCGCTTGCCGTCGGCCATCTTGTCTTCGGTGAAGTTGCGACCAAACCCATGCTGGCAGGCGCGGTGCTTGTCGTTGGCGCAGGCCTTGTCATCCTCTACCGTGAAAGGCAGCTTGGCATCGAGCGCGCGAAATCGCGAAGGGTAATGACGCCCCAGGGCTGAAGGTGCTTCGCCAATTCACGCCGTGTCCGCTTTCACCATGGCCTTGTAGAGTTTGCGAATACGCCTTGTCACAGGGCCGGGCGCATTGGGCAAAGTGCGTCCATCAATCACCGATACGGGTGTCTGCGCACCGAATGTTCCCGTGATGAAAGCTTCATCCGCGCCATAGGTCTCGACCAGTGAGAAGTTCTTCTCGAAGACCGGAATGGCGTTCTCACGGCAAAGGCGAACGACATTCGCGCGGGTGATCCCCGGCATGCAGTAGTCGGCGGTCGAGGTCCAGACTTCGCCATGGCGCACGATGAAGAAGTTGCAAGAGTTGGTCGTGTTGACGAAGCCATGCGGGTCCAGCATCAGCGCCTCGTCGGCTCCTGCCTTCTGGGCATGAATTCCCGCAAGGATGCAGTTCAGCTTGGAATGGGAGTTGAGCTTGGGATCCTGCGTAAGGGGCAGGCCGCGATGAATGGGAACCGTGTGCAGGACGATACCGCGATTGAAGGTTTCCTCGGATGGTTCCGAATGCTCCATGATGATGACAATGGTCGGGCCCGTGCGCGACAGGCGCGGATCCTGGAAGGGCTTTGCCTTGACGCCGCGCGTCACCATCAGCCGCGCATGGACATTTTCATGCATCCCATTGGTGCGTGCCGTGTCGTCGAGGGCCCTGGTCAGGCCCTCCCTCGTCATGGCGATATCCAGATCGATTGCCTTGGCAGCCTCGAACAGGCGATCCAGATGAGCATCGAGAAAGGCCCATCTGCCATTGTAGAGGCGAATGCCTTCCCACACACCATCCCCCAGCAGGAAGCCTGAATCATATACCGATACCATCGCTTCGACCCTGGGAACGATCTTGCCATTGACATAAATGTGGATGGCGGTGTTTCGATCGTCAGGTGAAGCGTCGTGGGTGGAGGATTTCGAGATTTCAGGCATGATTGCATCCATGGTTGCCGTTTCGACGGACAATGCAATGCGGTTTCGGTGGAGGCAAGCAGGATGAGGGGCAGGAAACGCCAATGAGCGGCACGAACCGTGATGCGATGAAGCTTCGCAGCGATGCGGTTGCCATCTGGCAGGCAGGCGTGGATGCAGTGGGCGGCTACAATTGCGTGCGCAATGCGCTGAGCGCTTTGAAGCCTGACAAGCCGGACAGGATCATCGGCGTCGGCAAGGCATCCGTGGAGATGTGCCTTGGGGCGCTATCCTGGTTTGACGATACCGTGCCGGTGCTGGCGGTAACCAAGAAGGGCCACGCTGCATCTGGAGGGCAGGCCGACCTGCCGGAAGACATGAGCGTCATGGAAGCTGGTCATCCGGTGCCGGATGGTGACAGTGTGAGGGGTGGTGAAGCGCTGCTCGAAGCTGTTCGCGCGATGGGGTCGGATGAGACGCTGCTCCTGCTTGTGTCTGGCGGTGCGTCAGCGCTGGCTGAAGTGCCCCGCGATGGTTTCTCGCTGGGTGACATCCAGGCTGAAAACCGGCGCATGCTTGCTGAGGGGCTGGACATTCACGCAATCAATACCCGTCGCAAACAGTTTTCACAGATCAAGGGTGGCGGACTGCTGGATGCGTTTGGTGGAAGAAAATGCCTGGTGCTGCTGATGTCGGATGTTGTGGGTGACTCCATTTCGGCGATCGGTTCCGGGATTGGCCTTCACCGTGACGATCCGCGCTTCGAAAGCCACGTCATTGCATCCAATGCAGTCGCGCGCACAGCTTCGGCCAGCAAGGCTGGCGAACTTGGATGGCCGGTAGTCATGCAGGGGGAAGAGCTTCATGGCGATGTGATGGAGGTTGCCGCGCGTGTTGGTTCGCTGATCCGTTCAGCGTCTGGCGGATGCGTGATCCTAGGCGGGGAACCGACGGTCGTTCTGCCTGCAAATCCGGGCAGGGGAGGTCGCAACCAGGCGCTGGCGCTGGCGCTTAGCCGGGAATTGTCGGGTTGCAAGGGCCTGTGTGTCCTCGTCGCAGGCACGGATGGTACAGACGGGCCTACCGATGCGGCGGGCGGGTTTGCCGATGGCGAGGTGTGGTTCGGCAATGGTGGTGGCGAAAAGGCGCTGGAACGGGCGGATGCGGGCAACTGGCTTGAAGCTGCCGGAGCGCTTTATGTTACAGGTCCGACCGGAACCAATGTCATGGACCTGCTGGTCGCGATCAAGCTGGACTGAAGCATTTGGTAGTTGCCTGCCCTTGTGACTGGGCGTTGAAGGCACCAGCCAGTATCGCTTCGAGCGCCTGCGCATCCTCTGCCGTGAAGGCGTCGGGAAAGTCGGAATCGATGTCGAGCACGCCGACGAGCCTGTCCTTGTTCCAGACGGGAACCACGATTTCCGAACGGGTGGACGAAGAGCAGGCGATGTGACCGGGAAAGGCATCGACATCGGGCACGACAAGCGTCTTGCCGGTGCGGGCACAGGCACCGCAAACCCCTTTTGAAAAGGGGATGACGAGGCAGCCATGCGCACCCTGATAGGGGCCGATCTTGAGCGTGTCCTGACCGACCGAGCGATAAAAGCCCACCCAGTGAAAATGGTCGAACGCTTGGTAAAGTTCGCAACTGATGGTCGCCATCAGTGCGATTTCATCGTCTTCACCTGCTGTCAGGCCAGCGATCCTTGACGTCACTTCCGGCCATGATAACGCCTCATCGGCAGTCGCAACATTCGCCATGCATGTCTCCATTCGCAGCACCGGGCGTGACTATAGCCGGGCATTTGCACAGCGCAATCCAGAACAAAGCGGGGAAATCCCTGCGAGAAGCGCAAGCGCATTGATCGGGCAATTGCCTGAACTTCAGGGTCCTTTCGCGCAAACAACGTTCGAATGCGTGCGATCTTATCCCCGCTCCAGGCTGGCGCGCCGAAGATATGGCGCAAACAGAGCGGAGCGGATTGATATGGGCAATCTCGAAATGGCAATCGCAGTGGTGGCGGAAGAATGCGGGCTTGATGGCAATGCCCTACAGGCAATCGCGGAAGTGGAAAGCGGCGGCCGCATCTTTGCCAGGGTCGGCGAACGCAACGAACCACTGATCCGTTTCGAGGGACATTATTTCTACCGGCTCCTGCCCAGAGCGAAGCGCAATCGCGCTGTTGCTGCGGGCCTGGCGAACAAGATTGCAGGCAAGGTGAGAAATCCAGTTGGCCAGCCAGCACGTTGGCGGTTGCTGGCGCGAGCGGGCGAACTGGATCACCAGGCAGCGCTGGAATCTGCATCATGGGGGCTTGGTCAGGTCATGGGTTGCCACTGGCGCTGGCTGGGCTATGCCAGCATTGATGCCATGGTGATTGATGTGCGCTCGGGTGCAACCGGACAGCTGCGGCTCATGGCCCGTTTCATCCGGGAGGCCGGACTGGCACCCTTGCTGGAGGCGCATGACTGGGCCGGTTTTGCCCGGCGTTACAACGGGCCAGGTTTTCGGAAAAACGGCTATGACCGAAAGATGGCGGATGCTTTTGCGCGCCTTGAAGGAAAGCCTGCCACGCCCAGACGCAACGAAATGGCGGTGCTCACAATCGGTTCATTCGGAAACGATGTCGAATGGCTTCAGCACATCCTGCGGCAAATGGGATATCCACTCATTGCCGATGGCGATTTTGGCCCGGCCACGTCTGCTGCGGTGCTGGCCTTCCAGCGCGATGCGGGAATTGCCTGCGACGGCATGGTGGGGGCACGCACCATGGAAGCCCTGCAGCGCCGCCTGCCGCCCCGTGCAGCCTGAATTTCAAACGATTTAAATTTGACTTTCCAAGCCCGCCTGGATGGTCTATTGCGAAGGGATGGAGAAGCAGAAGACAATCGAAGCGGTCATGTCGTCAGCCTCGGTAATCCCGGTGGTAACCGTCAATGATCCACGAACGGCAGTAAAACTCGCGCGTGCACTCGTAAAGGGCGGTGTGCCCTCCATCGAGGTGACCCTGCGCACGCCGCGAGCGATCGAGTGCATCGCGGCAATTGCCAGTGAGGTGGAGGGTGCGCTTACCGGGGCGGGCACAGTCATTGAAGCCTCGCAGATTTCAAAGGTGGAGCGCGCGGGCGCGCGGTTCCTGGTTTCTCCCGGCTTCTCGCCGCGATTGCTCGATGCGGCTGACGATTGTGCTGTTCCGCTTCTTCCTGGCGCAGTGACGGCGAGCGAAATGATGACGCTTGGCGAGCGTGGCTATACCAGGCTGAAATTCTTTCCCGCTGCCGCTGCAGGCGGTGCTGCGTTGCTTATATCGATCCACGCCCCGCTGCCGCAATTCATCTTCTGTCCAACGGGTGGCATATCGCCCGCCAATGCGGGTGACTATCTGTCGCTACCCAATGTGGCGTGTGTCGGCGGATCATGGCTCGCGCCAGCGTCGCTTGTCGATGAAGGGCGATGGGACGAAATCACGGCGCTTGCGCGCGTCACGACCGCGCTGAAAGCTGGCCGCCCAGCCTGAAACCGCTGCAGCTAGCTGTTTGCAGTGCGCCATGCTGGTTGTAATGTCGGCCCATGTTCAGGCTGAGTTGGTTCCTTTCCAATACCCGTTTTCAGATCGCTGCCTATGTGCTTGTGGTGGTGCTGGCAAGTGCCGTGGCTGTCACGACTGCATCGCGCATCGCGCTAAGCAGGGCGGAAACGGCATTGCGGGAAGATGCGCTGCAGACGTTGCAGATTCAGTCGAGCGCCATTGTCGATCAGCTGGAAAAGTACAGGCACCTACCTGCGCTCACTGCCAGGCGGCAGGTTTTCACCGAAATCGTGTCAGCGGGGGTGAGCGAAACGAACCGGGCTGCACTGCATGAGATCCTCCACGATCTGACGTCGCTTTCGGGGGCTATCGATTCTGCACTGTTCAACGTCGATGGTTCGCTGGTCCTCAACGCCAGCGACTTTCTCGAACCGGAGATGGTGCGGCGCAACCAGCTCATGATCGCGCCGCTGGAAGGGCGGCTTGGCAGGGCTTCCATTTCGGGAAGCAATGGACGGCGCAGCTACGCTTTTTCGTCGGGTGTCAGGGTTGATGGGGAAACCCGCGCTGTCCTGGTGGTTGCCGCGCCGCTTGAGCGAATCGAACAGAGCTGGGCCTTGCAGGCCAATCCGATCTTTGCGGTGAACCAATCCGGTCAGATTGTGGCCGGAAACCTTCTGGCCAGGGAAAGGGAGGCGGAAATCCGCCTTGCCATGGTGGGTCACGAACGTTCCGCAGGGCCACAGAATTTCGAATGGAAAAACCAGAAAGATCTCATCTTTTCGCGGTACATGCCGCTGATGGACTGGACGCTTCATGTGATCCAGTCGCGTCTTCTGGTCGAAGATACTGTGCGGACCAACACGATGGTGGCGCTTCTTTCCTGCCTGCTGGCAGGTTTTGCCGGACTGGTTCTGCTTACCAAGATGCAGGAAGTGCGCAGCAAGCGTCTGTCAGAGCGGCTCGACGCCATCCGGCTTGAAAAACTGGTGCGGGCAAGGACGCGCGAACTGCGGGATGCCAACACGGCGCTGGCAGGCGAAGTGGAAGAACGCAGGATAGCCGAAGAAGCCCTGCGCAAGACGCAGAACGAACTGGTTCAGTCTGCCAAGCTCGCGGCCATAGGCCAGATGTCGGCGGCACTCGCACACGAATACAATCAGCCGCTTGCGGCAATCCGCACCTATGCCGAGAACGGACAGCGTTTCATTTCCGCTGAACGCCACGATGCGGCAGGCGAGAACTTTCATCGCATTACGGGCCTCGTTGAAAGGATGGCAGTATTGTCGAAGACGCTGAAATCCTTTGCACGCAAGCCAAGAAGCGCCCTTTCCGATATTGCACTGGAACCGGTCATCCTCGATTCCGTCCTGCTGGCCGGGCACAAGGCGAAGGAATGCGGCGTCACGATCCGCATGGAGAAGATGAAGCAGCCCCTGTTCGTGACGGCGGGGCCGGTGCGCCTGTCTCAGGTATTCGTCAACCTGCTTTCCAACGCGATTGATGCGAGTGTGCGGAACGGGGGCAAGGAGGTATTCATTGGCTGCGCCCTCGAAAGGGAAATGGTAGCGATAAGCGTGGCGGACCAGGGTAGCGGAATAGACGAGGCGGTAAGGGAAAAGATGTTCGATCCCTTCTTCACAACGAAGGATGTCGGGGAAGGGCTGGGCCTGGGTCTGGCCATTGCCTACAACATCATCCACGATTTTGGCGGTACGCTGAAGGCATCAAACAGGCCGCAAGGCGGGGCGGAGTTCGTTGTGCGACTAAGGATGGCCGAGGCTGTGGAAAAGGCTGCGCAATGAGCAACACGGACAGGGGGAGTGGTAAGGGCAGGGGCATTCAGGTCTATCTGATCGACGATGATGATGATTTGCGCCATGCGCTTGTCCAGGGCCTCGAACTCGAAGGGCTGGCTGTGTCACAGTTCAACAATGCGGCAGGCGCGCTGCAGATGGCGAGCCGGGCGCTTGAAGCGGTGTTCGTGTGTGATATCCGAATGCCGGGCATGGATGGGCTGGCATTTCTCTCGGTGGCACTGGAAATAGATCCTGCCCTTCCGGTGATCCTGATAACCGGGCATGGCGATGTGCCGCTCGCTGTGAAGGCCATGCAGGCGGGGGCCTATGATTTTCTGGAAAAGCCCTTTTCGCCACGCCGTCTTTCCGAGGTTGTCCTTCGCGCCATCGAGAAACGGCGCCTCGTGCTGGAAAACCGCGCCTTGCGGGAAAACATTGATGCGGGCGATACCATCAACAGCATGCTTGTTGGCCCGTCACAGCCAATGGTCAGACTGCGCGCGGAAATCAGGGCAATCGCTGGCACCGATGCCGATGTTCTGGTTCATGGTGAAACGGGGTCCGGCAAGGAGGTGGTATCGCGGGCGATCCACCGGATGAGTTCACGCAGGGACGGTCCTTTCGTTGCCATCAATTGCGGTGCGCTGCCAGCCGAGATCATCGAGTCGGAGCTGTTCGGACATGAGAAAGGTGCCTTCACAGGTGCAACGGATCGGCGCATCGGCAAGATAGAGCATGCCACGGGTGGCACGGTACTCCTGGACGAAATCGAATCGATGCCGCCTGAACTTCAGGTGAAGTTGCTGCGCGTCATCGAGGAAAAGGCTGTGGAGCGCCTCGGTTCTAACCGCATGATCACTGCCGATGTTCGCTTCATCGCCGCCTCCAAGGCCGATCTCAAGGCGGAGAGCAAGGCAGGGCGGTTTCGGGCCGATCTCTATTACCGGCTCAATGTGGTGAGCGTTACCATTCCAGCCCTTCGCCAGCATGCCGAGGACATTCCCGATATCTTCTTCCACCTGGCGAGGGAGGCAAGGGCGCGGTACAGGCGGGAAATCCCACAGATCGAACCGACCCTCATTGAATGGCTGATCCGGCAGGAATGGCCTGGCAATGTTCGAGAGTTGCGCAACTTCGCGGATCGTTTCGTCATCGGCCTGTGGCCCGGGCTTCAGGCGGGCGGCAGGAAGGAAAGCAACAGCGATCTTTCCAGCCGCATGGCAGAGCACGAACGCGCGATCATTGCGGAAGCGGTTTCGCGCAATGGTGGCCGCCTGAAATCGGTCTATGAGGAACTGGGCATCTCGCGCAAGTCGCTATACGAGAAGATGAAGCGTTACGGCCTGTAGGTGTGTGGGTGGAATTCGACCCATCGGGCGGTGTTGATGTTACCGAACATACCCATTGCTCCGGTAATGCTCGCTGGTATTAGAAGCCAGGGCGGCCTGCAAGCCGCTGAAACTGCGCAACATTCCAGAATCCTGGCTGGATTGTCGGGAACTGGCACGGGCCTTGCAGCTGAAATGCCAACCGGTGATCCCGGTTTGTTTCAACCCAAGTGAATTCCAGGGAGGTTTTCATGAAGAAAATAGCCAGCGCAGTAGCCGCTATCGCCTTTTCGCTGTCCGCCAGCTCGGCACTTGCCAATTGCGATGACGGGGAAATGGTCATCAAGTTCAGCCACGTTGTAGCGGCAACCGGTCATCCAAAGGGTGACGCGGCGACCATGCTTGCCGAACGTGTGAACACGGAAATGAATGGCAAGGCCTGCATGGAAGTGTTCCCGAACTCGACGCTTTATGATGACGACAAGGTGCTTGAAGCGCTTCTGCTCGGCGACGTTCAGCTTGCCGCGCCATCGCTGTCGAAGTTCGAGGCCTATACGCTGAAGTACCGGCTGTTCGACCTGCCATTCATCTTCTCCAGCCTGAGCGCTGTCGACGCCTTTGTCGCGGGCGATGCCGGCAAGGGACTGCTCAAGGTCATGGAACCGCAGGGCTATACCGGGCTTGGATACTGGTCATCGGGCCTCAAGCAGTTTTCTGCAAACAAGCCGCTGCTGGTGCCCACCGACGCAAACGGCCTGAAGTTCCGCGTCCAGACCTCGGACGTGGCGGTTGCCATGATCGAAGCCATGGGTGCTTCTGCCCAGAAGCTCGCCTTCAAGGAAGTCTATGGCGCGCTGCAGACCGGCGTCGTGGACGGCCAGGAAAACACCTGGTCCAACATCTACACCCAGAAGTTTTTCGAGGTGCAGGATGGCGTGACCGAGACCAACCACCAGGTGCTGGCCTATCTGCTGGTCACATCCACTGAATGGCTGAATGGTCTTGATCCCGAAATCCGCGATCAGTTCACGAAGATCGTTGATGAAGTGACGCTTGCCGCCAATGCCTCGGTCGGTGAAACCGAGTCCAAGAACCGCCAGAACATCCTCGACGCCGGTGGCAGCATCCGCGAGCTCGATGCAGCGCAGCGCAAGGCATGGGTCGATGCTATGAAGCCTGTATGGGACAAGTTCGAGGGCGACATCGGCAAGGATCTCATCGACGCGGCGGTTTCGGCAAACGGAACCAACTAAGCATCAGGCATGGCGGCCACGCGGTCGCCATGCCTTCGGTTGCAGATACCAGGGGCGATAGCTGTATCTGCAACCGATCCATGCTTCGGCAGATATTTGGGGTTCGGGAGGACTTGGCATGAACTGGGGAGCAATCTGGCCCTATCTGGGATTGTTGCTGCTTGTCGCGGGATACTGGCTTGCTGATCGCAGGTGGCCGCTGACGCTGGCAAGGCTGGAAGAAAACATCATTGCAAGCCTGCTTGCCATCATCACCCTGGTGGCCTTTTTCCAGGTCATCGCCCGTTACGGGTTCAACACTGGATGGGGCGGCGCGCTTGAACTGCAGCGTATCCTCTTCGCCTGGCTGATCCTGCTGGGCATGAGCTACGGCATCAGAACATCTTCGCACCTCGGTGTTGATGCCTTCATCCGTCTTCTCCCTCACAAGGCTTTCCGGTTTGTTGCGCTGTTCGGCGCGGCAGCCGTGCTGCTTTATGCGATCCTGCTTCTCAATGCAGGGTGGCTGGCCCTGCTCGGCGTCGATGTGAACACCAATTGGCGACAGACCGGTGCCGTTGGCTACTGGACGTTCATGTTCGATCGCGGCACGGGTCTTGATGATCTTCGCTGGCCGGAATTTCTCCAGCAGTCACTGGGATTACAGGATCGGATGCAGCGCTGGATCGCCTACATCATGCTTCCCATCGGACTGGCGCTGCTTGCCTTCAGGAGCCTGCAGGCGATAATCGCGATCTGGAAAGGTGAACGCGAACTCATCATTGCCGGACATGAGGCCGAAGACCTCGTTGCCGAAAACCGCAACGTGCTGAAGGACTGATCCCATGGAAACGGCAATTCTGTTCATTCTGGTCATCAGCCTTCTGTTTCTTGGTGTTCCCGTCGCGGTGTCACTGGGTCTTTCATCGATCCTTGTCATTGCGCTCTTTTCCAACGACTCCATGTCGTCGGTCGCGCTGCAGCTGTTCACTGCCGCACAGAACTACACCTTGCTGGCCATTCCCTTCTTCATTCTTGCCTCCGCCTTCATGTCCACCGGCGGTGTTGCCAAGCGCATCATTCGCTTCGCCATCGCGACGGTCGGACATTTCCGTGGCGGGCTGGCAATGGCTTCGGTGCTGGCATGCATGCTGTTTGCGGCGCTATCCGGCTCATCGCCGGCGACCGTCGTGGCAATCGGTACGATCGCCATCGCGGGCATGCGCCAGGTCGGATACTCGAAGGAATTCGCGGCGGGTATCATCGCCAATGCCGGAACGCTGGGCATTCTCATTCCGCCGTCCATCGTGATGGTCGTCTATGCGGCTGCAACCAACGTGTCGGTTGGCCGCATGTTCCTCGCAGGTGTCGTGCCGGGAATCGTCGCAGGGCTGATGCTGATGGGTGCCATCTACATTGCAGCGCGCGTGCGCGGTCTGCCATCAGAGGAATGGAAGGGCTTCGGGGAAGTGGTTGCGGGCGGCAAGGAAGCCGGCCTTGGACTGTTCCTGATCATCATCATTCTCGGCGGCATCTATGGCGGCGTGTTCACGCCGACCGAGGCGGCTGCGGTTGCTGCGGTTTACGCCTTCTTCATTGCGCTGTTCGTGTATCGGGACATGGGGCCCATGAAAGGAATTCCGTGGACGACTGACGGCGATACGCTCAAGGCACGTACCGGTTTCAAGGCACTGGTCTATGCCATCACATTCTTCTTCGTATGGATGATCCTTTCCTTCTTTGTCGCTTCGAACTGGGAATGGGTCACGCCTTCCGGCCGCGCGGCATCGGGCGGCATCCTGGCGCTGGCACTGATGGTTGCCTATGCGATCTGGCGCGACAGGGCTTCCAACCCGGCGAACATCCCGGCTTTCCTGATCGCAAGTGGTCCGATCTGGCGGCGCAACCTTTCGCTGATGGGGCGCAATTTCTTCCCCGCCTTCTTCAACGAGGAAACGCGCAAGGTCATGGTGGATGCAGCAAGGACGACGCTCATGCTGATGTTCATCATCGTCAATGCGCTGTTGTTTGCCCATGTGCTGACATCCGAGCGCATTCCCGATGCGATCACAGCATTGATGCTCGACTATGGCTTCAACTGGTTCACTTTCCTGATTGCGGTAAACCTGCTGTTGCTGCTCGGCGGGCAGTTCATGGAACCATCGGGCCTGCTTTTGATCGTGGCACCCGTTGTCTTTCCGATTGCCATAGAACTGGGCGTTGATCCTGTTCATCTCGGCATCATCATGGTGGTCAACATGGAAATCGGCATGATCACGCCACCGATCGGGCTGAACCTGTTCGTGACTTCAGGCATTACCGGGATGAGCCTTGTGCAGGTGGTGCGGGCAGCGGCTCCGTTCGTGGGCGTGCTGTTCCTGTTCCTGATACTGGTCACCTATGTACCAGTGCTTTCGACATGGCTGCCATACCTGCTCATGGGTCCGGAGATCGTGACAAAGTAGTCGCGTTCGCCCCGAAACATCTTGCGCGTGTCGTTTTCAGTACCCATTTGCGGATGGCCCGACCGGGGCCATTCAAAGGGAGCGAAACATGTTTGATGCAAAGAAGCTTTTGGACCAGATGATCGGTGCCGCGGAGAACGTCGCCGGCAAGGAAAATGTCGACAAGGTTCGAAAGAGCATTGCCGAAAATCCAGGCATGGCAAAGGCGGCAGGTGTCGGGCTTGCAGCGGTTCTTCTGGGTACGCGTTCCGGGCGCAGGCTTTCGGGCAGCGCCATAAAGCTCGGCGGCCTCGCCGCGGTTGGTGGACTTGCCTACAAGGCCTATCAGAACTGGCAGGCGCAAAAGAGCGATGACACGTCCCGCAGTGCTGGCGGCGATCTGCTGCCGCCTCCGCAGGACAGCGCCTTCTCTCACGAAAAGAATGATGCGCAGGACAGCGCCAAGGCGTTTCTCGCCGCAATGATTGCAGCGGCAAAAGCCGATGGGCAGATTGATGGCCAGGAGCAGAAGCGCATCTTTTCAAAGCTCAACGAGATGGTCGATGGCACCGAAGCCAAGGCCTACCTGATGGAAGAAATGATGGCACCGCTCGATATCGACCGGATTGCCGGCATGGCCAACAGCCGCGAACGCGCTGTTGAAATCTATGCAGCTTCCTGCATGGCCATCGAACCGGATCATCCTTCCGAACGGCAATATCTGTCCGAACTTGCAGCCAAGATGGGGCTGGACAAGGACCTTGCGGCACTCGTCGAAAAGGCAATCGAGGAAGAAAAGGCTTCAGCCTGATCCGGTGGAGCCCATGCCGGCGTTAACCATCTGTTAACTGACCGGGTCCAGAGTCGAACTATCCGATCCGCTTTCTCCTCCCTGGCGGATTGAAAACAAGGGCGGTTACGATGGCCAGCGTACCGCCCTTGGCATTGGATGGCCTATCCAGCCAGTCATCCACGCCCAGCGCTTTGCAGGAAATCGCCGATACGCTCGATTGCCCGCAGGATGTTTTCTTCCGAGTTGGCGTAGGAGAGGCGGATATAGCCCTCTCCAAGAATGCCGAAATCCGGCCCGCCAATAGTGGCAACGCCAGCATCTTCAAGCAGGGCAGAAGCCAGTTCCTTGGCCTTCCAGCCAGTGACCCCGATATTGGGGAAGGCATAGAATGCGCCCTTTGGCATGATGCAGGAAATGCCGGGCAGTTGGTTCAGCCTGCTGACCACCAGCTTTCGTCGGCTGTCAAAGGCGGACATCATTTCCTCGACAGGTTGCTGCGAACCGTCGATCGCCGCGATGCCGGCATATTGGGAAGGTGCGTTGACGCAGGACCAGGCGTTCACGGCAAGCTTGCGGATTCTTGACGTAAGGCTGTCTGGCCAGATCGACCAACCCATGCGCCAGCCGGTCATCGCCCAGGTCTTGGACCAGCCATTGAGAACAATCAGCCGGTCGCGGATCGATGGGAAGGCAAGCAGCGACACATGTTCCTCGCCGTCATACGTCATCGTGTCGTAGATCTCGTCAGACAGAATGGCGATATCGGGAAAGGCCTCCAGCCCCTTGACCAGTTCCTCGATCTGCGCACGCGGGGTAACGCCGCCGGTAGGATTGGCGGGTGAATTGACGATGATGAGGCGGGTGCGCGAGGTCAGAAGGGACAGTGTTTCCTGCGCGGAAAATGCGAACCCGTTTTCCTCGCGAATGGGAACCGGTATCGGTTTTGCGCCGGTGAATTCGATCATCGACCGGTAGATCGGAAAACCGGGATCGGGATAGAGTATCTCCACGCCGGGCTCGCCGAACATCAGGATGGCGGCAAACATCGTTACCTTGCCACCGGGCACGATCACAACATTGTCCGGCGACACTTCAACGCCGGTTGTCTGCAAGGTTCGTCTTGCGACTGCTTCCCTGGCTGGAAGAATGCCGGTGGCAGGCGTATAGCCATGATGACCATCGCGCAGGGCCTTGATGGCAGCCTCGACCACATGGTCCGGCGTGCGGAAGTCGGGCTGTCCGATTCCCAGATTGATGATGTCGCGTCCCTGACTTGCAAGTTGGGTTGCCCGCGCAAGGACGGTGAAGGCGTTCTCTTCGCCGATGCGATCGAAGGCTTTGACAGGATGAAGCATGGGCTGTGCTTTCGTGCGGAAAGGTTATACAGGCTGATCAAAGCCTAGGCCGGTTTTGCCCGCTTTATCAATCGTCTCATCGTGGGTGGAAAGGAAAAACAATGGATGATCTGTCTGGTTGGGTGCCGCGTGCGCGACCCCAGCGTGTGGTTTTGGAAGGCAGACTTGTCCGGCTTGAACCGCTTGGTGCCGCCAGGCACGGTGACGATCTGTATGAAGCCGCGGTGGCAGGCGATGCGGCGCAGCGTTTTCTCTGGCTGCCGGAGACGGTTCCAACTGACCGTGCCGAATTCCAGCCATGGCTAGACAGGGCCGAGGCGAGCGAGGATCCGTTGTTTTCAGCCGTTATCGACAGGCAGACCGGCAAGGCCGTTGGCAGGCAGACGCTGATGCGCATTGATGGCGCCAACGGTGTCGTGGAAACCGGAAACATCCACTGGGGTCCGGCAATGCAGCGCAGCGCACTTTCCAGCGAGGCCCTCTACCTGCATGCGCGCCATGTGTTTGACGATCTGGGCTACAGGCGTTTCGAGTGGAAATGCAACAATCACAATGAACCATCGAAACGGGCAGCGGAGCGTTTTGGTTTCGCGTTCGAAGGCGTGTTCCGCCAACACATGATCGTCAAGGGGAAGAACCGCGATACTGCCTGGTTCTCCATGATCGACAGGGACTGGCCGCTCATCAGGCAAGCTTTCGAAGCCTGGCTTGATCCTGCGAACTTCGATCAGGCGGGAAAACAGATCAGTCGACTGGAGGCCATTCGCGCTAGCCTTGCGGCGAAAGGCTGACCAGGAAGCTGCTCGGTTCCACCGACACCCAGCCTTCAAGATCATCGGGACCGAATCTGGTGATCACGTTCCCGTTTTCGTCGGAAAGGGAAAGCAGTCCATTCTGGTCCACCCTCCAGAAGTCGGCCTGGGCAATCTTGCCCGGTGCCTGGGAGCAGTTGCCGCTGAAGTGGACGCCACTGGAAGGCGAATTGAAGTCATTGACGACAAGCAGGCAATCACTGGTACCGGAGACATGCCAAGCCCGCCCGCTTTCAGGCGTTTGCGCAGATGGCGCGGTATCGATGCGATGGGCATGGAAAGCAGCGCCCAGGGAAGCGGCCAGTGTCAGTGCCAGAAAAACGCGCATGGGAACTCCCCCGTGATTTCAGGGAGATTGTACGCAAACATGGTTAGCATTCAGTAAAGAAGGTTGGCGCGTCAGGCCTTTGGCGGGCAAGTTGATTCCCGTATCCGCAGCTTTGGATCGATCAGTGTCACGCCGCGTGGTGGCTCACCTCCCGAAAGCGTTGCGATCATCGCGCGCGCGGCAAGTCGTCCTGCCTCCTGCTGCCCGTTCCAGACGGTGGTCAGCGCTGGCGCGGCAATTTCGGCCTCTGCAATATCGTCATATCCGGTCACCGCGATATCGACACCGGGTTGCAGTCCCATGGACCGCAGGCCGCTCATCACGCCGATTGCAACAAGATCGGAAAAGCAGACAATGCCGGTTGGCTTGAAACTGGTGGAGAGCATGGCGCGGATGCTGTCGAATCCCGCCTTGCGTGTGGCTTCGGAACCCATCTGCCATGATGGGTCGGGGTCTATCCCATATTCGGCCATTGCCGCGAGATAGCCCTCGCGCCTGTCGCGGCCCGTGGAAGTTTCCCTGCGCCCGCCGATGAAGGCGATGTTGCGGTGCCCCAGTTCCAGCAGGTGGCGGGTAGCCATCCTGATGCCCTGCTTGTCATCGCCGCGAAACACCGGCGCTGATGAGCCGGGAATGGAACGCGCGATCATGACAAGCGGCAATCCGGCACTTTCAATCTTGTCGATATCTTCAACCGTTGTGCCGATGGCAGGCGAGATAATGACGCCGTCAGCACCGAACTGCAGCAATGTGTCGATGAAGTCTGTCTGGATCGCCAGTTCATCACGATGATTGCAAAGGAGGAATGTTTCGCGGCGCTGGCCCAGTTCATCTTCGATGGCGAGAATGATTTCGGCGAAGAATGGGTTCATGATGTCATGCACCACGACGCCGATGATGCCAGAGCGCGAGGTCCGCAAACTCGCTGCGCGCCTGTTGTAGATGTAGCCAAGCTCAACGGCGCATTTCTTGATCCGCTCACGGGTGGCTTCGGCCACGAGCGGGCTGTCGCGCAAAGCCAGCGACACGGTTGCCGTGGAGACACCAAGATGCTCAGCGATGGTTGAAAGCGTTGTCTTGCCGGCCACCAGGCGACTTCCCCGTTCCAGTTACAGCCTTTATGCCATCGCGCAAGGCATGCCGGAAGTAGGGAATTCGGCTAGTTGCGTGGGGACAATGTGCAATTCCCGTCAGTCTTCCGAAGCTACGTACTGGCCGTCCAGTTCCGCCAGTACACGGTCAAGTATCTTGTGGAGGCGCTTCTCGTCCTTTTCCTTGAGGCGCGTGAATGCTACCTGCTCGGCAGCTTCCCATGCCTCATCGATCTTCGAGACGAGAGCTCGGCCCTCATGGGTGATGAAAACGTGATTGATCCGGTTGTCGATTTCGGAACTTTCCCGCCTGACCAGATTCTGACTTTCCATGCGTGTCACCATCTTGGTGACAGTCGGTGGCTTCACGCCAAGGTTGACGGCGAGCGAACCCATCGTTTGCCCGTCCTCGTTGGCGAGGGAATAGAGCAGAACATCCTGACCGGCATAAAGCCCGTGCGCCAGCAGCATTTCGGCCCTGGCTGTCCGGCAGAGCCGCGCAGTGTAGATCAGTTTGCCGGAAAGACTTGCCGTTTTCCCCACGCCGATCACCTCTCAATTTTTCTGACTATCAATCCAAGCAGGAAACACAATCAAACATACATACAGAATCACATCGTCACCGCCGATTGAATAAACGGTGAACCAGCCCTATGCAGGATTACGCAACGCCAATCTGATTTCAACCTAAAACAGGGATATCCCATGCACAAGGCTCCCGAAGCGACATGGCTGTCCAATCCACTGGCAATACTGGGCGAAAACTGCGCTGGTGGGCTGGTGGTCAGCGGAAACAGGATCGTCGAACTCGTTTCTGGCGGGAAAAAGCCAGTGACCCAGGTGAGCAAGGTAGTCGACTGCAGCGAACTCGTGATTCTGCCGGGCCTTGTGAATACCCATCATCATTTCTATCAGACCCTGACGCGGGCCCATCCCGATGCCATCAACAAGGAACTGTTCGACTGGCTGAAGGCACTTTATCCGGTGTGGGCGAAGGCGGTGAACCGTGACAGTTTCCGGCTGGCCACGCGGCTTGCACTTGTCGAACTCCTCATGAGTGGTTGCACGACCTCGTCCGATCATCATTACGTCTACCCGTCGGGTATCGACGATGCGATGGACATCCAGGCCGAGGAAGCGGCGTCGCTTGGCATGCGCATGACCCTGAACCGCGGATCCATGGACCTTTCGGCAAAGGATGGCGGATTGCCGCCGGACAGCGTCGTGCAGGACAAGGATACGATCCTTGCGGACTGTGAACGGGTGATATCGCGCTATCATGATGCAGGTGAAGGCGCGATGACGCAGGTCGCGCTGGCGCCGTGCTCGCCTTTTTCGGTGACGCGCGAACTGATGCATGAAACCGGCGATCTGGCGCGCCGCTGCAATTGCCGCCTGCACACGCATCTTGGCGAGACACATGACGAGGACGCCTATTGCATCGAGAAATTCGGATGCCGTCCCGTCGACTATCTGGAGGAAAATGGCTGGCTTGAGGACCGTACCTGGCTGGCGCATGGCATTCACTTCGATGATGGGGAAATCAGGCGGCTGGGAAAGGCCGGAGTGGGCGTGTGCCATTGCCCGACTTCGAATATGGTCCTGGCCTCGGGAACGTGCAGGACCCGCGATCTGGAAGCAGCAGGCGCGCCTGTCGGCCTTGGTGTGGACGGTTCTGCATCCAATGACAGTTCGAACCTGATGGAAGGGGTTCGCCACGCTCTGATGATAAACCGCCTGGCCTATGGCGCGGCTTCCGTCACCCATCTCGATGTCCTGCGGTGGGCGACCGAAGGATCGGCGCGCTGCCTGGGGCGCAGCGATATTGGCAAGATAGCGGTGGGCAAACAGGCTGACCTCGCGTTCTTCTCGCTGGAGGAACTGCGGTTTTCGGGCGCGGGGGATCCGCTGGCGGCGCTGGTTCTTTGCGGCGCTCATCGCGCCGAGAGGGTGATGGTTGCGGGCAAGTGGCGCGTTCTTGACGGGCTGCCCGTGGGTCTCGACATTTCACGATTGCGGGCCGAACATGGGGCAGCGGCCAGGGCATTCGTGGAACTTGTCTGATGGAATTGCCTGCGGAACAATTCGACACCATGGACCTCGACGCCATTTCCAGGGGAGATGCGGCGCGGTGGGTAGCGATTTTGCCGCTGGGTGCCCATGAGCAGCACGGTCCTCATCTTCCTTTCGAAACGGATACGATCATTGCCCAGACGCTGGCCAACGCGGCGGCAAAGGCTGTGCGTCCCTGCATTGGTGTGACCGTCCTGCCAGTTGAATCAACGGGGTATTCTCCCGAGCATCTCGACTATCCGGGCACTAGATCGGCAAGTTACAGTTCTGCAATAGAGCGCTGGATTTCCATTGGCGAAAGGCTGAGCGGCTTCGGTTTTCGCAAGCTGCTGCTGCTCAACGCGCATGGCGGCAATTCACCGCTCACTTCCATTGTCGCCACCGAATTGCGGGTGCGCCATGG
Organism: Rhizobiaceae bacterium; assembly: GCA_049289295.1. Lineage (GTDB taxonomy): Bacteria > Pseudomonadota > Alphaproteobacteria > Rhizobiales > Rhizobiaceae > BOKV01. The sequence goes on from JBATLL010000041.1 coordinate 25,247, forward strand.
CATGTTGTGTGTCGCGACGAACTGGACACGGTTCGGTTATCCCGATGGCGTGATTGATGAGGAGGAACGGAAGTTCGGTATCCACGCGGGTGACATCGAGACTTCGCTCATGCTGACGATAAGGCCCGATCTTGTCCGGCTGGGGGAACTGGCGAATTTTCCAAGCCTTCAAGCGGACCTTTCGGAAGATTACGTTTATCTGCGCGCCTATGGTCCACATGCCTTCGGCTGGAAGATGCAGGACCTCAATGTGCGCGGCGCGACGGGTAATGCCAGCCTGGCAACAGCGGAAAAAGGCGAGAAACTTCTTGCCCATGCCGTGCGCGGTATTGCCGATCTCCTGCGGGAGATGGATCGGTTCGACATGAGCTTGCTGGAAAAAATGCCGATTCCGGTGGACCGTGCGAATGATGGCAGGTGAAATCGCCGCGCTATCGCATTATATCGACAACGGACCAATTGCGGGCAACACAAGGGCATGACGCGTGATGCCTGAAAAACCTTTCGGGGAAAATCGATGACAGCCAACAAGCAGGATCAAATCCCGGTCACGGTACTGACCGGTTACCTGGGCGCGGGAAAGACAACTTTGCTAAACCGCATTCTCAGCGGGGACCATGGCAAGAAATATGCCGTGATCGTCAATGAATTCGGGGAGATCGGCATCGACAATGACCTCATCGTGGAGACGGATGAGGAAATCTATGAAATGAACAATGGCTGCGTATGCTGCACCGTTCGCGGCGATCTCATCCGGGTTGTGCAGAATCTGATGAAGCGAAAGGGCCGGTTCGACGCCATTGTTGTCGAAACGACCGGACTTGCCGACCCTGCCCCCGTGGCGCAAACCTTCTTCATGGATGAAGATGTAAGGGCGCGCTCAAGGCTTGATGCGGTTGTGGCACTGGCGGATGCAAAACACCTGTTGCTTCGCCTGCAGGATTCGCCGGAAGCTGAAGAGCAGATCGGATTTGCCGATGTCGTTCTTCTCAACAAGACGGACCTTGTCAGTGCGGCGGAACTGGAAAAGGTTGAAGCGGTAATCCGCCAGATCAATCCGACGGCGAAAATCCACCGCACCGAGCGCGCCAACATTGCGCTCACGGAGATACTCGACCGCGGCGCGTTCGATCTCGACCGGGCGCTCGAAAACGATCCGCATTTCCTCGATCAGGAGCACCACGACCATGAATGCGGACCAGACTGCGATCATGATCACCACGACCACCATCACCACGGGCATGATCACGGCCATCATCACCATGACCATGGCCACCATCACGGTCTTGATGCCCGCGTTCACGACACCACGATCGGCACGGTGTCGCTGACCGCAGGTGAGCTTGATCCCGACCGCTTCTTTCCCTGGATCCAGAAGATCACCCAGATTGACGGGCCGGATATCCTGCGGCTCAAGGGAATTGTCGCCTTCAAGGACGATCCGGAACGCTATGTCGTGCAAGGCATTCACATGATTGTCGAGGGGGATCACCAGCGCGCCTGGCGGGATGGTGAAAAGCGCCACAGCCGCGTGGTTTTCATCGGTCGCAAGCTTGATCGCGAAAAGCTTGAACGCACATTTGCGGCCTGCGCAGCCTGATGCCGACGATAGCCAATGTCGATACCGGCACCCATGTGGAATGGGCCGGTTTCATCGAGGGCATCGCAGTCCTGGCCATGGCTGACGGCACGGTAAGCACAGTGGACGGCAAGGAGCGCAAGTATGAAGCCAAGGATGGACTTTGCGCCGCGTCGCTGACGCTGGACGGCAAGGGACTGGTACTATGTGGTGAGGATGGCAGCGTATCGCGCTTCACGCCTGATGGCAGGGCGGTGACACTGCGCGAAGCAACCGGACGATGGGTCGATGCACTGGCATGTGGTCCAGGCGGTGCGGTTGCCGTTTCCAGCGGCAAGTCACTGACGGTTCTTCTGGGTGACGGCGCCGCGCGCGATTTCAATCTCGAACGAAGCATTGAAGGCATAGCCTTCGCGCCCAAGGGCATGCGGCTGGCGCTTGCACGCTACAATGGCGTCGAGCTGGTCTGGGTAAATTCCCAGGCTGGCAGCCAGTTCCTTGAGTGGAAGGGCGCCCACAACATGGTGAGTTTTTCCCCAGATGGGCGATATGTCGTGACCAGCATGCAGGAGAATGCGCTGCATGGATGGCGTCTTGGAGACGGCAAGCACATGCGCATGACGGGCTACCCTACCAAGGTGAAATCCATTTCCTGGTCAGCGCGCGGGAACTGGCTGGCCAGTTCGGGAGCCCCGGCTGCGATTGTCTGGCCATTTTCCGGCAAGGACGGTCCAATGGGCAAGGCACCGAAGGAACTTGGTTCGATGGGCCAGGTCATGGCGACCAGGGTTGCGTTTCATCCACAGGAGGAGGTGGTTGCAATCGGCTATTCTGATGGCATGATCCTCGCAGTTCGGGTTGCGGACGGCAAGGATGCGGTGTTGCGGCGCGGCGGCTTGGCGCCGGTGTCGGCCCTCAACTGGGACGGCGTCGGCAAGAGACTGGCGTTTGGAAGCGAAGCTGGCGAAGCGGGCATCATCGACCTGACCGACTGACACGAAATTCCGGAAAGCGGGAGAGATATTGGACACTCTGACCAGAATGCAGGCTTTCATCGAAGTTGTGGATGCAGAAGGCTTTTCGGCTGCTGCGCGCAAGATGGGACGCTCAAAGGCGCTCATGTCCAAATATGTTCGGGAACTGGAGGACGAACTGGGCACGTTGCTGCTCAACCGAACGACGCGGCAATTCTCCCTGACCGAGGCTGGCGAAATCTACTATCATTCGTCAAACGAGATTCTGAACAGGATATCCGATCTTCAAGACAGCGTTCGTGAAGCAGGCAGCGGACTGAAGGGCAGGTTGCGGGTCTCTGCACCGCGATCCCTCACGGACATGGAAATCGGTCTGCCGATCGTGGAGTTCGCAGCCGAATATCCAGACATTTCACTTGAAGTCACGCTGGATGACCGGCTGGTTGATCTGGTCGAGGATGGCTATGACGTTGCCATCCGCATTTCCCGGCTCTCCGATTCAGCCCTTATTGCACGCAAACTCGCCGGCTTCGGGCTGGCACTTTGCGCATCGCCGGAATTCATCGAAAAGCATGGCAAGCCGAACCATCCGCGCGATCTGCCTGGTTTCCCTGCAGTCGTCGATACCAACTGGAAAGGGCGGGCAAACTGGATTTTCCTCGACGATGACAAGCGGGAAATCACGGTCACCGTCAATCCGGTGCTGGAAGTGAATTCCCCGGAAGTGGCGAAGCGGGCGGCGCTCGCTGGACTTGGACTGACCATGGTGCCCGGTTTTTCCGTCGAGGACGAAATTGCCAGCGGTAGGCTTGTCAGTCTCATGGCGGACCGGTTTCCAACAGGCAGCGGCATCTTTGCCGTCTATCCACACCGCCGCCATGTTCCAGCCAAGGTTCGCGTATTCGTCGATTTCATGGCGAAATGGTTCCGGTTGAATTCCGCGGACATGGGGTGAATTTGCGCGCCACGAATTCTCCTTGTTCTGGCACCATGCATGTGTGAGCAACAGGAATGGGAATCATGAGAAGGCTGGCAATCGCACTGATACTGGTGGCAGCGCCGATCTCCGGTGCCAATGCCCATCCGCACGTCATGGTCGAAGGCAATCTGGAGATTGTCCGCGATGGTTCCGGAAATGTCAGCGAACTGCGCCATGTCTGGCGTTTTGATGAACTGTTTTCATCAGATGTGCTGCTCAACTACGATGATGATGCTGACGGAACGCTGAATGCTGAAGAATTGGCCGAGGTCGGTTCCACGGTTGGCAACTCGATCAAGGAATATGACTATTACACGCAGGTGCGGCTGGACGGGACGGAAGTGGAATTCTCCGACCCAGACAGGGTCATGGTCGACTACATGGACGGTCAGGTCCTGATCTTCTTCGCGCTCAAGCTGAAGGAAAGCCTGGCGGTCAATGGCAGGAAGTTCCAGGTCGCGGTCAGTGACCCGACCTACTATGTCGCGATGGAACTGGCCGATGAAACCGCAGTGCAGATCAGCGGCGACGGCACCGCCTGTACAAGCGAGATATTGCGGCCGGATTTCGACAAGCTCTACGCACAGAACCAGAAGACGCTGAGCGAGCAGTTCTTTTCCGATTCCGAAGGCAGTGCGCTGGGCGATGAATGGCTAACCTGGGTCAACATACAATGCCAATGATGAGACGAAGCCTTCCGATTGTGGTGGCACTCCTGTGTGTTGCGGCACTCTTCCTTCTTTCCGGTGAACTGGCCAATGCCCAGAACTCGCTTGGCCTGGGACGTCCAGAACAGGCGATCAAGCCGACGGGCTTCTTTGGCCCGATCCTGTTTTCCATCCAGCAGTACCAGCAGGAATTCTACCGTTCCATGACGAATGCGCTGAAGGCCATGCGCCAGGACGGGTCACATGTCTGGACCATGGTGGGCCTTTCCTTCGCCTACGGCATTTTTCACGCAGCCGGGCCAGGACATGGCAAGGCCGTGATTTCTTCCTACATGCTGGCAAACGAACTGGCGGCGCGAAGGGGCATCGCGCTTTCCTTCGCCTCGGCCCTGCTGCAGGCTGTGAGCGCCATCGTGATGGTCTCGCTTGTGGTGTTCGCCCTTCGCGGAACCGGAATCCGAACTGACCGACTGACAGCCCTGCTCGAACAGGCCAGCTATGCCGGTATCACCCTGCTCGGGGCCTGGCTCCTGTGGCGCAAACTGTCTGGCGGCAAGGGACATGGCCATGTTCACGCAATCGCCCACAACCATGACCATGGGCATCAGCATTACCATATCCATGACCACGGGCATCACCATGAGAGTGGCGAAACATGCGAGAGCTGTGGTCATCTTCATGCACCGGACCCGGCGTTTCTCGGCAACAAGAAGCTTGGTATTCGTGAGGCCTGGGGAGCAATCCTGGCAGTAGGGCTGCGACCCTGCTCGGGCGCGGTGATCGTGCTGACCTTTGCGTTCCTGAACGGATTGTATGCAGCCGGTGTGCTTTCGACGGTAGCCATGGCCATCGGCACGGCCATTACCGTATCCATGCTTGCAGGCCTTGCCGTTGGTGCCAAGGACCTGGCAGTGCGGATTGGCGGGGCGGCTGAGAAAGGCGCTGCGGTCCATCGCGCGATCGAGATTGGCGGGGCAGCCATCGTCCTGCTGCTTGGCCTTACCCTGCTGATGGCAAGTCTTTACTGAGGTTCGCCAGCCCCCGGTCCAACACCCAACTTGCGTGCAATCACAGCCAACGCTGCAGCATTGCCGCCGCCAGTCTTTTCGCGGATGGAAGCGCGGTGGCTTTCAACGGTCCTGACGCTGATGCCCAGTTGTGATGCCGTTTCCTTGTTCGAATAGCCTTGCGATATCTTGCGCAGCACGTCGATTTCCCGGTCGGTCAGGCCGTAGGGGGCGGTGTGCTGCTGCCTTGCAGTATGGCGCTCGGTCAAGGCACCAGCGAGCCTTGCGCCCAGATAGGTCCCGCCACTTGCCACGGCCGCAATTGCCGCAATCATTTCGGCCCTTGAAACGTCCTTGAGGATGTAGCCACTTCCGCCCACGCGAAGCGCCTCCAGGACATATTGCTCATTGTCATAAATGGAGAGGAAAAGAATCCGCGATTGCGGTGATGCCTTGAGGATCTGTCCGGCGGCTTCGAGCCCGTTCATGCCGGGCATCGATATGTCAAGCAGTACGACATCGGGTTTGAGCTGTCCGGCCATGGCAATCGCCTCGCCAGCCGAAGCGCATTCGCCGACCAGTTCGATGGATTCGGCAGTGCCGAGCCTGGCTCTGATACCATCACGAATGATGTCGTGATCGTCGACCATCATCAGTCTGGTTGGCGTCTGTGCCGCCATATGGGTCATGCTGCCTGTTTCCACTTGCTGGCGGGAAGCCTTATGTCGATCGACAGGCCGCCGCCCCTGGTATCGGCGAAGGCGATAGTGCCGCCAAAACTGTCCACACGCTCGCTCATGTTTCTCAGGCCAAGTCCGTTGTTCTGGCTCGTTCGTTTGCGCTTGCCGGCAGAAATGCCGCTGCCATTGTCCTGTATGCGCATCTGGACCTCGCCATCAACGCATTTCAGCGAGATGGCCACCCGGTCCGCATTTGCGTGCCGGGAGACATTCGTCAGCGCTTCCTGGGTGATGCGGTACAAGGCGGTCTTTGCCTTTTCGGGGATGGAATCGCGCAAGCGGTCCGCATCGACGTCCACGGCAATGCCGCTCTTGGCGGAAAAGTCGCTGGCAAGACTGTTGATTGCTGCTGCGAGGCCGACATCGTCCAGGATAGAAGGCCGCAGGTCCATGGAAATGCGGCGAACCTCGCCTGTCGCGTTTTCCAGCACGTTGATTGCGGTGGCCAGAGACTGGGTTGCCCGCTTGTTGCGGCCAACCAGTTCGGCGGCTGCGTCGAGACTGTAGCGAGCGGAGACGAGCATCTGGCTGATCCCGTCATGCAATTCCGTCGACACGCGCTTGCGCTCGAGCTCCTGGATGTCGACCAGTCGACTGGTAAGATCCTTCAGCCTCTGGTCGGCAAGCTTCTGCTCCGAAAGACGCAACCCTCCGATGGTAAGGCCCGACAGAATGATGGCGGCCAGGGTAAGCGCCAGGAGCACCCAACGGGTTTCGCGGATGTTCCTCTGCAGCACATCTGTGATTGACGCGACCTGGTGGGTGATATCGTCAACATAGAGGCCGGAGCCCATCATCCAGTCCCACTTGTCGAGATAAAGTGAGTAACCCAGTTTTTCCGCATCCGCGTTGATCGACGGCTTGTTCCATACATAGCGCGTGAACCGACCGCCCTGTTTTGCGCCCTCGATCAGTTCGCGAATGACGGGTTTTCCATTCGGGTCAGTCAGGTCGATCCAGTTCTTGCCAACCAGTTCCGGCAGTCTGGGATGGACGAGATTGGTGCCGTTTTCCTCGTAGACATAAAAATAGCCGTCCTGACCGAAAGTCATCTTGTTCATGATGCCGGTCACCTGGCTCTTGGCCAGCGGCGTTGATGACCAGCTTGAGGAATAGAATGGCTCGATGGCCGTCCGGGCGAGACTGACATAATTGCGCAGCTCGGTTTCCTTCGATTGCAGGATCATCTTCTCCACCGCGGCAATCTGCGCCTGGGCGAGGCGCTCCGACTGGAACGCGATAACGGCGATCATGGCCAGGGACACGGCGATGATCGGAATGAGTGTGGCAAGCAGAAGTTTGGTTCTCAGGTTCATTGTTTGCAGCCAGTTACCGGACTTGATCAGTGCCAAGATTAGGCTTTGAGACCGGGGTGCGGCAACGGGTAACACGGCGAGAGCCGAAGTTTTGTCCGATTCCTAGGTAGTTTTGCGGATTGTATCGGTACTTGCTTCCATTGCGAATTTGTCGTGTATTGCTTATCCGCTCACCCTTGTCCGGAGGCATAAGAGGTTCTCTGCGGGCTGTACCTTAACTGGGAGGAAAAATATGGATCGTCGTTCATTTATCAAGAAGGCTGGTCTCGGTGGCGCCACCGCGGTGGCTGCAAGCGCACTTGCTGCGCCAGCATATGCACAGGGAAAACGCAAACTCACTCTCGTCACGACCTGGGGCCGTGGCCTTGCGGGCGTGCATGATTCAGCGCAGCGTTGTGCTGACAGCATCACCGCCATGAGTGACGGACAGCTCGAAATCGAGCTGAAGGCAGCAGGCGAGCTCGTCGGCGCGTTCGAAGTTTTCGACGCCGTGTCTTCCGGCCAGGCAGACATGTATCACGGCGCAGACTATTACTTCGTCGGCCAGCATCCAGCCTTCGCATTCTATACCGCAATCCCGTTCGGCATGACTGCCGGCGAGATTTCCAACTGGTACTGGAACGGCGATGGCATGAAGATGCATCACGAACTTGGTGAACTATTCAACATCAAGTCGTTCCTGGCTGGCAACACCGGCGCTCAGGCTGGCGGCTGGTTCCGCAAGGAAATCACCTCGCCAGAAGACTTCAACGGTCTCAAGTTCCGCATGCCAGGCCTTGGCGGCAAGGCACTGGGTCATCTGGGCGCTTCCGTTCAGAACCTGCCGGGCGCAGAAGTGTACCAGGCGCTGTCCTCAGGCGCGATCGACGGAACCGAGTGGATCGGACCGTGGGCCGACGAGAAGGCAGGCTTCCAGGAAATCACGAAGATCTACTACACGTCCGGCTTCCATGAGCCAGGCGCGGCACTCTCGCTGGCAACGAACCTTGAAGTGTTCAACAGCCTGACGCCGGCACAGCAGAAGATCATCGAGATCGCAGCTGGCGAATCGCATCAGTGGACGCTCACCAAGTTCCTCGCGGAAAACTCCGCTGCACTTGCACGCCTCATCGCAGGCGGCGTACAGGCGAAGGAATTCCCGGACAGCGTCTGGGATGCGTTCGGTGCCGCGTCGCAGAAGGTTGCTGACGAAAACATGGGTGACGAGATCTTCAAGAAGACCTTCGAATCCGTGCGCGCCTCCATGGCGGCCTCGTCCAAGTGGGACAACCTGTCCGACGGTGCCTACATCCGTCAGCGCAACCGCGTTCTGGGCATATAAGCCAAAACAGGGTGCCGCCATCGGCGGCACCCCATCCCTGATGGCAGCGCAGAAACTTCGGGCTCACCCGACCCCATGCACACGCATGTCTGGCGCCATTGCATGCCTTTCCTATGCTGGGCGGGGGTCCAATGTTCGACGCAATAGTCTGGTTCCTATCCAACGTCGTCGCCGGTTTCATGAACCTGGCGAAGGTGATTTTCAATCCTTCCGTCTGGCCCAATCCATCCGATATGGAATCGGTCGCCCGGTTTGCCTATTACGGCGCGTCGGTCGAGTTCTTCTTCATCATTTTCGACCTTGCGGTCGTATTGCTGATCATCGGGATATGGCGGCGTCACGTCCTTTGGGGATTTGTTCGCGCCTCTGAAAAGATCAACAATACAATCGGGAGAATTGCCGCCTGGGCCGTGCTGATCATGGTGCTTCAGCAGGTCATCATCGTGGCGCTGCAGCGCATCTTTCGTGTTTCCGAAATCACCATCGCGCCCTTCGGCTTCGGCTTCACCAAGGATGTGAGCTGGTATGCCGAGGAACTCAAGCTTTACAACGCCATAGTCGTTGCGCTGTGCGCAGCCTACACCTTCATCCAGGGCGGGCATGTACGGGTCGACCTCATTTACAGTATCGTGAGCTTCCGCAAGCAGAAGATCATCGACATGGCGGGATCACTGTTCTTCGCCCTGCCGTTCCTGACCATTGTCTGGCTCTATGGCTGGTTTTTCCTGTGGCGTCATCTGGTTCGCCCGCCGCTTGCCAGCAACTTCGATCTCGAGCGCGTCGTGCGGACTTCCAAGGCACTGAAATGGGATGTCGAGACCATCGGCTTCTCGCCGAACGGCTTTGACGGCTACTTCCTGTTCAAGGTGCTTCTTGTCAGTTTTGCCGGCCTGATGTTCCTGCAGGCGCTGACCTTCTTCTACCGGTCACTGCTGGAATATATCGAAGGCGAGGAATCCAGGGACCGATATCTGGACAAGGATTCCGACCAGGAAGCAGATGCAATAGCCAAGACCGCCGGGCATGGAGCCTAGGCCACAAATCAGGTCGGCGTTCGAACCGGTCGGTAACAATCGTAGCGGGGATATGACATGTTTCTAGGCTTGGACGGTATCGAGATCAGCCTGCTGATCACATTCCTGTGCCTGCTTTGCGGCATTCTCACGGGCTATCCCGTGGCTTTCGCTCTGGCCGGATCGGCAATCATTTCCTTTGGAATCATTGCCGCGCTAGCACAAAACGGCCTGTTGATGAAAGAGGTCATCGACACGGCTTCGGGACCCTATGCCGACCTGATCGCGCAGGGCGTGGGGCGTGAACATATCTCGAAATTCAATCATCCCGAGTTACCGACGATCCTGCTTCCATTATTCGAGCGCGGTCTCGACGATGCAATCAACCGGACAATCTCCTTCATCGTCAACCGGATGAACGAACGCGTTTTCGCGGGTCCCTCGATCGAGACGCTGCTGGCGGTTGCCATGTTCGTCCTGATGGGGATTGCACTTGAGCGCTCGCGCATTGCCAACGACCTGCTCACCACAATGGCGCGGGTGTTCGGTCCGCTCCCCGGTGGCCTTGCCGTTTCGGTTGTCGTGGTCGGAGCGTTCCTTGCAGCGTCGACCGGCATTGTTGGCGCGACTGTCGTGACCATGGGACTGCTGTCACTGCCCACGATGCTGCGCCATAAATATTCTCCCGAGCTTGCCACAGGCGTGATCACGGCTTCCGGTACGCTTGGCCAGATCATTCCACCATCAATCGTCATCGTTCTGCTCGGAACCCTTGCCGGCGACATTTTCGCCACGGCGCAGGAAGAGCGAGCAAAGGCTGTCGGCTGCAGCGATGCCCTGACCTTTCTGGGTGAACCAGCGGTCCTTTCAGTCGGTACGCTGTTCAAGGCGGCAATCATCCCCGGTGTTTTCCTGGCCTTTCTCTATGCGCTCTACGCTTTCGGCTACGCGTTGTGGAAGCCGCACAAGGCACCTGCCGTTCACTTCGAGGCCGACGAGCAGGCATCGAACGGCCGCAAGCATGCGCTGATCTGGTATCTGGGTGTGCCGCTGGCTGCCCTTGCCATAATCGTTGGCGCCTACAGCACGCAGTTTGCTGGCAGCCAGGTCATCGTGACCGGCGCAAACGCTGTAGTGATCGATGCGCCGGAACTGCGCACGAATGTCGCGGACCAGTGCAAGGCGTCGATGATCGAACTGCACGGTCAGGAAAAGTGGGATCGCTCCGTCGCGAAGCGGGCAGCACTGGCCGAACAGGCCAGCAAGGGTGAAGGTGCCAAGGTTCTGACCGAGGAAGAGCAGTTTGCGCAGGCTTTGGCGAATGCAGCGCCCCTGTCTGGAATCGTGCTTATCCTTTCGATGCTAGTCGCGCTGGTTCTTTCGACCGCCTATGCGGTCAGGCCGCAATATGACAAGCGCCCCCTGATGATCGGAGCTGCTGGTGTTGCGGGCCTGCTGCTTGTCGACTGGCTTCTGGTGACCCCAACCCTTTCACCAGGTCGGACACTTCTTCTCTATCTGTTGCCGATAGCTGCCATTCTCCATGGCCTGCGGGCGGCAATGCCGCGATTGTCGGAAGTCGACATCCTGCGCGTGGTCTTCCCGCCGCTCGTCCTTGTGATTGCGGTGCTTGGTTCGATCCTGGGCGGCATTACCAATCCCACGCCTGCCGCTGCCCTTGGTGCTGCCGGAGCGATCATGCTGGCGGCGCAGCGCAAGTTGTCGGATGAAGGGCGAAGCCATGGGTCGATGATCCTCAAGGCGACGCTTGCCATTGTGGTCTTTCTCCTGATTGGCGTGAACTTCGATCTGAGAACAGGCATAGGGAGTGTCGGCTTTGAGAACTGGGTGGCAATCATCGTCACCACGGGTGCCTATTACCTGGCGTTCTTTGGCCTGCTCTATGCGTGCTGGGTCTTGTGGGCGAACCGGATCCTTGCGCCAATCGTGCGTGAATCGGCCAAGGTGACCTCGATGGTCTTCGCCATCCTGATCGGCTCGCAGATGCTGAACCTCGTGCTGATTTCCTTCGGCGGCGAGGACTATATCCAGACGTTCCTGCGCAGCTTCGAGGAAGAATGGGTCGTGTTCCTGATCGTGATGGTGATCATGTTCATTCTGGGCTTTGTCCTCGACTTCCTGGAGATCATCTACATCGTCGTACCGATTGTGGGACCTGTCATCTATGGCGGAACGCTTGATCCGGCTTGGGTGACCATCATGATCACGGTCAACCTGCAGACCTCGTTCCTGACGCCGCCCTTCGGATTTGCGCTGTTCTACCTGCGCGGTGTTGCACCGCCGGAAGTCACGACAAGCCACATCTATCGCGGCGTTGTTCCCTTCATCATCATTCAGGTGATCGGACTCGGGCTGTTGTGGCTCTTCCCGTCAATCGTGACGATCCTGCCGGACCTGCTGCCGCAGAACTGAGGAAAGGCGAGGGAAAATGGGGCGTCGTGGCGACACGGCGCCCTTGTCATTCTGGAAAGGTGAACTACAAAACGGTGCATGCAGCGCTTCGATGGAGCGCGCGCCGATTCAATGGGCCGCATGAGCTGTGGCCGGACAATGGTGCCAGGAAATGACATCTGCCGACATGACAAGGAACTTCAGAGCGCTTGGCCCGTTGCCTGCGGATCACCCACCTGTGGCAATCGGAAAGGTCGGGGTGTTGCTGGTCAATCTGGGCACACCAGACGGGCACGATCCCAAAAACATGCGGCGCTATCTCGAAGAGTTCCTGAAGGACAAGCGCGTCATCGAATGGCCCCGCGCCCTTTGGTATCCGATCCTTTATGGCATTGTCCTCAACACCAGGCCCAAGAAGTCAGGCAAGGCCTATGCCTCCATCTGGAACAGGGAACTGGATGAATCACCGCTGCGGACCTTTGCCCGTTCGCAGGCCGAGAAATTGCAGCAGGCGCTTGGCAGCAATGGCGAGGTGATCGTCGACTGGGGCATGCGCTACGGCAATCCCTCCATCTCCAGCAGGCTGGATGCCCTGCGGGAAAAGGGTTGCGAACGCATCGTGATCTTCCCTCTCTATCCGCAGTACAGCGCTGCGACGACCGCAACCGTCAATGACAAGGCGTTCGAAGCACTGATGAAGTTGCGGTGGATGCCGGCAATCCGCACGGTTCCAGCCTATCACGACGATCCAGCCTACATCCGCGCGCTGGCGTCATCGATACGCGCCCATGTCGCCACGCTCGACTTCGAGCCGGAGAAATTCATCGCATCCTATCACGGCATTCCGCAGAGCTATTTTAGGAAGGGCGATCCCTATCACTGCCACTGCATGAAGACATCGCGGCTTCTGGAAAGGGAAATGGGCTGGGAAAAGGGGAGGCTCGTCACGACTTTCCAGTCGCGGTTTGGTCCCGAGGAATGGTTGCAGCCCTATACAGACAAGACCGTCGAGAAGCTTGCCCGCGAAGGTGTTCGCAGCCTTGCCGTCTTCAATCCCGGCTTCGTAGCTGACTGCCTGGAGACGCTTGAAGAGATAGCGGTCGAGGCGGGCGAGTTGTTCCATGAAGCGGGTGGTGAGAATTTCACGCACATACCCTGTCTCAATGACAGTGCCGACGGCATGGCGGTGATAGAAGCGATCACGCGCCGCGAACTTGCGGGCTGGATCTGAGCCGTTCGACGGCTGCAGCATAATTGTCATCGCCCAGGCAAAACACTATAGTTCCCTTGCGGAAATTCCCTGAAGGATTCGGGGGGTAGTGGTCAAAGTATTGCCGCTGCTATTCACGGGACCGCATATGAAACGGATTGCGGAGGGGTAGCATGCCCGAACTTTCAGGTTTTGACATTTTTGTCGGCGTTCTCGTTCTTCTAATCATCCTCACGGTTTTCGCGGGCATCAAGCAGATCCCGCAGGGCTACAATCATACTGTCGAGCGTTTCGGGAAATATGTGCGCACGCTGCGCCCCGGCCTCAACATCATCATTCCCTACATCGACCGGGTCGGTGCACGGCTGAACATGATGGAGCAGGTTCTCGACGTGCCCACGCAGGAGGTCATCACGCGGGACAATGCGTCCGTGAGCGCTGACGGCGTGTGCTTCTATCAGATACTGGATGCCGCGCGTGCGGCGTATGAAGTGCGTGGGCTCGAAAACGCCATCCTCAACCTCACCATGACAAACATACGCTCGGTGATGGGGTCCATGGACCTCGACGAAGTACTCTCCAAACGCGACGACATCAATGAGCGTGTGCTTCGGGTTGTGGATGAAGCCGCTTCTTCGTGGGGCATCAAGATGACCCGCATCGAGATCAAAGACATCAATCCGCCAGCCGATCTCGTGGCAGCCATGGGTCGGCAGATGAAGGCAGAGCGTGACAAGCGCGCGTCGATCCTGGAAGCTGAGGGCAAGCGCCAGGCGGAAATCCTGCGCGCGGAAGGCGACAAGCAGTCGCAAATCCTCAAGGCGGAGGGCGAGAAAGAGGCCGCCTATCGTGAAGCGGAAGCTCGCGAGCGACTCGCCGAAGCCGAGGCCAAGGCAACGAAGATGGTTTCGGACGCGATTTCTTCCGGCAACGTCCAGGCAATCAACTACTTCGTTGCGCAGAAATATGTCGATGCGCTTGGCCTGATCGCTTCTGCAGACAATCAGAAGGTCATCATGCTGCCGATCGAAGCAACCTCGCTGCTCGGATCGCTGGGCGGTATTGGTGAACTCTCCAAGGATCTGTTTGGAGGGCGCAGCGGCAATGCCCAGAACAGACCTCAGACTGTTGCAACGACACGCCCCGCAGCACAGGCACCTCAGGTTCGTCCGGGCGGCAACCCGCTCCCGGGCATTCCGGGTGATGGTGGAAACAAATGATCCAGTCGATCATCGTATCATTGGGGCCCTGGAACTGGTGGGTGTTGGCGCTCCTGCTGATGGGTCTTGAAGTCCTTGCGCCTGGAACCTTCTTCCTGTGGTTCGGCATTTCCGCATTCGTGATCGGAACCATATCGCTGGCAGTCGAGGCTGAATCGACCTTCTGGGTATGGCAGACACAGATGATTGGCTTCGTGGCCCTGTCGCTGGCTTCGGCAATCATCGGCCGAAAATTCATGAGCCAGTACAGAATGGATGATGGTGACGCGCCCGATCTCAATGATCGCGGTGCGCAGATGGTTGGGCGAACCGGTGAATTGATCGAAGCCATTTCCGGTGGGACGGGCAGGGTGCGCATCGGCGAAACGACCTGGCGTGTGAGCGGTCCTGACATGCCGCAGGGCTCACGTGTTCGTGTCACCGGCCATGGTGCGGGAAAACTGCAGGTTTCCAGAGAAGACGCAGCCTGAGCCTTGTTCAGGCTACGCCGATCCGCAGCAGATCATGCAGGTGAATGATGCCAATCGGCCTGCGCGCGCCATCGGTGACCAGCAGGGTGGTGATTGAACTTTCATTGAGAATGGCCATTGCCGAATTGGCGAGAAGCGACGGGCTGACAGTTCGCGGCGCGCGGGTCATGACATCTTCGACCTTCAGCGTGCGGATGTCGCGCTCCATGTTCCTCCGCAAGTCGCCATCGGTGATGACACCAATCAGGATGCCGGCTTCGTCAGTGACACCGACGCAGCCAAATCCCTTTTCCGAGATGCGCACGATTGCCTGACCCATGGCTGTGCCAGCAGGCACGAGCGGTATGCGGTCGCCGGTATGCATGATTTCGCTGACATGTGTCAGGCTAGCACCAAGCGATCCGCCCGGGTGGAACACCTTGAAATCGGTTGCCGAAAAACCGCGGCGCTCCAGAAGGGCGATGGCAAGCGAATCGCCCAGTGCCATCTGCATCAGCGTGGACGTTGTCGGGGCCAGACCATGCGGGCAGGCTTCCATCGCCTTGGGCAGATCAAGGCAGATATCGCTTTCGCGCCCGAGGGTGGATTCGGGTTTCGAGGTGATGGCAATCAGCGGAATCTTGAACCGGCGCGAATAGGCAAGAATTCCCTTCAATTCGGCCGATTCACCTGACCAAGACATTGCGAGAATCGCGTCATCACGCGCGATCATGCCGAGATCACCGTGATTGGCCTCTGCTGGATGAACGAAGAATGCCGGCGTTCCCGTCGATGCGAAGGTCGCCGCGATCTTGGAGCCGATATGCCCGCTTTTGCCAACGCCACTGACGATGACCCGGCCTGAAATGGCGGCAAGTGTCTCGACCGCAGCGTTGAATGGCCTGGAAAGCGGTCCGCCCAGTTTCTCAGCCAGAAGGAGCAGGCCTTCCTGCTCGGTCTGGATGGTGCGAAGTGCTACCTGGGCGTGGTCGGGTTCGTTCATGGCGCAAGTGTCCGTATTCCTGATCTGTGCAGGGATCGATACACGAAAAAAACCTGGCTGTAACCGGCTGCGGGGCGTTCGGGAAACAAAGCATTAACCATGGCTGTTTACGGTTTGTCAGGAAATGACGCCTGCCGGAACAGGGTGAAATGAAAGACGCCAAGACAAGATTGCCGGTATTGCTGCCGCGCCTGGCCGGTATTGGCCTGGCAATGGCCGGTCTTGCCGCGTCTCCCGCCCTGGCACAGCAGGCGACGACCGCTTCGCAGGAAAATGATAACGGGCAACAATCGGCCACTGCCAACCGCTCGCTGCTGCTTCGCGGCAGTGCCAACACGGTCACAAAACAACCGGATGATCCTTTTGCAGGCGAAAGCGTCTTTTTTCCAGCAAGCGCGGACGGATCAGGTCCGGGCGGAGCTAACGGGAGCAGTACCGGCACTGACGGCACGGCACTGACCGGGACAATCGGCTTTTCCGGTGAGACACAGGGGCGCAGCATTCGTGTCGCGGGCGAACCGGCAATTGGCGACGCGCTGACAAATGGCTCGCCGGACCCGCGCGCCAGCGTGCGTGAACCGGCAGTCGAAAGCGGTACAAGGCGGGTTGAGGATACCGATCCGTTCTTGCCGCAGGGTTTCAGAGCGGGAACCTGGACAGTCTTTACCAGGCTCGAACAGGCAGTTGGCTTCGCCACCAACAGTGCATTCAGTCCGGGCGGCGAAGCAGGTGCCTTCTCGCAAACCGATGCCAATCTTCGCGCAGTGTCGAACTGGTCCCGCCATCAGGCCAGCATCGAAGCCGATGGCAGTTTCAGGCGCAATCTCGCTTCTGGTGAAGAGGGAATACCCCAGGCTGGCATAAAGGGTGACCTGCGGCTTGATCTCGTCGATGGTTTTGCGGCGACCGTTTCCGGCGGATATCGCTACACGACCGAAGCGCTCACCAGCACTTCCCTGACTTCCACCGTGTCGCAAAGACCGGGCGTTCACTCCCTCAACGGTGGGCTGGCCGTCGAAAGAAGCGGCGGCAAGCTCGGATTGCTGCTCCGTGGCACGGTTGACCGCGTGACTTATGACAATGCGTCGCTGAGTGGTGGGGGCACGCTCGATCAGTCGGATCGAAACAACACGCTTTACCAGGGAACGGTCCGGGTTTCGTACGAAAGCTCGCCTGCCTTGCAACCCTTCGTCCAGTTGGGAGCGGGACGGCGCGTCTATGACGATACGGTTGACCGCAACGGGGAAAAGCGTTCGAGCACGATCGTCGATGTTCGGGGTGGGCTTGCCATCGATCTCGGTGAGAAGACCAGCGGTGAAGTGTCGCTTGGATATATCAACGAGAATTTCGATGACGCCAATCTGAACTCACTGTCCGGTATCACGCTCAATGCCAACCTCGACTGGTCGCCCGAAAGGGAAACACGGATACGCTTCCTTTCCGCAACCACGCTGGGTGGATCGACAACGGCGGGAGACAATGGCTCGCTGAATCAGAACTTTTCGCTCGAAGCGCAGCGCAGGGTGCGCGACAATCTGGAGTTCAACGCCAAGGCATCCGTGGATGCCGTTCACTTCGACACGGGTGGCACGACCGATATCACCTACACCGTCGGCGCGGGCCTTGAATATTGGGTGAGCAGGTTCCTTTCTCTGACAGCTGATGTTGAACATCAGCAGTTCGAAAGCGGTACCGCTGGCAATTCGTGGAATTCCACGTCAGTGCGCTTCGGTGTCGCGCTGCAGCGCTAGATGGCACACAAGCTCCTTGCACTTGAAACGGGCCATGGTGGCACGCTAGTACGCGTTCAGGCCTGTGGCGGTCGGATTTGCGCGATCAGCGCTTCCAGTTCCGGCCTGAGGCTCTCCGACATTTCAGGATCCCACATGGCATATGCCACATTTGCCTTGATGAAGCCTTCGCGCGAACCACAATCGAAGGTCCTGCCAGTGAAAGTATAGCCGAAGAAGGGCTGGCTGCGGGCCAGTTCAAGCATGGCGTCGGTCAACTGAATCTCGCCGCCAGTGCCTGCCTTCTGGTTTTCCAGGACGGAGAAGATTTCCGGCTGGAGGATGTAACGTCCGTTCAGGATAAGGTTGGATGGCGCTGTGCCCTGTTCCGGCTTTTCCACCATGGCGGTGACTTCAAAACCGCCCTCGACTTCCTTGCCCTTCTCGACGACGCCATATTTGTGGGTCTCGCGCGGGTCCACGGCTTCGGTCGCCACGACATTGCCGCCTGTGCGCTTGTAAAGGTCGACCATGGAGGTCATGCAGCCGGTTTCGCTCTGCATGATCATGTCCGGCAAGAGCAGGGCGAAAGGTTCGTTTCCGATGATTTCACGGGCGCACCACACGGCGTGACCCAGGCCCAGGGGAGCCTGCTGGCGCGTGAAACTGGTCTGACCCGCTTCGGGAAGGGCAGCGGCAAGGATGGCCAGGGCCTCATGCCTGCCGCGTTCGCGCAAGGTCTGCTCAAGCTCGACCTGGATATCGAAATGGTCCTCGATGACCGATTTCGAGCGTCCTGTGACAAACACGAAATGCTCGATGCCGGCGGCGCGGGCTTCGTCGAATACATACTGGATGACGGGTCGATCCATCACCGTCAGCATTTCCTTCGGCACTGCCTTGGTCGCGGGCAGGAACCGGGTGCCCAGACCAGCGACAGGAAATACTGCTTTTCGAACGGGTTTGTAGCCGGACATCTAACCTCCGGAAGAAGCGGGTTTCGTAGCCGTTAAAATGCAATCTATCCCTTTATTTTATCCTAAGCATTGCCCGCTAACCTTGCGGGAAACGGAAAAGGCCGAAAACAGGCTACCGGGGACAGCAGGCAGAGGTAAGTCATGAGCGTACTTGTCACAGGTGGGGCGGGGTACATCGGCAGTCACATGGTCTGGGAACTCGTGGACCATGGCGAGGAACCGATCATTCTCGACAATCTCTCGACCGGATTCGCCTGGGCGCTGCCAGAGCGTGCAAAGCTCGTTGTGGGCGATGTCGGCGATCAGGCACTCGTCGAAGAGACGATCCGCAAGCATCGAATCGATACGATCATCCATTTTGCCGGTTCTGTCGTTGTGCCGGAATCGATGACCAATCCGCTCAAATATTATGACAACAACACGGCCAAGACGCGCAATCTCGTGGAGTCAGCGGTCAGAACCGGTATCGACAAGTTCATCTTCTCGTCAACTGCAGCGGTATATGGCGCGCCGCTGACCAGCGGACCGATCCGCGAAGATGCGATCCTGAACCCGATGTCTCCTTATGGTTCGTCAAAACTGATGAGCGAAATCATGATCCGCGACGCGGCCAACGCCCATGGCCTGCGCTATGTCATGCTTCGCTATTTCAATGTTGCTGGCTGTGATCCGAAAATGCGCACCGGCCAGTCGACCGAAGGTGCCACGCATCTCATCAAGCTTGCATGCGAAACTGCGCTGGGCAAGCGCCCCGAATTCTCGATACTGGGAACCGACTACGACACGCCGGACGGCACCTGCGTGCGCGACTTCATCCATGTCAGCGATCTGGTCAACGCGCATTATGTGGCGCTCAACTTCCTGCGGCAGGGCGGCCTGAAGTTCACGGCCAATTGCGGCTACTCCAAGGGCTATTCGGTAAGGGAAGTGGTTGACGCCGTGAAGGCGGCCTCAGGCAGGAATTTCAAGGTGTTGGAGAAGGATCGCAGGCCTGGCGACATTCCCGCCCTGACTGCGAATGCGCACCGCCTTGTCAGCCGTCTTGGCTGGAAACCGCGCCATGACGATCTTGCCACGATCATCACCACGGCGCTCAACTGGGAAGCGAAGCTGAGCGAGTTGCGCATGTCGGCGTGAAAAACCGCAGATTGGTACAACGGTCTGCATGGTAAACGAATTCTTGACCCAATCGCGTGCATTGTAGCGAATCACCAGTCGCTACCAATGGAGAGACGCAATGGGTATTTCTGGGCTTTTGCGCCGAACAGCCGGGAGCCTCGTGCTGGCAGCGGCACTGCTTGGAACGCTGGATGGCGCGCAAGCTGCCGACACGGCATTCGTGAAATGGATCAATGGATTCCAGTCGGTCGCGGCGAAATCCGGCATTTCCACGCGTACTTATCGTTCGGTGTTTGCCGGCATTGACGAGCCGGATCCCGAAGTGCTGGATGCGGCACGCTACCAGCCCGAATTCACGATCAAGGTCTGGGAATATATAGATACGCGCATATCAGAATCGATCGTGCGCAAGGGTAGGGAGCTTGCGCGCGAGTATGGCAGCTGGCTTGATCGCATCGAGAAGCAGTTCGGCGTAGATCGCCACATTGTTCTTGCCATCTGGTCCATGGAATCCTCCTTCGGCGAGGCACTGGAAAAGAAGACCGGCATACGAAGCGTGGCGCGTTCGCTCGCCACTTTGGCCTATGCGGATCCCAAGCGCGCAAAGTTTGCCCGCTCGCAATTGATCGCGGCCATGAAGATCGTGCAGGCGGGTGATGTTTCCCCGTCTGGCCTGACCGGGTCATGGGCCGGGGCGATGGGGCATACCCAGTTCATTCCAACAAGCTATCTGACATGGGCGGTTGATATTGACGGTGACGGGCATCGCAATGTCTGGACGTCACCACCGGACGCGCTGGCATCTTCGGCCAATCTTTTGCGCAAGAACGGCTGGAAGAGTGGCACTACCTGGGGTTATGAAGTCGTGCTGCCAAAGGGTTTCGACAGGAAACTGGAGGACAAGGACGGCATCAGCCTTGGAAAATGGGAAAAGCTGGGCGTGCGCCGCGCGCGTGGCGGTGGATTTCCTCGCAAGGATGACAAGGCCGTGCTCAAGTTGCCGGCAGGTCCCGGCGGACCAGCATTCCTGATGGTCAAGAATTTCTACGTCCTCAAGCGTTACAACAATGCCGACAAGTACGCGCTTGCTGTTGGGCTGCTGGCCGATGAACTGGCCGGTCATGGCGGACTGACCCAGGACTGGCCGCGCGGTTATGTTCCCATGAGCGAGGCGGAGCGAATGGAGGCACAGACCATTCTCAAGCGGCTTGGTCTTTATGCGGACGAAATCGACGGAAAGTTCGGGCCAGCCTCGAAAAAGGCAATTCTCGATTTCCAGGCGCGCGCGGGAATGGAGCAGGACGGCTTTCCATCCAAGGCACTCTTGAATAGACTGCGCAAAAGCTGACTCTGGCATGGAGCCGGATCAGTCTGCGATTTCCGCAATGACTGGAACAGGTGCCGTGAAGCTGGTCACACGACTTGTCGTTCTTCTTGGACTGCTGGTAGCGTTCCAGCCGGTGCTGCCTGTCGGGCTTGGCGCGGATATTGCGATGGCCCAGCAGAACCAGCAGGCGAAGAAGCGGCCCAATCTATTTGATCTTCTGTTCGGGGGTGCGTTGCGACGCCAGCAACGCCCGGAGAAGGAAAAGGCGCGCCGCATCATCGTCAATCCGGCTGGTGGCTCAGTAACTGCAGCACAGGCTCCGCGCAAACAGGCGGTCGAAAAGGTCGAGACCGCGCTCAACATTCTCGTCGTCGGCGATTTCATGGCAGGCGGCCTGGCATCAGGTCTGGCGCAGTCCTATACCGACAATGCAAATGTCGTGATCGTGGACAAGTCTTCCGGCCTTTCCGGTCTTGTTCGCGATGACGTGGTCGACTGGCCAGCCAAGATCCCCGAACTGATAGAGGAATTCAAACCGGCGGCAGTGGTCTTTCTTGGCGGCATGAATGACCGCCAGCAGATGCGGCTGGAAACCGGGCGGGCCAAGAAGCTCACCGACGAATGGAAGAAGGAATATGAGCTTCGTGCGGATCGCATAGCCAAGGCCGTGCGGGATCGCTCGCTTCCCCTGATCTGGGTCGGGCTTCCACCGGTCAATTCCACGGCGATGATTTCCGACTATCTGGTCTTCAACGAAGTCTACCGCAACAAGGCCGAGGCAGCGGGTGCCATCTTTGTGGACGTGTGGGACGGTTTTACCAATGCCGAGGGCAAGTTCGTTAATGCAGGGCCTGACATCAATGGCCAGATCGTTCGACTGCGCAATTCGGACGGCATCAACATGACGGGCGCGGGCAAGGCCAAGCTCGCATTCTATGCGGAAAAGGAATTGCGACGCATCCCCGGCCTCGACAACAGTGTCCAGACAGCGCTCCTGCCGGGAACCGATCTTCCCATCGTTCCGCTTGAGCCGGAATACAATCCCGCTGTGACGGGGCGCACCATCGTCATACAACTCGATAGCCCGCAGGCAGATGGCACAGGCACGCTTGAAGGCGAGGGGAAATTCATCGGGCAGGACGGCGAAGGTGAAAAGAGCACCAGCCACGCACTGGTGACGAGCGGTCTGGCACCATCCCCAAAGGCGGGGCGAATAGACTTTGCCTGGGGCGCTGCCGGAGTGGAAGTCGCCAGGCCGAAGGATGGCAAGAAGATCGAGGAACCCACCGCCAACGCTGCTGGCCAGCCCGCCACGGCGAACTGACCAGGCTGAGCCAGGCTGCGCCTTACTGGTCGGAGGGGTCTGGAATCATCCCCAGAGCATGCAGATAGAGATCGCGCACGGCGTCCTGCTCCTGACGCTCGGCCAGATCCTGCTTGCGGATACGAAGCACCTGGCGAAGGACCTTGGTGTCATAGCCATTTGCCTTGGCCTCGCCGAAAATCTCCTTGATATCGTCGCCGATCGCCTTCTTTTCTTCCTCGAGGCGCTCGATGCGCTCGACAATCGATCTGAGCTGGTCGCGGGCGACCATTGTGTCCGACATGTCATTCTCCGTCAGTTGCGATGGGCCTTCGGTCAGTGCCCTGGTTTGGTCTTGGCAAATGCCTGGCTTTGCTCAGGTGTCGCCTCGATCTGGTGGGCAGCCCGCCATTCCTCGTAGGGCATTCCGTAGATGCGCTGGCGCGCCTCCGGCTTGTCTATATCGATTCCCATTTCGTTTGCAGCCTCCTGATACCAGTTTGCCAGGCAGTTCCTGCAAAAGCCGGCCAGATTCATCAGATCGATGTTCTGAACGTCGCTCCGGTTGCGAAGGTGCGAGACCAGCCTGCGGAATGCAGCAGCCTCAAGCTCGGTTTCAGTCTTCTTTTCCATCATGTGCCTCCAAGAGTACGGGCATGCAGATTGATCGTTACCTGACCTGGACCGGCCCGGTTCTGGAGCCGAAATGTCTGACTTCGTGCAGGGCCGGGTTGGCAAGCACCGTGCGCATCATCGGTGCCAGCAGCCTGGCCCATTGGTGTGCCGTATCGGCGCTGGCGATCAGGTCCTGCCGTATCTCGATCAGCGTATGCGCCAGACCGCGCACCGTGCAATGGCGATACATAGTGTCATTTTTCAGTGCGCCGTCATAGGGCTCGTTGTCGCCGACGGTAAGTTTGCCATCGCGACGAAGTTCGGCCAGCAGCGGAACCGTGAATCGCGGATCACTGTCCCACAACAGGGCGACTTCCCAGGGCCTGGCCATTCCCTTCCAGGCATTGGTGAAACTGTGCACCGAGAAGATTGCGGGAACGCATCCGCTCACCATCGCGCGATCCACCGCCTCTTCGACGGCGCGGTGATAGGGGCGATGAAAATTGTCGAGCCGGCCTGCAACTTCAGCTGCTGAAATCGGATGGTTTCCCGCAATCACCGTGCCGTCGGACAGGCGCATGATGAGAGTGGGGTCGTCCTCGCCGCGATTGGGATCGATGAGAAGACGCGAAAAGGTGGACAGGACAGCTGGCACACCCAGGAGGCGCGCCAGTTCCAGGGTCACATCGCGCGCTCCGATGTCAAAGGCGATGTGCCTTGAAAAGGCTTCATTACCCAGGCCAAGATTGCCGTAACGGGCTGGCAATGTGTTGCGGGCATGGTCGCAAAGCAGGATCAGTCCCTTGCTGAAATCGCCGTCGACCAGCTCCACCGGTGTAAAATCGCCGTCCATTCGCATAAATTCCACGTCAGTTACGCAAGGCCTCTTGTCACAGCTTGGAAACGGGATCAATGGTCGCGCCCAATGATGGGCAAGGGACGGCGCAAGAAAGCCGGAAAATCTGGTTCGATATGAACATCGCGGCGAAAAACAGCGTACCAGAGGCAACCACAGAACGGGTTTCATTGTCTCCGGCACTGGCAGTCGTGCTGCTGGCAATGGGCGCCGTTGCCATGGGAATTTCGCCGGTCTTTGTGCGCTATGCGGAAACGGGTCCCTTCGCGTCCGCCTTCTGGCGTGTCTTCCTGGCGATTCCCATCCTGTGCCTGTGGGCATGGCTTGAAGCCGGACGCAACTGGCCAGGCCTTCGCTTCACGCGGCCGGTCATACTTGCCGGGCTGTTCTTTGCTGGTGATCTGCTTTTCTGGCACCTGTCGATCCTGAAAACCACCATGGCCAACGCAACGCTGATGGCTTGCCTTGCGCCGGTCTGGGTCGTGATCCTGTCAGGGGCCATCATCGGTGAACCCGTGCACCGTCGCTCGATCCTGGGACTGGCAATCTGTCTGGCGGGTGCGGCCCTGCTGATCGGGTCCAGCTACCGGATCGATGCGACAAGGCTGGCTGGAGACCTTTTCGGGCTGGCCACCTCATTCTTCTTCGGGCTTTACTTCCTTGCGGTAAGGGTGGGGCGGCGATCCATGCAGGGTGGGCACATCACCCTGCTGACGACCATCGTGACAGCAGCCCTGCTTCTCATGGTAGCGATTGCGTCCGGCGATGTCCTTTTCCCGCAGACTGCCAGGGGTTACGGAGCGCTGGCGGCGCTCGGCATGATCAGCCATGCGGGAGGGCAGGGGATGCTGGCACTGGCGCTGGGTGCGCTTTCAGCAGTATTCTCCTCGCTTGTCATCTATATCGAGGCCCTGGCCGGGGCCACTTTCGGCTGGGTGTTCTTTGACGAGACGATGGGGCCGATGCAGCTGGCTGGCGCAGCCCTTATCCTGTCCGGGCTTTGGGTGGCGCGCCCGCGGGGCGAATAGAGCGCGAAAAATGGGCCCGTGGTCATCAAATCGCCAACTGTCGTGGGCAAGGGCGTGCATTGACAGCCAAGAGTGGCTGCGCCACAAGTGCCGTTACCCAAACAAGCCGTGAATCGGCTGCCGGAGATACAGTGAAATTGCCGACATTGTCTGCCATTCCATGTGCCCGACATATCCTTCTTCTGGTGCTGACATCCCTGATGCCGGTCCTCAATCTGCCTTCTGAAGCGAAGGCGGATTTCAGGCTTTGCAACGATACCAAAAGCCTCGTGGGCGTGGCGCTCGGCTACCGCGAAAAGGAATTGTGGGTGACGGAAGGCTGGTACCAGATCCCGGGTGAGACCTGCGCGTCCCTCATCGAGGGCGATCTCAGTTCGCGCTTCTATTACCTCTACGCGGAAGATGCCGATCAGGGCGGGCAATGGCGTGGCGACATCTTCATGTGTACCGCCGACCGGCAGTTCCGCATCGAAGGCGTGCAGGAATGCTTCGCGCGCGGTTATCAGCGTACCGGATTTTTCGAAGTAGATACGGCCAACAAGGACAGCTGGATGGTCAGGCTCACCGAAACAGGGCAATCCGGCAGCGCGCAGTAACCAGGATACAGAAAGCCCCAAATCATGCACCGAAACAGACGCGTGAAGATTCTCGCAACCCTGGGACCCGCTTCCAGCAGCCGCGAGATGATCTCGCAACTCTTTGCCGCTGGCGCGGACGTCTTTCGCATCAACATGAGCCATTCCGATCATGCGATGCTGAAGGATCTTGTCCACCAGATCAGGGCGGTCGAAAAGCAGACTGGTCGCCCGATCGGCATTCTGGCTGACCTTCAGGGTCCCAAGCACAGGCTTGGCAAGTTTGCCGCAAGCAAGGTGGATGTGTCTGCCGGACACATGATCACATTCGATGACAATCCGGAGCCGGGTGACGCAACCAGGGTCTGCCTGCCGCATCCTGAAATCCTTGCCGCGCTCGAAGTGGGCGACCGGGTGCTGGTGGATGATGGCCGCGTGCAGCTTGTCGTGCGCAGCCGCACTGCCAATTCAGTCACAGCGGAAGTCGTCGCCGGTACTGCGCTTTCAGACCGCAAGGGGGTAAGCCTGCCGGATACGGAAATCGAGAGCAGTTCCCTGACCGAGAAAGACAGGCGCGATCTTGAAGCGGCCATAGGTGAAGAAGTGGACTGGGTAGCCCTTTCCTTCGTCCAGAGGCCTGATGATCTTGCCGAAGTGCGCAAGATCGCCCGCGGTCGTGTGGGGATCATGGCGAAGATTGAAAAGCCGCAGGCGGTGACCCGTCTCGCGGACATCATCGATCTGTCGGATGCTATCATGGTCGCGCGCGGCGATCTTGGTGTCGAGATGCCGCTTGAAGCGGTTCCCGGCATCCAGAAGCAAATCACCCGCGCCTGCAGGCGTGCGGGCAAGCCGGTTGTCGTTGCCACGCAGATGCTTGAATCGATGATTGCTTCTCCCGTGCCTACCAGGGCGGAAGTCTCGGACGTCGCGACAGCGGTGTATGAAGGGGCTGATGCCATCATGCTTTCGGCGGAATCAGCGGCGGGCAAGTATCCGATGGAAGCAGTTTCGACGATGAATTCCATCGCCGAGCATGTCGAATGCGACCCGACCTACAAGGGGATCATCACGGCGCAGCGGGCAGAACCGGAAGCAACTGGCGCTGATGCGATATCGCTGGCTGCCCGCCAGATTGCCGAGACGCTCGATCTGGCGGCGATCCTCTGTTACACGGCGTCAGGCACGACCGGCTTGCGCGCTGCGCGAGAAAGACCGGCAAAACCGATTGTTGCCCTTTCCCCGGTCATCCGCACTGCAAGGCGCCTGGCACTGGTGTGGGGCATGCATTGCGTTGTCACGGATGATGCCAGGGATCTTGACGACATGGTCGACAGGGCCTGCCGTATCGCAGTTGAAGAGGGTTTTGCCAAAGCAGGCGACAGGGTGATCATTTCGGCGGGTGTTCCGCTACGCACACCCGGATCGACGAACATGCTGCGCATTGCCTATGTTTCAAGCGACGGGAAATCCGGGATCTGAGCTGAAGAGATTATCTTGCAGCGAGGTCGGTCACGACCCGATCGAGCTTTTCAAGTTCCTCGACAAGCCTGGCCGTGGCGCTGTAGGTGGGCATGTGCCCCGTCTTCGGCAGCCAGATGAGTTTCGAGCCGGCAATCTGGCGCGCGAGACCTTCCGAATGAATGTCGGCGCGTACCGTCGCATCGCTGTCGCCGGAGACAATCACCGTCGGGGCAGAAATTTCGCCATAGCGCGCTGACAGTCTTTCGTTGTTGTCATAAAGAGCGCCCACATCGGCTGCGTTGGCGAGAAAGCTTGCTGGCCGCAGGACCAGTTTTGTGGCCGAGCGGTCCGGATAATCCGCCGGAGGCTTATTGGGGGCGAAGACACTCTTCACACTGTCACGATACAGAATCATGCCTGCAGGGGTGCTGAGGAAGTTGGCGAAAATGGACCCAATGACCGGCAGATTGGTGATGCCATAGTACCAGCTGATATCGCGTCCGGGCCATGGGTGCGAGGCTGGCGCGACGAACAGCAGGGCCGCCACCTTCTGCGGATGGCGTACGGCAAAGGCTGCCTGCACAGCACCACCCAGAGAATGACCCACGATGATCGCGCGCGAAATCCCCAGTTGATCCATCAGGCCAGCCAGATAATCCGCCTGCGCTTCGGTGCGCTCATCGCCTGAAGCCTTGCGCGATGAATAGCCTGCACCTGGGCGGTCAAAGAACAGCATGTGTGCGCGATCCTTGAGCGGGCCTGCAAAGGCGCCGAACAGATCGCGGGCGTTCCCGCTTGCACCGTGAATGAAGATGACAGGGGTCAGCAGGTCCGGCTTGTCCGCCTGCAACTCGACATAATGCATGCGGATTCCATCGACCTCGGCAAAGCTGCCAATGGGCGGAAAACGCTTCTCGATGTCAGACACGAGGTAGCGCGTCGCTGCAAACAGGAGCAGCGCCAGAACACCGGTTCCATAGATGAGCATCTTCAAGCGTCGCACCTTGTCAGGCGTCCCGTCCGGAAAGTTCTTCCTCAAGTTCCTCTATGGCTTTTTGAGCCGGCCTATTGGCTGGATAGATGTCCAGCACCTTGTACCAAGCATCGCGTGCCTTTTTCTCGGAGCCGGTCCTGCGAAGGATGATGCCCAGACCCGAAAGTGCTCCGAAATGGCGTGGCTCCAGTTGCAGCGCGCGTTCGATGTCGGCAATCGAGCGGCTGAAATCGGCCATGGTGAAATAGAGTGTCGCGCGTCTGTTCCAGCCCTCGGCATAGTCGGGTGCCAGAACGATGACCTGGTTGAGCAAATCCTCGGCCAGTGCATTGTTCTTGTCGCGCATGGCTGCTGCCGACCAGTTCATCAGCAGGTTGATGGTGTCGGAACCCGAATCGTTCCACTTCGTCCAGATCTGGCGCGCGATGCGCTGCGCCTTGGCAGGCTCGCTCTGGTGTTTGAGATCGTCGAAAAGCGATTCGAGTGTCGCGGCGGTGCGCTCGTCACCCGTATCCTCGTCGGGAATCATTTCAGCTGGAGGATCTTCCGGGTTTGATTCCTGTGCGGAAGCCGGACTTGCACCCGGAAGGGCTGAGGAAAAACCGCCCGAAACAGGCGGCACCAGAAAAACAGCCAGGAATGCAAACAGGAAAATCCGCATGCGGTGAATGTAATCACCCCATGCGGTTCGTCAAATGCAAAAAGCCGTGAACGAGCGAATGCCGCTCAGCCCTGGCGAGCCTTGAAACGCGGATTTGACTTGTTGATGATGTAAACGCGGCCCTTGCGGCGAACCAGGCGGTTCTCGCGATGACGGTCCTTGAGGGCCTTGAGCGAATTCTTGATCTTCATGGTACCAACCGATGGCTAGGGCCAATCGGCCCACACAAAACAAGGCGCGCCTGTAAAGACAGCAAAAGTCTGGGCGCGCCGGAAGTTGGAGGCTTGTATCGGAACGCAGGCCGGGATGTCAAGCATCAGCCGCCTTTCACACACCAGACTCCTGCTGCGACATTGCGCCTGCCCTGCTGGCGACATCCCGACGTAACCGCGCCACGGCTGGTCGTTCTGCGACAACTGGCGAACACAGCAACGGATATGGTATCGCTCCAATCGAACCCCCGAAAACGTCAAGGCTGACCGGCATGAAGAGATTTTCCGCTTTCGCCATCGCCCGCGAAGCTTTCCGCGGCCACAAGGGCTGGGAAAAGCAGTGGGACAGTCCTGAACCGCGGGCGCGTTACGATGTCATCATCGTCGGTGCCGGCGGGCATGGGCTTGCCACCGCATTCTATCTGGCCAGGGAGCATGGCATCACGAATATCGCGGTGCTGGAAAAAGGCTGGCTTGGCGGCGGGAACACCGGGCGCAACACGACGATCATCCGTTCCAACTATCTCTATGACGAGAGCGCCGGGATCTACAATCATGCAGTAAAGCTGTGGGAAGGCCTTTCGCAGGAACTGAACTACAATGTGATGTTCTCGCAGCGTGGCGTGATGATGCTGGCGCACAATGTGCATGACGTCCAGGTGCTCAAGCGCCACGTCCATGCCAACCGACTGAATGGCGTGGACAATGCCTGGCTCACGCCAGATGAGGCGAAAGCCTTCTGTCCGCCGCTCAACATCTCCAAATCGGCCCGCTATCCGGTCATGGGTGCCGCCCTCCAGCGCAAGGGCGGGGTCGCGCGCCATGATGCCGTTGCATGGGGCTACGCACGTGGCGCAGCGGCGATGGGTGTTCACATCATCCAGAACTGCGAAGTGACAGGTATCAATCGCGGGCCTGACGGGTCGGTCACCGGGGTCAACACGACGCGCGGGACCATCAATGCCGGCAAGGTGGGCGTGGTTGCGGCTGGGCATACTTCGGTCTTGATGCAGATGGCGGGACTGCAGATGCCGCTCGAATCCTTCCCTCTGCAGGCACTGGTGTCGGAGCCGATCAAGCCAATCGTCCCGTGTGTCGTGATGTCGAACACGGTCCATGCCTATATTTCGCAGTCCGACAAGGGTGAACTTGTTATCGGAGCAGGCACCGACCAGTACACGTCCTATTCACAGACGGGTGGTCTTCACATCCTCAATCATACGCTGGATGCGATCTGCGAAATGTTCCCGGTGTTCACGCGCATGAAGATGCTGCGTTCATGGGGTGGCATTGTTGACGTGACGCCCGACCGTTCGCCAATCCTGGCAAAGACCCCGGTCAAGGGGCTCTATGTGAATTGCGGCTGGGGTACGGGTGGCTTCAAGGCCACGCCTGGTTCCGGCCATGTCTTTGCTCACACGATTGCCCGTGATGAGCCGCATGCGATCAATGCAGGCTTCACGCTTGAACGTTTCCGCAACGGCCGGCTGATTGACGAGGCAGCCGCTGCTGCCGTGGCGCATTAGTGCAAGCTGATGGTTGAGCAAGAACTGATGAACTGTGGCGTCGACAAGAAAGCGGCGACGCATGCGGGGCAAGTGGCCTGGGGCTGGACTGGCTCCGGGCCGGATTTCGCATTTGATGCTTTCATTGGCTTTGCCAGGACGTTTTCCGATTTGGAGTTGAACTGACCATGCTGCTGATCCGTTGCCCCTATTGCGAGGAAGAGCGTCCGGAACTGGAGTTTCGAGGCGCTGGTGAGGCCCATATCGCACGGCCCCAGAACATTGCCGCGATTTCCGACGAGGAGTTCGAGCAATTCTTCTTCATTCGCGAAAACCACAAGGGTCTCGTATTCGAGCGCTGGCGGCATATCCATGGCTGCGGCAGGTTCTTCAATGCCGCGCGCCATTCGGTCTCCGACAAGTTCATCATGACCTACAAGGCAGGTGAGAAGAAGCCGAAGATCGGCGCCAGGCAGATCGAAGCCGTTACCCCGAAGGGCAAGGGCACGCCAGCCAACGAACCGATCCATGCCGATGCTGCGAAGGGAGACGCGAAATGAACGTACCCATCGCACAGGCGGGCCAGAACCGTGTCCCGGGCAAGGGAAAACTGTCACCGGCCAGAACGGTCAGTTTCACGTTTGACGGCCAGCCGCTGACGGCGCTGGAAGGTGACACGCTGGCTTCTGCCCTTCTTGCCAACGGCATCCATCTAACCGGGCGATCCTTCAAGTATCACCGCCCGCGCGGCATTCTGGGGGCCGGTGCGGAAGAGCCGAACGCGCTGATGGACATTGCGCGCGACGGCAGCAGGCGGCAGCCGAACGTGCGTGCGACGCAGCAGGAAGTGTTCGATGGAATGCTCTCGCACAGCCAGAACCGCTTTCCGTCCCTGTCGGTGGATATCGGGGCAGTCAACGATCTGCTCGGCAGGTTCTTCACAGCCGGTTTTTACTACAAGACCTTCATGTGGCCAGCCTTTGCCTGGAAGCATGTTTACGAACCGGTGATCCGCAGCGCGGCAGGTCTGGGCAAGGCACCTGTGGAGGCTGATCCGGATCGTTACGCGAACCGGTTTGCCCATTGTGACGTGTTGATCGTTGGCGGTGGGGCTGCGGGTATTGCTGCAGCTGTTGCGGCATCACGCAAGAAGGGCCAGACCGTCATTCTATGTGACGAGAATGCGGATTTCGGCGGACATCTGCGCGCGGACGCGCGTTCGACGATCGAGGGCAAGCCTGCCCGGGAATGGCTTGAGAAGGCTGTTGCGGAATTGAGCGCCAATCCTGCCGTGACAATGCTGAGCCGGACAACTGGCTTTGGCTATTACGCGCAAAACATCGTTGCACTCGCCGAGCGGGTCACCGATCATCTTGCCAGTCCCGATCCTGAAGCGCCACGCGAGCGCCTGTGGCAGGTGCGCGCGAAGAAGGTTGTCCTTGCGACCGGTGCCATCGAGCGTCACCTGGTGTTTGCCAACAATGACCGGCCGGGTATCATGCTGGCATCTGCCGCGCGGCTCTATCTCAATCATTATGGTGTGGCGGTGGGGCGCAAGGTTGGCGTCTATACGGCCTGCGATTCGGCCTGGGAAGCGGCGTTCGATCTCAAGGAAGCCGGACTCGACATTCCAGTCATCGTCGATTGTCGTACGGAAGTTCCATCGCACCTCCTTGCACGGGCCAATGATCTGGGGATCAAGGTGCGAAGCGGGCATGCGGTCACAAGGACAAGCGGCCGACTGCGCGTGAAGACCATGACAGTGGAGCCGGTCTCGGGAACGGGCGAGGAAAAATTCGACATCGACTGCCTGATCATGTCGGGCGGATGGACGCCGTCGGTGCATCTGTTTTCACAGTCGCGCGGCAAACTGCGCTTCGAGGCGGATACCGGACGTTTCCTGCCCGACATCAACGCAGAAGACTGTGCAAGCATCGGCGGGTGCAACGGCGCAACATCGCTGGCCAGCGCGCTGGAAGAAGCAGCGTCTGCCTGCGGCGGCAAGGCTGTCAAAAGCGAGGAAAGCGGTTCGATGGGCGGCCATCTGATCGGTTCCGCGAAAGGTGCCGGACCAGATGACCAGGTGAAGGCATTCGTGGATTTCCAGAATGATGTCTGCGCCAAGGACGTGCGACTGGCAGTGCGCGAAGGCATGCATTCCATCGAGCATGTCAAGCGCTTCACTACCACCGGCATGGCAACAGACCAGGGCAAGATGTCGAACATGCACGGACTTGCCATTGCCGCAGAAGCGCTTGGCAAGGAGATACCGGCGGTTGGCCTGACGACATTCCGTGCACCCTATACGCCGGTGACTTTCGGCACGATCGTCAACCATGCGAAAGGCGATCTGTTCGATGTAACGAGGCGAACGCCCATCCATTCCTGGGCCGAGGAAAATGGTGCAGTGTTCGAGGATGTGGGCAACTGGAAGCGTGCCTGGTACTTCCCCGGATCTGGCGAAGACATGCATGCTGCGGTCAACCGCGAATGCAAATCGGTGCGCGAAAGCGCCGGCATTTTCGACGCCTCGACGCTGGGCAAGATCGAAGTCATCGGACCGGACGCCATCAAGTTCATGAACCTGATGTACACCAACGCCTGGGACAAGCTCGAGAACGGGCGTTGCCGGTACGGGATCATGTGCCGCGAAGACGGCTTCGTCTATGATGACGGTGTTGTGGGACGGCTGGGAGATGATCATTTCCACGTGACGACAACAACAGGTGGAGCACCGCGCGTTCTCAACATGATGGAGGATTATCTCCAGACCGAGTTCCCGCAATGGAATGTCTCCCTCACTTCCGTTTCCGAGCAGTGGGCGGTCATTGCAGTGCAGGGTCCGAAGGCACGCGAGATCATTGCACCGTTTGTAGAAGGTATCGACATATCGCCTGAAGCCATGCCGCACATGTCAATCCGCGAGGGCAGGTTCTGCGGCGTTCCCACCCGGTTGATGCGGGTTTCGTTCACCGGTGAACTGGGCTTCGAAATCAACGTGCCGGCTGACTATGGCCGTTCAGTCTGGGAAGCGATCTGGGAGCGTGGAGCACCCCTTGGCATGGTGCCCTACGGCACGGAATCAATGCATGTGATGCGAGCCGAAAAGGGCTTCATCATCGTGGGCCAGGATACAGATGGCACGGTTACGCCGGAAGATGTCGGTGTCGGCTGGGCAATTGGTCGGAAGAAGGCAGACTTTGTCGGCATTCGCGGTCTGATACGGCCAGACCTCGTTGCACCGGGTCGCAGACAGCTTGTCGGGCTGCGGACCAAGGACCCGCTCAAGGTGCTCGAAGAGGGGGCTCAGATCGTCGCCGACCCCAATCAGCCGGTGCCGATGAGGATGATCGGCTTCGTGACTTCGTCCTACTGGTCGCAAGTGCTTGGCCATTCGATAGCCCTGGCACTGGTCGAAGACGGCCGCGCGCTGACAGGAAGCACGCTTCATGTGCCAATGCCAAACGAGACCATAGCCGTCGAGGTTACGGGTACCATCTTCTATGACGCGGACGGAGGACGGGTGAATGGTTGAAGCAGCAAGAATCCATCCGCTGGCCGGAAAGCTGCATGCCGGTAATGGCGTGTCGATCGAACCGGCCGGGGAAAAGACAAGGGTCAGCCTGCGTGCGCGCGAAAAGTCTGTGGCTGCTGCCAGCAAGGCCATTGGCGTGAAACTGCCGGTCAGGCCCAAGACCTCTGCCGTGGCAAAGGGCGTTGTTGCCATGTGGATCGGGCCGGACGAATGGATGTTGCTGGCAGATGGTGACGCCATGCTTGCGCGGTTGAAGGCGCTGGGCAATGCCACGTGCTCCGCCGTCGATGTGTCACATCGCAATACAGCGATAGTGGTCTCGGGCAGCAAGGCGGGTCTGGCACTTGCGTCCGGCTGTCCGCAGGATCTGTCGCTTTCCGCCTTTCCGGTCGGGGCATGTTCGCGCACCATTCTCGGCAAGTCCGAGATCATCTTGTACCGAGCGGCTGAAGACAGTTTCCATGTGGAATGCTGGCGTTCGTTCTCGGATTATGTCTGGAAATATCTGGTGGATGCGGCAAGGTCGGCCTGACCGGATCTGTCATCTTGCTGGCTGACCGGCACGGGGTGCCTTGCCTGTCAGGGTGTTGCACGGTTATGCAGGTTCCCACAGGAATCGCGGAGAGGCCCTGCAATGCCCGACAATGACCAGACCAGCAGCAAGGCCGAGCAGCAGAGCGGGCAGCAAGTTCGTTCCAGACTGGTCCTGAATTTCCCGGGCTTTGAGCAGACCGATTCCCTCGCACAGATCGGTCGCCTGCATTATTGCGGCGACAATACCGGCAAGATCTGGGGCTTTACCGTGGATGGGGAAGAACCTGTCCACAAGGACGTCACGCACTACACGGAGGCGCAGTTCACGGCAAAAGGGCAGAATTGGCACACGGCGATGCGGCTGGTCCAGTTCCGCTGGAACGATATCGTCCATGCCTATGAGCGGGGGAGCTTTCCGCAGGCCTTCGTGAAGAATTTCGTCAAGTACATGGCCTTCATTGGCGATGGAACCGTCAGGCGCTATCGCAAGGCGAGCTGGCGCTATTGGGGTTTTACCATCTATCCGATTCTGCTTGCGGCTCTGGCTGCAATCCCTGTCTGGTTAGGCGTGGGATATGTGATCGGTGCGCTTGGCCTTGATGAGACGGTTGGCGTTGCGCTGCATGTCCTACTTGTGACCGCGCTGGTTATCCTGTTGTGCAAATGGCCGGGCGACAGGCTTTATGTGCCGCTGACCATCGCCGACTGGGGCTTTGCCCGGGATATGGTCAATCGCGAAAACCCCGAAATCGAAGCGCGGTTTGAGGAATTCGGCAGGAAGGTCGCGCAGGCGATTGCAGGGTCGAGCGAGGATGAAATCATCATCGTGGGCCACTCCTTCGGCAGCCTGTGGGCGGTCTCGGCCCTGGCACTGGCGCTGGAAGCGCAACCGGACCTGTTGGCAAGGCGCAAGGTTACCTTCCTGGCACTGGGTTCAAGCATGCTGAAGATAGCGCTTGCTCCACGCGCCAAGCATATCATGGAGCGCTGGCGCAAGGTGATGGCACAGGAGAACCTGTTCTGGCACGAAGTGCAGACAAAGGATGACCTGATAGCGTTTTATCGATGTGATCCCTTCGAGCAGGCAGGCATTCGCGATCCACGCGCCAGGTATCACATAACCCGCATCCGCTTCTCGAAGGGCATGATCAGCAAGCGCTATCGCGCAATGCGCAAATCCTTCTACACCACTCACCGCCAATACATTCTGTATTATGACATGCGGGTGCATTTCGACTACATGCTGCGCCTGTTCGGGCCATTTTCGGCGAAATCGCTGGCTTTGGACGAGGAATTGTCGAACCGGATTGATAAGAAGGGTGCGCTGCGATAGAGCAGGCGGCGCCTGAGGGCGCATTGTGAGCGAAACTATGACGATAGGACTGTCATGGACTGGGAACTTACTGGCAAGATCATCTGGGGAATCTGTGTCATCGCCTGGGGAGTGATACGCTTCCGGCCCAACATCAAGTCACGCCAGACCAGGATCGCAATCACCAGGCGACCACTTCGTGAACGGCTTTCGATGATCCTTTCCCAACTGGGGCTGGGCATCATTCCCGTCATCTGGGTCTTTTCCGGCAATCCCTCGCGCTTCGATCATGCGATTTCCGCGCCAGTGGTGCTCGCCGGTGCCGCGATCTTTGTTGCTTCCCTGATCCTGTTTCGCAAGACACACAAGGCATTGGGCAGAATGTGGTCCCACAGCCTTGATCTGCGGGAGGGCCACAGGCTGGTGACATCCGGCATCTACAAGCAGGTCCGCCATCCAATGTATTCCGCCTTCTGGCTGTGGGCTGCTGCGCAACCCTTCCTTCTTGCAAACTGGATTGCCGGGCTTGCGGGCCTTGTAGGGTTTGGAGCGCTCTTTTTCATGCGGGTGGGCCAGGAAGAGAAGATGATGGAAGACGAGTTCGGCCAGGAATATCGCGATTTCTGTGCCCGCACGAAGCGCATCATTCCCGGCATCTACTGAGAGGCGGGCGCGGGCGTGATGGGCAGCCCATTGCTGCATTCTTGCAACATGGCCGAAGAAAAATCCTTCAACGCAGCCGCTGCCTTCGCATAATGGGAAAAGAGCGGAAAATTAATCTGGCATTTACCATGAACACCATTGTATTCAGACGTTGAATCACAGTTGAACCAGGGTTAGCCGTTCCATGGCATTTCAAGCATTTACGACACGTTTTATCGCTGCAGCATCCATTGCCGGGCTTCTGGCGATCTCCGGCTGTTCTTCCACCGGAACTTCCACCAATGCGGGCTCTTCGGGCAGGGGCGATCCTGTCCAGACGGCATCGCGCGTCATCGACTATGGCCCGAAAGCCACGGCGACTAGGACTGGAGAAGTGTACCTCATGCGCGGCCTGGCAGATGTGTTCTCTCGCGGCATGGACGTCATGGCTGCGAAGCTCAATCGCGCTGGTGTGTTTGCCTATTCCGGCAGCTATTCCGACTGGCATGAGATGGCCGACACCATCATCGCACGCAACAAGCGGAAGGAAGTTTCCTATCCGGTTGTGATCATGGGCCATTCACTGGGCGCAAACGATGCCTCGAAGATGGCAACCTATCTGGGAGCCAATGGTGTGCACATTTCCTATGTCGTTATGTTCGACCCCACCGTGCCTGGCCGTGTTGGCAAGAACATCGACAAGGTCGTGAACTACTACATCCCCAACGAGGACAATCGTGTCTACAAGGGTGCCGGTTTTACCGGGACGTTGCAGAACATCTCGATGGCGAACAAGGAAGATATCACCCACACGACCATCGAAAAGAATCCACGCCTGCAGGGCACTGTGATCAGCAACATCATGTCGATCACCAAGCGGATGCCCAGGAAAAAGAGCTGATTGCTCCATTCTGGCGTTTCAATCGGAATGCGGCCTGCGGGCCGCATTTTCTTTTCCAGCTACTGAAGAACCCGCTTGCGCAGTACGATTGCTCACCTGGCGGAAAAACTCGCAATGAAGCGACGCGCCGCGCTTTCTGGATTGATCAGTTCATCGAGAATGTCGAAGTGATCGCGGGCTGGTTCGATTGACGTAGCGATGCTGCTCAAGTCCGGTTTCCAGGCCTCTTCCAGCGCCTGCGTCTGTTCGCGGAACATCGACGGTTCGTCTGCACCCACCAGGCACAATAGCGGCACGTCGTTCCTGGGCTCATAGAGAAGCGGTGACAGTGTCTTGACCTGGGACGGCGCGATCCCTGCCAGGTCGTTGACGCAGGACGCTGCGACTGGTTCCAGGTCATAGACGCCGGAAATCAGAAGGCAGCCGGCGATCATTCCCGCAACATCCCCGCCGGCCAGTCCTGCAAGGATCGATGCTGCAAGGTGAGCGCCAGCCGAATGGCCCGCCAGCACGATACGTCCGGCATCAATGCCAAGGTTTGCCGCGTTGGCATGAAGGTGGCGGATGGCAGCAGCGATCTCGGCAAGGATTTCATCCAGCCCCACCTGCGGCGTGAGCGTGTAGCCGATGCTGGCGGTTGCCCAGCCCATTTCCGTCATCCCGGCTGCGGCGAAGCCAGAGCCAGCCTTTGACCCTTCCTGCCAGAAGCCACCATGAATGAAGGCAAGACAGGGCGCCTTTGCTGCACCTTTCGGGCTGGTCAGATCCAGGCTGGCGCGCGGGCGTTTTCCATATCGAATGTCGCGCCTGACGACAAGGTTCGGTGAATTGTCCAGCGCCGCCGTATCCTTTTCGTGGCGAGCCAGAACTCCCCAAGGATCTTTGGAAAAACGGCTTGGTGAATGCTGAAGGTCCAGTTCATCGCGTGAAAGATGCCTCCATGCGATGCGCGGTATCGCTCGCCCGCTGATCAGCTTCGCGCCATCTGCCCTGTCGATTTCAGGTGCCTTTTCCCTGATCCAATTCGCCCAGTTTGGCCGATCCATGTCGAAACGGTCGCGCGTATAGACATATTCACTGCCGAAGGAGCGTCCGATCAGGTCAAGGCTGCGATTGTCGACATGGCCGCGCTCAGCATTGATGACATGCTTGTCGTCGACATAGACCGATACGACACGACCAATGACGATAGTCTGGTTTGGTCCGGTGACGACTGTGGAAAGATTGACGCATTCCAGCGCGACCGGGCTGGCCGCAATACGCGGCGGCGCGATCTTTTGTGAAGCGGCGGTCTCCAGCCCTGCGAGCTTTAGTTCGTCCATGCCGGCTGGTGCATCGACGGCGGTGAGGTTCATTGCCTCGCCAAGGCTGGCAGGAACGAGGTTCACGACAAACTGCCCGTTTTCCATGATGTTGCGGGCGGTGTCCTTGAAACCGCGGCCGGGCTCATGCAACAGGCCGATTGCGATCGTGGGCGGGTTTGAACCCATTGCATTGAAAAAACTGTAGGGTGCTGCGTTGATGTGCCCTTCACTGTCCAATGTCGTGACCCAGGCTATCGGGCGAGGTGTGACTGTGGCTGCCAGGAGTTTATAGGCGATGGCGGTTTCCGCCTTCTCAAGATCGAAGTGCATCGGGCCTCGTGCTGTTGATAACCGGGTGGCGGATCGTGCCGATTTTCTCGACTGTTGCCTCAACGACGTCGCCGGGCCACATCCATTCCTGCGGGTTGCGACCGGCGCCAACCCCTTCGGGCGTGCCGGTTGCGATGATGTCGCCTGGTTCCAGCGTGATGCCGGAAGACAGATCGGCAATCAGCTCATCCACCTTGAACAGCATGCGGGCCGTGTTGGAACTCTGTTTCTGCACACCGTTTAGCGTCAGGCTCAGATCCAGCGTCTGCGGGTCGGGTATCTCGTCCGCCGTGACAATGCAGGGACCAAACGGCGCATAGCTGTCCATGCCCTTGGAAAAAATCCATTGGCCAGCACGCCTGTTGTCGCGGGCGGAAACATCGATGATCACGGAGTAGCCGAAGACATGGGCGAGTGCCTCGCGCCGCGTCACACGGCGCGCGCGGGTAGCGATGATGACAGCCAGCTCAACTTCCCAGTCGAGCTGCTGTGTCATGCTTGAATCATGAAGTATCGGATCGCCGGGCCCGATCACGGTCGTGGGAGGCTTTGAAAAGACAACCGGCTCCCTGGGCAGTTCGGGGTTTGTGTCGAGGGACTTCGCGCTTTCGGCGACGTGTTGCGTGTAGTTCAGTCCGATGCCGAAGATGTTCTTGCGTGGTCTGGGGATGGGCGCAAGCAGCGTGACATTGGAAAATGATGTTGCAGTTCCGGCGGGCAAGCTGTCACCCGTCTGGTCAAGCAATTGGCGCAGGGCGTCAAGCCCCGGCCTTCCCGCATCGATCAGTCCGAGCATGCTGTCAGGCAGGTCCATTCCGCCCGATTGCGCCAGGCGCGCCACATCAATCACCATGTCACCTTGCCAGACGCCCAGGCGTGCAGCACTTTCGATGCCGTTTCTGTATGTGACCAGTTTCATTCATTATCCCCGATTGAGTGGCTGGTAGCCGCTATTGTCGCCGAAAGCCTGTTCGCGATAGAGGCCCATTGCCCGCATGACCGGCAGGTCGTTCAGGCAGAACAGGCAGGCATCGTCCGTGTCCGAACCGTTCTGGTGCTCGTGCCAGCTCCAGGAAGGCACGCAGAAAATGTCATGCTCCTTCCAGTCAAAGC
Source organism: Rhizobiaceae bacterium (assembly GCA_049289295.1). GTDB lineage: Bacteria > Pseudomonadota > Alphaproteobacteria > Rhizobiales > Rhizobiaceae > BOKV01. Next base: position 65,175 of record JBATLL010000041.1, read on the forward strand.
GCTGGCCATTGATGATGGAAGTGCCTTGCCCCCTGGCCGCATGATACAGGAAGCTGCCTGTGTGACGGTGCGCCTTCGTCCTTTCACCTGGACGCAGGAGTTGCATGGAAGCACCCATGGTCTGCATGACGGGGCCATTCGTGACCGGGTTCACATATTCCATCAGGATGCCGTCGAAAGGTGAGCCATCGCTGCAACCAGCCAGTTTCTTCAGGGCCTCGTAGGTCGGTTCCCATTCGTACTTGAACATGGGGCTATAGCCCTTGTTCCAGTTGCCGCCCGCGGGCGTCAGGCCTGCGTTTCCCCAGGTCTTCGTCATGTCATCCACTTCGTAGGCGACGGCTTGCGAGAGGTCTGGATGCACTTCGTAGAAATTGGCTTCCATCGCGTTGACGAAAGGTATGTCCAGCCCGTCCTGCCAGATGCAGGGGGTGCCGTCCTCGGCGACGGCATGTTCATGCCAGGTTCCATTGGGCGTGAGCACGAAATCATTGTGTCCCAGTGTCATCTTGTGCCCGTCCACAATCGTGTAGGCGCCATTTCCTTCCATGATGAAACGGATTGCGCTGGCAGAGTGGCGGTGAGCGGAAGCACGTTCGCCCGGGTGCATGACCTGGAGACCGGCATAGATCCAGCCGACTGCGGCAGCGACATCCGAGCGACCCGGATTGTCGAGATAGATGACGCGCCGTCCCGCTTTTTCCGGCGTTACGAGATCGACAGACCGCAGGACATCTTCGCGCAAGTCTGCATAGCGCCACAGCATGGGAACCGATTGCGAAGCAGGTTCCCATGGCTCGATCTTGTTCGCGACCGTCCAAAGGGCGGCAACACCCTTCTTGTGCAGGGCATCGTAATAGGCGAGCAGTTCAGGCGTGTCCTCGACATTGGCGCGACCTGCCACGTCCTCCCGGTGGTTCTCGTGCCTCTTCATTGCCAGGCATCCTCCATTTTCCTGCCAGACGGTAGGTCACGTTTCCTGCCAGAGCAACCGGGTCCAGGCACAAGTCCGTTGGAAAGAATGATCGGGAGGCATTCCCTGCGCAATCGCTTCAGGGTTACGCCATGGTGCTGGCGCGCAGCTTTTGGGCGCGCGCGTGAAGATCGGCGATATAGAGGTCCTCAATACCAAGCAGTGCCAGTTTGGCATGGGTGCTTTCAAGATATTCGAAATTGGTGCCAAGGAAGCCCCTGGCGCTGGCGATCATCCGCGCCTGTTCGGTTAGCGGAATGTCCGGCCTGATGCGTTCGTGGCCACGGTTGGCGGCAAATGACAGGGCTTCGACGGGGCCAAACCTGGTTTCGAGTACAAGCCAGACGGGGGAATAGGCGCTGCTGATCATTTCCCTCCGGAACAGAATGAAAGTCTCATGATCAACCCTGTCCGCATCGATCCTGAATGCCACCCCTTCGCAGCCATTGCCTTCATCAATTGCCAGCATCAGGCCGGGCTGGGCGAGGGTGCCGCGCGCTCCTTCGTCCCACAGGCAGAACCTGCGAGAATAGCTCGTGGTACGTGCGCGGCGAACCTCGGCAAATTCCATTGCCGGGTCCCACATGAGGGAGCCGTAGCCAAAAACCCACAGATCCTTGTCCCTGCGCTGCTGAAGGAAATCGCGACGGCCCTTTTCGCGCACTTCACATGGCGTGCGCCAGCCTGCAGGCCGCCCGGCGGCGGCTGACCTTGCATCAACTGCGTCCAGGTCCATGTTCCGGAAATAGGATTGGGAAGCAGGTTTGATCTGCCCGAGCAGTTCGGGATGGTGTTGGAACGGGTCCATTTCAGGCAAGCTTTGTCCAGTCTTCTCGATCAGCTTCGTTCGCCATGGTGGCCAGATAAAGCCCGAATTACAACCTCACGCGTCATTTTCATGCATTCGGGTGCGGCTTTAGCCCTTCGTATGGGGTTGCTGGAGGCTCCAACTTGTCGCGCTTTCAACCAGTCTCAGTCACCCGGTATTGCGACCGCGCCAGCCAATCGGGACTGACCTCGACACCCCAGCCGGGGGCGTCGGTCACTGTCGCCTGGCCGTCCTCGATCCTGTAGGGATCGGAAGTGAAGAGGCCATGCTGCCAAGGGTAATAGTCTAGCCCCTCGATCGAGAATTCCAGATATTTCCCGGCATTGGGAATGGCGCGCAGCAGGTGCATGGTGAAGAGCGTCACCATCGACATGTTGGCCGCGTGTGGCGTTATCGGCAATCCGGCGGCCTCGGCCATGCGGGCCACGCGCAGGGTACGCGACAGACCGCCCAGATAGCAGATATCGGGTTGCAGCACATTGACGATGCGATCAGCGATCATCGTCTGCCAGCGTTCCATCATGCAATCCTGCTCGCCACCGGTGACGTCGATTTCTAATGTGTCGGTCACTTCCTTCGTCTGTGCAAATTCCCAATACGGGCAGGGTTCTTCGTAGTGCGAGATGCCATTGTCGAGCAGCATCCGCCCCACCTCGATGGCGCGGGCCGGGGAATAGCAGGAATTGGCGTCGACCAGCAGCGCTACATCATCGCCCATGGCCCGGCGCATGGTCGGCACGATCGTCTCGGTCCGGTTCGGCCATTCGTCCCTGTTGCGGCCGACCTCGGCACCGATGCGGAACTTGAAGGCGTCGAACCCATGGTCATCGCGCAGCTGCTTGAGTCGGGTGGCCTCGTCCTCCGGCGTGATGTCGCGCTTCATCGAAGAGCCATAGGCGCGAACCGTGCCCGGCGCGCCACCGATCAGCGCGCAGACCGGCTTGCCCTCGCGCCTGCCGCGCATGTCCCATAGCGCTGTATCCACGCCACCCATTGCCCGGCGCAGATAGGAACCTGGAAACTTGTGCTCTCGGTCACGCACGATGTCGAGCATCGCGTCAATGTCATCGCAGTCCATGCCCATCGCATATGGCGCTACCTGGCGGTGCAGTACCTGTGCGGTGATGTCGGCATAGTAGGGCGCTACCTGGCCCCAGCCCTGCGATCCGTCTTCGCCGGTTGCGCGTACGAAACAGACGAATTCATTGGAAAAGGTTTCGAGTTTGACGAGTTTCATGAAGCTTCACCGGGATTTGCCGACCACAACGGGCGGTCCTTGAAAAGGCTGGCGAAAAATCGGGTTGCCAGATATATCCATTTCGACATTTTCACCATACCAATTGTCGGGAGGCGATCTTGAAACATGCGGCTGGCGCGTTGTTGTTCTCGATTCAGCTCGACCGCTCGCTCAAGCGCAGCGTCAGTGTTCAGCTCTACATGGCGCTGCGCGACAGAATCCTGTCCGGTGCGCTTGGAGCAGGGTATCGATTGCCGGCTACACGCACGCTGGCCAGGGAGATCGGCGTATCGCGCACCACTGTCATAGATGCCATCGACCGGCTGGTCGCCGAGGGCATGCTGGTTTCGCGCATAGGGGCAGGCACATTCGTCAGCAAGACGCTTGAAAACCAGAACATCATCGCGACGCCAGGTCAAAGCGCCGACTCAGATGGTCGCCAGCCAAGACTGTCTTATGTCATCAGTCAGGCGCAGGTTAGTTTTGCCCAACGGTCGTGGCTGCCGCACAAGCCGCGTGCTTTCGTCACCGCGTTGCCCGCGCTCGACGCCTTTCCTATGGCGCATTGGTCAAGGCTGTCGGCCCGGCACCTGCGGGGCGGACGTGGCGATGTGATGGGATATGGCCAGCCCAAGGGGCTCGCGGCACTGCGGCGAGCAATCGCCACCCATCTCAGCGCACTCAAGGGTATCCGCTGCCATCCCGAACAGGTGTTCATCACCTCCGGCGCTCAACATGCCTTTTCGATGATCGGACGGCTCCTGCTGAACCCTGGTGACAGGGTCTGGATGGAGAATCCGGGAGCCTCGGGGGCGCGCAACGCGCTTTTGTCAGAAGGTGCCGAGCTAGTGCCGGTCGGTGTTGACGATCAGGGCATGATCGTTTCGGACGGTTTGGCCCAGGCGCCACATTTCCGGCTGGCTTTCGTTACCCCATCGCATCAGCAGCCACTGGGGCATGTCATGTCGCTGCCACGAAGGCTCGAACTTCTGCAGGCCGCAGAGCATGCGCAGGCTTTGATCATCGAAGACGATTATGACGGCGAGTTCTATTTCGGCAATTCGCCACGGCCAGCGCTGCACAGTATCGATGCGAGCGGGCGAGTGCTTTACGTCGGCACGTTTTCCAAATCGCTGTTTCCGTCCCTGCGCCTGGGGTTCGTCCTTGTTCCGGAGCGCATGGTCGCGGCCTTCGACAGGATGCTGGATACCTGGGCCAGCGGGCCGTCCACCGCAACGCAAGCCGTTGTGGCCGAGTTCATGGATGAGGGGCATTTTGCGACGCATATCCGGCTGATGCGCCAATTGTACAAGGCGCGCTATGAAGCATTGCAAGAGGCTGCACGCATCTTGCCCCAGACCATATGCCTGCAGGAAACGACTAGCGGTTTTCATACCCCGGCATTCCTCGAACCCGGCGTGAACGAAGCCGAAGTGGTTGCACAGGCGGCGGGGCAGGGCGTTATACTGGCACCACTTGGGCGCTACTGCCTGTCCCCGATAAAGCGATCAGGCCTGGTCTTTGGATTTGGCTGCGCTACGCCCGAGGAAATCTCACGCGGGATGGACATTCTCAGGGACCTGCCTGCTTTGCGCTAGCGGCGGTTGCAGGATTGGTCTGGAAGTTTTGTCATATTGGATATGAGTGGTATGCCAATACTGGCCTAGCCTTGCGCCTGAAAGCTACGGTTGGAGCGTGTCCTGCCGCAGCTGATGGAGCACTGAGTTCACCCCATGCGACTTTCGGATATCAGTCAAAGCCCCTTTTGGCACGATCAGATTGGCGCTCCGCCGACGCTGCCCTCTGATCCGCCGGACAAGGTTGATGTCCTGATCGTCGGGTCCGGCTATACCGGGCTGAGCGCTGCGATTACCACGGCGCGCGGCGGGCGATCGACGCTCGTGGTGGATGCCGAGGTCCCCGGATACGGATGCAGCAGCCGCAACGGTGGGCAGATCAGTACAAGCGTCAAGCCATCGCTGGAGAAACTGACCGCCAAATTCGGAGCGGAAAAGGCGCGCGGTATTCGCACGGAAGGCGCAAAAGCGCTGAAGTGGATAGGCGAGTTCGTTGCGGAGGAAGGCCTCAACTGTGACTTTCGCCGAGTTGGGCGCTTTCATGCAGCGCACACGCCGCAACATTACGAAACACTGGTGCGCGATGCCGCGAAGATGCGTGAGCAGGAAGGCATCGAGAGCTTTGCGGTGCCGCGCAGCGAACAGCGCAGCCAGTTGGGGACTGACGCCTATTTTGGTGGTGTCGTGTTTCCCGCGCATTGCTCGATTCACCCTGGCAAGTTTCATCGCGAATTGTTGCGCCTGGCACTTGAGGAAGGCGTTCAGGTCCTCGGCCATTGCAGGGTGTCGCAGATTGCGCGCACGTCTTCGGGTTTTGAGGTGGATACCGCCAGGGGCCGGATCGTTGCCCGCGACGTGATTGTCGCCACCAACGGCTACACCACCGGCCTGACGCCCTGGCTGCAACGCCGCGTGATCCCTATAGGCAGCTACATCATCGCCACCGATGAACTGCCAGAGGCGACGATCGACGCGCTTTTCCCGGGCGACCGCATCGCCAGTGATACCTGCAAGGTCGTGTACTATTATCGTGCCTCGCCCGACCGAAGGCGGGTGCTTTTCGGTGGCAGGGTTTCGGCCTCCGAAACGACAGCGCTGGCCGGTGCTACCCGGCTTCGGCAGGACATGTGCCGCATCTTCCCCGAGTTGGAAAGTGTAGGGCTGTCACATGCCTGGAGCGGGACAGTGGCCTACAGTTTCGACGAGCTTGCCCATACCGGCGTGCATGAAGGCGTCCATTTCGCGATCGGTTATTGCGGTTCGGGCGTGTCGATGGCGCCTTATCTGGGGATGCGCGCAGGCCAGAAGGTGCTGGGTCTCAGTGTGGGCATCACGGCCTTTGACGGCCTACCCTTTCCAACGCGCCCGCTCTACCGGGGCAAGCCTTGGTTCCTGCCTGCGGCAGTGGCCTGGTACCGCTGGAACGACCAACGACAGTTTCGAAAGGCAACGCACATGAGCTGACGGATGGGCCAGGGGCGTGAAACCCCGCTACGGCCCGATATTAAAGGATCGAAACCAAGGATTAGGATTCGAAATTTCATTTGTCTCGATAGTACCTGCACAATCGCGACAGATGGAGAACGACAAGGCGACTTGCCCGCCTCTTGCCTTGTGCAGAAACGGTATGAACCGGAAGATACATCAAAAAGGGAGGATACCAATGACCATGAAAACCATACTGACAATGACCCTTGCGCTCATGGCTACATCTGCCATGGCTGCAGACAAGAACGTGACCATCGCTTCGTGGGGTGGCTCATACCAGGAAGCGCAGAGCAAAGCCCTGTTTGAGCCTGCTGCCGCCAATTCCGGCATCGCGGTCAAACAGGAAACCTATGGCGGCATGTCGGACGTGCGGCTTCAGGTTTCGTCCGGCCAGGTTACGCTGGATATCGTGGCCAGTGGTTCTGGTTCGGCTGCCCGGGCCGCGGCCGAAGGCTTGCTCGAAAAGCTTGACTACAACGTGATCGACGTCTCCACATTCTATCCAGGCCTCTATACCGACTATTGTATCGGCGGCGACGTGTTCTCGACCGTGTATGCCTGGAATACAAAGACCTTTGGCGAGAACGGACCGAAAAGCTGGGCGGATTTCTGGGATGTCGAGAAGTTTCCGGGCACCCGCGCCTATCGCGGCGGCGTGGCTGGAGCGCTTGAACCAGCCCTGATGGCGGACGGAGTGGCACCTGCGGATGTCTACGAAGTGCTCTCCACCAAAGAGGGCATCGAACGTGCGATCAACAAGGTTCGCGAACTCAAGCCGAATATCTCAGTGTTCTGGACTTCGGGCGCTCAGCAAGCCCAGCTGATGAAAGACGGCGAAGTCGACATGACCACCGGCTGGAATGGCCGCTTCGACAATGCCAAGAAGGATGGGGCAAATGTCGCCTACAGCTTCAACCAGGCCCTGCTTGATTATGACTGTTTCGCGGTTCCCAAAGGTGCACCAAATCGCGAAACAGCGATGGAATTCCTGAACGAGATTTCCAAAGCCGAGTATCAGGATGACCTGCCGAAGTACATCACATATGGTCCGACCAACAAGGCGGCATATGAAACTGGCGAAATCACCGCCGAGGTGGCTGCCGGACTGCCATCGTCACCGGACAATGCAGCGATGCAGCTTCCGATTTCACTGGACTGGTATGCCAAGTGGGAAACCATCGCGGCTGAAATGTACCAGGAAATGTTGACCGAATAGCCCGCTCGGTCTGAAATATTCCACAGCGGGCGCTACGGCGCCCGCTCGTTTCTTGAACGACGAGCAAGAGGTTTCGCCTTGACCGAACAGAATTCAGAAGCGCTGCCAATATCGATCAAGAACGTAACCAAGACTTACGGTTCCGTCTTTGCGTTGAACGATGTGTCGCTCGAGGTTCGCAGCGGTGAATTCCTGACCCTTTTAGGCCCGTCGGGGTCTGGCAAGACGACGCTGTTGATGGTGTTGGCGGGTTTCACGCGGCCCGACTGCGGCAGCGTCAAGTTTGGCGAGCGCGAGGTAATTCGCACGCCTCCGCATTTGCGTGATGTGGGCATGACCTTTCAAAGCTACGCGCTGTTTCCGCACATGACTGTGGCCGGCAATGTCGGCTATCCGCTGAGGCTGCGCAATGTTCCCAAACCCGAGATTGCCGAGCGGGTCGAGGCTGCACTTGAAACGGTGCAACTGGGCGGCTTCGGAGAACGGCGCATCGACCAGTTGTCGGGTGGCCAGCGCCAGCGCGTCGCTGTGGCGCGTGCAATTGTATTCGAGCCGCGAATTCTCCTGATGGACGAGCCGCTCTCCGCGCTTGACAAGAAGCTGCGCGATCAGATGCAGATCGAATTGCGCCATTTGCATGAAAAGCTGGGCATGACCACGGTCTATGTAACCCACGACCAGCGCGAAGCACTGACCATGTCCGATCGGATAGCGGTGGTGAACCACGGCAGGATCATGCAATTGGCCACACCGCGCGATCTTTATGAACGCCCTGCCAACCGTTTCGTCGCCGACTTCATCGGGGAATCCACTTTCCTGCCAGTTTCTCGTGTCGGCAAGGATGTCCTGTTCGATGGAGCGCGCCTGCTTCACGATGCTCCACCGCCCGATAGCGACGAGCTGTTGCTGATGGTTCGCCCTGAACGAGTCGTACTTTCGCGAGAAGGCATGCGCGAGGGGGTCAACAATTTCGCCGCCACTGCGACCGAAGTGGTCTACCAGGGAGACAGTTTCCTGCTGCATGCTGCCCTTGCCAGCGGTGTCCAGATCGTTCTGCGGGGCGCAATGCGCGGCGCCAATGTCACTGCCCTGCCTGCAGTCGGAGAGGCGCTGACCCTTTGCCTGGCCCCCGAGGACACGGTGCTCATTGACGGGAGCGAGCGTTAGCATGGCAGCGCCGCGCACCAACGAAGCAGGATTGAGGCGGGACGAATGGCTCGAGCGGCTCAAGCTGTTCGGCCTCGGTTCGCCAGCCATCCTGTTGATCCTGATTATCCTCGTCATACCTGTCGGTTGGCTGTTCTACGTCTCGTTCATCGGAGCCGATGGCAGTTTCTCGCTGGAAAATTATGAGCGGATGCTGAGCAGGAAGTCCTACGGAAGGATATTCTGGACCACTTTCCAGGTCAGTTTCCTGACCACAGGCCTGTGTGTCCTTATCGGTTATCCGCTGGCCTATTTCATCGCGGGGCTTCCCAACAGGATCGCCAATCTGTGCCTGATTACTGTGTTGCTGCCGTTCTGGACTTCGCTTCTGGTGAGAACCTATGCTTGGCTGGTGCTGCTGCAGAAGCGCGGGCTTGTGAATGACTGGGCGATCTCGCTCGGGCTCTGGGAGGAGCCGATCAAGATGGTGCACAACATGACGGGCACGCTGATCGGCATGGTGCATATCATGCTGCCGTTCCTGATTCTGCCTGTCTATGGCACAATGAAAGCGATCGACCGCGATTACATGAAGGCTGCCTCCAATCTCGGAGCGAGCCCAAGGCGGGCGTTCTGGACCGTGTTTTTTCCGCTCACCACACCGGGGCTCTTTGCAGGGTCGCTGATGGTATTCATCCTGTGCCTTGGCTTTTTCGTCACCCCGGCGGTACTGGGCGGTGGCAAGGTGATCATGGTGTCGATGAAGATTGTCTCCAACATCGAGTTGTTCGTGAACTGGGGTGCGGCAAGTGCGCTGGGCGTGGTTCTCCTCGTGGCCACCATGGTAATTCTGTGGATCGCCTCGCGCTTCCTGAACCTGGAGAAGATGACTGGGGGAGGTCACTGATGTTCCAATGGTTCCGCTCGCCAGCAACCGAAACCCAGATCACCCATGGCCAGCGCTTGTGGCTCTATGTGATAGCGGTCATCATCATGGTGCTGCTGGTCACGCCAACCCTGATCGTCGTGCCGATGTCGTTTTCTGACAGCCAGTATCTCGAGTTTCCACCGAAGACCTGGTCGACTCGCTGGTATGACTTCTATTTCGGCTCATCGGAATGGATGCTGGCAACGCGCACATCGTTCAAGGTGGCCTTCCTGACCATGCTCGTCGCGACGCCCATCGGAGTGCTGGCGGCCTACGGGCTGCATTGCTCGAAAATTCGCTTCGTTCGAGCTGCCTTTGTACTGATGATCACGCCCATGATGGTGCCGGTGGTGCTCGTCGCAATTGGTGCCTTCTACGCCTACGTCCAGCTATCAATCCTCTACACGGTTTCCGGGCTGGTGCTGGCGCATACGGTCCTTGCCCTGCCGCTGGTTGTCATTGTTATCGGTTCGGCGCTGAAGAGCTATGACATGAGCCAGGAAGAGGCAGCGCGCAGTCTTGGCGCACCGCGCTGGAAAGCGTTCCTGACCGTAACACTGCCACAAATCCGATTTGCCGTTGTCACCAGTGCGCTTCTGTCTTTCCTCACCTCTTTCGACGAAGTCGTGGTGGCCATGTTTGTCTCGGGCGGTGACAACCCGACCCTGACGCGCAACATGTTCAACTCCCTGCGTGACCAGATCGACCCGACCATTGCGTCTATCTCGACCATCATGATTCTGGTGACCACGGTGATGATGGTTCTGGCGCAGATGTTCGGGCAGCGGAAAGAGCCGTCGAAAAACAAAGAGTGAAATGCTGGCCATCTCTACAATCAACTGATTGAAAGCCCCGCCATGATCGAACTGAAAACATTTGCCGATCTTGCTTCCATTCCCCTTGGTGCTTTCGCTGACAAGCCGACCAGCCTGACCAAGGGCCAGAAAGAAGCTTCAAATCTACTTTGGACTTCGCCAGACGGGCACACGAAAATCGGCGTATGGGAATGCGAACCGGGAAGGTTCACCGCTGACCGCACGGCATCTGGGGAGTATTGCCATATCCTTTCCGGGCGAGCCACGGTCTTCAACGCCCAAGGTGGCAGTGGCCGTGAAGTAGGTCCGGGAGACCTGCTGGTACTTCCGCAGGGCTGGACCGGGGAATGGGTGATCCACGAGCATTTGCGAAAACTGTTCGTGCTCGATGCTGCGCCGGGTCTTTAGAGGACTGACAAGACAGGTGCTGACCACAATGGGCGCAAATGGCCTCATCGTCTCGTGGCCAACCGGCGAACAGGAAGAGACGCGATGATTAAGAACGAACGCGATGCGCTGGCTGACAGCCTTTGGACCGTGACCGCGAACGCTTCGCCGGACTGCCCTCCGCTGGTTGGCGGAACAGAGGCGGACGTGGTTATCATCGGCGGTGGTTTCACCGGACTTTCCGCGGCCTTGCATCTTGCCGAGGCAGGGCAGCGCGTCGTCCTGCTTGAAGCCGAGACGCCAGGGTGGGGCGCGTCGGGACGCAATGGCGGCCAGGTCAATCCAGCGCTTAAGCCAAACCCGGACGACATCATTGCACGGTTCGGCGAAGATCTTGGGCGGCGCATGGTCAAGCGCTGGGGCAATGGCGGGCAGCTGGTGTTCGACCTGATCAAGGGGCATGCGATCGAATGCGACGCGCAGCCTGTAGGGTTCCTGCGAACGGCAACCAACGCCCGTGGACTTGCAATGCTCCGGGAAATTGCGCGTCAGTGGCGCACACACGGCGCGGCCTATGACGATCTGGAAGCCGCTGAGACAGAGCGTCTTGTCGGGGTAGAGGCCTATTGCGGTGCCGTGATCGACCGGCGGGGCGGCAATATCCATCCGCTGAATTACGCGCTCGGCCTGGCGCAAGCAGCGGTAAGCGCGGGTGCGGTACTGCACGGTTGAAGCCGGGCCATCGGTTTCGACGACGATGGGACCAGGGTGACGGTGCGCACCGACCGGGGCACGGTGGCGGCGCGCCGCGCGCTTGTCTGCACCAACGCCTATACCGGTCCTTTTGGCGGTGTGCTCGGCCGGTCCGTGGTGCCGGTCACGTCTGTCCAGGTCGCCACAGCACGCCTGTCGGAAAACGTGACCCGCTCCATCCTGCCTGAAAATCACGCGCCAACCGACACGCGCCACTTGATCCAATATTACCGCAAGACGGCGGACGGGCGGTTCATCATGGGCGGACGTGGAGCGAAGGGTGAAGCCGGGATTCGCGGGCGGCAGCATGAACTGAGATTGGCGGCAGCAGCGCTGTTTCCCCAGCTTGGCGGGGTGGATTGGGAGCATGCCTGGGGCGGCGACGTGGCGATGACGTTGGACGGCCTGCCCGGGCTGCACCGTCTCGGCCCGAACGTGATGGCCGGGCTTGGCTTCAATGGACGAGGCGTCGCCAACGCGACGGTCATGGGTACCATTCTGGCGGACTGGGCGCTTGCCGTTCCCGATAACGCGCTGGATTATCCGGTCACGGTGGTCAAGCCGATTCCGTTTCATTCTCTCAGGGGCGCGGGCGTGGCGTTGACCATCGCTGCGTATCGCCTGTTGGACAGGTTCAACCATTAGGGATCCTGTTTTCGCGGAAACAGGCATGAATCGCAGGGCGCTATCCTGTCCCTGCCTCAGGCCTGCAATAGCGATCCGAACTGTCGGCATTGATGCCCATCGGGACTTTGTCGACGCCTTCTTGCGGGTGCGCGGTGCATGGGCTGTGCGTTGCGAATGCGGCGTTCATTCCAAGTTTGACTTCAGGTCATACCAATGCCCGTCAATCATGGTTGGCGGAAAAGGCGCCGAAATGATATTTCAGGATCAGAGGGCCAGCGGCACTAGGCAGATTATAAATAAACAAGAATATCCTGCCCTTATTTTCAAGAATCCTTATAATGACCGCATGCATCTGAAACTGCGTCATCTTCAAGTTTTCCATGCCGTGATGGAGGAGGGGTCGGTCTCGAAGGCCGCCGACAGGTTGTTTCTGACACAGCCGGCAATCAGCGTCGCCCTTTCGCGGCTGGAGGACATGCTGGGATTTCCGCTGTTCCATCGCTCCAAGGGGCATTTTGCACCACGGCCAGAAGCCTATTTGCTTCATGCAGATGCAGAGCTGTCGATCATGGCGGTTGAACAGTTTGCCAACCGTGCGCGACTGATCAAGCGTGGCGGGACCGGATATCTTCGGATTGGTGCCCTGGGTGCATCTGCGTTTGGTCTTCTGCCAGGACTGGTTGCCCGCTTCACTGCCAGTAATCCGCTGGTCGAACTCGACCTGATGGTCCGCAGTTCGCATCAGATTTCCTATCTGGTGGCCAACGGGCAGTGTGATATCGGCCTTGTCGAAGCCCCGGCAGCGGGTCCATCCCTCGAGACCGAACAGTTCTCCCTGCCTTGCGTCTGCATTTTCCCCGCCGGTTCACCGCTAGAGCGCAAAGACTGCATTACGCCCAGTGATCTCGCGGAACACCGCCTGATAGGCATTCAGGACAGCAATCAAGTCGACCGCCAGGTGCGGGCTATCTGTCTCGAGGCCGGTTTCGAGATTCACGCACCCATACGCGGTTTCTTCTTTGCCGTTGTTCGCAGGATGGTGGCCGAAGGAGCGGGCGTTGCCCTGGTTGATGCGCTGAACGGCTGCCTGCTACTGAATGACGGGGTCAACTGGCGACCCTTCGCGCCTGAGATTCGATACGAAACCGCGCTGATCGTCAAGGCTGGTGCGGAGTTGTCGGTTCCCGCCCGGGCCTTTATCCAACTTATCCGGGACGAAATGGCGGCGCGCGAAGTGTTGCCGGAATTGAACAGGATATAACCGGGATAAATTACTCGTTTCCAATTCGGAATTTCTGCTGTCTGTCCATTGCGGCCATTATCCACTTTGATCCTATCGGTGAGGCTGCGGCATGAACGACCATTTTCTCCTCAAACCTGCAATGGATGCGTTGCTTGCGCCAGCAAGCATCGCCCTTGTGGGGGTGTCGGACCGGCCCGATTCCTATGGCCTTGCCCTAGACAGGATGGCGAGCGAGGGTGGGTTCGTCGGCCGGATCATGCGGGTCAATCCTCGGCTTGCCGCACAGACTGACGGCCGGGTAGTGGCCGGTCTCACCGACTTGCCCGAAGCGCCCGAGCATGTCGTGTTGTCGGTGGCAACTGCGCAGGTCGAAGCGGCACTGGACGAAGCGCTTTGCGTCGGCGCGCGCGCGCTGACGATATTTTCCGAATGCCCCGATGCCACGATGCGCAATCGCATTGGTCAACGTGTGCGGGAGGCCGGGGCAACCTTGTGCGGGCCCAACAGCATGGGGTTCCACAATCTCACAATCGGCTTGCGTGTTACGCCTTTTCCCGCACCACTCGACCTTGCAACTGGTGGTATCGGGTTGATCACGCAATCCGGTTCCATACTCGGAGCGCTGATGAACAATGACCGGCGGCTCCGTTTTTCGCAAACCGTCAGTACCGGGTCGGAAACCGTCACTACTGCAGCCGATTACCTGCGATGGATGGTCGATCAGCCCGAGACCCGCACAGTTGGTCTGTTTCTCGAAACGGTGCGCGACCCCCAGGGCTTCATCTCGGCGATGGAGGCGGCTGCGGCCCGTGACATGCCGGTCGTGATCCTGAAGATCGGTCGCTCCACACTGGGCGCGCGTATGGCGATATCGCATACGGGTGCGCTGGTCGGGGATGACGACGTGTTCCGCACACTGGTGCGGCGGCTCGGCGGGCATATTGCAGGCTCACTCGACGAGATGGCTGCGATGCTGGCCCTGTTCGCGCAGGGGCGGCGCGCAACCGCACCCGGTATCGCGTCTATCCACGACTCCGGTGGTGAGCGCGAATTGATAGCCGATATGGCGGAGGACCACGGCCTTTCCTATGCCGCACTTGCCCCGGAAACCGTGGCCCGCATCCAGGCTGTTCTCGAACCTGGAATTTCTGCAGACAATCCGCTTGATGCCTGGGGTACGGGTCGGGGTGCGCAAAAAACCTATACAGAGGCCTTCACGGCAATGATGTCGGACCCGGGCGTTGGCACCGGGCTTTATGTGCTGAACTGGCGTGGCAATTACTACCTGCACGAGATGCATGCCCAAGTGCTGGAAGAATCGTTTCGCCAAACCGGCAAGCCCGTTGCGGCAGTTTCGAATTTCTCGCGTAGCGATGACGCGGCGCTGGCGAAACGGTTCGCCGATCTGGGCATTCCCCTTGTCAGCGGCATGCAGAATGCCATGGCCGCAGTGCGTGCGCTGCATGACCACAGCCAAAGCCCCATTGCCCGGTTTCGAGCACCCGAACTACCGCACGAACGCGCCGAGCACTGGCGCACAGCGTTTCGTGGCCGCGACTGGATTGGTGAAGCCGAAGGATATGCACTTTTTTCGGATTACGGCATCGCCTGCCCGCCGCACGCACTGGCCCGTTCGAAGGACGAAGCGCTGCTGGCTGCACGGCAGATTGACCGGAGCGTTGTTCTCAAAACCGCGCAACCCGGGCTTTCGCACAAGTCCGACAAGGGGGGTGTCAAGCCCGGTCTTGCGACTGCGGAGGGCGTTGCCCTGGCCTATGATTCACTTGCGTCCAGGTTCGAGGGGGACGTTCTGGTAGCTGAAATGGTCGAGGCTGGCGTCGAGTGGTCGCTGGGCGCGATCAATGACCCCGATTTCGGTCCTGCGGTTCGCATCGCGCCAGGAGGCGTGTTCGTGGATTTGCTGGACGAAAACGTCCTGTTGATGGCACCTTTTTCGCCAAAGGAGGCTGCGGTGGCCATCAAACGGTTACGGGCTGCCAGACTGATGTCGGGTTTTCGCGAGCGACCAATCCTTGCCAGCCAGGCGCTGGCCCATGCAGCGGCAGCCCTGTCACGTCTTGCGTGGGACTTGCGCGATACCCTGGCCGAAGTCGAGATCAACCCGATCATCGTTGGCGCGGGAACCGCAATAGCCGTTGATGCGGTCATCCGCGCCCGTTCTTCCTGAACTGCAGGTAAAAATGGTCTGCTGCCACTGTCTGTTGGGTATGTTGAATTGCAAGCAGCGAGCCGGAATCCAAGCATGTCAACGGGATGGTTCGGAGAGCGAAGCGCGGGAAATCGGCCTGCGTGAAGTGGCCAGGATGAATGGGTTAAGCCCGGCCTGTCTTCCGAAGGTTGAGCGGGACGAGCTTCCGTAGCCTGCAGAAGACAAGGTCAAGGCTATCGCGCAGATCATCGTTATGGCGATGCCGATGAGCTACTGGCGCGCAGTTCGCGACAGGTATTTCATTGATGCGGGGAGCGTGATGGAGTTCCCACCGTCATGAACGAGGCATATTCGCTTTTCGATGTGCTGCAGCAGTCAGTGCAGCCTGCATTTGCGTCGGCGTTGCAGGCTTTCCTTCTCGATGCGCCCGATCGCCAGCTTTGCAATATCAACGCCCTGGCATTTGCTTCCGCCCACCAGCTTGATGAAGAACATGCGATAGCAGGGTTCCTGCATGCCTCGCGACTGGGCATGTTTGACCTGAGCTGGAACGTGCTTTGTCCCGGATGCGGCGGGATACTGGATGCCAACACTTCGTTGCGGACGGTAGAGAGCGATACCTATTCATGCGCCTTGTGCGCGGCCGGTTATGGGCCGAGTCTCGATGAAATGCTGGAGGTAACCTTCACGGTCAATCCGCGTGTTCGCAAGATCGGCGCGCACAACCCCCATCAACTGCCTCCTCTTGAATATTTCAGGCAGGTCTACTGGGGATCAGGCATTGATCTTCCCTCGGATGGCTACGAGGCGAATGTCAATGAATTCATTCTGGAAGCACTGGAATTGCCTGCCGGGGACAAGGCGATGATCGCCATCCTGTTGCCGGAGGCATTCGTGATCGTCTTCGAGCCGGTGACCCATGCGGCGCAATTCATCGAAGTGAAGGGGTCAATATTCAATGCCGATTGACAATCCATCAAATGCCGGGACTGAACACCTGGCACACACCGCATGCCCAGGCGCTTCCCGCCCGTAGAGGCCATTGTCGCTTCGGGCCCAAAGCTGCCAGTCAAATCTCGCCTTGGGCCGGGGCGCGCCCTATTCTGCGCGGCCTTCGTGGCTTGCGACGGCGTCACCCTTGCAATGCACGTCAACCACTCTTTGCACCATTGGCGCGAAATGCGCAAAGGGCGGGGTTTCCATATCTGCGTCCTTGCCCGCCTCATCCAGATATCGGACCTGAATGATCTGGTCGAGGTTCGGGTTGCGGGCGAATTCCGCGACTTCGGCGGCATTCATCGGGCCACCCTGCAAGCCAAGGGTATGAACCGAGGCTGGGGACAGGCGGTTGAAATACTCCGGCCTTGTCGCACAGAGATAGCGTTTTGCGGCCACATGATAGCGCACGCAATCGGTGACCAAGGTGGGAAAGAAGGGGGCCAGAACCTCGGCGCCGGCATCCTCGTGGTGGCGATCTTCGGTGTCGTCGGGGTGGTAGGTTCCGAACTCGGAGGTAAAATGCCCGATGTCATGCAAAAGGGCCGCGACAATCACCACCTCGGGTGCCCCGGCGCGTTCCGCAAGCGTCGCCCCTTGCAGCATGTGCTGGGCCATGGTGACGGGCTCGCCTAGGTATTCCTCGCCTCCGCGGCGTTCAAAGATATCGGCCAGAAAGGGCACGATGGTTTGTGCATTGAGGGCGGTCATTCGGCAGCCTCCAGTCGCGCGTCCATTGCCGCAAGAGTGGAGCTTAGTCCATCTTTGTCGGCGTAACAGCCCTGCAGCCAACGGGTCCCGGCACCGCTATAGCCCTTGCGCGCATGAAGAACCCGCGTGTTGTCAACGACAAAGCTTTCCCCGGGGTTCAGGCGAAAGGTGACTTCCATTGCCGTGTCATCGATGATTTCCGCAAACTGGCGGTAGGCCGCATAATAGGCTTCCATGTCGTCGAACGGCACATCGGTGATTGCTGCGGTCGAGCGGTTGTTGAAACGAACGCCGATCAGCTCGCCATCGGGGGCAAGCTCGATCATCGGACGGCGCGACCGCAGCCGCACATTCGCTTCGCCCGCATACTCAAACCGGGCGCAGTATCTCGAAAGCAGCGCAAAGCCGTGCGGGTTTTTTTCGCGCAGGCGCAAGGCGCAGGCAAAGCCATCCACCACCATGTTTTCGCCGCCCGCTGCCGAGGATTCGAGACAATAGAGCACCTGCACCGTCGGCACGGGGTCGCGGTAGGGGTTGTCGGTATGGGCCTGAAGGCCCAGCCCGGTATAGGCAAGATTGGTCGGGTTCACCTCGGTGCGGACCTCGAACTTGCGGCCATAGTTGGTTTCGCGCACATAGCCGAACAGATCCACCACCTCGAACAGCGCACCATCGCGCACCGGGCCATCGGTCAGCTTGCCAAAGCCATAGCGCGCAACCTGTGCCAGCCAGGCGTGTTTCGCCGCCGCGTCGGACTGAAGCCCTGGCAAGCTTGCCACGGGAACCGACCCCATCAGCCCCGCATCCCAGGTCTCGATCTGCGGGGCCGTCCAGCCGGGTTGCCGTGCGGTTTGCCGGTCATAGCGCTGCCCAAGCAAGGTCTTGATATCATAGTCTATTGCCTTGTCTTCGGGCATGAAGACCAAGGTGACAATGCCGCCCTTCACGCTGGCCGCGTGGATATGGGTATCGCGCGGAATATCGGCCAAGGTGATCAACCGCTGACCATTTCCGGGCGCACGGGTGCCCGCATCCCAAGCGTTGTCCCGCAGCCATGCGGCGTGAAACCGCGCGGGCGTTTGTCCGGCTTGGGTCACGGTCAGAACGCGCCCATCGGCGCTGAGATTTGCATCGAACATTATGGCCTCATGGATCAAATTCAATGGCAGTCTGGCGAAAATATAGATAAGGACAACATAGCAATTCAGTATTTGAGAGGGCGCTTTTCTAATGTCAGATCGTCTTATCCCGCTTGAATGGGTGCGTGCCTTCGATGCGGCCGGACGTTTGGGAAGCTTCATCGCGGCGGCGGGCGAATTGTCGGTCACCCAGGCCGCGATCAGCCAGCGCATTGGGCATCTTGAATCGCGCTTGGGTGTGCGCTTGTTCTTGCGCAAACCGCGCGGCGTGACTCTGACGGTCGAGGGCGAGGCATGGCTGCCCCATGTCAGCACCCACTTGCGCGCGATCCAGCAAACGGCGGACGACTTGTTCGGCAGAGGCGCGCGGCGGATCACAATTGCGGCCAGTGCGTCGGTCATTCAAGCATGGCTTGTCCCGCGCCTTGCCCGGGTGAAAGCCGAGGATCGACTGCAGTTTTCCTTTTCGACCATGGTCGTAGAAAAGGATTTCGACAAAGGTGGCGGCGTCCATATACGCTATGGCATTGGCCCTTGGTCCGGCTACCGGGCCGCCAAACTGTTTGACGAAGCGCTTGCCCCGGTGGCCCATCCGGACCTCGCAGAGGGCGACTGGCGCAGGAAGCCCCGCATCACGCTCTCTGGCCCGAGGCGCGGCTGGTCCGACTGGGGTGCCATGGAAAGCACCGCGCCGCAGTTGCGCTTTGACAGTTTCATCGCGGCTCTTTCGGCAGCAGAGGCCGGGGCTGGAGTGCTCTTGGCCTCGCTGCCGCTGGCCGCGGCGTCCCTTGCAGCCGGGCGGGTGGTCCGGCTGGATGCGCATAGCCTGCGGCCCGAGGAAAGTTATTGGCTCCTCGCGCCGCCCTACCAGTGTTCGCCGACCCAGTGGCAGGCCCTCACCATGGCCTTTTGCGGGTAGGATGGTACTCCTTCTTATGGGACGAGTTTCTTCAATCCTTTCCAAAAGCCACTGCTTGGGTCCCAAGAACAGCCGGTGTTCTAGAGGCCTCCCGACATGGAGATCCTGTGCGCCGAGCGTCTGCTTTCCGCCCGTAGATGCCATTGTCGCTTCCGGCCCTTTGCTGCCTTTGGCGTTAAGCAACAGGATCAATATTGTTTCTCAAGATCGGTGGTTCAATTCACACTCTGAAAGCGGCCGTGTCCACCTACCTCCATGCAGAATGATCTAGCGCCATACTTCCATCTTCCGGTAACATTGATGCCGCCTTTGTCCTGCGCAGGGAATGAGTGCCGTAGTCCTGCGGCCGCAGACCGATTGCCGTGACCCATTCATCAACAAGCCGCGCATGCGGATCGTTGGTCCGCTGACCAGAGTTCCGATCTTCAACTTCACCAGATCGCAACCGCGCAACTTGCTGTCGATTGCGAGATCAAAAAGCGCCCGATCGCGCATCCGTCCTTCCCGATCGAGAAAAAAGCGGATCGCCCAGATCTGGTGTTGCTTGAGCGGCTTCTTGGCACCGACCATTCGACCGGCGTTCCATGCTGGCCTGCCGAGCGCGGCAGGATCGTATTGTGCAATTCCCATTTCCATTCTCCTTTGGCCACTATTGGCCGTCAGGAGGATAGGCGAGCACAATGAACCAAAGGGGCCGGGAGCGGAATGGCAGCTTTCAGTCTATGGCTATGCGGAACGGACACTCTGTTATCCAGGTCGAGGCAAAGTTCACTGCGTTTGCCATTGCTCAAAGGAACGCCATGTAGAGTGCCAAACCTTTCATGGATTGGAGAACTCGAAGAGCCGCGCGCCGTAAAATTCATTGGGTCGAGCCACACACACATTCTCGCAGAGCCATCGGCATTGCTCCCTGAGCGTACTCTCACTGGCCAATACAACTTGCGCCGCGTCTGGCCTAGAATTACTGATAATGCATGAACCTGAAATCCATCGAGGCCTTTGTGTGGGCAGCACGGTTGTCCAGCTTCAGCCGCGCGGCGGAGCGGTTGAACACGACACTGGCGACCTTGTCTGCGCGAATATCGGCACTGGAGGATGAACTCGGCACCAGCCTTTTCGACCGGGTCGGTCGCGGGGTCCAATTGTCTGCGAAGGGCCGCGAAGTACTGATGTATGCCGAAACCGTGGTCATGGCGGCGGACAAGTTCGCTTTGCGGGCAAAGGAACGAGCAGCCTATCAGGGGCACCTGAAGCTCGGACTAATCGATACCGCGGCATCGGTCATTCTGCCGCAATTGCTGCGAACCTTGAACCGGCAATACCCAAATGTGGATTTCGACCTCATTTCCGGCACCAGTGAACGGCTGATGGAGGCGCTGAGCCACGGTGAACTCGATATTGCCGTGGTGATCCGACAGGTCTTTGCCAAGGGTATCAGAAGCCACCGGCTTTTTCGAATGCCGCTCAGCTGGGTGGCGAGCCCGGAATTGACCGGTGGGCAGACGAAGCTGACCATCGAGGCATTGGCCAGCTATCCCATTCTTTCCTACTCTTCCGGATCTCTTCCGCATCGCCAGTTGCTGGAACTGCTGCTGCCGGTATCCTCGCGGCAGAGCATCTATTGCGGAACATCAATGGCTACCATGCTGCGGCTGGTCGAGGACGCATTTGCAATCGCGGCACTGCCTGTCGTGCTTCTGCAGGACCAGATTTCGTCAGGACGACTGCTACTGCTGGAAATCGAACCGAACTTGCCTGATCTTGATGTCAAGATCGCGTTCATGGACAGCGAGCGCGGTCCGCTTATCGCCGCCATCGCCGATACGGCGCGAAAGGTTGCACTCGACTTCTGCAGGGAGCAGCCGCAAGGCACGATAATGGCCCATCACGAAATCGGCGAATGATCAAATTTTTCTTGATAAATACAGGAAATACAATTTGATATTTTTTGAGTAAGTGACGCCTTAACCTGCCATGGACAGGGAGAGGCGCAATGCGGATTACACTCGTCCAGAACAACCCCCAGAATGACTTCACAAAGTCCCTGGCCGTTATCAGGGAAATTGTCCTGCGCGCGGCTGATGCCGGCACGGATTTCATTGCGCTGCCGGAGTACTACGCCTTCATGGGCAACTCGATAGTCGAGCACCGAGATGCCGGGCAGCATTTCGATGAGATCAACAGCACCATGGCGGAACTTGCAAGGGAGGTGGGAAAGCCGATTCATGCAGGCTCGCTCGCAGAGCTGCGGGAG
This sequence comes from Rhizobiaceae bacterium, assembly GCA_049289295.1. GTDB lineage: Bacteria > Pseudomonadota > Alphaproteobacteria > Rhizobiales > Rhizobiaceae > BOKV01. The sequence goes on from JBATLL010000041.1 coordinate 86,583, forward strand.
GGCAAGACCTACAACACCACAGTCGTGCACGGCGCGGACGGCGCCGAGATTGCCCGTTACAGCAAGATGCACATGTTCGACGTCGACCTGCCAAATGGCGATGTCATCCGGGAGTCCGACATCATCTGCCGCGGCGACAAGGTGGTGAGCTATGAACTCAACGGATGGCGCATCGGCTGCACCATCTGTTACGACTTGCGCTTTCCGGAGCTGTTTCGCGCACTGCGTGATCAGGGTTCCGAGGTGATCCTGGTACCTTCCGCCTTCATGCTCGATACCGGACGCGACCACTGGGAAGTGCTCTTGCGTGCCAGGGCAATCGAAACCGGCTGTTATGTTGCCGCCCCCGGACAGGTGTTTTCCCATGCCAATGGGCATCGTACGTGTTTCGGCCACAGCCTGGTTGCCGATCCATGGGGGCACGTCATTGCGCTATCCTCGGACAAGGTGGGCCATGTAACCGTGGAAATCGACCGGGAATACATGGAGAATGCCCGGATGCGGGTGCCGGTTCACAATCACCATGTTCTGAAAGGCTGATACCCATGTTCCAGATCGGTGACATGCCGGAACCGCTCCCGGACGATTTGTCCGCCCTGCTGCAGAAGGTCGAAACCGCCACCATCGGGCATGTCTTGCATGACGGTTTCATGCACCCTTCCATCAAACCGGTACTCCCCGGAAAGCGGGTCGTGGGATGCGCGGTAACCGTGCGCATTCCTGCCATGGATTCTGTCATGTTGCATCACGCCGTCAGCGTGGGCCGGCCCGGCGATTTCATCGTGGTGGAACGGTGCGGCGATACGCGCCACGCATGCTGGGGCGGGATGGTGACACATGCAGCCTCTATCGCCGGCATGGCTGGCGGGGTCGTGGATGGACCGATCACCGATCTTCATGATTTCCAGACTTCCGGTTTCGCCATGTGGGCAAGCGGCGTATCGCCGATAACGACAAAACAGTTAGGAATCTCCGGCGCGTTGAATGTAGCCGTGACGGTCGGTGGCCAGGTCGTATGCCCTGGCGATATCGTCCTCGCCGACGATTCCGGCGTTGTGGTGCTGAAGCGCGATGGCGCAGAAACCCTGGCCAGAAAGGCGATCGCAATGCAGGAATTCGAGATCGAGGTGCTTCAGCGCATGCGTGCCGGCGAGAAGATCGGATCGATATCCGGCGCCTCGGAAAAGATCCGACAGGCCATGGCTGCGAGCGGAAGCTGAGAAGCATGTCCGCTGAACGCACAAACGCCGATGAAAAGCCCCCTCGGCGCCGCTGGCTGCCAGAAGAGTTCGTGGCCAGTCTCGCACTTCTCGCAATAGTTCTGATCACGTTTGCGAACGTCATTGTCCGCTATTTCACGAATTTCTCTTTTGCCTGGACCGAGGATTTCGCGGTTCTTGCCATGGTGATCATGGTGTTTGCTGGCGCCGCGGGACCCACGCTGCGCAACAGCCACATCCGAATCGAGATTCTCTATGGAACCAATCGCGCGCAATGGCGGCGACGGCTGATATTGCTGTCCCGTCTGGCAATGGCCCTGGTGTTCGCGGCGCTCGCGATCCTGGTCGCCAAGATTGCCTATGACGAATGGTATTGGGGCGAACTGGCATCGAGCGTGGATGTGCCGCGCTGGATGTTCACTACGCCGATAGCTCTGTTGATCTTCGTCCTGAGTCTCCGGGCATTGGCCCTTGGCCGCAAGGGAGACACGGAAGCGTCAGACACCAGGGAGGAGAAGGCATGACAGCCTTCGTGCTCTTCATCGTGTTTGCCTTCCTCATGATCCTTGGCGTGCCGGTTTCGGCAAGTCTGGGCATTGGCGGCCTGCTGGCAATCGCGCTCGACAACCCCGACAGCCGCTGGTTCGGATTGATTGCCGGCGGGCAGAACGCGCTTGCAGGCGTTTCCAAGTTTCCGCTGCTCGCTCTTCCGATGTTCGTTCTCGTCGGGGTCATATTCGAAAGGTCGGGCGTCGCCAGCCGGATCGTCAATTTTGCAACTGCCTGCGTGGGGCGTGGGCCCGGCATGCTGCCAACCGTTGCGATTCTCGTGGCAATAGCGATGGGCGGAATCAGCGGTTCGGCCGTGGCTGGCGCAGCAGCCGTCGGCGGCGTGATGATCGGTCCGATGATCCGCGCAGGTTACAAACCGGCATTTTCGGCAAGCGTGGTCGGGGCAGCCACTTCGGTTGAGATTCTCGTGCCCCCCTCGATCGCCCTCATCGTGTATTCGATCAGCGTCCCCGGCGCGAGCGTGCCTGCGATGTTCGCGGCCGGCATCCTGCCCGGGTTCCTGGCTGGTATCGCCCTGATCGTTCCGGCAATCCTGGTGTCGCGCCGCCATGGATTCGGACGAGACGAACACATGCTGGATCGCCCTCCATTCTGGTCAAGCCTGCGTGAGGCTTCCTGGGGTCTGGCAACGCCGATCGTCATTCTGGGAGGCATGCGCGCGGGGATCTTCACGCCCACCGAAGCGGCGGTGGTGGCGGTGATTCTGGGGCTGTTCATAGGCCTTGTCGTCTACAGGACGATTGCCATGCGCGATCTCCCGGGCCTGTTTAGCGATGCAGCGGAGACTTCAGCGGTGATCATGATCGTGATCGCCTTGGCGAGCATCTTCGCCTATTCGGTGACAACCATCGGCATGGCTGAGCCCATCGTTCAGGCGATCACGGATTTGGGTTGGGGCAGAATCGCCACGCTTCTCGCCGTCATGGCGATGCTGCTGCTGATCGGTGTGGTCCTGGACGGCGTATCGATATTCCTGATCTTCCTGCCGCTCATGGTTCCGCTGATGCAGATTTTCGATTGGGATCCCGTCTGGTTCGGGATCCTGATCACCATGGCAATCTCGATCGGAACCTTCACGCCGCCAATGGCTGTGAATCTGTTGGTGACCAGCCGTATTGCCGGGATCAGTGTCGAAGAGACCGTGCCCTGGGTTGGATGGCTGGTGACCAGCTTTGCCGTTGCCGCACTGCTGGTGGTCTTTGTTCCCGGCCTCGCGACCTGGCTGCCGCAGTATTTTCAATACTAGTCCACCAGAAAGGGAGTAATACACATGAAACGCAGAGATTTCCTTAAAGCAGGAACCGTTGCTGCCGGTGCGCTTGCAATGCCTCGTTTGAGCTTTGCTGCCAGCCTGAAGTCCGAATACCGCATGTCAACGGTCGTAACACCTGCCTTTGCGTGGGGGCGCGCCGGCGAGAAATGGGCTGCTGCGATTACGGAACGCACCAGCGGGCGCATCAACGCCAAGCTCTATCCCGGCGCCGCGCTCGTACAAGGTGACCAGACGAAGGAGTTCTCGGCGCTTCGCCAGGGCGATATCGACCTCATCGTCGGCGCGCCAGGAAATTGGGCTGGTACGGTGCGTGGCCTTGGCTGCTTCACGCCTCCTTTCCTCTTTCCCGACCACAAGGCGCTGGATGCCGTTTGGAACGATGCCGAGTTCATGGGCAAGTATTTCGACAAGGTACGCGCTGCCGGTGTCGAACCACTTGCGGTCGGCGAGACGGGTTTCCGGCAGGTCCATACAAGCACCCGGCCAATCCTCAAGCCGGAGGACCTCAAGGGACTCAAGTTCAGATTGCCGCCCAATCCGATGATGAATGAGGTTTTCTCCAATTTCGGCGCCAATCCTGTTGCGATGAACTGGGCGGATGCCCAGAGCGCACTCGCATCTGGCGCAGTCGATGGCGGCGAAAATCCGATGGAGATCTACTTCCTCGTCAAGATGAACACGCTTGGACAGAAATACGTGACCAAGTGGAATTACATGAACGAGATACTGCTGTTCGCAGTGAACCGTGATGCCTGGGAATCCTGGTCGGACGAAGACAAGGAAGTCGTACGGGCTGCCGCGATTGAGGCCGCAAAGGCAAATGTCGACGAAGTTCGCGCAGTCTTCGCCGACGATGTGGCCAAGGCGGCTGAGCTTGGCGTCGACGTGCATGTTCCAACAGCGGACCAACTGGCGGCCTTCAGGGACGCGACACGGCCTGTCTACGACAGCTGGAAGGAAAAGATCGACCCCGAACTGATTTCCCAGATCGAGTCGATCGTCGCATCGACGCGCGGTTGAACCGGAAAGGCTCGGGCAGATGGCGAAAAACCTGAACTCCGATCGAGTAATGGGCTTCTGGCTGACAACGCCGAATTGGCAGATGGCAGAAATGTTGGCCATTGCCGGATTCAGGCGGGTCATTCTCGATGTCGAGCACGGGCCTTTCGGTCACGAAACGCTGCATACCTTCATCCCCTTCCTGAAAGGATTGGGGATGGAGGTCTTCTGCAAGGTGCTGGCGCCGGAGCGCAGCCCGATCCAGACCGTTCTGGATTTCGGCGCCGATGGCGTGATGATCCCGCATCTGCAGGACTTCGAACATGCCAGGCTGGTGACCAGCTACACGAAATTTCCCCCTACCGGGGATCGCAGCCTCGCGGGCGGCCGGGCCATGGGCTACAAGTTTCAGTCCGACGAGTGGTTCGGCGATACGGATCGCAGGACACGTTGCTTCGCCATGATCGAGACGGCTGGAGCTCTCGCTGATGCGGCCAGGATTGCGGCCCTCCCGACGGTTGACGGGCTGTTTCCCGGACCCACCGACCTGTCGCTGCGCCGTGGCCGGGGAATGTACAAGCGCACTGCCGAGGATTGGAGCGACATCGAAACAATCGCCGCTGCTGCTCATGCCAGCGGAAAGGCGCTGGTCCTGCCTGCATGGTCGCCTGAAGAAAGAAAGCGCGGCATAGAGGAATTGAAGGCAGAGTTCGTATTTTCGGGATTGGAAATGCTGTTTATGGCAACGGCGGTGAGCGGGTTTGCTGAACAGCTCAAAGCTGGCGGTTAGGGTGCAATAGTCCTGAGAACGAACGCAATTGCTTCACAATGAAGAGAAAGCGTCAGCTACACGTCACTCGGCATTCTGCGCAGGACGCACGAGGTCTTGATCCCATGCCGGAAACCGGAGCACGCGCACGCTCCTGCGCTACATCTATACGGGCTAACGGAACCCAGCGGCGGCTTTCAGCAAGCTAAGGATTATTCGCAAACGCCTGAAATGATGACGTGCTCCCGCCAAATTGGACCATTCATGGCTGGAATTTTCCAATTATGATCCCTCGACCGGGAGATGGAGAGTCCCATGAAGGCATCGAAGTTTTCGGAGCCGCAAATCGCCTTTGTCTTGAAGCAGGCTGAGGATGGCACGGCGGTTGGCGAGGTCTGCCGCAAGGCCGGGATATCGGAGGCGACGTTCTACAACTGGCGCAAGCGATAAGCCGGGTTGATGCCGTCAGAGGTGAAACGGCTGCGCCAGCTCGAAGAGGAGAACGCCAAGCTCAAGCGGCTTGTCGCGGACCTCAGCCTGGACAAGGCCATGCTGCAGGATGTGCTTTCAAAAAAGCTCTGAAGCCTGCCCGCCGACGTCAGCTTGTGGATGAAGTCCGGGAGACTAGGAAGGTGTCGACCCGCAAGGCGTGTCATGCGCTGAGGATCGACCGCTCCCTCTGCACCTACAAGTCCAGGCGCGGTGAGCAGGCACCGTTGATTTCCACTTAGAACTGACCCGTTTGGCGCCAACCCACGGAAATACCGCAGGAATAAGTCGCCAGGCGCAAGTCCGGGTGAAAAAGCGAGGTGGTTGGCTGGGGAACCTGGATTCGAACCAGGACTAACGGAGTCAGAGTCCGCTGGTCTACCGTTAACCTATTCCCCAACAGGATCCGCCAGGGGCATGGATGCCAGCGGTCCGTTCAGGTGGGTCTGTATAGATACTCGGGTGACCATTTGCAACCTCGCCATTTGATCTTTTGGCTTGGTAACGGGGCAGGCCAATGTTAGGCTTGGCGCAACAATGGACAAGTGCCGGACATATGGCTGACGCTGCGTGAGCGCGAGCGGCGCCGGGTGCGGCGAAAGGATATGGCGTGAGCGACCCATCACAGGGCGGACAGGAGTCCGCCGGGGCGCCCGCCCGCAAAAGGCGCCGGAAACGATCACGCAGGCGTGGTAACGGACCGGTGCCCGCAGCCGCCCAGGGCAGCCAGCCCAGCGCGGCGAACGTGTCTCCAGGTGGCACGGGCGGGACGGGAGCGCATTCAAAGGCAGGACAGTTCCGCCATTCAAGGGCAGGCAACGGCAAATCCGTGCCTGGCGGCGCAGCCAACAGGCAAGGTGGCGCGGAGGCTGGTTCCCGGTCCGGTCGCGAAAACGATTCCAGTGCTGCTTCCCATAATGGTTCCCATGCCAATCCCGGTGCCCGTCCTGGCCGAAAACGCCGACGAAAGCGCAACGGCGGCAGTCATCCTGGCCGGGCTGGTCAGGCTGCACATGCGGGGCAGGCGGGTCAGTCTGCCCATTCAGGACAGGCTGGTCACGCCAACCAGTCCGCTGACAGTCAGGCGTCCGGCCAGATAAGGAACCTTCGCCCGCCTGTCCGCCCACGCGAGGAAGCGCGTTTTGATCCCTCGCAGGGTATTGAACGCCAGTCGAAGCGGGGAGGGGGCCGCCATGAAAGGCCGTCGCATCCAAGACGGCCTGACGCAGTTTCGGGCTATCCTGCCCGTTCCCAGACCCCAAGGCCCGGCCATGGCAGCAGGCCGGTATTTGCCGCACTCGATCTTGGCACCAACAATTGCAGGCTTCTGATGGCGGTTCCCACCGGGCCTGGTCGTTTCAGGGTCGTCGACGCCTTTTCGCGCATCATCAGGCTGGGAGAGGGGCTGCAGGCCAATGGCAGGCTTTCCGATGCCGCCATGGACAGGGCGGTGGAAGTCCTTTCGATCTGTGCAGCCAAGCTGCATGCGCGCCCGGTCGCGGCTCAGCGGCTGATCGCCACGGAAGCCTGCAGAAGGGCGGAAAATGGTGCGCAATTCCTCGAACGGGTGAAACGCGAGACCGGGCTTGATCTGGAAATAGTCGACCGGGAAACCGAAGCAAGGCTTGCTGCGGAAGGCTGCGGGAGCCTTATGGATCCCGGTTCCCACGGGGCGGTGCTTTTCGATATCGGCGGAGGCTCTTCCGAACTGATCCTCGTTGATCGCCGCCAGGGTACGGGAAAAGCAAATGGAGGCAGGAGCGGCGGTCTGGTCTCTCCTCAGATTGTCGCCTGGACCTCGATGCCGCTCGGTGTCGTTACCCTGTCCGAGCGCCATGGCGGGCGCAATGTTTCGCGCGAAAATTTTTCTGCGATGGTGGCAGAGGTGCGCGAGCATCTTGATGCGTTTGAAGGGCGCAACCGGCTTTCGAGCATCTGGCATCCGGAAAAGACGCACCTGCTTGGCACGTCCGGCACGGTGACGACAATTGCCGGCGTTCATCTTGAACTGCCCCGATACGACAGGCGCAAGGTCGATGGCATCTGGCTTTCTTCGGTAGAGGTCGACAAGGTGATAGGCGACCTGGTCGCCATGGATTATGAGGCGCGTGCGCTCAATCCCTGTATCGGGCGCGAACGCGCGGACCTGGTGCTGGCTGGATGTGCCATTCTGGAAGCGATCCGGGAGACCTGGCCCAGTCCGCGGCTCAGAGTGGCGGACAGGGGGCTGCGCGAAGGCATATTGTCGGAACTGATGCACGCGGCTGGCGAGTGGGGAGGCAACCAACATGGCACTGGACGTGCATATGAGAGCGGAAGGGACAAGGTGAGATGAGCGGCGCGAAGGGTCGCGGCGGCGGCAAATCCGGTTCCCCGACTTCGGGACGCGGCGCAGGTGAGCGCGGCATGCATGTACGCGTACGCACGGCCAAGGGACGCAAGCTTTCCTCGCAGATGTGGCTCGAACGCCAGCTCAATGACCCCTATGTCCGGCGAGCCAAGGCCGAAGGCTATGCTTCGCGCGCAGCCTACAAGCTCAAGGAAATCGATGATCGCCATCAGATCATCCGGCGTGGCGACCGTGTCATCGATCTGGGAGCCGCGCCTGGCGGATGGTGCCAGGTGGCAGTGGAACGTACGGGATCGACGGTCGACGATATCAGGGTCGTTGGCATCGATTATCTGGAAATGAGCCCCGTTCCCGGCGCAACCATCCTGCAGATGGACTTTCTCGATGACGCTGCCCCCACTGCCCTGATGGATGCGCTTGGCGGGCATCGGCCCAATGTCGTTCTTTCCGACATGGCAGCTCCAACCATCGGCCATCGCAAGACCGATCACATTCGCACCATGCATCTGGTCGAGGTGGCGCTGGAATTTGCCATTGAGGTTCTGGAGCCGGGCGGCCATTTCCTGACAAAGACCTTCCAGGGAGGCACGGAAGGCGAATTGCTCAACAAGCTCAAACGCAATTTCCGCAGTGTCATTCACGTCAAGCCACCGGCATCGCGCGACAAGTCGGTCGAGCTTTATCTGCTGGCCAAGGATTTCAAGGGCACGCCGTAAAGGGGGAGCGCCCATGTGGCCACGCGGCGAGTGTTGCATTCATATTCAAAAACTATAATATGTTTTCATGCCGTCTCCCGACCAGTTCCCGATTGGAATGATCGGTGCAGCATTGTCTCAATTGATTGCGCCATTCAATCTTGCGCCATCGGCGCGGTTGAATCGGCAAGGGAGAAGTGCCATGTCCGTCAATCGTGCAAATTTCCCCCGTAACCTGATCCTTGACCGCCGACAGCTGCTTAAGGCTTCCGGCATCGTGATGGGTGCAGGCCTGATCCAGACGCTGCCTGATCTGCGCGCGCTGGCATCGTCGTCCATCATGCTGGGCGATACAAAGGTTCACTCGATCAGCGACGGAAATCTGGTCTTGCCGGTTTCGATGCTTGCTCCAGAAGTGCCCGAAACCGAGCTTCTCGACCTGCTGAAGGCGAACGGACTTTCAACGGAAAGAAACGAGCCGGGCTGCAATCTTGCGCTGGTGGAGGCTGGAGAAAACCGGATCCTGTTCGACGTTGGATCGGGAGCGAATTTCATGCCTACGGCGGGAAAACTGCTAGACAATCTCGATGCAGCCGGATTTTCACCCGACGACATCACCCATGTCGTCTTTACCCATGCCCATCCCGATCATCTGTGGGGGCTTCTGGACGATTTTGACGAACCAGTGTTCGCCAATGCGGAATTCCGGATCGGCCGCGCCGAATGGGATTTCTGGACGGATCCCGAAACGATCGACAAGATGCCGGAAGAACGCCTTGCATTCCTCGCTGGCGCACGCCGAAATCTGGAAGCACTGGAAGAAGCGATCATCTTTGTGGAACCAGGCGAGGAAATCCTTCCAGGCATTGCCGCTATCGACACATCCGGGCACACGCCCGGTCATCTGTCCTTCGAAGTGAGGGGTGGCAGCGAGAGCCTGATCGTCACTGGCGATGCGATCTCGCATCCCGTCATTTCCTTTGCGCATTCAGACTGGCATTCGGGATCGGATCAGGATCCCTCGCTGGGAGCAACGGCCAGGGCAAGCCTGCTCGACAGGCTGGCGTCGGAAAAGCTGCAACTGCTGGGCTATCATCTGCCGGGCAACGGGTTTGGCCGGGCCGAAAAGTCGGACGGCGGTTTCCGCCTGGTACAGTAGGGAAAATGCCCGCGGGGCTCGCACGCGGGCATTTGCTTTCCCAAGGCAGGTCCGGTCAGCTGAACATGTCAGCCGAGATGCCCTTGTACCAGCCTTCCGATTCCTCATAGGTCTGCTTGCGCAATTCGGCATCCTCTTCGGTGTGGGAGATAAAGGTGTCGACGGCTTCGATCTTGTCAGACGCGCCCTTGTAGGATGCCCCGACCTTTACGCCGTCATTGGGTGCGATCAGGCTCCAGCAGGCATTTGCATAGCGCGGGTCGAAGGTCTTCGACCCGGTCAGTTCGCCACGGATCATCATCGCCGCAACCTTCGCCTGACTGTTCGCGGAGAAGCCTGACTTGGGCATGGCGGAAGCAAGCGATGCATCGCCCAGGACATAGACATTGTTATCGGTGCGCGAGCGCATGGACGTCGGGTCGATCGGGCACCAGTCTCCGTCAGTCAGGCCTGCGGCAAAGGCAATCGATCCCGCTTTCTGCGCCGGGATTACGCAGGCAGCGTCCGCCTTGAACGTATCGAGATCGGTCTCGATCTCCAGGGACTGCGGATTGACCGACTTGATTCCACCATGGACACCGGGGCCAATCCATTCGACCATGCCGGGATAGTATTTTTCCCAGCCTTCCATGAAGAGCGCCTGCTTGGAGAACTTCTCCTTCGGATCAATGACAATGATCTTTGCGGACGGGTTCTTCTGCTTGAGAATGTGCGCGATCATCGAGACGCGTTCATAGGGACCGGGCGGGCAGCGATAGGGATCGGGGGGCGCAACCATGACGAAGGCTCCACCTTCCTTCATTGCCTCGACCTGCGCCTTGAGCAACTGAACCTGTGTGCCGGACTTCCAGGCGTGTGGCATGCGCGATTGCGCTTCTGCGGAATATCCGGCGACAGAATCATACTTGATGTCGATACCAGGTGCGATCACCAGGCGGTCATAGGGAAGCGATCCCCCGGACGCCAGCCCGACTGTCCGCGCGGCAAGGTCCACGCCAGCAGCCCAGTCATGCACGACATTGATGCCGTGGACCGATGCCAGGGCCTCATAGGAGTGTCCGATCGATTCATAGTCGCGAAATCCGCCAAGATAGAGGTTTGAAAAGAAGCATGTGTAGTAGCGCTTCGAGGCTTCGACGAGGGTAACGTCAATAGCACCCTTTGAATCCTTTGCGATGTAGCGGGCTGCGGTTGCTCCACCCGCGCCGCCACCGATCACGACCACTTTCGGGTTTGCCGCGCGCGCGATATGGGGCATTGCAAGCGTGCCGGCTGCTGCAGTGCCGGCCAGTAACAGGTTGAATTGGCGTCTGCTCATTCTGGTCATGGTTGGTTCCTTTCCATTCCCTGTTGCCGGGCTGTGTCAGTTGGCTGGTTTGATTGAACTGAAATAAAGAGCGAGGGAGGCAATCATCTCTTCATCAAGGCGGCCAGCGATGGTCTGCATGACCTGATTTCCCCATTCCTTGTTCCGATAGGCTTTCATGATCGGAATGAAGATGTCTGGCGAGATGCCGACAATGGCGGGAATGCCGTCATTGCTTCCATCCAGCTGATGGCAGGTCACGCATTCCGCCGAGAGATATTCGCCATAGGCAATATCACCTTCCTGAGCCAGCGCTTCGCCAGCAAGCAGTGCTGCCGCAATCGCGACAAGGGCCAGAAAGCCAGATGGGCCCAGGGTAGCGATCTTCAAGATGCGAATAAAAATGGGCACTCCTCCCGAATTCCCATTCAAGATGTTGAATATTTGCCAGCCAGCAACGCCTGTCAATGATCAAGGGCGCGAGGCTGCAAACAAAAAAGGCTGCCAGAAAGTCTGGCAGCCTCTTGGCGTGGGACAGGTCCGCGCTGGTATTTCTTATTCGGCCGGCTTGTAGTCCGGGCTGAATGTCTTGATGTAGGCGATGACGTTCTCGATTTCCTCGGGCTTCTTCAAGCCGGCGAAGGACATCTTGGTCTTCTTGATCAGGTCCTTGGGCTTGGCAAGGAAGGTTGTCATCGTTTCTTCGTTCCAGACAAGTCCGCCTTCACCAGCTGCAACCAGGTCGCCCGAATATTTAGAGCCGAAATCCGCATTGGTGCCTGCGGTAGCGCCCATGACATTGTTGAGGATCGGTCCGACTTTCGCCTTCGCGTCGGGGCCAACCATGTGGCATGACTGACATTTCTTGAAGACCTTTTCCCCGTCAGCCGCGCTGCCTTCGGCAAGTGCGGGGCCAGCGAGGGTCGCGGCCACAAGAGCCAGTGCCAATGTTCTTTTCATCCAGTTTCTCCTTCATTTCGCCAGTTTGTCGTTAGAGCCCTAACTGGTTCGATCACACTGCCTGTTATCAGGTATTGGAGACCGAACCATGCTCCGATGAACATGCCCGCAAGTGCCAAAGGCACTGTCCAGGCCAACAGGGAGGCGGCAGAAAGGCCCTGGCCCACTGTGCACCCCTGCGCGAGAACGCTGCCCGTTCCCATCAAGAAACCACCAACCATCTGTCTGCGCAATTCTACATCATCGTCGCAGGCCTCCCAGCGGAACTCCTTCTTGCCAAGCGCGGTTGCAAAGGCGCCAATGACAACACCTACCACTGCGCCAATTCCGAAGTTGAGTTGCGCGCCGCTCATTGTCATGAAGTAGATCAGTGTTTCCCCGGGAGGGACGCTGAAAGTGTACGAAACGAGCTGTGTCGTTTCGAAATCGTTGCGCGCGATGAGGCCTGTCACCAGCCAGCCCCAGACGATGACCAGGCCTACGCCAAGCGCGGTAATCAGCCTTCCAGGATTTGCCCGCAGGCTAGCGGAACGCAGCGCCCAGATGGCCAGCAGCGCCGAGATCGAAATGGCGATGATCAGTTGGGATATGCCGGTCACCTGCGAAAGCGTATGAGCAATGCCTGCTGGCTGGGAGCGGATTTCAGGCTCCGAAAAAGCCCAGATGCGGATCAAGCCCGTGGCGCCGCGTGCCGTCGCATAGGCCGACACACCCATGACCAGGAATGTCACGATCGATTTCAGGTCGCCGCCGCCGATGCGGGCCAGCATGCCAAAACCGCAGGTTCCGACAAAGGCCATGCCAAGCCCGAACATGACTGCACCCACGAATGTGGACGAAACGGAAGCTGGTGCAATCAGGTAAAAGGACTCGTCGATATCGACCAGACCGGTTGCCGCGATCAGGAATGAACCGACACAGGCAACCGCGATTGCCAGCGCCCACATGCGCATCCTGTCCATGCTGGAGCCGAAAATGGCATCCTCGATTGCACCCAGCGTGCAAAACCTACCCCAGCGCGCCGTTACTCCCAGCGCGATGCCACCGGCCAATCCGCCCAGTGCGGCCACAGTCGGAGCAGGGATATCCATCATGGATTTTTTGCTTCGATCAACAGGGGTCGTCCGAGTTCTTGCAGAACGTATCGTAAAGGAATTCGACGGCCTTGCTAGTCCGCTTGTCGGCGATCTTGTAATAGATCGTCTTTCCGTCGCGTCGCGTGTCAACCAGGCCCTCGATGCGCAGCCGTGCCAGTTGTTGGGAGACAGCGGGCTGGCGTGCAGCAAGAAGATCTTCCAGCTCCGTGACCGATCTTTCAGCACCAGCGAGATAGCACAGGATCATCAGGCGGCCTTCATGGCCCAGAGCCTTCAGGAATTCTGTCGCTTCGCGTGCGTTCCTGGCGAGGCGATCAAGCTCCCTGTCGGACAGCCCGTTCTCCAGAATAGCAAGTGTCATTTCTTTTCCCCGACTTTCATACTTCGTTTTCAGGTCCCCTGAGGCGGGACCGCTTTTGAATCTTCCGGTAACTGCGCCTTGTGCATCAGTTCATCCAGCAGACCCCAGAAAAAATCTTCGCCCGGATAACCCCTGATCCGGCCAATTTCGTGGCCGTTCTCCACCAGCACGAAGGTGGGTGTGAACCGCCCGGAATCAATATCAGCAAGGTCGTCCGGCATGGTGCCGTGAATATCGACGCGCCGCAGCGGTGCAAGCTGCGATTCACGCGTCTTGGGATAGATCGGGCCGATCTCGGCATGCCAGGCTTCGCACCAGTGGCAGTTCTGCTGCTCGAACATCACCAGTTCTGCGGCCTGGGCGTGCGTTGGCACAACAGCGCCAGCCACGCACAGGGATGCCGCGCAGAAAATCGCCGCGAAGCGGGGAATGCGCCACCTGCCAGCTTGAAGCTCGGGTCTGACCAGCATCGATAGATCTCCGGAACGCAACGCAAAATTGCCTTGCTAAACGTATCGAATTTCATGAATATGTACCGCAATCGGGAGAGAAAATCCATGGGACTTGATGTCACGTTATGGGGAGCCTTCTTGGCAGGGCTGGTTTCCTTCATATCGCCATGCGTGTTGCCCATCGTCCCGCCCTACCTGTGTTTCCTGGCCGGCATGAGCATGGAAGAACTGTCCGACAGCCAGTCAAGCGGGCGCAGCGGTGTGCGCATTGTCGGTTCAGCCGTTGCCTTTGTCCTGGGTTTTGCAACAGTATTCGTGGCGCTGGGTGCCAGCGCTTCCTTCATCGGTCAGTTCGTGACACGCTATCTGGATACGCTTTCGATCATTGCCGGGATCGTGATCATCATCCTTGGCCTACATTTCCTCGGAGTGTTCAAGATCGGCCTGCTTTATCGTGAGGCGCGGGTCCAGGTTGAGCGCAAGCCTGCCGGGTTGCTTGGTGCCTATATCGTGGGACTTGCCTTTGCCTTTGGCTGGACACCATGCGTCGGACCGGTGCTTGCAGCGGTGCTTTTCGTGGCGGGCGGGGAAGATACGGCATGGCAGGGGGCTGGCCTTCTGCTGACCTACGCACTGGGTATCGGCATTCCCTTCATACTGGCTGCTGTCTTCTTCGTTCCGTTCATGGGTTTCCTGCGCCGTTTCGCGCGTCACCTTAGCCGGGTCGAAAAGGTGATGGGAGTGCTGCTCATCCTTACAGGCATTCTGTTCGTGACCGGACAGATGCAGACCATGTCCTATCTGCTGCTCGAATGGTTCCCGGTCCTGGGAGCCGTGGGTTGATACGCGGCTAGCCGCCGCACGTTGAGGAGAAATCGGCAATGAATGCGATTATCAGGCATGTGGTTCTGGCGCTGGTCTTGCTGGCGGCCCCAGCCATTGCGTGGGCGGGCGAAGTTGGAGATGACGGGCTGCACAAGGAGGAATGGTTCAGCGAAACGTTTCGCGACATTGGCGAGGACATTGCGGCAGCCAAGGCGGAAGGAAAGCGGCTGGCGATCATCTTCGAACAGAGAGGCTGCATCTATTGCCGCAAGCTGCATGAAGCGGTGCTTTCGGATCCGGAAGTGCGGGATTATATAAAGGCCAATTACATGGTGGTCCAGTACAACATGTTCGGCGATGTTGAAGTCACCGATCTCGATGGCGAAGCGCTGAGCGAGAAATCAGCCGCGCGAAAATGGCGCGTGACCTACACGCCAACGATCATGTTCTTCCCTGAAGATGTGCCGGGCAATGAAACAACCGCAGACCGCGCGGCGGTCGAAATCATGCCGGGCGCTTTCGGCAAATGGACGACATTGCACATGTTCCAGTGGATTGTCGAAAAAGGGTATGAAAGCCAAGAGCATTTCCAGAAATACCATGCGCGTAAACTTGATGAAGCGCGCGCGGCGGGCAAGATATTGCAGGAGTAAGTTGAGAAGCGGCCGGAGGGGTTGCGAAAGACATATGCAAAAAATCATATTTGTGCATTGAAGTTCCGGCGAGATGTGATTAGTCTCGACGGCGAGTGGAGGGAAGGGATGCGCGCTCGAGCCGTGTCCTTACAATATGGAGGAGCCATATTCATGACTAAGGGAGTGACGATTCTGGGCGTCATCGCCTTGCTTTCGACAGCTGGCATGGCGTCGGCTGGCGAAGTTGCACCGGGCGATGTGAAGATCGCAGAAGGCATGCTTGCCATGGCGGTTAGTGATGCTGCCGGCAGCACCGAAGAGGGCGCAAAGGCCTTCAAGGATCGTGGCCTTGGCAATTGTCTGGCCTGCCACGCCAATTCCGCGATGAGCAAGGAACTTTTCCACGGCGATGTTGGGCCATCGCTTGATGGTGTTTCCGAGCGATACAAGCCGGAGGAACTGCGGGCAATCGTGGTCAATTCAAAGGCTGTGTTTGGCGAAGAAACCGTGATGCCCGGGTTCTACACACTCGAAGTGGGCATCAATCCCGCCAAGGATCGGGAAGGAAAGACCATACTTTCCGCCCAGCAGGTCGAAGACATCGTCGCCTATCTGACGACGCTCAAGTAAATGACGAAACTAGGAGGATCAGCCATGATGCTGACAAGACGCAAAGCGCTTGCACTTTCTGCCGGTGTGTCTGCTGTCGCAATGACCGGATTTGCCGGTCTGGCATTCGCCAGTGCAGAAGATACCCAGAAACTGATGATGGAGTTCACCGGTGGCAAGGAGCCAGCGAGCGGAACCATCACCCTGACGGCTCCAGAAATCGCCGAGAATGGCAATACCGTGCCGATTTCGGTGTCGGTCGAGAGCCCGATGACAGCCGAATCCTATGTCGAATCGGTGGTTCTTTACGCTGATGGCAACCCGAATCCGGCGGTTGCGACGTTCCACTTCTCGCCGATGAGCGGGCAGGCGTCGGCAACAACCCGCATGCGTCTTGCCAAGACGCAGAACGTGGTTGCGGTGGCGAAGATGAATGATGGCTCGGTGTTCATGGACACCAAGCAGGTGAAGGTCACAATCGGCGGCTGCGGCGGCTGACCGGTATCAAGGGAGTAACGAAAATGGCAGCATCCAAACCAAGGGTGAAGGTTCCCAAGACCGCATCGGCCGGGGAAGTCGTCACCATAAAGACCCTGATCAGCCATGAAATGGAATCAGGTCAGCGCAAGGACAAGGACGGCAACGTCATTCCGCGCAAGATCATCAACAAGTTCTCCTGCGAGTTCAACGGTCAGGCCGTGTTCTCCTGCGATCTCGATCCGGCGATTTCCGCCAATCCTTACTTCGAGTTCACGGCCAAGGTGAATGAAAGCGGCACGTTCAAGTTCACCTGGGTGGACGATGACGGCACCGTCACCGAATCCGAGAATCCGATCGAGGTGAATTGAGCATTGCTGGTTCAATCGGGGCCGGAGGGAGTCGGCCCCAAGCTGGAGGGAACACCAAGATGAAGAGAACAATAATCGCTGCAGCACTGGCTTTTGGTGCCTGTGCAATGTCAGCAACCTGGGCCGCCGCTGATCCGGTAAATGAAGAACTTGAAATCGATGGCGCCAAGATGATCACCCGGACCAAGGCGCCGGAAGGTCATCCGTTCGACGAGGTCTATTCTGGCTGGCTCTTCCGCGAGCCGGATACCCGCGCGATGGAAGCGGATTCGATCATGAATCCGGGCATGACCACTGTCGAGGATGGTGCCGCCATCTGGAACACCGTCGAAGGCACGGCAGGCAAGTCCTGTGCGACGTGCCATGGCGATGCGGCAGAGAGCATGAAGAATGTCGGAGCCAACTATCCAAAGTGGGACGCGGCATCCGGAAAGCCGATCAACATCGAATTGCAGATCAACAAGTGCCGCACCGAACAGATGGGTGCGGAGGCTTATGCATTCGACAAGGGCGGCCAGAAGGAAATGACGACCTATATCAAGTATCAGTCGCTTGGTACGCCGGTCGCCATCGATCTGAGCCAGGGCGAAATGCAGAAATGGTGGGATGACGGCAAGAAGCTCTACTACACCCGTACGGGCCAGTTGAACTTCTCCTGCGCTTCCTGCCACGAAGTTGCCATGGGCAAGATGATCCGTGCCGACCATCTGAGCCAGGGCCAGATCAACGGCTTTCCGCTCTATCGCCTGAAGAGCGGCATGACTTCGGTTCACAACCGTTTCCGCGGCTGTATCCGCGATACGCGCGCCGAGCCGCCAAAGCCCTTCTCGGATGAACTGATGGCGCTGGAAGTCTATGTGACTTGGCGCGGTACCGGTCTTTCGGTCGAAACCCCGGCAGTTCGTCACTGATGAAACAGGGGTCGGCCCGCGTTTGCGGACCGGTCCTTCCAAGACCATGATCGGTTGATGGCCGGTCTGACATGGCTGGCGAAGCAGTGACTTCGCCCGTGAGCCTTATCCTGTTTTCGAGGTAGAAAGCGATGGCAGCTGGTTTTTCCCGCCGTGAGTTCCTTCAATATGGCACGGTCGCCGGTGCGATGCTGGCAACGTCCAGCGGCTTTACCGGCAACATCACGCGCGCGCTTGCCCAGCAGAAGCTGACACAGGAAGACCTGCTAAAATTCGACAGCAAGGGGCAGGTGACACTGCTGCATTTCACTGACGTTCATGCGCAGTTGAAGCCCGTCTATTTCCGTCCACCAGATACCAATATTGGCGTCGGCGCCTATGCCGGCATTCCGCCGCATCTGGTTGGCGAAGACTTCATCCGCCATTTCGGTCTGGAGCCGGGGTCCGCCTATTCCTATGCGCATACGATGGCGGATTATCTCAATCTTGCCCGCACCTATGGAAAGCTCGGTGGCCTTGATCGCACCGCTACGCTTGTCAAATCCATCCGTGCGGAACGCGGTGAGGACAAGGTCCTGTTTCTCGATGGCGGCGACACCTGGCAGGGCTCCTATACATCGCTGAAGACGAACGGCCAGGATATGGTCGACTGCATGAAGCTGCTCAGGCCCGACGCCATGGTAGGGCATTGGGAATTCACTTTCGGCGCGGAGCGTCTGCTCGAGATCGTCGAGGATATGGGATATTCGTTCCTCGCCTCGAACATTGTCGACACCAACTGGGAAGAGCCGGTTTTCGAGTCGACGTCCATGTTCGAACGCGGCGGTGTGCAGGTCGCGGTAATCGGGCAGGCCATGCCTTACACGCCGATCGCAAATCCGCGCTGGATGTTCCCCGAATGGTCCTTCGGCATTCGTCCTGAAGCCCTGCAGGCCAACGTGGACAAGGCGCGCGAAGCGGGCGCGGAAGTCGTCGTGCTGCTGTCGCATGACGGCTTCGACGTCGACCGCAAGCTGGCAACGGTCGTCAATGGGATCGATGTGATCCTGACCGGGCACACGCATGATTCAATTCCAAAGGCGATCGAAATCGGGAACACGATCCTGCTTTCCTCGGGCTCGCATGGAAAATATCTGGGGCGCGTCGACCTGGAGGTTTCCGGCGGCAAGGTGACCGGCTACTCATCGGGCATGATCCCGGTCTTTTCCGATGTGATCACGCCAGACCCGGAAATGGCGGCCAAGATCACCGAAGTGCGCGCGCCATATGAAGCCGAATGCAACCGTGTCATTGCCAGGACCGACAGCCTTCTCTACCGGCGCGGCAATTTCAACGGTACCTGGGATGATGTGATTTGCCAGGCACTGATCGAGGAGCGCGACTCCGAAATTTCGCTTTCGCCCGGATTTCGCTGGGGCACGACCCTGCTGCCGGGTCAGGACATCACGGTCGACGATGTCTACAACCAGACGTCAATGAGCTATCCGTCTGCCTATCGCCTGGAATTCACCGGCCAGCAGATCAAGGACATCCTGGAGGATGTTTGCGACAACCTGTTCAACAAGGACCCGTTCTACCAGCAAGGTGGTGACATGGTCCGCGTCGGTGGGATGGGATATGCCTGCGCGCCGAACGAAGAGATGGGCAGCCGGATATCGGAAATGACCCTGCTGCGCACTGGCGAGCCGATCGAGGCTGAAAAGAGCTACACGGTTTCGGGATGGGCTTCGGTGAACGAAAACACCGAAGGTCCACCGATCTGGGAAGTCGTCGAGAAGCATCTCGCGGCAAAAGGCACTGTCAGTGTCGAGGAAAACCGATCGGTCAAGGTCATCGGAATCTGAGCCTTGTTCACAAAACCCCGCATTTTCAAGGGTGTAACGGCTTCTTGATTTTACATTCAAAAAATTGAATATTAGGTACTTCAAATGTCCAACCGTATTGGAAACGGGGAGGTTAACATGTCTCGAGACGGCAAGGGAGCAATTGTGCAACCGGACCGCCGACGGTTCCTGAAGAACGGCCTGGGTGCGGGTCTTGCTGCCGGCGCCATGGTTGCGGCCAGCAGAAACGCGCGCGCTGAAGGGGATCCGGCAATCCTGGAAAAACAGGACTGGGCGATCTATCCCGGTGAAGGGGTGGACTCGAGGCCCTACGGTATTCCATCCGATTTCGAATCGCATGTCGTGCGGCGCAACGTGCCGTGGCTGACGGCTGATCCGGTTTCGTCGGTCAACTTCACGCCGCTGCATGAGCTCGATGGAATCATCACGCCAAACGGCCTTTGCTTCGAGCGCCACCATGCTGGCATTGCCGAGGTGGATCCGGCGCAGTACCGCCTGATGATCAACGGTCTGGTGGAAAAGCCAATGGTCTTCACGATGGAAGACCTCAAGCGCTTCCCGCGGGAAAACCGTGTCTACTTCCTCGAATGCGCGGCCAATTCCGGCATGGAATGGCGTGGCGCGCAGCTCAACGGCTGCCAGTACACGCACGGCATGATCCACAATGTCATGTATACCGGCATCCGGCTCAGCCACCTGCTTGAAGAGGCTGGCGTCAAGGCCAATGCGAAATGGGTGCTGCCAGAAGGCGCGGATGCCTCGGGCATGACGCGTTCGGTTCCGCTGTTCAAAGCGATGGAAGATTGCCTGGTGGCCTTCAAGATGAATGGCGAGGCGCTGCGCCCCGAACAGGGCTATCCCGTGCGCCTGGTTGTTCCAGGCTGGGAAGGCAACATGTGGGTCAAGTGGCTGCGCCGCATCGAGGTGGGCGACGAGCCATGGCAGCATCGCGAAGAGACGTCCAAATACACGGACCTGCTCGCGAACGGCAAGGCGCGCCGGTTCACCTGGGAAATGGACGCCAAGTCCGTCATCACCAATCCGAGCCCGCAGGCGCCTATCACGCATGGCAAGGGGCGGACTGTCATCACCGGGGTTGCCTGGTCTGGCAGAGGCACGATCAAGCGGGTGGACATCACGCTTGATGGTGGCAAGAACTGGCGCGAAACGCGTCTGGATGGGCCGAGCCTCGACAAGTCGATGCACCGTTTCTACTACGAATTCGACTGGGACGGTTCGGAGTTGCTGCTGCAGTCGCGTGCTGTGGATTCGACCGGCTATGTCCAGCCAACAAAGAACGAATTGCGCGCCGTGCGCGGCACCAATTCGATCTACCACAATAACGGAATCCAGACCTGGTACATCAATTCCAACGGGGAGGCTGAAAATGTCGAAGTTTCCTGATCGCCTTCTCGCAGCTGCGGGCATTGCGCTGCTGCTGAGCACAAATGCCTATGCGGGCCAGTTCAACCTTGGGCGTGAAGCCACGCCGGAAGAAGTTGCCGCCTGGGACATTGATGTGCGCCCGGATGGGCAGGGCCTGCCGGAAGGCAGCGGAACGGTGGCGCAGGGCGAGGAAATCTTCGCCGAGAAATGTGCGGTGTGCCATGGCGATTTCGGCGAAGGCGTCGACCGCTGGCCAGTGCTGGCTGGCGGCCGCGACACGCTTGCCGACGAAAATCCGGTGAAGACCATCGGCTCATACTGGCCATACCTTTCAACGGTTTTCGACTATGTGAACCGCGCCATGCCCTTCACGGAGGCGCGCACACTGGAGCCGAACGAAGTCTATGCGATCACGGCCTATCTTCTTTATGTGAATGATGTCGTCGAGGATGAAGAGTTCGAACTGAGCAAGGACAACTTCCTGTCCGTGAAAATGCCGAACACGGACAATTTCTTCATGGATGATCGCGAAACAAGCGAGCTTCCCGACCGGCGCAAGGAGCCCTGCATGGAGAATTGCAAGGAGAAGGTGGAAATTACCAAGCGCGCCGCGATCATCGACGTTACACCTGACGAGGGCGAGGAACCGAAGGGTTCCCTCGACTGATACGCTGCTACATGCAGGTTTCCAGCAGGTATTGAAGCAGGGCCGGTTTTGCGGCCCTGTTTTGTTTACGGTCCATTTACCCAACCGCTTGATTTCGCCGGCATTGGCCCGCATTTACCCTGATCGAGCGCATTGGACCTAGCGTGCAAAGAGCTTGTTTACGCTTGTCTTCCATGATCCCGCCGGGAATTTCCAAGCTGGGATAATATTCATGTTGCAAACAAAAGACAGCAAGGGCGAGGCTTCTTCCGACGTTTCGCGGTTCAACCAGGATATCCGAAACCCACTGGTTGCAGTCGGGATCGTCGTGTCGGTTGTGTGCCTGTTTGCAGCAATATCCACCTATTTCGTTCCCAACGCATTCACTTCCCTCGTGGTGATGCTGCCGGGAATGACCGCTGTGCTTGGCCTGTCCTATCTGTGGCTTTCCATTGCCCCGCTGATGCGCAAGGCACTGGCGAATGAACATTCCCTCGAGCAGTTCGGCATCAAGGAACGTCAGTTCACGGCTCTGACCTTCGAAGATGATGGCGGGAGAAAAGAAAAGATCACTTCCAGCAAGGCCTTGTCGCTTGCCTATACCGATCCGCTGACGGGCTTGGGCAACAAGATGCGCATGGTCGAGAAATTCAACAGACTGGTGGAGAGCCGCAAAGATGATCCGGCCGCGTTCACGATCGGTCTGATGAACCTGGACGGCATGAAACCGATCAATGACCTGTTCGGACATTCGGGCGGTGACGAAATCATCAAGCAGTGCGCGCTTCGACTTGCGGCTTCGGTCGAAGGGGACGGTTTCGTGAGCCGGTATGGCGGCGACGAATTCGCTTTCATTTTCCCTTACGTGATCGATGAGGCGGGTGCTGCACAGAAGGGCAAGCTTTTGCAGAATGTCCTGCTCGCACCATTCGATCTCGATGGACGGACCGTGCGCCTGAGCGGGTCTTTCGGTTTTGCCATTCATCCCTATGCCGGTGACACGCTCGAGCAGGTCATGGCAAACATCGAGACAGCACTTTACCATTCCAAACGTCGTGGCCGTGGCCGTGTAACCGTCTACACCAAGGAAGTCGAAGACATGGTCCGCGAGAATGCGCGGATCGAACAGGCGCTTCGCAATGCCATTGCCCAGCATGACGTGAAACCGCATTTCCAACCGATCATTTCGCTGCAGGACGGCACCTTGCTGGGCTTTGAATCGCTTGCCCGATGGATTGATCCGGAACTGGGTTTCGTTTCACCCGGCAAGTTCATTCCGCTGGCCGAAGAGCGCGGGATCATTGCACCACTGACAGAATCTCTGCTCCTGCAGGCGGCAAGGGCTGCAGCCGAATGGCCGGACGAACTGTTCCTGTCGTTCAATCTTTCCAGCGTCCAGCTGGTTGATCCTTCAACGGCCGACAACATCATGGACATCATCCGGCGTGCCGGACTGCCGCCGCACCGCCTCGAAATTGAGGTGACCGAGACGGCAATGATGTCGGACCCGGAAACCGCGGGAATGATCATCGACAGTTTGCACAAGTCCGGCATTCGCATTTCGATGGATGACTTCGGCACCGGCCAGTCAAGTCTGGGTCGCTTGCGCGAACTCAAGCTCGACAAGGTGAAGATCGACCGGGCCTTCATCATGGCCATCGGCGAGGACAAGCCAGCCGAACATATCGTACGCGCCATTCTCGAAATGTGCGCCGGTCTCGAACTTACCGTGGTCGCGGAAGGGATCGAGGAACTGCGTCAGGCCGAGAGCCTCAAGCGCTATGGCTGTCATGCCGGGCAGGGCTATCTGTTCGGCAAGCCGCAGGATGCTCACAAGACAATGGGTTACATTCGCGATTTCATGGATCGCGACAATCGCCAGATAGCAATGGCGAACGCAGGTTGAACTCAATCGACAGCCAGCAGGAAAGGAGAACGACATGGGCGGATTTTCCAGTCCGGACACCAACGGTCCTGTGATCCTTGCCGTTGAAGACAATGAAGTGAACCGCATGGTGCTGGAATTCACGCTGGAGCCGCTGGCGATGCCTGTGGTCATGAGCGAGGACGGCACAAGCGGTTATCAGAAATTCAAGGATCTTCGGCCCGCCCTGGTGCTGATGGACATATCACTTCCGGGTCTCAACGGATATGAGGTTACCGCAGCCATCCGCCAGTATGAACAGGATCACGGGCTTACCCGCACGCCGATCATTGCGATGACTGCCCATGCCATGAAGGATGATCGTCAGAAATGCCTCGATGCAGGCATGGACGATTATATTTCCAAGCCGATTTCACCGGACCATACTGTTGCAACGATCAGCCGGTGGTTGAACCCAACTGCATTATCCAGCGCTGCGCTTGCCTGATCGGGTGCCGAGGCAACGTTCGTTACCCCGTTCCGTGCCCTGCCAGTTGAAGGTTTGCGGACACGATTGTGGAGATCGTGTTTGTCCACTTGCCTGAAGACGCCCATGCGGTAAACCTGCCTCGAAAAGGCAAGGTCGGGCACCAATATGGCAAAACTCTATTTCAGCTATTCGGCAATGAATGCAGGCAAGTCGACCTTGCTGCTGCAGGCATCCTACAATTATCACGAACGTGGCATGGAAACCCTGCTGCTGATTTCCGCCATCGAAACGCGCGTTCGCAAGGGGGCGATTTCCTCCCGGATAGGGCTGAGCCAGGAAGCCGAGATATTCACCCGCAGCGACGACCTGTTCGAATATGTCCGCGAGCGCACCGAAGGCAGGAACATCGCCTGCATTTTCGTGGACGAAGCCCAGTGGATGAGTGAGGAACAGGTCTGGCATCTGGCGCGGGTTGCCGATGAATTGCGCATACCCGTGATGTGTTATGGCCTGCGCACGGATTTCCAGGGGAAGCTTTTTCCCGGCAGCGCAGCGCTGCTGGCAATTGCAGATGATCTGCGCGAGGTGCGGACCATCTGCTGGTGCGGCAAGAAGGCCACGATGGTGGTTCGCCTGGGTCCCGACGGTAAGCCGGTGGAAGAAGGCGAGCAGATCGTTGTGGGTGGAAACGAGACATATGTCTCGCTTTGCCGTCATCACTGGAGCCGACGCGATACCGGCCCAGCCAGCTGATCTGATCGCCTGCTTCATTCCGCTTCCCCTGACGCGGCTTGTGCCGCATGATGCGCGCAGAGGTGAATCATGCGCATGACAATGAGATATGCGGTGGCACTGGCATTCCTTCTGCCCGCCAGCGTGGCCGATGCCGGTCCGGTGGAAATCGGATTGCTTACCTGCCAGGTGGATGGCGGAACGGGGATGCTGCTCGGCTCGTCGCGCCAGTTGAGCTGCATCCTTGAAAGAACGGGAAGGCCGGTCGAGCGCTATGCCGGCGAGATCACGCGAATTGGTCTCGACATTGGTCGCACCAACTTCACAGATATTGCCTGGACGGTCTTCGCCCTGAAGGACAGCAGTTCGGAACCGGGAATTCTGGAAGGAAAATATGCAGGATTGTCGGGAGAAGTGACCATTGGTGCGGGACTGGGTGCCAATGCGCTCATTGGCGGGCTGGGCCGATCCATAGCCCTGCAGCCCTTCAGCCTGCAATCGAGCCAGGGATTCAATCTTGCGGTGGGTGTTGCGCAGCTGCAATTGATCAGTGTTGGCAGTTTTGGCGAGCCGGACGAGGAGTAGGTGGGTATGGGCCACGGGCATGATGATCACGATCACGCGCATGAGATGAGCCATCTCGACGAGATGGAAGTACGGGTGCGCGCGCTCAAGTCGCTACTGATCGAGAAGGGTTATGTTGATCCGGAAGCGCTGGATGTGATTGTCGAGACCTATGAAAGCCGCATCGGGCCGCGCAATGGCGCGCAGGTGGTGGCAAGGGCCTGGACGGACCCGGCCTTTCTCGACAGGCTTCGCAAGGATGCCAGTGCAGCGATTGCCGAACTGGGCTTTACCGGTCGTCAGGGCGAGCACATGCGGATCGTGGAAAACACGCCGCAGGTTCACAACATGGTCGTTTGCACGCTTTGCTCCTGCTACCCTTGGCCGGTGCTGGGCCTGCCCCCGGTCTGGTACAAATCCGCGCCTTATCGTTCGCGGGCAGTCAGTGAGCCGCGTGCTGTTCTGGCCGAGTTCGATGTCGCCCTGCCATCTGGCATGGAGATCAGGGTGTGGGACTCAACGGCAGAAATGCGTTACCTCGTCATCCCGCAACGGCCAGCTGGCACCGAGGGCATGGGAGAAGCTGAACTGGCTGAGCTGGTGACGCGCGATTCCATGATCGGCACCGGCCTTGCGCTCGAACCCGGGAGCAAAGAAGCATGAACGGCCTTCACGACATGGGCGGCATGCAGTGCTACGGCGCCGTCTTGCCGGAGAAGAACGAGCCGCTGTTTCACGCTGATTGGGAACGCGATGCGCTTGCGCTTACCGTGGCGATGGGCTTCACGGGAATGTGGAACCTCGATCTTTCGCGCAGCGCACGCGAATCGTTGCCGCCGCAGCAATATCTTTCCTCCAGCTATTACCAGATTTGGATTGCAGGTCTGGAGCGGCTGATGAGCGAGCGCGGCATGACAACCGCGCAGGAGATCGAGACAGGCAAGTTGCGGGAGCCACCGGTTCACGTTCGCCAGGTTCTGGACGGGGAAGCAATGCGCAAGGCGCTGGCAGCAGGCGGTCCGGTTTCACGAAAGACCGACAGATCAGCCATGTTTTCAGCTGGTGATCGTGTGCGAAGCAGGCAGATGGACCCGGCCGGGCATACACGCCTGCCACGGTATGTGCGCGGCAAGCCGGGCGTGGTGGAAGCAGTCAATGGCTGCCATGTGTTTCCCGATTCGAATGCCAGTGGATCGGGTGAAGATCCGCAATGGCTCTACACGGTGAGGTTCGAGGCAGGGGACCTGTTTGGCGGCAATGCTTCTCACAGTGTCCTGGTTGATTGCTGGGAGCCCTACCTTGAGCGCCTCTGATCTCGACCTGGCGCGCCATTCGCCTTCCATACCGATGGATGATGATGGGCCGGTGTTTCGCGAACCCTGGGAAGCTTCAGCCTTCGCCATGACCCTGGCGCTCTACGACAAAGGTGTTTTCTCGTGGAGCGAATGGGCCGAGACACTGGGCGCGGTGATAGCCGAGGACGGTGGCAAGTCGAAACCGGGCGATTATTACCGGCTGTGGCTTATGGCACTTGAACGCCTGGCCGAGCAGCGGATCGGTATATCGGGTGACGAATTGCATGGCCGCCAACATGCCTGGGAAGAAGCGGCTGCGCGCACACCGCATGGCCAGCCGATCGAATTGTGAACCGGTCTCATGGGCGTCAGTTCACAATTGAGCGAAAAAGATGCCGAACACAGAACTTTTTATCTGTTAGTCTTTTCCTGAAGTCGGGTCAGGGCTGCCAGGCAGTCCCTTGTGTTGACCGATAGTTCCGGAAGGAGCATTTCCCGGCTTCAAATGACGCAAAGGCGTATCTATATTGGCGCCAGTGGGCTTTTCTTATGCGGCGCTTGCATTCTGCCGCGATCATTCGGGAGATACTGATTCATGGCCAGCTTGCAGAATTTTGACGCTGAGATCGAGAAAACGCGTCGCACGGTCGAGGAGATGAAGACCAAGCTGGAGCAGTCCGGCGTGGTGCTTGAAAAGCTGGCCAAGGCGGAAACCATCGGCGAAGTCGATTTCGACATCGAAAATGCCCGCATCGAGGACGTGCTGCGGCAGCAGTCGGTGATGGAAGGCAATATTGCAGATCTCATCATCGGGCTCGAGGACGCGACCAATGTCTTTGGTGCCGAATTCGAGAGCATGAAGAGCTACACGGCGATGGAGAAATTCATCGGCATCTTCTCGAAGCAGCGCATGCAGCGCATGCGTTCGGAACGCGTACGGCACATGTCTCTTTCCTCGAACCTGCAGGAACTGCTGTCCAAGTCCGACAAGATCGTCGGCATACTGAAAGGCCAGAAGACCGCGCTTGAAGCCCGCTACAAGGCCTCGGAGACAAGCCTGCGCACCGTTCTGGAGCGCCGGCAGGGCACCATGGACAAGCTTGAAACGACGCAGAAGCGGATTGAAGAACTCAATCCGCAGCTTCTGGATATCGAAAACCAGATTGCTGCTGCCACGGACCAGAAGAAGCGCACGGAACTGGAAAAGACGCGGTCCGAACTGGCGACAGAATATAACCAAATGCAGGCACGCGAACAGGAGTTGCTGGCGGAGAGCCAGACGCTGGAGCGTTATACCTCGATGTTCCAGACATTCGTGGATTCCCTCAACAACCAGCTTGCCGCGCAGCAGACGCTGATCAACAAGCTGACAATCGACACCGAACAGCGGGTCGTACTGTACAAGGCGCTTGAAGATTCATTGAAGACCGCAGCGCAGCAGGATGTCGCCCACAAGATCAACACGCTCGGCAACAAGGTGGATACGGCTGCCGAGGAAACCATGGCCGGCATTGGCGCTGCTGCCCAGACCCATATTGGCGACCTTCTGGAAATGCACGAGAAGAACATGCTTTCGACCAAGGATATCCAGCGCCGCAAGCAACTCGCCGACGAGGCTTTCGCCCGGCGGTTCGAGGAAGTGTTGAAGAAACACAATTCGGCAAACTATGTAGCGTCCTGACCGGGGTCAGTGAACCGGGGAAGGCAGCATGAAGCCGGATGTGACACCTGTCGGGCGCTATTTCGACGCAATGGGAAATGCGCTCGACGGGCTGGATACGTTTCTGCGCGAGGACGACAGCCCGCTCTACAAGCATGATGTGATCGGCTCGATCGTCGAGAGCTACCTGACGCGCCTTCGCGGCTCGTTCCAGAGCTGGCAGAACCGCGTCGCGTTTGCCGACCGGTTCCGCATCTCGCAGGCCGAGAGCGGGTTTCCCGCTTTCCAGAACGTGATGGAACTGGAGAACGACCGCAGGGAAGCCAAGAAACGGCTGGCAGCGATGCCGGACGGCACCACAATCCGACAGGAAATGGTGGACTATATCCTTCGCAAGAAGGAGTTTCCGCTTGCCCCGCAAAAGATGATGGCTGAGCGCCAGTATCTCGAAACGGTCGAACAGGGTACGCATTTCTCACCGTTCGTGCTGCCGCGAACGGTTCGTGTTTCGGTCAATCCGAAGACGAAGCGACCCTATTACATCGTCCACTGGGGCTATTTTGACGGAACGGCCAACCTGCCAATGGTCTATGTTGTCTCGCTGGAAGATTCGTCCAAGGACATGGTTTCAACGCTTGTGGACCGCGATGGCAAATTGAGCCGCAATGTGGAAATTCCGCTACCGGTCGATGGGCTGCTCAATCCGAAGCTGGCGCACCAGTTCGACGATTTCTGCGACAAGAATTCATCCTACTCGCTTTCGCTGTCGACCATCGCAACAAGCATGGACAAGGACTTCGACACGCTTCATCCAAAGCAGTTGCGCCGCTTTGTGCTGGGTCCCTTCTATCACGCCGACATCACCCGCAACGGCGAGACGGTTGATCAGATCCTGAAAAAGGTACACAGGCCGGAAAACCAGTGGCTGCTGACCTGGACCTTGCAGGAAATCTATTCGGTGAACGAGAAGCCCGGCAAATGGGGCCTTTGGGGCGGGGAACCGCCGCGCGACGAATATTTCATCAACACCGATGATCTGGAATGCGCACGCCAGGGCGTGTCAGCTTTCCAGAGGCACACGCTTGTTCCCCATGAAGCCTATCAGGCGATCTATGCGGCAGGTGAAGCTGACAAGGTGTTCGCCGGTTACGAGACGCACATCATTTCAGGCGGCCAGGTGCTGCGGAGGGTATGAAGCATGGACATTAACCTCACGACGTTGCGCGAGGAAGACATCGTCAAGCACCTGGCTACGGCGCAGTCTATGGTAACGCGGATCGTCATTCTCGAAGCTGCGCGTCGCGACAGCAATACCGAGATAGCGGGCACCCGTCGCAGATTTGTCGCGACGGTTTCCACCGCGGGTCAGCGCTCATCGCGCGAAGTGGAACTCGTGAAGACACTGGCGGCGATCACGCCTGAAGATCCGATGCTCTCGCCCTCACAGCACAATGTGCTGTTCAAGACGCGTCGCGCGCTGGCCGTGGCGCTTGCGGTTGGTGATCTTTTCTCGCGCCAGACCGGGCTTGATGCGCTGCATGCGCGCAATGCGTCTTCGGTCCTGGAAGGTGGCGAAGCGGACACTTACCGCGTGCTGATGGAGGCAAGCGCTTATGTGGCAGCGTTTTCTGCGGCTGCCTACATCAAGCAACTGGTGGAAGCGGATGGCGAACCGACCGGCGATGTAGACGGGCCGGACTTCAATTTCGCGACGCCGCAAGATGCTCTGAAGGGACTGGTCGCAGGCCTCGAAGCGGCAGCGGCAAGTTCCACCGATGACCATGTGCTCCTGTCCCGGGTGCGTGCCTTTGCTGATCTGGCGCTCAATGACCTGTTGTCGCGCAAGTCACGTTTTTCCGGCCTTGGCCCGTTCGAGCAGGTGCATCTGCGCCTGGATGGCGATGGTTTCGAACTGAATGGTTTCGATGTCGCGCCAGGCGCGAAATCCAAGCCGCTGGTAATGACCTTCAAGAAGCCCAACGAGATCATCGGCAACCACATCGCAAAATATCAGGCAATGAAACTTGCCAAGATGCTGATGGCCTATGACTTCGACCGGCAGATGAATCCGTTCGTGGA
The DNA here is from genome assembly GCA_049289295.1 of Rhizobiaceae bacterium. Classification (GTDB taxonomy): domain Bacteria; phylum Pseudomonadota; class Alphaproteobacteria; order Rhizobiales; family Rhizobiaceae; genus BOKV01. The sequence continues at coordinate 116,674 of JBATLL010000041.1, forward strand.
ACTGGGTGGTTTCCTGTTCACCTTCATCGGTGATGGTGCGCCCGGCACTGGCAAGACGATCCTGATCCAGATGATCGCTGGCATGATCCATGATTACTGCCAGGTCGCCGGATACGGCTTCACATACGAGAATTTCGGCGTGGATCAGATTTCGTCCTATCAGGGCAAGTCCGGGCAGAACTGCAAGCAGTTCGTCAACAATGTGCTCAATCCGCGCACGATCGGCTTCGGCACTGTCGACGATATCGACCAGGTCGCGGCGAAGCGGTCGGATGATCGCGCATCTGCGGGCCAGCAGGAGATCACGGCGGTTCTCATGGAAAGTTTTGCCGGTGCAACGACCGTCGTGCGCGGCAATTGCTCTTTTGGCATGTTTTCCAACTATCCCGAGAATGTCGACGACGCGCTGCGCCAGCGTGCCGGCGCGCGCTGGCTCGTGGACGGGCCACAGACCCGCAACGACTATATCGACATCTTCGTTCTGCTGGCAGGCAAGAACCACAAGATACCGCTGGGTGACCACAAGCTGTTCGAAGCACAGATCATCGAGAAGGCGGTAAGCACGGCCTACGGCGAACATTCACGCCCGCAGGAAGACGGGCTCGTCTCCGTGTATGAGCGGTTCATGAAGGAGCATGGCAAGCTCGATACGATTGAAGACATTGGCGACTATCTGCATCGCATCAAGGAGGCAGAGCCGCGCTTCACCGGGCGCGCGATCAAGAACATCACCGATGCGATCAAGATGCGCGCCATGGATGTCGATCTGCCGGATGAATGGTTCGAGAAGCCCGAAAGCTTCATGCACAAGCCTTACGATGCGAAAAAGACGATGATCGAGGAATTGCGCGGGCCGTTTTCGATCGAGATGGTATTGCAGGAGATCAACCGCTATGCCGATTCCGAATTCCGTTATTCCGACAAGGCTGACGATGCTGCTGTAAGCGAGATCATCCGCCGCGAGCGCCAGCGTGAAAAGGCGGTCGAGCGGATCACGGAAATGAAGGAAAAGGGCACCTGGGGGGCCTGATGCAACGCCTCATTGAAAACAGGCTCATCTATGGACAATTGCTGGAGGTTTCGGAGCCTCACCTGATCGAGCGCTACAACAAGGCGCTCGAAGGCTTCAACCTGAAGCGTACCAAGCTCAAGAAGTTCCGCATCGACATGGCGGGCTTTTCGCCGGAAGTGGCGGACGAGCTGAAGGACCAGCAGTATCTCGATCCCAATGGAGTCAATCGCCGTTTCATCATCCTGACGCCCGAGCAGATCGAACTGCCCGTCATCAACACGGCGTTCTCGAATACGGAAGACCTGCTGTACCAGTTCTTCGAGAAGAACCAGCGCGCGCTGTTTGCGCTGACAATCAAGGATGTGCTGTTCGGGGAGATCGAGGATTCGGTGTTCGAGGTTCGCGACATCGACGACCTGCTTTCCATCGAACAGGTTGAATTCCGGGTGATGACGTCGAGTGACCTGCTGGGCAAGTCCGGCGAAATGCAATTGATGATCGACCGGTTGCTGAAGGACCCTGAAGCCTGGCGTGACGATGCGATGCTGGAACGCATGGTCGAAACGGCCAAGGTCACCGGCGACATTCGCAACAATGAGATTACGCCAACTGAAGTGCTGTTCCGGCAGAACGCCTTCTGGACCTCTCATTTTGGGGGCATACATATCTTCATCGAAGATGGGCAGGTAACGGTCATTGCAGATCCGTCGGCCAAGGGATTTCGCCGTTCAAGGCCGTGGCAGGTCGCCTATATCGACAAGCATGACCATGATGCGGTCTATCGGTTCCTGGCTGAAAGCGGCCGAATCGATCCGCCGCGCGGATCGTGGATCGAGCGCTCCGGGCTGCTGGAGCATCGCGCAATCATGCTGATCGCCTGGCTGGCCATGCAGGATGATCCCAAGTGCGACCTGTCAGGCGTTTCGCCGCAATGGGCTTCAAACTGGGCAGCGCACCACAGCAGGCTGGTGGAGAAGGAAGGAACACTTCCACTTCTCAACTGGGTAAAGCGACAGGTTGCCAACTGGTCCAACATCGATGTCAGCGAGATCGAAGCTCAGCAACGCTTCTCGATTTCGCGCGCCAACCCCGAACATGGCGACCGCTATCTGGTCAATCGGCTCATTTCGGAATATCTGCCGTATGACTTCATGACGCGGTTCGTGTTCAACAAGCCGGGTTTTTACACCGACTACGAGAAATGGCCGGACAATTACCGCGACTATGTGGTGAAAGAGATCCGCGATAACTATCTAACTGACAAGAAAGCGCTGAGGCGCAAACTGTACAAATAGTCTGTCAAGACAGGCTTCAAGGAAGGGGCCAGCCATGCTTGATCCAGTGATCCAGTTCTTTACCCGAATTTTCGAAAGCATCGGCAGGGGGATCGGTTGGCTCATTGCCGCCATTCTCTACCCCTTCGTCTCAGTTGGCCGCTGGTATACGCGCCGGGGCTGGATCATTCGCGGCAGCGTCGGGCTTGTGCTTCTGGTGTGGCTTGTCAGCTACCTCTATTTCTTCTGGCACACGCAGCGCTGGACAAACTTCAACCCGGACTATGTCGCATCCTATGACCTGGCCAATCGCACAGTCGATCCCGGCGAGAAGATGCCGGAAGGGTCGGCCACGCAATGCGCGACTTCCGCGATTGTGGAGGTTGCTGCCGATCTCATCGATTTCAACGTCAACCAGAACGAATGGATACCTTCCACGCTTCTGGCGAAGCTTGGCCTGTTCGGGCTGGCACCGTGGAAGAACACACCTTTCTTCGACAACAAGGCAGCCTTCCAGCTTGGGGTCAATCAGGTCCTGCGGCGTACATCCGTCGAGCTTGTGGACACGCTTGGGCGTATCCGCGGCACCTCTCAGATCGACCAGAACCTGCAGGACGCACGCGGAAATCTGGCGTTTGACGAAGAGACCTGGTACTTCGGCATCAATCCGTTCGGGCCGAAGTCACCGACCCCCTATTTCTTTCGCTCGGCAATCGGGGATCTGAACAAGTTCAACGAGCGCCTGGCGACTTGCCAGGCTACCTTCGACCCGCGCGCGGACAATCTGATGCAATTCCTCGACCGCATCACGGGTGACATCGGTTCCACATCCGACATTCTGCGCCAGCGCATGGAAGCGTCCAATGCAGGCTGGTTCGATACCCGTGCGGATGACCGGTTCTGGTTCGCCTACGGACAGCTTTACGCCTATTACGGGATCCTTTCCGCCGCGCGGCGTGATTTCAACAGCGTCTTTGTCGAACGCAACCTGACGCGCGTGTGGGAGCGCACCGTCGAGCAGTTGCGTGCGACGCTCGATATCACGCCCTTCATCATCTCGAATGGCGGGGAGGCAAGCTGGATCATGCCGTCGCACCTGGCGACAATGGGCTTCTATCTGTTGCGCGTGCGATCCAACCTGGTTGAAATCCGCAGCATTCTGGACCGGTAGGATCAGCGCCATCTGGCGCTGTTATCCTGCAAATAGTTCGCGATGGTTCGGGGCGACCCCGGAAGGGGCCGCTCCGACCAGTTGACGTGTTATCCGGGATTTCGTGGCGGCAAGCGGACAGCGCAAAAATACAAGCTGGTCGCAATTGGTGCATTGTAAGGCACTTTCTGAACGTCAGAATTTCGCTGTTTGCGATTTTAACTGTTGCGAACAGGATCGGGAGGCTTGCTGCTTCCCGAACATAACGGGGAGCATTCGTCATGGCCGCATTCAAGACCGATATCGAAATCGCACGTGCAGCGAACAAGAAGCCGATCCAGGAGATCGGTGCCAAACTGGGTATCCCCAGCGAACATCTTCTGCCTTACGGCCATGACAAGGCCAAGGTGTCCGCGGAATTCATCAAGTCGGTACAGGCAAACAAGACTGGCAAGCTGGTGCTCGTGACCGCGATCAACCCAACACCGGCAGGTGAAGGAAAGACGACGACGACCGTTGGCCTTGGCGATGGGCTCAACCGTATCGGCAAGAAGGCGGCTATCTGCATTCGCGAAGCCTCGCTTGGACCGAATTTCGGGATGAAGGGCGGCGCGGCAGGCGGCGGATATGCGCAGATCGTCCCGATGGAGGAAATGAACCTGCATTTCACGGGCGATTTTCACGCCATCACCTCGGCCCACAATTTGCTGTCGGCAATGATCGACAACCACATCTACTGGGGCAATGAACTGCAGATCGACGAACGCCGGGTAACCTGGCGTCGCGTGATGGACATGAATGATCGTGCGCTGCGCGACATCGTGACCTCGCTTGGCGGCGTTTCGAACGGCTTCCCGCGCCAGACCGGTTTCGACATCACGGTCGCATCGGAAGTGATGGCGATCCTTTGCCTGTCGAAGGACCTGGCTGACCTGCAGAAGAGACTGGGTGACATCGTTGTTGCCTATCGCCGCGACAAGAGCCCGATCTATTGCCGCGACATCAAGGCTGACGGTGCGATGACCGTTCTGTTGAAGGATGCCATGCAGCCCAACCTGGTGCAGACGCTAGAAAACAATCCGGCATTCGTGCATGGCGGACCGTTTGCCAACATCGCCCATGGTTGCAACTCCGTGGTCGCGACGACAACAGCCCTCAAGCTTGCCGACTATGTCGTGACCGAAGCGGGCTTCGGGGCGGATCTGGGTGCGGAGAAGTTCTTCGACATCAAGTGCCGCAAGGCAGGTCTCAAGCCATCAGCAGCCGTCATCGTTGCCACAGTGCGCGCGATGAAAATGAATGGTGGCGTGGCGAAGGCGGATCTGGGATCGGAGAATGTCGATGCGGTGAAGAAGGGCTGCGCCAACCTTGGCCGCCACATCGCCAACACGAAGGGCTTTGGCGTTCCTGTCGTCGTGGCGATCAACCATTTCGTGTCGGACACGGAAGCGGAGATCCAGGCAGTGAAGGACTATGTCGCTTCGCAGGGTTCCGAGGCGATCCTTTGCAAGCACTGGGCCAAGGGTTCGGAAGGCATCGAGGAACTGGCGAAGAAGGTGGTGGAGCTTGCAGAAAGCGGCGCGGCCAACTTCGCGCCGCTCTATCCAGACGAAATGCCGCTTTTCCAGAAGATCGAAACAGTCGCCAAGCGCATCTACCATGCTGACGAAGTGATTGCGGACAAATCCATCCGCGACCAGCTGAAGACGTGGGAAGCAGCGGGCTACGGCCATCTCCCGGTCTGCATGGCGAAGACGCAGTATTCCTTCTCAACCGACCCCAACCTGCGTGGAGCACCAACCGGTCATTCGGTGCCGGTGCGTGAGGTGCGCCTTTCCGCCGGTGCGGGCTTCATCGTGGCGATCTGCGGTGAGATCATGACAATGCCCGGCCTTCCGAAGGTTCCGTCAGCAGAGGTAATCCGCCTCAATGACGAAGGAAATGTCGAAGGCCTGTTCTAGGACAGGCTAATCCGGGCGTCAGGCTTTTATCCCTGACATGGCGATGATATACCCCGCGCAAATCCATTGCGCGGGGTATTTTCTTGACCGGCAGGACTGCGGCATCACTGGCCTGGAAGAGCATAGTCGTGGCGCTTGCCGTGCTGGCGCTGAAGTCGCTTGCCGCATGGTGGTCGGGCAGCGTGGCGCTGTTTTCAGATGCGGTGGAAAGCATCGTCAACGTGGTGACGGCCGTGGCGGCCTGGGGCGCCATTCTCTATGCCAACCGGCCTGCAGATGAATCCCATCCCTATGGTCACGAAAAGGCGGAATATTTCGTCGCACTGCTGGAAGCGATCCTGATCGGTGCTGCGGCATGGTCGATCATTGCCGCCTCGTGGGATGCACTTCACCATGGACCTGTGCTTGAGGTTCCGGTGGAAGCCTTTGCGGCCAATATTGCTGCGGGCATCATCAATGGCGGCTGGTGCTACGTCATCATTTCGCAAGGCCGCAAACTTCATTCGACCGCGCTGCAATCCGATGGCTGGCACCTGTTTGCCGATGTGATCTCATCGGCCGGTGTCCTGCTCGGCATATTCCTCGCCATCGTGACCGGCTATGCGATGCTTGATCCGTTGCTGGCCTTGCTCGTTTCGGTGAACATCCTGTGGTCGGGCTGGCATTTACTGAAAATGTCGGTCGCGGGGCTGATGGACATGGCGCCGGATGCCGAAACCCTGTCGGCGATAGGAAAGGCAATTTCCGACACTGGCAAGGGCGCGTTGCAGGCGCATGATCTCAGGGCGCGCCGTTCGGGTTCGGTCACCTTCATCGAGTTTCATCTGGTAGTACCCAGCGACACCAAGGTGAGCGAATCGCATGCGATCTGTGACCGTATCGAGGAAGCGCTGCGCAACGAGATTCCCAGGGCGCGAATCACCATCCATGTCGAGCCTGAGGAGAAGGCGCATCAGGAGGGCGGGATCGCTCTCGACTAGCCTCGACTATTTCGGTATGCTTCAGTAACTTACTGATTTTGTTACATAAAAAAATCCATCCAGAAAAGGCCAGCGAAAATGCGGGTCTTAACATTTCATTTACAAATACAACCTATAGTATATATATGTACACAACACGCGGCATTGTTGCCGTTACGAGACACGACGCGCTGATCCCCCTGCTAATTCCTCAGCACGGCGTGTACCTGCCAGCAGAGAGGCCTTTGTGGCAGGTTCAAAGGAAAGGAAGACCTGATCCAAATCCGCCCGGACCAGGTCTTCCTCTTCTTTTTCCTGGCCTCACTTTCCCCCTGCATTCCGCGTCTGATCGACCCACTTGTGAAAAGACCGATCAACCGCTAATGCTTTGTTCATGAGAAATTCGTGCGTCAACAACTGGTGGTGGCGGGCCCGCTGAAGCGGCCGAAGGTCACCCGTGCGCGCATGAGGGATTTGAAGCCGCTGGAGTTGGTCCGGGCGGCTTTTTCTTTTGCCGCCTGCCAGTACAGCATGGATAGCAGCCAGGATCTTCGATCCTTGCATACAGGGAAGGCAGGCATGGTTTCCAAACCGATCGACTATGTAACCAGGGGTGGGATTGCTGTTCGCCGGGACAGTTTCCCCGATACCTATTCGACTGCCATCGAGGGCATGCTCAGTCGCATCGACCAGCGCCGAGGGGCGGTCTTTTCCTCGAACTACGAATATCCGGGCCGCTATACGCGTTGGGATACGGCGATCGTCGATCCGCCACTGGGCATTGAAGCACGCGGTCGCGAGGTCAGTGTCCTGGCATACAATGAACGCGGCAAGGTTCTGCTCGAGCCGGTGGCAGAGACACTGCAAGGCCACGAACATATCCGTTCGATGAAGCGTCTGGCGGACCGGCTGGAAATCACCGTGGCCGAACCGGGGCGCATTGTCAGCGAGGAAATGCGTTCCAGGGCACCGACCGTCTTTTCGGTCGTGCGCGCCATCGTCGATCTGTTCTTCAGTGAAGCAGACGCCAATATCGGCCTGTATGGGGCGTTTGGCTATGATCTGGCGTTCCAGTTCGAAGACATTCAGCAGAAGCTCGAACGCCCGCAGGACCTGCGCGACCTGGTGCTTTATCTTCCCGATGAAATTCTGGTCGTTGACCACCATCAGGCGGTCGCCTGGCATGATCGCTATGAATATAGCTGGAAAGGCCGCACGACGCAGGGCCTGCCGCGCGATACGGATGAGCAGCCCTTTCGCGCTGCTGAATCGGCACCCAGGCGCGGCGACCACCAGCCGGGGGAATATGCGCGCCTCGTCGAACAGGCGAAGGAGAAGTTCAAGCGCGGCGATCTGTTCGAAGTCGTGCCAGGGCAGACTTTCTTCGAGCCCTGCCTCACGGAGCCGTCAGCGATTTCGCGCAAGCTCAAGACCATCAACCCTTCGCCATACTCCTTCTTCATCAACCTCGGGCACAATGAATTCCTCGTGGGTGCTTCACCGGAAATGTTCGTGCGCGTGGTTGGCCGGCGTATCGAAACCTGTCCGATATCGGGGACCATCAAGCGCGGTCGCGATGCGATCGAAGATTCGGAACAGATCCTCAAGCTGCTCAATTCGAAGAAGGACGAGTCGGAACTGACCATGTGTTCTGACGTCGACCGCAACGACAAGAGCCGTGTGTGCGAGCCGGGCAGTGTGCGGGTTATCGGGCGTCGCCAGATCGAGATGTATTCACGCCTCATCCATACCGTAGACCATATCGAAGGGCGTCTTCTGGAGGGCATGGACGCGTTTGACGGGTTCCTCAGTCACGCCTGGGCGGTGACGGTGACAGGGGCACCGAAATTGTGGGCGATGCGCTATATCGAGGCGATGGAGAAGAGCCCGCGCGCCTGGTATGGCGGTGCAATCGGCATGGTCCATTTCAACGGGGACATGAACACCGGGCTGACATTGCGCACGGTGCGCCTAAATCAGGGTATCGCGGAAATTCGCGCCGGTGCGACCCTGCTGTTCGATTCCGATCCAATGGAGGAAGAGCACGAAACGGAGTTGAAGGCGTCAGCAATGATCGCGGCTGTTCGCGAAGCTGGCAAGTCAAACGATGCGGGGCCAGTGCGTTCTGTTGCCAAGGTTGGCAAGGGCGTCAAAATATTGCTGGTCGACCATGAAGACAGTTTCGTGCACACGCTGGCCAACTATTTCCGCCAGACGGGTGCAACGGTCACGACAGTGCGCACACCGATTGCCGACAGCGTGTTCGACGAGACCGACCCCGATCTGGTTGTGCTGTCACCTGGACCTGGCAGCCCAAGCGACTTCAATTGCACGGACACGATCAGCAAGGCGCGAAACCGGAACCTGCCGGTTTTCGGTGTCTGCCTCGGCCTTCAGGCCCTGGTGGAAGCCTATGGCGGATCGCTTCGCCAACTGGCGGTTCCCATGCATGGCAAGCCATCGCGCATCAAGGTGCTCAAGCCAGGCCTTGTCTTTTCGGGCCTGGACCGGGAGATCACCGTTGGTCGCTATCACTCGATCTTTGCCGACCCGGTCAAGCTTCCCAAGGGTTTTGCCATCACGGCGCAAACCAATGACGGCGTGATCATGGGGATCGAACATTCAAGCGAGCTGGTGGCTGCGGTTCAGTTCCACCCCGAATCGATCATGTCGATGGGTGGGGAGGCCGGCATGCGGATGATTGAAAATGTCGTGGCGCATCTTTCAAAAGGGAAGAAGCGCGCCTGACTGGTTCTCTCGCAGCGCCTTCGATCTTTCAGCGTCTGGTGACGAAGCGGCGGAAAGCCTCGAGCGTTGCTTCGGAAACGTGGTGCTCGATGCCTTCAGCGTCGCGTCTTGCCGTTTCCTCGTCGACGCCTAGTGCCAGAAGGAAGTTCTCGACCAGGGCATGACGCTCGCGTGCAGCGTCGGCGAGGGTTTTGCCTGCTGCTGTGAGAAACACGCCGCGATAGGCCCTGCGGGTGACTAGCCCTTCCTCGGACAGGCGTTTGAGCATTCGTGCCACGGTCGGCTGTGCAACGCCAAGCCTGGCGGCAATGTCGACCTGCCTGGCCTCGCCCTGATCACGGATCAGATCGTCGATCAGTTCGACATAATCTTCGACAAGTTCGCCGCGCCTGGCTTCGCGGACATGGCGAAAGGCTTCCGCCTGGGCATCCACGTCGGGCAGTGGCTGGACACCGTCCGTGCCGAACTGGCCTGGCTTGCGATCCTCCACGGGCTCCTGCACTCCATGTTTCGGGTTTCTGGGCTGTGCAAGCCAAGGCTATAGCATCATCTGGACTTTTTAGTACAGATCATTAAATATAGCATATGCTAAGAACCGGATCGGGTGCTGGAGTAATCCCAATGTCTGGCAGGAATTCGCCGGCAATCGTGTTTGCCATGCTTGTCGTGACGGTGGCGCTCATTGTTTTCAGCGCTTCGCCAGCCATGGCGGATCGGCTGAAGGTGGTGACAACCTTCACGGTGATCGCGGACATGGTGGCCAATGTTGGGGGTGAAGCGGTCGAGGTCGTATCCATCACGAGACCTGGTGCGGAAATCCACAATTACCAGCCAACGCCGCGCGACATCCTCAAGGCGCAGGACGCGGATCTGGTGGTCTGGAATGGCCTGAACCTCGAACAATGGTTCGAGCGCTTCCTTGCCAATCTTCGTGACGTGCCTGCCGTCGTCATTTCCGATGGCGTGCCACCAATTGCGATTGGCGAAGGTCCCTATGACGGCAAGCCCAATCCGCATGCCTGGATGTCGGCGCGGGCTGCAGCGATCTATGTCGAGAACATACGGGTGGCACTGACAAAGGCAGATTCCGCCAGTGGCGAAACCTTTGCAAGGAACGCCGCGCGTTACACCGAGGAAATCAGGGCTGCGTTCCAGCCACTTGTCGAAAGTGTTGCCGCGCTGCCCCAGGAGCGGCGCTGGCTCGCGACAAGTGAAGGGGCATTTTCCTATCTCGCGCGCGATGCCGGCCTCAGTGAACTCTATCTCTGGCCAATCAATGCGGACCAGCAGGGCACACCGCAACAGGTGCGCCGGGTGATCGATGCCATTCGCGAACACAAGGTAACCGCCATTTTCAGCGAGAGCACCGTGTCGGCAAAGCCCGCCCAGCAGGTGGCGAGGGAAACCGGCATTGCCTATGGCGGTGTGCTGTATGTCGATTCGCTGTCGGAGCCGGATGGCCCGGTGCCAACCTATCTCGATCTGCTGCGTGTTACTGGTGAAACGATCGCGGAAGGACTTTCCCGGTGAACGTGCACGAGGCAAGTCTGGTTGAACCGGGTCTCCATGTTCAGGGCGTGACCGTCACCTATCGCGATGGAACCACAGCGCTTGTCGACACCAGCTTTGATATCAGGCGAGGAAGCATTGCGGCCCTTGTCGGCATCAATGGCAGCGGGAAATCGACGCTCTTCAAGGCGATCATGGGGCTGGTGCCCCTTGCTGCGGGGTCTGTGTCGATCCTGGGTCTCGATGTCGCGACAGCCTTGCGGCAAAATCTCGTCGCCTATGTACCGCAGGCGGAGGACGTCGACTGGAATTTCCCGGTACTGGTCGAGGATGTCGTCATGATGGGCCGTTATGGCCACATGAACTTCATGCGCATCGCGAAGGCGAGGGATCGCCAACTGGTGGCCGAAGCGCTGCGGCGCGTCGGCATGGAACGTTTTCGAAAGCGCCAGATCGGCGAATTGTCCGGTGGGCAAAAGAAGCGGGTGTTCCTGGCAAGGGCGCTGGCGCAGGAAGGACAAGTCATCCTTCTCGATGAGCCCTTCACAGGTGTCGATGTAACGACGGAAGAGGAAATCACCGCACTTTTGAGAGAGTTGCGTGACGAAGGCAGAGTGATGCTGGTTTCGACGCACAATCTCGGGTCGGTGCCGGAATTTTGCGACCATGCCATCCTCATCAATCGGACTGTGCTGAAGGCTGGTCCTGTTGCGAAAGTTTTCACGCCGGACAATCTGCAACTCGCCTTTGGCGGTGTGCTTCGGCGCCACGTGCTTTCGGGAGCCGATCTGCACGAGGATGAAGATCGTCGGCAGGTTACCGTCCTGACCGACGATGAACGCCCGTTTGTCATCTATCACGACACGCCGCTTGAGGACTCGGAAGAGGCTGGCAAGAAATGAGCCTGCTGCTTGAGCCGTTCTCATACAGCTACATGGTCAATGCCATGTGGGTGTCGGCGTTGACTGGCGCGGTATGTGCGTTCCTGTCGGCCTATCTCATGCTCAAGGGCTGGTCCCTGATCGGTGACGCGCTTTCCCATGCCATCGTGCCCGGAGTTGCGGGAGCCTACATGCTGGGACTGCCATTTTCACTGGGTGCCTTTCTCGCAGGCGGGTTGGCGGCCGGGGCAATGCTGTTCGTGAACGCGCGAACCAAGCTGCGCGAGGATGCGATCATCGGAATCGTCTTCACCGGGTTTTTCGGACTGGGGCTGTTCATGATCTCGCTCTCGCCGGCATCCGTAAACCTGCAGACCATCATCCTGGGCAACGTGCTTGCCATCACGCCGGGCGACACGCTGCAACTGGCCATCATCGGCGGGGTTTCGCTGCTGGTGCTTTCGCTGAAGTGGCGTGACTTGCTGGCCGTTTTCTTTGACGAGACACATGCGAGGACTGCCGGGCTCAATCCAGAAATCCTGAAATTCGTCTTCTTTGTCCTGCTGTCGGCATCGACGGTTGCGGCGCTGCAGACCGTAGGGGCCTTTCTTGTCGTGGCGATGGTGGTGACGCCGGGTGCGACCGCCTACCTGCTGAGCGACCGGTTCGGCCGGGTGATCCTCCTGTCGGTGGCTATCGGTGCGCTGACCAGCTTCATCGGGGCCTATGCAAGCTATTTCCTTGACGGTGCAACAGGCGGCATCATCGTCGTGCTGCAGACAAGCCTGTTCATCCTGGCCTTTCTGTTCGCACCGAAACACGGCCTCATCTTTTCGCGTCGGCGTCAGCGCCAGCGTTTGCGGATGGAAGCGGCGTCATGAGTCTCCTTGCCGAACAGTTGGCGCTGCCGTTCCAGTTTCCCTTCATGGTGAACGCGTTTGCCGTAACGCTGTGCATCGGCATTCCGATGGCCCTGATTTCGGCCTTCCTGGTTCTCAAGGGCTGGTCCTTGATGGGTGATGCGATTTCGCATGCCGTGCTGCCCGGCATTGTGCTGGCCTACATGCTCAATCTGCCGCTCACGGTCGGTGCCTTTTGTGCCGGCATGGTCTGCGCGCTGGCGACAGGCTATCTCACCAGCAACAGCCGCATTAAGGAAGACACGGTGATGGGCGTGGTGTTTTCCGGCATGTTCGGCCTCGGGATCGTTCTCTATGTTTCCGTGCGCACCAATGTGCATCTCGATCACATATTGTTCGGCGACATGCTGGGCATCACGCGGCGCGACATTGTGGATGCGTTGGTCATTTCCGCGATCCTGATGGGGTTCCTGTTCTTCAAGTGGCGCGACCTTCTGGCGTTCAGCTTCGACGGCCAGCATGCGCGTGCCATCGGCCTGCCGGTCACGTTCCTGCATTACGGGCTTCTGGCTGCAATTTCCCTTGCCGTTGTGGCTGCGCTCAAGGCGGTCGGCATCATCCTTTCGGTGGCACTGCTGGTCACGCCCGGGGCCACAGCATTCCTGCTTGTGAACCGGTTTTCTCACATGCTGGTGGGTTCGGTTATGGTTGCCGCTGTCAGCATTCTTGGCGGCATCTATCTGTCCTTCTTCATCGACAGCGCTCCAGCACCAACCATTGTCCTGCTGATGACGCTGACCTTCCTGGCAGCGCTCGCCAGAAGCCTGCTTCTTGCAGCTAAGCGCAGCCGCAAGACGATCGAGGAGCGGATTTGACGAGACTCTTGCATTGCGCGAACAAGGGCTATACGAAAGAGGCATGATGAGCCCGGCTATCCAGAAGCAAATATTCCTGCGTGACGCATCACCTGCGTTGCGGGGCCTTCTTCTTGGCCTTAGCTGCGGCCGTCGGGCCCGTTCATAGCGGGGCGCCCGGCGGTCGGATAGATCGCTTGCGGTCCAGCCCCCTTTTCCAGAATTCAAACATCAGATGCAATGAGCCCGATGCGCCGAAATGGCTTGCTGGCGGCACAACGAATGGAACCGACGTCTCATGACCATGTCCAACGCTTCCACAAAATACCAGGCATATCCATCGGTGGGCCTGACAGACCGAACCTGGCCTTCCAGGACGATTACCACACCGCCGATCTGGTGCTCGGTCGATCTTCGCGATGGCAACCAGGCGTTGATCGATCCAATGGGGCAGGATCGCAAGGAACGCATGTTCAATCTGCTGCTCGACATGGGCTTCAAGGAAATCGAAATCGGTTTCCCGTCAGCATCACAGACCGACTTCGACTTTGCCCGCTGGTGCGTCGAGGAAGGCGGGGTACCGGAGGATGTTTCGCTGCAGGTGCTGGTGCAATGCAGGCCGGAACTGATCACCCGGACCTTCGAAGCGCTCAAGGGCGCGCATCGTCCGATCGTGCATTTCTACAATTCGACTTCCGAACTGCAGCGGCGCGTCGTGTTCGGCATGGACCGCGCAGGCATTCGCCAGATCGCGGTTGATGCAGCCAAGCTGATCAAGGACATGGCTGAAAAGGCGGGCGGAGGCTTTCGCTTCCAGTATTCGCCCGAAAGCTTCACCGGGACGGAGCTCGAATTCGCGCTGGAGATTTCAAACGCGGTGGCCGAGGTGATCGATCCCAGCGAAAATGACAAGCTCATCCTGAACCTGCCGGCAACGGTCGAAATGTCGACACCCAACATCTATGCCGACCAGATCGAGTGGATGTGCCGAAATCTCGACAATCGCGATCGGCTGATCATCTCATTGCATCCCCACAATGACCGGGGAACTGGTGTTGCTGCGACCGAACTCGGCCTGATGGCAGGTGCTGACCGGGTGGAAGGCACCTTGTTCGGCAATGGCGAGCGCACTGGGAATGTCGATATCGTAAACTTGGCCCTGAACATGTTCACCCAGGGCGTCGATCCCAACCTCGACTGTTCGGATATCAACCGGATCAAGAAGGTCTATGAATATTCGAACCAGTTGCGCATTCCAGAACGTCACCCCTATGTCGGGGAATTGGTCTATACGGCGTTTTCCGGCTCGCACCAGGATGCAATCAACAAGGGCATGAAGGCAATCAGGAAAGCCAACAAGCCGCATTGGGAAGTGCCGTACCTGCCGATTGACCCGCAGGATGTGGGGCGTACCTACGAGGCGATCATCCGCATCAATTCCCAGTCCGGAAAAGGGGGGATCGCCTACATCCTCCAGGAGGATCACGGCCTCAATCTGCCACGCAATCTCCAGATCGAATTCCGGGAAGTGATCCAGCGGATCACCGACAAGGAAGGCAAGGAATTGCCAGCTAGGCGCATCTATCAGGAATTCCTGCGGGAGTATGTCGAGCAGCCGCAGGGACGTTTCCGCTTTGTCGATCACACGACGATTTCGGATCCCGAAGTGAAGGGCAGGCGCATTCTGACGGCAGAAATCATGGATGCGGGAAAACCGGTCACGATAACCGGCAAAGGTACAGGCCCCATTGACGGTTTCGTGGATGCGCTGGCGCGTTACATGGATCGCAGCTTCAGTGTCGCCGACTATTCGGAACATTCCCTGCAGCGCGGTTCTGACGCCAGCGCAATCTCGTACATGGAAATCGAGACCGATGGGCGCAAACTGTTCGGCGCTGGCATCAACAAGAATATCGTCACCGCTTCGCTCGAGGCGATCATGTCGGCTGCCAATCGCCTGAGCTAGGCCAGTCCTGCCCAGTCCTGCCCAGTCCGGCCCGGTCCTGCGCCGGCCGTGCGATCCCGTCGTGATTGTCTGGCACCCCTGTCCGTGCGATACTGTGGGGCAGGGGGAGCCGACCGTTTCGGCGACTGAAACACGAACGGTGCTGCGCAATGGGTGATTGCAACGGTTATGATTGACCAGACACTGGTTGAGTCAGCGCTGGCTCGCATTCTGGCCAGCCAGACCTTCGAGAGGTCCGAGCGCGCACGCGATTTGCTCCGCTACGTGGTCAGCGAGGACCTTGCGGGGCGTGGCGACCGGCTGAAGGCATTCGTGATTGCCGTCGATGTTTTTGGCAAGGATGACCAGTTCGACCCCTCCACTGATCCACTGGTGCGCGTGCATGCGGGGCGGTTGCGCGAATTGCTGGCCAGCTACCATGACGGCGAAGGGGCTGGCGAACCAGTTTGCATCGAGGTTCCCGTCGGCAGCTACCGGCCATCCTATGCCGAACAGGTAGCCCATCCAGCCGCAAACCGGTCTGCGATAGCAGGCGATGAAGTTGCCAGCCGCCTTGCAAGCCATGCGAGCGACCGCCAGGAAGAAGCGCTGGCAAGTGGTCTGCGCGAGGTTGCGGGCATGGTGCGCTCGACTGACATGCGCCAGCGCCTGGCGAGCAAGGCAATGCCAGCCCATGAGCCGGAAGCACAGGTCCGTCCAGCAGCCAGGGGTGTCGGCGTGGCGCCGCTTGTCCTGCGCCATCTCAAACTCTACTGGCTGGCGCTGGCGATCATCATCACAATGCTGGGCTACGTTGTATTTGATCTCCTGCGCAAGCCAGCCGGGGACGGCAATGACGGTGGACAGGAGATCGCGGAAAAGGTGCGCGGGGCCAAGGGTGCCGTTACAGCGCAGCTATTGCCCAGCCTCGACGTTTCCCTGGAAAGCGGGGAGGCTGGCGCACGGCGTCTTTCTGCCCTTCTCATTTCAGCTGCACAGGGCTTTGGCACCGTCCGCATGGTCGAAGCTTCATCCGGTCCGGCAGGTAGCGAGGCCTTGCCGAGTTCGATCGACTATCGCCTGGCAATATCGGATGGCCCAAGGGCAGGCAGCTATCTCGTCAGGCTAATCAATGTCGACACGAAGACAATCCTGCATTCCGGCATGCTGGGAGCAGCCGAAGGCGGATTGCCGCTTGATCATCAGGTTGCCAGCCTGCTGACGGCTGCGCTTACTCCTGGTGGCATCATTCATTCCGATGTGGCGAAGAACGGCAATGGCAACATGCTGACGACCTGCATCCAGGCAAACAATGCCTATGGCCGCGACAGGTCCGACGATCATTTTCGCGCGGCATTCGACTGTTTCAACTCGCTGGCGGCGCGCGATGTCCGCTCGCCGATTGTCTATACGGAACTGGCCGTCCTGCTGGCTGATGCTCCGCCTGGCAGGCAGGAAGCAGACAAGGGCTCGACCCGGCAAGAAATCGAACGGCTGGCTGATCTCGCACTATCTGTCTCTCCGGGAAGCGCCTACGCCCATCGGGCAAAATCCATCGCGGCATCCCTGGGTGAAGGCAGTGAGCAGGCGTTGCGCTGGTCGAAGTCTGCGTTCGAAAACAATCCCTATAATCTTGAGCTTGAGGCTGCCTATGGGCAGGCGCTGGTCTTTGGTGCGGGAGATTTCGAGGCAGCAGTTCCCCTGCTGCAAAGGGCCGTTGATCTTGATGCGCGGTTCAAGCCTGCATGGGTCTATTCGCTGGTTTCAGGTCTCATCATGGAGGGGGAATGGGAACAGGCCCACAAGTATTGCGGCCTGATCGCCGCATCTCCTGCAAGTCACTATCTGGCGATGCGGGCGGTCGTTGCGCATACCGTCGGCAATGCAGTTGAGAGCGAGCAATTGCTGGAACGACTGGCTGGCATGGGGGACGCCTATGCGATGAACCCCGCGCAATTCTACGAGGAAAACGATTATCCCGAGGACCTGGCGCAGCGACTGTTAACGGGTCTGCGTGAAGCCGGGTACGAAAAGGCCAGGTAGGTTGCTGGCGCAGGCCTCGTCGCGGCTGATCGGGGCTGCGATCAATCGTCGTGAACCCTGATGATCCTGGAATTGCCAAGTTTGTGCAGGGCCTGCGGTGAAATCGAGAAGATCGAGGTTGGCGTGCCAGCTGCAGCATAAACGGTATCGTGCTGCAATAAATCCTGGTCCATGAAGGTCAGCATCATGTTCGCATGCGCAAACGGGGGAATACCGCCGATTGCGTAACCAGTCACCTGACGAACGAAATCAGCATCGGGGCGGATGATCTTCTCGCCAATCTCGCCCGCAACAAGTGCTTCACGAACCCTGTTCCTGCCACTGACCAGCAGAAGATAGGGCTTTTTCGTGTCCCTTCCCTGAAAGACGAGCGACTTCACGATCCTGTCGACCGACGTCTGGCAAGCGGCGGCAGCTTCTTCGGCCGTGCGCGTGCTTTCAGCCATGATCCTGATATCAATCGGAAATCCGGCGTCGGCGGCATGTTGCGCGACTCTCAGGCATGCCTTGGGCAATGGCGTGGGGGAAGAAGGATCAGACAGGAAAATCTCCATTTGAACAAAAGGTGCACAACAACAAAATTCCCGATACAATTCTTAAGAAAGGATTAACCCTTTCGCAATCACCGGAGGAAGCGATGGCAGATTCTGACATCGACGCCAGGGAAATCGAGGCCAAGGCTCATCGCCTCAGTGAAGCGGTCAGCCGCATCCGCAATGCTCAGGCCGACCGCGACGATGTCGTGGTGGAAATGAAGCAGGCTGCGCGGGCTCGCCTTGAGCTTCTGGCGCAGGATCTGCAGCCCGTGTTCGAACAATTGCCGGAGGGTAGTGACCAGTTCGAGTTTGCCCTGACTTCAGGGGAAACGCCACGCCTGTGGATAGACATGACCGCTTTCGTGCGCATGGGCAGAGATCGCCGTATCTATGAATTCGTCAAGGATACGCGCCTTGGCAGAACTCTTCTGGGTGAAACTGAAAATCGCGAACGCGCGGCCAGCATGGTCACCAACTATGTCGCGGAGCGCATCCTCGAGCGCGAGCGGATGATCGAAGGCGACTGGATCGCGATGCGCGGCTACGACTTCAACAATTCCGAAAAACCCGCCGTTGTCGACACGGAAGTGAAGCCGACACCGGGTCCTGGCTGGAGAACCTTCCTGCTGTTTTTCCTGGCAATGCTTGCAGGTGCAGCGGGCATGGTTGCCTGGGCATGGTTCGGGAAGATGCCAAGCTTCTGAAAGCCGCGCCCTGATCAATCCGATCTGACAAGCAGCCTGTTCGAGAGGGCCTTGATGTCCGGGCCTGACTCGCCATAACCGAACTCCCGCATCGTGATCGACCATGCGTCACGGTTGCGTTCTATCGCGAACAGGTTGTAGCGGGCAGCAGGGCGCTGCCCGCCGGGGGCCTGTGCGCCTGACGGCACGCCGATCACCGGAACGGCTGCCCGTGGTCCGTCGATCCATGCCGTGCTGGCGAGGTGAGTATGGCCATGGAGTACAAGTTCAGCACCCTCCTGCGCAATGATCCTGCGGAACAGCCTGGCCCCGACGAGGCGTTTGTGGAATTGTGTCGAGCGTGCCGCCGGCGGGTGGTGGATGAGGACAACACGGCAATGGCCTGCTTCGCGTTCGCGCCGCAGGATTTCCGCCAGTCGGTTTGCCTGCGCCAGGCGGAAGTATCCGGTGGCCAGAAATGGCAGGGAAGCACGGGCTGAATTGCAGGAAATGAGTGAAACGCCGTCCCTTGTGCGTACACTCGGAAATCCGGCTTCGCCGGACACGGGTTGGCCATCATCGCCAATGACCCATTCCTGCCAACGCTCGAGCGCCAGGCTCAGTGAATTTGGAACATAAGCATCGTGATTGCCGCATACGATCGAAACATTGCGTGGATTTCCCAATCCCAGGAGCCAGTCGCGCGCGTTCTCGATCTCAGCGGGCAGGCCCAGATTGACAAGGTCCCCGGTAACGGCGACGTGGTCCGGGTTCTGGGACTTGAGGTGTTCAAGCAGGCGAGCCATTGTGGCAGGCTGATGGGAGTTCATCCTGTTTCGCCGCCAGTTGACATAGCCTGTGATACGCTTCGAAATGAGTTCGCGCCGCCTGATGGCGGGGAGCGGGCCTAGATGGACATCGGAAATATGAGCCAGACTGAACATGCCATGGCGAATAGACCATGCACCGCATCGCGACAAGATGGCAGTCCATCGCGAAACAGCCAGAAAGACAGCTCCGCATGAAGACTTCCATACTGCGACGCGGGGTGCATGGGCTGTTCTTGATGAAGCGTGGCCTTACGCTTGGCGTTCGCGGCGTCCTGCATGACCGGCAGGGAAGGGTACTGCTGGTGCGCCACACCTATGTAAAAGGCTGGCACTTTCCCGGTGGTGGTGTGGAGCCGCATGAAAACGCAGTGCAAGCGCTTGAAAGGGAGGTGCGGGAAGAGGCCAGCATTCAGCTCGGCTCGCCGCCTGTCCTTTACAACGTCTATCACAACCACGCCCTCAATGGCCGCGATCACGTTCTGGTCTATCGTTGCGAGACCTGGGAAGAGGCCGGGCCTTTCAAGCCCGGAGCGGAAATCTCGGATGCCAGGTTCTTCGCACTGGATGCTTTGCCCGACGATGTGTCGAGTGGAACCAGTCGGCGCATTGGCGAATTGTTCAACGGCTCACCAGTGTCTTCGGACTGGTGAATTGATCAGGCAAAACGGCTGTCGCGGTCGTGGGGTGCACTGAAGTCGAGCAATGGCCCGCCTGGCACCACCCGATGCGGATTAATGGTTTCGTGGCTGGCATAATAGTGATGCTTGATGTGATGCAGGTTCACCGTCTGCGCTATGCCGGGCATCTGATAGAGATCGCGCAGATAGTTCGACAGGTTTGGATAGTCGGCGATGCGCCTGAGATTGCATTTGAAATGGCCGACATAGACCGCGTCGAAGCGGATCAGGGTCGTGAACAGGCGCCAGTCGGCCTCGGTGATTTCCTCACCAGCGAGATACCTGTCTTGTGACAGTGTTTCTTCCAGCCAGTCGAGTGAGGCGAACAATTCGCCAAAGGCTTCGTCATAGGCGTCCTGGCGGGTTGCAAAGCCGCACCTGTAGACGCCGTTGTTCACGGTCTCGTAAACGCGGGCATTGACCGCATCGATGCGCTCGCGCAGATGCGCAGGATAATAATCCGTGTTGCTTCGCGTGAGATGATCGAACGCGGAATTGAACATTCGGATGATCTCCGACGACTCATTCGACACGATCGTCTTGCGCTTCCTGTCCCACAGAACTGGCACGGTCACCCGGCCCGAATAGTCGGGTTTGGCGAGGGTATAGACCTGATGGAGACACGAGGCGTTGTTGACATCATCGGGTGTTGCGCCGTCCAGATCGGAGAAGGTCCAGCCGTCCTTTCCCATGAAGTGATCAACCACTGAAACGGAAATCAGCGGCTCAAGCTTCTTCAGCTTGCGGAATATCAAAGTGCGATGAGCCCAGGGGCAGGCTAGCGACACATAGAGATGGTAGCGGTCCGCCTCGGCAGCAAAACCGTCCTGGCCGGTGGGGCCGGCCTTGCCATCCCTGGTAACCCAGTTGCGGAACTGCGCATCTGTTCGAATGAACCGCCCGCCTGTCGACTTGGTGTCGTACCATTCGTCGTGCCACTTTCCGTCAACCAGGAGGCCCATTTCAAATCCCTTCGCATTTCACCGCGGTCTGCATCTAACCCTTCTGTCGGTTTTTTGAAGACTGGGCCTGTTGAACGTATTGTCAACCTTCACCGGTTGCGGATCAGTTTTTCAATAGCATTTGCGTGCAGTTCGCTGTCGTGTTAATGGCGCAATCATTGATCAGTTCCAAGGCAGGTCAGGAAGGTTTATCGCAGTGATCGGAATTCAACGACGACGAATGACAATGCATCCCGCGCCGCGCGCGATGGATGCCTGTGCTTTCGTTGCGCTGGAGTTCTGACCTGTAGGCGGCTCCAGCGAAAACCCGGTTCGCTTCGGAGATTGCTGCCATGTCCAGCCTTGCCATCCGGATAATTCCTGAATATGCTTCGCACGATGAAGCCGTCGAAAAGATGGGTGCCGCCGCGTTCGGTCCCGGACGCTTCGCGCGCGCCGCCTTCCGGCTGCGGGAAGGCAACCCGCATCATCCCGATCTGAGTTTCGTGGCGCTTGTCAGCCAGGACGGGGCGCCTGAAGTCCTTGCCGGTTCGGTACGCCTGACGGCCATCTGCATTGGTGGCAAGCGTGCGCTGGTGCTGGGGCCGCTCGTCGTGTTGCCATGTTTCAAGAATGCGGGCATCGGACGCGAATTGATGAATTGCTCCATTCTCGCGGCAAGGGACATGGGCGAGGCGTTCATTATTCTCGTTGGCGATGAGCCCTATTATGGCAAATTCGGCTTCAAGGTGATCCCGCATGGGCAGATTACCTTGCCGGGACCGGCTGATCCTGCGCGCATGCTGTATTGCGAGCTGCAGCCGGGGATCGTCGGTGAATACAGGGGTAAGGCACTGACTTTCATGCAATAATGTAACAGTGCAGGATTTTCTTGCAGGCCTTGCGGTCCAATCGCGGGAATGTCACCGCTGATGCTGTTGACAATCTGCAAGGTTGAAATAATGGTCCGGTGCTAGCGCTGGGGGGCGTGATTTGGATCGTCCAGGCTACCGCGTGGTTCGGTAACCGAACAACCCAACCGGATTTGGTCATGAAAATTCGCAGTTTCCTTCTGATCGCATCAGCCGCAGCAATTGCATTCTCGGTTCCTGCAGGCGCGCAGACAAAACCAGCTACCGAAGTCGTCAAGGTCAAGAAAAAGAAGACCGTGAAGGTGAAGGCTGAAACCAAGGCCGAAAAGGTCGTGGTGGAAAAGCCGACGCTCAAGTCAACACCGGTGCTTTTCGGCATCTTCAATGCGGAAAAGCCGAAGCTTGAGCCGCTCACGGAAGAGCAGATCCAGAACGACGAGAAGTATGCGGTAATTTCGGAAAAGAAGAAGGTCAAGATTGACCGGAAATTCGTTCCCCAGACGGTGTCTTTCAAGGGCTACAAGCCGGGAACGATTGTCATCGATACCAAGGAAAAGTTCCTCTACTTCATCGATTCACCGGTTTCGGCTTTCCGATACGGTGTGGCGGTTGGCAAGGAAGGCCTGCTCTTCACTGGCAAGGCTACCGTTGGATCGAAGCAGGCCTGGCCGCGCTGGATTCCGACCAAGGAAATGATCGCCCGTGATCCTGGCCGCTACAAGCGTTATTCAGACGGCATGGACGGGGGACCGGAAAATCCGCTCGGCGCCCGCGCGATCTATCTGTTCCAGGGCAAGCAGGACACCTACCTGCGCATTCACGGAACCAATCAGCCAAACTCGATTGGAACCGCTTCATCGAATGGCTGTTTCCGCATGATCAACGAGCATGTCATGGATCTGTATGATCGCGTGAAGATGGGCGCGGAAGTCGTCGTTCTGTAAAGCGGACTGGCCAGAGCGCTAGTTCAGCTTCTGGGTAAAAAAGATCAGCCGGTGCCTCCAGATTGTTGAGGCACCGGTTTTTCATGCCTGCCGGTTCAGTTCCGGTCGTGTCCAATTGAAACTCCAGGATGGATCTGCCAGCCAATCCAGGGCGCAGCTTCAGCGGCGCTGGCCTTCACGTGTCCACATCGCGGTCAGGCCCATCAGCAGCAGTCCCAATCCAAGCAGGCCCGAGAATAGCGGAATGCGCTGAATGCCCAAGAGCACGGATGCGTTGGTGTTTTCGAGGCCGATCCAGCTATTGCCGGAAGCCGGTGCGCCGGGGCGAACTGGAACAATTCGTGGCAGGTAGTCGGCGCTGGTGCGCTGAGCCGAACCGCCATTGGCCGTCAGGACCGGTTCCAGCAATGCCGTGGTGCTGATGACTTCCGCGAATTCGCGTGGATTGGGCGGACCAGCATGGGCAAGTGCCTTGAGTTCCCCGTTTGCAGCCGACCACAGCCCAAATCCGGGAACATCCATCTCGCCTGTCCAAAGGCCAGGCGCGGTGTTGGCAAGCGGCAATTCGATCTGCTCGCCTGCCGGTCCGGTCAGGGTCGCAGGGCCAGGATCCTCGCCAAGCGTCTGGCGTTCCACCTTGAGCTTCAGCCCCTCGGCGTTTGAAACGAGGCGTTCTTCATCCAGTTCAGGTTCACGCATCAGCCAGTGCGCGGTGCGGCGAAGCATCTGCACATAAGGCCCACCGCCACCAATTCCGCGCGCCCACAGCCATGCCTGGTCGGAAAGAAACAGGGCAACGCGGCCTTCCCCGAAATGGTTGAGAACGAGTACTGGCGCATCCGAATTGCCACTCATGACGGCCTGTCCAGTGACATTGGTCGAGCCGATGGTGCGGAACCATTCTCCCCACAGCGGGCCGCTTTCGCGCCAGCCATCGAGATTGCGGGTAACGGGGTGCTTGAGGCCGAGCTGCGATACCATGGGCTTGAACGGGCCTTCGAACGTCTCGCCAGTGGGAGCGGCAGGCATGAGTTCGGCCAGGGGACCAGCAATGCTGTCGGTCACGGTGTTGCCCAGTTCTGGCCCACCGGCGATAAGCAGCGCACCGCCATCGCGCACATAGCGCACGATGTTGTCGAAATACAGAAGCGGCAGCACGTTTCGCCGGCGATAGCGGTCGAAGATGATGAGGTCGAATTCATCGATCTTCTGCACGAAGAGCTCGCGTGTTGGAAAGGCAATCAGCGAAAGCTGGTTGATCGGCGTACCGTCCTGCTTCTCGGGCGGGCGCAGGATCGTGAAGTGAACAAGGTCGACGGACGGATCGGATTTCAGCAGGTTTCGCCATGTGCGTTCCCCGGCATGGGGCTCGCCCGAGATGAGCAGTACACGCAGGTTTTCCCGGATACCATTCAAGGTGACAAAGGCGCGGTTGTTGACGTCGGTAATCTCCGCGCCAGCGGCTTCCACGCGCAGTTCGAAAATGTTCTTGCCGCCATGCGGGACGTTTTCGATGAAATTGCGATCCTCGCCTGGAAGCACCTCCTCAACCGCCAGCACTTCTCCATCGGCAAGAATGGTGACCTTGACCTGTTCGGTCGCAGAAAATCCCGTCTGCTCGACCCTATAGACGATCTCCATCTCTTCGCCGACCACGGCGTAGCGCGGCGCGGAAATGATCGTCATGCGCCGGTCCCGCTCGTCCGATCTTCCAACGACCAGTGCATGAACCGGCGCGCCAATGCCGATTGCATCGAGCGAAGCTGGAATGTCGTGAACCTGGCCGTCGGTGACCAGAATTGCGCCGCCTACGCGGTCAGGCGGCACATCGCGCAGCGAGTTCGACAACGCACCAAGCAGGGCAGTTGACACATCCGTTGCGGTGGAGAGCTGGTCTCCCACTTCGACTTCGCGCACATCGAACGAGTCGAGCCGCGCGAGGCGTTCGCGAAGGCCTGCAACGATTGCATCAGTCTTCTGGGTGCGACCATCCAGTTTCTGGCTCGAACTGCGATCAACGACCAGCGACACTACCGATTTGAGCGGGTCGCGGAATTCGACGAGCATGACCGGATTCAGAAGGGAAGCCATAACCAGGAGCCACGCAAGCAGGCGGAACCATGCGCCGCGCAGCTGTTGCCACAATCCCCAGGCGACCAACAGGCCGGAAAGGATTGCCACTGCCGAAAGCAGGGGCCAGGAAAGCAGGGGTGAGATGGCCAAGTTGAGGTTCATGGCGACTACTGTCCCAGCCGTTCGAGCAGCGCGGGAATGTGAACCTGGTCAGCCTTGTAGTTGCCGGTGAGCACATACATCATCAGGTTGACGCCGACCCGGTAGCTGTATTCGCGCTGCGCGGGATCGGGCGGAACGGTCTGGAACAGCGGCTGCAGGCTGTCATCGACAGCCCATGCGCCAGCCAGATCGTTGCTTGTAATCATGATGGTCGACACGCCATCGCCGCCTCTTGCCGGACGAGTGTCGGGGCTGGCGCTCTCGCCGATGGCTTCGACCCAAAGGTCGCCACCAGCGTATCTGCCGGGAAAGGTCGAGAGCAGGTAAAAGGATTTGGTGAGGACATGATCCGGCGGCACCGGCTCAAGCTGGGGTATGTCGAGACTGGACAGGATCGCCTGCAGGCGGACCGCCTCGGGCGAACCCGAAGAGCCGCCGAGCAGCCCATTATACTGGTCCCTGGTATCGAACAGGACAGAGCCGCCCTGCTTCATGAAGGCGTCAACCCTGGCCATGGTTGCGGCATCGGGTATTGCTGCATCTATGCTGACCGGCCAGTAGAGCAGCGGGTAAAATCCAAGCTCGTCCGCTGCGATGTCGACACCGACAGGCTCACCCGGTTCCAGTGCCGTGCGCGATGCGAGAAACTGGCTCAGTCCGACCATGCCGCGACGGCTGGTCTCGTCAACTTCGCTATCCCCGGTAATCACGTATGCCAGCCTTGTTTCGAGGGCAGCAGCGTAACGGCTCTCGCTTTCCTGTGCGAGCGAGTCACGCGTTGCGGCGCCCAGCGCCAGCATCACCATCAAGGGCAGCACTGCAGCAATGCGAAGCCGCGGAATACGCAGGACACCAGCCATCCAGATGACGGCCAGACAATCCAGTGCCAGCAATGTCGCTGCCAGCGCGAGCATGGCGGGTTTGAGGTCCAGCGCGGCGGAGCTTGCATAGGCGGTGCGCGTGGCTGTTTCAACAAACTGGCCTGCGTCCAGTGGCTCCAGTTTCTGATCAGCGCGGAACAGGTTCAGCGCAACGAAGCCATCCTCGGTTCCATACAATCCCGGAGGATTGTCGTACGTCACGGCAGGAAGAGTGCCCGCTGCAAGTGTGAGCGGTTTTGCATGCAGGGGCGCAGCGCCCAGTTCGCCATTGCCATCGAGCAGGCGAAGCGGGGGAAGGCTCAGGTCCTGCGCGAAGGCGGCTGTCGCGTTGGAGCGGGACTGATTGACGACACGGCGCAACAATTCGACGAATGTTCCGGAAATGGGCAGGTTGGACCATGTAGCATCCGACCCGGTGTGGAACAGAACGATCCAACCGCTGCCGCGCCGGGCTGCGGTCACGAGTGGAGTGCCGTCATCCAGAACAGCCCATGTGCGTTCTTCAAGGCCCGGTTCCTGCAGCGCCAGGACCTGGCGGCGGATCAGCACTTCCCTTGGTGGTTCGAGGCCGAAGAAGGGGCTTGAACGCTCGAACGGGGCCATGGGTTTTGGCGTTTCCCAGGACAAGGCGCTGTCAAGGTTGCGGTCACCCATGCGAAGGCGGACGGGCAGGAGCGGGTCTTCAGGCGCAGCGGCCAGCCTCGGACCCGCAAAGCGGATCAGCATGCCACCTTTCGAAATCCAGCCTGACAGGGCTTCGACAGTCTCGTCGGGCAGGTTGCCGATATCGGCCATCACGATCGCCGATACCTTCTGGACGATGAGTTCGGGGACAGCCTTCGCGACATTCGCGTCGAGGGACTGGCGAATATCAGAGAAAGGAGCGAGCGCTTTGGAAATGTAGTAGAGCGGGCTGAGAAGCGGCTGCGAGATATCGCCCGATTCCCCGGATACCATGCCAACCAGCCTGCGCCGGAAGCTGTCATCGAGAAGCCGCACCGCACCAGCACTTCGGGATTGCTCGATACCGAGCCTTGCGATCTGATTGCGCAGTTCAACCGGTTCATCAAAACGGAAAGTGGCAGAAGTCTCGCCTGTATCGAATGTCGACTTGCCGCGGGCAATTGCCAGTCCCTCGCGGTCAAATCCGGTCACGTCAACAGTGATTGCACTGCCCGACTGAGCGCGGACAAGCGTTCCGGCGAGTGCCTGCGGATCATTTTCGACCCCGGTCATGGCCAGGACAGAATCAAGCGCGGGTGTAATCAGTTCCAACTGCCCGGTGCTGGCTGACAGCACTTCAGCGAGTTCAGCGGAACCGGCATGCTGCAATCCATCCGACAGGAAAAAGACGGAACCGGCTGGCGCGACGCGCAAGGATTCGCGCAAGGACGAAGCCAGTGCACCATGTTGTGGTTCAAGCGGGCGCAGCTGAATGCCTTCTGCAACAGTGATTGCTTCTTCCGCAGGCAGTGGCGAAACCTGAACAGCCGGGTCGCCTGTCGCCGCCAGCATTACAGTGCGTCCGGCCTGCGAGGCTTCGCCGATCAGGCGCAAGGCGGTCTGGCGCATCGTATCCCACTGCTGCGCCGATGCCCAGCCATTGTCGATGACAACGAGTACCGGACCTTCGGACTTCAGGGCGGCCTGCTGGGGGTTCCAAACCGGGGCTGCCATCGCGAGAATGGCAAGCGCTGCCATGAGCAGGCGAAGCAGGGTCAGCCACCATGGGCTCTTTGCCGGTGTTTCCTCGCGCTTCACAAGGCGGGCAAGTATCTTCAAGGGCGGAAACAGTTCCGTCCTTGGGCGCGGTGGCGTGAGGCGCAGCAGCCACCAGATCACGGGCAATGCCAGCAGAGCCAGAAGCAACCAGGGCGAACCGAAGGCGAGTGGAAGCGCGCCCATCACAAGCCTCTCTCCCGCCGCTCGCCCTGGCTCATGTGAATATGGAGCGCAGCCAGAGCCTGGGACGCAGGCTTGTCGGTGTGATGCTGGGTGTAGGACCAGCCGAGTGCCGTGGCCAGAGCGCGGATCCTGGCTGCATGGGAGGAAAACAGGGCGGCATAGTCGGCCTGAACCGAACCGGCGCTCCCGGTCACGATCTTGTCGCCGGTTTCTGGATCGACAAACTCCACGCGCCCCTCATAGGGGAACAATTCCTCGGCCGGATCAACAATCTGGACAAGGTGGCCGCGAATGCCACGCCGTGCAAACCCGGCCAACCTGGTTTCTAGCGTATCGATTTCCTCCAGGAAGTCGGAAAAGATCACGAGGTCGCTGTTTGCGGCAACACCTTCAGCCGAGGGCAATGTCGTTTGCGGTGCAGCCAGTGACAGCGCTTCGCCAATTCGCTCGGCTGCCTTTCGCGACAGAATGGGCCGGGTCAATCCGAGAAAGCCCAGACGTTCGCCACTTCGGGCCAGCAGTTCGCATAGCGCCAGGCAAAGGACGAGCGCTCTCGACTGCTTGGGTACGATGGCGTCCTTCGACTTGAAAAGCATGGAGGAGGATTCATCGATCCACATCCAGACCATGTGGGTCGCCTGCCATTCCCGGTCGCGGATATAGACATGCTCATCGCGGGCTGACCGGCGCCAGTCGATGGCCGCCATGTTCTCGCCCGGCACATAGGGACGAAACTGCCAGAAGTCCTCGCCGATCCCACGTTTGCGCCGACCGTGCCAGCCTGCAAACACGTTGCTGGCGACGCGGCGCGCCTCGATGAGAAGATCGGGGACCAGAGCTGCGCGCGCACGGGCCCTGGCCATGGTCTCACGGCTGGTTTCCCTCGGTGCAGCTGCGCCTATTGCTGGGCCCACGGCCTTCAATTCCCGCTGTTGAAAATACAGATGGTCGGTTTCAAGCTATCCTGCGCATCCGGTCACGGATCACGTCGCGGACGGTGACTTTCTTCTCGGCTGCACGCGCGGCAAAGGACAGCTGCATGCGATGCTGGAGCACCGGTTCCGCCAGGGCGAGCACATCGTCGACGGATGGCGCCAATCTGCCCTGCAGAAGTGCTCGTGCCCTTGAAGTCAGCATCAATGCCTGACTGGCGCGGGGGCCTGGACCCCATTCGATGAAACCGTTCATGTCATCGTCCAGCGCGCCGGGGCGAGCGGAACGCACCAGTTCCAGAATCGCATTGACGACACTGTCGCCCACCGGCAGCCTGCGTACCAGCGACTGCATTTCCTGCAGCCGGGCAGCCGAGACAGTCCTTGTCGCCTTTGCCTCGGAAAGGCCTGTTGTCTCGAACAGGATCCGGCGCTCGGATTCAAGGGTTGGATAGGGCACGTCAATCTGCATCAGGAAACGGTCCAGCTGCGCTTCCGGCAACGGGTAGGTTCCCTCCTGCTCCAGTGGATTTTGGGTCGCCAGCACATGGAATGGGGCAGGCAGATCGTAGCGCTTGCCCGCGATCGTGACATGGTATTCCTGCATCGACTGCAGGAGCGCGGCCTGTGTTCTTGGGCTGGCGCGGTTGATTTCGTCCGCCATCAGCAATTGCGTGAAGACCGGCCCCTTGACGAACTGGAAGGAGCGGCTTCCATCGGCTTCCTGACGCAGGACTTCCGAACCCAGAATGTCTGCTGGCATCAGGTCGGGGGTGAACTGTATGCGCTGCTCCGACAGGCCGAGCACAATGCCAAGTGTCTCGACCAGCTTCGTCTTGGCGAGGCCAGGCAGGCCGACAAGTAGCGCATGTCCGCCAGACAGGATCGTGATGAGACTTTGTTCAACAACCTCTTCCTGCCCGAAAATGACCTTGCCGATTGCAGCGCGGGCACCGGCGATTTCGGCCACCGCCTTTTCGGCAGCGGCAATAACGGCCTTGTCTTCCTTTGGCGAGGTTTTCTGTTCCATTGCGCTCATTCGGCTACTTTCCTCCGGAGGGCATAACGTCTAGCGGTCATTGATGTGGCAAATGTGGCATGATCCGAGCATTGCCGATTCACGGATTTGGGAAAGCCTACCATGTGCGGAGAAGCTTGTACCATTGCAAGTTTGCAAGGTTGCTAAACACATTGTGAAGCTTATGTTGCCAGGAAACGGACACTGACATTTTGAAACGGAACGCAATGGCATCGAGGCCGAGCAAGCAACAGGCGCCGGGATCGGGACTGACAGGCCTTCAGGCGCTGGTCGAGCGGGCAGGGACCACGAAGAGAGGTATCCCGCCGGTCGAGAAGTGGCATCCCGACTTCTGCGGCGATCTCGATATCGTCATCAAGCGGGACGGGACATGGTTCTATCTCGGCACACCGATCGGGCGGATGCCGCTAGTCCGGCTGTTTTCGACCGTTCTGCGCAAGGATGAGGACGGGCGCACCTATCTCGTCACGCCGGTTGAGAAGATCGGCATCACCGTCGAGGACGCGCCGTTCATTGCCGTTGAAATGAACGCCAGTTCGCGCGACGGGCAGCAGGTGCTTACTTTTCGCACGAATGTCGGGGACGTTGTGGAAGCGGGAGCGGACAATCCGATCCGGTTCGCGTTCGCGGATGCGAACGACGGCGTCAAACCCTATGTCCTGGTGCGTGGTCGCCTGGAGGCGCTGCTGGCACGGCCGGTCATGTATGAACTCATCGCCCATGGCGAGGAGATCATGATCGGGGGGCGTCTGATGTTTGCGGTACACAGCAAGGGCGAGACATTCGCCATCATGCCTGTGGATGAGCTTGCACGCCTGTCGGGGTCTGCCGCGAAATGAGCCAGACCGTGTTTTCTCCCACTGACCAGATGACGAGCGAACATTTGCGCCAGCTCGTGCGGCAGAAACTGAACCCATTGCCTGATGAACATGACGGGGATTTCCGACTCAATCCGGAGTTCCAGCAATGGGTCTATTCGCGTGCCGTGAAACCGGCAGCGGTCCTGATACCGGTGTTCGACCGGGCTGACGGCCTGTCGGTTCTGCTGACCCGGCGTCATGAACAGTTGAAGTCGCATTCGGGCCAGGTCGCCTTTCCCGGCGGCAAGATCGACGCGGAAGATGCGAGCGCGGAAGCGGCAGCCCTTCGCGAAGCCCATGAAGAAGTGGGGCTGGAGCATCGATTTGCCGAAGTGATAGGACGCTTGCCTGACTATTATGCCGGATCGGGTTATCGCATCGCGCCCATACTTGCACTGATTGATCCGGCTGCCCGCCTGTCGGCAAATCCGGAGGAAGTCGACCAGATCTTCGAAGTGCCCCTGGCCTTCCTGATGGACCCCGCCAATCACCGGCAGGGTAGCCGGGAGTTTCAGGGCAAGCAGCGCTATTACCTGGAAATGCCATATGGCGATCATTTCATCTGGGGTGTAACCGCTGGCATCATTCGCTGCCTTCATGACAGGGTTTTCGCATGACCATTCCCGCAAGGCTGAGCGACGCGCAATCGGCTTTTCTGCGTGAAGAAGGGCTGATGAAGGTCATGAAACTGATCGAGGACGCAGGTGGCGAAGTTCGGGTCAATGGTGGTGCTGTGCGCAACAGCTTGCTCGGTGAACCGGTGCGCGATGTCGATCTATCCACCACGCTCCTTCCAGATCATGTGACGGATTGCCTGCAACGGGGCGGCATCAAGGTGGTGCCTACGGGCCGTGAACATGGAACGGTTACCGCGGTTGCGGAAGGGCGGGGGATCGAGGTCACCACGCTTCGGATGGATGTGGAGACAGACGGGCGGCGCGCTGTCGTGCGCTTTGGAACGGACTGGGCCGAAGATGCCAAGCGGCGCGACCTGACGATGAACGCATTGTACTGCGACCGCCAGGGCAGGCTCTTTGATCCTCTCGAAGTGCATGACGATCTTGTCAACCGGCGGGTGCGCTTCATCGGCGATGCGGATCAGAGGATTGCGGAGGATCATTTGCGTATCCTGCGCTTCTTCCGCTTCTTCGCCTGGTATGGAAACGGCAGGCCGGACGCCGAAGGTCTCAAGGCATGCGCACGCGCACGGGAGACGATTTCATCCCTTTCGGCAGAACGTGTGTGGATGGAACTGAAAAAGCTCCTCGAAGCCGGGGATCCGTCAAGGGCGCTGCTGTGGATGCGCACGAGCGGTGTGCTGCAGGCAGTGCTGCCGGAATCGGAGAAATGGGGCATAGATGCCTTTCCGGCACTGGTGGCAGCCGAACGCTCCCAGCAACTCAGGTCCGATGCCTTGCTTCGCCTCATGGCGATGCTGCCGCCCGTCCCGACTGCAGTTTCGGCACTTTGTGCCAGGATGCGTCTGTCAGGGGCAGAAGCCGAGCGGCTCAATGCATGGGCTGGAGCTGCCCTGCCTGGTGCCGATCTGAAGGGGCCTGATCTGGAAAAACACCTTTATCGCGCCGGGCTTCGGCCAAGTCTCGACAAATTGCTGATCGAGCTGGCGCGCCTGCAGACCTATGACGGAGAGGCTGACCTGATCACGGCGCGAGTCAGTCAGTACCGTGAGGGCGCGAAATGGCAGCGCCCGCAGTTTCCCGTGTCAGGACGTGACCTGATCGAACAGGGCCATGCCGCAGGCAAGGGCATGGGCGAGATACTTTCACGCCTGGAACAGGCCTGGATCGAGTCAGGCTTCACTTTGCCGAAATCCGACCTGCTGAAGCTGGCAAGCGAGGCTTGAACCGGGTGTGGTTCAGGCAGCCTTGTCGGCCTCGCGTACACGCTTCTTGATGTTTTCAACCATGTTTTCGCGGATCAGCGTTTCACCGTGAATTTCGCGCATGTGTTCAACGGCGCGATGCACGATTTCAGCCTCATCTTCACCCGAAACATGCCATTCACATCCCGGGACCAGAGTTCCACACTGAAATTCCTTCATAATTTCCTCCATAGTCGGGGGTGACCCTGACAGTCTGAAGGAAAAACACGGCCATTCCTTGATCCTCCTCAAATTGGGGAAAACAAAGGGCCTTTTGAAGGGAAATGGATCAGGGCCAGCGGACTTCCGGCGGCATTGACGAAAGAATCGAGGGCACATGGCCGCCGGTTTTCAGCCCGAAGATCGTTCCGCGATCATACAGCAGATTGAATTCGACATAGCGACCGCGCCGGACAAGCTGCTCGTCGCGTTCGTGTGATGACCATTCGAGATTCATGTTGCGCCGCACGAGCATCGGATAGACGACGTTGAACGCGCGTCCGACATCCTGGGTGAAGGCGAAATCGGCATCCCATCCGCCTGCTTCATCGGATGAGTGCAGGTAGTCGTAGAAGATACCACCAATACCGCGCATCTCGTTGCGATGCTTGAGGTAGAAATAGTCGTCGCACCATTTCTTGTAGCGATCGTAATCTGCGACCCCGTGACGGTCGCAGACGAATTTCATGGCCTTGTGGAAGGCGGCCGTATCGGGATGATCCTGGGTGCGGCGATTGTCGAGGACCGGCGTGAGATCAGCGCCGCCGCCAAACCACTGGCCTGTTGTCACAACCATGCGCGTGTTCATGTGGACGGCTGGAACATGCGGATTCCAGGGGTGGCAAATCAGCGAAATGCCGGACGCCCAGAAACGGGGGTCCTGGTGGGCACCGGGAATCTGTTTTCGGAAATCTTCCGAGAATTCGCCATAGACGGTCGAAATGTGCACGCCGACCTTCTCGAAGACACGGCCATGCATAAGCGACATGGTGCCGCCGCCGCCCGCGCCCTCCTGGCGCTTCCATTCCTGGCGCTCGAACCGCCCCGGTTCCTGATCCGAACCGATGCCGGTCAGTTCGTTCTCGATCTCTTCCATGCGGGCGCAGATCTGGTCCCGTATCGTGGCAAACCAGGCGCTGGCTTTTGCCTTCTTTTCCTCGATGTCGGCCGGCAGGCCCGGGGGGACGTGTGGCTGCTGGTCTGTCACAATCTTGTCCTGAATCTGGATGTCCGCATTTCGTACCGTCAATACCGGTCCGGTAGAAGAACTGCTTTATCAGGGGAAAGAATGGCGTGACAAGCGGGGTCATGCGGTTGTGATCAGTTATTGAGGGCATTGACTTGACCCCGGCCAGGAACAGCCGCACCATCAGTGTAACAATATTGTCCGGGAGCGATCCCGAGCATGAATCCGCGGGTACTGTTTGGAGCGGGAAATGCAGGACGACTGGGACGACCGCAAACCGGAAAACAGGCGGCTGGAATTATTGCGCGCGCGCAATCTTGCCTGGAGCCGGAGACGCAAGGCTGCCAGCAAGGGAAGTTGGACGCGCCAGAGCTGGACGCTGCCACGAGAAGAAGCGCGGCGTACTGCGCAGGCATTTCTCGACCGGTTTCCACGGGCCGCCTATGGAAGTGAAGTCGAAAGCTGGCGCGTCTTGCCGGGCGACATGATCGAATTCACCATGCGGCGCTATCCTTCCGCAGACTGAGGTCCTGCCTACGAAATGATCGGCCTGGATCCAGGCTGGCTTCACTGAGTGCGGGCGAACTTTGTCTGGCGGATGGCCTCGCCCAGAACCATGCCGCCCGCGACTGCGAGGTTCAGCGATCTGGCACCTTGTGCCATTGGAATGGTGAGACTGAAATCGGCAGCATCATGCACCTGGTTCGGTACTCCTGACGATTCGCGGCCCAGCATGATCAGATCTGCCTCTTCGAAATCGAAGTCCCAGATCGGCGCGTCTGCCCTTGTGGTCATCAGGATCAGCCGACGGTTCAAAGCGCTGCGCCAGTCGTTGAAGCCTTGCCAGTCGGCGTGACGTTCGACGGCAGCCAGGTCCAGATAGTCCATGCCGGAACGTTTCAGGGCCGTGTCGTCCATCCTGAATCCCGCTGGTGCGATCACATGCAGGGTTGTGGCGGTACAGGCCGCGAGGCGGATCAAGGTTCCGGTGTTGCCGGGAATGTCGGGCTGGTAGAGTACAAGGTCGGGCATGGTGAGCTGATTGCCACGGTTGGCAACAGAAGTCACCAAGCAGCTGTGCTGGTCCGTGCTGGCTTGCCCTGTTCCTGAAAAAGGCCATAAAGAGGGATTGGAGCAACGTCATGTTTTCCTGGTTCGAAAAACGAGTCGACCCTTATCCCTCTGTGGAGCCAGTGCTGCCGCCCAGGGGGCTCGTCGCATTTTGCTGGCACTATACAAGGCCGGTATGGCCGTGGCTTGTCGTCATGTCGGTGCTTTCAGCTGCGATTGCCATCGTCGAAGTGCTGGTGTTCGGATTCCTCGGCAAGATCGTGGACTGGCTGGGTGCAGCGGACCGCAGCAACTTCCTCGACCAGGAAGGCTCCAGACTGTTCGTGATGGCATTCGTGCTGATAGTCATTCTGCCGCTCATCGTGTTCCTGCATTCGGTTGTCATTCACCAGGTGCTGCTTGGCAATTATGCGATGATTTCACGCTGGCAGATGCACCGCTATCTGCTGCGCCAGTCCATGCACTTCTTCGCCAACGAGTTTGCCGGTCGTGTTGCCACGAAGGTAATGCAGACCTCGCTCGCCATTCGCGAGGCGGTCATGAAGGTGATGGATATCTTCGTGTTCGTGAGTGTCTATTTCGCCACCATGCTTTTCCTTGTTTCGCAGTCGGACTGGCGGCTGTCGCTGCCGCTCGCCTTCTGGCTTGTGGTTTACAGCGCGATTGTCACCTGGTTCGTGCCGCGCCTTCGCAGGATTTCCGAAAAGCAGGCCGACGCCCGATCCGCGATGACGGGACGGGTGGTCGACAGCTACACCAACATCGCGACAGTGAAACTCTTTTCCCATGCGGGCCGGGAAGCCGGCTATGCCAGGCAGAGCATGGATGCATTCCTGGGAACCGTGCACGGGCAGATGCGGGTGGTGACACTTTTCCAGTCGTTCATCTACGTCAACAATTGCATCGTGGTGTTTCTCGTCGCTGCGATGTCGATATGGCTGTGGCAGCAGAATCTGGTCACGATTGGCGCCATTGCGGTGGCGACATCGCTTGCGTTGCGCATAAACGGCATGTCGCAATGGATCATGTGGGAAGTGTCGGGCCTGTTCGAGAATATCGGCATCATCCATGACGGGATGAGCATGATGACGGTTCCCCATGATGTCACCGACCGACCGGATGCAGCCGGTTTCAAGGCCAGCAGGGGCGCAATCGAGTTCGACCAGATCAGCTTCCATTATGGCAAGGAAGGCGGGGTCATCGACAGGCTGACGCTTGCAATCGGCGCAGGCGAGAAGATCGGCCTGGTGGGCCGTTCGGGCGCCGGCAAGACGACACTGACAAACCTTCTGCTGCGCTTTTACGACCTGGAGGGCGGCGTTATCCGTATCGATGGCAGGGATGTCGCCTCGATCCGGCAGGACGACCTGCGGGCCGGGATTGGCGTCGTGACCCAGGACACGTCGCTGCTGCATCGCTCCATCCGGGACAACATTGCCTATGGCCGGGAAAGCGCTTCGGATGCGGAAGTCATCCAGGCGGCCAAACGCGCCAGTGCATGGGATTTCGTGAAGGATATCGAGGACCAGAAAGGTCGTCGCGGGCTTGATGCGCATGTTGGCGAACGCGGTGTCAAGCTTTCGGGTGGTCAGCGCCAGCGTATCGCGATCGCACGCGTCTTTCTCAAGAACGCGCCCATTCTCGTTCTGGACGAAGCAACCTCTGCACTTGATTCCGAGGTCGAAGCTGCAATTCAGGAAAACCTGTTTGCCCTGATGGAAGGCAAGACGGTGATAGCCATTGCGCACCGATTGTCGACCATTGCCCAACTGGACCGGCTCGTGGTCATGGACAAGGGCGACATTGTCGAAGTTGGCAGCCATGACGAACTGGTGCGCAGGGGAGGCCTCTATGCGCAGCTCTGGTCCAGGCAATCGGGTGGTTTCATTGCGCTTGCCGATGAGACCGGCCTACCCGAAAGGGGAGCGGCGGAGTGAAGCCGAACGAGGCCCTGTACCGGCTGTTTGAAGGTTGGATTGATCCTTTCAGACCGCTCGACGATTATGAACCGCCCAATCGCCTGCTTGCCTATGTCTGGCACTATGCAAGCCAGGCCAAATGGGCCTTCGTGGCAATGCTCGTCTATGGTTTTGCCAATGCGCTGATTGAGGCTGGCCTGTTCACATTCGTCGGCTGGCTGGTGGATATCCTGACGCAAACCGAGGCGGCTGGCCTGCGGGGGCAGGGCTGGTCCGGGCTGCTCGACGGGCATTACACGACCCTTTTCTTCATGCTGATGGTGGTTGCGGTGGGAAGGGCGCTGGTCATCGCATTTGGCGCACTTATCGAAGAGCAGGTCATTGTGCCGGGCTTCTTCACCTTGATGCGGTGGCAGAGCCACAAGCATGTAATCGCCCAGTCGCTGACCTTCTTCCAGAACGACCTGTCCGGGCGTATTGCCCAGAAGGTATTTCAGGGCGGTCAGGCGACCGGCGACATGATGATTGCGCTGCTGCAGATCATCTGGTTCATCGCCATCTATGCGGTGACCACCCTTGGCCTGCTGACGTCGCTTGACTGGCGACTGGGCGGTGTTGTTGTCGTGTGGATAGGCCTGTTCGTGGCGATTGCCTTCAGATATGTCCCGCAAATCCGCCATCATGGGCGTCTGACTGCGGAGGCCGGATCGGTCGTGACCGGACGCATGGTGGACGGCTATACCAATATCACGACGGTGAAACTGCATGGTGATGGCGGTGAGGAGGAAGTCTTCATCCGCGAGGCAATGGTTGGTCAATATGAAGCGCTGAAGCTCTTCACCCGTGCGCTGACCGGTGTCCGCGTGTCCCTGTCCAGCATTTCGGGGCTGATGATCGCGATCATCGCATGGCTTGCGGTCGATCTCTGGCTCAAGGGCGCAATAAGCACGGGAGGCGTCGCCTTTACACTGGCACTGACGCTGCGGCTCAATCTGCTGCTCGGGCGCCTCATGGGAAACCTGAACGGGTTCTTTCGCTCGATCGGGACGACACAGAACACGATGGATCTGGTGGCACGTCCGCTCGGCCTGAAGGATGTCGGCGATGCCGCACTCTTTGCACAGGGAAAAGGGGAAATCCGCTTCGAGGATGTCAGCTTCCATTATGGCAAGAGCGGCGGGATCATCGAGAACCTGATCCTGCAGGTGAAGCCGGGCGAAAAGATCGGCCTGGTTGGGCCGTCGGGCGGTGGAAAGTCCACGATCGTCAGCCTGCTTTTGCGGTTCTATGATCCCGAGAGCGGCCGCATTCTTGTTGATGGGCAGGATGTGTCGCGCGTTACCCAGGACAGCCTGCGCAGTGCATTTTCCCTCGTGCAGCAGGAGACCGCGCTGTTTCATCGCTCGGTGCGGGAGAACATTGCCTACGGCAAACCGGGAGCGAGCCAGGCCGAAATCGAGGCGGCTGCGGTCAAGGCGAGGGCACATGAGTTCATTGTCGGCCTCAAGGATGCACGCGGGCGAATCGGATATGATGCGAGGGTCGGGGAGCGCGGCGTGAAACTGTCAGGCGGCCAGCGCCAGCGGCTTGCGATAGCGCGCATCTTTCTGCGCGATGCACCGATCCTCATTCTGGATGAAGCGACATCGCAACTCGATTCGGAAGTAGAGGCCGCCATCCAGGAAAACCTGTTCGAACTGATGCGCGGCAAGACGGTGATCGCGATCGCGCACCGCCTCTCGACGATCGCATCGATGGACCGGCTTGTGCTGATCGACGGCGGGCAGATCTCGGAGATGGGAACGCATGACGAATTGCTGGCAAGTCATGGGCTGTATGCCTCGCTGTGGGCGCGCCAGTCCGGCGGGTTCCTTGCACGTACGGGCGAGGAAGAATGAGCATCCATCTGAGCGCCAGTGAAAGGGAAATGCTCGCTGGCGGGCGCGGGGAAGCGGTGCGTTTCGCCATGGACATACTCGTGCGTTTCGCCGAGGCAGTGGGTGCTGACAGGCTTGTCGAAATCGAAGGCGCACATATCGACGGCTGCCTGATGCTTGGCAAGGTCAGCCTGGATTTCGTCGACTATCTCGTCACCCACAAGGGTCGGGTGAGCGTGCCGACCACGTTGAATGTCGGTTCCATGGACCTGGTTCATCCCGAGCTTTTCCGTGGCAGCGAGAAGGAAGCGCGGGAGGCCGCCCTGCTCATGCGGCTGCATGAGGATCTGGGTTGCGTGCCGACTTTTACCTGCGCTCCCTACCAGACCATCTTTCGCCCGAAGCTGGGTGCGCAGATCGCCTGGGGCGAATCGAACGCCATCGTCTTCGCCAATTCGGTACTGGGCGCGCGCACCAACCGCTATGGTGATTTCCTCGATTTGTGCTGCGCGATCACCGGCAGAGCGCCCCATTTCGGATTGCACCGGACCGAGAACCGCCGGGCAACGATGCTTGTCGAGATTACCGACGTGCCAGCGCAGTGGGAGGAGACTGGAATTGCCCATGTTGCGGTCGGCCACGCCATTGGACGCCAGTGCCAGGATGCTGTGCCTGCCATAACCGGCCTGCCGCGCGGCACCGAAGACGATCTGAAGGCGCTGGGTGCCGTGGCCGCCTCTGCTGGATCGACCGCGCTTTTTCATGTCATTGGCGTGACGCCAGAAGCAGCAACTCTCGAAGAGGCCTTTCAGGGGCACAAGCCCGACAATGTGCTGACGCTTCATGGCCAGGAATTGCGCGCCATCATTGCCAGCCTGTCCACCGTTGAAGAGGGTACGAGGCTGTCTGCGGTCTGTCTTGGAACACCGCACTTCTCGATTGGCGAATTCGAAACGCTGATGCCACTCATTGACGGGGTCAAACCCCGTGTCGATTTCTACATCAACACCGGAAGACATGTGCTTTCAGAACTGGAGGAGCGCGGCTGGCGCGAAAAACTCGAACGCGCAGGCGTAACCCTTGTCATCGACACCTGCACCTATGTCACGGCAATCGTGCGTGATCTGAGCGGCGCGGTCATGACCAATTCGGGCAAATGGGCCTATTATGCACCGGGCAATATCGGCGTTTCCGTTGCGTTTGGGACGCTTGCCGACTGTGTTCGCTCAGCTTGCAGCGGAAGGGTGGAACGCCAGTGAGCGCTGCCATTGAACATCCCGCGTCAACGCTTGTGGAGGGCAGGGCGTCCGGCAAACTTAAAGTGCTAGGTGAACCGCTGAGCTTCTGGGGTGGACTGGACAGTTCGAGTGGCAAAATCATCGACCGCTGGCATCCGCAGTTTGGCGAAACCATCAGCGGGCATATCCTGCTGCTGCCTCAGGGTAGGGGATCGAGTTCCGGCAGTTCCGTCCTGGCGGAAGCCCTGCGCCTGGGCACGGGACCTGCCGGCATCATCCTGATGAAATGCGACCCGATCATCATTACAGGCGCAGCCGTCGCAACGCTGCTTTACGCGCTGAACTGCCCGGTGGTCCATCTCGCGTCAGTGCTGGAACCGGGTCCGGGCGATGGCGATGAAGTTGCAATCGAGGCACGGCCAGAGGGTGCGCTGCTCAAAATCATCCGGCGCGATTGAGTGTCGGCAAAACTTTAGCGTACCCGACAGACAAAGCGGCTTGCCTTGAGCAGTAATTCGGATATTTGCTTGCGCCGGGGGTGAAGGCCAGCCCTGCAACAGTCGGGATGGGCAAATCCTTGGCATTTCACGTTCGTCATCCCGTCTGGATCTCCGCTGCGCCGGGCAAGGCTGCCTGGGCCTTTGCCATCCTGTTTTTCGTTGAATCCTTCGGTCGCGCTTCCGTCGCGACAGTGTTTCCGGTGCATGCCTATGCGCTGTTCGGCGACAAGGAGACGGTAAGCATTGTCTATACTTCCGTTGCGCTGGTTGCACTGGCGGCTTCGTTTGCCATTCCCTATCTGATCCGCTTCCTTTCCAGGCGATGGAGCTACACGCTCGGCGCTGTCAGTGTGGGATTGTGTGGCCTGGCGCTGGCTCAGGATACTTCGCAAGGGCAGGTGGCGGCCATGTTCCTGCGCACGTTCGGTGCGGCGACGCTCAACATCACGCTCAACCTCTACATCATGGATCATATCCGCAAGACCGACCTGGTCGTGTCCGAGCCATTGCGCTACGCGGTTTCGACGGGAGCGTGGATCATTGCGCCGCTGGCAGGAATCTGGCTCTACGAGCAATATGGCGTGGTTGCCGCGAGCATCATTCCACCGCTCGCCAGCCTGCTCCTGCTGGCGATCTTCTGGTATTTCCGGCTCAGTGAGAAAGGCCCGATCAATGCGGGGCTGATCCGCGCGCCAAATCCGATACGCTCAATTGGCCGGTTCATGGCGCAGCCCAGATTGCGTCTTGCCTGGCTGATCGCGTTCGGGCGTTCGACCTTCTGGGTCACGTTCTTCATCTATGTGCCAATCCTGATGGTTGAAGGGGGCGCGGGCCCGGTCGCGGGCGGTGTGGCGATTGCTGCGGGAAATGCAATGCTTCTCAACAATCTGCTGGTCGCGGGTTGGGCGCGCAGATATTCAATGCGCTTCATGATCAGCCTGTCGTTCCTGGGCGGCTCGGTCTTCGTGATCTTCACGGCATTGTCAGGTGTAGCGCATCCGATGCTGGCAGGCGTGATGATCGTGAGCGCTGCGTTCTTCATTTCGATGCTGGACGGGCTTGGTCCAATTCCATTCCTGCGGGCAGTGCGGGCGCATGAACGGCCACAAATGACGACGGTGTACCGCACCTACCTCGATGCTTCGGAATTGATTCCGCCATTCATCTATGTGTTCGCCTTTACCCTCATGGGTTTTTCTGGCGCTTTCTGGGTGCTGTCGGCGACTCTGGCCGGCATTGGCCTGGCGGTATGGCGATACCTGCCCAGGAGGATGTAAGTCATGCCCATTCATGAAATTGCTGCAGTGGGCGCTGCTACCTGCTGGGCTGTGTCGAGCGTGATTTCCGCTGCGCCTGTCGCGCATCTGGGGCCGCTCGCCTTCACCCGCATCAGAATGGCGATGGTGCTGGCAATGCTGGCGGCATGGGTCTTTGCGACCGGAACATGGAGAACCATCCTGCCCGAACAATTCGGGCTGATCGCAATGTCGGGTGTGCTGGGCATCTTCTTTGGCGACACATTGCTGTTTCTTGCCCTCAGCAGGCTGGGGCCTCGCCGTTCCTCAATCGTCTTTTCAACG
Source organism: Rhizobiaceae bacterium (assembly GCA_049289295.1). GTDB lineage: Bacteria > Pseudomonadota > Alphaproteobacteria > Rhizobiales > Rhizobiaceae > BOKV01. The sequence goes on from JBATLL010000041.1 coordinate 158,458, forward strand.
CATGCACCGATGTCGGTCGTTCTGGGCTGGCTGCTTCTGGGTGAAGCATTGAGTCTGCGCGAACTGGGTGGCGTAGCTATTGTCACGGTCGGGGTCGTGCTGGCTATCCTGTTTGGCAAGCGGCGTTCCCAGTTGCATCAATGGGAAGAGGTGAAGGGGCCATTGTGGATCGGAGTTGCCTGCGGGCTTGGTGCCGCACTTTCCCAGGCGGGCGGGTCAATCATCATCCGCCCGGTGATGGAAGCTGGCAGTGACGCGGTTGCCGTCTCGGCGGTTCGCGTCGGTGTCTCGGTCTGCTGCTTTTATGCGGTAGTCCTTGCGGCTGGTGACCGGTTGCGGGCGAGAAACCCCTTGACCTGGCGCGTGGCGGGGGTAACGGCCCTTTCAGGGGCAATCGCCATGGCCGTTGGCATGACACTCGTCCTGTTCGCCCTGTCGGGGGGAGAAGTGGGCATTGTCGCGACGCTGTCAGCGATGGCACCAATCGTGATCCTGCCGCTGATCTGGTGGCGTACGGGGGAAATGCCTGCGCCTGGTGCCTGGGCGGGCGCAATCCTGGCCACGATCGGCATGGGCCTGATTTTCCTGTGACCAGCCGGGCGGACCTTCAGGCGCCCAAGGCCTCTCGCAGCATTTCCAGTTCAAGCCATTGTTCTTCAAGGGCTGCCAGGCTGGCTTCGCGTTCGGAAAGGGCGCTCGCCCAGCTGTTGAACTTGTCGGCGTCGCGCGCATAGAGGCCGGGGTCAGCCAGGCCCTTCTTCAACCTGGCAATCTCCGATTCGAGTTTTGCGATCTCGCCTGGCAGGGTTTCCAGAGCATGCTTCTGCTTGAATGAAAGCCTGACGGCGGGTTTGGGTTGCGAAACCGTCGCGCGGGGCTCGGCTGGTTCCGATCGGCGGGCCTTTTCCACCTTGCGCGCCGTCACGCCGGAGCCCTTCTGGGCGACCATGTCTGAATAGCCCCCCGCATATTCGCGCCAGGTACCGTCACCGTCGGATGCGATGATGCTGGTGCAGATGCGGTCAAGGAAATCGCGGTCATGGCTGACCAGTATGACGGTGCCGGGATAGTCGGCGATGAATTCCTGGAGCAGATCGAGCGTTTCAAGATCAAGATCGTTGGTCGGTTCGTCCAGTACGAGCAGATTGGAAGGGGTGCGCAAACCGCGCGCCAGCATGAGGCGACCACGTTCGCCACCCGACAGGACATTGACGGGGGTCCCCGCCTGCTCGGGCAGGAACAGGAAGTCCTTCATGTAGCTGACAACATGTTTGGTCGTGTCGCCAAGGCGCACGAGATCGCCCGAACCGTCGGTCAGCGCATCGCGCAGGGTCCAGTTCGGCTTCAACTGCTCGCGCTTCTGGTCGAGTGAGAGCAGTTCGATGTTCTGACCAAGGCGCACAGTGCCCGAATCGGGATCCAGCGCACCGGTCAGCAGGCGCACCATCGTCGTCTTGCCAGCGCCGTTGGGGCCGGCAAGGCCGACCCGGTCGCCACGATGAATGATGGTGGAAAAACTCTCCACAATGGAACGCTCGCCGAATTTCTTGGTGACTGAACGCAATTCGGCAACAAGTTTGCCGGATTTGCGGGCGTCAGCCGTGGAGAACTCGACCTCGCCTGCAGTCTTGCGCTGGGACGATATTTCCCGGCGCAGGGCCGCGAGTTCATGGACGCGACGCATGTTGCGTTTCCGCCGCCCTGAAACGCCATGCGTGATCCAGTGTTCTTCGCGGACAACCTTGCGTTCGGCCTTGTGACGCTCCAGTTCCTCCTGTTCCAGCAGATTGTCCCGCCATTCCTCGAAGGCGGCGAAGCCCTGGTTGAGGAGACGGGTCTGGCCGCGATCCATCCAAAGGGTCTGGCGCGACAGCGACTGGAGAAATCGGCGGTCGTGGGAGATGAGGACCATGGCCGAGCGGCTGGAAGCAAGTTCACTCTCGAGCCATTCTATCGCCGGGAGGTCGAGATGGTTCGTGGGTTCATCCAGCAGCAGGATGTCCGGCTGCGGGGCAAGCGTGCGGGCAAGAGCAGCGCGGCGCGCTTCGCCACCAGACAGCGCGAGCGGCTGCTCGTTTGCGCCAAGACCCAGTGATTCCAGCAAGAAAACCGCGCGATAGTGGTCATCGCCGGGCCCCAGTCCGGCCTCGACATAGGAAAGGACCGTCTCGTGGCCGGAAAAATCCGGTTCCTGGGGCAGGTAACGGATGGTGATGCCGGGCTGGAGAAAGCGGGTGCCGCTGTCGGGTTCGACAAGACCGGCGGCGATCTTGAGCAGCGTGGATTTACCCGAACCGTTGCGTCCGACAAGGCAGAGCCGATCACCTTCGCCGATTGACATGACCGCGCCTTCAAGCAGCGGCGCGCCGCCAAAGGTCAGCCTGATGTCTTCAAGATACAGAATCGGAGCGGGCATTCGGGGTACCTGGTTTGCCGCCTCAAGGGGGACTTTGAAGAAACGCACGCAAACATGATTTTCGCGCACCTTGCAATGATTGCGCACGATTGGCAGGGTGGCTGTGGCAATTATCCCCCGTTGAGGCGCGACATTGTGCCCATAATGGGGAACTGGTGCTGGACAAAAGCGTCAATCAAGGACTAAGACAACCCGGATTTATAGCCCTTTTCAGGGCCGACTCCGCCTGTCCACAAGCAAACATTGGCGGGAAGGCGGAAGAGGCCAGGCGGGACGTAAACAGTCGACAGCGAAAGGACGCAAGACCGTGAGCGCAGACAAGACGGCAACCATGGCGGATCCGAGCCGCCGTGACTTTCTCTACATCGCAACCGGCGCGGTTGGCGCAGTAGGCGTGGCAGGGCTAGCATGGCCCTTCATCGACCAGATGAACCCGGACGCATCCACCCGGGCGCTGGCGTCGATCGATGTGGACGTTTCATCGCTGGAGCCTGGACAGGCGATCACGGTCAAATGGCGCGGCAAGCCGGTGTTCATCCGCTACCGCACCGACAAGGAAGTCGAGGAAGCAAAGTCTGTCCAGCTTTCCGACCTCAAGGATCCCGGAGCGGAGAATCGCAATCTCGATGCAGGCGCTGATGCAAGCGACGCAAATCGCTCGGCGGGCGACGGCAAGGAAAACTGGATCGTCATGATCGGTTCCTGCACGCATCTTGGCTGCGTGCCGGTTGGGCTGGCAGGCGATTTTGGTGGCTGGTTCTGCCCATGCCACGGATCGCACTATGATACGGCCGGGCGCATTCGCAAGGGTCCAGCGCCGAAGAACCTGGAAGTGCCGGTGTATGCCTTCACTTCCGACACGACGATCAAGATCGGCTGAGCGGCGAGGAGTCAAAGAAAATGAGTGGTGGACATTCTACCTACAATCCGCAGTCCGGCTTCATGAAATGGCTTGATGCCCGCCTGCCGCTTCCCCGACTGGTCTACGACAGCTTCGTTGCCTATCCGGTGCCGCGCAACCTGAACAACTGGTACACGTTCGGCGGTATCCTTTCGGTCATGCTCATTGCACAGATCGTGACAGGTATCGTTCTGGCCATGCACTATGTCGGCAATTCGATGATGGCCTTCGACAGCGTCGAGCACATCATGCGCGACGTGAATTACGGGTGGCTGATGCGCCGCCTGCACTCCAACGGCGCCTCCATGTTCTTCATCGCCGTCTACATCCACATCTTCCGTGGCATGTATTACGGTTCCTACAAGAATCCACGCGAAGTGCTGTGGATCCTTGGCGTGCTGATCTTCTTCCTGATGATGGCAACAGCCTTCATGGGCTATGTGCTGCCGTGGGGCCAGATGAGCTTCTGGGGTGCGACGGTCATCACCGGCTTCTTCTCGGCGATACCGTGGGTTGGTGAATCCATCCAGCAGCTGCTGCTTGGTGGCTTTGCCGTCGACAATCCGACCCTGAACCGCTTCTTCTCGCTGCACTATCTGCTGCCATTCATGATCGCAGGTGTCGTGATCCTGCATGTATGGGCGCTGCATGTGACAGGGCAGACCAACCCGACAGGGGTGGAAGTCAAGAACATCAAGAGGGAAACAGTGCCTTTCACGCCTTATGCGACCATCAAGGACGCATTCGCCATGGCGCTGTTCTTCATCGTGTTTGCCTGGTTCGTCTTCTATCTGCCGGACTATCTCGGCCATCCGGACAATTATGTCCCGGCCAACCCGCTGAAGACACCGGCGCATATCGTGCCTGAATGGTACTTCCTGCCGTTCTACGCGATCCTGCGGGCGATCACCTTCAACATCACAATCCCCTTCACGGATATTGTGTTGATCAATTCCAAGCTCGGCGGGGTCATTGCGATGTTTGCATCCATCGCGATCCTGTTCGTCCTGCCATGGCTCGACACTTCGAAGGTGCGCTCGGCCACGTATCGGCCCTTGTACCGCCAGTTCTTCTGGATTTTCGTACTGGTCTGCATCGCGCTTGGTTATCTGGGCTCGCGCCCGGCAGAAGGCATCTATCCGATGCTTTCGCTGATCGGCACGATTTACTATTTCGCCCACTTCATCATCATCCTGCCCGTGCTTGGATGGGTTGAGAAGACCAGGCCGCTTCCGCCAAGCATTGCGGATGCCGTTCTTTCAAGCAAGGCTGCGGCAACGCCGGCCGAGTAACGCGATACCGGGGAAAATGAACATGAACACGAAAACCATTCTTTCCGGAATAGCTCGGCTAGCCGCCGTAGCGGTTGTCGGAACCTGTCTTGTCGGCGGGGCGCAGGTCGCCTCGGCTTCGGAAGAAGGAAAGACTCCTCACTATCCGATCGAACATCCCAAGCATGCCCACTGGAGTTTTGCCGGACCGTTCGGCCACTGGGACATCGGACAGCTGCAGCGTGGCCTGAAGGTCTACAAGGAAGTCTGCTCGGCCTGCCATGGCTTGCGCCTTGTCGCCTTCCGCAATCTCGAAGAGCTTGGCTACAACGAAGAGCAGGTGAAGGCATTCGCCGCGGAATATACCGTGACGGACGGCCCGAACTCCGATGGTGAAATGTTCGAACGCCCAGCCGTTCCTGCTGATCGTTTCCCATCACCATTCCCGAATACGGAAGCGGCCGCAGCGGCGAACAATGGTGCTGCGCCACCGGATTTCTCGCTGATCGCCAAGGCGCGTGCGCCTGAGCGTGGTTTTCCGACCTTCGTCTTTGACGTTTTCACGCTCTATGCTGAAAACGGACCTGACTACATCTATTCCCTGATGACCGGCTATCAGGACGCCCCGGCAGGTATGGAAGTGCCGGAGGGTGCTCACTACAATCCGTATTTCGTAGGTGGCCCGGCGCTTGCCATGGCTGCACCTCTGTCTGATGGCGTGGTCAGCTATGAAGATGGCACACCGGAAACGGTGGACCAGTATTCCAAGGACATTGCCGCGTTCACGATGTGGGCCGCGGAGCCTTCCCTCGTCGAGCGCAAGGCAATGGGCTTTCGCGTGATGATCTTCCTCGTGATCTTCGCAATGCTGCTGTACTTCACGAAGAAGTCGGTCTGGTCCGCTCTCAAGGACTGATGCCGGGAAGAAATCGGGTCAACCATAGATGTTGACAGCAGACGAAGGGCCTTGCGGTGCAAGGCCCTTTTTGTTTGGCTGGCATGAACCTTCATGGCGGGCGGAAATCAGCATGGACAAGACATTGCAGGCGGCCTTGAAAGAGGCGATCAGGACGATCCCCGACTATCCAAAGCCGGGCATCCTGTTTCGCGACATCACGACGCTGCTGAACCAGCCCCGGCCGTTCCGGCGCGCGGTCGATGAACTGGTTCATCCCTATTCCGGGACTGGTGTGGAGCAGGTGGCGGGCATCGAGGCGCGCGGGTTCATTCTTGGCGGTGCCATGGCGCATCAGCTTTCAACCGGGTTCGTGCCGATCCGCAAGAAGGGAAAACTGCCGCATGAAACGGTCCGCATAGCCTACAGCCTAGAATATGGCGTGGACGAGATGGAAATGCATCGCGATGCCATTCGTCCGGGACAGAAAGTCATACTGGTCGACGATCTGATCGCCACCGGCGGGACGGCGGAAGGCGCGGTCAAGTTGCTGCAGCAGATCGGGGCGGATGTGGTTGCAGCCTGTTTCGTGATCGATCTTCCCGATCTTGGCGGGCGTGCGAAGATCGAGGCACTGAATGTGCCGGTCAGAACACTGATCTCCTTCGAGGGGCATTGACGGGGCGCGATGTGGTTTTCCGGCACAGATCTGGCCGAGTTTCTGGACGTGGAAGCACTGCGGGAACTGGCTGGTCTCAAGCCATCGGTTTTTGCAAAGGGAAGTGTCCTCTTTCGTCCGGGCGATGAGCCGCAGGGTTTCGTCATCCTGCTGTCGGGTCGCATCGGCGTCTATCTGACGGGACCAACCGGCAGGGAGATACAGCTCTATTCTGTCGTGCCGGGCGAAACCTGCATCCAGACGACAATCGGGCTGGTAGGGGATCATGCCTATACCGGCGAGGCCGTGGCGATGAGCGACCTGTCGGCAGTCATCGTTCCGCGCACAATGTTTTCAGGCCTCATGGACCGATCCCCTGCCTTCAGGCGCTTCGTGTTCCAGGCAATGGGCAATCGGCTTGGAGATGTCACCCGCCTGCTGGAGCAAGTCGCCTTCGTGCGTATCGAACAACGCCTCGCGGGTGCGCTGCTCGAACATTGCGGCAAGGATGGCATTGTCACGCTCACGCATCAGGAGATCGCCTCGATCATCGGCTCCGCGCGTGAAGTGGTCAGTCGGCGCCTTGAACTGTTTTCGCGGCAAGGACTCCTGGCGCTGGAGCGCGGTCATATTGCCTTGTCGGACCGGGCCGGACTGGAAAGAATTGCGGATGATGGCGGACAATGAGCCAAGCGGGGTGACATAGTCACAGACCGCTTCGCCTGCCTGTGCTTGAATTACCTCATACAGACGGTGGCAACGCCGCCTTGGCAACCGAAAAGGAGAGGACGATGTTCAAGACCAATGAAGGCACTATCGACCGTACACTCAGGGTGCTGGTGGGCCTTGCCCTGCTTGCAATTTTCTTCATGTATCCCGATGCGAGCTGGCGCTACTGGACGCTGATCGGCATCGTGCCACTGGCGACGGGTCTGCTGGGCACTTGCCCGGTATATTCCCTGCTCGGTGTCTCGACCTGCCCGGCCAAGAAGGCCTGACAATCTTCAGGTCAAGGCAACAAGGCCAATACACGACGGAAGGGCTGATTGCTTGCAATCAGCCTTTCTTTTTCATCAAGGAGATGTCGCACTCAGTGAGCGGGAAGCTCGGCTCCCAACAGTTGCGCCATGGGGATTGCTATGCACACAGCTGCACCCAGGAGACCCCACCAGCGCCAACGCCGCAGTTTCGGCTCAGCGTTCCTGCTACCCAGTGCAAAGAGCGACAGGTTGACGAGCGCAAACACGGCGAGTGTGACGAGGCTTGTCATTTCAGCAAGCCTGACCAGCGGCAGGGACAAGGCCAGGACCAGAACCAGCGCGGATACGGTCAGGGTAGCGCGCAGCGGTGTCTGGCGAGTGGCATGGACTTTTGCCAGCCACAAGGGTGCCAGGCCTTCATTGGCCATGCCGTACAGGACCCTTGCGGCCATGACAATCTGGACGAGAATGCCGTTGATCATGGCAACGGCAGCCATCGCGGCCACGATGCTGCTATCGAGGCCGGTCGCAGCCTCGAACAACACTGCAACGGGAGCCGGCGAATTGGCAACCTGATCGCGCGCTGGCGATGATACCGCGACGACGGACAGCGCTACATACAGCAGCACGGTAATACCCAGGGTCCAGAAGATGGCTCTTGGCGCGTTGCGGGCCGGATCGATCGTCTCTTCGGCCATGTTCTCGATGTCTTCGAAGCCGATGAAGGCAAAGAATGCGAGGATGGCACCTCCCAGGACCGGCGACAGGGCGGCCAATCCTGCGTCCAGCGGAACCATCTGCGAAAACGGCGGGAGGCTTTCCGACGTTGGCAATCCGGCGGCAATGACAACGATCAGCGTGCCGACTTCAAGCACGGTGACAAGGGCTGCAAACATCACGCTCTCCCTTACACCCCACATTGCGATCAGGGTAAGGAGAAGAATGACTGCAACGATCGGGATGAAGGCAGGAGCAGTGAACAGTTCGCTTGTATAGCCGGCAAATGCCCGTGCAATCGCCGCGCTCGAAATGATGCCTGTCACCGTGACGCCAGCGCCCGCAAGCCAGCCGGCAATGTTTCCAAGGCCGCGATTGACAAACACCGCTTCGCCGCCCGCCTTCGGGAATACGGTCACCAGAAGCGCATAGGAAAAGCCGGTGACACCTGCGATCAGACCGGACAGGAGAAAGGCCGATGGTGCTGCCGTGCCTGCGATGCGGAGGATTTCGCCTACCAATGCGAAAATGCCTGCACCAACGGTAACGCCAACTCCATAGAAAACCAGGAGAGGCAAGCTGATGGTACGACGCAATGTAGCTGGTTGTACGTTTGCCATTGGCCATTGTGTCCATCTGTTGGCGCATGTGACCATGACCTGGATCAAGGCCCGTCCTTGACCTTGCCATGATTTCGCGCGACAGCGGATATCAAATCCGGAGTAGATCATGTCGTCACTTGAATCCGCCATGAAACAGGCCGTCAGCGACGATATCGTCAGCGAGGCTCAGGCGGGCCAGTTGCGGGTACTGTTTGCAGCGAGGGGGTTGCTTCATCCCCTGCCTGTCGCCGATGAACAGAGCCTCTTTCCCGATCTTGACCGACCCCTCGAAACGGATTTCGTCAATCCGGTCGAGGAAAGCGAAGCGCCGCGTTTTGTTCGCGGCTTCCATGATGTGCTGATCACGATCGGAATTGGCGCAGCCATCGGTGGGCTTTGGGGCCTTCTGGGGCCGATTGCTGCTATGGTTGCCGTACTGGTTCTGGCGGAAATCCTGGTCAAACGCCAGAGGCTCGCCCTGCCTGCCTTTGTCCTCACCCTGCTGCTTGCCGGCAGTGTTGCGCAACTGGCCTATATCGCGCTTGACGCTCAGATGCCCGACGACGGTGCGCTCAGGGGGCTTGCCCTGTTCTTCGTCATGCCACTTGCGCTGGCGGGCTACTACTGGCGCTACCGGGTGCCGGCAGCACTTGCCCTGGTGATTGCGGGTATTGCTGCCCTGGCGTTCTTCCTAGTGGTCGTGATGGTGGAAGGTATGGCGGGCAGCAAGGACATGTTCGCAAGCCATCCGCTGTTCATCGCCCTGACGGCGCTGCTGTTTGCCTGTGGCCTCTTCGCCATCGCGATGCAGTTCGACATGAAGGATCCCGGTCGAACGACACGGCGTTCGGACGTGGCCTTCTGGCTGCACCTGGCGACTGCACCTGCACTGCTCTATGCCGCACTTGCGGTTGTCTTCCACAACAATACGGAAGGGTGGCTGGCAGGAGACCGCAAGCTGATCGAGGCGGTCATTGTGCTTTCGATCATCACCTTGATGATGGTGATCGGCATCATCATCGACCGTCGCGCCTTCGTGACATCCGGTCTCATCTCGCTTGGCGTGGCCATTGGCGTGATCGCAAAGGAAGCGAACGTGAATCTCACCGATTTCGCTGCGCTTCCAGTGTTCCTGGTGGGAATGATCGTGCTTGTGCTCGGTGTAGGCTGGCAGAGGCTGCGCGCCCTCGTGGTGGGACTGCTTCCCGCTGTCATCCGCGCGAAGTTGCCTCCCGTGCACATGGGACCGGCCTGATGGCAACGCTTGCCGCAAGTCTCACGCGTGAAGATGTTGGTGCACTGATCTTCTTCATGCTCGCCTGGTTTGCCTTCGAGTATGTCGTTGACCATTCGATCCTGAAGTTCAGGAGCCTGACCGGCCTCATGGCCCACAAGCGCCGCGAATGGATGCTGGTGCTGGCGGATCGCGACATGCGCATGATCGACACGGCCATCATTACCGGACTTCAGCAGGGAGCGGCATTCTTCGGGTCTGCATCCATGCTGGCGCTCGGCGGATGTTTTGCACTGCTGGGCGCAACCGATCAGGTGCTGCAGATCTACCGGGACATTCCGGTTGCCGGAGACGTTACCCGCCAGTTGTTCGAGGCAAAGGTCCTGGGGCTGATCGTGATTTTCGTCTACGCCTTCTTCAAGTTCGCCTGGGCGTATCGTCTGTTCAACTACTGCTCGATCCTCATTGGCGCTGTGCCGCATGTAAACGATGCGAGCCTAGAGGAGCGGCGCAGGGAGGCCATGAAGGCAGGTGAGATGAACATCAATGCCAGCAGGCATTTCACGGCCGGCCTGCGCGGCATTTTCTTCGCGCTCGCCTATCTCGGCTGGTTCGTGGGGCCGTTCTATCTGGCGGGTTCGACGCTCTTCGTGGTCATCGTGCTAGCGCGCCGACAGTATTTTTCAAAGGCTAGGAACATTCTGGCGCGGTAGATGGCCGGGTTCAGGTGTTGAACTTGAACAACATCACGTCGCCATCCTGGACGACATATTCCTTGCCTTCATCGCGGGCCTTGCCAGCTTCCTTGGCCGCCACTTCGCCACCCAGCGTGACATAGTCATTATAGGCAATCGTCTGGGCGCGAATGAATCCGCGTTCGAAATCGGTGTGAATGACGCCGGCAGCCTGGGGTGCGCGGGAACCCTTGCGTACTGTCCAGGCCCGCGTTTCCTTTGGACCGGCGGTGAAATAGGTAATCAGGTTCAAAAGGCGATAGCCTGCCGCGATGAGCCGGTCCAGGCCGGACTCCGCAAGGCCGTTCATGGCCAGGAACTCCGGCTGTTCGTCCTCCGCCATCTGGGCGATCTCTTCCTCGATGCGCGCAGAAATGACCACGGTCTCCGCGCCTTCTGACGCAGCAAGCTGCGCAACCTTCTGCGTCCAGTCGTTGCCGTTTGCGGCATCCGCCTCGTCTACATTGCAGACATAGAGGACCGGCTTTGACGTCAACAGGTTGAGGCTCTTGAGAATGCGTATGCCTTCGCCATCAAGCGTCTTGAGAAGGGCGCGCGCAGGCTTGCCATCGCGAAGCAACGCCAGGGCTTCTTCCATGACCGGCAGCAGGGCGGCTGCCTCCTTGTCCTTGCCCGAGGCGCGCTTGCGGAATTGGTCCGTGCGCCGTTCCAGGCTTTCGAGGTCCGCCAGCATCAGTTCGGTATCAATGGTGCCGATATCGGCAATGGGATCAATTCGCCCTTCGACATGCGTGATGTCGTCGTTCTCGAAGCAGCGCACGACATGCACCACGGCATCGACTTCGCGGATGTTGGCAAGGAATTGGTTGCCGAGGCCTTCGCCCTTCGACGCACCGCGTACCAGGCCTGCAATGTCCACGAAGGCAATGCGGGTCGGGATGATTTCCTTTGACCCGGCTACACCGGCAATCATCTTGAGCCGGGAATCGGGTACAGCCACTTCGCCGGTGTTCGGCTCGATGGTGCAGAAAGGATAGTTTGCCGCCTGTGCAGCAGCGGTTTTTGTCAGAGCGTTGAAGAGCGTGGACTTGCCGACATTTGGCAGGCCCACGATACCGCATTTGAAACCCATGGGATCTGGTCCGTGTCTTTGGGGAAATATGTTGCGCAGGCTTTGCCGGAAGGATGGCCAAAGGTCAAGCGCCGGGCCTCACTCTTTGCCGAACAGCTTCCTGAGCATTTCGGCCATGGGGCCTTTGGTCGGCAATTGTGCAGCCTTGCCGGATTGCCGCGCCTGACGGATGTGGCTCTGGGTTTTCGGCTTGTCGCTTCTTGCGCCCTGGCTCCCGGCTGCAAGCGCCACCTTGTTCATGAAGCTGGAATCCTCACCTGTTGCCAGCAATGGCGCAGCATCGGCGATTGCCTGCAGGAATGGCTCCAGCCATTCGGCATCGACCTTTGCGAAGTCACCCAGAACATGGCCATGGACGCGGTTCTTGTCTCCGGGGTGGCCAATGCCAAGGCGGACCCTGCGATAGTCCTTGCCACAATGCGCATCAATGGAGCGGATGCCATTGTGTCCGCCCGCGCCGCCACCTGTCTTAATGCGTATCTTGCCTGGCGCAAGATCCAGTTCGTCGTAGATCACCACGAGGTCGGCTGGAGAAAGCTTGTAGAAGCGCATGGCTTCCGAAACGGACTCGCCAGAACGGTTCATGAAGGTCTGCGGCTTGAGCAACAGGACCTTTTCGGTTCCCAACTGACCTTCAGCCAGATCACCCTTGAACTTCTTTCGCCAGGGCGAAAACGAATGGCGGCGGGATATTGCATCCGCCGCCATGAAGCCAATATTGTGCCTGTTGCCTGAATAGGCGTCTCCAGGATTTCCCAAACCTGCAATCAGAAGCATGGTTCAAGGTCCTCGCGAACCGTTTCAGGCCGTGCTTGGCCTGTTTCAGTCTTCAGCGGTTTCTTCGTCGGCTTCACCACCTGCTTCGCTTTCATCGGAACGCGAGGCAGACGAACCAGCAATGGTCGCGATGGTGAAGTCGCGATCGCTGATTGTCGGCTTGGAGCCTTCCGGCAGGTTCACGTGGCTGATGTGGATGGAATCGCCAATGTCCCAGCCTTCGAGATTGATCTCGAGGAATTCCGGAATTGCGTTGGCCAGTACTTCCAGTTCCACTTCGTGGCGAACGATGTTGAGTACGCCGCCGCGCTTGAGGCCCGGTGAAGCTTCCTCGTTCGTGAAGTGCACCGGAATGTCTACAACAACGCGCGAATTGGCGGTGATGCGCAGGAAGTCTACATGCGTGATGAAGTCACGCACGGGATCGACCTGGTAGTCCTTCGGCAGGACCCGGTGCTTTTCGCCGTTGACGTCAAGCGTGGCTACCGTGGTCATGAAACCGCCGGCGTTCAGAAGCAGCGACAGTTCCTTGAACGGAACGGCGATGGGAAGGGGTTCTTTCTTGTCGCCGTAAATAACGGCGGGCACCATTGCGTTTCTGCGATATTCACGGGCAGCCCCCTTGCCGACCCGTTCGCGCAATTGTGCCTTGAGCTCGTATGTATCGTGGCTCATGGCTAGTCCTTTCAACTTGCAGAGGGCATCCCCGACAGGCCTGCCTGCGGGGAATTGCCGTGCTGGAGCATGCTCCAAACACAACAAGCCCGCGCTGCCTCCAAGGGTGTCTGCGCGGGCAGGGGGCTTATAGGGCGAATGTGGAATAATCGCAAGTGCCTACGCCCGATCAGCATAGTCTGCGGTACTGCTTGACACTGTGCTCCAGGCACTGTCAATTGGCTGTATGGGGTTTGCGACTACCCCGTGAGGCGGCAGCCCAAAGCTCGCGTCCGATCTTTTCCAATTGAAAGGTGGGCGCTATGCCGTCAATTTCAGAGATTACCGTTTCCCAGATTTCTCGCCTGATTGGTACACCGGCTGCGCCGGTGCTGATCGATGTATGTACCGACAAGGACTTCGAGGCCGACCCGAGGCTCATTCCAACTGCGTTCCGACATCCCTTTGCCAGCATCGCGGAGCTTGCGCCCAGCCTTCGGGAGAAGCGGGTCGTGGTCATTTGTCAGAAGGGTCTGAAACTGAGCCAGGGTGCGGCGGCCATATTGCGTGCACATGGGATTGCAGCGGAAAGCCTGGAGGGTGGGAATCTAGCATGGTGCGATGCTGGTGAACCGCTGATACCCTTGAACAAGTTGCCACCGTGCAGCGTCGACGGTACCACACGTTGGGTTACCCGGTATCGGCCGAAGATCGACCGCATAGCGTGCCCATGGCTCATCCGCAGATTTGTCGATCCGTTGGCAGAGTTTCTTTTCGTCGAACCCTCGCAAGTGGAAAATGTCGCCAGGCATTTCAATGCCACGCCATTCGACATTGAAGGCGTATTCTGGAGTCACCGGGGTGAGTTTTGCACTTTCGACACCATGATCGAGGAGTTCCAGTTGGGAACCGTCGCACTGAAACGACTGGCCGTTGTCGTGCGTGGAGCCGACACTGATCGCCACGATCTCGCGCCGCAAGCCGCAGGCTTGCTGGCTGCATCGCTCGGTCTCTCGCGCATGTATCGTGATGACCTGGCCCAACTGGAGGCAGGTGTGGGCCTGTATGATGCGTTCTATCGTTGGGCGCGCGATGCGAGTGAAGAAGGTCACGACTGGCCAGCACCTGGCGCAGGATCGTGATCATGCCGGACAGGCAACCAGCCACCGATCAACGACTTTCCGAACCTGTGGGATTCGACCTGTTTTTCCGGACATTCGGCAAAATCGGACTTCTGTCTTTTGGCGGACCGGCAGGGCAAATTGCGCTGATGCACAGAATACTGGTTGATGAAAGGCGTTGGCTCGGCGAGCGCCAGTTCCTGCATGCGCTGAATTTCTGCATGTTGCTTCCTGGTCCGGAAGCAATGCAACTCGCCGCCTATGCCGGATGGCTGATGAATGGAGTCCGTGGCGGGATCATTGCTGGACTGCTCTTCATTCTGCCGGGCGCGGCAGTCTTGATCGCGTTGTCACTCCTATATGCAGTTTTTGGTGAATTGCCTTTGGTTATCGGGCTTCTGTTCGGGCTTAAGGCTGCCGTCCTGGCAATTGTCGTTCAGGCTCTTTCAAAAGTGGCAAAGCGCGCACTGAGCGGAACGGGCAGTTTATTGCTGGCTATTGCAGCCTTTGTCGGGCTAGCCGTCTTTTCAGTGCCGTTTCCGCTGATCGTCCTGCTGGCAATGCTGATCGGCATCGCAGTTCCCTCGCAGTTTGTCAAACTTGGCATGGCGGACGCCAGCCCTGGTTTGGCTCAGATGCCCATTGCAAACCGTCACCTTCTGTCAATGACAGCATGGACCCTGGTTTTATGGGTTTTGCCTCTTGTGGGTCTGGTTCATTTTCTGGGTGGCGATTCCGTCTACACAAAGGAAGGACTGTTCTTTTCGAAAGCTGCGATCGTAACTTTCGGTGGTGCGTATGCGGTGCTCACCTATGCCGGGCAACAGGCCGTAGAAACGCTCAACTGGTTGCAGCCGGGCGAAATGCTGACCGGTCTAGGACTGGCGGAAACAACGCCGGGACCGCTCATTCTGGTGTTGGTCTTCATCGGGTTTCTGGCTGGCTTCAGGTATGGCAACTTCGCTGACCCGGTTGTCGGCGGTCTCCTTGGAGCCATTATCACGCTTTGGTTCACCTTCGTCCCATGCTTCCTGTGGGTCTTTGGAGGCGCGCCCTATATGGAGAAGCTGAGCGGCAGTCCAATTGCTTCAGGGGCGCTCGCAGCCGTTACTGCTGCGGTTGTGGGTGTGATCGCGAACCTGTCCTTGTGGTTTGGGTTGCATGTCCTCTTTAGAGAAACCACGATCATTGACCTGGGTCCTGCCAGTATGGCCATTCCCGTGCTTGAAAGCTTTGACTGGCGGGCAGGAATGATTGGACTCGGGGCGGGGCTGTTGATCTGGCGTGGGGCAGGGCTGATTACAGTATTGTCACTATGCATTGCAGTCGGCATTGCCGTCGGCACGCAATGATGAGCGTCAGTCGAAAAGGCTTGAGACCGATTTTTCCAGCGCCGTGCGGTTGACCGCTTCGCCTACCAGGTCCGCGACCGAAACCACGCGAATGTTGCGGGCGGTCTCGATGGCCGATGTCGGCTGAATGGAATTGGTGATCACGAGTTCCTTGAGTTTGGAAGCCGTGATTCTTGCTACTGCACCACCCGACAGGACGCCGTGGGTGATGTAGGCGGTCACGCTCGCAGCGCCGATCTTCAGCAGCGCGTCTGCAGCATTGCACAGCGTTCCGCCAGAATCGATGATATCGTCGATGAGGAGGCAATCCTTGCCCGACACGTTGCCGATGACATTCATCACTTCCGATTCGCCCGGACGCTCGCGGCGCTTGTCGACAATGGCAAGCTGGGCATCAAGGCGTTTGGCCAGGGATCGCGCACGGATCACGCCGCCCACGTCCGGCGACACGACCACGATGTTTTCAAGGTCGTAATTTTCCTTCACATCCATCGCCAGAACGGGGACAGCGAAAAGATTGTCGGTTGGAATGTCGAAGAAACCCTGGATCTGGGCGGCATGCAGATCGAGTGTCAGCACACGGTCAGCGCCCGCCTTTGTGATCATGTTGGCGACAAGCTTTGCCGAAATCGGTGTGCGGGGACCAGGTTTACGGTCCTGGCGGGCATATCCGAAATAGGGCAGCACTGCCGTGATCCTTTTTGCCGATGCGCGTTTGAGCGCATCGATCATGATCAGCAGTTCCATCAGGTGGTCGTTTGCCGGATAGGACGTGGACTGAAGGATGAAGCAATCCTCGCCGCGCACATTTTCCAGGATCTCCACGAAGATTTCCTGATCCGCAAACCGTCGGACATTCGCCTTGCCCAGAGGAATGTCCAGATACCGCGTGATCTGCTCTGCGAGGACGCGGTTCGAATTGCCTGCAAAAATTTTCATGGGTTGTTGCCAGCAGCTTTGAATCCTGGCGGGTGTATAGGCGATGGGTTCGCACCTATCAACGCAAGAATGGTGTTTTCAACGATTTGAATTGTCCTGGACGGCGAAATCGCCCTTCAGCCCGCGTTGCGGGTGGACAGCCAGGTGCGCAGGCTGGCCATAGTCGTGTCGGAGACGCGCTTGAGCATGTCCTCATTGATGGCGACCCAGGGGTCACCTGCAGCGGCTGGTCCGCGCTCCTGACCCGATATCCGGTGAACGCGGCTGCCATTGGCATCCAGCACGTCCCAGACATAGACGAGTATGGTGCCGGACCCGTCATTGAGTGCGGAGAAGTATCCCTTTACCTGGAAGCGCGCGCCCTGCTCCACCGAAACGACAACGGGAACCTGATTGGCCTGAGCGGAACTGCGCATGGCGCCCGCCAGCGAAGTGACGGCTGACTGCGGTGCGCCGGTGACCGGCAGGAAAGCTACCGGTGAAGTGGGCCCCAGGCTGGCGACCTGCTGGTTGCTGCCTGATGACGGTTCGGCAAGAAGCGCCGTCTGTCCACCAACGCCCTGTGCGGGCTGTGGAGAAGATGTCGTGGTGTTGGAAACTCTGGCTGAGCCAAGTCCCTCGGACAGGGAGCCGGAATTGCATGCAGCGAGGGACAGGGCGGCAAGAAGAAGCGTGCTGCGGCAGGCAAGGACGAGCGTTCGCCGCGCCGCGCCGGCACCCGCGATCCTGTCCATCCCCATGCCGATTTTCATCGTGCCGCCTCGAAGCTCATCATTCACCGAATCCCTGTTTAACCGCTATCGGACGATAAGGTCAATTTCGTGACGTGAAAGGGGTTCGGGTCCCGCCGCTGTCGTGATGTAGCTCTGGCCCAGGGTCATGGCCGTATTCGTGTCGCTGTCGGCGATGATCATGTGCAGGAAAAACACCATGTTCTTTTCGATGATCGTGTCATTGCCGGCATAAATCATCGGGCTGTCCATCCAGCTTGGCGTGAAGCGCGCACCCTGGGAATAGCCGCAGGCATTGAGCCTGTGCCTGACAAGCCCGGCATCGTCGAGTACGCGGACATGGGCGTCGAACATGTCGGAGACCGGCTTGCCCACCTGCATTGCGTCGCGCACCTGCACAAGGGCCTCGCGTGCGGCTTCATAGAGTTCCTGATGGCGGGGCGACGGCTTGCCGATGATGATCGTGCGCATCATGGCCGCGTGATAGTGTGCGGCCACGCCCGCCCATTCCAGTGTCAACTGGTCGTTCTTCGACAATTTGCGCCGACCGGACTTGTATCGGCACAAAAGCGCATCCTTGCCGGAGCCGATGATGAACTCGTTGCCGGGATAATCGCCACCCTTGGAGAAGATGGCTGAATGCATCGCGGCCAGGATGTCGCCTTCGTCGGCGCCAGCCTTGGCAATGGCAAGAGCGGCATCCAGCGCGTCGTCCGCCAGTTCGCCGGCCTTTCTGGAAAAGGCGAGTTCGGCATTCGACTTTACCATGCGCAGGCGTTCGACGAGGCCAGTTGCGTCCTCGATGTGAGCGAAGGATTTCAGCCTTTCATCAAGGGCTTTTCCGTGTTGGGCAGTAAGGCCAACCGTGCCGTATTCGATCCCGATGCGGGAGCCCACCAGATCCAGATCGCCCAGCAGCTTGAACAGGTCCAGCGTCGGGTCTGCGCCACCACGATCCGTCCAGATATGGATATTCTCGACAATGGAGGTATGGCGGGCCTGCCGCAGATCGGGGGATCTTGTCAGCAGCACGATGTCACCGCTGCGCTTGACGATCATCGACTGGAAGAAGCAGAAGCCGAACGTATCGTAACCAGTCAGCCAGTACATGCTTTCCTGGGCAAAAAGCAGCATGCAATCCAGTTTCTGCCTGTCCATCTCGGCCTGGAGGCGTTCCATGCGATTGGCGTATTCAGTTCTGGAAAAATGAAGGGCCATACTCAACTCCTCAACATGATCACGGAAATCTGGCGGCCATAATCGGATTCGCCCATGTGGGTGGTTCGCCTGAAGGAAAAGAAGCGATCCGGGTCAGCATAGGTGCATTGGCCAGTCCAGGCCGCTTCAATGCCGATTCGTTCCAAGCGAGCCAGAATGTAACCCGGAAGGTCGAATCTTGAATGCCCCAATTTTTGGGAGGGAACCAGAAACCGGGAATTGGCTTGGTCGAGCGCGAGCAGCCTTTCCACGAATTCCGGACCGACTTCATAATTGTCCTGGCTGATCGTGGGGCCGAGAGTTGCGCGGAGGTTTGTACGGCTGGCGCCCAACTGTTCCATCGCTGAGACAGTGTTTTCAAGAATGCCGCCGGTTGCTCCCTTCCATCCGGCATGGGCAGCGCCAATGACACCTGCCTCGCCGTCCATGAAGAGCACCGGCCCGCAGTCGGCTGTCAGCACAGCGATAGGCAGATCCGGCACATGGGTGACGACCGCGTCAGCCCGGGGGCGGAAATCATCCTGCCATGGGGTGGAAATGGCAAAGGCGTCAGCGGAGTGCACCTGATGGGGTGTTGCAAGGAAATCCTGCGTTGCGTTGAGCCATCTGCTGACGCGCCTGCGATTTTCCAGGATTGCCGCGCGATCATCGCCCGAGCCTAGCCCGACATTGAGACCGCGATAAATTCCCTGCGACACACCTCCGTTCCGGGTGAAAAACCCGTGAACCACTGCAGGTTGCGCCCTTGCCAGGACATCGCAACGCACAGGCGAAGGTTCGCTCATCGGTGCCAAATCCAGGTATCTGTGCCGCATTTCATTGCCCGACTGTGTCGCGCGGTTCCGGTCATGTCAACGTGTCAAATGCGATGCAGTGAAGGGTGGAAGGGGAGGCGATCCAGGTTGCAGAGTGCTGCCGGAAATCGCCATCACCTTGAAAAGATTCCCCATTTGCTGGGGTCCAGCCAGTCTTTCGACCGCCAGGGACAATTCGTCTCGCAAACCGGCATCTGCCGTTGCGCCCAGCGCTCCCGCGCGTTCGAGCAGACCCATTGCAAGCAGGAAATCCCCCTGGGCCGCGCTTGCAACCCGCGCATTGCCTGCTTCGCGCGCCGCGCGCTCCAGCGCAGAGAAATCGACATGGGAAGTGAGGTCTGCCCTGCCTGGTTCTCCAAGGGGCGAGACGGGTTTGTGGTTTTCAACCGCCTGAAACGTATCGCCAAAGCCGGACTGCAGTTGGCCATAATCGATCAACAGGGCCAGTCCGCCATGTTCGCAAAGGTGGTGGGACAGGTCCTGCACCCAGGCTTCGCGTGCCGGGGCGTATTCGAACACCGAGCCGTCAGGTTCCCTTTCCCAACCAGTTGGCAGGAAGGCAGGATCGAGTGTTGCGGCCCCAAGCATGAAAGCCAGCTCCCCCCCGCCATCAAGGCCAATGCAGTGCTCGTGCCAATGGCCACCAGAGCGCACATATTGGCGGAAAGCCAGCACGTCGAGGAATTCGTTGGCCATCAGGATCAGCGGGACTGGGGGTAGTTCTGCGAGATTGGCGTGCCATGTCACGTCATGCCCGCGGGTGCGCTCGCGCTGGCGCTCGATCATGCGCGGACTGGCTTCCAGCAGATGTATGGAGGCGGCCTGCATGAATTGCGGGAAATGGCGCACGGTGCGCAGGATATCGCCTATCAGTGTGCCATTGCCCGGTCCTGCTTCCACCAGCGCAAAGGAGTCCGGTTTTCCCATCGCTTCCCAGGCACCAACCGCCCAAAGGCCGATCATCTCGCCGAACAACTGGCTTATTTCCGGTGCGGTGACGAAGTCGCCACGACGCCCGATCGGGTCCGTGCTTGTGTAATAGCCCTGGGCTGGGTCGCTCATGCAGACATGCATGTATTCCGCGACAGACATTGGTCCGGACAGTTCGATCCGGCGTTTGATGCGATCGCGGAGCGTTGGAGTCTGGTTCATGCTGCTTTGCGGCTGTGGCCCATCAGCCAGAGGCCGGCTGCAAACATCGGGGCTGACAGGACCATGCCCATGGTAAGCCAGCCTCCCGCCAGATATCCGATCTGCGGGTCTGGCAGGCGAACGAACTCGACGGCAATGCGGCTAGCCGCGTACCAGGCGACAAATGCGCCTGCAACAAAGCCGGGGTTCCTCAGTTTCAGCGCATGATGAGTGAGCAAGCGCAGGAAGATGAAAAGCAGAAGCCCCTCAAGCGCTGCTTCGTAAAGCTGACTGGGATGGCGCGGCAGCGGTCCGGCATCGGGGAATATGACAGCCCATGGGACATCGGAAGGCTTGCCCCACAGTTCCTGGTTGATGAAATTCGCGATGCGTCCAAGCATGATGCCGGGGCTGACACTGGCGGCAATCACATCAAAGAGGCTGAGCACCTGGAAACCGCGCGAACGGGCAAACAGGATCATTGCCACGATTGTCCCGAGCAAGCCGCCGTGGAAGCTCATGCCACCTTTCCAGACCTCGAGAATCTGCAGCGGATCGTTGATGTACACGCCGAGGTCATAGAAAAGGACATGGCCGAGGCGACCGCCCAGGATAATGCCCAGGACAGCCCATGCGAGAAAATCGTCAAGGTCTTCGGGCTTGAATGGCGCTCCGCGCGTCGACCAAAGGCCTGGATTGGTGACGAGGCGGCGGGCATACCACCAGCCAAAGAGAATGCCTGCCATGTAGGCCATGCCGTACCAGTGAATCTGAAGCGGTCCGAGTTTGATGAGGACCGGGTCGATCATGGGGAATGGGAGCGCCAGCAGGGGCATGACCATCCTTGCGGGGGTTTCGATTGCCGCGGTTCATGACACGCCGGGCGCGCCCGGTAAAGACCTCAGAACTGGACGTTGAAATTGCGCTCCGGCGATTTCGTTCCATCGAAATAGGTCACCACGAGCTGCATGGACCTGGTGGCCTTTGGCAGCTTGCGGTAAATTTCGGGCTGGTCGGGCACGACATGCGGATTGGCCGGGTCGCAGGCCGCCATTTCCCAGGTCTGCCAGTCGCCTGAATTGTCGATCTTGTACTCCACCTTCTCGATACCGCAGCGGTATGAAATCAGGTGGGAGAAATAGACCAGCAAACCGTTATACTCGCGGAAACTGATCCAGGCGGTCCACAACTGGTCGAGGATCTGTTTCTGTCCCGCTTTTAGTTCATTATCGGGGTCAAAGCGGATTGGAAACACGCCGGCTTCCTCGCCACGCTTGTCGCGCCAGGTGACGAACAGATCGCCGGGTTTCTGGTCGGACGGCAGGGAGAACCACGTGACAGGCATGGGCGCTCCGGTGCGCTGGTCGATCTGGGCCATGGTGCCGGTGTCGACAAAATCACCGTCCTTGCCGATCCGGTAGCCGAACTGGATCGCTGGTTCAGGCAGCGAGATGTTGACGGTCCAGCCTGCGTTGGAGCGCATGAAACTCGCGATGGGCTTGCCCTTGCCTTCACGCGGTTTGGGGTCCAGCCGTGGCAGCATGGCGACGGTGGTTCCTTCCTGGAAGGAATCGGTCGTACCCCTGGTCAGGCCTGCGCTGGCATCCGGGTTCAAGGTCACGGTGCCGATGATCTGGTCGTAATAGGCTGGTGTCTGGACATGGCCAATGCTCGCGGCGAGGTCGCGAACCGCGACCTGGGTCGATTTCGCGATGTCGACAATCGATGCGTTCGGCTTTTCAAGTTCGCTGAGGAGCTTGCGGGTGAAGACGGAATTGGGATTGTCGTCCTGGTCGTTGAGACGATCAAGGGCGGCCTGGCCAATGCCCGCAGAAAACAGCACGAAGACACCCTGCGACGGTGCCATGCGCGCAAGACCGGCATTGCCGTCAATTGAGCGCTTCCCCGCGACCTCGAATGGGTTGTTGCGGCAGGCGTCGAGTACAAGGACGACGGTCGCGGCACCAGCCTTCTGCAGGCGGTCGGCCAGATCGTCCGCAAGAAACGCCTCATCACGCACGAGACCTTCTTCGCCAGGCCCTGCCTGCGGAATGTCGACCGGGAGAAGGAAGTTCTGGCCGGAAACGGCAAAGCCATGGCCAGCATAATAGAAGAGCGCCAGATCGCCCGGCTCGATCGTCTTTTCGAATTCCAGCACGGCGCGGCTCATGGCGCGGCGACCGATATCCTTTGCGGTCGTGACCTGAAAGCCTATGTCAGCAAGCCGATCCGAGACCGATTGTGCATCGTTGCCAGCCTTCGCCAGTTTCGGCACGTTTTCATAATCATCATTGCCAATCACGAGTGCCACGCGGCGCTGTTCCTGTGCACTGGCACCGTTGATTGTGATAACGACAATCAACAGCGCGCCGAGGCCTGAAGCGAACAGGTGGAAAGCCTGGCGAATAGTCGATAGCATTCTGGTTCCTCCGCTTGGCAACGTAACTGCGTTCCATCCTATCATGCCAGCGCAAATGGAATTGTGATAGGCATCACATTGCGCCTTCGGTCTGGATTGCCGTCGTGCACGGGGAAGGCTCCCAAGGTTCGTTTGCCGCATTGAAACGGCGCGGGGCGAGCGTTAAGTGTGGGCCAACAGGAGTATGATCATGAACCAGGGTTCAAACCGCATTTTTGACGAGTTCGCCAAACTGATGACGGATGCAGCTGGCGCAGCACAGGGATTGAAGCGCGAAGCGGAAACGGTATTCCGCTCGCAGGCTGAGCGTTTTCTCGCGGACATGGACCTTGTGCGGCGTGACGATTTCGAAGCCGTGAAGGAAATGGCTTCGCTTGCGCGGGCAGAAAACGAGGCGCTGAAGAAGCGGATCGAAGCGCTCGAAGCGCAGCTTTCCGGCTCTGCTGCATCGTCAAAGCCTGCTCCTAAGGCTGGTCGGGCAAAAAAACAGGGTTGATGGAAAATTATTTTTCCACAAGCGCCTTGGCGAAAAAGCGGAATCCGCTGAATCGCTTAGTGACATTGGCGCAGATGTTGATTCAACCATTCTCCACAGATTCGCGGTTCGTTCCTCCGGGGCAGGGGTGGTCAATGCGCTGCCTGCTTATAGACTGAAATTACAGGATGATTCGCGGCGGACCTTTCCTTCTGGCTGATGCTGACGGGAAACGCGCAAGGCAGAAGTTGCGCAGACGACTTCCTGATGTTTCGTGGCGTTTGGTGCGTTCTTTTGGCGAACAGGCAATCGCCGTGAATCGGCGGAAGCGGGGAATGATGAGCCTTATGGAACTGGAACTGGATCGCGAACTCAACCCGGTCGACATGATCGAGCAGTTTGCGTCGTTCAATGATTGGGAATTCGAGCGCTCCGGCGACGACGAAATCAACATTACCGTGGCCGGGGTGTGGGCCGACTACAGCGTGTCCTTCTCCTGGATGGAGGATTTCGAAGCGCTCCATCTCGCCTGCGCCTTTGATCTCAAAGTGCCGGAACGACGCACGGGCGAAACGATGAAGCTCCTGTCGCTCATCAATGAACAGCTGCTCATCGGGCATTTCGACCTGTGGTCCAATGAAGGGGTCATCATGTTCCGCCAGGCGCTGCTGCTCAATGGCGGTGCGGAGCCCAATGGCGAACAGCTTGAGTGCCTTCTGTCGAGTGCGCTTGATGCCTGCGAGCGCTATTTCCAGGCATTCCAGTTCGTGGTGTGGGCCGGCAAGCCTGCACAGGACGCGCTGGAAGGCGCCTTGTTCGAGACACACGGCAACGCCTGATCGGCGCGCAGTGGGCGCAGGTGCCTCTTGAGCGACGATGCCAACCGTGGCAATCAAGGGCATGAGCAAGAACACTTCAAACACCGGTGGAACGCTGGCGCTGATTGGTGCTGGCAATATGGGCGGGGCCATGTTGTCCGGCTGGCTTGCAGACGGGCTTGATCCCGCTGGGGTGACAGTCATTGATCCGTCGCCGCCACCAGCAATGGCAGCCCTGCTTGAAAAACATTCGATCGTCACGCGCGCGACCTGTGAGGGTGTCGCTCCGCCTGACGTGCTGATCGTGGCTGTCAAACCCCAGATTTTCGACAAGGTTCTAGAAGCCAACAAGGCACTGGCGGGTGCCGCGACCGTCACTGTGTCTGTGGCGGCGGGAAAGACACTTGAACTCATGGAAAGGATCGCTGGCACAGGCAGGGCAATCGTGCGCGCCATGCCCAATACGCCAGCCCTCGTGGCGCGCGGAATAACCGTTTGTTGCGCGAACGCTGCCGTCAGTCCTGAACAGAAGAACAGGGTGGATCGCCTGTTGCAGGCAGTGGGCAAGGTTGAATGGGTGGAAGTGGAAGCGTTGATCGATGCGGTCACGGCTGTGTCGGGTAGTGGGCCTGCCTATGTGTTTCATCTTGCCGAATGCATGGCTGCAGCGGGCATGCGCGAGGGGCTTTCGGAAGAGCTGGCCATGAAGCTGGCGCGTGAAACGGTCTCGGGCGCAGGTGAGTTGATGCGTCAGTCCGAACTGTCTGCTGCAAGGCTGCGCGAGAATGTGACCTCACCCAATGGAACGACCGCCGCCGCGCTTGCCATTCTGATGGGGGAAAGCGGATTGCAGGATTTGATGGAGCGGGCAATCGCTGCTGCGCGCAAGCGTTCGCAGGAGTTGTCGTGACATGAGCGACACGATCGGCATCGAAGATTTTCTCAAGGTCGATATCCGGGTCGGCACGATCATTGCGGCGGAGCCGTTTCCGGAAGCCAGGAAACCGGCGTTCAAACTGCGCATCGATTTTGGCGACAAGATTGGCGTCAAGCGCAGTTCTGCCCAGATCACGGTGCACTATGCGCCTGATGATCTGGTCGGCAGGCAGGTGATGGCAGTCGTCAATTTCCCGCCACGCCAGATCGGACCAATGCTATCGGAAGTGCTCGTGCTGGGTTTTCCGGACGAAGACGGCGCAGTCGTACTCGCCCATCCGGGTCTGGCCGTGCCCAATGGTGGAAGGATGCACTGAATGCGATTGCCAGCTTCAATACTGCTGATGCTTGTCTGCGCAACTCCGGTGCATGCACAAACGGCGCCCAGCCAGATCATCACGGGCAGTCAGTCCGTTACCGTGGATGGCAAACAGGCTGCGACATCCGGAGACGTCACCAGTTCCGGAAATGTTGTCACGGAGGGCTCCACCAACGTCTTCATCAATGGCAAGCCTGCCGCGCTGGCGGGATCGAGCACGAATTGCGGCGGGGCAATCATCACGGGTTCTTCCACGGTGTTCGTGAACGGCAAGCCGCTTGCAAGCTCCGGTGACCAGGTGGCGAACTGTCCGTCGAACTAGCGGCCGTCAGGCCGGCAGGCGAACGATAGCCCTGACGCCGCCCAGCGGGCTTTCATATAGATTGATGTCGCCTCCGTGATTGCGGGCGATGTCACGGGCAATCGACAGACCAAGTCCGGTACCACCCTCATCCACATTGCGCGCGACATCCAGGCGCATGAACGGCTTGAAGACTTCTTCGCGCTGATCCTCGGGAATGCCGGGACCGTCATCGTCGAAAGTGAGCGTCGCCCAGCCATTGCCCATCGAGGCGCGGATGGCGAGCTTGTTGGCATGGCGGAATGAATTCGAGACAAGATTGGCAATCAGCCTTGCCATGGCATTGCGGCGCACGCGAATGATGAAATTGTCCGGGCACCTGA
This sequence comes from Rhizobiaceae bacterium, assembly GCA_049289295.1. GTDB lineage: Bacteria > Pseudomonadota > Alphaproteobacteria > Rhizobiales > Rhizobiaceae > BOKV01. The sequence continues at coordinate 184,348 of JBATLL010000041.1, forward strand.
TTCCCAGTTCGCGACCCTTTGCATGCGCCTCGCTTTCGTGGCGCTTCAACAATTCGCACAGGTCAACGGCTTCCGTAGGTTCGCCGCTCTCACCCCTGGCGAAATCGAGATAGCCCTGCAGCATGCGCTGCATTTCATCGACATCACCCTGGAGCTCATCGAATTCCGGACCTTCGCCCGCCAGCGCAAGCTGGAGCTTGAAGCGCGTCAGGATGGTGCGCAGATCGTGGCTGACGCCAGTCAGCATCGCGGTCCTTTGCTGCATCTGGCGCTCGATGCGCTCACGCATCTGCAGGAAGGCAAGTCCGGCCTGGCGCACCTCGCGCGCACCGCGCAACCGGAATTCGGAGGGCATGTCGCGACCCTTGCCGAACCGTTCGGCAGCATCCGCCAGCGCCTGGATCGGGCGTATCTGGTTTCTCAGGAAGATGATGGCGATGAACAGCAGGACGAGCGAGGTGCCCACCATCCAGACCAGAAAGATATGGCTGTTGGAAGCATAGGCGGAATTGCGCTTGGCAAATACACGCAGCACAGCCTCGGGCTGTTCGAGACGGATGCGAATTTCAAGCAGGTTGGAATCGCCGACAGTATCAATCCAGAAGGGCCGGTTGATCTGCGTGGCGATCTGTTCGCGCAGTGTGTTGTCGAGTATCGAGAAGAAAGGCTTGGCGGTCGCCGGGGGAAACGGGTCGGGCGGCAGGACCGCGATGTTGAGATCGAGCCTTTCCTGGGCAATGCGGATGATGTCGGAATAATCCTCGCGCTGCGGAAAGGTCTCGATCGTGTCGATGATGGCAGCGATGTCAGCGGTTACCGAACGGGACAGGCGCTGCGTCACGGTCTGCCAGTGGCGTTCCATGAAGACGAAGGCGATCACGGACTGGAGCAGGACCATGGGGACGATGATTATCAGCAGCGCGCGGCCATAAAGGCCCTTGGGAAGGCGCGCGGCAAACCAGCGGGTAAAGACGCGCCAGGGGCTGCGCCTGAAGCGTACCGAGGGAAGCTCGCTTTGATCCGTGGTCATCGGTGCGCCAATTTCCGTTGCCGTATCAGTCTACCGCAAGGCGATAGCCGATACCACGCACGGTCTGCAACCATTTGGGATTGGCGGGGTCATCCTCGATCTTGCGGCGAAGGCGATTTATCTGCACGTCGATCTTCCGTTCGCCAGCGATGCTGTCCTCGCCCAGCAGTTCGTGACGCGCCACCGTTTCGCCTGGCCGGGATGCAAAAGCGATCATTATTTCCTGTTCGCGATCGGTAAGCCTTATCATGCTGTCGCCATGGCGCAGTTCGCGCTTCCTGAGCGAGAAGCGATAGGGCCCGAACGCGACATTCTCGATGGCTGGCACGGGCTTGCGCACCGTGCGCTTGAGAATGGATCCGATGCGCAGCAGCAGTTCACGCGGTTCGAAGGGTTTTGACAGATAGTCATCCGCGCCCGCCTCAAGGCCCACGATGCGATCCTCGATCTCGGCCAGCGCCGTGAGCATCAGGATCGGAACCTGGCGTGTGTCGCGCAGCGAACGGGTCAGGCTGACGCCCGTCTCACCGGGCATCATCACGTCGACGATGAGAAGGTCGAATTCCATGCCTTCAAGCTTGCGCCGTGCGGAAGCAGCGTCCGCGGCCATGGTTACACGGTATCCGTTTTCCGTGAGGTAGCGCCCGAGCAGTTCGCGGATGCGCCGGTCGTCATCGACCAGCAACAGGTGTGGCGCGTCATCGGCCAGTTCCGTTGTCCGGTTTTGCCCAAGCTGCATTTTCAGTTTGTCGATCGGCATGGATGCATTTCCTGTTCAAGGCCAAGAACGGCTGTTTGCCGCTCCCGCCGCACAGTTTCATTTTTCGCCCGGCGATAGGGATACCAGGACTTCGCGTTCGGCCGGATTGATCATGTGCCGCATGAAGGCAGCAATCAACTCATCATCATCAAGGCCACTTTCCTTCAATGCGTGATCGATGCGGCGCGACTGTGGCTGCGAAAGTTCAAGGACAAGTGTCCTTCCTGCCCGCGTGGGGAAGAGCTGGCGCTGGCGGCGGTCTTCCTGACCAGCCACCTGCACGATATGGCCTGAATCGATCAACTGGCGCAGGACGCGCGAAAGGCTCTGCTTGGTAATCGACAGGATGCTGATCAGTTCGGCAACCGTCATGCCAGGCTTGCGATTGACGAAATAGAGCGCGCGGTGATGCGCCCTGCCAAAAGAAAAGCGCGAAAGGATGCGGTCGGCGTCAGCCGTGAAATCCCGATAGGCGAAAAACAGGCGCTCGATGTTGCCGATCTGTGGAATATCGCTGCTGGTGATTGGCTCGCGCACGATCACTTCATTGCCGGGTGCGGGTTGGTCGTCTTTCATCAGGTCCTCTGAAATGCTGATCGCAAGCCAATTATGTCAGTAGTGTTGACTTAAAATTAGGCCGGACATAGGTTTTTTACAACCTCGCATTGGGCCGCAGGCAAGGCGGCAAAGATCTGGAGCATTGCAATGGCTGGCGTACCCTACGATCAACTCGGCGGACATATCTGGTTCAATGGCGAGTTCGTGAAGTGGGAAGACGCGAAGGTTCATGTGCTGACGCATGGCCTGCATTATGCAAGTTCGGTGTTCGAGGGAGAAAGGGCTTATGAGGGCCGGATCTTCAAACTGGAAGAACATACGGATCGCCTGTTCTATTCTGCCGAGGTGCTCGGCTTCGAAATTCCCTTCAATCGCGATGTGATCAATCAGGCCTGCCGCGAGGAAATCGAACGACAGGGACTGAAGGACGCCTATATCCGCCCCTTTGCTTGGCGCGGCAGTGAGATGATGGGTGTGTCGGCCCAGCATAACCGGATCAATGTTGCAATCGCGGCGTGGGAATGGCCGAGCTATTTCAAGCCGGAAGAAAAGCTCAAGGGCATTCGTCTCGATATTGCGAAGTGGCGCAGGCCCGATCCGGCGACCGCGCCAAGCTTTGCAAAGGCTGCCGGTCTCTACATGATCTGCACCTTGTCGAAGCATGCGGCAGAAGCAAAGGGCTATGCCGATGCGATGATGCTGGATTATCGCGGGCAGGTGGCGGAGGCGACTGGCGCCAACGTCTTCTTCACACGTGACGGTGTCATTCACACGCCAAAGCCGGATTGTTTTCTTGATGGCATCACGCGGCGTACAGTCATTGCGCTGGCAAGGCAGCGCGGCCTGGAAGTGGTTGAGCGGGCAATCCTGCCCGAGGAACTGTCGCAGTTCACGGAATGCTTCCTCACGGGTACTGCGGCAGAAGTCACGCCGGTTTCCGAGATCGGACCCTACAAGTTCACACCCGGTGAGGTCTGCCGGGCGCTGATCGGCGATTATGACCGGCAAGTGCGGGGCCAGGCCTGAACAGGGCGGTCCAGCGATTGTGCGAACAGGCGCGCGCCAGGCAAAGCGTTAACGTAACGTAAAAAAACCTTTGAACTTTAGTCTAACTGTCGGTACCAATAACGCGTGTCCGGTGGCGGACTATGTCTAAGTGAATGCGGCCCACCCGCACCAAAGTATGGGAGAATTAAAATGGAAGCGCTTATTCCGATCATTATCCAGGCAGTGTCTGGTGCTGTTGGCGGCGGCATTGTTGGCAATCTGATGAAGCAGGCGGCAATGCAGTTGCTTCCCAAGCTCATCGCAGGTGCAGTCGGCGGTGTCGGCGGCGGTATGGCCCTTGGCCCGCTGATCGCTGGCATGATGGGCGGCGATGCAGGCGGTGCAATGGACATGGGCAGCATCGTTGGCAACGTCGTTGGTGGCCTCGGCGGCGGCGGTGTGCTGACCGCGATTGCCGGCGCAGTACTTGGCGGCCGCAAGTAATAAGCCGTTGCCATCGCAGATCCGACAGGCGGCCATTGGCCGCCTGTTTTTTTGGGCGCCCGGCGTGTTGACTGCCTGCAATGGATCGCCCAAGAACGCGATGTGAACAGGCAGGACAAATTCAGATGAGCAATAGTGGCAATGGCAAGGGGCAGTTGCAGGCGGCGATCGTCCCTGTAACCCCGTTCCAGCAGAACTGTCTCCTGATGTGGGACAGCGCCTCGATGCGCGGGGCAGTTTTCGATCCCGGTGGTGATGTCGATGCGATCCTGGAAGCAATCGAGAAGACCGGCATGACGGTGGAGACGATCTTCCTGACCCATGGCCATATCGACCATGCAGGGGGTGCTGAAGCGCTGAAGAAGGCGCTTGGAACCGACATTGTCGGGCCGCACGAAGCAGACCGGCAATTGCTTGAGGGAATTGAAAAGCAGGCCGAGATGTTCGGCGTGCCTGGAGACTATCACAACGCCTATCCGGATCGTTGGCTAGCGGAGGGTGAAACCGTCCAGGTTGGCGGGCATGTGTTCGAGTTGTTTCATTGCCCCGGTCATTCTCCCGGCTCCATGGTGTTCTTCAACCGCGAGGCGCGCTTTGCCCATGTGGGAGACGTGCTGTTCAGCGGCTCCATAGGACGCACCGATCTGCCCGGCGGAAATCACGACGCACTAATCAAGGCCATCAGGGAAAAGCTGCTGCCGCTAGGAGATGACGTGACATTCATCTGCGGCCATGGACCTGGCAGCACCTTTGGCAAGGAACGCCAGAGCAATCCGTTTCTGCAATAGCGAGATGGAAGGGTGTGAGGGATCAGTATGTTTCCAGGAAGCGTCTCGGCCCCTGGGAACACACAGGCTTGGATAAGTGGGGTCACTTGCCAGCGCCCTGGGTATTGGGGGAAGGCGCTGATCCCTCACATGACCCTTGTAATCCGGTAACCTTTACGTAGGGTTAACGTCGGCAACACAATTAAGTAATTTGTACTTCAGATAAAAAAACGGCAGCCGCGGGCTGCCGTAACAGATACCGATGCTTCGCGCCTTACTCGACGCGCAGGTTCACTGCCTTGGGACCTTTGCCACGCTTGTCGGGTTCGGTTTCGAACGAAACCTTCTGGTTTTCGCTCAATCCCTGAAGTCCCGAGGCCTGAACTGCAGAAATATGGACAAAAATGTCCGGGCCGCCATTGTCCGGCTTGATGAAGCCGAAACCCTTTTCAGTGTTGAAGAACTTTACGGTGCCGCTTTGGCTCATGGATCGCTTTCCCTTGATCGGGCCGCCATCGGCTTAGCGCAAGCTGGGCCGGTCACGGTCCGCAGACTGTCAAAATGCGCTCCGTCTAGCCGCCAGCAGAACTGGTATCGCCCAAACGGGGAGCACGGCTGCGCGAACCGCATTCGCGGTCCGTATCTGGCAGGCACATCTCGAAAGTCGGAAAGAGCCTTGTTTACCGTATTCCGGCTGCCCGACCGCCTGGCCCGTTGGGGTTTGGCAGCTTTCAGCCATGTACCCGGAAATTTTCTGGCGTTTCCGGCTCGCCTTTTCCAACAGCCCCCTGCGTCTGAAAGATCAGGCAATTCCTTCCCGGGGAAAGGAAGTGCAATGCAGTTGGCCAGGCAATATTATGCGGTCTTTCAGTCTGGTTCGCAAAATGCCCGAACCCGGAAAATGTGCAGGTTTTCCTGCAGATTGACAAGTGAAACTTTAGTGAAGGATGGCGCGCTCAATCGAACAGCTTGTCACCCTGTTCCCGGATCACCTGCCTGGCCTTGCGGAAGAAGGCAGCGCTGGCGTCATCGGGGGCGGTGAACATGTCGGCGCGAATGAGCTTGTAGCTTTGCTGCGTTCCGTCCATCTGACGGGTAATCGTGCCGCAAAGCCGGTAGTTGGAACCTTCGCGCTGCGGCTCGGCAATCAGGCGGTAGCCTTCATGCATTTCCTCAGCCGCAGCAACTGCGGGCAATTCGTTTCTGGAAAGGAACCCGAAAAGGCTTTTGAAAAATCCCATGGGGCGATTCTAGCACCTGCGGGAAACAGGCTCAACCTGCTGTTCTGGTGAGGTAGGGCATCACGAACTTGACGAGCGCGATGATGAACGGCGTCGCGTGCATGAGCATGTCGAAGATGTCGAGCGGTTTGACCAGGGTTCCTGCAACAAGCATCTTCAGCTTTTCCCACAAATGCGGCTCGGGGAAAAACGGTGCCAGCCCCAGGGTCAGGCACGCAATGATCACCAGATTCCAGGGCAACATATCCAGCAGATGTTGGAGCGCGTTCATGACGTTTCCTTTATATTAGAAAAATCTTATATAAAGGTGGTTTGACCTGCTGGCAAGCCTGATTGCGGACACTTTGCGCAAGATCGCAATACAGAAACATCCGGGCGATAATCGGGCTTGTCAGTCTGCCGGTCGGACGGGCTGGCGCAGTACCGTCCTGAGTTTTTCAGGTGCTGTCTTGCGCGGATCGGAAAGATAGATCTCATGGTGCTGGCCGTTGAAGGTGAGGCCGAGCGACGGCATCAGTTCGTGATGAAGATGGGCCAGCACCGGGGCTTCATCGGCAAATGGGCCGACATGCAGTTTCGTCAGGCAGCGGCCTTCGTTGAATTTTTCGAGCCGAAGGCTTGCCGGCTTGTCGTCGCGCTTGAACAGTGCCTTGTCGATTGCGCGCGCCACCATCTCGCCGGTGATCCAGTCCGGCTGCAGGATCATCAGTGTCCAGCGCCATTCATCGCGCCGCGCGGCTTGCGTATAGGCAGCCATGTCGTCGGCAAACCAGATGCCTTCGAGCGGCATCACCGCATAATCGCGCTGAAGCTCCTTCTTCGACATGAACTTCACGGGATAGGAAACCGAGAACAGCCACTCGACCGCAGCGAAATACTCCGGCGCCTCGCCGGGAGAGCCCTGCCCGTCCACCATCAGATATTGCATTGGCGGCACGGTTACCTCGATCCATTCCTTGCGGGACGGAGCATAGAGGTGTTTCAGCGTTTTCTTGAAGTCGGCTTTTTGCATTTAGGAAAGAGGTTGCCACTTTAGAAAAAAGCATGTGTGCTTTAACTGGAATAGCGCTCACGGATAAATCTAATCACCGGAGCCCTATCTTCAACGGACCACCCCTGCGGATGCTTAGTGAAAACGCATTTAAAATCTCCGTTTCTTAGAAATATACTATTAAACTGCGCTCCATTAATTTGGAATTCTTCTTCGTATCCCAAATTATACATCAGATCAATACAATCAAATTGGTATGTATTAGATATTAAAAATACTATGGTCATGGGTTTTAATGTGAATATTTCATCGCGGAGCGCGTTCAAACATGGTTGGCGAACTAAGTCCCAATATGCTCCTTGAGGAGGCGCACTCTTACCCTTTTGGTCGATCTTGCAGACATTTGTCCAAGCAAACTGCCGCCGATGTTTGTCTATTTCATCTGGAACAACCCAGAAACCTCGTTTGTTATGTCTCTGCAGCATCCATTCAGTAGAAGCTAGTATACTTGACCGCAAATAACTTGACGATCCTACATTGCCTCCTAGAGGACCTGCGCTTTTTCCAACAAAAAGAATGCTGTTCTTAGAGCCTGGAGTATAATTCGGACCAATGGCTGGTGCAAAAATGCCTTCTTCTGCCCATCCGGACTCAGTGCATCTTTTCCCCAGTTGTACCAACTCTTTCCATGTGCTGCTGGAGATTGGTAACATCACTGATCCAGGAAACTCCGCAGCTTTCTTGACCGGCTCGGGTGCTTGAGCTTCCTCAGCGCCTTTGCCTCGATCTGGCGGATACGTTCGCGCGTCACCGAGAACTGCTGGCCGACTTCTTCGAGCGTGTGGTCGGTGTTCATGCCAATGCCGAAGCGCATGCGCAGCACGCGTTCCTCGCGGGGCGTGAGCGAGGCGAGCACGCGTGTCGTGGTTTCGCGCAGATTGGCCTGGATGGCGGCATCAATCGGCAGGATCGCGTTCTTGTCCTCGATGAAGTCGCCCAGATGCGAATCTTCCTCGTCACCGATCGGGGTTTCAAGCGAGATCGGTTCCTTGGCGATCTTGAGAACCTTGCGGACCTTTTCGAGTGGCATTGCGAGCTTTTCGGCCAGTTCTTCCGGCGTCGGCTCGCGGCCGATCTCGTGCAGCATCTGGCGCGAGGTGCGCACGATCTTGTTGATCGTCTCGATCATGTGCACCGGAATGCGGATGGTGCGGGCCTGGTCGGCAATCGAGCGGGTGATCGCCTGCCTGATCCACCATGTCGCATAGGTCGAGAACTTGTAGCCGCGGCGGTACTCGAACTTGTCGACAGCCTTCATCAGGCCGATATTGCCTTCCTGAATGAGATCCAGGAACTGCAGGCCGCGGTTGGTGTATTTCTTGGCGATGGAAATGACGAGGCGCAGGTTGGCTTCCACCATTTCCTTCTTGGCCTGGCGTGCTTCGCGCTCGCCCTTCTGCACCTTGTGGACGATGCGGCGGAATTCTGTCGGCTCCAGCCCTGTTTCGGCAGCCAGTGTCTGGATGTCACCGCGAAGTTGCTTGATCGTCTTCGACTCGTTCTTGTTGAATTCCTTCCAGCCCTTGGCCGAAAGATTGGCGATGCGCCTGATCCAGTTCGGATCGAGCTCGGAGCCGAAATATTCCTTGAGGAAATCCTCGCGCAGGACGCCATAGGATTCTGCGAGTCGCAGCAGTCGGCCTTCCAGGCCGACAAGGCGCTTGTTGATGTCGTAAAGCTGTTCGACCAGTGCATCGATACGGTTCTGGTTAAGCGACAGCGACTTGACCGAAGTGATGATCGTGTCGCGCAATTCCTTGTAGCGACGCTCCTGGGCGGGCGACAGCGACTTGTTGTCGAGCGCTTTCTCGACAAGCTGCTCCTGCAGCTTGCGAAGCTTCTTGTAGGAATCGGCAATGGTGTCGAAGGTTTCGAGTACCTGCGGTTTCAGTTCCGCTTCCATGGCTGCAAGCGAAAGCGAATTCTCGAGATCGTCCTCGTCGTCTTCTTCCTCGGGCTTGGCCTCGCTCTCATTCTCTTCTTCTTCGCCTCCCGGCTTCACCTGCCTGGCGACCGGTTCTTCCGGCTTGGCGGGTTCATCGGGGCGGGTGACAACCGGTGCAGCCTTGGCTTCCGGGCCAGCATAGGTGGCCTCGAGATCGATGATGTCGCGAAGAAGAATATTGCCTTCGTTCAGTTCGTCGCGCCAGATGATGATCGCCTGGAAGGTGAGGGGGCTTTCACACAGGCCCGCGATCATCGTTTCGCGACCGGCCTCGATCCGCTTGGCGATGGCGATTTCGCCTTCGCGCGACAGGAGTTCCACAGACCCCATCTCGCGCAGATACATGCGGACAGGATCGTCGGTGCGCTCAGCGGGTTCGCGCTTCTTGACGGTGGCGACGGCGCGCTCTTCGGTCTCGACCAGTTCGCCGCCTTCGGCTTCTTCCTCGACCTCGTCTTCCTCGACAACGTTGATGCCCATGTCGGACAGCATCGCCATCGTGTCTTCGATCTGCTCGGAAGTAACTTCGTCGGAGGGGAGAACCGAATTGAGTTCGTCAACCGTCACGTAGCCGCGCTTCTTGGCTGCCTTGATCATCTTCTTGACGGCGTCATCCGAAAGGTCGAGAAGCGGGCTGTCCTGGCCCTCTGTCTGGGTTTCCTTTTCGGTGGTTTCGTCTTTGGTCTGCGTTGCCATACGGTGCTCTGGTTCCTGCGCGGAATGCGAATCCGCTTATTGGCGTTTGCGCCCGCGTTCCGATCCAGCGGAAAGCCAAGCGGGCGATGGTGCGGCACCGCGAGTGCCGTTCAGTGATTTGATGCGTGCGTTCCCGACATCTGTGCCCCGATTCGCAGTAAAAACCGAATCAGTAGTGAACCTCTCTCTTCATTGCGGTAGCGCTGGCTGGTTAACCTGCGATTAACCAGGATGGCTCGCGCAACGAAATGGCCGGGCTAGGGCCCGGAGGCAGATTACGAGTTCGGAAGGCGCTTCCCGGCAACGCCGCGATCGTTTCGCGAGTGGCCGAATGCGCGGGAACAGCTTCACCTGTCCGAAAGCGCAACGGTAATTCCGCCTAAACGCTTCCGCGTCAAGGTCAAAACCGCCGTTTGTCGATATATTTTGCTTTTTTCGCGTACTTCAAGGCCAAATGAACGGCTAATTTCAGAATCCCCGCGTTGGTCGGCCGGAAGCAAGACCAAAGCCTTCGATCAGGGCCTCGATGGTATCGGACTGTGCCAGTTCGTTGCGGATATCGACCAGGCGGGCGAAGTTTTCCTCGTTGTCTTCCTTCGCGAATGCCGCTTCTGCGGCCTTGAGTTCGCGGGTCAGCATGTTGGCGCGCTGGTGCAGGGTGAAGGCCTGCTTCCAGCCATCCCCTGCATCCTCGAAGCCTGCACCGGGCAGGGCCTGCCATATCCGGTTCTGGCGAAGCTGCTGTTCCATCGTTTCGAGTGTTTCACCCTGACCCAGGCGCAGCAGTTCGGAACGCATGGCTTCGGCTAGCTTTTCGCCATAGTCGTCGGACCCTTCGGCTTCCCACTGCGCAAGAATATCAAGGATTGCCGACTGCACTGCGCGGGCATGCGGATTGGACAGAGTGAGGATGGCGAAATCCTCGAAGTGCCCTGCCAGGATGGCGGGGTGGCTGACGACCGACGCGACCAGGACGGCTTCACGAAGGGGCATTCGCGCCGAACTGCGCTTGACCAGGGAAGAGTTCAGCAGTGATGGGGACGCGGTGAAGCGTGCTGACTGCTTCTGTGCACCGCCATATCCGGACTGCCTGCCAGACGGGCCGTTGCGCTCCTGTCCGCGGCGCGGTGAAGATGTCTGGCCGAACATGCCTGCCAGCCTTTGCGCCATGTCCTGCTGATAGTGCCTGCGCACATTCTCATCGCGGATCTGGGCAGTGACTTCGCGCATCCTTGCCTCAAGGGCTGCCTTGCGCTCAGGCGTGGAGAAGTCGCCGGAAGCCGTCTCGCGATTCCAGATCATGTCGGCAAGTGGCACGGCGGCATCCAGAACCTGCTGCAAGGCGCCGGGGCCTTCCTCTTTCAGCAGATCGTCGGGATCCTTGCCTTGCGGCAAAATAGCGAATGTCACCGAACGCCCGGGACGAAGGCCGGGAAGGGCGAGGTCAATCGCACGCCACGCGGCCTTCTGGCCAGCCTGGTCTCCATCGAAGCACATGACCGGTTCGCCGTGCAGACGCCACAGCAGTTCGAGCTGATTTTCAGTCAGTGCGGTTCCGAGCGGGGCAACGGCATAGTCAAACCCGGCAGCATGCATGGCGATGACATCCATGTAGCCTTCTGCAGCCACGACACGCGCAGAAGTCTGGACCGCCTTTCTTGCGCGCGCGAAATTGAAGAGCACGTTCGACTTGTGGAAGAGGTCCGTTTCCGGCGAATTGAGGTATTTGGCTGGAATGTCGGCGCGCAGTGCCCGCCCGCCAAAGGCAATCGTTCGCTCGCGGGAATCGGGGATGGGAAACATGATGCGGTCGCGGAAGCGATCATAGGAAACGGGTATGTCGTCACCAGCGACCAGCATTCCTGTGGTTTCCATCTGCTCACGGGAGAAACCGGCGGCGGCGAGGTGTTCCTTCAATGCATTGCGGCTATCAGGGGAGTAGCCGATCCGGAAGGTCTTCTGGGTCTGTGCGGACAGCCCGCGTTCGCGCAGATAGGCCCGTGCCTTTGCTCCTGCCGCACTTTGCAACTGATCCTCATAGAAACGCACGCAGGCTTCCATCACGTCATACAGGGTCGCGCGCTTTTCCTCGCGTTCCTGCTCGCGCCTGTCCATGACCGGCATTGGAAGACCGGCCTGTGCCGCCAGCCGCTCGACGACTTCGGGAAAGGGCATGCCTTCCAACTCGACCAGAAAACGGAAATGATCGCCCGTTACGCCACATCCGAAACAATGGTAGCGACCCTTGCGGTTTTCACAGTGGAAGCTCGGGGTCTTCTCGCCATGAAACGGGCAGCAGGCCCAATAGTCGCCACGCGCAGGATTGGACTTTTTCTTGTCCCACGAGACACGGGTACCCACCACCTCCGAAATCGGAAGGCGTTCGCGAATTTCATCAAGGAATGAATTGGGAAACCGCATCACTGTTCCGGTAGCCGTCCTTTGCCTGCCGGTCTGACTATATCAAAGTCGCCGCGGATGCGAGCGATCAGAATCCTCGATGCTTCGAGATTCCACTTACCCGGCTAAACAAAATCTGGCAAAGGAAGCCGGGATGGCAAACAGCGGATGGTCATGCGTGCTGGGACTGGTGGAACAGGCTGCCGCTTTTACGGCAACGGAATGCGCCGAAATCGTTGAACTTGCGCGCTCTGCCGGTTTTTCGCCGGGGCGGCTTGTTGGCGGGATAGGCAATGGCGATATCCGCACTGCCTCGATCTCCTGGCTAGACGAAGACAGGGGTGCTGCCTGGGTCCTGCAAAGGCTGGCCTCAAGTGCGGCGTCGATGAACCGCTCCCATTTCGGGTTAGATCTGAGTGAATTTCGCGAACGCATGCAGGTGGCAAGCTACGAGGGATCGCAGAACGGCCATTTTGGCTGGCACAGCGATATTGGCGGCGGCAAACTGGCCAATTTCCGCAAGCTTACAATCGTCGTGCAATTGTCGCCAGGCGAGGCATATTCAGGTGGGGAATTGGAGGTCAATGCAAACGGCCAACCCTGCGCAGCCAGTCGCGAACAGGGTGTGCTGATCGCCTTTCCATCCTTCGTCCTTCACAGGGTGAAACCGGTAGAAACGGGCATACGGCATTCACTGACTGTATGGATGCATGGACCGTTGTTCAGATAATTGAGGTTTCCTTAACGTAAGAGTTCTTGCATTTTCTTGACCGATAAGGATTATTGGGGTGGGTCACATAAGGGGTTTGGGGTAAATCCGCCAGAAAACTCATCTTAACCGGGTATTTCATACTGGGTTGCTGGAATGCTGTTTGTGGGGGCACTCGACTTTCCCTGGTGAGCAGGCGGATCCGAATGGGATAAATGATTGAAGTACAAAACGATGAACACCAGCGATTGTTGCGTGATGTAACGGAGCAGCCGGACCTTTATGGTGCGCTGGTGCTGGTCCGAAATCGACTGTCGCTTAAGCACGCCACCTACAACATGGCGCAAAGCGTGAGCAATCAGTTCGATTATCCATTTGTGCGTACGACATACCACGCTGAATGGATGCATCGCTATCTGACGCAGAATTATGTTCAGACCGATCCGGTCTACTTGCAGGGTTTTCAGCGCGACAAGCCATTCTTCTGGTCAGAACTGAGCGGGCTGACGACTGCGCAGCAGGCGTTCTTTGATGACGCAATGGCGCATGGCATTTCCCTGTCCGGTTACTCGGTGCCGATTACGGACAAGATTGGCAGGCGAGGCTTCCTTTCGGTGAATGGCAGCGAGGAAGAGGAGCAGTGGCACGACAGGATTGCAGCGCTCGGCGACGTTCTCAACGCGCTGGTGGTCAAGCTGCATGATCGCGCCCTGATCGAGTTGCAGAATGTGCAGGGCAAGCCGCCACTCAGTCCAAGGGAGATCGAGTGCCTTTCATGGGCTGCGCGCGGCAAGGAAGCCTATGCGATAGCGGAAATCCTGCAGATTTCGGAATTCACCGTGCGGGACTATCTGAAATCGGCACGCCAGAAGCTGGACTGCACCACGATTGCCCATGCCGTCTACGAGGCGACACGACTTCGCCTGATCAACGTTTGAGCCACTGCGCCTAGAACATCAGGTCGCGCACAAGATCGGGTATGATCCTGATGCTGGTCAGGGCCTGTTTCAGTTCGTGCTTCTGTTCCCTGGACAATTGCGCGAGGTCTATACTGTTCGTGGCCTTGAGGCCCGATGCGATTGCCCGGCTCTGACTTTCCATGACAAGCGAAGTGCTCAACGCATGGGCCGACAAGAGGTGATTGAAGTCACTTTCGCTGCCGATCTCACGTGCGATCAGCCCTTCAATACGCTCGCGTGTGGAACGGACCGGGATATTGTGACGGATTGCCAGTGCCCTGGCCAAAGCCGCGACCGGGAACAGGGCATGCCTCTTCAGATCGAGCAGGTTGCCTTCGCCCTGCAGGTTGCCGAAGAAGGAGAAGGGATTGGGCAATGCGCCCAGCTTTTCGCCCAAAAGCTTTGCAAAGGCGATGTTGCCGGCGCCGGTTTCGTAGGCGAAGGTGAACAGGTCCTGCGCCAGACTCAGATCGCCATGCACGGGCATCTGGTCGAAGAAGATGTCGACGCTGAGAATATCCTGTGGTCTGGAATGGCTGACCCACTCTGTGATCCGCTTGTGCCAGGTCTCGCGTGATCCGCGCCACTGGGGATTCCTGGCCATCACACCGCCCTGGCAGAACGGAATGCCGGCATCGTCCAGCAGCTTTGCCATCCGTTCACCCAACTGTGCGAACCACTGGTCGTTGCTGCTGTCTTCCTCGCCCTGTTCAAAGATTATCGCATTGTCCTGATCGGGAACGAGCATGCTCTCGCCGCGCCCGCCTGATCCCAGCACCATCACGGCATAGGGGCAGGGTGGGGCTCCCAATCCGTCATCTGCCATGGCGCGTTCCGCCAGGATGGAAGCGCGCCGGGTCATGGCGCGGATTTCTTCGCTGACAATCTGGCAGATGAGCCATCCGTCCACTTCTTCGCCGACCAGCGAACTGACGACGCCGGGCAGGCCGGACCATGCCACGCGCAGGGCCGCTCCATCGGCAGCTTCCTCGATGGAATCGTCGAGCGCGATTGCAGGACCCGTGCGCAGTTTCAGCAAGTCGCGTGCTGACACGATACCCACCAGCCGGTTGGAGTCGTTGCGCACGCCCAGATGCCTGAAGCCCAGCCGCCCAAGCCGTCCCACGGCGCGGTACACGAATGCCCCTTCGCGAATGGTCTGTACCGGTTTCACGGCGATTGCCGAAACGGGGTCCTTCAAGGATTTCGCGCCATGTTGCGAAACATGCCGCATCACGTCTCTTTCGGTCAGGATCGCATAGCGCGCGACATCCAGTCCGGATTGTGGGGGATCGGCGACGAAAACCGACGATATCTTCCTGCCGATCATGGTGTCCATTGCCTCCTTCAAGGCCATGGAGGGGGCTATCACACAGACCGGCGAAGACATGACTTCCGAGAGATGATGGCGATAGGCATAGGTATCGAGCCTGCCAAACGGCCCGGTCTTTCCATCCGCGCCCGGTTCGCTGACAGGCTTGGCCCAGCCTGCGTTCGCCTGGCGCTCCAGTTCGGGTTCCAGGCGCAGCATTGCGCGTTCGGCTTCCGCCAGCGTGCGAATGCCTCGTTCTTCCAGCAATGGCACCATGGCGAGAAAGATGCGCCCGGCAACCAGCGCGTCACCCAGTGCCTGGTGGCGCTGGCCGGTCTTAACGCCAAGCCAGCTGGCGAGCGCATCTAGCGAATGGTCGGCCAGTTGCGGCGCGACAATGCGCGCGAGCATGCGCACGCAGATCGATCTTGGCTTGCGGAATTCAAGGCGGCGCCTTTTGGCCTCCTTTTCAAGGATGGCCATGTCGAAGCCGATCGAATGGCCCACGATCACACGATTGGCGATCTGCGACAGAAATGTCTTCCACACATCCTTGAGCTTGGGCGCTTCGCGGGCCATGGCATTGGTTATGCCGTGAATGCGCACGGATTGCTCGGGGATGGATATGCCGGGGTCAACGATCTGTTCCCACGCGGTTGCGTCGCGCAGGGCGTTTGCACCCAGTTGCACGGTTCCCAGCTGGACGATGAGCGCAGTCTGGGGATCCAGACCCGTCGTCTCGGTATCCAGAGCCACTGCTTCAAGGGCAAATAGGGGCGTTGCGCCTGTAGATTGTTTCACCCACGCTCTCCATGATGTTGGTGCCTGCGCGGACCATCCGCCAACACCCTATCGCGTGCCTTGACCGGTATCAAATTCGTTGATTTGCGGCGATTGTCATTCATAAATAATCAGGAATTTTTACGGATAGGCTGATACAAGGTTACATAGAATCAAGATTGTGAGCCGCCATTGAGCTCAACTTCAGGCACACGTGCTGGCAGGATAGAGACCGTTCAGATTTTGCGGGCGGTTGCCGTTTTCGCAGTCGTGGTCAGTCATGCCATGCACGAACTTGTGCAATTGCTGCGGGGAGCGCCGCTCGTCATTAACGAGAAGCTCTTTCCCGGCGATTTCGGCGTTGATTTGTTTTTCGTCATTTCCGGCTTCATCATGGTCTATGTGTCGCGCAACAGCTTCGCGCGAGCCGGTGCTTCACTTGACTATGTGAAACGGCGTTTGATCAGGATCGTGCCACTCTACTGGATCATGACAAGCCTGATGATCCTTGTCGTGATCCTGCTTCCCCACAGTGTCGACACGGCAACAAACGACCGCGTGCAATGGCTGTCATCCTATTTGTTCTTCCCCTATGCGCGATCATCAGACGGGATGGTCAGGCCGGTCCTGGGGCTAGGATGGTCCCTGGAATATGAAATGTTCTTCTATCTCCTGTTTGCAATCGGGCTGATGATGCGCCGGACTGCGGCGATCCTGTTCGTATCCGCGATGATTGGCCTGACCTGGGCCTTGGGCAGGGGACCGCTCAGCCATGTCACGGCAGTGAACTTCCTTGGCATGCCGATCATCTTCGAATTCGTGGTGGGAATGGTCATCGGATGGCTGTTCGTGAGCGGCAGGCGAATGCCGCGCATGATAGCGCTCATGCTGATTGTCGCAGGCGTGGGGATCCTTGCCTTTGCGCCTTCCTTCAATGAGGCGCTCGAGCGATCACGCTATCTCTATTATGGCATTCCTGCCGCGCTGATTGTCATGGGCTCGACGCTGTTCCGCAATTCTGAATCCTTCGTGGTTTCGCCAGTCGGGCTTGAACTGGGCGAAAACTCCTACGCTACCTACCTGGCCCATCCGTTCTGGCTCGGCGCATTGTCTCTAGTGTGTGCCCGCGCTGGTCTCAGCACGAGCATGTCGTCCGAAGGCTTCATTGTCTGGTATCTGGTGCTGGCCATCCTTGGCAGTTTCGCCTGCGGGTTCCTGCTTGACCGCATCGTGGACAAGCCATTGACGCGATGGCTTTCGGCACGGATCGTACCCAGAAAAGTGCCTGCCTGAACGCTTTCTGAATAGCGGGTTCTGATCGGGTTCACATCGGCAATGCAATTCTCCGTCTCGCGGGCAAACCCCGGCAGGTTGTCGGGCCGAACGAACAGGAGAAGATCATGAAACTGAACAACATCAAGAAAATTGCCGTTGCGGCCACAATCCTTTTTGCCACCGCAGCCGTTCCAGCCACAGCACTGGCGGGAGGGTATGGCGGCTATGGACATGTGCCCCATGCAGACAGCTATTCACAGCGCCACCAGTATTATGGCGGTCATCGCAGGCACGGCAACCATTATGGCCGCGGCATCTGCCATCCCGGCGAAGCGGTAGAAAAGGCGCACTGGCTGGGCATGCGTCGCCCGGGTGTCGAGCGCGTCAATCATCGCGAAGTGATCGTGTCTGGCAGATCCTATGGCCACTGGGCGCGGATCGCCTTCGACCGCAACAGCCGCAATTGCCGGGTGCTGTGGTCGCGCGGCATCTGAATCGTTGTTGACGCAGCAGGAGGGGAACCGGCAGAACCGGTTCCCCTTCATTTTACTGTTCGATGGTCCAGCTTGCCTGGACGCTGATGCTATAGCTGTTCTGGCCGCCTTCCACCGGGACAGCTGCGTCCAATGAATTGGCCATCATCTTGCCGCGCGCCATTGGGAGGGGTTGCGGCATGCTTGCATTCTCCGAAATCTCCAGCACGTTTCCGAGTTTCAGTCCCAGTGCATCGGCAAGGGTCGATGCACGCTTGTGGGCGTCCTGCATTGCCGCGATACGGGCCTTCTCGATAGCCTTTGAGGGGTCTTCGTTGGCGAAAGTGATGCTGCCGCCGGAATTCACGCCGAGGGTAACGACCTCATCGATAACGGATCCAACGCTGGCGAGGTCGCGAATGCGGACGCTGAGCTGGTTCGACACCTGGTAACCGGTAATGCGCGGGCCTTCCTGTTCGCCGTTCGATTTGGGCTGGGGATAGAAGAATTGCGGGTTTACCGAAAAGTCGGAGGTCTGGAGATCCTTTGGCGCAATGCCGCGTTTCTTCAGCGCCTCGATCACCGCGGCCATCGCATCATTGTTGGCGCTCAGCGCCTCACGCGCGGTTTTTGCTTCACGCAGGACCGTCAGGTTCAGGATTGCCAGGTCGGGAGCCAGAAAGACGGAACCTTCGCCTGCGACCCTGACGATCGGCACCGGCAGTTCGGCAAGCGGGCGTTCTGCTGCCTGCACCGCGGGGATTGCAGCATTGACTGCGAGGATCGCCGCGGCTGCGAGCGATTTCATCTTCGATTTCTTTTTCATGCAGGCTCCATTCGAGACCGTTTCAGCTTTGGTTGGCCAACCGACCTGTATCGGCGCCAGAACCACTCCCATTGTCAATCCGTGATCAGTGTACAGGATCGGGCGGCGACACTGGCGTGTTTCCTCCCACGCAATTGCGAATGTATTGGGGCAGGGAATGCGTCTCGACGCGCTGCACTTGCCTGACCGGGGCGAACAGGCTAACTGGAGCTTCCATCTCGCGCATGCGCGCAAGGGTCTGTAGCTCAATGGTTAGAGCTAGCGGCTCATAACCGCTTGGTTGGGGGTTCGAGTCCCTCCAGACCCACCACTCAGTCTGCCTGTTTCGGGCAATTTACAGCCGACTCTGAATAGCGCCGACATTTCCGTAGTTTATGGACAATGGTTGGCGAACGTTTGGATATGAGACCGGATCTGGAGCCAAATTTGCCGGATTTCCGAGACCCGTCTCAGTAGGTGCAGTTTCGTGTCCAAACGTTTGGAGGCCGCAATCTTGTCACGGATGCGCTCTGCGGTCACCTCGCGCTCGAACTGGGCGAAGGACAGCAGCACGTTGAGGGTCAGCCGACCCATTGAGGTGGTTGTGTTGAATGCCTGGGTGACCGAGACGAAGGAGACATCGTTGCCGTCGAAGATGTCGACCATCTTGGCAAAATCCATCAGAGACCGGGTCAGGCGATCGATCTTGTAGACCACCACGATGTCGATGCGGTTCTTCCGGATGTCTTCCAGCATTCGCTGAAGACCCTTACGCTCCATCGTGCCGCCCGATATGCCGCCATCGTCATAGCGATCTGACACAAGCTTCCAGCCTTCACCTGCCTGCGACTGGACAAAGGCTTCGCATGCCTCCCTCTGGGCATCGTGCGAGTTGAAGTCCTGGTCGAGACCTTCCTCCGAAGATTTGCGGGTATAGACCGCGCAGCGCAATTGTCTGCTCATCGTCGCTCTCCTCCGATCACAAACCGAAGAACCGGGGACCGGACCAGTGGGCGCCGGTGATCCGTCTGGCGATTGCAGACAGTGACCGGTAGCTCTTTCCGTCCCAGACGAACCCCTCATCCGTCACCTCCACCACATGCATGCGTCCGTTCCACTCCCGGACCAGCCGGGTGCCAATGGCAGGTTGGGGGCGCAGGGGCGGAGACGGGTTGGGGGCAGCTGGAACGGCGTCATTTGTTTGCGAGGCCGGATTCTCCGGGGCAGTTTCCTGAGCATCCGAACCACCGCTGTACAAATTGCCCGCGGGTGATTGGACCGCATCACAGATCAACCGCTTCAGCGATCGTCTGACGTCTGGCTTGAAGCCACCCAGGCGCGTTGCCTGCTGGTGCCAGGCAGCGGACCGCTCCAGCAGTCCTCGCTTGATGCCCTTGGGCGGAAGGCAGCCATGGGCCTTGACCCATCGCTCGACCAGTTCCTCGCGGGGGAGATCGCCGATCGCGGCGATCTCGTGTTCCAGTTCCTTCAACCAGACCATGGGTGCCTCAGCTTTCGGACTTGCCATCGGTGATGCGGTATCGCCTGATCCCGTCCTTGGCCGCTTCACTCACCAGTTCGAGACCAAGCTTCTTCTTAACCGTTCCCGACAGGAATCCACGGACCGAGTGGCTCTGCCAGCCAGTGGCCTCGACCAGTTCGTCAATCGTCGCTCCCTTTGTAATCTTCAGCTTCCTGAGGATGATCTCCGCCTTTGTGCCGGGCCGGAAGGATTTGGACCCTGCGGATTGACCGGATGCCGGGGTTAACGAACCGGCTTCCGGCTTCTTGTTTGAGCGCTTCCCGGATGCGGTCCTGGCCTTCTTCGGCTTCCTTGTTGCCGCCGCGGGAGTTTCACCCCGGGAGACGTCTCCCTTCTGATGGGCCGTTGTGCTCGAAGACCTGTTCAAGAGGTCTGCGTTTGCGGTCTGCTGAATGGTGTTGTTCATCATGCCCTCCGTCAGTTCCAGCGCCGGACCAACCGGCGCCTGTACTGACGCAAGCCCGCAATCGGCGGGCGGAGCATAAGAAGAGCGAGGCCTTTGGCCGTCAGCTCTCGTCAACACGAATGCTTGCCGTGCCAGGGAAGTCCAGCCAGAAGTGGAGAGCTGCGAGTGGAATAATTGTTTGGAATGGAATGCGTCAATAACGGTGCCAGGTACCGGGACCACCTGCGAACGCCTTCACTTGGATGACAGATTTGCGCCTTGAAATCGGTCCTTCGTTATCCAATCTCGACTTCCTGAAAGCAGGCATTCAACTTGAACACAAGTTGGGATCGGGAATTGCGGCGCCTCAACCAATCACAGGACAGCATCGTGTTGGGTGCAGGACATCCAGGATCCAGAGCCCAAAAGCAGCGTTACGCATGGATCAAACTGACGCGGATTTTGAGTTTGGCCGTAAACTACTGCCCGGCGAGGATTTCGATCAGATCCACTGGCCGCTTACGGTCTGCAGTCAAATCCACCTGTTGCTCGATATGGCGCAGGTGCTGGTCCATCAAGCCGGCAGCAACGTCGCTGTTCATGTTGCGCAACGCCTCCAGGATGTCGCCGTGTTCGTCGTCATGGCAGATCTTCGTGCCTGCTGAACCGTAGATTCCGATGATCAGCGACGTGCGAGTAACAAGTTCCCGGACCATTCGTTCCATGACTTCATTGTGCGCCACTTCGGCGAGCATGATGTGGAACTGGCCGGAAAGCCGGATCGCCAACTGCCTGTTGCCAAGCGCTCGGGCTTCCTTTTCCGCTTCAAGATGTATGGCGAGTTTTTCCAGGTCGACCTTAGTTGCTCGTTTTACCGCAAGGCGGGCGACATTTGGTTCAATCGTCCGGCGCGCCTCAAAGACTTCGAGGGCCTGCTTCATGGTCGGCTGCGCGACATAGGCGCCGCGGTTGCTCTGAAGATCCACCACACCTCGACTCGACAATAGCAACAGGCTGCGGCGCACGCGCATCCGCCCGACGCCGAATGCTTCACATAGTGCTGCCTCTGAAAGCTTCGTCCCCGGCGGCAAGCGTTGCTCGACAATCGCCTCATAGATCCGGTTGACGATCGATTCCTCATCCAGATCGTCTTCCGGTCGCTTCCGATCCTGCGCAACATTCAGCATTCTGAAGGGTCTCCGAACATTTGAGCGAGACACTTAACATGTGTGCACGAATTCATTCAATCTGCCCACCCATCAGTCAACAATCGAGTCTTTTTGTGTTGACAATGATTGTTAACAATCCTTTACTGCATGCAGTCCGGCACGATAGTCAATCCGGGCCCGTGTGATCAGGGAGACCTCAGATGAACCGACGCAGCATTATCAAGACAATGGCAATTGCCGTATCCGCCAGCTCCTTCCTCTCCGTTGCCAGCATTGGTGCCTGGGCTAACGAAACGCTCAAGATCGGCTTCGTTGGTGTAACCAGCGGACCGGCAGCCGCATGGGGAACATCAAACGTACGTTCGATGCAGACCCGCGCTGCATGGCTCAATGAAATCGGCGGCGTAGCCATCGGTGACAAGACCTACAATATCGAAATCGTTACCTTCGACGACCAGAAGGATCCCAAGCGCGCCATCGCCGGCATGGAGAAGATGGCACAGGAAGGCATTCACTATGTGGTCGGCCCGAACGTCGATGACGGCGCGGCAGCCGTTCGGCCTGTCGCCGAACAGAACGGCATCATGTACTTCCCGTACGCATTCCCGAAAGAGCTCTACACCGCTCCTGCCAGCAACGCCATTCTGGGCATGATCGCGAACTACCAGTCCGGTCCGGCAATCTACAAATACCTCATGGAAAACAAGGGTGTGAAGAAGGTTGCCTTTGTTGCGGCAAACGAATCCGACCCGCTCAGCCAGCGTGACGGCGGCATTGCAGCAGCCAGGGCGCTGGGCCTTGAAGTGGTGTCCGACAACGTGACCTACCAGGTGGACACGACGGACTTCACGCCAGTCCTGACGCCGGTCATCCAGACCATGCCGGACCTGCTTGTGCTTTCAGGCGTTGCGCCTGCCAACGCACCGCAGCTCATCCGCTCAGCGCGCGAACTCGGCTATCAGGGGTTGATTTCGACAGAAACAGCGCAGGATGCCACCGTTCTCCAGGAAGGTGCCGGTGAACTCGCAAACGGCTTCATTTCCGTCGGTGGCGCCTCCACCCCGGAAATTGCCTCGGACACCATGAAGGAATTTGTTGATCGCTACACCAAGATGTTTGGCGAGTACAATGACGAGTCGAATACAAAAGTCTATGCGCTCGAATATATCATCGATACGCTGAAGGCGAACCCGGCAGCAATCGACAATGTCGACGAATTCAAGAAGACCATGGACACCTTCTCTTCGCCAAACCCCTACATGAAGGGTGACAGCAAGCTGAAATATGTAGGCTCTACATCCTTCGGACAGAAGCGCCAGGTCTTCGTGCCAATGGTCGTGAACGAGTTCAAGGACGGCAAGTTCGAGACCTTGTTCGTCGCCGAAGTCGACTGATAGCACATCAATACCTGAGTGGCCCGGACCTTACCGGGCCATTCGTTTCTCGAGGGTTTCCCATGGAGCAGATACTGGCAAACGGGCTCTATCTGGGCGCACAATATGCGCTCATTGCGCTCGGCCTGACATTGATTTTCGCGCTGATGAACGTGCTCAATTTCGCCCATGGACAAATGTATGTCCTTGGCGGCTTCGTCACATACACGGTTTACGCACAGCTTGACCTTCCCTTTGTCGTCGGACTGCTTGCATCGGCCGTGACACTCGCCATCGTCGGCGCGCTTGTCGAAAAGTTCCTGTTCCGGCCCGTCATACGGCGCTCATCTCGGGATGAGAGTACGATGTTGCTGGCGGCAGGCATCGCCTTTTTTCTCGATGCTGTAATTCTTCTGGTGTTCGGCGAAAAGCAGCGTGGTGTTCCCAAGATCATCAATGGTGTGCTGAACTGGGATTTCCGGCTGATCATGCCCTATGATCGCATCCTGATCGGTTTCCTTGCCATTCTCTCAATCGCCGGCTTCATCGGGTACATGCAATATTCGCGGACTGGCAGGGCCATGCGCGCGCTCGCGCAGGATCGGGTTGCTGCGCAGTTGCAGGGCGTCGATGTCGATCGCTACTCGATGATCGGGTTTGCGCTTGGCGCCATGCTAGCCGGACTGGTTGGCGGCCTTCTTGTAACCATTACCGGTGTCAACCTTGGCATGGGTGGACCAACCTCCATCAAGGCCTTCATGATGGTCATGATCGGCGGGGCAGGTGTCATCTCCGGCGCCATCGCTGGCGGGTTCATTCTGGGCATGATGGAGTCGATCGGCCTTTCCGTGCTGTCTCAATATGGCGACATCACATATTTGCTGATCTTTGCTTCGCTGATGGTTTTCCTGGCGATCAGGCCGCAAGGCCTGATGGGCAAGCCGTGGGGTTGATACAATGACACGCAATCAGATCATCGGCCTTGCCGTATTCGTCTTCACTGTCCTTGTTGCGATTCCCTGGTTCATCCAGGCAAGCGGCCGCTGGGATTTCTACTACACGCTGACTTCCGTCGCACTGCTTTCGATCGCGAGCGCCGGCGTCTGGCTCACCTTTTACATCGGCCGCATCAATATCGGCCAAGGTGCCTATGCACTGGCAGGCGGATATTTCGCTGCAATCATGGTGACCAAGGTGGGCATGTCATTCTGGCTGGCCCTGCCGCTTGCGGGCTTGTTCACAGCGGCAGTGAGCGTTCTGATCGGCTTGCCGATCCTGCGCCTTCGCGGTGTTTATTTCGCCATGGTCACGCTGGTTCTGACCGAGGTCGCCCGGCTGACCGCGTTGGCGCTGCCAGTGACCAATGGCGCAAAGGGCATAACGTCCATCCCGATTCCGTCGGGTATCGCGAGCATGGCAAACGTGAAGCTTGGATTCTACTGCGTGGCCGTGATCCTGATGATCATTGTGTTTTCCGCCATGTACCGGCTCGTCAATTCCCGCATCGGACATCTTTGCCGTTCGCTGCAGCAAAATGAGGAACTGGCATCTTCCATCGGCGTCAACATTACCTACCTGCGCATTATCGCCTACTCGGTCTCCTCGTTTCTCGGCGGCATCGCGGGTGCGATGTTCGTGACGATCTCGCAATCGATCTACCCGTCGAGTTTCCAGGTCGCGGATTCGGTCAACTTCATGCTCAACTGCTTCCTCGGCGGTCTGGGCTATGTCTTCGGCCCGATGCTTGGAACCCTGGTGCTCTACTTCGGCTGGGATTTGCTGTTCCAGACCGGGAGGTTCCAGTTGCTGATCTATTCGAGCCTGCTGATCCTGCTCATGCTGGTGCTGCCGAACGGCCTGCTCAGCATCCGGCTTTCGAACCTGTTTGGAGGCCGTAAATGAG
The DNA here is from genome assembly GCA_049289295.1 of Rhizobiaceae bacterium. Classification (GTDB taxonomy): domain Bacteria; phylum Pseudomonadota; class Alphaproteobacteria; order Rhizobiales; family Rhizobiaceae; genus BOKV01. The sequence continues at coordinate 208,973 of JBATLL010000041.1, forward strand.
CCCGATCCTCGAAGTCAGAAACCTGACAAAGAAATTCGGTGGTCTGACTGCAGTCAACGATGTCGGCTTTCAGGTCAACGAACGGGAAATACTTTCTGTGATCGGGCCGAATGGAGCCGGCAAGTCGACGCTGTTTAAGCTGATCGCATCTTTCCTGAAGCCGACTTCCGGTGAAGTCCTGTTCCGCGGACAGCGCATTTCGGGACTCTCCCCGCATGCCGCGGCTCGGATGGGGGTCGTGCGAACGTTTCAGGAGACCACGATCTTCCGTAACATGACAGTACGGGACAATGTAATTGTCTCCCATCACCTACGCTCGAAAGCAAATTTGTGGGGCTATTTTCTTGGCTCTGGCCAGGCCCGCAACGATGAAGCGGAGTTTGCGAAATCTGCCGATGAAATCCTGGGATTTCTGGGGCTGTTGCCGATTGCAAACGAGATGGCATCGAACTTGCCGCAAGGCCATTTGCGTGCACTTGGCATGGCTATTGGATTGGCAACAAACCCGACGATCCTGCTGCTCGATGAACCCTTCGCAGGCATGAACCATGACGAAACCATGCGTATGGTCGATCAGGTCCGCGGCGTGCGGGACCGTGGCGTGACCGTACTGCTTGTCGAACACGACATGCCTGCCGTCATGAAAATCTCCGACCGGATTGTGGTGATCAATTTCGGCCAGAAGATCGCAGAGGGGACCCCGGCTGAAATCCAGCAGAATGAAAAAGTCATCGAGGCCTATCTCGGCAGCGAAGACGACGTGATCGGAATATAAGTCATGACGGAATTGCTGAAATTCGAAAATGTCGAACTCTACTATGATCACGTTTATGCCCTCAAAAGCGTATCCATCGAGATGAACGAAGGGGAAACCGTCGCGTTGATCGGTGCCAATGGCGCGGGCAAGTCCTCGATACTTCGGGCAATTACAGGTCTGAGTAGGATCAAGAGCGGCGAAATCCGTTATCAAGGCAGGCGCATCGACAGCGCCAATCCGGCTGATATCGTGAAGATGGGAATTGCGATGGTGCCGGAGGGTCGACGTGTATTCCCCCACATGTCGATAAAGGATAATCTCTTGATGGGTGCATTCACGCGCTCAGACAAGGCAGACATCGCCCGGACGCTGGAAATGGTTCTGGGTCGCTTTCCCAGGCTGAAGGAACGCTATTCCCAGATGGGCGGGACATTGAGCGGCGGAGAACAACAGATGATGGTGATTGGCCGTGCCCTCATGGCGAAGCCGAAACTGTTGTTGCTCGACGAGCCGTCGCTGGGTATCGCGCCCAAACTCGTGCAGGACATTGCCCGCTCCATTGTTGCGATCAACCGAGACGAGAACGTTTCGGTTCTGCTGGTCGAGCAGAATTCCCGCATGGCTCTCAGCATTTCAAATCGCGCCTATGCGCTTTCAACCGGCTCGATTGTCCTCACAGGACCATCGAAGGAACTGATGAAGGACGATCGCATCAAGGCCGCCTATCTTGGCGGCGATCTTTAGAGGGCGTGAGATGCGCATTCTTGTTGTAAATCCAAATACCACTGGTTCGATGACCCGAAAGATCGGTGCGGCGGCAAGGACCGCAGCTTCTGCGTCGAGCGAGATTCTTGCTGTCAACCCGACAGACGGGCCAGTCAGCATTGAAGGCTATTATGATGAGGCACTCAGTCTTGCGGGATTGCTCAAGACAGTGCGTGATAACCCTGACCATGACGCAATCATCATCGCGTGCTTTGACGACACAGGTCTCGACGCCGTCCGCTGCATGACTGATGCTCCGGTGCTTGGGATTGGCGAGGCCGCATTCCATGCAGCCTCTTTCGTCTCCAACAAGTTCTCGGTCGTCACTACGCTTTCGCGCTCGATCCCGGCCCTGGAGCACAATCTGGTGAAATACGGATTGGCTTCCCGCTGCGCCAGGGTGCGTGCCGCGGAAGTAGCTGTTCTTGAGCTTGAACAGCCGGGCTCAAGTGCCTGCAACAAGATCAGCGCCGAGATCGGCCGCGCCGTTGGAGAGGATCGCGCCGAGGCGATTGTCCTTGGCTGTGCCGGCATGACCGACCTTGCCGCTTCGCTTTCCGCAGAGCACGGCTTGCCTGTCATAGACGGTGTTGCCGCAGCCGTTGCCATGGCCGAGGGACTTGTTCGGATTGGCCTCAGGACGACCTCGCGGGGTGGCTACGCACCGCCGATCGACAAATCGGGCTCGGCTGTCGCCTGACTCCGCTTTGACGAAACTGTAGGCGGGCCAAGGATTGTAAATTGGCAGGAAGTCGTACTTACCGCTGACAATTTGCAGTTGATCTCACGCAATCTCCTTGAGGCCAGTAATGGCCTAAGGAGAATGGAAATGGGAATTGCACAATACGATCCTGCCGCGCTCGGCAGGCCAGTATGGAACGCCGGTCGGGCTCTGTCAGATAAAAATCCGCTTGCGCTCCAAACTCGAGCAGGTTGCCTTCTGGGTATGAGCAACCAACGTATCTTCCGGTATTTCAAGACGTCCCCCGAAGTTATCCGTCTGGCGGTAATGCTGTATATCCGCTTCCCGCTTTCATTGCGCAATGTGGAGGATCTGCTGCACGAGCGTGGCATGGACGTCACCCACGAAACAGTGCGGTTCTGGTGGAATCGGTTTGGAACGATTTTCGCGGCTGAAATCCGACGCGATCGGGTTCAGGCGATGCAATCATTCAGGCATCGGCGCTGGCATTTGGACGAGGTGTTTGTGAAGATCAACGGGGTCAAGCACTATCTGTGGCGCGCCGTCGATCATGAGGGCGAAGTGCTCGAAAGCTTCGTGTCGAAACGCCGTGACAAGAAGGCAGCGTTGAAATTCTTGCGAAAATCGTTGAAGCGGCATGGCCTGACCGAGACGATCGTGACCGATCGCCTGGCATCGTATGGCGCCGCCATGAAGGAGCTCGGCGCAATCGACAAGCGAGAAACCGGTCGTTGGTTGAACAACCGGGCGGAGAACTCGCATCAGCCATTGCGACGACGAGAACGGGCGATGCTTCGCTTCCGGCGCATGCAAAGTCTGCAGAAATTCGCAGCTGTCCACGGCTCAATTCACAATCACTTCAACCAGGAACGCACCCTCATCAGCAGACAGAATTTCAAGGCCCGCCGCACCGCTGCTCTGGCCGAGTGGCGCCAACTCTGCGCAGCCTGATGAATGCTGGGGTAGGAGCTTTCGGAGACTATTTTGGTTCGTCTGACACCACCAGTGCCTGAGCTTCCAGCTGAAGCCCTTGAGCTTTTAGAGGAAAAATACGGAAAGCTATAATCCTAAGATTATAGCTTTTTGTAGTGCCACGTTGTAGCAGGAGTTCAGGAAAGCTGTTCTGCAAAACGATTTCAGGGTTTGGATAGCAAAAATTTTTTGATGAAAATCACTCATTTATATATTTTCACGTGACTACCTGCCATTTTCCTTCTTATTACAGCGATTAATGATTTAAATCCGCCACGTTTTATAGATTTTTCATACTCTTTCACCCATTTCCTATGAAATATATCCTCTTTCTTGAAATAAACTCGGTCTGACAATGATTTTGTTACATTTTTAATATTATCATTAAACGTTTTTAATGCGTCACCTGAAAGATTCGGCTTTTGCGCTATTGCCGCACTGTCTCGCCATTTAGCATCACCTATTAGGCCTATATGGCTATCTGGTTCAAAATAGCTCTCTATTAAGTTAAGGCCAGCAAACTGACAAAGTGCAGACCATGAGTCTGGATAAAACCGCCAACAATCAACAGGATATCTATGTACCTTTCCACCTCCAGGTGCGCATATAAATGCATATCCACCTGGTTTTAAAACGCGAGCTATCTCTAAAAAAGTAACCCAGAAATATGGATTATGCTCGAATGTTTGGCCAGAAATTATTATATCAAAACTATTGTCTTCCAGCTCACTCCAAATAAAAATATTTTCAGGCACATAGTCGACATTATTGCCGCTCTCAATGTCAAGCCCAGTATATATGTAATTTTCTTCGTTGAATAAATTTCTATAGGTGTCCTGTGAATGATATGATTTCGAACCAACTTCAAGAACATTCTTTTTTAAAACTGAATCATTATTAAAATAAGTAGATAGAAAATATTCAGCCTTTTTATAAGAGCTGTTATGCATATCATAAGCCTTCCATGTCGTAGCGGTGATTTCACTGCCTTTTATTTAAAATAGTCATAGCTATCAATGGGCGGGATTTTAAAATCAACGCGGGGAAGGCTCAGGACTCATTGAATCTGGTGTGCCCCCATCGGGTGGTCCGGTTTGATTGTTAGTGCATCGTCGGCCTTTGGTCCATTGGAACGATGCTTTCCGGCGCGGGCGGCCGATAACCCAATGCGCTGTGCGGTGTGACCTTGTTGTAGTGAACCCGCCATTTCTCAATCAGGATTCGAGCCTCCAGGAGGCTGCAGAATAGCTCGCCGTTCAAGAATTCATCACGGAACCGGGCGTTGAAGCTTTCGCAGTATCCGTTCTCCCAGGGTGCCCCCGGTTCGATGTAGGCGGTCTTGGCGCCGACGGCCGCGATCCAGTCGCGCACCTTCTGGGCAATGAACTCGGGGCCATTGTCGGATCTGATGTATTCCGGCGGACCGCGCAGGATGAACAGGTCCGTCAGCGCATCCAGCACAGATGTGGCTCGCTATGTTTGAACAGTTTCGAGCGTTTTCGTAAGTGGATTTTCCGCTCGGTTATGCCGCAACCGGGATTGGTTGGGGCGTATTGCGATATGCCAGATCAGGCGTTTGCTGCGGCACTGAACAGTTTGCGGGCCACCACGTCGCCGACATTGGTCTGCTGCTCCTTGCCGTCTACGCGGATATTGATCTCTCGGCTGGCCTCCTCCGTGGCTCCCTCCGTGGCAGGGCAAGGTTCCGCGACCGGCGGAACCGTCAGCCTGCGAACGGGCGGCGGGGCGAACGGGCGAGCGGAAAACTGACCAACTCCACACGCTCAAATCCATCACGCTCGAAATCACCAACGAACCGTTGGCAGGGGGCAGAGTGGAATGCGTGTTGGGGTGGTGGCCTGAAAGTTATCGTGGTGGACCAAATAACTCGATGAAGGCATTGCAGCTACCAAATGATAGCCCAAGAGGTTGGGAAAATATCGATGGACTAAATTTCTGGTCACTGGACAAAGTGTTAGAATTGAATCGGAGAGCCAATTGAGTGGAATATCCAAAGACCGATTCCTGGCGATCCTTCAATGGATGCGTACAACCGTGGTTACTGTGCGGGTATTGGGGACGGTGAGAACGTTGTTCATGACGTTGATCAAGACGGGCTTCGAATTCTCAATGCTTCAATCGGCCAAGCCCAGCTAATCTTGGATGATGCGTCTGAAGTTGCCCAGGCCGCAGGCTTCTACGCGATCCACCAGGATGCCACGTTCGGCGCGGTGCGCGTGCTGTTCGGTGTTTTTCAATGTGCAGGAAAGCGGGCTGGTGGAATGAACCCCGCCATCACCGTCAATCGATGAAACCCGCAATGTCATCGTTCTCATCGACATCACGCCTTATGCGCGGGAATCGGAGAAGACGTGTGAGATCGCTCGCCGACGCGGTTTTGACGCTGTCGTCTTCACGGACGAATTCAACAACGGGGCTTATGATCACAGGGACTATGTGTTTCACGCCGAATCCAAGACGGTCCTGTTTCTCGAATCGACTGCAACGCTTTACTCAATGCTGAATTTCGTTGTTCATGCCGTAGCAGAGCGCAATCCCGACCAATCGCGCGAGCGGGTCGACAACTGGATGGCCATGATAAAGGAGCTGGACCTGTTTTGACAAAACTTCCCGAGAAGACTGATGTTGTTGTGGTCGGTGCCGGGCAGGCCGGCATCGCGATGAGCGAGCACCTGCGTGATTGCGGGATTTTCCATGTCGTGCTGGAGCGTGGCCGCATCGCTGAACGCTGGCGGTCAAGACGATGGGACTCGCTCGTGGCCAACGGCCCGGCGTGGCATGACCGGTTCCCCGGCATGGAATTCGAGGAATTTGAACCGGATGAATTCGTTCCCAAGGAAAAGGTCGCCGACTATTTCGTTGCCTATTCGCGCATGATCGAAGCGCCAGTCTTCTGCAACGTGTCGGTTGATCGCGTGACGCGGCTGAGCGGACGGGACGGCTTTCACGTGCAGACTTCGAGCGGATCGCTTGAAGCGCGTTTCGTTGTCGCTGCGACCGGACCGTTCCACAGTCCGCTGATGCCGCAACTCGTGCCGGGCGATGCGAACGTCCACCAGATGCATTCCGCCGACTACAAGAATCCCGGCCAACTGGGCGAGGGGGGCGTCCTGGTCGTGGGAGCGGGTTCATCCGGTGTGCAGATCGCCGACGAACTGCAGCGCTCCGGCCGCAATGTCTACCTGTCCATCGGCCCGCATGACCGGCTGCCAAGGCGCTACCGAAATCGCGACTATGTCTGGTGGATGGGCGTGCTTGGCATGTGGGACGATGAGAGCGTTCCGCCAGGCAAGGAGCATGTCTCCATCGCTGTCAGCGGAGCCTATGGCGGCAGGACCATCGACTTCCGTGAACTGGCTGCAAACGGAATAACGCTTGTCGGGCGTACTGCTGGTTACAAAGACGGAACCATGCGATTTGATCGCGACGTGCAGACGAATTTCGAGAATGGCGACACTTATTACCTGTCATTCCTGGACCAATGTGATGCCCATGTCGATTCCAATGGTCTGGAGTTGCCGCAGGAGCCATCCGCACGTCAGCTGGGTGGCACTCCCGACTGCGTGACAAAGCCGGTGCTGGAACTCGATCTGGCTGGTGCCGGAATCTCAACCATCATCTGGGCCACGGGCTACACGCCGGATTTCAGCTGGCTGGACGCCGACGTTTTCAAAGCCGATGGCAAGCCAAGGCACGTCAGGGGTGTTGCGCCCCTGCCTGGTGTCTATTTTCTCGGCCTGCCATTCATGATGAGTCGCGGCTCCTCCTTCATTTATGGTGTGTGGCATGATGCGAAGCACATTGCAGATCACATCTTCATCCAGCAGAAATATTCCGCCTATACCGGCGATGCGCGACGGGTGACCAATGATGCGTGATGCGCTGGAGAGGAATTTCGTTCAAACCGGGAGATCGAAATGACACATATTCGTATTCGACCCTTCAATACAAAGGACACCTATCCCGAACAGGCGCTCGACAATGACCTTTGCCAGGCCGTTGTCACGCGCGGCGGCAGAACCGTTTGGATGCGTGGTCAATGTCCGCAGAATCTGGACGATGCCAGGAACCTCGACAGCAATGATCCTGCTGAACAGACCCACAAGGTGATGCAGAACATCCGCCAGTTGATCGAGGAGGCCGGCGGAACGATGCAGCATCTGGTGAAGGTCGTCGTCTACATCACCGACATTCGCTATCGCGAGGCCGTCTACCGCACGATGGGAGAATATATTAAGGGCGTACACCCGGTATCGACCGGGCTGGTCGTACAGGCCCTGGCTCGACCCGAATGGCTGGTGGAAATCGATGCAACTGCCGTGATTCCGGACTAGGCCAATGACATTTTCCCTGGTCGCGCGCTGTACGGAAACCGGCATGTTTGGTGTCGCCATATCGTCCTCATCGCCTGCCGTTGCGGCACGGTGTTGCTATACACGCGCTGGCGTTGGAGCGGTGGCCAGCCAGAACGTCACCGATCCTCGCCTTGGGCCACTTGTGCTGGACCTGATGCAAGGTGGCATGGGTGCCGGGCAAGCCGTTGCTGCTGCCCGCGAGCGGGGTTCTCACATCGCCTATCGCCAGATGCTCGCGATTGACGCCTCGGGGAATACGGCAATTCATTCCGGCGCGAACTCGCTGGGCATCTGGACCGATGCTGCGGGGGCTGATGTGATTGCCGCTGGCAATCTTCTGGCCAATGAAAGCGTGCCGTCGGCCATGGTGGAGGGATTTGTTACTGCGTCGGGCCATCTCGGCGATCGGTTGATTTCTGCGCTGCGTGCCGGATTGAAAGCGGGTGGTGAAGCTGGCCCCATACATTCAGCTGGCATGCAGATTTGCGGTAAAGTGCCGTGGCCTGTCGTTGATCTGCGCTGCGACTGGACGCAAGACTGTCCGGTTGAAACGGTGGCGACAGCCTGGCAGGTCTACAAGCCGCAGCTCGATGCCTATGTCCAACGCGCACTAGATCCAAGCGTAGCGCCGTCCTACGGCGTCCCCGGGGATGAATGACGCCCGTCAGTGAGAGAAATGGCCATGCGTGATCCACGTTACGACATATTGTTCGAGCCCATGGGCATCGGACCCCTAACCGCAAAGAATCGGTTCTACCAGGTTCCCCATTGCAATGGCGGCGGCTACCGAGATCCGTCCGCTGCCGCGGAAATGCGGGGCATCAAGGCTGAAGGCGGCTGGGGCGTCATTTTCACCGAACAGTGCGAAATGCACCATACCAGCGAAATCACACCCTTCATCGAATTGCGACTGTGGGAGGACAAGGACATTCCGATGATTGCCCGCATGGCGGGCAAGATGAAGGAACATGGCGCACTGGCCGGCATCCAGTTGGCCTATTCCGGAGTGAACGGTCCGAATTTCTACACGCGCGAGGTTCCCCGGGCCGTCTCGGCGCAGCCGATCAGGACGTTCACCAACGATCCCGTGCAGGCACGTGCCCTGGACAAGTCCGAAATCCGCGATCTGCGCCGGTGGTTCGTCAACGCCGCCAAACGCTCAAGGACGGCGGGGTTCGACCTGATCTGCCTCTATGGGGCACATGGATTTGGCATCTTCCAGCACTTTCTCAGCCGAGCTACCAATCAGCGCAGCGACGAATATGGAGGGAGCCTGGAAAATCGCGCCCGCTTCGTGAACGAAGTCATGGTGGACCTGCGCGATGCAGTTGGTGACACGATGGGCATCACGCTGCGCGTGTCGCTGGACGAGACAATAGGCGAGCTTGGGTTCTCGAACACGGAGCTGCGCGAATTCATCGACATGAACCGGGACTTGCCTGACCTTTGGGATCTGGCGCATGGCACCTGGGAAGATTGCTCGGGTCCTAGCCGCTTCAAGGAAGAGGCGGCCCAGGAACAGCTCGTCAAGGGAATTCATGAACTGACGACCAAGCCGATCGTCGGCGTGGGCCGCTTCACGTCACCCGATGTGATGGCAAGGATGGTCCGGTCCGGCGTACTGGATTTCATCGGCTGCGCCCGGCCATCGATTGCCGATCCGTTCATTCCGCGCAAGATCGACGAGGGGCGCATCGAGGATATCCGCGAGTGCATCGGCTGCAATATCTGCATTACCGGCGACATGAACATGGCGATCAGCAGATGCACGCAGAACCCGACATTCATGGAGGAGTGGCGCAAGGGCTGGCATCCCGAGATCATGAACCGGAAAGGTCCAAGCTCCAGCGTACTGGTTGTGGGTGCAGGACCTGCCGGGCTGGAGGCAACGCGCGCACTGGCGGAACGCGGCTACGATGTCGCGCTGGCGGAGGCCTCGAAGACCCTTGGCGGCCGCGTGGCACGGGAAAGGCGCTTGCCGGGCCTGTCGGCCTGGGGTCGGGTTGCCGATTACCGGGAGTATCAGATCAGCCAGAAGCCGAATGTGGAAACCTATTTCGACAGCAGGCTGGGGGTTGAAGACATTCTCGAATTCGGTTTTGACCACGTCTGCATCGCCACGGGATCGACCTGGCGGCGTGATGGCGTGGCGCGCCAGCATGTGGTGCCGTTTGCGGTTGATGGCGCCATGTCCATCTACACGCCCGACGACCTGATGGATGGAAACGTCCCGAAGGGAGACGTCGTGATCTATGATGATGATCACTATTACATGGGGGGCGTTCTGGCCGAGCTTCTGGTGCAGAATGGTGCCAGTGTCACCATCATAACCCCGTCAGCCTATCTGTCCGACTGGACGCAGAACACGCTGGAGCAACACAGGATTCATCAGCGGCTCGCGGAGATGGGTGTCAATATCGTGCTCAATCGCGGTGTTAGGCAGATTACCGATACACAGGTGATTTCCAATTGCGTCTTCACGGGGCGCACGAGTGCGTTCGACTGCGATGGCGTGGTGATGGTTTCATCGCGGCTCGAGAATAATGATGTCTACCACGCCCTGCGGGCGCGCGAGGCCGATTGGGCGGATGCCGGGATCAGGTCCGTGCGCATCATCGGTGATGCGGAGGCCCCGGGGCCAATTGCCTGGGCAACCTATGCCGGTCACCGCTATGCCCGCGAAGTCGATGGCGAGGACATTGGCGACGCACTGCCGTTCCGTCGTGAAATCACCCAGCTTGCTGAGGACTGATCAAGGGAGTGCCGGACACAATCTGCGCTCAGTGGAGCTGCAGCAGATCAATGGCGTTTCCGCACAACTCACAGGCCGCCCTGGTTCTTGATGAAAGCCACGATTTCGTGTGTCTCGTCGCCGCGCCGCATGTCTGCAAACAGGAACGGGCGTCCAGCGCGCGATGTCTGTGCGTCTGAGTTCATGCGTTCGAGGTCAGCCCCGACATGGGGTGCGAGATCGACCTTGTTGATGATGAGAAGGTCGGAACGTGTGATTGCCGGCCCGCCCTTGCGCGGGATGTCATCGCCCTGGCAAACGGAGATCACATATATCGACAGATCGGCCAGGTCGGGGGAGAAAGTTGCGGCGAGATTGTCGCCGCCCGATTCAATGAAGATCACATCGAGATCGCCATGGCGCGTGGTGAGTTCGTCAATCGCACGCAGGTTGATTGAGGCGTCTTCGCGGATAGCCGTGTGCGGGCAGCCGCCCGTCTCCACTCCGATGATGCGGTCGGAGGGCAGGGCCTGCATGCGCACCAGCGCCTCGGCGTCCTCGCGCGTGTAGATGTCGTTGGTAACAACGGCAATCGAATAGTCATCGCGCATCGCCTTGCAGAGCTTCTCGGTCACGGTGGTCTTTCCCGAGCCGACCGGCCCGCCAATGCCGACGCGCAAGGGACCGTTGGAAGATGTCATGACAGGAACAGTCTGCGTTGCAGGGTTTCGTGGTTCATGCTCGCAATCTCGGCACGAAAGGCGAAGCTGCCAAGCTGGTCGAGCGTTGATGTTGCCGCGCGCGCCGCGACATCGGCAATCACAGGTTCGAGTTGCGCCAGCAGCCGCGCCGCGCCGTCCTGGCCGGTAACCGAAAGGCGAATGGCGCATTGCAGTTGATTGGAAACGACGGTGTTGAGATAGGCGGCGAGGGTTGCTCCCAACGGAACCTTCGTGCGTCCGCAGGCAAGTCCGATCGCGACTGGCAGCGGGAGCGTCGCTGGCAAATCGCCGTCAAACCAGTGGCGGGCTGCGGCGAGAAAGGCCCTGCCCTGGTCTGCCATTTCCCTGTGGCGTTCGGCAGAGCCCGCCAGTGCTTCTGCCAGTCCTGCCAGATGGGAAATCTCCGCTTTGTCAGAGCAGTTGTGCCATGCTGCGCCAAGCAGCACCGCATCGTTCCATGGAGCACCGCGATCAAGAAGCGCTTTCAGCCAGTTGCCGAGATCGGGGACTGAGCAAATGGTGTTTTCCGCAACAGCCTGTTCCAGCCCTGCCGAATAGGCATAGGAGCCGGTCGGAAAAACCGGCGACAGCCAGGACATCAGGCGGATGAGGGAAGCGTCAGTCATGGTGGTGCTGGTTGTGCTCCGCGCCATGGGTATGGTCGTGGGCATGATGGGATTGATGTGACCCGCCATAGGCGCCGCCCTGCGGGTCGAAGGGGGCTTCAATTTCCCTGAGCGTTGCGCCGAGGCCTTCCAGCATTTCGCGGATGACGTGATCGCGGCGAATGAGAATGCGCGCATCCTCGATCTGTGCGGCGAGATGGCGATTGCCGATCTGCCAGGCGAGCGCCAGCAGGTGTTGTGCATTGCTGCCGGTCACTTCGTGAAGCGATTCGGGCATGGCATGCACTTCGATCACGCGACCGTCGGAAAGTTCAAGGCCATCACCGTGGCGCAGCAGGCGGGCATCAGGCAGGTCCAGCAGGAAAGCAGTGCCATTGTCGCAGGTCATCACCATGCGGCGACGATGGCGCGCCGTTTCATCCAGCGTGATGGTGCTGTTGGGAGCGTGGAAGTCGCGCGTGACTCGGTTGCAGGTGATCAAAGTTCCTCTACCTTTCCATCCGTGATGATCTCGATTCTGCGACTGGTGATATGGTGGCCGCCCCTGGTGCGCCATTCGGCCAGGTGCGGCATGTTGAAATGCGCATCGAGTGCTGCTCGGTCGCGCCAGCGTTCAACGAAGACGAGGCGGTTCTCATCCTCGATACTGGTGAACAGTTCGTAGGAAATGCAGCCATCCTCGCGACGTGTGGCTTCAAGGCAGGACCTGACCGCATCCATGACAGCGGGAAGCGAGCCTGGCTTGATGGTAAGCGTTGCGATGAGATGAATCATCCTTGACCTCAGAAAAGAAAATAGCGTTGCGCCATGGGTAGCACGGTTGCCGGCTCGCAGGTCAGCAATTCGCCATTGGCTCGCACTTCATAGGTTTCCGGATCGACCTCCATCATTGGCGTAAAGTCGTTCAGTACCATGGCCTTCTTGCCGATGCCGGAACGTGTGTTGTCCACGGCGACCATCGCCTTGGCTGTGCCGAGCCGGTCGCGCAGGCCGTTGTCGAGCGCTGCCCTGGAGACGAAGGTTACGGAGGAATTGGTTCTCGACTTTCCGTATGCGCCGAACATCGGCCGCATGTGAACGGGTTGCGGCGTCGGGATCGAAGCGTTGGGATCGCCCATGGGCGCGGCAGCGATGGTTCCGCCAATCAGCACCATGTCCGGCTTTACGCCAAAGAAGGCCGGGTTCCACAGGACAAGGTCGGCGCGCTTGCCAACTTCGACCGAACCGATCTCGCGAGACATGCCTTGCGCGATGGCAGGATTGATTGTGTATTTTGCGATGTAGCGGCGCACCCGGAAATTGTCGTTGTCGCCTGCTTCCTCGCTCAGGCGACCGCGCTGGCGCTTCATCTTGTCCGCTGTCTGCCATGTCCGGATGATCACCTCTCCAACACGACCCATGGCCTGACTGTCGGATGAAATGATCGAGAAGGCTCCCATGTCGTGCAGGATATCTTCCGCAGCAATTGTTTCCTTGCGGATGCGGCTCTCGGCAAAGGCAATGTCCTCGGGGATCGAGGCATCGAGATGATGGCAGACCATCAGCATGTCGAGATGTTCTGCAACCGTGTTGACCGTGTAGGGCCGTGTCGGGTTGGTCGACGATGGAATGACATTTTCACGCCCGACCACCTTGATGATGTCAGGGGCATGTCCGCCGCCCGCGCCCTCCGTGTGGAAAGCATGGATGGTGCGACCGGCGATGGCGTCAACCGTCGATTCGACAAAGCCGCTTTCGTTGAGCGTGTCGGTGTGGATCATCACCTGGACGTCATATTCGTCGGCCACAGACAGGCAACAGTCGATTGCGCCGGGTGTCGTTCCCCAGTCCTCGTGCAGTTTCAGCGCAGCTGCGCCCCCAAGCACCATTTCCGCCAATGCGCCCGGCAGCGAGGCGTTGCCCTTTCCGGCAAAGGCAAGGTTCATTGGAAAGGCATCGGCTGCCTCGATCATGCGTGCCAGATGCCACGGTCCCGGTGTGCAGGTGGTTGCCAGGGTTCCGTGTGCAGGCCCGGTGCCACCTCCCAGCATGCAGGTCAAGCCGCTCATCAGCGCTTCCTCGATCTGCTGCGGGCAGATGAAATGGATATGGGCATCGAAGCCGCCAGCGGTGAGTATCCTGCCCTCACCGGCGATAATCTCGGAGCCTGGTCCGATGATGATATCGACACCCGATTGGGTATCAGGGTTGCCGGCCTTGCCAATCACGGTGATGCGCCCGCTTCGCAGCCCGACGTCAGCCTTGTAGATGCCTGTGTGATCGACAATCAGCGCATTGGTGATAACAGTGTCCACTGCGCCATCGGCCCGCGTCACCTGGCTTTGGCCCATGCCGTCGCGTATGACCTTGCCACCGCCGAATTTCACCTCTTCGCCATAGGTGGTCAAATCCCTTTCCACTTCGATGAAAAGCTCCGTGTCGGCCAGGCGCACCTTGTCCCCCGTGGTGGGGCCATACATGGCGGCATATGAAGCGCGGGAGATTTTCACGGGCATCTGTTCACCTCACAGAAATGCAGAATAGGGTTCCAGGTAGCGGGCAGGGACTTCGAAATCTTCGAAGCCTCCCATTAACGCGGTGGAAATCAGTGTGGAAATCACGGCACCCGCGATTGCCAGCGCCATGAACCAGTATTGAGATACCGGCTTGCGTGCCCCGGTGAGCCAATATGCGGCGCAGCCCAGATGGACAAACAGCGCGAGCACAGAAAGGAAGTAATAGGGCGTGAACCAGAGTTTCAGGATACCGGCGGAATAGCCTGCGACGGCAAACCAGAAATTGGTGTCGAGGCCCAAAATCATGCGACCGCTGAGCACTGCGCCAACATGGACGGTCACAAAGAAGGCGAGATAGCCACCCGACAGGAGCTGCGCCCAACCAACCAGCCCGGAGACATTCGACTTCGCGCGCAACAACAGGCGCAGCCCAATGACGACCTGAAAGGCGAAAGCTGCCAGGAGGATCGTCTCCACAACAATGTTGCGATAGGCAAGCCGCAGGATATCCATGACCGCCAGGTGGTTCGCGACGCCACCAAGCGCGCCAAGGTGGTTGGCGATATGCGCCAGAATGAAGATGAGCAGCAGGCAAGCGGTCGCCAGGTGGACGCGGCGCAGACTCATCAAAGTTCCCCCATCACCTTCTTCTGAAAACCGTATACTTCGCGCTTGCCCGAATAGGGCACCAGGCGTACATCTCGCGCCTGACCCGGTTCGAAGCGCACTGCTGTGCCCGGTGCAATATCTAGGCGCATGCCACGCGCCTTTTCCCGGTCGAATTTCAGGGCGGTATTGGTTTCAAAGAAATGATAATGGCTGCCGACCTGCACGGGGCGATCACCCGTGTTGGCGACCTTCAGCGTCACGCACTCGCCGTGCGTGTTGAGCTCGATATCACCTTCTGGCGTGATGATTTCACCGGGGATCATGCGGCATTCCCCCTCAGTGAAATGCAATTCTGCATTTTCGAAAGAACCCGTTCGCCAGAAGCGGGAAAACGTGCGAGCGCCGCAGCGGGACGCACGGGCCTGCGCACCAGTTCCCCGCTGCAATTGGGGCAGGTTCCGTTCAATACTCCCTGTGCGCAGTCCTGGCACCAGGTGCATTCGAATGTGCAGATGAAAACACAGCGCGACTGGGGGTCAAGATCACGATCACAGCATTCGCAGTTGGGTCTTATCTTCAGCATCTGGCTACTCCCCTGATCAGCGGATGGGTTCGTGAACGGTGACAAGTTTCGTGCCATCTGGAAATGTGGCCTCCACCTGCACGTCATGGATCATTTCCGCCACGCCATCCATGACCTGTGCGCGGGTAATGACAAGCGCGCCTTCGTCCATCAGTTCGGCGACCGAGCGACCATCGCGCGCGCCTTCAACGACGAAATCAGTGATCAGGGCGATTGCCTCGGGATAGTTGAGCTTGACGCCGCGCTCCAGGCGACGGCGCGCCACGATCGCGGCCATGGCGATAAGCAACTTGTCCTTTTCTCGTGGCGTCAGCAGCATCGTCTTCCTCACATTGACCAAATTTTTGGCACCGGTGCCTCGCCATTGAGTAGACAAAGCAGGGGCACGAGCACTTTTCTCAGCGTGTAACTGTCATTCGCGACCAGCCTCGCAAGAAGCTTGCCAGTTCCCGCGACCTTCCAGGTGGACGCACCGGAGGCGATGTCGGGAAACTCCCCAAGCAACCGGCGCACCTGATCGATATGCACCGACGCTTCGTCGCCGACAAGAAGAATGGTCGCCACAGCTGCAGCGCTGCCAGTCATGGCTGGCGGCGCGAGCAATGCCGCAGCATCGCCGTCGAGACGCTGGTCCTCGCCATGGACGAGCCGGTCTGCGCGATGAATGCGCCAGCGGTCATGGAAGAAGACCGAACGAACCGCTTCGCCGCCGGCCAGTCGCCCGAAAATGCTGGCTTCAACAGCCAGAAGGCTGGCCCCGGGTGCCAGGTCTGCCACGAGGGTTCTGGACAGCCGCGACTGGTCGAAAAAAATTGTTTCCTGTGGCATCCAGTTGATGCGCGCGCCTTGTCTCGCTTTCAGGCGAACCGCAATTTCAGCATCGCCACCGATGGAGCGGTAGATCCGTTCGCAGGCCTGGGTTGTCAGCGTCAGCGCCCCATGCGCGGCGGCTTCGATTTGCCAGTCAAGCCTGTCTCCACCGGTCAGGCCGCCCGCCGTGTTGATCAGCACGGCTTCGAGGGCGCTGGAACCATTGGTGCGCGGGAAACGTATCTTTGCCGCACCTTCCTGATAGACGCGGCTCAGCCCGGTTCGGCCTCGCTCATAGTGAACAACCAGCCGCCCGGACCCGTATGTTCGCTGCATGAGCGGTGATGGAATGTGCAGCATGGAACCCCGATCAAGAAACAAGCTTCAGTCCAGAATAGGCTGATTTGTGCAACGTTCAAATGCCATCAGCTTGAAGCAGGCATGGCTCATGCCGGAAAGATCGAGCCATGTGTGCATGGGCATTGTCATCCTGCCGCTGTCTGGCCCTGGCAATCTACGATTGGTGCCGTTCTCAGCGTTCCTCTCTGTCCTGCCGTTCATATTCATAGTGCCATGGTTCATCTGGCGAGAGGAGCGGGCCGGAAAAATCCGGTCCTGCCGCTTCGATGCTTTCCTTCAGTCGCGTTTCCCATCCTTCCTGACGCCAGACGGTTTCCACCTGGTTGGAGACTGCGCCTGCAATGATCTGTCCGTCTTTCATGATCTGGAAGTCGATGGCGTTGGCGCGGCCATGAAGCGTGAGACCAGGCGCTGCGATGCTTGGGCGTTTCTCGACAGCGTAGGCTGCCAGCCATGCGCGGCGCTGCTGAGCGCTTTCTGCGGTCATTTCCTTCAGATCGGATTCAAATTTCGCCTGCCAGGCTTCCAGAATGTCTGCTGCGGCCAGGCCAA
Organism: Rhizobiaceae bacterium; assembly: GCA_049289295.1. Taxonomy (GTDB): domain Bacteria; phylum Pseudomonadota; class Alphaproteobacteria; order Rhizobiales; family Rhizobiaceae; genus BOKV01. The sequence goes on from JBATLL010000041.1 coordinate 226,034, forward strand.
CCGATGTGTTGCTGTTCCAGTTGGCGATCTGTTCATCGAGACTGCGCACCCGCGTGTTCGCATAGATGCGATACCCGGGATTTGCCTCGGCGAAATGGGCATCGACTGCTGCTACTGCTTCCAGCAGAGCGGTCTGTTCCGGTGAGCCTTCGAAAGCCTCGATTTCGGCTGCGCTCCAGCTCCATCGTTGTGCCAGGGTTTCGGCTGATCGGATATAGCTGCGCAAGGCGAGCAGCTTTCGTCCAAGGTCAGGAATGCGGCTCAGCGCCTCGCCGGTTGGTTCGGGGGCAAGTGTTTCCAACGGATCAACGGCTGGCCCATCCTCCATTGCCCTTGCGTGTGGGACCCAATGCAGCACAAGGCAGGACAGCATGATGATAATGGAAAGGCGAAGAAGAACCCGAGAAGATGACGCCAAGCCTTTCCTCCTGTTGCAAGCTCGTTTGGCGGCCAGACATGCCTGCATCAAGCAAAGCATAATGTATTCCATCGGACCAGCAGCATGGCTTTCAACAAGTCTCGCGTTCAGTCCGCAAGCACTTCTCGATCCAGACCCGACATGCCGGTCCTGCCTATCATGGCGAGCGTGATACTGATTTCCTTCGAAAGAATATCGGCAGCGATATCGGGACCGGCCTTGCCTGCTGCCGCGATGGCGTAAAGAAACGGGCGTCCGATGAACACGAAGTCTGCGCCCAGCGCGTGGAGCTTGACGATATCCTCGCCGGTTCGCACGCCCGAATCGAAAAACAGTGGATAGGTTGCACCAACAGCTTCGCGAATGGTGGTGAGCGCGTGAACAGGCAAGGGGGCGCTGTCCATCTGGCGACCGCCATGGCTCGAAATCTGGATGGCATCTGCGCCAGCCTGCCTGATGCGCAGCGCGTCCTCGCTATCCAGCACGCCCTTGACGACGAGCTTGCCTTTCCACCGATCACGCAGACGCGAGAGATACTCCCAGTCCGCACCCGCCCTGCTGGCGCTTCGGTCGAACTTCGCCAGCGATCCGTCGAAATTGGCCAGTCTCGGCATGCCACCGGCTGCCATTGCCAGCGACCAGCGCGGATGAAGCGCGCTGTCGATCCATTGGCCTGGCGTCATGGCGAACGGTAGCTGAAATCCATGGCGCAGTTCGCGCGGGCGGCGTCCGACTTCCGGCACGTCGACAGTCAGAACGAGGGTATCGTAGCCACTGACTTCGGCCCGGCGCACCAGTTCCTCACCAGCTTCCTGGTCCCTGGTGTAGTAGAGCTGGAACCAGGCATTGCCTTGGGCCCGTTCGATCATCTTCTCAAGTGGTGTCGTGGCGGCTGTAGAGACACATACGGGGACGCGGTGGCGCGCGGCGAAGGCTGCCAGGAGCAGATCCGCGCCCGGCTTCACCGTGTTGCAGAAGCCCATCGGGGCGATGGAAAATGGAAGACCTGTTTCGCGGCCGAAGAGGGAGGACGCGATGCTGCGTGTCTCGACATTGCACAAGGCGCGCTGGCGCAGACGGATGGCGTGAAGGGCCTCACGGTTGGCCCTTTCGGAGTATCCGCTGCCCGCCGTACCGTCGACATAGTCGAAGATCATGGCAGGCAGGTTGCGCCTGGCCATGTCGCGCGCTTCATCCATCGCGTGAAAGCGTGCACCCGCAGCCATCGTGCCTGGTCACTGCGCGTTCTGCTGTCGCACGGCTTCCATGAATCGATGCCGGATCACACCGGGATCGAGTTCGATCACGGAAACGGGGATGTTGCCCGAGCTGCACTTTGACACGATGATGGTCATTTCGTTCGAGTCGATGGCCGCACGCAGGACTTCCGGCGTTTCTTCCGCCTGGCACTCGATGACCTTGTCACAGCCGCATGCTCTTGCGACCTCGGTAAGGGAAGTCTTCATCCCCGCATAGGTCGGCTGGTCTCCTGTCGAGCCATAGCTGCCATTGTCGATGATGAGCAGAACGAAGTTCGAAGCAGCATTGTTGGCAATGGTTGGCAATGTGCCAAGGTTGGTCAGAATGGATCCGTCCCCGTCGATTGCCACGACAGGCGCTTTCTGTGCCATGGCGAGGCCGAGGCCGATTGATGAGCAAAGGCCCATCGTGCCGAGCATGTAGAAGTTCGACGGCTGGTCGCCATACATGAACAGTTCCTGCGAGGGCAGGCCGATGTTGCAGATGACTAGCCTGTCCTTGAGGACAGGGACGATTGCCTTGATGATTTCACTGCGGATCATTTGGAAGCACTCCAGAAACCGGCATCCATCAGGATCGCCACGGGTTTTTTCGACATGAAGGAATGGTTGAGTATCGCGTCGAGCTCGTGCGCGTCCTGCTGGCTGTGGAAATGGTAGGTGGGAATGTTGAGCTGTGCGAGCAGCGCCTTTGTGTGCACCGCCATCTCCACCTGACAAGCCACCTTTTCACCCAACTCGCCGCGATAGCTGATCAGCATCGGCAGGGGGATGTTGTAGTACTGGATCAAGGTGACCAGTGAATTGATCGTCACGCCGATGGCCGTGTTCTGCATGATGATCGCGGCACGCTTGCCGCCCATATAGGCACCGGCGCAAAGGCCCATGCCCTCGTCTTCCTTGTTGGAAGGGACATGCATGAAACGGTCATCGTTTTCGATCAGTTCGATCACACCGGCCAACTGCTTGCAGGGGACGGTCGTGACGAATTCGACGCGGTTTCGGGCCAGGCTTTCGGCGATCTGCCGACTGGTATCCATGGCTTGTGACATGAAAGGCATTCTCCGTTTGAGAAGGGGAACGGCGGCGCGATCCTGCGCCGGGTTCCGATCTGGTTCCAGATGCTTCAAATCAGGGCACCATGCCAGCGAAATCCTCTAATGGCACCTTAAGAAAATCTAATCAATTGGCATAGGCTTATGCCCATAAGGACATTTTCTCTAATGGGGCTTTCTTGCTTCCTCGACGGTTTCGACGAGAGCCGCGTGCAGTTTTGCGATCAGGTGGCGCTTGGCATTTCCCGTCCGCTCCAGCACACCGATTTCGCGCGAAAGACTGTCCGGTTCAAGGGGCAGATATTTTAGGCGGCCGCCACGCGTTTCAGGAATGCAGGGAAGGGGAACGATTGCCGCCCCAAGGCCGTGCGAAACGACTGTAACCACCGACTCCAGGGAATCGAGTTCCATCGTGTAGGCAGGTGTCAGGCGATGATGGCGAATGGCGGCAGCGACCAGTTCGCTGATCCAGGCTGAGGCGCTCAGCGAAATCAGCGGCTGTTCGCGGATCACCTGGTGCGGATCGTCTGTCGCGATGGCGGTTGAACAAACCACTGCCAATTGTTCGCGTGCGACCGGCATCCAGTTGAGGCCCGAATGAAACAGTTGCCTGCGCGATGGTGGGGGATCGCTCATGACCGCAGCGTCAATGGCGCCACGTTCGACAAGCAGCAGCAACTGATCGGAAAGCTTCGGCACGATGCGGGTGCGGATTGCCGGTGCGGTGCGATAGAGTCGCTTGAGTGCAAGGGGTACCAGCGAAGCCAGTGTGGAGGATGTTGAGCCGATATTGAGTTCGCCATCGAGAAGGCGTTCGCCCCGTGCGCGTGCGATCATCTGATCATGGCTGGCTACCAGTTCGCGCGCTGCCGGCAACATCTCCAGCGCACTGGCACTGAGCTGGGGAATTCTGTGATTGCGGTCGAAAAGCGGGACGCCGGCAATTTCTTCCAGCCGTTTCATCTGCTGGCTGACAGCCGACTGGGTCACGCACACTCTTTCAGCCGCAGCCGCAAAGCTTCCCGTCTCTGAAATGGCGATGAGTGTTCGCAACAGGCGGATCGTCATGCCCGTGGCCCACCGAATTTTTCGAAGCTGGCATCAGTCATCGGTCAGGGCCTGGGATAGTTTTTCCGCAGCCTCGAACAGGATTGCCCGGCGTTCGACCATGTTTTCGACTGTCAGGCGGAGCGTTGGCCCATGAAAGGCGAGTGCAGCGAGGAACCGTTTCTCACGGTCATAGACAGGGACGGCGATTGCCACCATGCCGTCCATGAATTCCTCCTTATCGAGCGCATAGCCCTGGCGGGCGATGGTTTCCAGTTCGGTGAGCAGATTTTCACGGCTGGTGATCGTGTTGCCCGTGTGTGGAGCAAGCTGGATGGAATTGACCATCGCCTTGCGGGCCCGGGTTGCGAGATTGGCCATGAAGGTCTTGCCGCTGGCAGTGCAATGAAAGGGCACATGAGTTCCCACCGGCAACTGCACGCGGAATGGCCAATCGGTCTCCACCCTGTCGATGTAGCTCATGCCGCCCTCTTCGGGGACAACAAAGTTCACCGTTTCGCGTACACGCGCAGCAACATCTTCAAGGATCTGGTGGCGCGCTATGTGGGTACGGGATGAGAAAAGAATACCGGAGGCCATCAGGCGCAGGCGGCGGGCAGGGCGCAATCGTCGCCCGTCCGCGTCGTAGGCTAGAAACCCCTGCTCGACGAGGGTCGCGCAGATGCGGTGGATGCTCTGCTTGGGCAGTCCGAGGTCGCGGTTGATCTCTGTAGGGCTGAGCGCCGTGTCTGACTTTCCGATGATTTCCATGATCAGAAGCGTGCGCAGATTGGTGGCGATACGGTCGCTGTCGCTCTTGCCGCTGTTTTCGCTGCCGTCTTTCGCCATCACCCGATTCCGCTCGCTTTCAGTCACGCCAACCACGTTTTGCTCTTCGTTGCAAAACCAAAATTACCAGTTGCCAGCCCGACATTATCATGTTTACCATAATAAACGAGACATAAAGTCTCATTTTTTGTAAAATAGGTCCAGTGTGGAATTTGACTATGTCATCATAGGTGCTGGATCCGCCGGTTGCGTCCTGGCAAATCGCCTTTCGGCGGATCCTCGCAATTCCGTAGCCCTGGTCGAAGCCGGGGGCGCTGATCGCTCGCCCTGGATTCACATTCCCGTTGGTTATTTCCGTTCGATTCGCGATCCCGACGTCAACTGGATGTACAAGACCGAGCGTGATCAGGGATTGAACGGGCGTTCGATCAACTGGCCCAGGGGCAAGACCCTTGGCGGCTCGAGTTCGATCAACGGCCTCCTTTACGTGCGTGGACAGCCGCAGGATTATGATCACTGGCGCCAGCTGGGCAATGTCGGCTGGGGCTGGGAGGATGTGCTGCCGCTGTTTCGCAGGGCGGAACGGTGGAGTGGTGAAGCAGGCCGGTTGCGGGGCAAGGACGGGCCGCTCGACGTCGTGCCTGCGAACCGGTCATGGGAAGTCGTGGATGCCTGGGTAAAGGCTGCCACCGCGGCTGGCTATTCCTACAATGAGGACTACAACGGCGAACATCAGGAGGGCGTCGGGTATTTTCAGCAAACCGTGCGAAACGGCCTGCGATGCAGTTCGGCCAAGGCCTACCTCGCACCGATACGCAATCGGCAGAACCTCAAGGTCTTCACCCGCTTCATGACGACCCGCATAAAGGTCGTTGACGGCAAGGCGACCGGCATAGAAGGCCTGCGCCATGGGGCGGAGGCGGAAATCAACGCGAAGCGTGAAGTGATCCTGTCTGCCGGTGCGATCGGATCTCCCCAGGTTCTGATGCTTTCGGGCATCGGAGACTGGCCGCATCTTCGCGAAAAGGGCATCGAGGTGGTGCGCCATGTGCCGGGTGTCGGCAAGAACCTGCAAGACCATCTTCAGGCAAGGCCCGTCTACAGGTGCAAGGTTCCCACGATCAACACCAAGGTGCGGGGATTGCTGAACCAGCTTCGCATCGGCATCGAATATGCCATCAGCCGCAGCGGCCCGCTGACCCTTGCAGCAAGTCTCGGCACGGGTTTTCTCAAGACGCGCCCGGAGCTGGAAACGCCGGATATCCAGTTCCACATCCAGCCTTTCAGTGCGGACAATCCGACAACCGGCACCCATGATTTCGATGCCTTCACGGCGTCTGTGCTGCAGTTGCGTCCCGAAAGCCGTGGCGAAATCCTGCTCAATTCCGCGAAGGCGAGCGACCATCCGCTCATCCAGCCCAACTATCTTTCGACCAGTCTCGATCAGGAAACGATTGTCAGCGGCATCCGTATCGCCCGCCAGGTCTGCCGCTACTCGCCGCTGGCCGAACTGATCGAGGAGGAATATGCGCCCGGTGGCCAGGTCAGTGATGATGACAGTGATGGCCTGCTTCAATGGGCAAGGAATACTGCCACGACGATCTACCACCCGACCGGCACCTGCAAGATGGGCAATGACGCGCTTGCTGTCGTTGACGAACGCCTGCGGCTGCACGGCGTGGAGCGTCTGCGCGTGGCGGATTGCTCGATCATGCCGATGATCGTTTCAGGCAACACGAATGCACCTGCCATCATGATCGGCGAAAAGGCGTCGGACATGATTCTGGAGGATGCAAGATGATGGCCGACGTGCGCTACCAGCGTGTCGGTGAATGGCTGGAAACCGAAGCTGAGGGTCCTGCCCGAAGCGAAGTGATTTCCAGTTCGGAGTGGAGGGCACGCCTTGTGGCTGTCGCTCCACTCCGGTTCCAGGGCAAGGCGCCTGCCTTCAGCGCCAAGCCCCACTTCCGTTTAGAAGGCACCTGGAAAGGGAGGAAGACATGTCAATCCTGAATAGGCTTGCAACCTGCGCTGCTGCGGCAGCCCTAAGCCTGCCGATGCTGGCCATGACACTGCCAGCTGATGCAGCCACGAAGATCCGCGTACAGTCCGTCATTCCGAATTCGGCGGATGAAGTGGTGATGCTCCAGAACTTTGCCGATGACGTCAAGGAATTGACCGGCGGTGAGGTCGAGTTTGAAATCCTGCCCGCCGGCGCAGTCGTTGGCGTACAGGAAGTGCTGGATGCTGTTGATTCCGGCCTCATTGAAGGCGGCTTTGCATGGACCCACTACTGGTCTGGCAAACACCCGGCGGCGATGCTGTTCGGTTCGCCGGTTGCGGGCGCTGGTGTCGGCATCGACAATATCGCGTTCATGTCGTGGTTCCTCAATGGCGGCGGCAAGGAACTCTATGACCAGCTGTGGAAGGAAATGGGCGTCAACGTGAAGGGCTTCATGCTGCAGCCCGTCGGACCCGAAGCGCTTGGCTGGTTCAAGGAACCAATCGAATCCATGGCGGACTTCCGCAAGTATCGTTTCCGCACACCACCGGGAATTCCCGGCCAGACCTACAAGGATATCGGCATTGCCTCGGTCGCCATGGGCGGCGGTGACATTCTGCCGGCACTGGAAAAGGGAACAATCGATGCGGCCGAATGGTGCTGCCCCAAGCCTGACTCCGTGTTCGGCTTCCAGAAAGTTCTCAAGCACTACTATCTTCAGGGCCTGCACCAGGTCGTCGTGAATGCCGACCTCTATCTCAACGGTGACGTCTACAATTCCCTGACGCCACTTCAGCAGAAGGCGATCGAGGTTGCAGCCAATGCATCCTTGATGAAGGCAATGGCCTATCGCATTTCGGAAAACGGCAAGGCGCTCGACAAGCTGATCAACGAAGATGGCGTTGTTCTGCATGACACGCCCGCCGACTATTTCCCGGAATACATGAACGCAGCCAAGGCAGCGCTTGAAAAGGCGTCGGCCGAGAATGCCTTCTTCAAGCAGGTCTGGGACAGCCAGAAGGAATTTGCCCGCACAGCGGTGCCGTTCTGGGCTGGCGCACAGGCTTCGAACGCCGCGCTCGGAAAGGCCTATGCGGACGAGCTGGCCAAGAACAAGAAATAAGCTGAAATTCACCGCCCCGGCTTTCACCGGGGCGGTGAACACCATTCCATTTCCGGGAGGGGAAAATGGCTGAACCTGACGACAAGCTGATGGCCATTGGCGACGAACTGCTCGCTGAACGCAAGGGCGGGCCCGATGCCAGGCTGCCCGACGACATGCACCCTGTTGCGCGCATGATGATCAGGGCAATCGACACTTTTTCCGACTGGTGCGGAAAGCTGGTTGCGCTGCTGGTCGTGCCGATCATTTTTGCCATGGTCTATGAAGTGATCGCGCGGAAATTCTTCATCGCGCCGACCCTTTGGGCCTTCGATGTCTCGCGCATGCTTTACGGCGTGTCGTTCATGCTTGGTGCCGGATACGCGCTGATGCGTGGCCTGCACATCCGTGCCGACTTCCTGTATCGCGGTTTTTCCGAGCGCGTGCAGGGGCGCATTGACCTTGTGCTTTACATCATCCTTTTCATGCCCGCGATGATCCTGCTCTACTATGCGGGTTACGAATTCGCGCTCAAATCCTTCATGCAGGGCGAGCGCGCAGGTGACAGCACCTGGGCGCCAATCGTGTGGCCGGTCAAGGCTTCGCTGGCAGCCGGCGTACTGTTCCTCGTCGTTCAGGGCGTCTCCGAAATACTCAAGGCCTGGTATGCCGCAACCCGTGGAAGGTGGCCGGTCTGATGCTGGAAATCATTCAAAGCTTGTTCGATCTTCTGCCCGACATTCCACCCGCCATCATTGGCGTGATCATGATCGCAGCGATGCTGTTCGCGATCTTTGTCGGCTTTCCGATCTCCTTCACGCTGATCTTCCTTGGCGTGTTCTTCGGTGCGTGGGGCTTCGGCCTCAAGCTGACGATCTTTCTCATGAACCTGCAGATTTACGGCTCGATGATGGAGCAGACGCTGGCCGCCGTGCCGCTGTTCGTCTTCATGGGCTTCATGATGGAGAAGGCCGGGCTGATGGAGCGGCTGTTCTCGGCAGTGCAGATGCTGCTGGCGCGCATGAAGGGCTCGCTGTACATCGCGGTGCTGTTCGTTTCGGTTATCTTCGGAGCAGCAACCGGAATTGTCGGCGCGTCCGTCACAATTCTCGGCATCATGGCGGCAACGACCATGAACAAGTCCGGCTACGATGTGCGCCTCGCCTCCGGCACCATTACGGCCGGGGGAACGCTCGGCATTCTGATACCACCCTCCATCATGCTCGTGGTCATGGGTCCGGTCCTGGAAGTGCCGGTCACCGACCTTTTCGCCGCGGCGATCATTCCCGGCATCATGATGGCGGTTCTTTATGCGATCTATGCAGTTGGGCGATGCTGGATAAACCCATCGCTTGGCGCGCCGCTTCCGGAGGAGGAGATTCCCTATGCCAGGGGCGAACTCGCACGCGAGGCACTGATTGTCATCCCCTGGTGCGTGTTCATGGCGGTGGCTCCGATATTCCTGCTTCGCGCCTTCCCGCAGGCGCTGGAGATGGCGCCGTTTGGTTTCCTTCAATCGCAACTCGCCTATGTGGCACTGTACCTGCTGATCTTTGCGGCCCTGCTGTTCGTGTCGCGGTCGCTCCGCAATCAGCTTGCCGGCGCAAATCCCCGTAAAAGCCGGTTCGCGTTCCACGATGTATGGAAGGAACTGTTCTGGGGGCTTGTTCCGCCATCGATCCTCATTGCATTTGCCATGGGTTCCATTCTGGCAGGCTGGGCGACGCCAACCGAAGGCGCGGGAATGGGTGCGTTCGGCTCGATTGTCCTGGCAATGATCTATGGCAAGTTCTCGGTTAGAGACACTTATGATTCCCTGCTCAAGACACTGGAAATCTCGGTCCTGATCCTGTTTCTGGTCGCAGCGTCGAATTTCTTCGGCGCGGTGTTCTCGCGTCTTGGCACACCGCAGATGATCACGGAACTTCTGCTCGGTTTCGATCTTTCTGCTGGCTGGATTGTCGCGCTCATCCTTGCACTGGTGTTCGTCCTTGGATGGCCGCTGGAATGGGTGCCGATCGTGCTGATCATCCTGCCAATCATGCTGCCGGTGCTCAATGCGCTCAATGTCGACATGGTATGGTTTGCCATTCTGGTTGCTGTGTGCCTGCAAACGGCGTGGCTCAGTCCGCCGGTTGCCCTGTCAGCCTACTTCCTCAAGGGCGTTGTGCCGGAATGGGATCTGAAGGACATCTATCTCGGCATGATGCAATTCATGGTCATCCAGCTCATTGGCCTGACGGTGGTGTTCATGCTTCCGTCAATCGCCACCTGGCTGCCCAAGGTACTTTATGGAAACTGATCCGGTGAAACTCACATGTCACGCATTTATCTGAAAAAGGCGCCGAGAAAGGCTACCGCCGATAGCGGGGAAACAGCGGCAAAGGTCGCCTCGATCCTGAAGGATATCGAGGCTGGCGGAGACGCTGCCGCGCTTCGCTATGCCGCCGAATTCGACCGATACGAGGGCAATATTGTTCTCGGGGCGGACGAGATCGAGGAAGCCGGACGCAAAGTCAGCACAAAGCTGAAAGATGACATCCGTTTTGCGCATGACAATGTGCGCCGGTTTGCCGAACTGCAACTGGCCAGCCTCAGCGAGTTCGAGACCGAGCTATCTCCCGGCTTCATGGTGGGACAGAAGTCGATCCCGATCCAGGCGGCAGGCTGTTATGTGCCGGGTGGGCGTTATGCCCATATCGCTTCGGCGATCATGACGGTGACAACAGCGAAGGTGGCAGGTTGCAGGCACATCGCCGTGTGTTCGCCGCCCCGGCCAGGTTCAGGCGTCAATCCGGCCATCATCTACACGGCGCATCTTTGCGGCGCGGATTCAATTCTTGCCATTGGTGGAGTGCAAGGTGTCGGGACGATGGCTTTCGGGCTGTTCGGGCAGCCACAAAGCGATATCATTGTCGGACCGGGAAACCAGTTCGTGGCAGAGGCCAAACGCATCCTGTTCGGCAGGGTTGGCATCGACATGTTTGCCGGGCCGACCGACAGCCTGATCCTTGCCGACGGCAAGGCCGATGCAGAGATCGTGGCCGCCGATCTCGTTGGGCAGGCTGAGCATGGTTACAACTCCCCGGTCTGGCTTGTAAGCGATGATCAGGCGCTGGCCGAGCGGGTAATGGAACTGGTGCCGCGTCTGATTTCCGACCTGCCAGATGTCAACCGGGAGAATGCGGCCGCGGCCTGGCGCGACTATGGCGAAGTCATCCTTTGTTCCGACCGCGAGGCGATGGCGCAGGCAGCCGACGAATATGCGCCGGAGCATCTCACGGTACAGGCAGAAGATACGGACTGGTGGCTTGCGCGGTTGCGCTGCTATGGGTCTCTTTTCCTGGGAGAGGAGACGACTGTGGCCTATGGTGACAAGGCATCGGGTCCCAACCATGTGCTGCCGACATCGGGTGCAGCGCGCTACACTGGCGGATTGTCGGTCCACAAGTTCCTCAAGATCGTGACCTGGCAACGCGCGACGCAGCAGGCATCACGCGAGGTGGCAATTGCCACCGCACGCATTTCGCGGCTGGAAGGCATGGAGGGCCATGCGCGCACTGCAGATATTCGGATGCAGAAATATTTCCCGGGCGAGAATTTTGACCTGTCTGCCCTGGGAGATGGCGGTTGAGGGATTTCTCGGTCGATCTGGCAGGGCGTGTTGCGTGCGTAACCGGTGTCAGCAGTGGCATCGGCAGGCACTGCGCCAATGTGCTGGCGCTGGCCGGTGCCAAGGTTGTCGGCGTTGCGCGGCGTAAGAGCGAGTTGGAAGAATGGCGCAGCGGTACGGGTGCCAATGCGGCGGCCGTTTCAGGCGATCTGTCCAGCCGTGAAGCGTTTCGCCGGATTTGCCAGAATGTGCGCGAGCCATTCGGGGACCCCGACATTCTCGTCAATGCGGCGGGCATCAACAACCGCCAGATGGCTGATGCGGTGAGCGAAGAGGGCTGGGATCAGACGCTGGAAATCAATCTGCGGGTGCCCTTCTTTCTGGCGCAGGCGCTGGTGCCTGCGATGAAGGCGAGTGGGTGGGGGCGTATAGTCAATCTTGCCTCGCTGCAGAGCCGCAGGGCATTTGCCGGTGGCATCGCCTATGGCGCTTCAAAGGGTGGGGTCGAGCAACTGACCCGAGCCATGGCGCAGGCATGGTCGGGCGATGGCATCACGGCGAATGCTATTGCGCCCGGCTTCTTCCCGACCGAACTGACAGGCCCTGTTTTCGGGGATGCGGAGAAGGCCCAGGCAAATGCGCGCCAGACCTGCATCGGGCGCAATGGTGTCATGGAAGACCTGGATGGCCCGCTCCTGTTTCTTGTGTCGGGCGCGTCATCCTATGTAACGGGGCAAGTGCTTTTCGTTGATGGAGGCTACACGGCGAAATGAAGGCTCTCGTCTATACCGGACCCGAAGCGCTTGAACTGCGGGAGGTCGAGATTCCAGCGCCTGCGGATGGCGATGTGCTGGTCAAGGTCAGTCATTGCGGTATTTGCGGTTCAGACATGCACGCCTGGCTCGGTCATGACGAGCGCAGGCCAGCGCCTCTCATTCTCGGGCATGAGGTAGCCGGTACGGTTGTCAGTGGCAGCAGGCAGGGAATGCGGGTGACCGTCAATCCACTGGCTACCTGTGGAAAGTGCGATGCCTGCAAGGAAGGGCGGAACAATCTTTGCGCCAGCAGGCAGATCATCTCGATGCCGCCAAGGGAGGGTGGTTTTGCCGAATACATCGCCATTCCCGAAGAAAACCTGGTTGAAGTGCCATCCCATGTTCCCTTCGAGATGGCGGCTCTCACCGAACCGATTGCCTGCGGCTGGCATGCTGTGCGCCTCGCCTCGCACGTGCTCAGCAGGGGGTTGGCGCGTTCGGGTTGTCTGGTGCTGGGTGGCGGAGCGATTGGCCTTGGGGCCGCGCTGTCGTTGCAAGCCCAGGGGGCTGGATCAATTACCATTCGCGAACCGAATGCTGCGCGTCGCGAAAGGCTTGCGCAAAGCGGGACGTTTGGGATCGAGCAACCGTCCCCCGCTTCGTCGCAGCGGTTCGACCTTGTCATCGATGGAGCGGGGTTTGCCGCAACGCGTCAGGAAGCATCCGCCGTTGTCAAACCGGGTGGCGTGATCATGCATATCGGGCTTGGCAGCAGTGAAGGGGGGCTTGATGTTCGGCGCATGACCTTGCAGGAAGTCACCTTCATAGGCACATACACCTATACACCACAGGATTTCCGCGATACAGCCCACGCAATCTTTGACGGAAGGATGGGCAGGCTGGACTGGGCTGGAATTCGGAAACTGGAAACCGGAGCCGCCGCCTTTTCTGAAATACATGCCGGCAAGGCAAGCGAACCGAAAATCATCCTGTCGATCTGACATGCAATCCATCCGCGCCAGGACAATGGCGCTGGATCGGGACACCTAATCAACCGGGAGACCCACCCTTGACTTCCATGCGCCGCTATTTCTTCTGGCCAGTCATCGTAACGCTGGTTGGCCTCGGAGCCATCTTTGCGATCGGGTGGCACAGTTCGAGAAGCCTCTCGGGCGCCAGTTCGTTTTTCCTGATCGGCACGGTGCTTGCAATACTGGAGATATCCCTTTCCTTCGACAATGCAATCGTAAATGCCAACAAGCTCCAATACATGACGCCGGTCTGGCAGAAGCGGTTCCTGACCTGGGGCATTCTGATCGCGGTGTTCGGCATGCGCGTGATCTTTCCGGTCGCAATCGTCGCCATCGCCGCCAAGGTCGCGCCACTGGCCGCGCTGAAACTGGCGCTGTTCAACCCGGACGAATATGCACGCATCATCGAGGCATCCCATCTTTCGATTGCAGCGTTCGGGGGCACCTTCCTGATGATGGTGGCGCTGACCTATTTCGTGGACGAGGAAAAGGACGTCGACTGGTTTGTCATGCTGGAAAGGCGGCTGCGCCAATGGGCTTCCCTGCGGGGCCTTGAGATCGCATTCGTGCTGATTGTGATCATTGCATTCGCCTGGCCGCTTTCGCCGGCAATGCTCGGGACATTCCTGCTTTCGTCGCTGCTTGGCCTTGTCACGTTTCTGATGGTTGAACTGGTGGGTAATCTGCTCGATTCTGCGGAAGAAGCGCGCGACATTGCACGTGCGGGCGGATTTGGTGCGTTCATGTACCTCGAAGTGCTGGATGCCAGCTTCTCCTTCGATGGCGTGATCGGGGCATTCGCGTTCACCAAGAACCTGTTCCTGATCGCGATCGGCCTTGGAATCGGCGCCATGTTCGTGCGCTCCATGACGATCATGCTGGTGGAGAAGAAGACGCTGACCCAGTTTCGCTACCTGGAACATGGAGCCTTCTATTCGATCTTCCTGCTTTCCGTGATCATGTTCGCCCAAGCGCACATGCATATTCCGGAAGTCATCACCGGCCTGATCGGTGTCGCGCTGATCGGTCTCGCCTTCTTTGCCTCGCTTCGCTACAACAAGCGCTACGCGGAGGACTGACGGTATCGGGGGCCAATCCGATCCGGTCGCCGGCAGACAATCCAGATCAAGAGCTGTCCATATGGGTGAATGGTGTTGCGCCAGCGCAATCCTTGGCTAAACTCACTTTTACAGGGCGGGTTTGCCGACAGGAGGGCTCGCCATGGGTGTAACAAGGCACAAATATGCAAGATAGTGCTTTACACTCGAGCTTATCGGTGTAATTTATTGCACTATTGGCTGTGAAGTTTGGGGTATCTGCAATATAATGCAGTTGCCTTTTGTGAGGAGATAGCGCACCGCTCCGGTGCGTCTGGGAGGAAAACATGCTGAAGAAAATGATTGCAGGGCTGGCCCTTGCCACGATGATGACGGCTCCTGCGCTTGCGGGAAATGTGAAGATCGGTTTTGTCACAACCCTGACCACGCCTGCCGCGGTCATCGGTACGGACATGCAGAATGCCGTCAATCTTGCGATGGAACATCTTGGCGGCAAGGCTGGCGACACCACGCTCGAAGTGATTTTCGGCGATGACGGGTTTGCTCCTGAAACCGGCAAGCAGGTTACCGACAAGCTGGTCAAGCAGGACAATGTGGATTTCGTCGCGGGCTACATCTGGAGCCATGTGCTTCTGGCTTCCCGCAAGTCGGCGCTTGATGCAGACAAGATCCTGATTTCCGCCAATGCCGGCCCTTCACAGATGGCCGGTGAATTGTGCGACAAGAACTTCTTCTCCACATCCTGGCAGAATGACCAGACGCCGATGGCAATGGGTGAGGTTCTCAACCAGCGCGGCGTCAAGTCGCTTTATGTGATGGCGCCCAACTATGCCGCAGGCAAGGACATGGTCGCTGGTCTGGAGCGCACTTTCAAGGGTGAGATCAAGGGCAAGGATCTGACGAAGTGGGGCGCAGATGCGCAGCTTGATTTCTCGGCGGAACTGGCCAAGGCCAAGGCGTCGGGCGCAGAAGGCATTTTCGTGTTCTATCCAGGAGCAGCCGCCGGCGCGTTCATCAAGCAGTACCATCAGGCTGGCCTGAAGGACGTGCTGCCGCTTTACTCGGTGTTCACCGTTGATGGCATCTCGCTGCCCAAGCTGCAGGCTGCCGGTTTTGAAGGCGTGCTGGGATCCTTTATCACGCAGGAATGGGACCCAAGCCTCGACAATGCAGCGAACAAGAAGTTCGTTGCTGATTTCAAGGCCAAGCATGGCACCTATCCTTCCTTCTACGCGGCACAGTCCTACGACGCGATCCGCCTCATTGCGTCAGCAGTTGAAGCCACTGGCGGTGACATGTCGAACATGGACAATGTGCGCGCGGCCCTGAAGGCTGCCAAGTACGAGTCGGTGCGTGGACCCTACACCTATGGCAACAACAACATGCCGATCGAGAACTTCTACCTTCGCGAAGTGGTGAAGGATGCGGACGGCAACTGGACGACCAAGGTCGTTGCCACTGTCTACGAAAATCACGTGGATCCGCAGGCGGCTTCCTGCCCGATGAAATAAGCAGGGGCAAAGCCTGAAACAAGCGGCCGGGCAGACAAGCGCCCGGCCATTTTTTCAATCCAGCGGAGAACCGTGTCTTGGATATGTCCCTGTTCGTCATACAGGTGCTGAACGGTCTGCAACTGGGATTGCTGCTTTTCCTGGTCGCATCCGGCCTCACGCTGGTGTTCGGCATTCTCGACTTCGTCAACCTCGCGCATGGCTCGCTTTACATGCTGGGCGCGTTCATCTGTTCGAGCCTGACGCTGGCGACGGGCAACTACCTTCTGTCGATTGCGCTTGCCATTCCCCTCGTGGCGCTGGCCGGTTTCCTCGTCGAGCGGCTTGTTGCGCGCAACCTCTATTCGCGTGACCACCTCGATCATGTGCTGGGCACCTTTGGTCTAATCCTTGTGATCGACACGCTGGCGCACATCTACTGGGGCCCCCAGGGCATAGCGGTGCCACTTCCTTCATGGCTCGACGGCCAGATTCCACTGTTCGCGGATGTGGTCTTTCCAACCTTTCGCCTGCTCATCATCGGTGCGGGCCTCCTGGCGGCAGCTGGCCTCTACTGGCTGGTCAATCACACGCGGCTGGGCATGCTGATCCGCGCTGGCGCATCCAACCGCACCATGGTCACGGCTCTGGGCATCGACATACAAACCCTATTCGCCTTTGTCTTTTCGCTGGGCGCGGTGCTGGCGGGAATCGCAGGCATGCTGATCGCCCCCATCACCGAAGCCTCGATCGGAATGGGTAACAACATCATCATCACGGCATTCGTCGTGATCATTGTCGGCGGCATCGGCTCGGTAAAGGGCGCCTTCATATCGGCGCTCCTGATTGGGCTGATCGACACGCTTGGCCGTTCGTTCCTCGATGATCTGTTCAAGCTCTTCATGAGCGACCAGGCGGCTGAAACCTCTGCTCCCGCAGTATCGGCCATGCTGATCTACATCATCATGGCCGTTGTGCTGTCCATCAGGCCGCAGGGCCTGTTTCCACCGAAGGTGCGGTGATGCGGGAAATGGTGAAGAAGAACTGGTCGCTGATCACGGCAATGGCGCTGCTGGCAGTGCTGCCTCCCCTGTTCATGTGGACGGGCAACAGCTTCTATGTCGATCTGGCAACCCGGCTGGTGATTCTCGCGATTGCTGCCACCAGCCTCAATCTGATCCTGGGATTTGGCGGCCTCATTTCATTCGGCCATGCGGCGTTCCTGGGCATCGGCGCCTATGCAGTGGGTATTCCAGCCCATCATGCCCTTTATGGCGGGTTCGATTCCATTGCGACAAACAGCGGCCTGTTCCAGTTTCCGCTGGCCGTCGTGGCGGCGGCAATCTTTGCCCTGGCAACAGGAGCAGTGTGCCTGCGCACCAAAGGCGTCCATTTCATCATGATCACCATGGCGTTCGCGCAGATGGTCTATTACCTGTTCGTTTCGATTGAAGAATATGGCGCGGATGATGGCCTTGTCATCGATACGCGTTCGGAGTTTCCGCTGATCAACCTCGACAGCCCGCTCCAGCAATATTTCTTCTGCTACGCATCGCTGATCGTCGCCATGGTGCTTGTGCGGATGATTGTCAATTCGCGGTTCGGCATGGTTCTGCAGGGCGCGAAGGGCAATAATCAGCGGCTGGTGACGCTGGGCTACAATACCTACCTCTACAAGCTTGCTGCCTATGGGATATCGGGCGCCATGTGCGGCTATGCCGGCGCGCTGCTTGGCAATTTCACAACCTTCATTTCTCCTGAAATGATGGACTGGTCGCGTTCCGGCGAACTGATGTTCATGGTCATTCTCGGCGGTTCGGGCACCCTGCTTGGCCCCGTACTCGGATCGGCGGTCTTCATCGTGCTGGAAGAGTTCCTGTCGCGCTACACGATCTACTGGCACCTGCCTTTCGGGCTGATGCTGATTGCGGTCGTCCTGTTCGTCAGGGGTGGGCTGGTTGGCCTTCTCCAGAAGCGGGAGTCATGAGATGACCGCATTGCTGTCAGTGGAAAAGCTTCGCAAGAGTTTCGGCGGCATTGTTGCAACCGACAATGTTTCGCTCGACGTGGCGAAAGGCGAAATCCACGCGATCATCGGCCCCAATGGCGCGGGCAAGACAACGCTCGTCTCGCAGTTGAGCGGTGCGCTGCGGCCTGACGCTGGCACGATCAGGTTGCGCGGGCGCAACATCACCCACGCGCCAGCCTATCAGAGGGCCGGGCTTGGCATTACGCGCTCCTTCCAGATCACCTCGCTGGTCATGGACATGAGCGTTCTCGACAATGTCGCGCTCGCTGTTCAGGCGCGAAAGGGCCATTCCTTCCGTTTCATCCGACCGGCGCGTTCGATCCGAGGAATTCGGGACGAGGCATTCGCGTCGCTGGAACAGGTAGGTCTTGCGCATCGCGCCGAAGAGATGACCGGAATTCTTTCGCATGGCGAACATCGGCAGATCGAGATTGCGGTGGCGCTGGCTTCGGGTGCGGAACTCATGCTTCTCGACGAACCGATGGCCGGGCTTGGTCCAACCGAATCCTCGGCGATGGTGACATTCCTCAACAAGTTGAAGGGAGAGCATACCATCCTGCTGATCGAGCATGACATGGATGCGGTGTTCGCGCTTGCCGACCGGATTTCCGTGCTTGTCTATGGCCGTATCATCGCCACTGGACTGCCTGACGAAATCCGGGAAAACGAAGAAGTCCGCCATGCCTATCTGGGGGAGGAGTGATCATGCTGGAAGTTTCCGGACTGACCACCCACTATGGCAGGAGCCAGGCGCTCTTCGGCGTTGATCTGGCAATCGGCAACGGGGAGGTGGCAACGCTTCTCGGGCGCAATGGCATGGGCAAGACCACGACCATCAATTCGATCATCGGCATCGTAAAACCAAGCGGCGGCTCGATCCGCTTCGATGGCGCTGAACTTGTCGGGCAGCCGGTTCATCGCAATGCAAATCGCGGCATTGGCCTCGTGCCGGAAGGCCGCCAGATTTTCCCAAACCTGACATTGATGGAAAATCTCGTGGCAACCGCGAGCAATCATCTGGGGCTATCTGATCCCTGGACCATCAAGAAAGTGTTCGAACTCTTCCCTGAACTGGAAACCCGCACAACATCGATGGGCAACCTGCTTTCCGGTGGGGAGCAGCAGATGCTGGCGATCGGCAGGGCGTTGATGACCAATCCGCGACTGCTCATCCTCGATGAGGCGACGGAAGGCCTTGCCCCGCTTGTGCGCCGAAAGATCTGGAATGCGATCCAGCGGATCAAGGGTGAAAACCTGTCAATTCTTGTCGTCGACAAGAACCTGTCCGATCTGCTGCGGATAGCGGATCGCAATTTCATCATCGAGCGCGGACGCA
Source organism: Rhizobiaceae bacterium (assembly GCA_049289295.1). Taxonomy (GTDB): domain Bacteria; phylum Pseudomonadota; class Alphaproteobacteria; order Rhizobiales; family Rhizobiaceae; genus BOKV01. Next base: position 245,018 of record JBATLL010000041.1, read on the forward strand.
TTGTCTGGGATGGCGACTCGCGGCAACTGGCCGGCGCAGAGGATGTCCAGCACCGATTTCTTGGTGTGTGACACGTAGGGGAGGGAGCAGGATGGAATCCAATGAAAATGCCGCAATTCACTTCGTGGACAGGCATCTGGCTGAGGGACGGGGCGAAGCGAGCGCCTTCATCGAGGCGGCGGGAAAAGGTCGGACGATGACTTACCGCCAACTGGCGGAAGAATCGGGGCGGATGGTCTCACTGTATGAGCATTTCGGCATCAGGCGCGAGGAACGCGTCGCGATGCTGGTGCTCGATCAGCTTGAGTTCCCGGTAATCTTCTGGGGAAGCCTGAAGGCCGGTGTCATACCAGTGGCAATCAACACCCTGCTTGGCAGCGATGTCTATGATGCGATCCTGCGAGACAGCCGCGCCAGGGTACTCTTTGTCTCCGCCGAATTGCTGGCGGCAGTGGAGCCTGTTCTGGAAGGCAATCCCTGGCTGGAAGAAGTGTTTGTCATTACCGACGAGGATAGTGGTCGCCATCACGCTTTCGGCAAGGAACTTGCCCGTGGCGAGCCGAAGCCTGCCGTGATGGCCAGTTCGGAAGAATGCGCATTCTGGCTCTATTCCTCCGGTTCGACCGGTCGGCCAAAGGGCGTACGCCATGTCCATGGAAGTCTGAAAGTCACTGCGGATACCTATGGCGCGCAGGTTCTGGGCATCAGCAGGAACGATATCATCTTTTCCGCAGCCAAGCTCTTCTTCGCCTATGGGCTTGGCAATGGCATGACTTTCCCGATGGCGGTCGGAGCCACGGCCATCCTGCTGAGCGGCCGCCCCACTCCGGACGGCGTTCTGGCAATTCTTGACAAGAACAGGCCAACGATCTTCTGCGGCGTTCCAACGCTCTACGCGGCACTTTGTGCGCATATGGAAGCCAACAAGCTGCAGATGAGCACGAAGCTGTCCCGCTGCATTTCCGCAGGCGAGGCGCTGCCCGAGGAGGTCGGGCAGAAGTGGGAGAAGCTGTCGGGATGCGAAATCCTTGATGGGGTCGGCTCCACAGAAATGCTCCACATTTTCCTGTCGAACCAGAGAGGTGATGTTCGATACGGAACGTCCGGCGTAGCAGTGCCCGGATATGAATTGCGGCTGGTCGATGAAAAGGGTGAGGAAGTCGCACCTGGAGGAATCGGCGAGCTCCTGGTCAAGGGAGGCTCATCCGCCTCCGACTACTGGAACCAGCGCGAGAAATCTCGAACGACATTCGAAGGTGAGTGGACGCGAACTGGCGACAAGTATGAAAAGCAGAAGGATGGTCGCCTGGTCTATTGCGGGCGCACGGACGACATGTTCAAGGTCAGCGGGATATGGCTTTCGCCCTTCGAGGTGGAGCAGGCGCTCATTGGCCATTCCAGCGTTCTGGAAGCAGCGGTAGTGGCGGTGCGCGACAGCGACGGGCTGGAAAAGCCGAAGGCCTTCGTGGTTTTGAAGTCAGGGGCGGAGCGATCTGGCCTGGCCGGTGAACTCAAGGAGCATGTGAAGGCGCGTATCGGGAAGTGGAAGTATCCGCGCTGGATCGAGTTCATCGACGAACTGCCCAAGACTGCGACGGGAAAGATCCAGCGCTTCAAGCTTCGGGGTTGAACCATGGTTCCCTTCACCTGGAAGCCAGGCGAAACCGGATGGCTGGAAGTGTCAGGCAAACGCCTTGAAGCGGTCTGCCATGGTGCCCCGCCGAGCGAGGCGCCGACAGTCGTCCTTTTGCACGAAGGACTGGGATGCGTAGGGCTGTGGAAGGATTTCCCGCAACGCCTCGCAGCAGCCACGGGCTTTGGCGTCTTCGCCTGGTCGCGGGCGGGCTATGGCAATTCCGCTCCGGCCGACCTGCCGAGAGCCATCGACTATATGAGTGTCGAGGCGACCGAATGCCTGCCACAGGTGCTGGACGCAATCGGGTTCAGGCGAGGTGTGCTTTTCGGCCATAGTGACGGGGCATCGATAGCTGCAATCCATACAGGGAGCATCGAGGATTTTCGCGTGCGCGGGCTCATCCTTGTGGCGCCGCATTTTTTCACTGAACCCGAAGGACTTGCCTCCATCGCGATGGCGAAGGATGCCTATGACAATGGCTCACTGCGCGAGAAGCTTGCGAAGTATCATCGCCATGTCGACAATTGTTTTCGCGGCTGGAACGATGCCTGGCTCAATCCCGACTTCAGCGACTGGAACATTGCCGAAGTGATCGATTACTTCAGGGTTCCGGTCCTGGCCGTTCAGGGCAAGGATGACCAGTACGGCACGCTGGCGCAGATACACGAGATCGAGAAGCGGATCTATTCGCCCGTCGATGTTGAAATCCTGGCGCAATGCAAGCACTCGCCACATATCGAACAACCGGAAAGGCTGCTGGAGATTGTGGCTGATTTCACTGCCCGGCTGGAGCGGATCGAACATGCGAGCGTCGAAATCCGCTGAAGACAGCGCGGTTTCACTCCCGAGTGAAAAGACTGGCCTGCGCATAACGCAGGCGATGCTGAAATCGCCTGCCTGGCAGTCTGCCAGCAGCATCGCCCTGCCTGAAAGTGCTTATCTTCCGGGTCGGACTTTGCGGCCGGAAGATCGGGAAGGCGCGAGGATCGAGCATCTCGACATCGCCTGGGCGCATGGTCTTCGGCTTCTCCTTTGCGGCTATTACTGGGAGGCGCATGAAGCGCTGGAACCGGTCTGGATGGGCTTTGCGCCCAACAGCCGGGAACGGCATCTGGTGCAGGCAGTCATCCAGATTGCCAATCTGTCGCTGAAAGCGCGAATGGGCAGGTCGGGCGCTGCCGGGAGAATCATACCGATTGTTGTCCAGAGTCTTGATGAGGCATTTGCGCGGGGTTCGGAAACGTTGATGGGCTTGCAATGGCATCGATCCGATATGAATTATAATGCATACATAGCCAACCTTTTGCCAACATCGCCCTAACATTATGATAAACAAGAATAATAAATTTCGGGCACTGCGGTGATTTGGAATTGCCAATGCGAGAAATTGCAATATAATGCACATATTGATCATCGAAACTGACGGGAGATGATGGTGAGCAAGCGAATTGATTTCCAACCGGATCCGGCGCGCTACAAGCATTGGCGGATCGAATTCGATGGTCCGGTCGCCACATTGTACATGGACGTTTCGGAGGATGGCGGACTGTTCGAGGGGTATCAGCTCAAGCTGAACAGCTATGACCTAGGCGTGGATATCGAACTCGCGGACATTGTGCAGCGCATGCGTTTCGAGCATCCCGAAGTGGGAGCCGTGGTCCTGCGTTCAGGCAAGGACAAGGTGTTTTGTGCCGGTGCGAACATTCGCATGCTCGGCGGTGCGGCCCACGCCCACAAGGTCAATTTCTGCAAGTTCACCAATGAGACGCGCAACACTTTCGAAGCGGCGGGCGCAGAGTCTGGACAGCATTACATCGCTGCCGTGAAAGGTGCTTGTGCCGGGGGTGGCTACGAACTGGCGCTTGCGTGTGAATACATCATCATGACCGATGACGGTTCGACTTCGGTGGCGCTGCCTGAAGTTCCGCTGCTTGCCGTTTTGCCAGGCACGGGCGGTCTCACGAGGGTTACAGACAAGCGCAAGGTGCGCCGCGATCTCGCCGATGTGTTCTGCTCGATCGAGGAAGGGATCAAGGGCAAGCGCGCGCAGGAATGGCGGCTGGTTGACGAGGTCGTCGCCAATACCGGCTTTGAAGATGCCGTCAGTGCTGCTGCGAAACGATTTGCCGGCAAGTCCGTTGCCGGGACGTCGGCCAGGGGTATCAGGCTCAATCCGCTGGATCGCAGGATCGCCGAAGACGGGTCCATCACCTATTCCTCGCTTGAAGTTCAGATCGACCGCAAGGCGGGCGTCGTTACCCTGATGATTGCCGGTCCCGACCAGGTTGCCCCGCGGTCATCTGAGGAATTGCATGCCCTCGGCGACCAGGCCTGGGCGCTGCGCCTAGCCAGGGAACTGGACGATGCGATCCTGCATCTGCGCCTCAACGAGCTTGAAGCCGGCGTGATGGTCTTCAAGTCGCAGGGCGATAGCCAGAAGGTAATCGACCAAGAACGCTTCCTTCTTGCCAATCGCGATGGCGACTGGCTGAGCCGGGAGATACTGCTTTACTGGAAGCGTGTGCTGAAACGGATCGACCTCACTTCGCGCTCGCTTGTGGCAATGGTGGAAAATGGTTCGTGCTTTGCCGGGTTCCTTGCCGAAATCCTGTTCGCCGTTGACCGCTCCTACATGATGGATGGTGAATTCGAAGGGGATAATCGCCCGGCTGCGCGCATTATGCTGTCGGCTGGCAATTTTGGTCCCTATCCGATGTCGAATGATCTCACCCGGCTGCAGACGCGCTTTCTGGGGGAACCGGAAAAGGTCGGCGAAGCAGAAAGCGAACAGAACATGCCGCTGGCTGCAGAAGACGCGATGCGCCTCGGGCTGGTCACGTTTGCCTTTGACGATATCGACTGGGAAGACGAATTGCGCATCTTCCTGGAGGAGCGGGCCAGCTTCTCGCCGGATGCCCTGACCGGCATGGAAGCCAATTTGCGCTTCGCTGGTCCTGAAACCATGGAAACCCGCATTTTCGGTCGGCTGACCGCCTGGCAGAACTGGATATTCCAGCGGCCGAACGCCGTGGGTGAAACGGGTGCACTGCAAAGATACGGTACAGGCCGGCGCGGCGAATACGACATGCGCAGGGTCTGAGAACGGATTTCAAGGAGAAGAACCAATGGCTGACTTGCTGAATGTCGAATATGACACGCTCATTCCCAACAATGTTTCCCTGTCTTCCGACCGGCGCGTTCTGAAGGCGCTGGAAAAGTGGCATCCAGGCTATATCAACTGGTGGAATGACCTCATCCCGCGTAATTTCCAGGAAAGCCTGGTCTATCTGCGTACTGCCGTCAGCGTCGATCCGAAGGGCTGGGCAAAGTTCGACTATGTGAAGATGCCGGAATATCGTTGGGGTATCCTGCTGGCGCCGCAAGTCGAAGACCGGCGCATTCCGTGCGGCGAACATGCCGGTCAGGCAGCATGGCAGGAAGTGCCGGGCGAGTATCGCGCGATGCTGCGCCGCCTGATCGTCATCCAGGGCGATACGGAACCGGCATCGGTTGAACAGCAGCGTTTCCTCGGCAAGACAGCGCCGTCGCTTTATGACATGCGCAACCTGTTCCAGGTCAATGTCGAGGAAGGTCGCCACCTGTGGGCAATGGTCTACCTGCTGCACAAGTATTTCGGGGCAGATGGCCGCGAGGAAGCCGATGATCTCCTGCGTCGGCAGTCCGGATCGGAGGAAGCGCCCAGAATGCTGGGTGCCTTCAACGAAGAGACGCCAGACTGGCTCTCATTCTTCATGTTCACCTATTTCACTGACCGCGACGGCAAGATGCAGCTTGAAGCGCTGGCCCAGTCGGGGTTCGACCCGCTGTCGCGCACATGCCGCTTCATGCTGACGGAAGAAGCGCACCACATGTTCGTCGGCGAGACCGGGGTAGGGCGCACAATCCAGCGCACCTGCGAAGCCATGAATGCCGCGGGAATCAGCGATCCTCATGATGTGGACCGGATCAGGGCGCTGGGCGTCATCGACCTGCCGCTTATCCAGAAGAAGCTGAACCTGCACTATACCCTGTCGCTCGATCTGTTCGGTCAGGAAGTCTCCACGAATGCAGCCAATGCCTTCAATTCCGGGATCAAGGGCCGGTACATGGAGAACAAGCTTGATGACGATCACAAGCTGACCGCAGACACCTACAAGGTCTGGGACCTTGTGGACGGCAAGGTGGTTCTCAATGACGTGCCAGCGCTCACTGCCATCAACATGCGCCTGCGGGATGACTATACGCGCGATGCCGCCGGCGGTGTGGGACGCTGGAACAAGATCATCGAGAAGGAAGGGATCAACTTCGAACTCAAGCTTCCCCACGAGGCTTTCCACCGCCAGATCGGCGTGTTTTCGGGCAAGCTGTTCAACCCGGAAGGCAAGCTTCTCAGTGGTGCAGAATATGATGCCGCTGCCAAGGACTGGCTGCCGAGCCACGCGGATGGCGACTATATCCAGTCGCTGATGAAGCCAGTTTCCGAGCCCGGCAAATATGCCGGCTGGATCGCACCGCCGAAAGTTGGCATCGACAACAAGCCGGGCGACTTCGAATATGTGAAGCTGCACATGGCCTGATTACCGCGTTTCGCGGGGAGGCGAGGGTTGCCTTCCCGCCAATCAACGCGCTCACTGGCGGGAGTGAATGATGAGCAAGCCACTCAAGCAGCATCTGATCGATCCGGAAATATGCATCCGGTGTTACACGTGCGAGGCAACCTGCCCGCTCGAAGCGATTGAGCATGACGATACCAATGTCGTCGTTGACCATTCGAAGTGTGATTACTGCATGGCCTGCATTCCGGTGTGTCCGACAGGATCCATCGATGAATGGCGTGTCGTGCTTGAGCCCTACAGCCTTGCCGAACAGTATGGCTGGTCGGAATTGCCGTCGCAGCAGTCCTTTCCCGATTCGGCGTCGGAAGCCGCAACATCGATTGAAGCGTTGGACGAGGTTGTCGCGGCACTGCTGGAACAGGCCCATTCAGGTGCGGGAGGCCGGGCCAAGGCGCCCGCAACTGCTTCGAAACCGGCGATCAATCTCTATACAATGGCAAAGCCTGCAACGGTAAGCGTGCAAGGGAATTACCGGCTCACGGTGGATGGTTCGGACAGCGATGTCCACCATGTCATTCTCGACTTTGGCGGTTTGCCCTTCCCTGTGCTGGAAGGGCAGAGCATTGGTATCATCCCACCTGGAACCGATGCGAACGGCAAGGCGCACCTGCCGCGCCTCTATTCGGTTTCCAGTCCTCGCGATGGCGAAAGACCCAACTTCAACAATCTCTCCATCACAGTGAAACGGGAGACCGGCGGGGTCTGCTCCAACTTCGTATGCGACCTGAAGAAGGGCGACAAGGTTCAGGTAACCGGTCCGTTCGGATCGACCTTCCTGATGCCGAATGATCCGCAGGCGCGTATCATCATGATCTGCACTGGCACCGGGTCAGCTCCGTTTCGCGCTTTCACGATGCGTCGCCAAAGGGCCAATCCCGAAGCGCCGGGGGGCATGATGCTTGTCTTTGGCGCGCGTACCCCGGATTCCCTTCCCTATTTCGGACCGCTGAACAAGGTTCCCGATACACTTCTGGAAAAACATCTGGTGTTCAGCCGTGTGCCGGGCCAGCCAAAGACCTATGTGCAGGACAGGTTGCGCGCGCTTGACGAGCGAATTGGCGATATACTTGTCGATCCCAACTGCTACATCTATGTCTGCGGACTGCGCGACATGGAGCGCGGCGTTGACGAGGCGCTGGGAAGCATTGCAGAAGGCATTGGCCTGCAATGGAATATGGTCCGTGACGCGATGCGGCAAGAGGGGCGTTATCATGTGGAGACCTATTGATGAGCGGTGAGGGGCCGACACCTTTCGTGCATTCGATTGCCGTGCGCTGGGCGGACTGCGATCCGGCCCGCATCGCCTATACCGGGCGCATCCCCTATTTTGCGCTTGATGCCATCGATGCCTGGTGGGAAACCCATGCAGGCGCTGACTGGTTTCACATGAATGTGGATCGAAAAGTCGGCACTCCGTTCGTTCACATGTCACTCGACTTCACTTCGCCGGTCACGCCGCGCAATCGGCTCTTGTGCGAGGTCAGGCTGTTGCGTCTTGGTGAAACCTCCATTCGGTTCGAGGTCACGGGCCGCCAGAACGGCATCGATTGCTTCCGGGGAGAATTCGTCGAAGTCTTCGTGGAGGCGGATTCGCATCTCAAGAAACTCAAGGTACCAGCCGAATTGCGGGAACGGCTGGAGGCGCTGGTTGTGGCGCGGCAATCCTGAGGTAAGCCAGGCCTGTTTTGTGTTGGAATTATATTGCATGTTTTTTTCTTGCGATTAAAACTATGCATTATGATTCACTATTGGTGTCCGCATGCAGGAGATAACCAATTTTCGCGGTGACGTTGTTCGCCAGGCAGGGCAGGGCGAGTCAACCGACGCATTCGTCGCCGCAGTTGGCGAACGGGTGCGCAAGGCGCGTCAGCGCAAGGGCATAGCCAGGCGTGTGCTGTCCGAACTGTCAGGCGTGTCCCAGCGCTATCTTGCCCAGCTCGAAAACGGAGAAGGCAACATATCGATCGCGCTTCTCTTTCGCATCGCTGCGGCACTCGATCACAAGGTGGAATGGCTCGTCAGCGAGGAGGATCCGTGGAGTTCCGAATCCGCGATGATCGCTGGCCTTTACCGCTCGGCGAATGCCGAGCAACGCCAGCGCGTGAACCAGATACTCAATCCTGATCGGGCGGCGCAGTTGCGCAGGCAGAGAATATGTCTGATCGGACTGCGGGGTGCTGGCAAGACCTCGCTGGGCAGGATGCTTGGCCAGGATATCAAGATGGCCTTTGTCGAACTCAATCATGAGATCGAGGAACAGGCAGGCATGCCGGTTGACGAGATCATGGCTCTATATGGCCAGGAAGGGTATCGGCGGCTCGAACGCCAAGCGATCGAGCGTGTCATAGCGACCACGGATTCTGTGGTGCTGGCAGTTGCTGGAGGTATTGTTGGCGAACCGGAGACCTTCGCGTTCCTGTTGCGCAACTTTCATACGATCTGGCTGAAAGCCCTGCCGGAAGAGCATATGAAGCGGGTTCGCGAACAGGGCGATGAGCGGCCCATGGCAGGTAACCCGAAGGCACTGGACGATCTGAAGTCGATCCTGACCAGCCGGGAAGCGCTTTACGCGCGAGCCGAAACGATGGTCAGCACAAGCGGTAAAAGCCTTGAAGAAAGCCGCAAGGACCTCCTGGAGGCTGTGCGCCAGCTGGGCATTCTTTGAAATTGCGGACCGTGCTCGGGACTAGTGCGTCGCGTCGCGTCCTTCCGCCAATGCCTGGTCCACGCCCCTGATCAGCAGTGACAGATCGGTCGCGACAGCGATGAAGGTGAAGCCATCGGCAAACAGCCTGCGTACGAGCGCCATGTCGCTGATAAGCGTTCCAACCGGTTTGCCCGCATCCATGACGGCGCGCGCTGCCGGCATGATTGCTTCCCAGACATCGGGGTGGGCTGGCTGACCGAGCATGCCCATGTCTGCGGCTATGTCGGCTGGTCCGAAGAAAACACCATCAACGCCGTCCACTGAAGCTATTTCGCGAGCCTGAGCCATGGCTGCGCGGCTTTCGATCTGCACGATCACGCAGGTCTCTTCCTCGACGCGCTTGAAATAGTCCTTGATGCGGCCAAAGGCATTTGCGCGCTGGTTTCCCGCGACGCCGCGAATGCCCCCTGGTGGATAGCGCGTTGCACTTACTGCTGCCCTGGCTTCCTCGACCGACTGGACCATCGGGAAAACAAGCCCGGGCGCGCCGATGTCGAGCAAACGCTTGACCACAACGGAATCGTTCCACATGGGGCGCACCAGTGGCGTTGTCGTCGTTCCCTGAAACGCCTGCAACTGCCCGACAACATCCATGACCTCGTTGGGGGAATGTTCCATGTCGATCACCACCCAGTCGAAGCCGGCATGGGCAACAACTTCAGCCGAGAAATTGCTGGCTAGGCTGACCCACAGACCGACCTGCTTGCGGCGCTGACGAATGGCATCCTTGAACCTGTTTTGCGGCAGTTCCATTTTTGACCTCAAATGACGGCCCGCTCCAGCAGCGGACGATTAGCCTCGATACGTTCGTAGCCCAGCGGCGACAGGTCAAGCGTGATATAGCGCCCGTGCACAATCCATTCGCTTATTGCCCGGCCGACGGCAGGTGACTGTTGCAGGCCATGGCCTGAAAAGCCATTGGCAAACAGGAAATTCCGAACCTGTGTGTGCGGTCCCACAATGGCGTTCTGGTCGAGCAGATTGTAGTCGTAATGCCCGACCCAGCTGTTCAGCAGTTTCACACGTTCGAAGGCGGGAATTCGGTTGGCAACCGCAGGCCATGCTTTTTCTTCCCAGACCGTCTGATCGAAGGCGAAATCATCGGGATCAACGGGCGAATCGTCGTCCGCAGCGCAGCCACACATGTAGTAGGCTCCATCGGTGCGTACATGAATGCCCGACGGGTCGATCGTCAGCGGCAGGTCCCTGTCCAGCCGTTCGGCGGCATCGAAGACAAAGGTGTAGCGCTTGCGTGGCTCTATCGGGATGTCGAGGCCAGCCAGGCGGGCAACGCTGTTTCCCCTCGTTCCTGTCGTGTTGACGAAGGTGCCACAAGCAATCTCGGTGCCGTCCTGCAGGGTGACCGAGACTATGCGGTCAGCCTCCTTCTTCAGGCCGATAACCTGCGAATGCACATATTCAACGCCCTTGCGCCGGGATTCCCGCTTCCACCAGTCGAATAGGGTGTTGCCGTCGAAATAGCCTTCGTCGCGATTGTTGTGACTGCCCAGCAGGATTCCTTCCAGATTGTAGAAGGGCCAGGCTTGCGCAATCTGATCGGGTGACAGGATTCGCGTGCCCGCTCCCAATGCCGCCTGCGTGGCCTGGTTGAGGCGCAGGTTCTCGGCAAACTGATCGCTGGCGGCCAGGTAGAGATAGCCAAAGGCATGAATTGTCGGCTGTGGAATGTCGGGTCCGTTGCCCATGTAGGAGCGGAAATTGCGCACGAAATCCACGCCGAACTGGGAAATGCGAACGTTGATCTCGCTTGAGAATTGCTGGCGGATGCAACTGTTCGTGTGGGAAGTCGCAGCCCATTCATAGGAGGGGTCGCGTTCCACAACCAGTATCGTGCCGTCGAAGTCCGGATTCTGCGAGAGAAACCAGGCCACGGAAGAACCCATGATCGCGCCGCCTGCGATGACAACGTCGTAGGAAGTCCGAACAGGTCTGGTGGGAAGTGCCATCAACGGTCCCGCATCTGGGTATGAAATCAGTGGAAACATGTATAGCCGCGAGCGCCCTGTGAGCGGAAGCGCGTTCTGGCCGGTTGCAGAAAAAAGCCTGTATCAATAACGTGCCGACAAAGTGAGGGCAGGCATGAGCAACGTGGTCAGGACTGAAGTCGACGGCAATATCGGATTGATCCTCGTGAACAATCCACCGGTCAATGCGCTGGGAACGGCGGTTCGCGCCGGTCTGAAAGCGGGCATCGGCGAACTCAATGAAAATGGCGACGTCGCTGCGATTGTGATCCATTGCGAAGGACGCACCTTTTTTGCAGGCGCAGATATCCGCGAGTTCAACCGGCCACCTGAAGTACCCTATCTGCCCGATGTCATCGACATCATCGAGGCTTCCCCAAAGCCGGTGGTTGCAGCGGTGCATGGCACTGCACTTGGCGGAGGCATGGAAGTGGCACTTGGTTGCCATTTCCGCGTTGCAACGCCCACGGCCAGACTTGGTCTGCCTGAAGTGAAGCTGGGCCTGCTGCCGGGTGCAGGCGGCACCCAGCGCCTGCCGCGCCTCACCGGTCCGATCAGGGCTATGGAAATGATTGTATCAGGCGACATGGTTGGTGCGCGCGATGGAGTGGCGCTGGGCATGCTTGATCGCATCGCGGAGAATGACATTCGCGAGGCAGCCATTTCATTCGCCCGCGAAGTTGTCGAGGCGGGCCAACCTGTGCGGCGCATAAGCCGCGAACGCGCCCATCTCGATGATGTGACACTGGAAGACTTTGATGAAGCTGCTGCCGGTGTGCTGTCGCGCAAGCGCGGTCTCGATGCGCCAAGGGCATGTGTGCAGTCGGTTCGCAATGCCATGACCATGCCCTATGCGGAGGCATTGCGGGAAGAGCGGGCCTTGTTCATGGGCCTCAAATCCGGGACGCAGTCGGCAGCGCAACGCCACATGTTCTTTGCCGAACGCCTGGCGCTCAAGATCGACGACATGCCCGAAGGCGTCAGGGGGAACCCGGTCAACGCCGTGGCGGTTCTGGGCGCGGGAACGATGGGCGGAGGCATCGCGATGAATTTCGCCAACCTCTCCATTCCCGTCACGATCATCGATCCGTCACCCGAAGCCCTTGAGCGGGGCATGGGCGTCATTCGCAAGAATTATGAACGTTCTGCAGCGCGGTCGGGCATGGGTGCGGAATGGGTTGAAAAACGAATGGGCAGCATCCGCCCTGCGACAGACATGGCGGAAGCTGCATCAAGCGATCTGGTGATCGAGGCTGTGTTCGAGGACATGGCACTCAAGAAGGAGATATTCTCCCGCCTTGATACGGTCACGCGGCCAGACACGATCCTGGCGACAAACACTTCCACGCTGGATGTGAACGCCATTGCCTCTGCCACCAGCCGGCCCGAAAAGGTCGTTGGCATGCATTTCTTTTCACCGGCCAATGTGATGCGCCTTCTCGAAGTGGTCCGAGCGGAAAAAACGGATTTCCAGACATTGGCGACGGCAATCGCTGTTGGCCAGAAAATCGGCAAGGTGCCGGTGACTGTCGGCGTATGCCATGGCTTCGTCGGCAATCGCATGCTTTACGCGCGCGGCGGCCAGGTTGAAAGGTTGCTCGTCGAAGGTGCTTCGCCGAAAGAAATCGACAAGGCACTGACGGATTTCGGCTTCCCGATGGGACCCTGCGCGATGGGGGATCTTGCCGGTCTTGATGTCGGCTGGCGCGGTCGCAAGCAGGCTGGCCGTGTGTCGCCGGTTGCCGATGCCATTTGCGAGATGGGGCGTTTCGGCCAGAAGACGGGCAAGGGTTACTATATATATGCCGAAGGTTCGCGGCGTGGTGAGCCTGATCCCGAAATCGACGCGCTGATCGGGCGGATCGCTGCAGGGATGGGCATCACGCGACGCGCCATCTCCCAGGAAGAGATCCTGGAGCGCCTGCTGTTTCCGATGATCAATGAGGGCGCGAAAATCCTCGACGAAGGCATAGCGTCACGTGCCAGCGACATCGATGTCGTGTGGGTCTATGGCTATGGCTGGCCGGTACAGCATGGCGGGCCAATGTTCCATGCCGACGTGCTTGGGGCGGCTCATGTGTGTGAAAGCCTTGAGCGCTACGCGCGCAATACCGGGGATTCCAGCCTGATGCCGTGTCAAAAATTGCGTGACGTTGCGCAAAGTGGGGGCAAGTTCACCTCCTGATCGAACCAGGAAACCGAAAAACCCTCAACAGAAAGATTCCTGTTTTTAAATTGACACAATTGGGATCGAGGGTCTGAATCAATCAGGGGCGCAATCTGTTTGGAGGGAACCAATGCGGTTGGCATTTGGCGCTGTTTTCCTGTTTCTGTCGGCTTTTTCCATTTCTACACTGCAAGCGTCTGCACAGCAGATGGATCGCCAGATCGAAGTCACCCAGGATTCCGACTATTTCGGCTTTGACCTGCAAACCGAAAAGGATGTCACCCTCGAACAGTGCAAGGCGTCGTGTATCGATGACCCGTCCTGCCGCGCTTTCACCTACAATACCAAGGCTAGCTGGTGTTTCCTGAAGAGCGATTTCGACAAGATCGGTCCTTTCCAGGGGGCCGTTGCCGGCAAGATCATTGAAGTGGCCAGCGAACCGGACCTCGGAGCGCCGCCTGCGCTCGATTTCGTCCCTTCCGGCACACTCGACGAAGCCAAGCGATTCAGCGGCAAGGCCTTTTCCGGCAAGAAGGAATCCCTCGGCAGCGCCAGCGAGATGCTCGACATCGCCAAGGCCGAACTGGCTGGAAACCGGACTATCGAAGCGGCACGTGCTTTTGCGGAAGCCGTGCGGGCCGAGCCTGAAAACATGGACACCTATCTGCAGTTCTCGAGACTTGCGAGCGGATGGCTGCAGACCACCGGCAGTTATAACTATCGCATGCAGGAACTTTCCACCGCTTCAGCGATTGCCGCCTATGGCTTGTCCCGCACGGCCTCGAAAAGGGCGGAGGCCCTTGCTGTGCTGGCAATGGCGCTCGAACAGCGCTCGCTTTATCGCCCTGCACTCGAAGCCTACAAGAAGAGCCTGGAACTAGTCAGTTCGCCACAGGTATCGCGCGAGTTTGCTGATCTGCGGGCGCGTAAGGGATTCCGCGTCACCGGCAACAGTGTCGACGCGGATACACCGACGCCCAGAATCTGCGTGCAACTGTCGGAAGAACTGGTCAAGACAGGTATAGACTATTCAAGCTATGTCACGGTCAGCGGAAAAGAATCGGGCGCGATCGAGGCGTCTGGCAGCCAGATTTGTGCTGAAGGGCTGGAACACGGCCAGAATTACCGGGTAACGCTGCGCGCCGGCCTTCCGTCCATCGTTGGCGAACAGCTGCAGGAACCGGTTGTCGTCAATTCCTACATTCGCGACCGGGCTGCGGCGGTTCGGTTCACCGGTGAGAATTTCGTACTGCCGGTCTCCGCGCGGCGCGGCATTCCGATTGTCGGGATCAATGCAACAACAGCTGACCTCCAGCTTTACCGTGTGGGCGACCGCTCGCTTGCCGCGCTGCTCACCGGATCGCAATTCCTGACGCAGCTGGAAGGCTATTCGATCGAGCGTATCGCTGACGAACTTGGCGCGCCGGTCTGGAAAGGTTCGATCGATCTGCAAAGCGAACACAACAAGGAAGCAATTACCAGCTTTCCGGTTGACGAGGCGCTGCCCAATCGCGAACCGGGCATCTATGTGCTGACCGCCACGGTTCCCGAAGCGCATCAGGAAAGCTGGGAACAGCTGGCGACACAGTGGTTCCTCGTTTCCGATATCGGCCTGTCGACCTATGCGGGCACGGATGGATTGTCGGTGTTTGCACGTTCGCTGGATTCGGCAAAGCCGATGGCTGGCGTCGAAGTGACGCTGCTTGCCCGCAACAATGAAATCCTTGGCACGGCCACGACAGACGATGAAGGCAAGGCCGTCCTGTCGCCAGGCCTGATGCGCGGTACAGCCGGGCAGGCACCAGCCGTGCTGACCGCACGAAATGGTGACGCGGGAGAAGGCGATTTCGTCTTCCTTGACATGAGCAAGGCGGGGTTCGATCTTTCTGACCGTGGCGTGACCGGGCGTGAGACGCCCGGACCGCTTGACGTCTACACCTATCTCGAGCGCGGCATCTATCGCCCCGGCGAGAGCGTTCATGCGGTTTCGCTTGTGCGCGATTCAGGTGCCAATGCTTCTGCCGATATCCCACTCACGGTGATCTTCAGGCGGCCTGACGGTGTCGAGGCGCTGCGCAGCGTTTCCAGTACGGCTTCGCTTTCTGGTCATGAAAGCTCGATAGACCTGCAGGACAATGCCATGCCCGGCGTGTGGCGTGTGCAGGTTCACAGCGATCCCGATAGCGAGCCCTTGAGCGATCTGCCGTTCCTGGTGGAAGATTTCATTCCGGACCGCACCGAGTTCGACCTCTCCAGCACTGATGCGGCCATCTCGCTGACAAAACCGGCGGCGATCAGCCTTTTGGGGCGCTATCTGTATGGTGCACCTGCCGCTGGCCTGGCGGTAGAGGGAGAAATCCGGCTGAAGCCGGTTCGCGAGCTCTCGGCCCTGCCAGGCTATGAATTCGGCCTTTCGGATGAGGATGATCAGGGCTCCGAAAGCATTCAGCTTTCCGATCTCGATCCGACCGACGAAGACGGCAAGGCCAGCTTCGAAGCTGCGATCGGGCAGTTGCCGTCCACGACGCGGCCGCTTGTTGCTGATCTCATCGTGCGCATGCGCGAAGATGGCGGCAGGGCGGTGGAGCGCAGTCTCACTCTGCCGGTGATCAGGGATGGCCTGCTCATCGGTGTCAAGCCGGAGTTCGAGGATCATACCGTTGGCGAGAACAGCACGGCGAACTTCAGGATCATTGCCGTTGACGGTCAGGGACAGCCAGCGGAGATCAAGGGTTTGCGCTGGACGCTGAGCCGGATTGAACGCAATTATCAATGGTACCGGGACGGCAGCTACTGGCGCTACGAGCCGGTGGAAATCCCGCAACTCGTGGGCGACGGAACACTTGATGCCCTGAAGGGTGAAACTGCAGCACTTTCCCAGGCAGTGGGTTGGGGCCGTTATCGTCTCGATGTGGAAAGCCCGGATGCCGACGGGCCAGCCAGCTCGGTTGAATTCGAAGCGGGCTGGTATGTCGATGCATCGACCACGGAAACACCCGATGCACTCGAAATCGCGCTCGATGCAAAGGAATATGGACCCGGCGACACGGCGCACTTGCGGGTCAATGCACGCCATTCCGGTGAGTTGCTCATCACAGTGGGTGCGGACCGCCTGCTTTCGACCATGAACATTTCCGTTGCGGAAGGCGGATCGGAAATCGATATTCCGGTTGGCGAAGACTGGGGCGGTGGCGCCTATGTCACTGCAACGCTTTACCGTGCGGGTTCTGACGCGGATTCGCGGCTGCCGCACCGCTCGATTGGTACGACCTGGCTTGCAGTTTCGCCACGCGAAAGAGCATTGTCGGTTTCGCTTGATCTGCCTGAAAAGGTCCAGCCCAACAGCGTGCTCACCATTCCTGTTTCGGTAGTCGGTTCGGGCAGTGACGAAGCCTATGTCACGATTGCTGCGGTCGATGTCGGCATTCTCAACCTGACACGGTTCACCCCGCCCGATCCGGTTTCGCACTATTTTGGCCAGCGCAAGCTCGGGCTCGAGATCAGGGACATTTATGGAAAGCTGATCGATGGTTCGCTCGGAGCCTTCGGCAAACTGCGCACGGGCGGCGATGCACCCGCACTTTCGGCACAGGGAAACCCACCGACCGAAAAGCTGCTGTCGCTGTTTTCGGGCATCGTCAAGCTCGATTCCAACGGGCAGGGTTTGGTCGGCTTCGAACTTCCCCAGTTCAACGGCACTGCCAGGGTCATGGCTGTGGCATGGTCGAAGGCTGGCGTTGGTGCTGCCAACAAGGATGTCATCATACGTGATCCGGTTGTGCTGTCTGCAAGCCTGCCACGGATACTGGCGCCAGGAGACAAGGCGCAGTCGATTGTTGAAATCCACAATACGGACGGACCGGCAGGGACCTACAGTCTCGAACTCGCCGGCACCGACCTTGTCAGCGCAGAGCTGGGTACGCAGTCGCTGTCGCTTGCCAGCGGTGAGCGCAAGGTGATCGAACTGCCGCTCCAGGCCATCAAGTCTGGAACCGGCGAACTGACATTCATGATCGCGCTTGATGGCACGCCAGTGTCGACTGTCGCGCGCGTCGTGCAAGTGCGTCCGGCAACCCTGCCGATCTCGACACGGATGGAGTTTCCGCTCGCTGCCAATGGCGGCACGGTGCTTATCGACAACGAGCTGCTGGCACAAAGTGTACCGGAAGGCGCGCGTGTGTCGGTCAATGTGTCCAGTCGTGCTGCCTTCGATGTGCCGGGTCTTCTGGCAAGGCTCGATCGCTACCCGTACGGGTGTGCGGAACAGACGACGAGCAGGGCGATGCCGCTGCTTTATCTGTCCGAATTCCAGGAACCGGGCTTGCGCGATGGCAGCGAGGAAATCGCAAAGCGCATCAACGGCGCGATCCAGCGGGTGCTGTCCTACCAGTCCTCCAGCGGCAGCTTCGGCCTCTGGGGGCCAGGCAGTGGCGATCTGTGGCTTGATTCCTATGTCAGCGATTTCCTGACGCGGGCAGTCGAGAAGGGATATGAGGTTCCAGAACAGGCCCTGAGGCTGGCACTTTCCAATCTGCAGAACACGCTCTCCTATACCGACGATCTGCAGGACAGCGGCAATGAAATCGCCTATGCGCTCTATGTGCTGGCGCGCAATCGTCGAGCCTCGCTCAACGACCTGCGCTATTATGCCGACACGCGGATCGATGAGTTCAGGTCACCCCTGGCACGTTCGCACATTGCCGCTGCCCTATCCCTCTACAACGAGCTTGAAAGGGCAAACCGCGTCTATTCCTCCGCGCTGGCCTTCGCACGCAGTCCGGACTCGCGCGATCTGTCGCGATCCGATTACGGCTCGGCACTGCGCGATGGTGCCGCGATGGTGGCGCTTGCTTCCGAGATGCGTCCGATCCAGCCGCAGCTGGAAGACATGATGGATCTGGTTGCGTCCGAAGTCGGCAGCCGCACCTACACTTCCACACAGGAAGATGCGTGGCTGCTGCTCGCGGCACGGGCAATCCAGGAGCGCAACAAGGCCATTCGACTGGACGTCAATGGCAGTAGCCATGCTGGCGCCTATGCGAACCAGTTGGACGGCACCGAACTGGCAAACGAAAGTGTGAGCATTGCCAATCGCACGACAGACGCGCTCACGGCAGTGGTCACGACAATCGCCTCGCCGCTTGACCCATTGCCAGCGGGCGGGGACGGCTTCGAAATCAACCGCAAGTTCTACAATCTCGACGGCTCTGACGCCGACATGAATTCGGTGCGCCAGAACGATCGTTATGTGGTTGTCATCGAAGTTTCGGAACTCAATGGCTGGAATTCGCGCGTTCTCATTTCCGATCTGCTCGCTGGCGGATTCGAGATCGACAATCCGCGACTGGTCAAGAGTGCGGAGCTTGAAGGTTTCGACTGGCTGGGTGAAGTGGAAACGGCCCATTCGGAATTCCGTGACGACCGGTTTGTTGCTGCATTTGATCGCACCGGCAACAGCGAGCGGACATTCTCGGTGGCCTATGTCGTGCGCGCTGTGACGCCAGGGGTCTATTCCCTGCCAGCAGCGAGCGTGGAAGACATGTATCGTCCGCAATATTCGGCCCGCACGGCAACCGGCTTCTTGGAGATCGGCAAGGCGGAATAGGGGCGGAACAAGCCAGTGTCGAGCGAACAAGTGTCGAGCCAAAGGACCAGTCGTTCGGTCCTGAAGACAGCCGCCAGGGCGGGCCTCGCCCTGTTCCTGACGGTTGTTGTCGCTTGTGCAGCAGCGCTTTGGGCCGACAGCGCCTTTCCGCCGCCCTTGCCCGATGGCAAGAGGCTGTCGACAGAAGTTGTTGATCGCGATGGCAGGCTCTTGCGGG
This sequence comes from Rhizobiaceae bacterium, assembly GCA_049289295.1. Classification (GTDB taxonomy): domain Bacteria; phylum Pseudomonadota; class Alphaproteobacteria; order Rhizobiales; family Rhizobiaceae; genus BOKV01. Next base: position 263,951 of record JBATLL010000041.1, read on the forward strand.
TGTTTGCGAATTCGGAAGGCAGGTGGCGACTTGCAGCCGATTCCGACAAGGTCGATCCGGCCTATGTGGCGATGTTGATTGCCTATGAGGACAAGCGTTTCCATTCTCATCATGGGGTCGATCCGTTTGCGCTGCTGCGCGCGGCGGGGCAGTTTGCCGTCAACGGCCGCATCGTGTCTGGCGCATCAACAATCACGATGCAGGTGGCGCGACTGCTGGAGCCCCGTGAAGAGCGGACATTGACGGCAAAGCTGCGCCAGATGGCGCGCGCAATCCAGATCGAGCGCCGGTTGAGCAAGGCGGAAATCCTTGGCCTGTACCTGACGATGGCGCCCTATGGCGGCAATATCGAAGGTGTAAGGGCCGCTGCCCTTTCATGGTTCGGAAAGGAGCCTGCTCGGCTCGCCCTGCATGAAGCAGCCCTCCTCGTTGCCCTGCCGCAATCGCCTGAAATGCGGCGACCGGACAGGAACCGCGCGGCGGCCGCCCAAGCACGAAAACGCGTCCTTGAACGCATGGCGGATGCGGGCGTGATCCAGCGCGGCGAACTTCAACGGGTCAGCCGGTTTCCGGTTCCGCGAACCAGACGCGCAATGCCGCAATTTGCACCGCATCTTGCGCAGGCGGCACGCGATCGCAATCCGACCGCCAATCGCCATGTGACGCGGCTGGATCGGGATGTGCAGGAGCAGCTTGAAGGCGTGGCACGCGCTGCGGCGCGACGTGTTGGCGCGCGCGTGTCGGTGGCAATCATTGCAGCGGAAATCCGCACCGGCGACATTGTGGCCAGCGTGGGTTCTGCCGACTATTTCGACAATGACCGTTTCGGCTGGATCGACATGAGCCTGGCGTTGCGGAGCCCCGGCTCTACGCTGAAGCCGTTCATTTACGGGCTTGCCATCGAGGATGGCATGGTGCTGCCGGAAACGTTGATTTCCGACAGGCCTGCCGATTTCCATGGATACAGACCGGCCAATTTCGACATGACCTATCAGGGCGACACGAGTGTGCGCCAGGCCTTGCAGATGTCGTTGAATGTTCCAGCCGTTCGCCTGCTGGATGTCACCGGGCCGCAGAGGCTGGTCTCGCGATTCAGGCGCGCAGGTGTTTTTCTGACACTGCCGCCAGGCGAACGGCCTGGCCTTTCGCTGGCACTTGGCGGGGCAGGCCTTTCCCTGCAGGATCTCGTCCAGCTATACGTCAATCTTGCTTCAACTTCCAATACGCCGCTGGCTTCAGGTGATGGAATTCGGCGCGACCCCGGAACGCTACCAGGGCAGAAGATGCTTGGTGGGGTGGCGTCCTGGCATGTCGTTGACATGCTTGCCGGCGTGGGTGAACCGATTGGTTCCAAGCCGATGGCAATCGCCTACAAGACCGGCACCAGCTACGGCTACCGTGATGCATGGGCAATTGGTTTTGACGGTGCGCATGTGATCGGGGTATGGGTTGGGCGCGCCGACAATGCGCCGGTACCCGGCATCACGGGGGGGACGATGGCAGCGCCGGTCCTGTTCGAGGCGTTTGAAAAATCCGGTTTCCAGCCTGAACCCTTTCCCGAGGCTCCCGCGGGTGCAGTCAGGCTTTCACAGGACGACCTGCCGGTTCCGCTGCGGCGCTTCGATCCGCAACCGGGCGGACTCTATGCGGGCGGGAACGGAACGGGCTCGCGCGGCCTTCACATAGAGTTCCCAGTGGACGGCAGCGAGGTTGATGCAGGTGCTGCGGCGCAGGCGGAACCATCGCCGATCGTCGTGAAGCTGCAGGGCGGCGTGCCGCCATTCAGGCTACTTGCAAACGGCAGACCGCAGGACAACAAGTCGCGACGCAGGCAAATGCAATGGGTGCCGGATGGCGCGGGAACCGCGCGTCTCACCGTGCTGGATGCAATTGGGCGATCGCAGAGCATTTCGGTGATCGTGCGCTAGGCCTGGCAAGCCCTGGCTGTGGTCAGCCGTTGGACTTTCCGAAAAGCTTGCCGCGTTCGGTCCATACGACGATCAGCATCGAAGCAATGCCGCAGAAGCCGAAGCCCAGCGCCATGGGTACGACCGTGCCATCGAAGTGCAGGCCGATGTAGTAGCCGATCGACGCACCGACAATCACCGTTATGCCGCCTATGAAGGATGCAGCAACCCCGGCGACATGGCCCTGTGGCTCCATGGCGAGCGCGTTGAAGTTGGAAAAGACCAGTCCGACGATCATCATGATCATCGACATGAGGACAAGGAATACCGGCAGGCTGAGCCAGCCCTGTACAGCGACCATTGCCATGGTGAAGGAAAGCACGGAATAGGCAATCACGGCCATGTGGCTGAGCAGGCGCATGCCGAAGCGCTCGACGATGCGTGCGTTGACAAATGACGAGGTGGAAATCGTCAGCGCCAGAAGCGCAAAGACAAGCGGAAACCAGATGCCAAGCTCATATATGCCAACCAGCACCTGTTGCGACGAGGCGATGTAGCCAAACAGGGCGCCAAAGAATACGCCAGCGGAAACCGAGTAGCCCATAGTCTGGCGGGAACCCAGGACCGAGCGCACAGCCTCCGCGATACGGGCAGGGCTTATCTCGCGCCTGCGTTCCACGGCAAGGGTCTCGGGAAAAACGAAGGCGCAGGCGATAAGCAGGACAATGCCGTATGCGGCGAGGACAGTGAATATCCAGCGCCAGTGCGCGAAGATCAGAATGCCCTGACCGATTGCCGGGGCAATGATTGGTGCGACCATGAACACTGTCATCACCAGCGACATCACCGCTGCCATTCGCCTGCCCTGGTAGCAGTCCCTGATGGCCGCAGACGTGATGACCCTGGGGGCTGCAGCGCCTACCCCCTGAATGAACCGCCAGACCAGCATCATCGATAGTGATGTTGCGACGGCTGTGAACACCGCGGCCACGGAATAGATCAGCAGACCAGCGATCAGAATTGGGCGGCGGCCGTAGCGGTCCGTGATGAAGCCGGTAAAGAACTGCGACAGGCCAAATCCCAGGAGGTAGGCTGTGACGATTGCCTGTACGCTGGTGACATCCGTCTGGCCGAATGAGGCAGCGATTTCGGGAAAGCCCGGCAACATGATGTCGGTGGCAAGCGCGTTGAGCGACATCAGGGCTGCGGCAAACGCGACGAAGGTTGCCAGCGACAGGGGCGCATGTGTGGATGAGGGGAGCAGCGTGTCCCCTTGCGTTCTTTCGGGTCTGTTCATGTATCGCTTATAGCGACCGGGGCAATAATGATAACCCCCTGCAATGCATGGCGCCCATGCTGTTTCGCTGGTTCGCAAAGGGAGGTCTTCTCCCGGGGCAATCAGGAAGGTGTGGGGAAGTTTGTTTTACCACCTGATACAAGCCATGCAGGTGTAACGACCTGGTGCGGCATCGGGTTGATAGCCTGATCGTGGCAGGCACACCGCGAATGCCGCAAGAGTAGCGCGCTGTCATGTGCCGCGTCCGGCAACCAGCCGGATTGTTCAGGCGACCCAGATGTTCAACATGTTGTCGCGACCACGTATGACAATGGAGTCGCGCCTCTGGAGGCCGATTTCACCAATGTCGCCCTGAGATGCGCGACTTACAAGTTCATCGCTTGCGGCCAGGCGACACTCCAGCGCTCTTGTCTGCTTTTCCAGGCGCGCTGCCACATTGACGGTGTCGCCAAGCGTTGCGAATTCGAGCCGGCGTTCCGAACCGATGTCGCCCAGGATGACCTGGCCGAAATGGATACCAACGGACAGTTTTATGGCCTGTTCGCCGCCTGCGACACGGGTGGCATTCCATTCATCGACTGCGCGCAGCATGTCAGCGCCGGCTTTCAGGGCATTGTGAGCATCGGCAGGTGACATGGTCGGCGTGCCGAATGTCGCCATGATGCCGTCGCCCAGGAACTTGTCCAACGTGCCATGGTTTGCGAAGACCGCTTCCTCCAGAAGGGCGTGGAACTGGCGCAGGATTCCCACGACGGCAGCGGGTTCCCCGCTTTCGGCAATCTTGGTGAAGCCAACAATATCGGCAAAAAGGACTGCAACCTCCTGGGCGCGAACCTCGCCCATCGGCTGGTTACGGCTGGCGAGCTGATCGACTATGCCGGGTGGAAAATAGCGCGAAAGGTTGGCCCGCTCCGTGGCAGCGGCTGCTTGGCGGACCAGCAACTGGTTGGCGCGCCATCCCTTCAGAGCCAGGATTGCCGACACCAGAGCGAACACGACGATTTCCTGAATTCTCACCTGCCATTCGAGGCTGTTCGGGTTGAGGATGTCGAAAAGGCGGGGATGGGAGGCAAGTGCTGCCGACATGCCATCGCTGAGAAGCGGCACGCTGGTGCCGAAGTACCATAGCAGCATCAGGCCGCCGCCCCATATCATCGGTACCCATGCGCCGAAACTGATGACCGTGCGCCATGAATAGGCGAGCGTGGACAGGGCCAGCAGCAGATAGAAATACATGAAGCCGTCGAAGCGGACCTGGATGGCCGAGGGCCATGTTTCCGTGAGGAACGGATTGGGCAGCAACAGGACCAGACCAAGCATGAACAGGTCGGCAAAGATGAGAGCCAGTTCAAGGCGCGACTGGCCGACACGCGCCACCCTCAACTGCGCCAGGCCGATCAGGATGAAGATCAGCATCATGAACTCGTAATAGAGGACTTCCAGGCGGAAATTGGTGATCGGCAGGAGGAGGGCGACGACAAGCAGCGATACGGTGCGCGCGACGATTGCGATTCGCATCCCCGTCAGTTTTTCTTCTTCCACGGCCTCGGCCAGATGACGATTGTCGCGCGCCAGTTCCTCGTCCTGAATCCTGGAACGGCGCAATGTCGACAAGAGTTCGGTGGATAGCGCAGGCAAACCACGAATTTGCGACATGATTTCCTCCATCATGGTGGTTGTCTGTGACGAAGTGCACGCTTGATCTTGCTCAAGTGGCCATTATTGAACGTAGTGTATACAGCAAGGGCAGTTCCAACGCTCAAAAAGGGTTGCAAGATGTGCCCTGGGCTGCAAAACTTATTCAAGATTTGGAATTTGTTCGGTTCCAGATTGGTTGTGTAAAAAAACGGGGGCAGGCTGATGCCCATCGTTCGGGGAAGGTAACATGTCGGACAGAACCAGACTGAATATGGTCGCAAATGACACAGAGTTGGCCGCGACACCCTCGGAAGCTGTGAATTTCGAGCAGTTTTTCAGCGAAAAGCTGCAGGATTTGCGTGAAGAAGGCCGTTACCGCGTGTTTGCGGACCTGGAACGTTCGGCGGGAAATTTCCCGCGCGCGACGCGTTACAAGGCAGATGGCACCACGCAGGATGTAACGGTTTGGTGCTCCAACGACTATCTGGGCATGGGCCAGAACCCCAGGGTCATGCAGGCAATGCATGAAGCAATCGACCTTTGTGGAACAGGTGCCGGCGGCACGCGCAACATTTCGGGTACGAATCACTTTCATGTGAAGCTCGAACAGGAGCTTGCGGACCTGCACGCGAAGGAATCAGCGCTGATCTTCACTTCCGGCTATGTTTCCAACTGGGCATCGCTTGGAACGCTGGGCGCAAACATACCGGGACTGGTGATTTTCTCGGACGCCCTCAATCATGCTTCAATGATCGAGGGGATCCGCCATTCGCGTGCGGAAAAGCGCATCTGGAAGCACAATGATCCTGCCGATCTTGACCGGCAACTCTCGCAGTTCGGGCCTGATGTTCCAAAGCTGGTCGCGTTTGAATCGGTCTATTCGATGGATGGCGATATCGCACCCATCGCGGAAATCTGTGACGTGGCAGAAAAGCACGGCGCGATGACCTATCTCGACGAGGTTCATGCGGTTGGCATGTATGGGCCGCGTGGCGGGGGCATCGCTGAGCGCGAAGGTGTCATGGACCGGCTGACCATCATCGAGGGAACCCTCGGCAAGGCATTTGGCGTCATGGGTGGCTATATCACCGGGAGCAGGGCGGTCTGCGACTTCGTACGCTCATTCTCATCGGGCTTCATCTTCACAACGGCGTTGCCGCCTGCGCTTGCTGCGGCGTCCATCGCTTCGATCCAGCATCTCAAGCGGAGCAATGAGGAGCGTCTTGCGCAACGCGAGGCGGTGCGCAAAGTTCGTGCGGGATTGGACAAGCGCGGCATTCCGCACATGACCAATCCCAGCCATATCGTGCCGGTAATGGTTGGCAGCGCATCAAAGTGCAAGTGGATTTCAGACCTGCTGCTGGACAATTACGGTATCTATGTCCAGCCAATCAACTACCCAACCGTGCCAAGGAAGACGGAGCGTTTGCGCATCACGCCGACGCCGTTCCACACGGATGCCGATATCGACCATCTCGTCGGTGCCTTGTGCGATCTGTGGAGCCAGTGCGCGCTCGCGCGTGCCGTTGCCTGATCGTTGCAACCGGTTGGTTGGATCAACCCTGTTGGAAGCCGCTCCCTGAGGGCGGCTTTTTTCATGCGAACTGCGGTGGCGTGAATGCCTGAAACCGGCTTCTAGGCGAGGTGGCTTTCCGCTCTTCGCCTGGCTTCGGCATCGGCAGCAAACACGTCTTCCATATCGCGCGCGCTGCCTGCCTCAGCCATTTCCTCCATCACCTTTTCAGTGATGCGCGCCATGTCGAGGAAGGCGGTGCGCCCGTCGATGAAGGCGTTGCACGCAGTTTCTTCGGCCGCATTGAGGATTGCGCCATGCAGGCCTCCGCGTTTCATGGCGAGGCGAGCCAGACGCAGGGCAGGGAAGCGCCTTTCGTCGGGCGGTTCGAAATCGAGACGGGAAAGCTTTGTGAAATCAAGGCGTTCGACATCCAGCGGGATTCGCCTTGGCCATGCCATGGCATAGCCGATCGCAGTGCGCATGTCGGGTGTTCCCATCTGGGCAAGGACCGAACCATCCCTGTATCCGACCATGGAGTGAATGATGGACTGGGGGTGGACAACGACCTCCACGGCATCAGGGGCAACCGAGAACAGGTGCTGCGCCTCTATCATTTCCAGCGCCTTGTTGAACATGGTGGCGCTGCCGATCGATATCTTCAGGCCCATTGCCCAGTTCGGATGGGCCCGTGCCATGTCGGCGGTAACACCCTCCATCTGTTCAAGGGTCCACTGGCGAAAGGGCCCGCCCGAGGCAGTGAGGATGATGCGCTCCAGCGCGTGGTCCTGATCCTGCTCGAGGACCTGGAAAATGGCGGAATGTTCGCTATCGACAGGCAGGACGTGGCCGCCGGCCTTCCTGACTTCCGAAAGGAAAAGATCGCCAGCAGCAACAAGGCATTCCTTGTTGGCAAGCGCTATACTGGCCCCGCGCCTTGCTGCGGCAAGTGTCGGGGCGAGGCCTGCCGTTCCTACAATCGCGGCCATGACAAGATCGGCATCGATTGCTGCAGCTTCCAGCAGACCCGCGGTTCCTGCCGCAGCCGCGATGGATGTGCCGCGAAGAGATTCCTTCAATTCTTCGTACCGGTTTTCATCGGCAGTAACGGCAAGCCTCGCGCCACACGCGCGCGCCTGCTGGGCAAGAAGCGCAATGTTGGAGTTGCCGGTAATTGCCATGACCTCGAAGGCCTGGCGCCCGCCCATCTGGGAGATGACGTCGAGGGTGTTGACGCCGATGGAACCGGTGGAACCCAGAATCGACACCGTTCGCGGCAGGTTCTGCGGACGGGAAACAGGAGATGTCACGTTCATGTTTCCTGTAGATGCCTGCATTCAGGAACGGGTGTGATGACCTTGCCGGTGGAAAACCACGAAACCAGATTGTCGACGGTCAGCTTGCGCATGGCAGCGCGGGTTTCCTCGGTAGCACTCCCAACATGGGGCAGCAGGACAACATTGTCCATGGACATGAGGGCAGTGGGCACGTGGGGTTCGTTCTCGAACACGTCCAGACCCGCTGCGCCGAGACGCCCCTCCTGCAAAGCTGCGATCAGGGCCGGTTCATCGACAACGGAGCCGCGCGCAACGTTGATCAGCGTGCCTTGCGGTCCAAGCGCTTCGAGAATGTCGCGGTTGACCAGATGGTGCGTTGCGGTGCCGCCGGGCGTGATGACGATCAGAATGTCGGACCAAAGTGCCAGAGGTTGCAAACTGTCGAAATAGCGAATGGCGGCGTCAGGCCTTGCATTGCGCGCGTGATAGGCAATATCGCATTCGAAAACCGAAAGCTTGCGGGCGATCGCCTGGCCGATCCGGCCGAATCCGAGGATGCCGACCTTCTTGCCGGCCAGGCCGCGCGTGAGTGGTGCTGCACCCATGCTTTCCCACAGGCCTTCGCGCACGTAGCGGTCCTGGGCAACGATCCGGCGTGTGGTTGCCAGCAGAAGTGCGATGGCAGTATCGGCGACTTCATTGTCGAGGACGCCAGGCGTATGGCTCACCAGAATGTTGCGGTCAGCGGCAAGTCTGGCGTCGATCCCGTCATATCCGACCCCATAGCAGGATATGATGCTGAGCTTTTTCATGGCGTCCATGACGGAAACCGGCAGCTTGTCCGCCCCGCCTGTGGCTATTGCCCTTATCTCGCGCGCATTCGTTTCCAGCCAGCTTGCCTGATTTTCCCTTTGCGAAAGAACATGAACGGTGAAATGGGCTTCCAGGTCGGCAAGCAGTTGGGAAGCCATGGTTCCGACCAGCAGAACTTCGGGTCTATTCATGGTTCAGCCCTGCACGACAAGCTGCTTCTGGACGCCAAAGCCCGCGATCATCGCCTCGATGCGATCCCCGGCCTTGAGGTAGACAGGCGGCTTCATGCCCATGCCCACGCCTGGTGGTGTACCGGTTGATATGATGTCGCCGGGATGCAGGGTAAAGAGCGAAGAAAGATGCTCGATCAGTTGGGCAACGGGGAAGATCATGGTTCGCGTGGATCCCTTTTGCATCGTATTGCCGTTGACCTTCAGTTCAAGATCGAGATCCTGTGGATTGCCAACCTCATCCCTGGTGACCAGATAGGGTCCGATTGGGCCAAATGTGTCGCAGGATTTTCCCTTGGTCCACTGGCCTGAAAGCCCGATCTGGTAATGTCGCTCCGACACGTCATTGACGAGGCAATAGCCTGCAACATGCTCGAGCGCCTGGGCGGCAGTGACATATTTCGCCTTCTTGCCGATGACCACACCAAGCTCGACTTCCCAATCCGTCGCGGTTGAACCACGCGGCATCTCGATATCGTCGTTGGGACCGCAAATGGCGGAATTGGCCTTCATGAACAGGATCGGGTGCTGCGGCACTGCCATTCCCGCTTCCGCTGCATGGTCCGAATAGTTCAGGCCGATGCACATGAACTTACCGACACTGGCGACACAGGGGCCGACGCGCATCGTGTTGTCGATCTGCGGCAGCTGGGAAAGGTCCAGTTGGCGAAGCCGCGCCAGGGACGCTTCGGAAAGTGTTTCGCCATTGATATCGGGGATGACCGAGGACAGATCGCGGATTGCGCCATTTCCGTCCATGATCGCTGGTCGTTCCTGACCCGCCGGTCCCACACGCAGAAGCTTCATCGCTGATTTCCTCCCAGCACGATCCATGTGACGCTGCCCAAAAGGCGCTGGCTTTTAGCACATGGGTTGCGGCCCCATGTCAAGCGTGGGAGAGGCTGGTTCCTGGCCAGGACCGGCCGCAATCGGATGTCGAGCGGGGTAATCAGCGATGTTAGCCTCCCGGCAGTGCCGGGAGTGGCAGACTAATCCACAGGCTATTATGGCGGGTAGCGACAGATGGCGCATGAGGCGTTTGCGGTTCACAGGCGACAGGCTAGGGTCCAGACCCTAGGTGTGACAGATCAACCGGGATGGAAATGATGCAGAAATCGCTGGTCGCAGTGCTTGGCACAGGTCTGATGGGCGGACCCATGGCGCGCAACCTGCTCAAGGCGGGTTTCAGGGTGAATGCGTGGAACCGGACGGCGGAAAAAGCCCGCGTCCTGGAACCCTTGGGGGCAAGTGTGTTTGCTTCACCGCAAGAAGCGGTGCGCGGAGCTGATTTTGCCATCACGATGCTGAGCGATGGCCCAGCTGTTCACGATGTGCTGTTCGAGGTCGGTGTCGCCGACGCAATGCGCGCAGGTTCAACGGTGATCGACATGAGTTCGATCAAGCCCGAGGAAGCACAGGCGCATCATGGCAGGTTGCTGGCCATGGGCATCAGGCATCTCGATGCGCCGGTTTCCGGGGGGACACGGGCAGCGGAAGCAGGAAACCTGGCGATCATGGCGGGAGGGGAAGCTGAAACCTTCGAAGCTGCCTTGCCGGTCCTTGAAGCGATGGGACGGCCCGTATTGGTGGGGCCAACCGGATTGGGGCAATTGTCCAAACTCGCCAATCAGGCAATTGTCGCCAGCACTATTGCAGTCGTTGCCGAAGCAATGCTGCTGGTGAAGAAGGGGGGAGGCGATCCGGTGCGGTTGCGCGATGCGCTGAAGGGCGGGTTTGCAGACAGCGTTATCCTGCAGCAGCATGGTGAACGCATGACATCGAACAATTTCGCGCCAGGCGGGCGGTCAAGCGTGCAGTTGAAGGACATGAACAACATCATGGGCGCGGCGCAGGCACTCAGGCTTGAGTTGCCGCTGTCAGCCATGCAGCAGCAAAGATTTGCCCGCTTGTGCAATGAACTTGGTGGAGCGGATCTCGATCATTCCGCGCTCTATCTGGAACTGCTGGATCGAAACGGGCTGAAAGCGGGAGAGTGAAATGGTCAAGGTGCTGATCACCGGCGGCGGCGGCATGATCGGGCAGAAGCTTGCCAGCAGGCTCGCACGGGAAAAATCGTTGTGCGGCCAGGCCATCTCGAAAATGATCCTGCATGACATTGCCTCGCCTGGTGATGTCCCTGCCGATTTTGCGATCAGCAAGTTGACAGGCGATCTTGCCGATTTGCAGGAAGCTCAACGGCTGGCGGCTCTGCAGGCAGACGTGGTGTTTCATCTGGCGGGTGTCGTATCGGGTGAAGCGGAAACGAATTTCGACAAGGGCTGGGCGGTCAACGCCCATGGCACATGGCAGTTGCTCGAAGCGATCAGGGCGAAGGGGAGCACCTATCGGCCAAGGTTTGTGTTTTCCTCTTCCATTGCCGTGTTCGGAGCGCCGTTTCCCGATATCATTCCCGATGAGTTCTTCAACACGCCGCTTACATCCTATGGTGCGCAAAAGGCGTTCGGCGAACTGCTCGTGAGCGACTATAGCCGCAAGGGGTTCATCGACGGCATATCCCTGCGACTGCCCACCGTGTGCGTGCGCCCCGGCAAGGCTAACATGGCTGCCTCCTCCTTCTTTTCGGGGATCATTCGCGAACCGCTGAACGGCCAGGAAGCCATTCTTCCCGTGCCGGATACGGTTCGCCACTGGTTTGCCTCTCCCAAGGCGACGGCCGGCTTTCTCGTTCATGCTGCAAATCTCGATCTTTCACGACTCGGTTGGCGCAGGGCGCTCACCATGCCCGGCCTTTGCTGCAGTGTTGCCGATCAGATCGAAGCGCTGCGCGAAATCGCCGGTGCGGAAGTTGCTGATCGCATTCGCTTTCAGCCCGATGAGCGGATCATGGCAATCGTCAGCAACTGGCCAGAGCGATTCGAAGCCAGGCGCGCGCTTGATCTGGGGTTCACTGCAGAGCGGGACTTCCGTGAAATCATCCGTCTCTACATTGACGAAGATCTGCGCGGTTGATTGTTAATTCTACCTGCCACCTGCGATTGAACAGCGCCTGATGCAATCTTGAATGCTATCGCAGTGCTGCAACAGCTAACGCCAAAAATCGTTGATATGCAGGCATATACGGGATTTGAAATTGTAATTGCCCCCTTCACAGTGTTTACTGTCGCGGGGCAGAAAAAAACGGCAGGGAATTAACCGCGTAATGTCAGTATGGATGAAAGTACCCGCTTCGCTGGTACGCTTGCCCGCTATTTGTTTCCTGCTTGTGTTGAAGCCTGCACAAGCCGACGCCATGACTCTGGCCGAGGCGGTGCAGAAGGCATTGAACGAGCATCCGCAGGTGGCGGCGTCCATCGAGCGGCAAATCGCCAGCGAATATCGGCTCGACCAGACCAAAGCTGCCTTGCTGCCAACGGTCGATCTTGATGCCGATGTCGGCAAGCAGTGGGTCGAACGCCCTGAAAGCCTTGAGCCAGAAAATGACAGCCGCTGGTGGCTGCGCCGGCAGGCAACCGTCAACATGCGCATGATCCTGTTCGATGGTTTCCAGCGCGCCAATGCCATCTACCGGGATTCGTCAAAGATCGACGCGGCATCGCTGCAGGTGCTGGAAAATGCCGAAGCAGTGGCCCTGCAGGTGGTGGAATCCTACATCGATCATCGCCGCCATCGTTTTCTTCTGAACATTGCCGATGAGAATATCGCCAATCACCAGCGCATCCTGGAGCTAACAAGGGTGCGGCTGGAGGGCGGCAAGGGCACCCAAAGCGCGGTTGATCAGGTCGAGGAACGGCTTTACGCGGCAAAGGCAATCCGGGCGGAAGTTCTACAGGCTACCTATGAAGCCGATGCGAAGTTCAAGGCGGCTGTCGGCGTGGAGCCAACCGATACGCAGCGCGTCGGCTATCCCCCGGACATGCCACGCACACTCGCGGATACGGTGGAACTGGCGGTTGCCAACAATACCGCCATTTCCACACGGCAGGCAGAAGCGGAAGCCTTCTCGTTCGAACTGGAACGCACCAAGTCCGAAATCATGCCAACCCTCAGCTTCGAGGGCAGCGCACAGGCTGGTTACAACCTCAATGCCGTGCCAGGCCACAATAATGATGTTCAGCTGAAACTGCGCCTGAACTGGCAGATCTACGATGGTGGCCTTCGCAAGGCCCGAATCGGGGAGGCGTCAGCGCTCGCTGCGGAAGCGGAACTGAAGCGTGATCTGGAAGTTCGCAACATCAGAAAGGCGGCCGAAACGGTTTTTGGCAAGATACTGGCGAGCGGCCTGCGCCGGCAGGCGGTGGAAAAGCAGCTGTCGGCAGCGCGCAAGGTCTCGTCCAGCTACCTGTCGGAATATGAAGCCTCCAAACGCAGCCTTCTCGATCTGCTCGATGCAGAAAGTGCTGTGTTCAACAGCCGTTTCGAACAGGCCAGTATCGATGGCGTGCGGCTGTTCTCTGCCTACTATCTCAAGGCTATCACAGGAACCCTGCTGTCTTCCCTCGGCGCGACGCCACCTTCGGCGGGCGTGCCCCAGTTCCGTTACCAGGATACATCGGGTCGCGGCGGCGTCATGCCGAAGATCGAATCGCTCAGGTGACAGATGGGATCGGCCGCGAACCCGGACACGTCCTCGCGCCTGGATGACAATAATCTACTTCAGTGCCTGAAGCATGTGTGCGAGCGCTTTTCCATTCCCTTTGACAGTGGCAAGGCGCTGGAGGGCTTGCCAGCCGATGGCTACATAGCGAGTGCGGAGATATTCGAGCGGGCCTGCGCCAATTGCGGACTGCATGCGCAGACCATTCGACTAAGCCCTTCGGAAATTTCGCCGCTGACACCACCCTGCGTCGTTCTGCTCAAGGAGGGCGGCGGACTGGTCGTCGACCAGATTTCGAGACGTACCGGCCAGTTCGAGGTTTCACTGCCTTCTGCCGAGACGGGAAGCCCGCTGAAAAGAACGCTTGCGCGCGACGAACTGTCGGCGCTCGGCGAAGGCCGCGTGATCCTCGTTTCGCCCAGCGATGGTGCTGATCATGGAGACGATGACAGCTATGGCATGGCTGCTGGCAGGACGCTTCTCATGCGCTCCTTCTCTGCCTATTGGCCCAGCTGGATGCTGGTCATCATTTCCGCAGCCGTGATCAATCTGCTGGCGCTAGCCTCACCGCTTTTCATCATGAATGTCTATGACCGGGTAATACCCAACCTCGCGATCCCAACATTGTGGGCACTGACGGCTGGCGTGCTGATTGCGCTGGTTTTCGACAGCCTGTTGCGCATCATGCGCGCGCAGCTTCTCGATCATACCGGCAACCGCGTGGACATGCGCATCGGTGCGCAGCTTTTCAGCCATGTGATGCGCATTCGCCTCGACCACTTTCCCGCGGGAACGGGCGAACTGGCAAATACGATCCGCGAATTCGAGACGGTGCGAGATTTCTTCACATCGGCGAGCCTGGTTGCGCTTACCGACTTCCTGTTCATCGGCATTTTCCTGGTTGTCCTGTGGTACATCGCCGGACCTCTCGTTCTCGTGCCGACGACCGCTGTGGTGGTCGTGCTCGTGATCACGCTCATTGCGAGATTTCCCATCGCCAGCGGCATTCGCCGGACCATGCGCCATGTCTCCGAACGCCAGACCCTGCTTGTTGAAAGCCTTGGCGGGATGGAGGCCATACGTGCGGCTGGCGCGGAAGGAAAGCAACAGCAGCGCTGGGAGAGGGCGATCATGGCTGCGTCCACAGGCGCATCTGGAACGAAGTTCTGGTCCGCACTGGCGAGCGCTTCGACCGGGCTCGTTTTGCAGCTTGTTTCGGTGACAACCATCGTGTGGGGCGTGTTCCTCGTCCTTGACGGTGCAATGACGGTGGGCGGGCTGATTGCAGCCAACATCCTATCAGGCAGGGTTCTGTCGCCGCTGAGTTCGATATCACAGACGCTGGCGCGTTCTGGCCAGGCATTCCAGGCCATGCGCCGACTTTCGCTCCTGCTGGAGTTGCCTGTTGAGGGTGGGCAGACAACGCCGGGACTTCAGCCGCAGAAGGGCGCAATCGAGTTCAAGGATGTCACCTTCGCCTATTCCCAGAGCATCAATCCGGCGCTCGTATCAGTCAGTTTCCGGATCAAGGCAGGCGAGCGCGTCGGCATCATCGGGGCCAATGGTTCGGGCAAGACAACGGCTGGCAAGCTCATTTCGGGACTGTTCGAGGCGAATGAGGGCAAAGTCCTCATCGACGGCAATGACATTCGCCAGTTCAGCCGCCAGGCACTGCGTCGCTCAGTGTCTTATGCTGCGCAGGAGCCTGTACTGTTCAGCGGTTCGATCCGGGACAATATCGCCATGGGTGCGGCAACGCCGAGCGAAGCGGAAATTGGCGAAGCCGCCGAACTGAGCGGCGTCAATGCCTTTGCGCGACTGATGCCGGATGGCCTGGGCAGTATGCTGGCGGAACGTGGTGCCAATCTTTCCGGGGGGCAACGCCAGGCGGTTTCGCTGGCGCGAAACCTCGTCCGCAAACCGCTTGTCCTGTTTCTCGACGAACCCACCAGTGCCATGGATTCGATTTCGGAGGCTGGCTTCATCGAGCGGCTGGACCGTTTTTGTGGCAAGGAGCGAACATTGCTGATCGCCACTCACAAGGCAAACATATTGTCGATAGTCGAACGCATCATCGTGCTCGACAAGGGGCGTGTCGTTGCGGATGGGCCGCGTGAAGTGGTTCTGGCTGGTCTGAAACGCAATGCAAGGCCGGTGAAGCGGACGGAGGAGCCGAAATGAGCTCCCGCAAGCAACTGGCCTTTGCCAACAATCTGCAGGGTGCGAAGGAAAAGGATGTTCCGCGCGCCGCGGCATGGATGATCCTCACACTTGCAGCGATGGTCGGGGCGTTTGGATACTGGGCTTTCAATGCACGGCTGGAAGAAGTCGTGTCAGCGCAGGGCAAGGTCGTGCCCGCGCAGGATGTGCAACTGGTCCAGACGCTGGAAGGCGGGATCATTTCGGGCCTGCCGGTGCGCAATGGCGACCTTGTGGCAGAGGGGCAGGTTGTCGTGCACCTCGACAAGGCTGCAACGGGTTCGCGGCTTGGCGAACTGACTGAGCAAAGGCGCGGCATGGAATTGCGGGTTGCGCGCCTGCGTGCCGAAGCGGAAGGAAGCGAGCCGGTGTTTCCCGGTGCAGACGATCCGGCATCCGCGGACCTCGTGGCTGCGGAAAACGCCCTTTACCTCTCGCGCAAGGAGGCGGTTGCCAAGCAGATTGCGGTGCTTGAACCGCAGCTCAGTCAACGTCACGAGGAACTGGCGGAACTCGATGCTAAGGAGAAATTGCTGAAAGCCTCTCGCGTGCTGCTGGAGAAGGAACTGGAACTCACGCGAAAGCTTGCCAGCCGCAATGCAGTACCCGAAATCGAGTTGATCAGGCTCGAACGCCAGGCGGCAGAAGCGAACGGCGAACTGGAAGTCATCGCGGCTTCCAGGCAACGGGTGAAACTGGGCATACTCGAATATGAAAACCGCCTGAAAAGCGCGGACGCCGATTTTCGCTCGGTCGCGCGCGGCGAACTGGCGAAGGAGCTGGGCCTGCTCAATGTGGTCGAGGAATCGCTCACCGCTGCCGCAAGCCGCGATACGCGGACCGAAATACGCTCACCGGTTCGCGGTGTCGTGAACCGCGTTGCGATCACGACGATCGGCGGTGTTCTTCCCCCTGGAGCGACGGTGATGGAAATCGTGCCGGCCGATGACCGGTTGCTTGTGGAGACACGCATTCCACCGCGCGATGTCGCCTTCGTGCGCTCCGGACAGGCAGCCAGCGTCAAGCTCAGCGCCTATGATTACTCGATCTATGGCGCGTTGAAGGGAACCGTCACGCTCGTCAGCCCCAACACAATCACGGATCAGCAGAGCGGTGAATCCTACTACAAGGCGACTGTCGAGACAGACAAGGCGGGACTTGTGCACCAGGGCAAGCGCCTGGATATCCTGCCGGGCATGCTGGCGACAGTCGACATTCAGACCGGCGAGAAGAGTGTGTTCGAATATCTGATGAAACCGCTCAACAAGGTTCGCCACGAAGCACTTCGCGAGCGGTGAGGGGCATTATTTTTCCGTCGCGTCGTAGATACCATCCCAGCCCTTGCCGGGCGGATTGGCACGGAATTCCGAAATCCTCGCTTCATAGATGAAAAGATATTCGCTGAGCGCGATGCCGAGTTTTTCGGCGAGTGGTTCCATCTGTTCGACTGCCCTGTAGGCAGAATCCCAGTCCTGATTGCGGTAGCTGCTCAGCATGGACGCGTTGAGCGCGCGCAGGGCCAGCCACACGTCGTCCTGCATGAGGGTCTCGCCACCAACGAGGGCGTGAATCTTCTCCGGTTCGCTCTTGCCCTTCACACGCACGAGATCTACCTCGAGCAGTGGCAGGCCATCCTTGACCAGTTCGGCAGTGCCGTTGCCCAGAATGATGGCGATGCCATAAGGCTTGGACAGGCCTTCCAGCCGGGAGGCCAGGTTCACCGTGTCACCCAGCGCGGTGTAGTCAAAACGCATGTCGCTGCCCATGTTGCCGACAACGCAATCACCCGTGTTGATGCCGATACCGATATTGATCTCGTGGAAGGGTTCGGATGGATCGTTCTCCAGTTCCTGCTTGCGCTGCTGGTTGAGTGTGCTGACGGCCTCGATCATGGCCAGTGCAGAGCGGCATGCGTGCTGGGCATGGTTTTCGTCGGGCAGGGGGGCGTTCCAGAAAGCCATGATGGCATCCCCCATATATTTGTCGATCGTGCCCTCCTGTTCGAGGATCGGGTTGGACATGGCAGTAAGGAAGCGGTTCATGAGTTTCGTCAGCCCCTGCGGCTTGCGCTTGTAGGCCTCCGAAATGGTGGTGAATTTGCGCACGTCGGTGAAAAGGACGCTCAGTTCGCGCGTCTCGCCGCCAAGCGCCAGCAATTCCGGATTGTCGGAAAGCTGGTCGACGAGGGCAGGCGATAGATACTGGCCGAAGGCACCGCGTATCTGGCGGCGCTGGCTTTCCTCACGCATGTAGTTGGCCGTCGCCATCATCATGAAAAGGCCGGTGATGGCAGCAAAGGGAAAAGTTGCATCGATCAGCAGACGATGCTGGGCGAACATCCAGGCGGACCCGGCGAAATAGGCCGAGAGCAGGAGTATGGCGGAGAGGAAAGCCCACACGGCACCCAGTTGAGGCACCAGCCAGATCACGAACAGTCCTGTAAGCGCCACGAATACCGTTTCCATGCCGATGGCATAGTTGGGACGCGTGAGATATTGGCGGGACAGTATGTTCTCGATGATCTGCGCATGGATTTCGACACCCGGCATCTGGGCCGCGATGGGTGTCGCGCGATAGTCTTCCAGCCCGACCGCGGATGTTCCCACAAGGATCATGTGACCTGCAATGGCTTGCGGATCGGCTGTGCCGTCAAGGATGGAGCCGGCGGGAACGTAGCGCTTATCGGAGGTGTGCGAGAACCAGGGCCAGATGCCGCCGTTCGAATCCGTGGGAACAGGAACCTTGCCCACGACGAGTGCCTGCAAGCCGGCATCGTCCATGCGGGTCTGGGCCGTGAAGCCACCGGTTGCCACGCGCAGCACCTCGGTTGCAAGCGACAGGCGGAACTGGCCGCCGACCTTCATGATCAGCGGCACGCGGCGGAAAATCCCATCCGCATCCGGGTCGACCGTGAAGACACCGTGGCCCGCAGCTGCCGTGGAAATGATTTCCATGTTCTGCACGAGAGCGGGGAAGCGAGGAAGCCAGGGAGACGGATCTCCGCCCTTCATGGCAATGGACATGGGCGGTATTTCGCGATGCGCCTGCGCCAGTTCGTCCGCATCGGAGCGGGAGCGCACGCTTGTTTCACCGACCACGACCCGTGAGGCCGCGATTGCCCTGGCAAATGACTGTTCGTTCGACCCCAGTTCCAGGAGGCTCGCCCTGATTTCAGCCGGGAGCGCCGGATTGTCCTCGGCAATCCTTTCAGGCGAAAGGCGGTCGGGTTCGGCAAAGACAATGTCGAAGCCAATGGTGATTGCACCCATGGCCGTGAGCTTCTCGACGAGTTCGCCCATTCGCGTGCGTGGCCAGGGCCATTGACCGAATTCGCGCAGGCTACGCTCGTCAATATCGACGATGGCGACCGGCAATTCCTGGTAGGGACGGGGCTTCACGCGCTGGTAGAAGTCGAAACTCTGGTTGCGCAGGGTCTGTACAAAAACGGGATCGGAAATCCGCACGCCAATCATTGCAATCAGCAGTGCAATGCCTGCCAGTCGCGCCAGACGTACGCCAGGCACTTTCTGGCGGCGGCTAGAGATGCGACGCGTGATTGCGGCGATACCATCGCCCAACGCGCGGATCATGGCTTGAGGCCCCTCCCTGCCATTCAGGAAATCAGATTGGCGCGCTGCTGACGAACTGCACCGCGACCGGATCCTGACCCGCTTCGAAGACAATATTCAATACTGTTTCGGAAATCGGCTCGCTGAAATCGGCATACACGGCATCCTGGAAGTCGGCTTCGGTGCCGGTTCCATCGGCGTCGATCATGATGTTCACCGAGAAATAGCTTGCGCTACCATTGAAATAGGCATCGACATAGTCCAGCGGATTACCTGAGTAGGTTCCCTCGATCAATCCGGAGATATCAAGAACATCGTCGTCGATCGAGAAATCCTCGATATAGTCACCGCCTTCGGAATCACCGAAGTCCAGCGAATCAAGGATAAACGTATCCTTGCCTGGGCCGCCGCCCATGGTGTCAGCGCCTGCTCCTCCGATAATCAGATCATCGCCTTCATCGCCATAGAGCGAATCTTCTCCAGCGCCTCCAATGAGCGTGTCATTGCCGGCATTGCCATTGATCTGGTCGTTCTGGGAGCCCCCGGCGAGAAAGTCATTTCCTGCGCTGCCAATGATCACATAGTCGTTTTCAGCGCCTGCAATCGTGTTGCTGATCGTGACGGTCTGCTGATCTTCCGTCGTGAACTCGTCGCCATCTGTATCAAAGGTGAGCGAGAATGTGATGATGTTCTGCGAGCCCAGTTCATTATTGAGCTCGTTGATGTAGCCGTCGAAGGTGTAATTCAGGCCGTTCTGAGAATAGTAGAAGTTATCCGTGAAGTCGCTTCCCTCACCGCCGTCAGGCGAAACGGTGACGCTGTAGTTGACAAGTTCCAGGCCGAAGACCGGTGTGGCGGAAAAGGCGTCGGCCAGGTCGCTGGACGTGACGACCGGCGTGGCGTTCGCGTCGGAGTCGATTGCCGACAGCGTGACGAGGTTCGCGCCCGTGCCAATACCGAAGGCGGAAATGGTGGCGAGCGCCTGAATGCTTGTGGCAATAGGGCCCCACTGGGTTTCGTTGTCTCCCGGCACACCATCAGAGGTGAAGATCACATAGTTGGTTTCACCGCTCTGTTCCGGCTCGTTCAGGAAGTCGAGCACGGCCTGCAGCGCACCGGAATAAATCGTTCCACCCCCATCAAACGGGTAGAGAGCAGCGACATCGTTCAGCAAGGGGTCGAACAGGTCATACACGCCGGAATTGACGCCGGAATCGTACTGAACCATCTGTATATCGACCTGGCTCGCCGAATCCAGGAATTGAAGTCGGAGGTCATTGATGGTCTGCTGAATTGCTTCCATCTGCAGGGCGTATTCGATCGTTCCCATGCTGCCGGATTCGTCGAAGACAAAGGAGACGTTGACGTCCGGTTCAAGCGGGTCGGTCAGGTTGACCTGCAATGTGAAGTTGCCCCAGTTTGATGTCGTTTGTGAAATCGACTCGAAAAGCAGTTCCACCTGCTGGCCGTCGATGGTGTAATTCTCGACGTGGTAGATGCCATTCTGCTCGATGGTGATCGGCATTGTCTGGACAACAGTGGCATTTGCACTGTCGGTAGCCTGATAGACAAAGCTGTCTTCCCCGACAAAGCTGCCATCTGGCGTATAGACGAAGCTGCCATCGGCTTCGATCGCGATTGTGCCATGCTGTGGGCCGGTGACGAGCGAATAGGTGATGACATCTCCGTCATCGGGATCGGTCACCTCCAACGTACCGTGAACGGCTGTGTAGGGGTTGGTGATCATCTCGCCGTCGGGGGCAACCGGTGTGTCGTTTTCACCAGTGACAAAGGCAGAAGCAACCGCGGTTGCGAAATTGCCCTGACCGTCCGTGATCTCATATTGTGCGCTGCCGAGGAATCCGCTCACGCCTTGCGCGAGATGATTCCAGTCCGGACCGGGAATCAGTTCGATGGTGCCGTCCGAATAGACGGTAACAAAGCCGCCATTTTCCTCGTATTGAGCGCTGCCGCCTTCCGGGACATCAATCCAGAATTCATCGGTGTAATCATTGTCATCGTCGGTATCGACACGGAAGCGCGTGACCCTGATCGCATCGACATCCGGATCGGAGTCGATGCCAAACCCGTTGTCGGCAAAGAGGTTGGCGGTGAAGACCGGATTTCCGTCAGTGCCGGCATCTTCTGGCACGTCGAAGAAAAGGTCGTCATTTGCGATGGTCGGATCGGGAACCGGATTGATGGAAATCGGCACGCTGATGAAACCAACCTGCACAAGGTTGGTCGAATCGATGAACACGATCTCGAGCGAGCCATGCGTGGAATCGGGTGTCGGCGTGTAAATCGCACCATTGAGTGCGGCCTGGACAGCAGCGGCCGAGCCCGTGAAGGACATGATCTCGTCATCAACGCCATCGCCGATGGTGAAAGTCAGGCCAGCAGTCGAAGCGAGCGTAACGGTCGAACCCGCAACCATCGAGACAATCAGCGGATTGGGATAGTTGATGGCAAAGCCGTTCAATGTCGTGCCGGTATCCTCGTCCAGCGGGAAATTGGCAATCGACAGCGAAAAGGCGGTGGGCGTGTTGGTCAGCGGATCGTTTGGCACCAGAATGCCGGACGGCTGGTTCGGATCCATGTTGAAGAACGGCCCACCGGGTGGCGGTGCGCCAGGACCTGCAAAACCAGGCAATGTCGGATCACCCAGCGGATCGATATGGAAACCGGCGATCTGGAAACCGTTCAGGCCGAAGCCCGGATCGTCCAGCAGGCCGCGCTGGTCCGGCGGCGGATTGGAGCCGTCTCCATCCTGGTTTTCTTCAGGATCGTTGCCGTTCCCACCCTGGTTGCCGCCCTGGGAGCCGAACACACCATAAGTGTTGTTGAGGAGTTCGCCGGTGTTGCCGATCGTCGTTGGGTTAAGATCGATCTGCTGCAGGGAGCCATTGGCGTTGGCCAGGCGATAGACGAAGGCCGTCGAGGAAACGGTTCCCAGTACCTGGCCAGTGACAAGATTGATGATCTGGTAACTGCCGACCGTGCCGTCTGGATCCGGCGCGATGCCGAACACGGTTGCCTGAGTCGCTGATTCGATGGTCACCACCGGCGTCGTGCCGCGAATGCCCATCGTTGCCACTGGCGTGTCGGCGCGAACGGAGCCGGTCTTGGCAATCTGGCCGGTGACAAAAACGAACGTGCCCTGAACCAGGTTCATGACCATGGAGTTGTCGGTGGCGGCCGGGTCATAAACCAGTTCATCCATGACCATGCGCGCGCTTTCGGACATGGTCAGCGCTGTGCCGTCTATAAACTTGAGCGAGAGCTTGCCGTCAGCGCCCGTCGAAACAACATCATCCTCGAAAAGCGGGGAACCAAGTGCAAGCGGCTCGGTCGTGCCGTCTGCACGCTGTACCGATGCCTCCCCATCCAGCAGGGCCACCTGGCCGATCGGGTCGCCTGTCTGAATATTGCCCGCCTGAGCATAGGCCCCTGGGGTCTCGGGGCCGGCCAGCAATCCGGCAGTCGCCGGCAGGATCATGGCGCCTTCCTGCGAAACCAGGACTGGCGGCGTGGAAGTTGTGAAAAATCCGGTGATGGTGAGCGATTGCCCGTCGGCACCCTGGATATGCAGGTCACTTGAAATGCGGGAATAATCGCCGTTCAACAACAGGTCCCGGTCCAGCAGGATCGAAGATGAGCCTTCGGCCGAAATCGTATTTCCAGCACCAAATGGGAACTGGGAACCGGAATTTGACGCGCCATGCTCGTCGTATAGCGCAAAAGAGGGGAGTGTCTCGTGACCTTCCCCGTTAGCGCCCCGCCACGGTGCAGACATGATCAAATCCTAATTTTGTGTTAAAACCCTATAATCATCGGGCTGCATGTGCAACCACCCAATGCATATAAGGTAAATCATGGAAATCACTGTGATTAAACACACAGTTCGTCGGCGTTCTGGCGAATCGCTGTGTGGTCACGCGCTGTTATTGCTGGTTGAAATAGAACTCCCGACGCAATGCAGAATTGTGCCACGGCTCCTGTGCTTCGCCGGTAGAGCGGTAGACCTCATCCTTGACCCGTTTCAACATCAATTCGATTTCCAGGCCCGGTGTGCCGATATGCTTGATGAGCGCTGAGGTGAATGGCGAATTTGTGCCGTCACCATCCAGCGCCACTTCTCCAGGCGCTGTGGCAAAACCAATCAGGATTTCGCCGCTGCCAGCATTTGGGGCGGCAAGGCCTCGACCGATGAATGCCGAGCGTGTGGCACCGAGGCTGCGCGTGAACTTGCGCGAGAGCGGATTGTCCCGGCACGCGTCCAGAAGCGCTATTGCGAGCCTGCCTTTCTGGTTCATGAAACTGAGGACGGTGCTGAGATCGATTGTCTCGAAATCCAGCGCGGTCGAATCTTCGAGCTTCGCATCAATCGGGATGATGTAGTTGTTGCCGTTCACCTGCATGCCGTGGCCTGCATAGAAGAACAATGCGACATCGGAATCCTGCAGCGCTTTCACGAATTCCCGGATAGCGCGCTCCATGTCGGCCTTGCCCGCATCCACGCCGGAAATGACCTGGAACCCCAGTTCGGTGAGTTTCGTGCTCATCACGGAGGCGTCGTTGGCCGGATTGGGCAATTCGGTCGTGTTCTGATAGTGGGAATTGCCAATGACGAGGGCTACCCGTTTTTCGTCCGCAATCCTGTTTGAAGGCTCCGACCGGGAGATCGCCGGCTTGTCAGGCTTGGGAGCACTTGCAGTCTGGCTGCCCGGCTGACTTTGACCGTCACTGCCTGTCTGCGGCGATTTCGGTTCTGGACCTATTTCGGGGACATTCGAAGCCTGATTTGACGGCTGGGGCGGGCTCGCGGTGCCACCCAGCGCCACATACTTGCCGAAGGCCCATCCCCGCATGCCATTTTCCAGCGATACCTGGTACCAGTCCCCGCGCGACACATTTACGGTGAGCCTGGTGTATTCGCGCATGCGTGCAATTTCGCGGAAGCTGGTGCCGGGGCCCGTCCGAAGCGAAAGGAAATTGTCCCCCGATGAGGCGAGGCCAGAGACAATTCCTCCCCGTGCGATCTGTTGCGGCGAGCCGCTGGAAATCACTGGCGGGGCAATGGGGGTCTGCTGTTCAACGCTGCGGCCATTGCCCTGCAACTGGGTAGCAGCAATCAGGGCGCCAACGGAAAGCGTCTGGACATTGCCCGCGGACCAGATGGCGCGAACAAATCGTTCGCCATTGTGGAAATAGCTGTCGGCAGGAACCGTGCCGCTGGAAACCAGTGAACGCAGCATCGGCTCGCCCTGAGTCCTGTCCGCCCAGCCCAGCGAAACACCAAAGAAACCATTTGAGGACTGGAAAACGATGGCAGCGGGAAATTGCCTTGCATAGCCCTGCGCCATGCTGATGGCTTCATCAGCGCGGGTGCGGCTCGCCACAACCAGCCAGGCCCTGTTGCCGCCTGGCTCAATTCCCGCGTTTGCCAATGGTGCTTGCGCCAGTGTGGCAAGCATGAGTATGGCCACAAGGACCAGGTGGCGCGCGATACGGAAGGGCAGGGGCATTCGGCTTCTCCAGGGCGGGAGGCTCTTTTGTAGAAGTGAGACAAGTCGAGACTGGACCGGTTGTCAACCGCTGACGGATCGTACAAGCTGGAGGCCAGCACCCGGAGTTGCCCGGGTGACCCCGGCCAATCGCGCCAATCAGAGCCACGAGACTGACATGCGCCTTTCCTGCATTTGCGGCGTCCTTCTGGTGCTGACCTGCCTGGCCAATCCGGCTGCGGCGGCTAAACGATTTGCGCTGATCGTCGGCAATTCCGACTATGAAAGCGCACCCAAACTGACCAATCCAGCCAACGATTCCAGCCTGATGGCGCGAACGCTGGAGGGTGCGGGATTTGCCGTCACACTTGTGCAGAATGCCAGTTACCGCGAGCTCAAACAGGCATTGCTTGAGTTTGGCAGGCAATTGCGCGGCGAGGGTATCGAGGCAGGGCTGTTCTATTATGCGGGCCATGGCGTGCAGGTTAAGGGCGAGAATTATCTGGTGCCGATCAATGCCAGCATTACCAGCGAGGACGAGGTCGGGCTGGAGGCAATCAATGTGAACGACTTCCTGCAGGTCATGAATTCATCCGACGCCGAGGTGAATATCGTGGTGCTGGATGCCTGCCGGGACAATCCCTTCAAGGGTTCGACACGCAGCCTGTCGCGTGGGCTGGCCCCCATTGACGCGCCCAAAGGCACCTTTATTGCCTATGCCACGTCGCCAGGCGATGTGGCGCTGGATGGGACCGATGGCAACAGCCCATATACCAAGGCTCTTGCCGAGGCCATTTCCACCCCTGGCAGACCCATCGAGCGTGTCTTCAAGGATGCGCGGGTCTCGGTCCTGGCAGAAACAGCGGAACGGCAGGTGCCCTGGGAAGTCAGTTCGATTACCGGTGAATTCTTCTTCAGGCCGCTTGCCAGTGAGGCAACGCAACAGGGCGAGCAGGCCCAGCTACAAGTCCAGCCCCAGGTCCAGCCGCCATTGCAGGCGAAGCTTCAAGCTGAACCGGAAGCGCGCAGTCTTCCCGCACCGCAATGGGCGCAGGCCGCGTGCATTGACCATCGGGTTGGCAATGGCGGGGCAAAACTGTGTGTTTCATCCATTCTCGATCCGCAGTTCGGCAACCGCTACGGCGTGGGCAACATGCTGGATGCCGACCCCGCGACGGCCTGGGTCGAAGGCGCGGACGGGGACGGGCTCAATGAGGGCGTGGTCGTGACGTTTGACGGGCCGCTGGCGCTGAAGCGGGTGCGCATCATGAACGGCTATAACAAGAACCAGTCGATCTTCACGAAGAACGGCAGGGTGCGGGTCCTGAACATGGACACATCCGAGGGGCAGAATTTCCGGCTCGAACTTGCCGATGCACAGGGCTGGCAGAGCGTGGAATTGCCGGAACTCAAGCCGATGCTGTGGATCGCGCTCAGCATCGAGGACGTCTACAGGGGAAGCAGATATTCCGACACGGCAATCAGCGAATTGCGTTTCGAATGAATTGCGGCCAGCGTCCTGTCACGCGGATGGTAGTGGTGCTCATCATCGCGCTGAACACCGGCTGGGCAGTCGCGGCAGAATTGCCGAAGGGCTTTGTGCGGCTTCGCGAAATCGATGCGAGCATCGTTCAGGACATGCGTTATGCCGGCCGGGGAAATTTCACAGGCAGCAAGGTTCCCGGCTATGAGGCAGGCGAGTGCATTCTCGCCAGGCCGGTCGCCCAGTCACTGGCCCAGGTGCAGAAGGCGCTGAGTGCGGATGGACATGGCCTGATGGTTTTCGACTGCTACCGCCCGGTCCGTGCCGTGCAGGCCTTTGTTCGATGGGCGAGCGGCCAGGGCAATGGCAAAGATCCCGTCTATCATCCCAATGTCGCGGGTAATCGCCTTGTAAGCGAAGGCTATATCGGCGCGCGTTCGGGCCATTCCTCAGGTGGCTCGATTGATCTGACCCTTGGCATGGTCCAGCAGGATGGCCGGTTCGAACCGGTCGAGATGGGCGGTAGATTTGACCTGTTCGACCCCTTGAGCCATGTTTCTGCCAAATCGGTTTCGCCTGAAGCCAGGGCGAACCGCAAACGGCTCCAGCAGGTCATGAATCGCCATGGTTTTTCCGGCTACAGCCGGGAATGGTGGCATTTCAGATTTGCCGATGAACCCTTTGCCGGACAACGATTTGATTTCCCCGTAACTGCGGCCGATTGATCGCGAAAGCACGGGCAAGAGGTGTCCAAGTGTGCGGAATCGCACTGCAGGACGTTGCAAAGCGGTGCACATTGCGTTTGTATTGGCGCCTTGGGGCGCAAGGAGTCGAGACCATGAAACGATATGCATTGTTCGTCGCCGCCGGCCTCCTGAGTGCAGGTCTGTCCGGCTTTGATCCGATGGGAGCAGCAAATGCGCAGTCGCTGGATTCATCCTCGATTGTCAATCAGCTGAAGCCCAAGGAAACACAGAAGACACGTTCCCTGACACGCTCGTTTGCAGCGCCGAAGGAAACGGATGACCAGAAATTCCTGAAAGCACTGCCAACACGTGGCATCCGCATCGAACAGCGTCAGAAACTGGACGAGATCGTGAAGACAAACGATCTGCCGAGCATCGATATCGAGATCAAGTTCGATTACGACTCGGACAAGATCAACCCCGCTTCGGTCGCCGATGTGATGGAGCTGGGCAAGGCGCTGACCAACGACGCGCTGAAGGATTCGCGCATCGTACTCAACGGCCATACCGATGCTGCAGGTTCGAATGAGTACAATCAGAACCTGTCTGATCGCAGGGCAGCCTCCGTGCGCCAGTTCCTGATCGACAATTTCGGCATCAGTGCTGATCGCCTCATCGCCATTGGCTATGGCGAGGAACGGCTGAAGAACGAGAATGACCCGTTGGCTGGCGAAAACCGCAGGGTCGAGGTGATCAACCTCACGCAGGGATAATCCCGCTCCGCCGCGCAAGCACGGTCAGTTGAAACCGGGCCGGCCTTTTCAGGCCGGGCCGACCCGTCGACCCAAACGGTAGGGAATGATGCGCCATATTTTCTGTCTGATTGCCGCCCTTTCATTGATTTTCAGCTCCATGACGATCGCCGCGCCGGAAAGCGCGGCGCAGTTGCGCATCCAGAGCGGACCAGGCGGTTTGCGAATCACGATCGGCAAGAAGAAACGTTTCAAGCAGCAACGCATCCTGCCGCGCGCCCAGGGCAACCTGCCCGCAAATGGGTCGGGAAGCTGGGAACAACGCTCCGATGGCGCACAGGTCTGCAACACGACAGGCGAGGCCTATGCCTGTGTGGCGCTGAGATGCAGTGCCGAGCGGGGCATGGAATGGGCCTTTCTCTTCAATCGCGGTGAATATGGCCAAAACCCCATGGCGCAATTCGGGACTGACAAGGGGTTCACCAGGGCAGTAGCTTTCAGCGAACTGGAGGCAGGTCGGACTCTCGTCGCGCCATTTGATCCCGTTGCGCATTCGGACCTGACCGAAGCACTGCGTGCAGGTTCCAGCCTTCAATTCGATATCGGATTTTCCCACCGCTTTTCGCTCAGGGGATCATCAAAGGCTTTGCAGCACGCGTTCGAGGTCTGCGAATATGAAGGCTTTGATCCCGGACAACCTGTGACCGTGAACCAGGGTACGCAGGGGCTCGATGGGACAGGCGGTGCGCGCCTTGCCACGGCAGGTGGTTCCGACGATCTTTCCTGGCGCGAGGACGACACGGAGGAAAGCTATGTCGCGCGCATCCGTGCGGCGGCCGTGCCCTATGGTGGGCCTTGCGACGAGGAGCAGGCGGTATTCGAGCGCCTGCAACGCGACATCAAGGTTGAAATCGACAAGACGGAAGTCAAGGCAGGCGAATATGTGACCGTCAACTGGTCCGGCAATACGCTCGACCAGTTGCTGCCGGCTTACCTGATGGTGGCGACCGACGCTGCTGTGCGCTTCAAGGGCGAAGGCTTCTACGCGCTGATGCCCAATGCCATCGGGCCGTTCGGCATCGAGACATTCAAGAAAAAGACGCGGGCAATCGTGCCGCTCTACGGAAAGGGCGCGCAGAAGGCGGGGGCCATCCCCATCGAGGGCGTTCTGGCGGGACGCATGCCGCTCGAATTTGCGGTGATCGGCTGGCAGCGGAAGTGCCAGTCAGAGACAGCGCAGGTGGTTTCGCTGGGTGATGTGAAGGTGAGGCCGGCAAGTGCGCCGGTGATCGACCTTGATGACCGGTTTGCGGTGGAACAGCCCGACAAATACCTGATCAATGCTGATGGCACGCGACTGATCGACGAACGCGATGACGGCACATGGCGGCTGCTGGATGGAACCGGTTTGCAGCTTCTTCTGCTCGGCACCGGGCAGCATCCCCGATTTTCCGCAACAGGACGCTTTGTCGTTTCGCGCACCGACAAGGGGAAGAGTATCCATGACGCCGCAGATGGCGCGCTTGTTGGGTATGGTTCCGATGTCTGGCTGAATCATGACAGCTTCGTTCTGGAGGACTTCGGCCGAGGCGGTGTATTTGAGGCCCTCAACCCGCTACATCTGGGTATCAGTTATGGAGGGGGCGCGAGCAGCAATGCTGCGAGTGGCGAAGATAGTCCGACGCGATTTGACCAAGAGAATGCAGTGCAAATCACGAGAAGCCATTTTGCATCTTATATTAATCGCCTCGATAACCCCAAAGTGGAAGTTGAATTACCTGGCAACCAATTTGGTGATGCAAGTATCTCTGCTTTGCAAAATGAAATAAAAGCCTTCGCGATTACAAAAATAGATTTCCCAGAAAATTGGGATACACCAGGCGGCAAGACGATTTTGCACAAGCCTTACTTGTTACGAGATGGGAGCGAAGATGCAGGAAACGGCGCTGAACTAGCAGACTTTCTCAAGACGTATCTCGAGCCGCGCATTATGCGCCCAACAAGTTTGGCACTTTACAAAACTGAACAATTGGGAATTGGCGCCAATGAACTGATATCGAGAGATGTCAGGGCTTTCTTGTCGCCCGTCAATTCATTGGTACCAAACGCAGAAACGATGGATTCCATCGGTTTTCAAATGGCGCAGAAAGATCCTGCGACCGACATGATCGAAGTCAGCGCCGAACTAGAGAATGGTTCCGATGAAATTGACGCCATCAGCCACACCATCGCAAAGCGGATTACAATCGATGTTCCCACTGCCGCAAATGAACTGCCTGTCGATGATAGATATTTCTGGGCGTGTGATCGGCCATTTGACATCGCACGACGATACGTCGTCGCAGGCAAGCCGCTTTGGCTGACACAGGTTGTTTGTCAGCGAGGATCCGGCTTATTCTTCAACTCGACTCTTAGTTTGTTTCGTGCGAGTGCTGCTGGCTCGATTGATACAAATCCATTGTATGACAAAAGTAGCACTAGTGGAGTCGATTGCGCTGCGAGCTTGATTTACTGCCCGGTAAATTCCGCTCTATTTTCGGAGCGATATCTTCTGATTTGGTCGCAGGATGCCAGAGCCGTTGCGGTCGTTGACGGACTTTCTGACAGTATCACTAGCGTAAGATTCGATCTCCCACGCGGCGACCTCCTGGAATCCGTCGCCATGACGACCGACGAACGCCACCTCCTCCAGCAGAATTCCGACGGTACGTTCTATGTCCACCGCATTGCCGATGGCGAGACGGTGCTGGAAGGCCGTATCGTCGATGACGAGGTGATTGTCTGGACGCCGGACATGCGGTTCGATTCAACGGCGGAAGGCGCGCATTTCGTCAATCTGCGTTTCCCCGGCCAGATCGGCCAGTACACGTTCCAGCAGTTCGATTCACGGCTGCGGGTTCCCGGTCTCGTGCAACAGGTGCTGACGGGCGAGTACAAGCCCCAGCCGCTCGAGGTCGGCGTACCGCCGCGCCTGACGGGGGCGCTGGAAGTCGCCGATGGGCGCATCCTCGGCGCGGTTGTTCCAGAGAGCCTTGGATCGCTACGCGGCATCCGTGTCTACCAGGACGGTATACACACCGATTCCGTCTTTGCGCTGGAAAGCGGCGAACCGGTCGAGATAGACGTCGAGCGCAAGCCGGGAGCGCGCTGGGTATCGCTGGTGGCGCAGGACGAGGAAGGTCTTGTCTCGCTGCCGATTGGCCGCGACATGGGGGCTGACCGTTCGCTGGCGAATGTGCGGCTGCTGGCGGTCGGTGTCGACCAGTATGATGATGAGCGCATTCAGGATCTGGGCCTTGCCAGGGCCGATGCCAACACGCTCGCCGAAAGTCTCGATGCCGCCAATGGCAAGACGATCGCACTTGGCGAGCGCACGGTGCTTGGTGATGGCGAAGCAACACCCGAAGCGGTGCTCGGTGCGGCAGAAAAGCTCGTGCAGGCCTCTCAGCCGGGTGAACATGCGGTGTTCTTCTTTGCCGGGCATGGCGTGAAGGGCGAAGATGGACGCTTCTACATGGCGACATCGAACACCGATCCCGAAAACATCTCCGGAACGGCATTGTCGTGGGATGAGCTTTCAGCGGTGCTGGCCAGGTCGAAGGCACGCATGACCGTGTTTCTCGATGCCTGCCATTCGGGCGCGGCGGGCACGGACTTCTTTGCCACCAACGATGACGCGGCCTCGGGCATTCTCAAGAACATTCCATCGGGACTGACGGTGTTTTCTGCGTCCAAGGGCAGGGAATTGTCGCAGGAAAGTGCAGAGCTTGGTGGTGGCCAGTTCACCAAGGCGGTGGCCGACGTGATTGCAGGCAATCGCGAGGCGCATGATCTCAACAAGAATGGCGTCATCGAGGTTTCCGAACTCTATGTCGGCGTCAAGCGCCAGGTGGTGGAGCGCACGCAGGGCAGCCAGACGCCCTGGCTCGCGCGAAACCAGATGGTGGGAGATTTCGCCCTGTTCTGATCTGTCGAGAAACTGTTGAAAGAACAGGCTTGTTCTGACCCATGAATCGGGAAAGGATGGGGCAGGGTGGCAAATGCTGGGAGACAATTCGTGACGGGTAAGTTGCTGGTTTATTTTCTGTGTCTGGTTGCGGTCATCCTGTCCGTGGGTGCCGCGAGCCATACCGGGCTTGCCACCTGGGCCTCACTGGCTGCTTCATCCACCGCCTTCGTCGCCATGGCCCTCAACCAGTTCCTTGCCACACGCCCACGATTTCTGGAGGCGCTGTTCGGCGGGCTGGACAAGATGTACCACCTGCACAGGCAGTTGGGCATCCTGGCGCTTGCACTGATCCTCGTCCATTATTTTGTCACCCCCGACTTCCAGGGCAAACAGTTGACGGCTGGCCTCAACTCGCTGGCAAAGGAGGTGGGCAAGTACAGCTTCTATGCCTTTGTCGTGCTGCTGCTGGTAAGCCTCGTCAAGCGCATTCCCTTCACCAAGATCAGCGTTGAACTGCCGTATAATCTGTGGCGGTTCACCCATCGCTTCATGGGTGTCTTCTTCGTTGCCATCGCCTTCCATCAGTTCTTCATCAAGCGTCCGTTCGATGGCACAGCGCTGCTTGCCAATTATCTCAACCTGTTTGCGGCCATCGGCATTGCCAGCTTCCTCTACACGCAGCTGGTCGCCTTCCTTAAGCGGCGCCGGTATGAAATCACGGCTGTGGAGAAGCTGCCTGCTGCAACAGTTATCGAAGCCAAACCGGTCGGGCGCAGCATCAAAGCACGGCCGGGCCAGTTTGCCTTCCTGAGCTTCCGCAAGGTGGGCCTGCGCGAGCCACACCCCTTCACGCTGGCTGGTCTTGGCAGCGACGGGACTGTACGTTTCGCCATCAAGCCGCTGGGAGATTTCACCGCGCTGCTGCGTGAACGCGCTGCGGTTGGTGACAAGATCATGGTTGAAGGTGGCTATGGGCGCTTCGTTCATTCGCGGGGCGGGGAAAAGCAGATCTGGCTTGCTGGCGGTATCGGCATCACGCCGTTTCTGGCCATGGCCGAGAGCCTGCTCGAAGGCGAAAAGCGCAAGATTCACCTCGTTCACTGCGTGCGCGATGGTTCCGAGGCTGTGCGTTCGAGCGAACTGGAAGAAGCAGCGCGCAAGGTGCCGGGGTTCAGTTTCCAGTTGCACGATTCTGCGGTTGCAGGGCGCATCGATTCTGCCAAACTGGAGCAGGCGCTGCCATTCGAGGTCAATGGCTCCGAATTGTGGTTCTGTGGTCCACCGCCGCTGCGCGAGGCCATCGTATCGGGTTTCAAGAAGGCCGGGCGCAAGCTCGCCGGCATCGAATTCGAGCGTTTCGAGTTTCGATGAGCAATATTGTTCTGTGCGCTATGGCACACACGCGTGGCGCGCAAGAAATTAGGTTCACTGCGGACCATCATGTCCGGATTGCAAAAGGAGTAACTGCCATGACTTCCGCCCCGAAGCCATTGCCTTCCCGCCGGCAAAAGCTGGAACGAAGGAAACGAATGAACTTTACAGCCCTTGCCCTCGGCATGGTGCTGAGCGGCGTTGCCGGACATCAGGCGCTGGCGCGCGACATGTTCAATGCCGACGCCTATTCGACCTACAAACCGGATGCCAAGAACGGCGAATACATGGCGAATGCGTCGGGGTGCGCGGCATGCCATGCGCCTGGCGATGATCTGAAGCTCATGTCCGGCGGGCTCAAGATGGACACGTTCATCGGCACCTTTTACGTGCCGAACATCACCAGCCACGGCAATGGTATCGGCGGCTGGAGCAATGCGGATTTCCTCAATGCCGTGATCAACGGCGTGGGCAAGGACGGCCGCAATCTCTATCCGGTGATGCCTTATACATCCTATGCGGGCCTGAAGCCCGAGGATGTGCTCGACATGAAGGCCTATCTGGAAACCCTGCCGCAGTCCGACAACAAGGTGCCGTCGCACGAATTGTCGTTTCCCTACAATCTCAGTGCAACGATTTCCTTCTGGAAGCGCGGCAATTTCACCACTGCAGCCTGGCAGCCGGATGATGGCAGCCAGATGAGCCGTGGGCGCTATCTGGTGGAAAATGCGGGAGCGTGCGGTGAATGCCATACGCCACGCACGCTTGATTTCGGCATTGATGCTTCGCGCAAGTTCGAAGGCGAAAAGGGCCTGACAGGTGCGGTTGCCCCTGACATCACCCAGGGTCGTATCGCTTCGGTGCCGCAGGAGACGTTCATCAAGAGCGTGCTGGCCGAGGGCAACAAGCTTTCGGGAACGCCGATCGCTGACCCGATCATGAAGAAATATGTCGAAGGACTGGCAAAGCTCAACGAGGAAGATCGCCTGGCGATCTATGCCTATCTGACAGGCCGGCCAGCCGAGGCACCCAAGATCGCGACGACATCCGAAGACGCGTGCAAGGACACGAACGTGATCCAGGCAGCTCTGTCGGGTGGTGGCGGCGATGCGCTTACTGCCCATGCGGATGATTTTGTCGGCAAATATTGCCGCAACTGCCATGGACCGGGTGAAAGTGCGCAGGGCAGCTTCCCGACAGGGGATCTCGCCTCGATTGCCACGAATGCAGCATTCGTCGTGCCTGGTGACCGCAACCGCTCGCTGCTCTACACTTCGGTTTCGAGCGGAAGAATGCCTTACGGCAAACGCCCCAGTGCGGCGGAACTCGACAAGCTCGGTCAGTGGATCGATCAGCTTGGTGAGCCGGTCAGCCAGCTCCAGCAGGCAGCGACTCAGATTGCCGAGCGCAAGCGTGATGTTCTGCCATGGCGCAGTTTTGTCGAGGCAGCCGTTCGTGATATCGGCACGGTCAATGCAAGCGACCGTCCGTTCATCCGGTACTTCAGCTACCGCCAGCAGTATAATGGCAAGCTGCCATGCGAAGACGAGTCGGCTTTCGACAAGCGCCTCGATCTGTACAAGGCAGGCTTCCACAAGCTGATCAACTCGCTCTCGCTTGGTACCAGCGTGGTCGTGCCGGAGACAATCGAGAACACCAAGGGCCTGCTGGTTCGGCTGGACCTGCGTGACCTGAAGTGGGACAGCGACAAGTGGAACAAGCTGATTGGCGAATATCCGTTCGGTTACGAGCCGGACAGCGATTCGTCCCTCAAGTCCCTGACGGACTCGCTTGATACGAAATTGCCGGTCATGCGTGTGGATTGGTTCATGGCCAATGCGCCGCGTCCCGAAATGTATCACGCGTTGCTTGATCTGCCGGAAAACATCGCCGACCTCGAAAAGAGGCTGGGCATCGATGTGGACGACAATATCCGCCGCAGGCGGGTGGTGCGTGCAGCCTTCGACGAAGGTGAATCGGGCGTGTCGGACAACAACCGGATGCTCGAGCGCCACGATGCGCCGCAGGGCGGCTACTACTGGAAGTCCTATGACATGGCCAGCAGCCGCGGGGACGCCGATCTCAAGCGTCATCCGCATGGGCCGGAAAGCGTGGGCGAACTGGACGAAGGCCTGAAGCCGTTCAAGCATGATGGTGGCGAGATGATCTTCTCCCTGCCGAACGGCCTGCAGGGCTACTACCTGTCGACAAACAAGGGCGATCGCCTGGATCGTGGACCGACCTCCATCGTGTCGTTCCGCAACCGTCCGATTGGCAAGGGTGTCGATATCATCAATGGCCGCTCATGCTTTGACTGCCATTCCGATGGCATCATCGCCAAGCGCGATCGCCTGCGCGACTTCATCGAAAGCTCGCCGACCTTCAGCATCGGCCAGCGCGACCTGCTGCTTGAACTCTATGTCAAGCAGAGCGAGCTGGAAGAAGTCTATGCCAAGGACCGCGAGCATTTCATCAGGGCGCTTGAAAAGGCCGGTGCAACCGAACGCGCGCCTGACGGCACGCTGAAGAGCCGCACGGGTCCGGGCAAGGAGGAAATCATAACCTGGAATGCGGATCTCTATGAGGACGATCTGGATGCCGAGGCACTCGCAGCGGAGTTCGACATGACCCCGCAGGAGTTCGAGCAGTCGATCCAGCGCGTTTCCGACAGCGATACGCTTCGCCTGGGCCTTGACTGGATCACGCAGTTGAAGGGCGGCTCGAAAGTTCCGCGCTTCGAGGTCGAACAGCAGTTCGCCAAGCTCGTGAAGCCCTTGATGAACGTTGCACCGCTCGAGTTCGAGAAGGAAGAGGAAGCTGCTTCTTCCAACGAGGACAAGTCCGGGGAAACCAAGTCTGCCTCGTCGGGCACGCCGGAATACAAGGATCCGGACTATCGCGACGACGCATTCAAGGGTGATGACGACAAGGGCGGCAAGCTGACGCTTGCGGTCAAGGTCGCCAACACGGATGTCTTTGTCGACGAACAGTTGAGCTTCGACGTGACAGCCAACAAGGAATGCGAGGTGCAGATCTTCTACATCGAGTCCGATGGCAATGTGGAAGTGATCCCGCAGGAAATGATCGGGGACAAGAATCTGCCCGCCGGCAAGGCGCGCACCATTCCCGATCCTGCCTCAGGAAAGCTCGTGTTCGACACGCCCGGAGCGGACGAGACACTGCTGCTGTTCTGCCGTGAAGGTGGACTTGGCAAGCAGCGCCTGTCTGCCGAGGATGCCAAGAAACTGGTGAAAAAATCCGGTGAAACGGCAACGCGAGGCCTGGCAATCAAACTCTTCGAAAAGGCGAAGTCCGATGAGAAGAAGGCTGATGCCAAGGCTGGCGGCGACGCGAAGGAAGGCGGAAAAGGTACATCCGCCATCCACATGGTGACCTTCAATGTGAAGGCCCGCAGCTGACAATCGCGGGCGCCGGGAGACATCCCGGCGCCTTTTCTTTTTCGAATTTCAGGAAATGAGGAAAAATGACGGTTCGTTTCCCAGTCATCTTCCTTGCTTTCCTCACCCTCTTGCAGATTGCCGGTCAGGCTTTTGGCGAAACCCGGGTGGCACTGGTCATCGGAATAGCGGAATACCGCTCGGTCCCTGCGCTGCGCAACACGATCAAGGACAGTGAACTTGTCGGGCGCACGCTCGAAGCGCTTGATTTCAAGGTGACGCGGTTGAGCAATGCCAGTGCGGATGTTTTCCGCGATTCTGTGCGCCGCTTTGCTTTCGATGCCGAAACCGCTGACGTGGCACTGGTTTACTTTGCCGGTCATGGCGTCGAGGTTGGCGGGCGCAATTTTCTCGTCCCTTCGGACATCCAGGCTGCAAACCGATCCGAACTGGCTACCGGATCGGTTACACTCGATGAAGTGCTCGCCGCGGTGGACAAGGCGCGCCAGTTGCGCATCGTCATTCTCGATTCGTGCCGGGACGATCCGTTTGCCAGGCAAGGCGCAAACGAACTGGTAGAATTGAACCTGCCGGGCCAACGCACAACCGGCCTCGCGCCGCCGTCACCCGACCGTGGCACGCTTGTCGCATTCGCTGCGGAAGCAGGCGCGGTGGCGCTTGATGGTGCTGGGGAAAACAGCCCCTTTGCGCTGGCGCTTGCCAGCAACCTGGCGTCCGCCGATCTTGAAATCGGCCTAATGTTTCGCCGGGTGCGCGATCAGGTTCTCAAATCAACTGGCAACAAGCAGGAGCCGCACACCTATGGCTCGCTGTCGGGCAATCCCTATTTCCTTGCCGGCCGCTCGACCGAGATCAACACGCTCGACAATGATGACAGGCGGGTAGCGTGGGCGAACCTTGCGCCGGATCAGGAAGAGCAGCTAGCTGCCCTCGCACAGGATGGCGACAGCCGCGCCCTCAAGGGACTTGCCTACATGCGCCTCAATCCCGATGAAGCAAGATTTGATCCCACGGAGGCGGTGACGCTGCTGCAGAAAGCGGCGGATGCCGGTGATCCCGAGGCGATGTTCGAACTGGGAAAACTGTTCGAGCAGGGCATCGGCACAAAGCAGGACACGCAGAAGGCACTGGAACTGTTTCGCCGGTCTGCCGATCTCGATTTCGCCGATGCGATCAATGATCTGGGATTTCTCCATTTCCAGGGTGGACAGGGGATCGTGCGCGACCAGAAAAAGGCAATCAGCCTGTTTGCACGTGCCGCTGAGCTGCGCCACCCTGAAGCGATGTTCAACTATGCCGCCCTGATCGACGATGGTGTCGTGCAGGGAAAAGGGGCCGAGGATTCCGCACGCTTTCTCTATGAAGCGCTGCGCAGCGGCAACGAGGATGTGCTGAAGCAGTTGTCGAACAATCCGAACATGTTCAAGCAGACAACCCGATCAGCCTTGCAGCGCAAGCTGCAGGAACAGGAACTTTATCAAGGAACCATAGACGGCGCATTCGGACCACAGACGAAACGGTCCCTGCGCAGGGCCTATGGCATCGTCGAATGAAAGAGCATGAGGAGGACTTGAAATGAGCGACACAAGACGCGCAGGAATTGCGAAAATTCTGGGACTGGCAGCAGCCATCAGCCTTGCGGTACCGTTGCCTTCATCGGCTGCCTTGTCCACACTCGCGGAGAACGCTTCCCCATTGTCGGCATTTCAGGACGAGCAGGCCGTTCTGCCCGGCGCTTTCCTCCCTCCGGTGCGTTTGCTCGACGAACCCATGTTGCTCGCCTTTTCGGATTCAACGACCAGCGGCATTGTCAATCGCCTGGGACAGGCCGAGCGCGAATGCGGCGCCCTGCCTGAGGAGTATCGCGTGGACTGCCTCGCGCAGGGATACAAGAGCGCTGCCAGTGCAACACAGAACCGGCCTGACTATACAACTGCGCAAACGGAGTTGAACAAGGCATCCAGAAGCCTGTCCGGACTGGTTTCGCAGAATGAAGACAAAACAGCGGCTCCCATAAAGAAGGGCGGCAAGACCTACCGGGCGGTGAAAAAGGCTGCCGTGAAACAGGTTGCAGCGAAGGCCAAGGCAGTGATTTCGGAAACCGAAACCAAGCTGTTGCGTTCGGCCAGCAGCGGACTGCGCAAGACCCATTATGCCCGCGTGGCGCAGGCGGTCGGTTCGACCAAGAAGATACTGAGATCGTGAAACTGCGGGCTGTAGCGAGGGCGGGCAGACTCGACTTTCGCGCAGCCAGGCCTAAGGTAGCCCAGGGTCTGAAAACCGGAACAGGGAAGTTCATGCGTGCGTTTGTAACAATAGTCCTATCCGTTCTCCTGCTGTCGGGTGGGAGCGCATTTGCAGATAAACGGGTGGCGCTTGTGATTGGAAATGGTGCCTATGTGCACAGTCCGCAATTGCTGAACCCGGCCAGTGATGCGGCCCTTGTGTCTTCCTCGCTTCGCCAGCTCGGATTTGAAGTGGTTCAGATCACGGATGGAACGCACCGCGCCCTGCTTGATGGCATGTCCGAATTCGGCAAGCAGGCGCAGGGGGCCGACACTGCTCTGTTCTATTACGCAGGCCACGGGCTTGAAGTGGCGGGACGCAACTGGATCCTGCCAATTGACGCCAATATCGAAGCTTCTGCAGATCTGCCTTCCTCTGCCGTGAAGGTGGACGATGTGCTGGAACTGATGGAATTGTCGGACGCGCGCATACGGCTGGTCGTGCTCGATGCCTGCCGCAACAATCCGTTGCCACGCTCACTGACGCGCTCATCCAATCGCGGACTGGCCAAAATTGATGCTTCCGCGGCTGGCACGATGGTCGTGTTCTCGGCTGCGCCTGGCGAAGTTGCGCTTGATGGCAGCGGGGCAAACAGCCCGTTCTCGGAGGCGCTGGCCAGCCGTATCACCCAGCCCGGCCTCGAGATCAGGCAGATGATGGGGCGGGTTCGCCAGGACGTGCTTGCGGCGACGAATGACAAGCAGGTGCCGTGGGTCAATGAGGCAATCGCGGGTGATTTCTATCTTGCCGGCAAGGATGGCAGCAGTTCGGATACCTCGTCGCCACCGGCTGCGCAGCCACCGGCCAGCAACGGGTTGACGGGCGAACTCAGCGTGGAACTGGCGTTCTGGGACTCGGTCAAGGATTCGCGCAACAAGGACCTGATCAATCTTTACCTGCAGAAATACCCTCAGGGCTCCTTCACCGATCTTGCCAATGCCCTGATCGCCTCCCTCGACAATGTGAATTCAGTGCCGCGCTCAACGCCCCAGGCTCCCCAAGTTCCGCAGGTGGACCGCAGTGCCCAGATGGAACAGGCAGCGCGTGAATTCGTGCGATACTGGAACGGCGTGTTCTCGGGTCCGGCGGACAATGCCGTTTCGCAGGTCTATTCGCTTTACGCCTCGAATGTCGATTTCTACGGCAAGCGGTTTTCGTCCGGCCAGATTGCCAGCGACAAGCAGAAGCTGGTTTCGCGCTGGCCCGAGCGTTATTACGATTCTCCGGAAGGTGAGATGAACATCTACTGCAATCCGGCAGCGGGCACCTGCGACGTGACCACGCTTCAATACTGGACAGTATCTTCCACCCAGCGCAATCAGAGCAGGAGCGGGGTGTCGAGGACGAATCTGCGCATCGACTTCAACACCGGTTCACCAGTGGTCGTGTTTGAAAGCGGCGAGGCAATTCAGCGCAATTGAGGCGCTGAGAGCGCCGCATTCACTACTCGGCGCGCTTTCCCTTCAATTTTTTCGGGAAGCGGGTTATACGAAAATGGAAAACCAGTTCGAATGCCGCCTTGCGCGGTGATTCGGTTCACGAGGGCGGTCAGAGCCGGATAGTGCAAGCATCCGGACCATCATGGGGACTTAGCATGAAACCAACATTGATCCTGGTAGGTGCAGACAAGGGCGGCGTCGGCAAGACGACCACGGCACGTGCACTTCTGGACTATCTGTCACGCAGCAATATTCT
The DNA here is from genome assembly GCA_049289295.1 of Rhizobiaceae bacterium. GTDB lineage: Bacteria > Pseudomonadota > Alphaproteobacteria > Rhizobiales > Rhizobiaceae > BOKV01. The sequence goes on from JBATLL010000041.1 coordinate 304,097, forward strand.
GGCGCGAGCCTTCGACACGGAAAATCCGCGCGGCACGCTGAAGCGCTTCTATCCCGGGATCACCGAAATCATCGACCTGCACAATGTTGCGGACCAGATGAAGGTGCTCGACACGATGGACAGTTCCGCCGTCAAGGTGACACTGGTCGATCTGAAGGCTGGCAATCTTTCCGCCGCCCTCGACACGTTCGACAAGATCGGCGTTCTGGAAGCGGCACGCGCGGGCCAGTTCAACCTCGGCCTCATGCATGTGGTTGGCCCATCCATCGCGTCGCTGGACGAAATGGGCGAAGTGGCACGATACATCAAGGGCATCTCCTACATCGTGGCGCGCAACTTCATCAACGAAACCAATTTCTTCGAGTGGGACGAAAAGACCTACAAGAAGTATTTTGCCGGGTTGTCGCATGCGCGCGAGATCATCATTCCGAAGCTGAACGAAATGGCGTACGAGCAGGTCGACCTTGCAGGCGTGACCTTCACCGACTTCATCAACAACAAGACGGCACGCGGCGAGGCGGGCAATTTCTCTTTCGTTCTGCGCGGCTATGTTCGCAAGTGGATTTCGGACCTCAATGCCGAGTTCGAGCGGCTGGAACTGATCAAGTCGGTGGTCGAGGCGGCGCGCAACAGTGCGGCTGGCGTTTCGGGCAACGATCAGGCCCAGTCCTGACGCAGAACTGTTTCGGCGCTGACCTCTCGCACAGAAATGTGCACTGGAGGGCGAAATAAACTCGCATGTCTACATCATCTGTTCGGATGAGGCGCGCAACGGCAAGACGCTGTTTGCGCGCCTCTATGCCGATTGCCTCGTCCTGCAGGATCCTGAGCGGGTAAGGATACTCGACACGGATTTTCCCCATGGCGGGCTGGCTGGCTATTATCCGGGAATTTCCCAGATATTCGACCTGAGCCGCACCACGGACCAGGTAAAGATGATCGACACGATCATCAACGAGCCCGGGTACAATTACATCATCGACCTGCAGGCCAGCCTGCTGAACCGCTTCTTCAAGCTTTTCCACGACATCAACCTTGATGAGGGCGCGGTGGAAGCGGGCATAGGCGTGGCCGTGTTTTTCATGATCGATCGTTCGTTGACCACCCTTGCCGCAGCCAAGTCCGTGCGAGACCAGTTGCGCAAGAGCGAGTTCGTGCTTGTTCGCAATGATGCGATCGGGAACATGCTGCACATTCCGGAAGCGGCAAACGAGTATCTGCGCATAGACAAGGATCGGGACCTGATCCTGCCGCGTCTTTCGGATGAGGCGCGCCAGTATCTGGAAACACCCGGTTTCACTTTCGCTGATTTCATTGCGGGTGAATCCCATCACGTTCCGGCCAATATCCGCTATGAATTCTGGAATTTCCTTGAAACGATCTACAATCAGCGCAAGCCTGGTGCATCAGGAACCACATTGCTGATCTGATTGGCGGGTGGGCGCCCCAAGGGCCGGCTCTTTAATTTTAGATTATTCTAATATATATATGGAAAGCGAAGCGTCGTCCATTTCAGGGGCGGCAATGGCAGTTCTCGAGAAGGAGTTTTTCATGAGCGATCCACTCCCGTTCACTCCCGACCTGACGGTAAAGCCCGAGGTCAAGGCGTTCTTTGATGCGCCAACAAACACGATTTCCTATGTGGTCAAGGATCCGGCTTCCAATGCGGTTGCCGTGATCGACTCGGTGATGGACATCGATTATGCCGCTGGCAGGATCACCCATGGCGGCGCAGATGCGATCATCGCCCATATCCGCGAAAACGACCTGAAGTGCGAATGGCTCATCGAGACGCACGTCCATGCTGACCATCTTTCGGCTGCGCCCTACATTCAGCAGAAGGTCGGCGGAAAACTCGGCATTGGCGAAAACATCACCATCATCCAGGACACATTCGGCAAGGTCTTCAACGAAGGCACCGAGTTCCAGCGCGATGGCTCGCAGTTCGACCGGCTGTTCAAGGACGGTGACAGTTACCAGATTGGCTCTCTGAACGTTCAGGTTCTGGCAACTCCAGGCCACACGCCTGCCTGCATGACCCATGTTGCGGGGGATGCGGCCTTTGTCGGTGATACGCTGTTCATGCCGGATGGCGGATCGGCACGAGCCGATTTTCCGGGTGGTGATGCGCGCATCCTGTACCGCTCGATCAGGCGGCTGCTGGAATTGCCGGGCTCGGTAAGGCTGTTCATGTGCCATGATTACGGGCCGAACGGTCGGGATATCCAGTGGGAAACAACTGTCGCAGACGAGCGGGCGCACAATATCCATGTTCGTGACGGTGTCAGCGAAGACGAGTTTGTCGCGATGCGCGAGGCGCGCGATGCGACGCTTGCCATGCCGAAACTGATCATTCCATCCCTGCAGGTGAACATGCGGGCAGGGCGCATGCCTCCAGCAGACAAGGATGGAAAAGTTTTTCTCAAGGTTCCAGTCAACGGACTTTGAGGGTAGATAGACAGAAGGATCGGCCGGAGCCCAGCGCTCCGGCTTTTTTCAGGAGAAAAACATGGAATTTCGTCCCGTGACCGAGGACTTCGCCGTGGCCCCTCAAATTGAGGCTTCGGATGTGGCTGGCATCAAGGCTGCAGGGTTCAAGAGCCTCGTTTGCAACCGGCCCGATACCGAGATGGGCGCAGTCGCGCATGATGGCATTGCGGATGCTGCAAGGGCAGCGGGACTGGAGTTCCGCTTTATCCCTGTCGTCAGCGGCAGCATTACACAACAGAATGTGGCGGACATGAAGGAAGCACTTTCATCGCTTCCCAGGCCGGTGCTAGCCTATTGCCGGACCGGTGGACGATGCATGAACCTTTTCATGCTCGTGCAACAGGCCTGATTGCGTTTGCAAGAACAGGCCTGTCCGCCTGTCGCTCCCATGTGAAGGAAAGAGCAATGGCGTTCGTCCCATTTTCCTGGCGGATGCTTGTCATGCTGGCATTGATGTCAGCGCTGGCAGGCGCGACCAGTTTCGGAGCACAGGCAGCCGAGCCCGGTTACTATCGGGTTGAAGGCGTGGCGGGGAACGATGTCCTCAATATTCGTGCCGAACCTGATTCCGTATCGCAGGTGATTGGGGAATTGCTTCCCGGTGTGGCGCCAGTCGAAGTCCTCGAGGTTGTCGGTGAGTGGGGCCGGGTCCTGGCGGCAGACGGAAACGGCTGGGTCTCGATGCGGTTTCTCCAGCCGACAGGCATTGCGATGATTGGCGACACACTGGTCCCCGATGGCCTTGTATGTGGTGGCACCGAACCTTTCTGGAGCCTGAAGATCAGCGCAGGCGCGGGACTGGTTTTCGAGCCAGCGGCCGGCGAGGGCCTGTCTCTGCCCATTGCACATGCGGGAACGGCCATCGGGCGAAATCATCGCTTTGGCGTCACTGGCGAAACGGATGGCGCGCGCATGACGGCAATGCTGGGCAATCAGGAAAGCTGCAGCGACGGAATGTCTGATCGCGATCATGGATGGCGCATCGATTTGCTGGTCGAGCAGGACAGCGCAGACGGACGATATCAGCAATATGAGGGCTGTTGCGGGGTGCCGGTGCGCTGACTGCTCAAGCCTGTGAGCGGGCCTGTAATTTTGCCACCTGGGCATCATCGCCACCAAGAGCGGTCATCACACTTGCGGCGATTCCCCTGGCATCCAGTCCAGCCTGCGCCAGCATGATCGCTGGTGGGGCATGATCGACATAGTCGTCAGGCATGAACAGCGAGCGGAATTTCAGTTTGCCGTCCAGCAAGCCGTTGGCGGCGAGAAACTGTGCGACGTGGGAGCCAAAACCACCAATCGCGCCTTCTTCCACTGTTACAAGAACCGCATGCTCGCGCGCCAGGCGCGTTATCATTTCGCTATCGAGCGGTTTGGCGAAGCGGGCGTCGGCGACAGTCGTGGACAGTCCTGCAGCTTCCAGTTCCTCCGCAGCCTTCATGCAGTCGGCCAGCCTTGTTCCCAGTGACAGGAGGGCAACCTTGGTTCCTTCCCTGACGATGCGGCCCTTGCCGATCTGCAGGATCTGGCCGCGTTCCGGCAGTTCGACGCCGACACCCTCGCCACGCGGATAGCGGAAGGAAATCGGGCCTTCATCATAGGCTGCTGCGGTGCGGACCATGTGTTTCAATTCAGCTTCATCGGCAGCCGCCATGACCACAAAACCTGGAAGTGTCGCCAGGTAGGTAATGTCGAAGGCTCCGGCATGGGTCGGGCCGTCGGCACCGACAAAGCCCGCGCGATCAATGGGGAAGCGGACCGGCAGATTCTGGATTGAAATATCGTGCACGACCTGGTCGTAGCCGCGCTGCAAAAAGGTCGAATAGATTGCACAGAAGGGCTTCATGCCTTCCGAGGCGAGGCCGCCAGCGAAAGTCACCGCATGCTGCTCGGCAATTCCGACATCATAGGTGCGCTCAGGAAAGACTTCCCCGAACAGATCAATGCCAGTTCCCGAAGGCATTGCCGCGGTAATGGCAACAATGTCCTTGTCATGCCGTGCTTCTTCCACAAGCGCCTGCCCGAACACGCGCGTGTAGCTGGGGGCATTGGGAATGCTCGTCGCCTGCTTGCCGGAGATGACGTCGAACTTGTTGACGCCGTGATACTTGTCGGCAGACGCTTCCGCGGGTGGGTAACCCTTGCCCTTTCGCGTGATGCAATGAATGAGGACGGGACCCTTTGCATTGTCCCGTACGTTGCGCAGAACCGGAAGCAGTGTCGCAAGGTCGTGTCCGTCGATCGGGCCGATATGATAAAAGCCCAGTTCCTCGAACAATGTTCCACCGGTCACATAGCCGCGCGCATGCTCGACGGCGCGGGTAATCGCCCTGTCGACAGTCTTGCCGAGATAGGCCGTCATCTTCTTGCCCAGCTCGCGAATGCCCATATAGGTGCGCCCGGTTGCCAGGCGCGCAAGATAGGCGCTCATCGCGCCGGTCGGCGGGGCAATCGACATGTCGTTGTCGTTGAGGATGACGATCAGGCGAGCATCGAGTGCGCCGGCATTGTTGAGGGCCTCGAACGCCATGCCTGCCGACATCGCACCGTCGCCGATGACGGCAATGACGTTGCGCGCGATGCCCTGGTGCTCACTGGCGACAGCCATGCCAAGGCCTGCGGATATGGATGTGGAGGAATGGGCCGCGCCAAACGGATCATACTCGCTTTCGGAGCGCTTGGTGAAACCCGACAGGCCGTCCTTCTGGCGCAGCGTGCGGATACGGTTGCGCCGTCCCGTCAGGATCTTGTGGGGGTAGCACTGGTGTCCGACATCCCAGATCAGCCGGTCGTGGGGGGTGTTGAAAACATGGTGGATCGCGACGGTCAGTTCAACCACGCCCAGGCCTGCGCCCAGATGACCGCCAGTCTGGGAAACCGCGTCGATCATTTCCGAGCGCAATTCGAACGCCAGTTGCGGCAGGCTCGCATCAGAGAGCTTGCGCAGGTCCTCAGGCTTATCAACAGTGTCCAGAAGCGGCGTTTCTGGTCTCATGTTCCTATCCTTGGCGCTTGTGGGCGCGAGGTCTGCCCTGCCGCCATATGGCGGGCGTTCACGGGTCATTGCCGGGTTCTTGCGGCTGGGTTCGTTCTAGCCAGCTTTCCGGCTTTGGCAAGGCCGGGATTGGGACAGTATGTGCAGTATTCGAGGTTTTTCAGCTTACTGGATCAGTTGCTTGAGATCAAAGGCTGGATCGCTTGCCTGAGCCGGTGTGACATTGCGTCCAAGTTCCAGCAGCTTCTTGCCGAACATGTAGGAACGCGAGTCGTTGATCGCATCGACAGCCAGGAATTTTCCGGACCTGAAGTACCAGATCGACTGGCTGCCCTCGCGCACGCCGGGACGTACGCAGGTTTCGTCATAACCGGCATTGAGGCCGGCGATCTGCAGCTTGGCGTCATACTGGTCCGACCAGAACCAGGGTGTCGGTTTGTAGTCGGCGGGGACTCCGGCTGCCGTGTGGGCCGCCGCCTCGGCCTGATCGATGGCATTTTGAACCGATTCCAGCCGGATTCGATTTCCACCAAACTCGAAGGAAGCGCAGTCGCCCGCAGACAAAATGTCGGGATCGGAAGTGCGGCAGGCTGAATCGACACAAATGCCGTTCGCCGTTTCCAGCCCGGCTGCGACAGCCAGTTCCATGGCCGGAACGACGCCAATGCCGACAAGGGCAAAGTCGATTTCCAGGCTGGTGCCATCCTTGAACTGCGCACCGCTGACATGACCATCAGTTCCCGTCAGACACTTGAGGGAAGTGTTTTCCATGATGTTGACACCGTGAGAGCGATGCAGTTCGCGATACCAGTCGGAAGTCTGGGGTGAGGCGACGCGCTGGAGAATACGCTCGGCCATTTCGGCGACATGAACTTCCAGGCCCAGTTGTGCAGCAACTGCGGCTGCTTCCAGTCCGATATAGCCGCCACCCACGATCAGGACACGCTTGCCGGGCGCAAATCGATGAGCCATCGCATCGGCATCAGCGAGCGAACGCAGGACAAAGACGCCGTCCAGCTTGCCGCCTGCCTCTTCGGGCAGATGCCTGGGCGTCGATCCTGTCGCGATCAACAGCTTGTCATAGTTCAGCCTGTCACCAGAGGAGAGCATAACCTTCTTCGCCGCCCGGTCGATTTCCTCGACACGCACGCCTCTCATGCAGGTGATATGGTTCGTCTCGTACCAGTCGGCAGGGCGCAGCAAAAGCCGCTCCGCATCCATGTCACCGGTCATGTATTTCTTGGACAGGGGCGGGCGCTGGTAGGGCAGAACCGGCTCATCGCCAATCAGCGTGATTGCACAGGTCCTGTCCAGTTCGCGAAGCTTGGCTGCGAAGGAAGCTGCTGCCTGCCCAGCACCGGCAATCACTATCTTTCTGTCTGTCATCGTCCGGTTCCCGTGACCCGGCTGAAAGCGGGCCTGATTTTGTCAAATGCCAGGACTGAACTTGGGGCATCCAATCGCATGGCAACAATGGAAAAGGCAATGCAAGCCGGGTCGGCTTCACTTTTTGCCCATTTCATCGTTTCTCTTGCCATGTCCAATGCCATGTCGCATCAATTGACGGGTCCTGACCCCAGTGTGTTTATGGAAATCCGTGCCCAATGCCAATTGGATTGCGGCGTCTTATCGGGAAAATCGGCTCCAATGCATCAAGATCATACTCCGCGCCCAAAGGAATTGAGAGTTTCAAAGGATCGGCGTGAGCTGACCATCAGTTTCACCGATGGTGCCCAATACACAATACCGGCAGAGGCCCTGCGGGTATTTTCGCCTTCTGCCGAGGTTCAGGGACATTCGCCCGAGCAGCGCAAGCTTGAACATGGCAAGCGGGAAGTCGCCATCCTTCAGGTCATTCCGACAGGCAATTATGCCGTGCGCATCGCGTTCGATGACATGCACGACACGGGCATTTTCACGTGGACATATCTGGCGGAGATTGGCGCAGATCTGGAACAACGCATGGCGGCCTATGAAGGCGAACTGGCGGCCAAAGGCCTTTCGAGGGATAAGGTCAAGGCACAAGGGAGATCTTGAAAATGAGTGGCACGAGTGTTCTTGATGTTCCTGTCATCGGCGCGGCAATTCTGTTCGATGATTTCGAGCGTCTTCACAACTGGATACTCGAAAGCCAGCGGGACATCGAACTGCATGACTTCTGCTACCCGCCAATACTCGACAGCGACTGGCGGATCATCACCAATCGGTACAAGCCGCTTCTTGATGGCTATACGGGACGGCTTGGCATTCATGGCCCGTTCTGGGGGCTTGATCTAGCCCCGGTCGATCCGGCCATCCGCGAAGTGGTGAAGAAACGCATTCTGCAGGGGCTCGACATCTGTGAGGAGATCGGTGCCACACAGATGGTGCTGCACAGCCCCTACACGATCTGGGATCACAACAATCTGGACAATGAGCATGGCGGACGCGAGGTGAAGGTCCGCCGCTTCAGGCAGACGCTGGAAGCTGCGGTCAAGAGGGCGGAAGAGGCTGGCGTCGAGATTGTGCTGGAGAATGTGGAAGACATGGATCCGGCCTTGCGTGTGGAGCTTGCAGCCGGGTTCGACAGCAAGGCGCTGAAGGTTTCGCTCGATACAGGCCACGCGCATTTCGTTCACTGCACACATGGTGCGCCGCCTGTGGACTATTACGTGAAAGCTGCGGGCAAGGCGCTGGCCCATGTTCACCTGCAGGATGTCGATGGCTATGCCGACAGGCACTGGGTGCCGGGGCTTGGCACGATCAGCTGGCATGCTGTCTTCGAGGCGATCCACCGGCTGCGAATCAATCCGCGCATGATTCTGGAGCTCAACAATCGCCAGAACATTGCTGATGGGGTCAAACGGCTGGCTGACATGGGGCTGGGGCGCTGATTTCCAGGTTTGCCACCAGAAATGCACCAATTGCCGCGCGTTAGCCGCGCGCAATATTCTCTTGAAAAAAATACGTATGTATGGTTTTTTATGAAGATGGAAAGCCATGCAGATACCCGTACGGGAACAGCGACCGGATCGGCGGCAGGTGGAGGCCTGAAGCCGCAACCGCGCGGCAAGGCACAGGCCGCAAAGAGCGAGCGAATGCGCGCAGCCATCCTGGACGAAGCTGTCAGGACGCTTTCGGAAATGGGCTACCACGCCACCTCCATCAAGAAGATCGCAGCGCAGGGCGGTTTTTCAATAGGAGCAATACAGCATCATTTCCGGTCCAAGGAAGCCTTGATGGTGGCGGTGGTTGAAAAGGCGCTTTTGCGCGCCGAACGGTTCTTCGAGCGCTTTGGTGCCGGCAGCGGCGACATGGGGGCAATGGTCAGGGAGAGCTGGGCGAAGCAGATCAATTCGCCCTGGTACATGGCGATGCTGGAGATACTGGTGGCTGCGCGAACAGACAGGACACTTCGCGAGAGGGTCGCGCCCGCGCTTGAGACCTATGCGAGGGAAACGGAAACACGAATGGCCCGTCTGGTTTCTGGCGGAAAGCCGGGGAGCAGTGAGGACAAGGCGGCCTTCCTGCTTACTGTGTCGCGGTGCATGATGGGTGGGTTTCTGGTGCAGGATGCGCTGGCCATGCCAGGCACCCAGACGGCGTCCTTCATCGAACGCTGGGGCCAGTTCCTGAATGATGCATTGAAGGAGTAGGGTGTTGGACAAGTCTGGATACAGGTCGGTTTTCGCAAAGGGGCTGTTCGCGGGCAGATCCATCGTCGTTACCGGCGGCGGAAGCGGCATCGGCAGGTGCACTGCCCATGAACTGGCGAGCCTGGGCGCGCATGTCGTGCTTGTCGGGCGAAAGGTCGAGAAGCTTGAAAAAGTGTCTGGCGAGATTGTCGAAGATGGCGGCCAGTGCAGTTTCGAAGCCCTGGACATTCGTGACGAGGAGGGCGTGCGCAGCGCGATGGCGCGGATCGTTGAAAGCCGGGGGAAGATAGACGGTCTCGTCAACAATGCCGGCGGGCAATTTCCAGCGCCAGCAAGTGCCATTTCCAAGCGCGGTTTCGAAGCGGTAGTCGCAACGAACCTGACCGGAACATTCCTGATGATGCGGGAAGCCTATCTCCAGTCGATGCAGAAACACGGAGGGACTATCGTCAACATGTCCGCCGACATCATGCGGGGCATGGCTGGGATGGCTCATTCGGGCGCTGCACGCGCGGGAGTCGAGAATCTGACGAAATCTACCGCCTATGAATGGGCTCCGGACGGCGTGCGGGTCAATTGCGTGGCGCCAGGCTGGATCGCTTCATCTGGCATGGACACCTATGAAGGGGGGATGAAAGCGCTGATCCCGCGGCTTCGTGACAATGTGCCCATTGGCCGGATGGGCGTTGAAGCTGAAGTCAGTTCTGTCATTACCTTTCTGCTCAGCGACGCAGCGGCGTTCATGACCGGCGTGACAGTGCCGATCAATGGCGGTGGCCCGCTTGGCACGGCGCTGTTTCCGCTGGCTGAGAAACGCGGGATTGCTCCTTTTGACGGGTTCCACCGGGCAGTAATGCCACGCGTGCTTGGGGGTGAAGGCGAATGATACCCCAACTTCCCACCGTCATTTCCCCAAGCGACAGGGCATGGCAGGAAAACGCCGCTGCCATGTGCGAAAAACTTGCCGAAGTGCGCGCGCTGGAAGCGAGGGTTCGAGCCAATTCGGAATTCGCGCGCGAGAAATTCGAAAAGCGCGGCCAGCTTCTGCCGCGTGAGCGCGTCGAACGGCTTCTTGATCCGGGGACACCCTTCCTCGAACTTTCAACGCTCGCCGGCTACAAGATGCATGATGATGATGGTGCGCGCAGCATCATGGGAGGCGGGTCGATAACCGGCATCGGGATCGTTGCCGGAAAGGCGGTTCTCATCTCGGCCAATGATTCAGCGATCAAGGGCGGAACGATCTGTCCCATGGGCGTGAAGAAGGCATTGCGGGTGCACGAGATTGCCTTCGAGAACAAGCTGCCGGTCATCTATCTGGTGGAAAGCGGTGGCGCGAACCTGCTCTACCAGGCAGAAATGTTCGTGGAGGGCGGACGATCCTTTGCCAATCAGGCGCGCCTTTCTGCAGCGGGCATTCCGCAGATTTCAGTGGTGCATGGTTCGTCAACGGCGGGCGGCGCCTATCTCCCGGGCCTCAGCGATCATGTCATCCTTGTGAAGGAAAGATCGAAGATATTCCTGGCTGGTCCGCCACTCGTGAAGGCGGCCATCGGCGAAGACACGACGGATGAAGCCCTGGGCGGAACGGTGCTGCACAGCGAGGTCACCGGGCTTGGCGAATATGTCGCCGAGGATGACGGGGAAGCGATCCGCTATGCGCGCGCCGTCACCGGGATGCTGGGGATGCCGGATACGCAACTTGCCGATCATGGTGAAGTTCCGTCGCATGATCCGGAGGAATTGCTGGGCATTGTCAGTGCCGATGACCGCGTGCCCTATGATCTCAAGGAAGTGATTGCGCGCATTGCAGACGGCAGCGGGTTTCTGGAATTCAAGGCCATCTATTCACCTGAAACGGTTTGCGGTCACGCCAGGATCAACGGTCATGCGGTTGGCATACTTGCCAACAACGGCCCGATCATGCCGGCCGGTTCGACAAAGGCTGCGCAATTCATCCAGCTTTGTGACCAGGCAGGAACACCGCTGGTCTTCCTGCAGAACACGACCGGCTACATGGTCGGCTCCCAGGCCGAGCGCGATGGCGCGATCAAGCATGGTTCGAAGATGATCCAGGCGGTGGCCAATGCGCGTGTGCCGAAATTCACGATCGTGATTGGCGGCTCTTATGGTGCGGGCAATTACGGCATGTGCGGACGGGGCTTCTCACCGCGTTTCATCTTTGCCTGGCCCAGTGCTCGCACAGCCGTGATGGGTGGCGAACAGGCCGCGCGGGTCATGGAAACGATCACGCGCGCCAAATTCCAGCGGTCTGGACAAACGCTCGATGAAGAGGCGCTCAAGCAGATGTCCGGTTCAATCAGGACGCGGATGGATGTGGAATCGACAGCCCTCTACGGCACTGCAAGACTGTGGGATGACGGCATCATTGATCCACGAGACACGCGGCGCGTTCTGGGTATCTGCCTTGAACTTGCCCGGCAGTCCCAAAACAGAATTCTGAACCCGAACACATTCGGCGTTGCGCGAATGTAAAGCGAGGACACCATGCTCTTTACACCCGAACACAAGCAGTTGCGCGAGACGGTTGCAAAATTCGTGCAGTCGGACATCAATCCTCACGTGAAGGAATGGGAGGATGCGGAGGAGTTTCCATCGCACGCTCTTTTCAAGAAGCTCGGCAATCTGGGTCTGCTCGGAATCAAGTATGACCCGGACTATGGCGGCCTCGGGCTCGACTTCTCCTATTCGATGGTAATGGCCGAGGAACTTGGTGCCATCGATTGCGGTGGTGTGCCGATGGCGATTGGCGTGCACACGGACATGTGCACACCGGCCATGAACCGCTTTGGTTCCGATCATATCAAACGCAACTTCCTTGCCCCGGCCATCGCTGGTGATGTCGTGGGCTGTCTGGGCGTCTCAGAGCCGGGTGGTGGTTCGGACGTGGCAGCGGTGCGCACGAATGCGCGCAAGGATGGCGACGATTTCGTCATCAGCGGAACCAAGATGTGGATTACCAACGGCATGAAGGCCGACTGGTGCTGCCTCCTTGCCAATACATCCGAGGGCAAGGCACACCAGAACAAGTCCCTCATTGCAGTGCCCATGGATGCCCGGGGAATCACGCGGCAGAAAATCCGGAAGATCGGCATGAATTCTTCGGATACCGCCCAGCTCTTCTTCGACGAAGTGCGCGTGCCGCAGGCAAACATCATTGGCCAGGAAGGCATGGGCTTCACGATGCAGATGCTGCAATTCCAGGAAGAGCGTCTTTGGGGAGCGATGAATTCGCTCAAGATGCTGGACCGGCTCATCGACCTGACCGTTGACTATACGCGTGAACGCAATGCCTTCGGCAAGGCGATCCTGGACAATCAGGTCGTGCATTTCAAACTTGCTGAACTTCGCACGGAAGTCGAGGCGCTGCGAGCGCTGACATGGAGTGCGGTCGAACTCTACGTGTCCGGCAAGGATGTGACCAAGCTTGCCTCGATGGCCAAGCTGAAATGCGGACGTCTGTGCCGCGAAGTTGCCGATTCATGCCTGCAATATTGGGGTGGCATGGGCTTCACCTGGGACAATCCGGTCAGCCGGGCGTTCCGTGACGGGCGGCTGGTCTCCATCGGTGGCGGCGCTGATGAAGTCATGCTCGGCATCATCTGCAAGCTTGAAGGCACATTGCCTGGAACATCCAACAAGGCACGCGGCAAATGAAGCTCGACGGCCACAGCACATTGCTGACGAAGCTTGATGGGGGCGTGCTTCATGTGACGCTCAATCGACCCGCCGTTCGCAATGCCATGTCACTGGAGATGGTGTCCGAACTGCGCCAGGTTCTTCGCGAGGCGGAAGGTACAGATGATGTGAGGGTGCTGGTCATCCGCGGTGCGGGTGGGAATTTCTGCTCTGGCGGCGATATTGGCGACATGGCTGCGACCATGTCTGGGAGCGGGAACAGGGATGTTGATCCGCTGGCCGAGACAAGCAAGGCATTCGGCCACATTTGCGCTGCCTTCAGCGCCACCAGCAAGGCGATCGTCACCGTGGTCGAGGGTGTGGCGATGGGCGGCGGTTTTGGACTTGCCTGCGTGAGCGATGTTTGCCTTGCCTCGCCCGATGCACGGTTCGGCCTGCCCGAAACAAGGCTGGGCCTTGTGCCGGCTCAGATTGCCCCATTTCTTGTCGAGCGGCTCGGCTATTCCCGCGCGAAGCTCTTGGCTGTCCTGGGCGGCAACATACGTGCGGAGGAAGCGCTGCGGCTCGGGCTGGTTCACGAAATGTCGGATGACATAGAAAGTGCCCTTGCCTCTTCGCTTGAATCAATTCTTGCCTGCGCGCCAGGTGCACTGGGGGCAACGAAACGACTGCTGCGCAAGGTCCATGCGTTCAATGCGGTCGACCTGATCGATGAGGCGGCTTCGGTCTTTTCGGCCGCAATGACAGGCGCAGAAGGACGGGAAGGGACTCAGGCCTTCATGGGCAAGCGTCCACCCGCCTGGTCCACGAAAGGAAAGGCAAAATGAAGCCGGTCCGCAAGCTGCTTGTAGCCAATCGCGGCGAGATCGCCTGCCGCATCTTTCGCACCGCGCGTCGGCTCGGCATCGAAACCGTTGCGGTTTTCAGCGATGCCGATTGCGATGCCCTGCATGTGCGTGAAGCGGACACTGCCTACCGGATCGGTCCTGCCGCCGCAGCGCAATCCTATCTCGACGGTCCGGCAATTCTTGAAGCAGCAACCAGGGCGAAAGCCGATGCCATTCATCCCGGCTATGGGTTCCTCTCCGAAGACGCGACCTTTGCAGCGGCCTGCAGCAGTGCCGGCATCAATTTCGTCGGTCCTTCCGCAGAAGCAATCGCGGCCATGGGAGACAAGGCACGGGCCAAGGCTGCGGTTTGTGCCGCCGGGGTGGCAGTCGTGCCGGGTTATGACGGAGCGATCCAGGACGAAGCACGTCTCACCGAAGAAGCCGCGGCAATCGGATTTCCGCTGCTGATCAAGGCGGTGGCTGGTGGAGGCGGACGGGGAATGCGCATTGTGCGCAGTGGCGATGAACTGGGCGATGCCCTTGCCTCTGCAAAGCGCGAAGCCAAGGCGGCCTTCGGCAATGATTCGGTATTGCTTGAGCGCCTGGTCGAAGACGGGCGACACATCGAAATACAGGTTTTTGGCGATTCACAGGGCAACATCGTTCACCTGTTCGAACGCGATTGTTCTGCGCAACGCAGGCATCAGAAGATCATCGAGGAAGCACCGTCGGCGTTCATATCTCCAAGGCTGCGGGACAAATTGTGCAACTGGGCCGTCAGTGCAGCACGCGCCGTGAGCTACCAGGGCGCAGGGACGGTGGAATTCATCGTGTCCCCGCAAGGCGAGGCCTACTTCCTTGAAATGAACACAAGGCTGCAGGTCGAACATCCAGTAACAGAGATGATCACCGGGTTTGATCTGGTGGAATGGCAGTTGCGGGTGGCTGGCGGGGAGGCGCTGCCGCAGCCGCAGCGCGCGATTGCCATGAACGGGCATTCAATCGAACTGCGCCTTTATGCAGAAGATGCCTTCAATGGGTTTCTGCCACAGACAGGCCTGATTACGGATTGCCAGTGGCCCGACACGGCGAATGCGGCCATCAGAGTTGACACGGGAGTCCAATCCGCTTCGCTCGTCACTTCTCACTATGATGCGATGGTCGCGAAACTGATCGTGCATGGTGAGGACCGCGCCGAGGCTCTGGTGCTGGCGAGGCAAGCGCTGGACCAGACCAGGATTGGCGGTGTGGGGACCAACAAGGACTTCCTCAGTCGCCTCGTGAGCAGTGGCGAGTTCATGTCGGGCTCCATGCATACGGCGACCATTGATCGATGGATTGCCACAGACCAGCCGATCATGCGTGCGCCGCAGGCTGATGAGCTTTCCTTCATTCACGCAGGCCTTGCGATGCTGATGCAGGCAGGTGGCGACTGGTTTCGCTCGATGGGCCATGCCCAAACGCATGTCACGCTGCGCAGCGGCGAAGCAACCTCCAATGTGAGCGTGCGGCTTGAACGCGGGCGACCCGTCGAGGCACGATGCGGTGGTACAAGTCTCGTGCTGGACAATGTGAAGATCGACGGTGACACGCTGCGCGTGGAGACCGAAGGCGCGGTGGGCAATCACGCCTTCACGCTCGAACAGGGCGGTATTGTCCTGCATGGCCGAAAGGGCCAGATCCGCTTCTTCACCCAGGCGGCTCCTGGCCAGCGAAGGCAGGAACTGGACCCGACACGTCCGGTGTCGCCAGTATCGGGTGCACTGATCAGGCTCCTTGCCGAGGAAGGCATGGCGGTTGAACCGGGCGCGCCTCTTGCCATCGTCGAAGCGATGAAAATGGAGACGACAATCTCTTCGGCTATTGGCGGCACTGTAAGCAAGGTCACAGCCAGCGCGGGCAATTCCGTGCGCGCGGGCGATGTGATCTGCGAGATAACGCCGAGCAACCAAGAGACCGGGCAGGAACAGGGGAAGGCTGGAAATGGCTGACAAGGCAATTTTGACATGCGCGCTCAACGGCGTCCTGACGGATCCCCGCCAGCACAAGGTGCCAGTGACGCCTGAAGAGTGTGCAGCGTCGGCGCGCGAGGCCTATGATGCGGGAGCTGCGATCATCCACATTCATTTCCGCCGCCAGGAAGAGGGCATGGGTCATTTGCCAAGCTGGGACGCGGATGTTGCAGTACGGATCTGCAGTGCGATACGGGACGCGTGCCCAGGAATCCTGATCAATCAGACAACGGGCATGGTGGGAAAGGATATTTCCGGACCGCTTGCCTGCATCCGTGCGATCAGGCCGGAAATTGCCGCAGCCAATGCGGGCAGTCTCAACTATCTCAAGCTCAAGGCCGATGGCAGCTGGGCCTGGCCACCAATGCTCTTCGACAATCCGGTGGAGAAAATCCGGTCCTATCTCGACGTGATGGCAGAAACCGGTGCTCGCCCCGAATTCGAGTGTTTTGACACCGGGATTGCCCGTTCGGTCGCCATGTATGTGAAAAACGGCATGGCCCAGTCCGCGCAGTATAATTTTGTCATGGGTGTCGCGTCGGGAATGGCGGCAGATGCGCGCCTCCTGCCAATTCTCGTCGATTCGATCCTGCCGGGATCACCCTGGCAGACAACCCTGATCGGCAGGCAGGAAATCTGGGCAGTTCATCAGGCTTCTGCCGACATGGGCGGAATGCTGCGCACAGGCCTTGAAGACACGTTCTACCTTCCCGATGGCGAACGCACGTCCGGCAATGGCGCGCTGATCGAAGCGCTCGCACAGTGCGCCAGGCGGGCAGGGCGCGCGATTGCCAGTCCCAGCGAAGCAAGGGAAATGCTTGGGCTCGCCTGAAGGTAGGTCAATTTTCCCGGGTCCAGTCCGCCATGAATGCCTCATGGTCATAGAGATGGTGAAATTCCTCGCGAATGCGCATCCAGGCAAAGCGCAGCGAATTCTCGACAATCTCGCGGTCATATTTCTTCAGATCAGGCGCTATCGGCGACCAGCGCACCAGTTCACTGGTTGAATGGCGGAACACGACTTCCGTTTCTCCTGCTGCCTTCCAGTCCACCAGGGCGAGGCGATCAGCGAAGGCAGTCGTCAGGGGCGAGACTCCTTCTTCAAATCCCGGTGCCAGCCTTTCATGGGCATTGGCAGTGAAAAAAATGGTTGCCAGCTGGGCAGCTTGCGCCCTGTCGCCGGTGCGTTGCAACGTCTGGGAGGCCATCCAGATCGCCAGATCAGACATGCAGGCGGCATAGACATTCCATTTCGCGATGTTCAGCGACTCAATGAACACTTCGTCGCGAAAACGCTCGGGATACTGCAGTCCCATTCGAGTCTTGACGTATTCATACAGCTTCTTCTGCGCGACGAAGGCTGATCGGGTTGCCATGAAGTCGGCATAGGCTTCGCACGAATTCACAGGCAGTTTCTTGCGGAACACACTGAATCTGCCGAAGAATTCCTGAGCCAGTTCCGCTATTTGTTTCATTTTGGGATCCCTGCATTAGACGAAGGTGGCACGGTGAGAACGGTAAAAAATGTTTTAATCGAGGCTGTTTCGTGCGAATTCTTGCTCCCGACTGCGCGGGTCTCCCTTGTGGAGGATTTTGGGCTTGCGCGGCGTTTCTCCCACCTTCTTGGCGGGCGAATATCAACCTGAACCCGTTTGCGCAAGGTGCGCAAGTGGTTCGTAAATGGGGAGGTTATTGTGGCCAACAACAATACTGACGCCCGGGTGAGACACTGGGAGCGTACACGCAACCTGACCATTGTGGTCCTGGTGCTGTGGGCGATCTTCGGGGTTGTCATCCCGTACATGGCGTCTTCACTCAATTCGATGTCATTTCTGGGCTTTCCGCTCGGTTACTGGTTCTGTGTCCAGGGCTCGCTTCTCGCGTTTCTCGCATTGATTGTCTTCCAGAACTGGAGACAGGATGCGATCGACGACGAAGCCGGCGTTGGCGAATAAGGAGGGAATCGTTATGGAAGGCGGTTTCACGAAAAATCTCGGCAAGGTCTACGGGCTCTATACGCTCGGCTTCCTTGTCTTCTTTGCCTTTATGGCAATCCTCGAAAAAATGGGTGTTGGTGCCGAAGCGATCGGCGTCGGCTTCCTGCTCTTTACCATCGGCATCTATGCCCTGATCGGCTGGCTGTCCCGTACGGCTGAAGTCGATGCCTACTATGTGGCGGGACGCGAAGTTCCGGCATTCTACAACGGCATGGCAACGGGCGCGGACTGGATGTCCGGTGCATCGTTCGTCGCGCTTGCCGGCGGCGTCTACTTCGGCGGTTACCCCTATCTCGGCTTCATCGTGGGCTGGACAGGTGGTTACGTGCTGGTGAATTCGCTGCTTGCGCCCTACCTGCGCAAGTTCGGCTGCTACACCGTGCCTGACTTTGTTGGCACGCGTTATGGCGGCAACCTTGCACGCCTGATGGCTGTCATTGTTCTCGTTGCTGCATCGTTCACCTACGTGACGGCGCAGATCAACGCGACTGGAACGATTGCAGCGCAGACGCTTGGCATTCCCTTCGAATGGGGTGTCTATCTCGGACTGCTCGGCATCTTCATCTGCTCGATGCTTGGTGGCATGCGCGGCGTGACCTGGACACAGGTGGCGCAGTATATCGTGCTTATCGTCGCCTATCTCCTGCCGATCATCTGGATGTCGAACAAGCAGGGCTTCGGCCTCATCCCGCACTTCTCCTACGGTGAGGGTATTGCCCGTATCCAGGAACTCGAAGCGCAGTATGGCCTTCAGCCAGCGGCTGAAGCCATCAAGGGTGTGTCCGTCCTGACAACACCGACCAACGCACCAGAAGGTGGCGGCTGGAAGATGATCACGCTGGCGATCTGCATGATGGCTGGCACGGCATCCCTGCCGCACATCCTGATGCGTTACTTCACCACGCCTTCCGTGCGCTCAGCGCGCAAGTCCGTGGCATGGTCGCTGTTCTTCATCCTGCTTCTGTACCTTTCGGCGCCGGCTCTTGCCACGCTGACCAAGCTCAACCTTCTCGATCCCAACCTGGCCACTTCGGTCATCGGCAAGTCGTTCGAGGAAGTAACGAACCTGGCATGGGTGAAGCACTGGTCCAGCATCGGCATGCTCGCCGTCGCCGACCAGAACGCGGATGGTATCGTTCAGCTGAACGAGTTCTTCATGCGTCCTGACATCGTGGTTCTGGCAACGCCGGAAATCGCGGGTCTGCCGTATGTGATCTCGGGCCTCGTGGCCGCAGGCGGTCTTGCCGCAGCGATGTCCACAGCCGATGGTCTGCTGCTCGCAATCGCCAACGCTCTGTCGCATGATCTGTACTACAAGATCATCGACCCGAAGGCGGATACCCGCAGGCGTCTGATCGTGGCTCGCGTCCTGCTGATCTTTATCGGTGTGGCTGCTGCCTTCATCGCATCACTGAAACTGACCGGGATCCTCGGTGCCGTTGCCTGGGCGTTCGACTTCGCCTGCTCCGGCCTGTTCTTCCCGCTGGTTCTCGGCGTGTGGTGGAAGCGTGCAAACGCTGCAGGCGCAATTGCCGGCATGCTGGCAGGCTTTGTCGGTGGCTCGTGGTACCTCTACATGGTGTACAACGGCCTGATGGCTCCGTGGTGGGATATCGACCATATCCGCTTCGGCATCATCGGCATGCCACTCAGCCTGATCGCGATGGTGGTCGTGTCTCTCCTGACACCGGCACCGTCCAAGGAAGTGCAGGACATGGTGGACGAAGTCCGCATCCCGTCCGGCAAGACGATCCTTGCATCAGGCCACTAAGCACGGCTAATGAACAAGGAGGGGCGGGACGCAAGTCCCGCCCCTTTCGCATGTGGAGGAGAGAATTGTGACACCGGTACCCCTTGAAGCCTTCCCGCTTTGGGCAATCATCATCGACTACGTTCTCGGCCTGATCATGTGGACCCTGGTCGGTCGCGCGGCGATGCGCGTCTTCCTGCCTGAAGACAGCCCGTTCTTCTTCAGCCGCATATTCGTGAGGGTCACCGATCCGCTGATCCGCCTCTTCCGTTTCGTCACGCCACCATTCCTGGCAGAACCGCTCCATCCGATCTATGTCGCCTGGTTCTTCTTCATGGCGCGGTTCTACCTGATGCCGTGGCTGCTGGGCTATTCCGTCATGGGCATGCTGTCCTTCCCGCTGGAAAGCGAGGCAGCAGCAATCGTGTGGAAACTCTTCACACCGGTGAAGTGAGCGCTCCTGCGCCCCGGATTTCCTTTTCCGGACATTTGCCGTAACACGGCGTCATGACACGCGCGCTCATGTTTCAGGGAACCGGCTCGGACGTCGGCAAGACCGTACTGGTTGCCGGCCTTTGCCGTCTTTTCGCGCGCAAGGGAATGATTGTCAGGCCCTTCAAGCCGCAGAACATGTCGAACAATGCTGCTGTTGCCGATCCCGGTCCCGATGGCAAGGGTGGCGAGATGGGACGCGCGCAATGGTTACAGGCGCTTGCATGCGGGGCAAAGCCTTCCGTTCACATGAACCCTGTGCTGCTGAAGCCGCAATCGGAGACCGGCTCGCAGGTCGTGGTACATGGCCGCGTTGCTGCGACCGCGAGGGCCCGCGATTACCAGAAACTGAAGCCGGAACTGATGGCTGCGGTGCTTGAAAGCTATGGCAGGTTGCGCGCAGAGGCCGATCTGGTGCTGGTGGAGGGCGCAGGCTCGCCAGCCGAGATAAATCTGCGCAGGGGCGACATTGCCAATATGGGTTTTGCAACCCGAGCAGATGTTCCCGTGGTGCTGGTCGGCGATATCGACCGTGGCGGGGTGATCGCGTCGATTGTGGGAACGCATGGCATCCTGGAAGACCGGGACCGCTCGATGATTGCGGGCTACATCATCAACAAGTTCCGAGGCGACGTTTCCCTGTTCGACGACGGACTGGACGCAATCGACCGGTTCACCGGCTGGCGCTCCTTTGGCGTTGTTCCCTGGCTGGACAGCGTCCGCCGCCTGCCTGCTGAAGATTCGGTTGCGCTGGAAAGGCTTGCAGGCAGGGAAGGCGGCAAGGTTCGAATCGCGGTGCCTGTTCTTGGCAAGATTTCCAATTTTGACGATCTTGATCCACTCGGCAACGAGCCGGATGTTGAACTGGTGCATGTGCACAAGGGTATGCGCTTGCCAGCGGATGCCGCGCTCGTCGTGCTGCCGGGGTCGAAGTCGACAATTGGCGACCTGATCGAATTTCGTGCAAACGGGTGGGAGCAGGACCTTCGTGAACATGTCACGCGGGGTGGCAGGGTGCTCGGCATCTGCGGCGGTTTCCAGATGCTGGGGCGCATGGTGCGCGATCCACAGGGCATCGAGGGCAATGTGCGCGAAACGCAAGGGTTGGGGTTTCTGGATGTCGAAACCGTGCTCGAGGGCGAGAAGGTGGTGCGCAACACGAAGGCCGCCTTGGCCGATGGCACGGAACTTGAAGGCTATGAAATCCACATGGGTCGCACGACTGGACCCGATTGCGCGCGGCCCATGGTCCTGATCGACGGCAGGCCAGATGGTGCGGTATCGGCAGATGGCAGGATTTCGGGTTGTTACCTGCATGGCCTGTTTTCGGCCGGAGGATTTCGCAAACGCTATCTGGGTGAACTGGGCGCAGAATCAGCGGGCGAGGATTCAATCGAGAGCGTCAATGGCGCGCTTGATCAGCTTGCCACGGCATTTGAAGCACATCTTGACTGGCAGGCCCTGCTGGAATCGGCGCGCTAGTCAGAGAATTGTGCGTTCCCGCCACCGCAGTTGGGCCAATGTCGCAATCCGATTGACGGTTTGCGGATTGTTCAGCTAATGATGATGCTTCATCTGGTTCCCGCATGGAGTCACAGACTCAGGGACGAAGAGGGAACAGGAGGGACCGACCCAATCAGGGGGTTCTGAACCTGGCCGACCCCGCGACTGTATTGCGGCGAGGGTTCATTCCGTGACCACTGGTCCCTGGACCGGGAAGGGGAATGAAGCCGATCGAGCCGCGAGCCAGGAGACCTGCCTGATGAAGGAAGTGCTGCAATTGCAGCCATATGGATCACGAGCAGCACGGAGGTTGTAATGCTCTCGGAAAAGACCCTTTCCAGCAATGTGGCTGGTACAAGTTCGCGAATTGCAACGGCAGTGTTTGCCGCGTCATTCGGTGCGTTCCTGCTGTATTTCACGGCTTTCTCGCATTCGCAGATGCTGCACGATGCGGCGCATGACACACGGCACGCCATTACCGCGCCCTGCCACTGAGCCAGAAAAATGAACGTCAGGATATTGCTTGCAGCTCTGCTGGCAGGCGTGCTCGGTGGCGTCTTCGCTACCGCTGCACAATCCGTGAAGGTCGTTCCGCTGATCATGGCTGCCGAACAGTATGAAGCTGGAACGGCAGCCAGTGACAGCCATTCGCCTGGCACAACGCAACATGACACCAGCGGTCATGATCATGGCAGTGCGCCTGCTGGCGACAGGCCTGGCCTTGAGCGCATCGCGCTGACTACAGTTTCCAACATTCTTGTCGGTGTAGCCTTTTCATTGCTGCTGACGGCAGGTGTGCTGATCACCAACCAGGGAATGGATTTCCGCTCCGGGCTGGCCTGGGGGCTTGCGGGCTTCGTGACCTTTGTACTTGCACCCAATCTGGGCCTCCCGCCCGAACTGCCGGGAACGGTGGCTGCCGATCTGCAGGCGCGCCAGATCTGGTGGCTGGTTACTGTCGTTTGCACAGCGGCAGGTCTTGGCATTTTCGCATTCCTGCGCAATCCGCTGCTGATGGTTGCGGGTATTTCCCTGATTGTCGCTCCGCATCTTTATGGTGCGCCGCAGCCGGACCAGCATGGCAGTCTGGCACCCGCGAGCCTTACTGCGGAGTTTGTGGTTGCCTCGATTGCAACGGCATTCGCCTACTGGATATTCCTTGGCGGGGTGCTTGGTTGGTTGCTGGAGCGGGCCAGCAAGCGTGAGGGAATGGACGGAAGAGCCGCATGAGCGGCTCCGCCAGGGCGCAAGTGACGCTGGTTCTTGGTGGAGCGCGCTCCGGCAAGAGTGCCTATGCAGAAGAACTGGTCTCGGCAAGCGGTCTGGAGCGCGTCTACATTGCGACGGGGCGGGCGTTCGACACCGAAATGGAGCAGCGCATCGCGCTCCACAGGCAGAGGCGGGAATCGCTGTGGACGACCGTTGAAGAGCCTTTCGATCTGGCTGGCGTGATCGGGCGGGAAGTGTCGCGATCACGCTGCCTGCTGGTTGATTGTCTGACCCTGTGGGTCACGAACCTGATGCTGGAGGGAAAAGCGGTCGAAAAGGAAGTCGACCGGCTGGCCGAAACCCTGGCACAGGTAACAGGCCCGGTGGTTGTCGTTTCGAACGAAGTCGGTCTTGGCATTGTTCCGGACAATGCCATGGCCAGGGAATTTCGCGATCTGGCAGGGCATGCAAACCAGCGTGTCGCCAGGATCGCGCAGCGAGCAATATTTGTGGCGGCAGGCCTGCCGCTGGTCCTGAAGGGACCCAAGGAGTGAACTGAAATGACAATGTCTGCAAGAGGCGCAAAGATCCCCGCAACCGTGATCACCGGTTTTCTTGGCGCGGGCAAGACGACGCTTATCCGCAATCTCCTGCAGAATTCGCAGGGCCGACGCATTGCGCTGATCATCAACGAATTCGGCGATCTGGGCGTTGATGGCGATATCCTCAAGGGTTGCGGGGCCGAAACCTGCAGCGAGGATGATATCGTGGAACTGACCAATGGCTGCATCTGCTGCACGGTTGCCGACGATTTCGTGCCGACCATGCAGGAACTGATCAGCCGGGATCGCAGGATCGACCATATCGTCATCGAAACTTCGGGCCTTGCCCTTCCCCAGCCTCTCGTCAACGCATTCAACTGGCCGCAGATCCGCGAGCGGGTGACAGTTGACGGTGTTGTCACCGTGGTGGACAGCCGGGCAGTTGCAGATGGACGTTTCGCCGATGACCATGAGCGGGTCGAAGCGCTACGCAAGGCCGATGAGGCGCTGGACCATGAAAGCCCGCTGGAGGAACTGTTCGAAGACCAGTTGACCTGCGCCGACATGATTGTGCTCAACAAGTCCGACCTCGTGGACGGTGCCACGCTGGACCGGGTCGAGAATGACGTTTCAACGCATGTCGGGCGAAAGGTGAAAGTGGTTCGTGCCGCCAATGGTTCGCTCCCCGTTGATGTGCTTCTGGGCATGGCAAGCGCGACGGAAAACGAGGTTGCCAATCGCCGGTCCCATCACGAGATGGAACATGAAAATGGCGAAGAGCATGATCACGACGAGTTCGAGAGCATGATTTTCAGCGGCGGTGACATTGCCGATCCAATGCAGTTCTTCGACAGGCTTTCCAAGGCAATCGAGCGACATGACATTCTGCGCCTGAAGGGATTCGTCAATGTGGCGGACAAGCCCATGCGCTTGCAGGTGCAGGCAGTGGGCAACAGGATCGACCACTATTATGACCGGGCATGGGGCAAGGATGAAGCGCGCGATACCCGCCTTGTAGTCATCGGAATGGCAGGGCTCGACCAGGATGCAATCCGCGCGGAGCTTGCCGCGGCGACACAGTGAGATCGCGGCGGGATCATGCATCTCCTCCTGGCACAAAAAGGGTCGATAAACGAAGGTAACGAGGCAATCGATCTCGGGCAGTCGGCTGGCGATGTCATCTTTCTCAGCGCCGCCGATACAGAGATCGCCAGTCTCGCACAGGCCCGGCGCGGGCTGGGCGAAGCGTTTGGCCTGCGCCTGGCAAACCTCATGCAGCTGTCGCATCCAATGTCAGTCGATCTGTATGCGGAGCGCACAGCCAGGCATGCCAGGCTCATCGTTGCCCGCGTGCTGGGTGGTGCAGCTTACTGGCCATATGGCCTTGAAAAACTTCATGCACTGGCAGTTGAACACGGCATCCTGTTTGCCGCCCTGCCGGGCGATGACAAGCCGGATCCAGGACTGGCCGAATTCTCGACGATAGACGGTGAGACCTGCAGTCTGTTGCATGCCTATCTGCGTGAGGGTGGGCCGAACAATTGCGAGAATTTCCTGAAGCTATGCCTGCATCTGCTGGGCAGGGGGGATGCACCTGCAGAACCCGCGCCACTGCTGAAGGCGGGTCTTTGGTATCCGGCAAAGGGCATCGCTTCGCTTGACCAGGTGAAGGAAGGATGGCGTACGGAAGCGCCAGTCGTTGCCATCGCCTTCTATCGGGCACTTGTCCAGGCGGGGGGGCTCCAGCCAATCGAAGCGCTTGTGAAAGCGCTAGAAGCGCGTGGTCTCAATGCGCTGCCCGTCTTCGTTTCCAGCCTCAAGGATGGCGTTTCTGTTGAAACGGTGCGCGGCCTGTTCGCTGACGCCCAGCCTTCCGTTGTGCTCAACGCAACCGGCTTTGCAGTATCTTCGCCGGGTGAGACCTATCCGGGCGGTGTGCTGGATGAGGGCGGGGCGGTGGTGCTGCAGGCGATCCTTGCCGCCAATTCGCAGGAATCCTGGCAGGATTCAACACAGGGGCTTCTATCGCGCGATCTGGCGATGAATGTTGCGCTGCCCGAAGTGGATGGGCGGGTTCTGGCCAGGGCGATTGCCTTCAAGCATGCGGGTGATCACGACCCGGATGTTGAAGCCAATATCGTCACGCACCGGTCAATGCCTGATCGCGTGGATTTTGTCGCCGACCTTGCTGCCGCATGGGCACGATTGCGAGCGTTGAAGCCGGAAAAGCGAAACATAGCGGTCGTGCTGGCCAACTATCCCAACCGGGACGGACGGCTTGGCAATGGTGTCGGGCTTGATACACCCGCCGGGACGGCGCGGTTGCTCGCCGCGCTTGACCAACAGGGATATCTGACCGGCGATCTGCCAAAGGAAGGCGAAAGCCTCATTGGTGAACTGATGGCTGGGCCGACCAACGCCGCGGGCGACGGACGTGTCGTTCGCGAAGTGCTTGCACTTGCTGACTATCAGGGTTTCTTCGCACAGTTGCCGACCAGCATTCAGGCGGAAGTCACCGCGCGGTGGGGAGAGCCACACGCAGATCCTTTCCACGATGCGAGGCATGGTGGCTTTGCCCTGCCGGTAATGCGATCTGGAAATGTCGTGGTCGCCATTCAGCCAGCGCGCGGATACAATATCGATCCCAAGGAAAGCTATCATTCTCCCGACCTGGTGCCACCGCATGGCTATCTCGCCTTCTACTGCTGGCTGCGGCATTCCTTTGGCGCCCATGCCATCGTTCACATGGGAAAACATGGCAACATGGAATGGCTGCCCGGCAAGGCGCTGTCGCTTTCCGCGCAATGCTATCCCGAAGTGGTGTTCGGGGCTGTTCCCCACCTCTATCCGTTCATTGTCAATGATCCGGGTGAAGGCAGCCAGGCGAAACGGCGAAGCAGCGCTGTCATCATCGATCATCTGACGCCGCCGCTCACGCGGGCGGAAAGCTATGGGCCGTTGCGTGATCTGGAAGCACTGGTGGACGAATTCTACGAGGCAAGCGGGAACGATCCGAGGCGACTTGCGCATCTCGGCAAGCAGATTTTTGCCCTGGCAGAACATGCAGGGCTGGACCAGGATGTCGGAATTGTCGGTTCCGACAGCGACGACGCCAAGCTTGCCAAGCTTGACGCCTGGCTTTGTGAACTCAAGGAACTGCAGATCCGCGACGGTTTGCATGTGTTTGGGCAGTCACCAGTGGGCCGTCTCCTGGTCGATCTTGCCGTTGCACTGGTGCGCGTGCCGCGCGGATCGGGCGAGGGTGCGAACATGAGCTTGCAGCGGGCAATTGCCAGCGATGCAGGTCTTGATCTTGATCCGCTCGATTGCGCAATGGCCGAACCGTTCCAGGGCGATCGCACTGGCCTGCTTGGCGAAATATCGGGCGATCCCTGGCGCTCGAATGGCGATACGGTCGAACGCATAGAATTGCTGGCGGCACGTCTGGTCGGCAGGGAAATGGCTTGTCCGACCCACTGGCAGCGCACAATGAGCGTGCTTGAACAGGTACGCGATGATCTCCTGGCGAAGCTGGAACAGTGCGGCGAAAGGGAAATCGAGGGCATCCTTTGCGGTCTCGATGGCCGGTTCGTTGCGCCCGGCCCGTCCGGCGCACCGACCCGTGGCCGCAACGATGTTCTTCCGACCGGTCGAAACTTCTATTCCGTGGACAGTCGCGCAGTTCCCACGCCTGCCGCGTGGGAACTGGGGCGAAAATCCGCCGAACTGCTGGTGACACGATACATGCAGGATCATGGCGACTGGCCGGAAAGTTTTGGCCTTTCAGCCTGGGGAACTTCGAACATGCGCACCGGCGGCGATGATATTGCGCAGGCGATGGCGCTGATCGGCGTGAAACCGGTATGGGAACATGCATCACGTCGAGTCACGGGCTACGAAGTGATGACGCTGGCTGAACTTGGCCGGCCAAGAGTGGATGTGACGCTGCGAATCTCCGGATTTTTCCGCGATGCGTTTCCTTCCCAGATCGAACTGTACGACAAGGCGATCCGTGCGGTTGGCGCTCTGGACGAAGAAGCTGCGGACAATCCGATTGCACGGCGGATGCGTGATGAGAAAGCAGCGCTGCTTGCTGCAGGTGTCGAGGAAAAGGACGCACAAAGGCGTGCGGGTTACCGCATCTTCGGGTCCAAGCCGGGCGCTTATGGTGCTGGCCTTCAGGCGCTGATCGACGAGAAGGGCTGGGAGAGAACGGCTGACCTTGCCGAGGCCTATCTTGTCTGGGGGTCTTATGCCTATGGCGAGGGAGAAGAGGGGATTGCGGAGCGCGAAGGTTTCAAACGACGCCTGGGAACCATGGAAGCGGTGATCCACAATCAGGACAATCGCGAGCATGACCTGCTTGATTCCGATGACTATTACCAGTTCGAGGGCGGAATGACGGCTGCCGTGGAGCATGTTTCGGGTGCACGACCATCGGTCTATCACAACGACCATTCACGCCCTGAAAAGCCGGTGGTGCGCGCGCTTGAAGAAGAGATAGCGCGCATTGTGCGCGGGCGCTGTGCCAATCCGAAATGGATCGCTGGTGTCATGCGCCACGGCTACAAGGGTGCCTTCGAGATGGCAGCGACGCTCGATTACATGTTTGCCTTTGCCGCCACCACCGGCGCGGTGCGCAGTCACCATTTTGATCTGGTGCATGATGCATGGCTCGGCGATGAGGCTGTGCGCGACTTCATTGCGCAGAACAACCCGTCCGCATTGCGCGAGATGGCGGAGCGGTTCCAGGAAGCGATCGAGCGTGGCTTGTGGACACCGAAGTCGAACTCGGCGAGATTTCAAGTGGGAACACTGATCGGGGACGATGGGTGATGACGGCG
The DNA here is from genome assembly GCA_049289295.1 of Rhizobiaceae bacterium. Taxonomy (GTDB): domain Bacteria; phylum Pseudomonadota; class Alphaproteobacteria; order Rhizobiales; family Rhizobiaceae; genus BOKV01. Next base: position 332,056 of record JBATLL010000041.1, read on the forward strand.
AGAGGCTTGCTTGGCGTATTTCGTGACTATGTGATGGCGCGACCGGAACCGGTCATCGCGCAATGGTTCGCGAAGTTCAACTGGAACCTCGAAGAACGCGAATTGCCAGAACTGCCTCTCGAACCGGTTCAGCATCTGCCCGGCGTTCTGGCACATGCCGGTAAGCGTGAATTGCCACTGGTGGAAACGTTCGTTGCGCAGGGCAGCAAACTCAATTGGCGGCGCTCCTATACGCCTAACGATTTCGGCCAGTATTTTTTCGACAATTATGCACATGTGGAACTGATCGGGACCAAGGGGCACTTTGTCAGCGAAGAGATCGCGGCGGGGCTTGTGCTGTACGGGCCGCATATCGACTATCCCGACCACTGGCACGTGGCGGAAGAGGTTTACATTCCCATGACAGGCAATGGAGAATGGAGCAGTGGCAGCGAACCTCATCGCATCCGTGCTGCCGGTGATTTCATTTTTCACACAACAAACCTGCCGCATGCGATACGGTGCGGGGATACGCCTATGCTGGCGCTGTGGATATGGCGCGGTGGCGATCTCGCGCAAAAGGGAAACTACTGAGGGAACATCATGGGCGAGAAATCAGAAGTACTGAAGAACATGAGCGAGGAAGAGCTGAACGCCCGCCACGCTGAAAAGATGAAAAAGAAAAAGGCAGCACGCGACAAGATCATTGCCACCAAGACCATCGAGAAGGGTCTGGTGATGGTCCATACCGGCAAAGGCAAGGGCAAGTCCACGGCCGCGTTTGGCATGGTGTTTCGCGCGATTGGCAACGGCATGCGCGTCGGCGTTGTGCAGTTCGTAAAGGGCAAGTGGGGCACCGGCGAGCGCAAGGTTCTCGAAGCCTTTGCCGATCAGGTCGAGATGGCGACGATGGGTGAGGGCTTCACCTGGGAGACGCAGGACCGCTCACGCGACATCGCTGCAGCCAATGGCGCATGGGAAAAGGCCAAGGCGATGATCATGGATGAAAAGCTCGACATGGTGCTGCTGGACGAATTGAACATCGTGCTGCGCTACGACTATCTCGACATCAACGAGGTGATCGCTTTTCTGAAGGGCAAGCCCGAAATGAAGCATGTCATCATCACCGGGCGCAACGCCAAGGAAGAGCTGATCGAGTTTGCCGATCTCGTGACCGAAATGGAAATGATCAAGCATCCGTTCCGCTCCGGTGTGAAGGCACAGGTGGGCGTGGAATTCTGACATGCCGATTTCGCAAAGCTGGCGGTACCGGGCAGTGGTGTTCCTGGGTGAGAAACTGACGCCTGCGAACTGGTTCGGTGTGGTGCTGATCCTTGCCGGTGTGTTCCTTGTGTCCTGGAAGGTCTGAACCATGGCAAGGGAACGCCTTTACGATGTGATGGTGTTGGGCGCGGGAATTGTCGGGATTTCGACGGCAATTCACCTGCGCAAGCTGGGTCTCGATACCGTGCTTGTCGACCGGCGGGAACCTGGACGGGAAACCAGTTACGGCAATGCCGGGATCATCCAGCGCGAAGGCGTCCATCCCTATCTGTTTCCGCGCAATCCGGTGAAACTCCTGCAATATGCGCTGAACATTCGTCCGGAAGCGCATTACCAGATTGCCTCGGCACTCAAGGTAGCACCTTTCCTGCTGCGCTATTTCCTGGCTTCGAACCAGCGCGTTGCGAGGCGAACGTTCGAAGCTAACCTGCCCCTGTTCGAGCGATGCCTTACCACGCATGAGGCGCTGTCAGGCGAAGCTGGCGCTTCTGCGCTCATCGCACGCAATGGCTGGCTGAAAGTGTTGCGTTCGAGCGGTGGTATTGCGGCGGCTGAACATGAAATGGCGGACCTTGCGTCACTTGGCATAGGAGCCACGGCGTTGGGCGAGGCAGAACTGAGGGAAATCGAGCCGCATGTCGATGCGTCGCGCATTGCCCATGCCGTGCACTATCGCGATCCGTGGACGGTCAGTGATCCGGGCGCGCTCTGTTCTGCCTATGCGCGTCTGTTCACCAGGATTGGCGGCGTGATCGAGACCGGCGATGCAAACAGCCTGCAAAGGCAGGGAAACGCGTTTGTCGTCGGCGACACGGTTCGCGCCAGCCAGGCTGTCGTTTCGCTTGGACCAGGGTCCCAGATTCTGCTCGACCGGTTTGGAATCTGGTCACCGCTTGGGGTGAAGCGTGGCTACCATCAGCACTTCCGGGCCAAGGGAAACGCATTTCTCAACCGGCCGGTGCTGGATGATGACAAGGGCTATGTTCTGGCACCCATGGCGCAGGGTATTCGTCTGACGAGCGGTGCGGAATTCGCCGCGATTGATGCACCTTTCAATCCGGTGCAGATCGAGCGTTGCCTGCCGTTGGCGCGCGAGCTTGTCAATCTGGGCGATGCGGTGGAAGACCGGCCCTGGATGGGATCACGTCCGGTGATGCCTGACATGTTGCCGGTCATTGGCAGGTCATCGGAGATGCCGGGTCTGTGGTTCAATTTCGGCCATGCCCATCATGGCCTGACGCTTGGACCCGTGAGCGGCCTGCTGCTGGCGCAGATGATCGCGGGTCAGGATACCTTCACGGACCCTGCACCCTATTCGCTTGACCGCTTCAGGCGGTGAACAGCCTGGCAGCAAGCACGAGACAGGTAATGACCAGCAAGGGGCGGATCAGCCTGGCACCGTTGGCGATGGCCAGTGATGCGCCGATGCGGGCACCTGCCACCTGGGCTGCTCCCATGACCAGACCGACACGCCAGTCAACAACGCCTGCCAGCGCAAAGGCGCAAAAGCCACCAAGGTTGGATGCGAAGTTCAGGAACTTGGTATGCGCGGTTGCCTTGAGCACGCCGTATCCGGCCAGCACCACAAAAGCGATCATGAAGAAGGAACCGGTTCCCGGTCCAAATATACCGTCATAAAAAGCGATCAGCGGGATGGCTGTAGCTGCGAACGCTGCCGGGGTGAAGCGGGCCGACTTGTCCTCATCGCCAAGCGAGGGCTTGAGCGCGAAGTAGAGCGCAATTGCAATCAGCAGGAACGGCATGACGCGCTGAAGCCAGTCAGGCGAAATCCGTGTTGCTACCCAGGCCCCGCAAACAGCGCTGATGAAGGAAAGGGAAGCAAGGGGCAACTGTTTCGCCAGGTTCAGGTGACCCTTGCGTGCATAGTGGATTGCGGCTGATCCCGAACCGAACAGGCCCTGCAGCTTGTTGGTGCCCAATGCCACAGCGGGTGGCATTCCGCTCAGGAGCAGCACGGGAATGGTGATCAGCCCACCACCGCCGGCAATGGAATCAATGAAGCCAGCCACGAACGCCGCCAAAGCCAGCGTCAGCATTGCGAGGGTGAAGTAATCTTCCAAGGCGAGAATCCGGGGTGAAAGTGGCTCAATATCGTGGAAGCTGCCCATTGCATAGGTGAAACTTGTGGTGGAAACTCAAGTGCAGGTGATTTGGGGAGACGCGGCGATGGCCCTTGGAATGATGGACCGCCTCCGGGAGTTCGTGGACGGCAACAAGTCGGTGCGGCGGGTTGCCGATGACATCGAACTGACCTGCGAGCTTGTACTTTTGGTACGCATGATGTTCGCCGACGGCGAACTCAAGGCGCAGGAGATGGAGAATTTCACCCGTCTGTGCGCAACGGCCTTCGGCATTCCGGAGGATGATGTTCCCAAGGTGCTGAAATACTTGAAGGATTTCGGATACGAGACCAATTCGAAACAGGCTGCATCGATGTTCACGGACTTGCCGGTTGAGCGCAAGCGTTCCTTGCTGGTGCACATGCTGTCGATCGCCAAGGCGGATGACGATTTGCATGAGCACGAGGTTGAACTGATCCGCAACACGGCGAACATCCTCGGTCTGACGGCAGATGATATCCGCAAGGCACGCGAAGTCTGATATCCGCCTGTCCCAATCCCGTCCCGATCTGCCGTGAATGCGTTTGACGTGACGGGTGCTTCCAACTAGTTTCCGCAAACAGACGGCGCCTTCCCTGTGAAACAGGCAAAAGGCTGAAACCGATTCTGGTGCGATCGACCCATCCAGGGGATCAAGTCCGGAGCTGTCAGGCGGAACTTCCGCCATACCGGTTTTCTTGCTCGCCAGCATTGCTGGGGATCGCGCTTCCTGAAATCGCTCAACTGGAAGACCGGCATGAAAAACATCCTGGCATTCATCCTTCTGATCTGCGCGCCAGCGCAGGCGCATGCGCATCTGGGCCATCTGGGAGATCTCGCTGGTCACAGCCACTGGATCGGCGTGGCCCTCGGCCTTGGTGCTGCGGCTGCCGCTGCTGCACTGGCTCTCCTTCCCAGGGACGATGAGGAAAGGGAAAACGAAGAGGAAGCGGAAGCGGAAGGTGCGGAGCCCGAGGGCGAGGAGGAGCCAGCATGAAGATACCCGCTGGAACCGGCATCATGATCTGCGGCCATGGCAGCCGCAATCAGAATGCAGCCCAGGAATTCACGCAGCTTGCAGAGGGCATGAAGGCCCGCTTTGCCGGAGTGCCGGTTGAATACGGGTTCCTGGAATTTTGCAACCCGGTGCTGCATGCGGGTCTCGACAAGCTCAAGGCGGCGGGCTGCAAGCGTATCCTTGCGGTACCGGGCATGCTGTTTGCGGCAGGTCATGCAAAGAACGACATTCCATCCGTCCTCAATTCCTGGGCTGCGATGAATCCGGACGTCAGCGTCGAATATGGACGGGAACTGGGCGTCGACCTGAAAATGATCCGGGCAGCAGGCGAGCGGATTTCCGAGGCGCTGGCAGTTGCAGGGGGTAATATCCCCGCACATGAAACCCTGCTCGTGGTCGTGGGACGCGGTTCTTCCGATCCCGATGCCAATTCGAATGTCTCCAAGGTTTGTCGGATGTTGTGGGAAGGGATGGGTTTTGGATGGGCGGAAACCGCCTATTCGGGCGTGACCTTCCCGCTTGTGGAACCCGGTCTCGAACATGCTGCGCGCCTTGGTTACAAGCGCATCGTCGTGTTTCCGTATTTCCTGTTCACCGGCGTTCTGGTGAAACGCATCTTTTCTTCGACAGACGAGGTTGCCGCACGCCATCGGGAAATCGAATTCATCAAGGCGGGTTACCTGAATGATCATCCGCTGGTGTTGCAGACAATGGTCGAGCGGATCGGCGAGATAATGGACGGCTCGGCGGTGATGAACTGCCAGATGTGCAAGTACCGCGAACAGGTTCTGGGTTTCGAAGCGGAAGTCGGGCTGGCGCAGGAAAGCCATCATCATCACGTGGAAGGTGTCGGCGGCGCGCCGGAAAACTGCCCGTGCAATGGCGATTGCAACGGATCGTGCCGCGACGAGGATTTCTGCCGCAAGCACGGCCTGGCCTGGACGCCGCTGCACAATCATGGCGATGGTGCTCCTGCCCATGACCATGAGCACCACCACGGGCATGATCACGGGCACCACCATCATGACCACGACCAAGGTGACCATGGGCACCACCACCATGACCACGACCATGACCATGGGCACCACCATGGGGAGGGTGGCGATCACCATCATCACCCGAGATATCCACACGCCGATCATCCGCTTGGACCAAAGTCCCTGAAAAAGCCGGGATAGGGGTCATGGGCGACCTGTCTTACATCCGCGATCCCGAAGAGATTTACCGCCAGTCCTTTGCGACCATCGAGGCGGAAGCGAGCCTGCCTGCAAGAAGCTCCGGCATGCGCGCGGTGGCGATCCGCATGATACATGCGTGCGGCATGGTGGACCTCGTTTCGGACATGCGGTTTTCCGAAGGAGCGGCAGAAGCTGGAACAAGGGCGCTTGTCGCTGGCAAGCCGGTATTCTGCGATGTGGAGATGGTGCGCGCGGGTATCATTGCATCTCGGCTACCTGCATCCAATGAACGTGTATGTACGCTCAACGATCCGCGCGCAGCTGACATTGGCAAGGCGAGTGGCAATACGCGAAGTGCGGCCTCGGTCGAATTGTGGGACGAGAGGCTGGAAGGAGCGATTGCACTGATTGGCAATGCACCGACCGCGCTGTTTCGCCTGCTTGAACTCATTGACGGGGGCCTGCCACGTCCTGCCCTGATCATTGGCGTGCCGGTGGGCTTCGTGGGCGCTGCCGAGAGCAAGGCGGAACTTGCCGCGAATGCACGGGGGTGCGACTTCATCACGGTGCTTGGCCGGCGAGGGGGCAGCGCCGTGGCGGCCGCGGCACTCAACGCGCTTTGCCCGGGAGGCAGGCGATGAGCGCGCCCTGGCTTCATGTCATTGGAATTGGCGAAGATGGGATGGAAGGTCTCAGCGCGCAGGCCCGCGAACTGGTTGAACAGGCCGAGGTAATCATCGGCGGTGAGCGCCATCATGGCCTGTCGGATTCGCTGAGCGCGCAACGCGTTCCCTGGCCTTCGCCATTCGATGCGATGATCGACACCATCCGCAGTTACCGTGGCCGCAGGATCGTCATTCTGGTAACCGGCGATCCGTTATGGTTTTCCGTCGGGTCGAGGCTCACGCGTTCCATTCCTGCCGATGAAATCCACTTTCACCCGCAATTGTCGGCCTTTCAGTGGGCGGCCTGCAGGATGGGCTGGTCGATACCCGATGTGGAGACACTGACAATCCATGGACGGCCAGCGGAGCAATTCCTGCCCTGGATTGCGCCGGGTGTGCGCCTGATCCTGCTCACCAGGGATGCCAGCTCGCCGCGCGAAGTTGCCCGGTTGCTGTGCGAACGCGGTTATGGTGCCAGTCGGCTGAGTGTGCTCGGGGCTTTGGGCGGGCCACGCGAAACCCGCATTGACGGAGTTGCTTCGGACTGGCTCGCGCCAGACAGCACTATTGTCTTTCCCGATTTTCATGTGCTCGCAGTGGAACTGGTGGCAGGGCCAGATGCCGAGGTGCTGCCGCGCACAGGGCTTCCCGATTTGGCCTTCATCCACGATGGCAAGATGACCAAGCGGGTGATACGGTCCGTGACGATGGCCAAGCTCGTTCCGGTACGGGCGGGGATGCTGTGGGACATTGGCTGCGGCTGCGGATCGGTGGCCATCGAATGGATGCGCGCAGCGCCCGAAGCAAGGGCAATTGGCATCGAGCCGCTGGAAGCGCGTCGCGACATGGCGAGGCAAAACGCCCTGCGGCTGGGAACGCCCGCGCTACAGCTTGTGGAGAATAGTGCGCCAGAAATCCTGCACACATTGCCGTCACCGGACGCGATTTTCATCGGCGGTGGGCTGACATACGAAACGGCAGAAGCTGCCTATGCTGCGCTGAAGCCGCTCGGCAGGCTAGTTGCCAATGCGGTGACGCTGGAAAGCGAAGCAGTTCTGCTGGCGCTTCATGCCAGGCTCGGCGGCGATCTCGAGCGGATATCCACACAGAAAGCGGAACCGGTGGGCAGGTTCTCGGGATGGAAAGCCGCAATGCCGGTCACGCAGTGGAGCATCACGAAGCGATGACGGGAAAACTGTACGGCATCGGGGTAGGGCCTGGAGACCCGGAACTGGTCACGCTGAAGGCGCATCGTATCCTGCAGCAGGTGCCGGTCATTGCCTATCCCGCCCCCGATACGGGGGAGAGCTTCGCGCGGTCGATCGTCAGGGCGTCGCTTCAGGCTTCTCAGGTGGAGATACCCATTGTCATCCCGATGCGTGTCGAGCGGTTTCCTGCGCGCGAAATCTACGACCACGCTGCCGGGCTGATTGCAACTCACCTTGAAGCAGGACGCGATGTCGGTGTGCTTTGCGAGGGGGATCCGTTCTTCTACGGTTCCTTCATGTATCTGTTCGAGCGACTGGGCGAGCGCTTCGAGACCGAGATCGTTCCCGGCGTGTCCTCGATCATGGCAGGGGCAAGCGCGCTCCAGCGTCCGCTCGCGGCGCGCAACGATGTGCTCACGGTCATTCCCGCACCCTTGTCGGATGATGCCATTCGCCAGGGCCTGCAGCGAAGTGATGCCGTTGCCATCATCAAGATCGGCAGGCACTTCCAGCGCGTTCGCAAGCTTATCGAGGCTGAAGGCCTGACGGCCAGTGCAGGCTATCTCCAGCATGTCAGCCTAGCCAACCAGCGGATTTTCCCGCTCGGCGATGTACCAGGCGACAGCGCGCCCTATTTCTCGATCATCCTTGTCTACAAGGGTGCGGAAAACTGGATAGCGGCGCGTGAAATTCCGGTTCACCGGCCTGGTGAGGCATCATGAGCGCACCCTGCGTGATTGCCTTGTCGAAGGCTGGTTTTGAAACCGGCCTCAGGATCGCCCGTGAAACGGGTGGGGTGCTGTATGGGCTTGAAGGGCGCACCGGCAAAGCGGATGTGCAGTTTTCGGATACGAGGAAAACGCTTCAGGACCTGTTCGAGGCCGGCAAGCCCATCATCGCCGTGATGGCGAGCGGGGCAGTCATTCGCATTCTCGCACCGGTCCTGAAAGACAAGCGCAGTGAACCGCCCGTCATCGCAGTTTCGGAAGATGGCGGAACAATCGTACCGCTTCTTGGTGGGCATCATGGCGCCAACGATCTTGCCTGCCTGCTGGCAGACAGGCTTGGCGGGGTTGCTGCCATAACAACGGCAGGCGATCTTCGGTTCGCACTCGCGCTTGACGAGCCACCCGAGGGCTGGACTCTCATCAATCCGCAAAACGCAAAAACGGTCATGGCCGAGTTGCTCGATGGCAGGTCGTGCCGCGTGGAAGGAAATGCCAGCGATCTGGGTGACTGGATCAGGGATAGCCGTATCGAGACGAGCGCCGAAGGCGACGTCCGTCTTTGCCTGTCGACTGCACGAACAGACATTTCCGGCGATCTGGATCTGGTCTTCGTGCCACGGGTGCATGTCCTGGGAATGGGTTGCGAGCGTGGTGTGGATGCGCGCGAGGCAATCAGCCTCGCGGAAGACCTGCTCAGATCACATGATATTTGCGCTGCTTCGCTTGCCGCGGTCAGCTCCATCGATGTGAAGGCCGACGAAACTGCCATCCACGCGGTGGGACAGCATTTTGGTGTCCCGGTTCGTTTCTTTTCTGCTGAAGCGCTGGAGAAGGAGACCCCTCGTGCTTCGACACGGTCGGAAATCGTGTTTGCCGAGGTGGGCACCCATGGTGTGGCCGAAAATGCGGCGCTTGCGCTGGCTGGAGATGGCGGGACGCTCGTCGTGCCCAAGCAGAAATCAAGACGGGTGACTGCCGCAATCGCGCGCGCGCCCAGGGTCCTTTTGGAAAGTCAGATTATGGAAAACGGAAAATCTCGCGGCACGCTGTTCGTTGTCGGCATCGGGCCGGGCAAGCAGGGTTGGCGCTCGCCGGAAGTCAGCGCGATGATCTCGGCCAGCACCGATCTGGTCGGCTATTCCCTCTATCTCGACCTGATAGCAGACATATCTCAAGGCAAGACCAGACATGACTTCGACCTTGGCAAGGAGGAAGACCGGGTTCGCCATGCGATGGAACTGGCTGGCAAGGGGCGCGACGTCGCCCTTGTGTGTTCCGGGGATGCTGGCATTTACGCCATGGCGACACTGGTGTTCGAATTGCTGGAAAAGGGCGGATTGAGTGATGGTGCGCAGCGCATCGCGATTGAAGTATCGCCCGGCATTTCAGCACTGCAGGCTGCTGCTGCCCGGGCTGGGGCGCCGCTCGGGCATGATTTCTGCACGATATCCCTTTCCGATCTGCTGACGCCGTGGCCGGATATCCAGCGCCGGGTGAAGGCAGCAGCGGAGGGTGATTTCGTCATTGCATTCTACAATCCGGTGTCGAAGCGCAGGCGGACCCAACTGGCCCATGCCAGGGAAGTGCTGCTGCAGCACAGGCCCGATGATACGCCGGTCATCCTCGCCACCAATCTTGGTCGTGAAGGCGAGACTGTGCGCATTGTTCCGCTGGCAGAGCTTGATGTGGATGAAGTGGACATGCTCACCGTGGTGCTGGTGGGTTCATCCCAGACGCGAACCGTGCGCACGGGCGATGGACGCAACTGGGTCTACACGCCGCGTGGCTATGCCGCGAAGGAAGGCAGTATACTGGCAGGCACGGGAGGTCAGGCGCGATGACGGTCTATTTCATCGGAGCGGGGCCTGGTGCGCCTGATCTCATTACGGTGCGCGGCTTGCGCCTTATCGAGCGCTGCAAGGTATGCCTGTTTGCCGGGTCGCTAGTGCCGGAGGAAATCGTTGCGGCAGCACCTGCAGACGCGCTTGTCATGGATACAGCGCCAATGCATCTAGACGCGATCATAGCGGAGATCGAAAAGGCGCATGAAGCGGGCCTTGATGTTGCGCGCGTGCATTCGGGTGATCCATCCATCTATGGGGCTACCGCTGAACAGATGCGGCGGCTCGATGCGCTTGCCATCGACTATGAAGTCGTGCCCGGCGTGCCGGCCTTCGCAGGAGTTGCGGCAAAACTGAAAACGGAACTGACGCTGCCGGAGATAGCGCAGACCGTCATTGTTACCCGCACCGGAATGAAGGCCTCGGCGATGCCGCAGGGTGAGCAGCTGGAAGTCCTTGGCCGCTCGGGTGCAACGCTCGCGATCCATCTTTCCATCCGCAATCTCGACTATATCCGCAGATCGCTTGAACCCTATTATGGTGCGGACTGTCCGGTGGTGATTGCCTATCGCGCAACATGGCCGGATGAATTGTACATTCGCACGACACTGGCGGAAATGAAGGAAAAGGTTCGCGAAGCCAAGATTACCCGCACGGCGCTGGTGATGGTCGGCCCCGTTTTCGGCAATGCCCATTTCCGCGACAGCGATCTATACAATGCCGATTATTCGCATGTGCTGCGCAACAGGGGAAAGAAGAAGGCAAAGGCCTGAGCGTCAGCGCACCAGCATGATCACCGGCAGATGCAACTGGCGCGCCGCCTCGATCTTTGCGTAGGATTGGCGACCGCCCGAATTGCGGCAGACAATGTGGGTGATCTTCTTTTCCAGCATTAGTTCGCGCTCGGCGCTCACTTGGCCGGGCCGCGCAAGAACGAGTTCATGATCGGGCAGGGGAAGCGGCTGGTCGGGCATGTCTACCATGCGCACGACGTAGTGAACATCGTCACGGATTGCGAACGGAGCAATGTGCTGCGAACCAATTGCCAGCAGCACATTGGAACCTGGCGGGATTGTTTCAACCGCTTCAGCAATGGTGCCTACTTCGATCCACCTGTCTCCCGCTTCGCTTGTCCATGGCGCGCGCGTGACACGCTCCAGCGCAATGCCGCTCAGCTGTGCTGCCTCGGCTGCGTTTGCCGATATCTGTCGCGCGAAGGGGTGGGTGGCATCGATCAGCAGGGTAAACGCCTCAAGGCGCAGGAAGGCAGCAAGTCCCTGCGCGCCACCGAAGCCACCCACGCGCACCTTGCCCACCAACGGGGCTGGCTCGCGGGTTCTCCCGGCAAGAGATGTGGTGACATCCTTGCCCTGTGCAACGAGGCTTGCTGCAAGATCGGCAGCTTCGCGCGTACCTCCCAGGATGAGGATCTTCTCTTTCATTTCAGCCATGGTGTGCGTGCCAGGACAGCGCCATTTCTGGCAACAACGAGACATTCAACCTCTACTGGAGATTCACGTAGTGTTTTCAAACAGGTAGAACCTGCTTTCTCACCTATGTGAAGCGCCAGTTCAGGTCCCAATTCCCCCGTCATTTCATAGGCTTCGAGTGCAGTGTTGGCGCCTTGAATCCGCGCGCTGACAGATTGATTCACGCCAACGGCCTGCGCTTGAAGTGCGAGCCAGTCCAAGTCGACCTGGCTTCGCCCCGAATGCAGGTCCATCGCGCCCTGGGCAAGCTTGGTCATCTTGGCGAAGCCGCCTGCAATGGTGAGACGCGGTATCGGATTGTCGCGCAGGTATTTCAGCAGGCCGCCTGCGAAATCGCCCATGTCCAGCATGGCAATGTCGGCGAAATCATACAGGCTTCTTGCGGCTGTTTCGGAAGTTGAACCCGTTGCGCCGAGCACATGGGTAATGCCATTGGCGCGGCATACATCGATGCCGCGATGGATAGAATGGATCCATGCCGAACAAGAAAATGGATGGACAATGCCGGTGGTTCCAAGGATGGAAATGCCGCCCAGAATTCCCAGGCGAGGGTTCCAGGTACGTTCGGCAATCCGCTCGCCGCCAGGCACCGAAATGGTGATTGTGAAGTCCGCGCCAATGCCATGAGCTGTTGCCAGTTCATCAACGACAGCCTGCATCATCTGGCGGGGCACGGGGTTGATTGCGGCTTCACCGACGCCAATGGGGAGCCCTGGTCTTGTAACCGTTCCCACACCTTCACCAGCCATGAAACGCAAGCCTGATCCAAATGGGGCGTGACGCACTTCGGCAATGATGGTTGCGCCATGCGTGACATCGGGATCATCACCGCCATCCTTGATGATGCCGGCTGTCGCCCATCCTTCTCCCCGAGCTTCATGGGCAAGCGCGAAGGCGGGTTCCTCTCCGCGTGGCAGGCGGATCGACACGGGATCGGGAAAGTGGCCCGTCAGCAATGCGCTCAGCGCAGCCTTGGTTGCCGCAGTCGCGCAGGCGCCTGTCGTCCAGCCACGCCGTAACTGCCCTTCCTGTTTTTCTTGTCTGGCCACCTTGCCCATATGCGTCTTATATGCGACGCGAATTGCTGCGCCAATGTGGAAAGACATATGGCAAGAGTTGGCATGGAGACTGGACTGGTGCCGACATACGAACCGCAGATGCAGACGTTTCTACCGGGCTGGGTCTGGCTGGCCGGTGCCGGGCCGGGTGATCCCGGCCTGCTGACGCTGCACGCGGCGCACGCACTCAGGAACGCGGATGTCGTTGTCTATGATGCGCTCGTCAATGAAGACATTCTCGGCCTGGCGAGACCGGAAGCCGAACTTCGATTTGCCGGCAAGCGGGGCGGCAAGCCGTCACCCAGGCAGCGGGACATTTCATTGACCCTTGTCGAACTGGCGCGCTCGGGCAAGCGCGTGCTGCGCCTCAAGGGTGGTGATCCGTTCGTGTTTGGACGTGGGGGTGAGGAAGCGCTGACGCTCGTCGAGCATGGTGTTCCGTTCCGTATCATTCCAGGCATTTCGGCAGGTCTGGGCGGGTTGGCCTATGCGGGCATTCCGCTCACGCATCGCGGCATCAATCACTCCGTGACTTTCCTGACTGGTCATGACGCAAGCGGGCTTGTGCCCGATGCCATCGACTGGCCCTCCCTTGCCAAGGGTTCGCCGGTCATCGTGATGTACATGGCGATGAAGCACTGGGAGAATATCCGTGCCCAGTTGCTGGCTGCAGGGCGACGGGCCAGCGAACCGGTGGCCTTCATCTGCAATGCCACGACAGCGCAGCAGAGCGTGCTCGAAACGACGCTGGAGCGTTCACTGACCGATCTTGCGGCTGCGGGGATCGAACCACCGGCGATCATCGTGGTGGGCGATGCGGTCAGCATGCGCAGCGGGCTTGACTGGATCGGGGCAATCGGTGGGCGCGAGCTCGTAGCCGATCCGCTGGGTGATCGCGGTCGCCAGGATGCTGGATGATGACGGTTCAGCGCGGTCTGATGATAGCCGCGCCGCATTCGGGCAGCGGCAAGACGGTGCTTACACTGGCGCTGCTGCGGGCACTGCGTGATCACAACATTGATGTTCGCGCAGCCAAGGTCGGGCCCGACTATATCGATCCCGCATTTCATGAAATTGCCAGCGGGCATGGGTCGGTCAATCTCGATCCGTGGGCAATGCCGGACCGGCGTCTGAAGGAACTTGCAGCCAGCCAGGGCGGCAGTCATCTGCTGGTCGAGGCCATGATGGGGCTTTATGACGGAGCTGCCGATGGAACAGGCAGTGCGGCTGATCTTGCGGAATCACTCGGGCTTCCGGTGCTGCTGGTGGTTGATGCGCAACGGCAGTCGCATTCCGTTGCAGCCCTGGTGCGGGGGTTTCGCGATCACAGACCAGGCTTGATGCTTGCGGGTGTCATTCTCAACAAGGTGGGAAGCGCCCGCCACGAAGCCATGCTGGTCGAAGCCCTTTCCACCATCGAAGCGGACGTATTTGGAGCAATTCCCCGCGATCCCAGCCTTGCCCTGCCGGAGCGCCATCTGGGACTGGTCCAGGCAGGTGAAGTATCTGGGCTTGAAGCGTTCATTGAGCGCTGTGCGGAATTTGTCGGTGAGCGAATAGACTTCGATCACCTGCTGACAGCTTTCCGCGACATGGACGCGCCATCGGCACAGGCGAGTTCGCGGGCCTGCATGAAACCACCGGGGCAGCGGGTTTCAATCGCGCGGGATGCTGCTTTTTCATTCATCTATCCACACCTTGTCGGCGACTGGCATGGGGCTGGGGCGTCCATTTCCTTCTTTTCACCGCTGGCCAATGAGACACCGGACAAGGATTGTGACGCCGTGTATCTGCCCGGCGGCTATCCTGAACTGCATGCGGGAAAAATCGCTGCCAATTCCACATTCCTTGCGGGCTTGAGAGAGTTCGCAGCCAGGAGTGTCAACATATTCGGGGAATGCGGTGGCTACATGGTGCTGGGCCAGGGGCTGGAGGATGCGCAGGGCGCGCGCCATGGCATGGCAGGACTGCTTGAACTGGAGACAAGTTTCGCGCGGCGCAGGCTCCATCTGGGTTATCGCAAGCTTGCCGCACTGAATGGCGCACTGGCAGGCCAGAAATTTGCGGCGCATGAGTTCCACTATTCGACCGTGCTGCGCGAAGAAGGAGTGCCGCTGTTCCAGGCTGAGGACGCGCTGGGAGAGGCACTCGGCACGGCTGGCCTTGTGTCGGGAAGTGTCAGCGGATCCTACATGCATCTGATCGGACCAGCAGGGGGTACCTTGCGTGGCTGAGGTTGGTGGCATCTGGCATGGCGGCGCGCTCGACAAGGCTATCGCGCGCTTTGGTGGCAGGCGCGAACAATGGCTTGATCTGTCGACCGGTATAAATCCGCGCCCATGGCCGGTGCCCCGGCTTGAGCGCGATGCCTGGGAACGGTTGCCCGAAGCGCAGGCGGAAACGCGGCTCCTCGATACCGCACGCAGCTTCTATGGCGTTGGCGATGACAGTGGCATTGCGCTTTCGCCGGGCACCCAGGCGCTGATCGAATTGCTGCCAAGGCTGCTGCCTGGAAAAACGGCCGCCATTGTTTCGCCTGCTTCGGGAACCTATCGCGAGCATGCCAATTGCTGCGTGAAGGCTGGAAGGGCGGTGAGCCATTTTGAAAGGGCGCAGGAAGCCAAGGGTGATATTGTCATTGTCGTGCGCCCGAACAATCCGGACGCCAGTCTTGTCGCTGAAGATGATATGCGACTGCTGGCGCAGCGCCTGACGGCTGAAGGAAATTGGCTGATCGTGGATGAAGCCTTCTGCGATCCGGTGCCCGGGGAGAGCCTCGCGAGCAAGCTTGATGGCAATGTCATCATATTGAAATCATTTGGTAAATTCTTTGGACTTGCTGGTGTTCGGCTAGGTTTTGCCATTGGTCCCGCATCCATGACGACTATGATTGGCGAGCGCTTCGGACCGTGGTCGGTATCGGGGCCTGCGCTCGCGAGCGGGCATCTGGCGATGACGGATGCTGGCTGGATCGAACAGACACGTCAGTGGCTTCACAATCAATCGCTGCAAGTGGGCGAGATCGTGCAGCGCCACGGTCTGAAGCTAGAAGGACGCAACGGCTTGTTCGTGCTGGCACGGACTGCAGACGGGATGGAGATGTACGAGAAGCTCGCGCGGCGACACATCCTTGTACGCCCTTTCCCGGACAGGCCGGGCCTGCTGCGTTTCGGAATTCCCGGCAGTGATGACGGTCTGGCAAGGCTGAGTGCGGCCCTTCGCGAAACATGTGACAGGACCTGATGATGACAGCCCATCTGCTGATCCTTCTTGCCGCGCTGTGCATCGACTGGTTTGCAGGCGAGCCGCAATGGCTCTGGGGCAGGGTGCCACACCCTGTCGTGTGGTTTGGCAAGCTGGTCGCCCTGGCAGACGAGCATCTCAATCTGGAGACCGATCCCGACCCGACACGCTATCGCAAGGGCGCGCTGGCCTGGGTGCTGCTCGTTGCAGTCGCGCTTGCCGGCGCAATGGCAATTGACAGCCTGCTAGGATCGCTTGGCATCCTGGGTGCGCTGGTCGAAGCTCTCATCGTCTTCGTTTTTCTTGCTCAGAAGAGCCTCAAAGATCATGTCCAGGGCGTCGCGGACGGTCTTGCCGCAAGTCTTGATGCAGGTCGCGAGGCAGTGTCGCGAATAGTCGGGCGCGACCCAAAGAAACTGGATCGGGCCGGTGTGTCGCGTGCCGCCATCGAGAGCCTCGCAGAAAACTATTCAGACGGAATCGTTGCACCAGCATTCTGGTATGCGATCTTCGGGCTGCCGGGGCTTGCTGTCTACAAGATGATCAACACTGCCGATTCGATGATTGCCCACAAGAATGCCCGCTATCTGTGGTTTGGCCGGGTGTCGGCACAGGCGGACGATCTGGCAAACTGGCTTCCAGCCCGATTGTCGACTGGCCTGATTGCATTGGGTGTGCTGGTCCTGCACGGCTCGAAGCTGGCCGCTCGCGCGCTGATGGTAGCGGTTCGCGATGCGGGCATTCATCGTTCACCGAATGCAGGCTGGCCGGAAGGTGCAATGGCAGGTGCGCTCGGGATCGCACTTGGGGGACCCAGAGCCTACCCAACGGAGATTGTCAGCGAACCCCATGTCAATGCGTCTGGCAGACTGAATATCGATGTGGCCGAGATCGACGGTGCGATCCGTATCTTCACAGCTGCCTGTATTGCCCTTTGGGGATCATGCGCGGTGCTTGCCCTGATCCTGGCGATCAGCTGATCTGATCGGGCAACAGACGCAAGGGCTCGGCATAGGGTGGAGTCTGGGCAAAAGCCTGCGAGAAGGTGATCCCGTGCCATGCCATCTGTACAGCGCGGATAGGACCGGCATGGCAAACTATCGCCCAATCCGTATCCGCGGCTGAAATTGCCTCAAGCACGCGTTCCTGCACATCGCGAAAGCACTCGCCGCCGGGCGTGGGCAGGTTGAAGGGATCCTTCAGCCATGGTTCGCTGAGATCGCGGGGTATGTCGCGCCACGCCAACCCTTCCCATTCCCCCATGTTCATTTCCCATAGGCGGGCGTCGAAGACGGGCTCAATGCCGTCACGCCCGGCAAGTGCCAGCGCAAGCTTGCGGCATCGCAGGGCGGGGCTGGCCAGGACATGTTTCACCTTTGGTGTGATTTCCAGTGCCCGCTCGATCTGACTGTGCCCTTCCTCGGCAATGTCGAGATCGGTCTGGCCGTAACAGATGCCCGGCTCGACGAGCGGAGATGGATGGCGTAGAAAAAGCATGGATCAGAGGGCTCCCGACCAGAAACCTGCAAAGAGGGCGAGCGCGGTGATTTCACAGGCCTGCTGCATCGCGCCCAGGCAATCGCCGGTGTAGCCTCCGATGCGGTGCTCGAAATATCTGAGGAAGAGCCAGGCCGCGAGCCAGCCCGCGCCGACTGCGCATATCCCGGCAAATCCGCCCGCAAGAAGGGCAATGACCAACGAGACCGCGAGCGTTGCACCCAGTTCCGTTGAATTGATACCTGAAGACACAAGTGAACCGGCCCCTTCCCGGCGGGCATAGGTGGACACGGCAAGTGCAATCGCTATTGCACCACGGGAAGCGGAATGGGCGATCAGCAAGGCAAGAAATCCGCCACCAGCTGTCAGAGCCGCAAGTGCAGACCAGCGCATGATCAGCGAAAGAACCAGAGCGCAAGCGCCATAAACGCCAATCCGGCTGTCGCGCATGATGTCGAGCGCGCGATCCCGCGAATGGCCACCGCCGAGCCCATCGGCACAATCAGCCAGGCCATCCTCGTGCAATGCGCCGGTCAACAACAGGGATGCGGCAAGTGCGAGTGCTGCGGCCAGCGTTGACGGCAGGAACAGGGATGCGCACCAGTAGAGAGACCCCGCGACCAGGCCGATTGCCAACCCGGCCAGGGGAAACACCGGAGCTGCGCGGTCAAGCCCGGATCGATGATCGGCAAGTCGGGAAAACTGCTCGGGCAGCGCAATGCGGGTGAAGAAGATGATCGCCTGGGCGAACTGGCCTGGCAGGATCTTCACCAGTCCAGCCGCGGTCTCTTTCATCTCTACTCCTTGCCGGAAATACCGGCACTTTCGAATGTGGCCATTTCGCCCAGCATGGCAGCTGCAGCGCGCAGCAACGGCAGGCAGAGCAGGGCACCCGTTCCTTCTCCAAGACGCAGATCAAGATCGATCAGGGGCTCCACGTCAAGGGATTGCAGCATCAGGCGATGGCCTGGCTCCTTTGACCGGTGGGCAAAGACCACATGCTCTCTTGCTTCCGGGCGCGCGCGCAGGGCGCAAAGGGCTGCCGAGGTTGCGATGAAGCCATCGACCAGAACGATTGCGCCGCCTGCTGCCGCTGCGACCAACGCGCCAGCCATTGCGGCAATTTCCAATCCACCGAAAGCCGCCAGCGCATCAAGGGGCGTGAGGCGGCCGGGCCTCCTTGCTGCAATTCGTTGAAGCAAAACGATTTTTCGTTCCACACCCTTGGCGTCGAGGCCAGCTCCAGGGCCGGTCAGGGCAACCAGATCCAGCCCGTCCACGGCATGTGCAAGCAGGGCGGCGGAGGCCGTGTTGCCGATTCCCATTTCGCCTAGAAGGATGGTGCGCGCGCCGTCTTTCACTCTCTGTTGGGCCAGCGATGCGCCAAAATGCAGGGCGAGGTTCACTTCTTCCGGCGTCAGGGCATCTTCATGCATGGCATTGCGGGTACCACTGCGGATGCCTGCACGCACAAGGTCCGGATGGTCTGGCAATTGCCCGGCAATACCGGCGTCGGCAATGGTGATTGCAATCGAGGCAGCACGTGCAAAGACGTTCGCTGCCGCACCGCCAGAAAGAAAATTGGCAACCATCTGCGTCGTCACTTCGCTTGGCCAGGCGGAGACGCCTTCCGCCACCATGCCGTGGTCACCGGCAAACAGAAGCAGGTGTGCCGGATCGGCCGAAGGTTTCAAGGTCTTCTGGATGGCGCCCATGTGCAAGGCAAGGCTCTCGATGCGGCCGAGGGAACCTGGCGGCTTGGTCTTGATGTCTATTTCCGTCTGCACTTTTTTCAGCCAATCCGTTTCGATTGGCGCGATTTTCAGATCATCCAGCACGGTCATTCACTTCGGTTTGTTTGTGTCGTGCACCGCATAACAGTGCCCATGGCCATTGACCAGCGAATTGGCGACGGGAAGGAGCCTTGGTGCGACCAGACATTGAAGGCGTCTTGTGTGTTGGTGCGCTCACGTGCAAAAGGGCGGTCAACCGTCGATGAACAGGATAGCACACCATGCGCGAGTTCGTGTCCAAAGCCGCACCGGCGCTGTTTGTGCTGCTGTGGTCAACAGGTTTCATCGGTGCCAAGCTTGGCCTTCCTTATGCAGAGCCGTTCACCTTCCTGTCGGTGCGATTCTTCATCACCCTGCTGATCCTCGTGCCGATAGCATTGCTGTTCGTGAGAAAGCTGCCGCCGCCTGTGCTGCTGATGCATTCGGCGGTCACGGGTGTGCTGGTGCACGGGCTGTATCTGGGTGGGGTTTTCCTGGCAATTTCGCGCGGGATGCCAGCTGGCATCAGCGCGCTTGTCGTAGCACTTCAGCCGCTGCTGACGGCGTTCGTGGCGAGAATGCTTCTGGGCGAACGGTTGCGGACGATTCAGATTGCAGGCCTGATTGGCGGCCTGTTCGGGGTCGCGCTGGTTCTGGCACCAAAGCTTTCCGGCGGTCTGGCGACGCAGGGCCTTTCAGGTGTGAACCTCGTGACCGTGGGACTTTCGGTTGTCGGGATCAGTGTGGGAACCGTTTACCAGAAGCGGTTTGTCTCGGGTCTCGACATGCGGATCGGCAATGCTGCGCAATATGCCGGTGCGCTCGTTCCGCTCACGCTCGTGGCATTGATGAGCGAAACGCGGGTCATCGATTGGCAGCCCCAGTTCCTGTTTGCCCTTGGGTGGCTGGTCATTGTCCTTTCGATCGGCGCGGTCGGGTTACTGATGTATCTGATCCGCATGAAGAGCGCTTCGGGCACTGCCTCCCTTTTTTACCTGGTGCCAGCGGTAACATCGGTCATGGCCTGGTTTCTCTTTGACGAGACATTGATGCCGGTTCAGTTGCTCGGAATGGCCGTGGTGATGATATCCGTAGCTGCCGCTACGCGCAGTTGAGGCGATCCTGCAAGGCACGCACGCAAGAAAAACCCGCCGGTTTTGCCGGCGGGTCTGGTTCTTGTGATTTCGGCCTGCCTCAGCGCATGATGCGCATGTCGGAGATCTGGCTGGCAATCGATGCCATGGCGTCCTGCAGTCCGGATCCCTGAACATCGAAGTAGAACTCACCGGCAGCCATGAGCGGCTGGCCATCGACAATGCCCGATCCTGCGCAGGTGTTGAGCATTTCCTTTACCGACGAACCGTTCGACACGTCGAAGGCGATGGTGAATACCGTCACACCGGCAGCCTTTGCATTGTTGCAGGTCTGGAGCGTGTGCGCGTTCATCTTCTTCTCGTAGGTGTTAAGGCTCGTGTTCTGGTACGGTGTTCCCGCAAGATCGGCATTGGACAATCCGTCCTCGATGCGGTCGTGCTTTCCGTAGCCCCAGGCACCGTAATAGGTCTCGTTCGGAGTCCACTGCGAGCTGTAGGTGTTGTTACCATCGGTGAGAACAATCATGTACTTGCGGTTCTCATCGTCGGAATAGTCACGTCCACCGGTAAGCGGCTCACTTGCGGAAAGGGCGCGCCAACCCCACGAGACACCGGACTGGATGTTCGTCATGCCATTTGGCTGCATCGCATCGATAGCCGTGACCACATTTGTCTTGGTCGTCGTAAGCGGTGTCAGCGCGTTTGTCGTGCAACCATAGTTCGGTCCCTGTCCGTAACGAGTGGCTGCGCTAGAGAGCTGGTTGTTCTGGTAGCGGAAAATCCAGTTCTGGCGGTTGTTCTGATTGCTACCGCGGTTGCTGGTGTCCGAACCGAAAGTCACATTGTCAGAACGTTTCCAGTCGTATGTGTAGTTGTAGCCATAGTAATCACTGTCGGAATAGTGGTCGTACCGATTGCGATAGCTGTTCCACGAGGTGTAGTACCTGTAGGGCTCGCTCGGTGCGAACATGGGAACGAACAACTTGTCCAGTTCCGCATCAGCCGAATCCCACCTGACGCGGGTGTAGCCTGCCGTATTGTTGCGAACGACAGCCGTGTCCAGGGTGTTGTGCGGCCAGGGGCGCATTTCCACGCAGCCCTGCCATGAGGCGCTCATGAGCGCAAAAACGTCCTGGCGTGATCTCCAGGTCCATTTGCCATTGATGTTCTCCTGAACGCCATGGTTTCTGACGCGAATGGCGTTAGAAGTGTCATACGTCGTCCAGTCGAGGTTCTCATGGTGGCGTGGTGCCCAGCCGTTCTTGTCCATCCAGGTGGCGGTGGCATAGTTCGAGCCGACATTGACTGACGCCGCAAAAGGCACCAGGGCGAACTTCACCGGGTCCTTCTTGTTCGAGTACCCTGCAGCATTGTAGACGGTATCGAGAAGGCTCTTGGCCGTGGTCTTTGCAAGGTTCAGTCGATTGTTCGAACTCATGGAACCGGAATTATCGATTACCAGAGCCACTTCGACGGTCATGTTGCCCATGGCGACTTCGGCTGCAATGTCGAGAGCGAATTCTTCATGCCCCACAACGGTGGCAATCAGGGAATCATAGTCGAGGCTGGCACCCAGATTGAGGGTCTTCTGCGTATATGGGTTGCCATCATCATCGGTTTTCTGGGTCGACTTGATTTCAAGTTCCAGTTCGACGCGCGCTGCATCAATCGAGCTTGGTAGATTGGCCTCGAAGAAATCGCGGGCATAGGATTCAAGCGCTTCTCCGCTTGAACCGGCAGCCATCTGCTTGGCAGTGGCCAGCGCTGCAGCGTCAAGGCTGTGCTGAACGTAGGAACGCTCACGCTGCATGTTGGAATAGTCGATCGCGAGACTCGCCGCGCCCAGGATCGGGAATGCGCAAACCGCAAAGATTATTGCGAAGTTGCCGGACTCGTTCTCGAGATACCGGCGAACTCGCCTAAGGACTGAGTTCTTCTGTGTCATGGCAGACCCTCTGCTCTCTACCGGGGGATGAAATTCCCCACAAACAATGTGTTTTGGTAGTGCAGGGGTAACACACAGGTCTTGCGCTGAGTTTAGCCGCGATTGTTCAATTTGAATCGAATTGTCTGCCCGGATCCCCTGTTTTGGGGGCCCGGACAGAGCATTTCATGGTGCTGATTTCCTACTTCATGATGCGCATATCGGAGATTTGACTGGCGATTGAAGCCATCGCATCCTCAATTTCGGCACCGTTGACGTCGTAGTAGTAGTTGCCTGCCGTAAGAACCGGTTTACCATCAATGATGCCACTTCCCGAGCAGGTCTCCAGCATCTGCTTGACCGACGAGCCGTTCGGCACATCAAAGGCGATGGTGAAAACGGTGACGCCATCGGCCTTTGCATTGTTGCAGGTCTGAACCGTATGGGCGTTCATCTTCTTCTCATACGTGTTCAGGCTTGTGTTCTGGTAGGGCGTGCCGGCGAGGTCGGAATTGGTCAGCCCGTCCTCGATGCGATCATGCTTGGCATAGCCCCAGGCTGCATACGAACTTCCATTCGGGTTGCTGCTTGTGCCGTAGGTGTTGTTACCGTCGGTCAGCACTATCATGTATTTGCGGTTTTCCGCGTCGCCTACTTCACGCCCACCGGTAAACGGCTCCTGCGGGGAGAGTGCGCGCCAACCCCAGGCCACACCTTCTTGGATGTTGGTGTTGCCGCTGGGCTGCATCGCGTTGACCGCGTTCAGCGCATTCTGCTTGTCGGTGGTCAGTGGTGTGATCGGCGAGGTCGTGCAGCTGTAGTTCGGGCCGAAGCTTGAACCCAGTGACGGAATCTGATTGTCGAGATCAGCTGCCTGGTAGCGCCAGATCCAGTTCTGGCGGCTGTTCTGGCCGTTGGCCACACCGATCACGGTGTTTGTTCCAGAACCGGTATGGCCAGGGTTCTGGCTTTCTGTCGTCCAGACAACCGTGGATGCGCCGGTCTGCTTGCGCCAGTCGGCGCGGTCAGTCCAGGACGAGGTCTTGCCCAGGTAATCGTTGCTGTAGGAATAATAGTCGTTGCTGGACGAGCCACCGGTACTCGTGACTTTCTTCTTGCCAGGTTCAGAGGGGGCGAACATCGGCACGAAGAACTTTGCGCGGTCGTCTGCGCTGGCGGTCTGGCTCGTTGCCGGGATACCGTCCTGCGAATTGTTGAAGGCAACAGTGTCCTGCGTATTGTGGGGCCATGGACGCATTTCCACGCATCCTGCCCAGTTCGTGTTGAGGACATTGTAGATGTCGAAACGGCTCTTGGCTGTCCACACACCAGCGATGCGCTCTTCAAAGGCCGCGCCATTCCACCGCTTCGAGTTCGGTGTGTAATAGGTGTTGTACCAGTCAAGATTTTCGTGGTGCATAGGCGAAAGGCCACGCGTGTCCATCCAGTTCATGCCGGCATTGCCTGAGCCGATGTTCACCGACGCAGCGAATGGAACAAGGGCGAACTTTGCCGGATCCGGCTTGTTGGAGAAGCTGGACGCCGAATGGACCGTCTCGATCATCTGCGTCGCTGTCTGCTTGGCCAGTGTCATGCGCCCGTTGGAGCCCATGGACCCGGAATTGTCGATCACAAGCGCGACTTCAACCGTCATGTTGCCCATGGCGACTTCAGAACTGATGCCGAGCGTGAACTGGTCATGGCCGACAATCTGGGCAATGAAGGAATTGTACTCCAGGTTGGCATTCATGAACAAAGTCTTCTGATTGGCCGTGTTGCCCTGATCGTCCGTCACTTCGGTCGTCTTGACTTCCACCTCCAGTTCCACGCGCGATGCTTCGATCGAGCTTGGCAGGTTTGCCTCGAAGAAATCACGGGCATAAGCTTCAAGAGCCTCTCCGCTGGTGCCTGTTGCCAGTTCCTTGGCGGTGGCAAGCGCAGCAGCGTCCAGGCTCTGCTGAATGTGCGAGCGTTCCTGCTGCATGTTCGAATAGTCAACCGCAAGGCTTGCGGCGCCCAGGATCGGAAAGGCGGTTATCGCGAAAATGATCGCGAAATTTCCCGACTCGTTCTTGAGCAGTGATTTGAGTTTCCTGAGTGACATGGCTTTTCCGTTGCAAATTGCATTTCCCTCGATGCCACAACATACTCTTGCCCTATTACTTGCGATTTGCCGGAATTCGTAAAAATTTAGCCGACTCAAAGAATGTTCCAATAGCGGCACATCATTTTTGCGCACTTCATTTTAAAGTATTGGTTTTATTATGTAATTATCGTTTTCTGAGGCTTTTCATTGCGCCGCTCATTTTGCGACATTTCGTTAAAAACGACAGGTCTGCGACGGCAATATCACGCGACAGTCAGGCGATTTTACCGAAATTCGAGGGGGAAAGCAGGCATTGAAGAGCTCAGCGCAGGTCGCGGAGCGGCAAAAAAAAACGGTCAAGGTCTGCAGGACCTTGACCGTTGGAACCAAAGCGAAGGGTTTCTGTTTGGGACGCTGATACCCTTGCCGGTTCGAATTCTCGCTAGTTTGCCAGCGCTCCCAGGCGCCGGACATTGTCTTCCATCTGGGCTATTGCGGCATCCACACCCGCAAGTTCTGCGCCCAGGGCTATGGCTTCCATCCTTGCGGCAAGGGCAGTTGCCATCAGATCGGCATTGTCTGATGCGGCTAGATCTCCAGCCGTCCTGAGTGCAGATTTCCTGGAGGCTGCGAGCTGACTGCGCGCCGAGCGCATGCCGTGCAGTGCCTTTTGTGTCGAGGCCTGTGTATAGGCTGTCCGCCACACCGGTCCGCCAAGTTCCTGGTGCAGCGCCGCGTTACGCGCGACAAGAGCCGCATCTTCGTAGGCTTCGCGACGTGACGACAGGGCACCGAGACGAATTCCGAACTTCACCTTGGCATAGGTTGACTCGCTGGCCGGTTCACCGAGCAGGGAATCGGCATCCTGGGCGCGATAACCAGCTTCCAGATTGAGTGAAAGGGAATCGAGCGTGCGGATATCGCGGTCGATGGTCTGCAATTCCTCTTCGGCTTCCACAAGCCGACGGTTCTGGCCTGTCAGTTCCGTACCCTCAATGGCAGGGAAATCCCGGCGTCGATCGACCTCGGCCCTGGCCTTTTCCATGTCGGCCCGCGCTGACGATGCTGCGCGGCGGATCGATTCAGCCTGCTGGGCCGTGATCGAGCCATTGGCAACGAGCCCGCCTGCTTGCGCTGATATGCTGTTTATCTCTCCCAATCGACCTTCCAGGAAGGTAAGGCGGGCATTTGCGCTGGCAAGCACGACGGCCTCATCGGCGAGTTGCATGGACGCAGCAATGATTTTCGATGCCGAATGCTGCTTGCACTTGGCATCGCCGGATCGGCGCACCAGCTTGGCCTTGTGAAAATCAAGCAGGTTCACGCCGATGTTGAGCGAGTAGTTGCCCGAATCATCGGTAGAGCCGGAAAGGGTTGGCGATGCGATGATCTCGGCTTCCGCGTTGGCGTTGTTGACAAGGTAGTCGCACCAGGCTTCCCGCCTCGCATCATTCGTGCTTTCGACGCCGGGGAGGTACGCCTGCGACGTCGAAACTGCGGTGGTTTCCGTGCTGCGCAATGCTGCTTCCTGTGTCTCGCCAGAAGCCTGAACCAAAGTCTGGTTCGGGGTCTGAGCCTTGACCGAAGTGCTGCCAGCGGGAATTCCGCCCGTGATGGTGCTGCTGCATCCTGCCAGAGCCAGCAGGCTGACCGAAAGCAGGGCTGCGCGCATTCGGGCGCCGGTCGTCTCAGAAGAAGAGCGGACGGGATGCATGGAGCAACTCCTTCAATCCAGATTGCTGATCTTTCAGCTTTGCTTCCACGAACTGGCCGCGCATGGGCTTGCCGAAGAAAGGGTGTGTGGTCGAGAATTCGCCAGGAATTACCGAACCGATCTTGCCGACATTGCTGCACCAGAAGATGGCGAAGCCGCAGGCATAGAGAGGCTCTTCGCCAGTGTAGGAATTCAGATTGTCGTAGGGCACGAACAACACGGTGACCGGGTTTTCGACCGCACGGATCAACGGCGTGCCTTCAAGCGCACCAATACCGGCATTGAGGACGCGCAGACTGTCCTTCAGCGGCCCGAGCTGCTCGTTGGCAATCGCGAGTTCCGATCGGGCCTGTGAGAGGACCTGCGTTGCTTCCATGACCTGGTTCGAAAGCGGGACCAGTTCGGTTGGGCCACCGGAAATCTCGGTCATCTGGCCGCCTTCAAGCTGAATGTCCAGGTTACGAAGGAAACCGACGATCTCGTTCGTATGGTCGAGTTCGCTCTGCTTTTCGCGAATTTCGGTTTCCAGCATGCGTGCCTGGCGCTGTACCTGTACAAGGCTGAGCAGGGCTCCGTCATAGGCGGAACGTGTAATGACACGCCGCTTGAAATCGCGCTTGAGGGCCTCGATCTGGGCCTGCTGCTGTTTGTGGGAACCCATGCCCGAAAGAATTTCGCGCAGCGCCGGGACTTCGACCTGCAGTTCCTCGTTGCGCTGCCTGCGGCTTGCGATTTCCTGCTTGACCGTGCCCTTGACGAGGGCGGCAAGCGTTTCGCCGCGCTGGATGGACTGAAGTGCCTTGGCGGCGCTGTGCGTCGCGTCGGAAATCTGCTGGCTGACGAGGTTTCGTTTGACGTGAAGTTCGTCGAGGTCGCGCTGGGCCTTCATGACCATTTCATGGCCGTTCGCCAATTGCAGCGGTGTCGACCATCCCGAATTGGTCAGGAAGAACGCGATCATTATGCCATAGGAAACAAATGCCACGAAAAGGCTGGCTAGGATGACGAGCGCCACATTCTTGTAGAGCATCGACAAGATGGCAGTCGAATTTGGCACGGCAGCCAAGATTGTGCGGAGCCGGGACAGAGGGTCTGTTGCCGCGTCATTGTCGTGAACGGAGACGGCTTCGCTGGTCTTGCCTGTTTGCTCCGCGTCAGTAGTCCCTGGGGCGGGCATGTCGGTAGCGCGCCGCTCAGGTATGACACCGGTCGGTGTCAGGTTCTGGCGGCGTTGGTCGACGACTGCAACACCAAGGCTCCTGGCGATGTCGGCGGCATTGTAGGGCGGGCAGAATACGGCGCCGACCTTTGGAATGGAGGCAATCACGTCACTGCTTTCGGGGCCGGCCAGCACTATGATGTTGGATACGGTCGAAAGGCGTGCGATCTGCGGGATCATCAAGGTGAGCGTGCCGTCCTGGCGATTGTCGACAAGCACATGATCGAATGAACCCTGCTCGAGTGAAGCAAGGGCATCCTGCGGTGAGGATGCGTGCGTCACAGCCATATCCGCCTGCATGCGCACGAGGGCACCGGCCAGCGCCTGGGAGCGATTGCCGACAACCAGCACGCGTGCCGGCATCTTCACCTCGACTGGCATGTTACCGGTAATCGCGTTCATGGCAGCGCGACCTCCGGCTCAGGCTTCTTCTTGCCGCCCCTGGTTTCCCAGGATGTCGTTGCAAGCGTTGCCAGTCCAAGCGGTGTCATGGTGAGGTAGAGCACAGGAAACACGAAGGCCATGGCCATGAACCAGACGCCGTCCGTGCGCGCCATTTCCGGCAGCTTGTGCTTGTTCATTTCGTAGGCGATGCCGAAGACGCTGGCGAGAAGGCCATGCAGCATCATCGGGATCATGAATCCGAGCCGGGTGAATTCGGCAAACAGCACCAGCGGGTAGAACATCAGCAGCATGCCCATGGAAACATAGTGGACCAGGACATACGGGTCGAAGCGGTCGAGGTGCGGAATGGCGGTGATGAGGTCGATCAGGTTCGACCTGCGCCAGCGCAGCTGTTGCGAAAAATAGTTCGACAGCGTGGCCGGTGCCTTGGTGAAGCAGTGCGCTTCGAAGGTGAGGCGCGTCTTGTAACCGCGTTCCACCAGCTTGCGGGTGAGATAGCGGTCTTCGCCATACTTTACTTCCTCGCCGAGGAACCGGCGATCCGCCACGTCCTCGTCAACGGCAAGCAGGGCTTCGCGCTTGTAAAGCGTCAGGCAGCCCGAAAGGCACATGACATGGCTGAACGTGTTCTCGACGTTCTTGAGGAACTGGTAGCCGACCCAGTACTTCACCGCCTGCATCTTGGTGAGCCAGTTCTGGTGCGCATTGGATACAAACACGCATCCACCGACCGCATCGACATTGGCAGAGATGAGATGGCGGACAAGAAGGCGCAGGGCCTTCTTGTCGACGATCACATCTGAATCGACAGACAGGACGAGTTCGCTGGTGATCTGCTGGACTGCATTCTTTATGCCCAGACGCTTGCCCATGTTGCGTGCATTGCGGATCACGCGCATCCAGGGCCAGGTCCGGTTCACACACAGCAGGTGCTCATATGTGTCGTCCGTCGAGCGATCGTCGACAAAGACGATTTCAAGCTTGTCTGACGGGTATTCGAGTTCGGAAAAGGAGCGGGCGGTCGCAATGACATGATCGCCTTCATTATAAACAGGCACGACGATCGTTACCCTTGGCCAGGCAAGCGGATCTGTCCCGAATCCGGCCTTCGTGCGCGGATCGAGCATCCGTGCAATCGTGCCGAACAGGTACCTGTTCACAAATATGATAAGCACCAAAATGGCAAACAGCCACTCGGCGCTGGCCAACCCAATCATGCAACTTATCTTTCTTTTTCTTGCATGACTGATAGCGGTCTTCCGTTATCAGCGTCCCTGAGATGACCATACTAGTGAGCTGTTAAATCCGGCCTAAGCAGAGTGGTTTACGGAATCTTCCCGCGATGCCTCAAATGCACCGCGAGTGTTGGGTGAGATTTAACCAAATGGAAACAATGGCTTGAACGGTCGGCAATGGTAATTCATTGTTCATTGCCCGAAGGCTAGGGTGCCCCTGCAATCCGCATCAAGCGGTAATAAGAAGATGCAGGGGATAGGAATGAATTTCTCTTCAGGGGGCCTGGGCGCGGTGCGCCTGGTAGGGGATGCGGACCTAAAGGCAGCATTGCCGGAAGCAGCAACTGCGGTCGTAGGCGTGGTTGGGCTGGGCTATGTGGGTCTTCCGCTGGCAGCAGGCTTTTGCGAAAGCGCAAGAACCATCTGCTTTGACATTGACGCGACCAAGGTTGCGCAATTGGCAGCAGGTCATGACAGCGCAATGCAGTGCAGCCGTGAGGAACTTGCAAATCCAAATCTTGAATTCACAACAGACGCATCCCAGCTCGGCGAAGCTGATGTACTGATCGTCTGTGTGCCGACACCTGTGATGCATGGCAACCGTCCGGATTACCGGCCGGTGATCTCCGCCAGCCGCATGATCGGCCAGAACATGAAGCGCGGCGCGGTCGTGATCTTCGAGAGCACGGTTGATCCTGGAACCACGGAAAACCGTTGCCTGCCCATACTGGAAGAACAATCGGGAATGCGGGAAGGGTCCGAATTCCACATCGGCTACTCGCCCGAGCGTGTGAGCCCGGGAGAACATGCAAGGCGCGTTGGCGACATCAAGAAGATCGTTGCGGGTCGTTCGCCGGAAGTGACCGACTTCCTCGAGGCGCTCTATGGACGCGTCGTCAAGGCCGGTCTCTTCAAAGCCAGTTCGATCAAGGTGGCGGAAGCTGCCAAGATCCTCGAGAACACGCAGCGTGACGTCAACATCGCGCTCATCAACGAAATGATGCAGCTGTTCGATGCGATGGACATCAAGGTAAGCGAAGTCGTCGCTGCAGCGGGTTCCAAATGGAACTTCCATACCTATTTCCCGGGTTTGGTGGGTGGTCACTGCATCTCTGTCGATCCGTTCTATCTGCTCAATGCGGGCAGGGCGCACGGCCTTTCGATGGAAGTTGTTTCGTCTGCGCGCGCAGTGAATGACCGCACTGCCTATTTCATTGCCGACAAGGTCCATTCCATGCTGGCGCCCGAGCGGCACGACCTGCAGGGCAAGAAGGTTCTGGTGCTGGGTCGATCCTTCAAGGACAATTGCCCGGACATCCGGAACTCGAAGTCTTTTGCGGTGATCGATTCACTGTGGAACCGCGGTGCGGATGTCTTCTCGTATGATCCCATCGCAGATGACAGCCATTTCGAAGGGGGCCGGGGAGCGGTCATCCTTTCGGAACTTGCTGCGTCAGCCCCGTATGATGCTGTGGTCGTCACGGCTGCCCACGATGTGTTCAAGCGGGATATCGACATGTTTGCCCTGTCGGCGATCCTGCCGCGCAAGGCGCCGATCATCGATCTGCGCAAACTGTTCGACAATGAACTGGCGCGGCTGCATTTCGAATACTGGACGCCGTGAATGCTGCCTCACGCTTGCCAGTCCTGGCATGAAATCATGGACCCGCCACATTCTGGCGGGTCTTTTCATTTTCGGGGTTAAAGGAAAGGCGAAAAACCGGGCTGCAAGAATCAGAAAGACGCCGGCCGAAGCCAGCGCCTCCCTGTTTTCCCTGGGACATGTGCCAGGCAATTCAGTCCATCATCCTTGACAGGCAAGCATGACAAGTCTGGATAGCCGACCCATTTCCTTCCGGATTTGGCCGCGTCAAGTCCAGTCTGCAGCGCGCTTTCAGAAGAAAACTCGCCAAGCATTCCGGCCTCTTGCCAGCCTTGACCTTCGATCTTTCCCACACTTCGGGCAAGCCCTTGGTGCGTTCCGGATTTCGGGCATGAACCCACGGATTGACCGCCGTTTGTTCTGTGTCCGGTTGCGTTCACGCGCTACCGTGTGCCATCCGCATCCGGTGCTGCTCCGCCAAATTGCCGGCTGACGAAGCCGCTACGGCACGGTGCAGGTTTTGATGTTCTTCATGCTTCCGGTTGGCTTTCCGTGGCACCACGAACCCTGCACTCAGATGGTCTCGCCAATGCCGGACCTTGTCCAGCATGTTTTTTGGACTGCCTGTGGATAGTGTGGAAAAGGCGAATGAAAACGGGCGCCGAAGCGCCCGCTGAATCTTTTCGTCCGGATCAGTTATCAGCTGATGATGAAATCGTCGGCGTGCAGATCCGTGAGCGCCAGGCCCTCAAGCAGGATCGTGCCATTGTCGAGCGTGATGAGGACGCCTTCAGCCGTATCACTCATTGCTGCAATGAGGTCGCCATAGGATGCGATGCCATGGTCACCCTGCAGCCAGATGCGGTCGGTGCGCGTTACACCAGCCCAGAAGTCGGTGATGGTGTCGTTGCCGAAATTGCCGTCAAAGACGAACACGTCGGCACCAGCGCCACCCGTCAGGGTATCATCTCCTGCTTCGCCCAGGATGTAATCATTCCCGCCTGCACCGTTGATCGTGTCGCTGCCGTCGCCACCGACAAGCCGGTTGACGCCATTGTCGCCGATGATCGTGTCATCATGGCTTGAGCCATAGACATATTCGATGCCGACATAGGTGTCGCCAAGTGCCTCACCGGCAAAGCCGACGCCGGAAAGGTCAACACCAACGCCTGCAGCGGCGTAGGAATAGTCAGCAGCGTCGCGATCGCCAGCACCGCCATCGAGCAGGTCGGCACCCTGGCCACCAACAAGAATGTCATTGCCGCCACCGCCATGCAGTTCATCATCGCCATCGCCGCCAACCAGGCGGTTTACCGCGGAATTGCCGGTCAGCACGTCATCGTGGCTGGAGCCGTAGATGTATTCGATGCGGGTCAGCGTATCGCCTTGCGCGTCTCCACCCGAGCCAATGCCGGTTTCCAGATTGACGGTCACGCCAGCAGAAGAAGTGGAGTAATCCGCCACGTCGCCGGAACCCGTTCCGCCATCGAGGAAGTCAGCGCCTGCGCCGCCTATCAGTACATCGTTGCCGGCACCACCACGGATCTTGTCATCACCGTCGCGTCCGTCGATGCGGTTGTCGCCATTGTCGCCGGTCAGCGTGTCATTGAAGAGCGAGCCGTAGAGGTTCTCGACGCCGTAGAACGTGTCACCATGCGCGTCACCGCCCAGGCCAACATTCTGTTCCAGGTTTGCCGTGACGCCTTCATCCGACCATTCATAGTCGGCTGCATCTATGCCGTCGCCGCCAATCAGGACGTCCGCACCGCGTCCGCCGATCAGGATATCGTCACCGCCCATGCCTTCGAGAATGTCGTCGCCAAGGCGTCCCACAATGCGGTTTACCTTGTCGTCACCGACGAGGTGATCGTCATGCATGGAGCCATAAATGTACTCGATGTTGAGGAATGTATCGCCCTGGGCATCGCCGCCGCTGCCGGAACCGGTCGTCAGGTTGACTGTGACACCAACGGTGGAATCGACATAGTCAACCGCGTCATTGTCACCAGCACCGCCGTCAAGTTCGTCTGCACCGGCACCGCCGGCCAGAACGTCCTTGCCTTCGCCGCCCTTGAGCTTGTCGTTGCCATCTTCGCCGAACAGGTCGTCATCGCCCAGTCCACCGATAATCGTGTCATCGCCAGCGCCACCATGGGCGAGGTCATTGCCGTCGCCGCCGTCGATCTGGTCGTTGCCGTCGCCGCCATTGAGGCTGTCATCGCCTTCGTCGCCGGACAGTTTGTCATCGCCGTCGCCACCAATGACGGTGTCCGCGCCGTTGCCACCGGAAATCGTATCATCACCGGTACCGCCATCGAGCCAGTCGTCACCATCGCGGCCTTCGATCTCGTCATTGCCAGCGCGACCTTCGAGGCGATTGTCCTTTGCATCACCCGTAAGACGATCGTCGTTCAGGCCGCCGATGATATTCTCAATCCCGGTATAGGTGTTCTTGTACTGGTCGGTTCCGGTGTTCAGGTCGACATAGAAGGCGAACTTTTCAACTTCGGACCCCTCGATCTGGTAGGTGTCGATACCCTCACCACCATCGAACCGGTCGCCATTGCCGTTGTCGTATCCAGCCATCAGCGTGTCATTGCCAGCGCCGCCAGAAAGAGTGTCTTCGCCGCGTCCGCCATCCAGGATGTCGTCGCCGTCGCCGCCCTCGATCGTATCGTTGCCATTGTCGCCATAAAGATGATCGTCGCCATCTTCGCCGTAAATCATGTCGTCATGATTGCCGCCTCTGACGGTGTCGTTGCCGGCGCCCGCCCAGATCCGGTCATCGCCATTGTTGCCGTTGAGCGTATCATCACCGTCGTAGCCGTAGATGCTGTCATCACGGTTCGAGCCGTTGAGAGTGTCATCGGAATTTGTGCCGCGCCGCGTTGCCATGGAATTCCCCCAGAAAATGTACTTCGCGATAATCGGTTCTATCTTCAACCAATTATGCCACTCATGAGGGAATTGGCAGTTAACACACTGTAATTATTACAAAAATAGGATTTAATGGTATGCGGGAAATATATTTGAGAGAAACTATTTTCAGAAAATTTTATCGTCTTGAAATGGAAAAGGCGGAACTGTGTCCGCCTTTTCCTGCAGTCCAGTTCAGGAGCTGCGAACCTTGTCGAGCAGGTGCAGGTTGCCCTGAACCTCTTCCAGGGTGGGGTCGACTGTCTGCGCCCGGTTGAGGTAGGCCGATGCCTTCTTGTAGTCCCCGCGCAGCAGATAGGAATATCCCTGGTTGTTGAGAACCTTGGCGTCGTTGCCCTTGAGCTTTGCCAGTTGCAGGTAGGCCCTGTCCGAAAAATCGAAACGGCCAAGCTGGTCATAGGAAGCAGCCAGACCGAGCCATGCCGCCGCATTGTCTGCACGCACTTCAACCGCCTGTCGGAAGTATTTTTCCGAAAGGCCATAATTGGCTTCGCGGAAGCTTTCCTTGCCTAGCTCAAGCAGCCTTGCGGACTGGTCGCCCTTGAGGCTCACCTGGTTCGACCAGGGAGATGTCAATGGATCGGCGTCGGCAGCCCGGCCGGAAGCAGTGTTTGTAACGATCGTGTCGGGAGAATGCGTGGATGTCGCTGTGGTATTGCACCCTGCCAAAGGCAGCCCTGCAATGGCAACAAGCGCTACCGCCCTCATGAACCTGTTCATTTGCGTCCCCGTAGGTTTGTTCTTTTTATGGAGACGACTATGCCCGACAAAGCTTAATATGCGTTGTGAGTGACTGGTGCAATTTTACGCAATGGCAAAATTAGCGTTAAGTCGCGAGGTTACGAATTCATGAGCCTGATGGCCGTTGGCAGCACCGCCACGCCAATGACGATGGGCAGGATGAAGGCTGTGACGGGAATGGACAGTTTGGCGGGCAGGGCATAGGCCTTCTCTTCCGCCATCATCATGCGCTTGTGGCGCATTTCATCACTGTAGACCCGCAGCGCGTCGGCAACCGAAGTGCCGAGTTCCTTGGACTGCTGGATCATGGTCGCAAAACCCTGAACCTCTTCCAGACCCAGGCGTTCGCCAAAGGCACGCAGCGCCTGATCAAGCGGACGCCCGGCGCGCACTTCCAGCGATGCAAGCGCGAGCTGGCGCGAAAGGGTAGGGTAGGTCTTTTCGACCTCCCTTGCGATGCGTTCGATGGAGGCTTCCATTGTCAGGCCGGCTTCGGAAGCGACAATCATCAGGTCCATTACATCTGGAAAACCGGAGCGGTTTTCAGACTGAAGCTTCTTGGCCTGGCTGTTGACGTAGAAGTTCGGCAGGAAGTAACCCATCAGGGCAAGCCACAGGACGAGGACGACCTTGTTTGTCGAACTCATGTCGGGAAAGACGGTGAAGTCCAGCGCGAGGCCGCACAGGGCAAGTGCCAGTGACAGGCCAACCCTGGAGGCCATGAAATAGCCAAGCGCATTGGGATTGAGAAATCCCGCCTGAATGAGCTGCATCTGCATGCGGCGCATGCTTTTGGGATCGTTGCTGGCATAGAAATCATTCGTCTTCTTGCCGAGCTTGCGCGCTGCGCTCTTTGCGCCCTTCGCCTCGACCGAACCCTGCTCGCCAGTGCGTGGCGTCTTGTGATGAATGTCCAGACGCTTGCGCACGCCGGTGCGGGACTTGTTCTCGCTACGCGCCTGCGTGAAGTAGAAGAGCAGCCCGAACACGACCAGCGAGCCGAAGATGCTGGCAAAGAATATCGGATTGAAGGCAGAAACGAGTTCACTCATGATCTAGACCTTGAAGCTTACCATTTTCATGATCAGCAGATTGCCCATCACGAGCCAGAAGAGCAGACCGCCAAACAGATAGTAGGTCTGGCTGTATTCCCATATGCCGCCATAATAGTCGGGGATGAGGATCAGCAGGACGATGAAAAGGATCACAGGCATGGCGGTGAGGAAGGCGGCAGACATGCGGCCTTCAGCGGAAATGGCGCGCACCTTGGCCTTCATCTTCAGGCGTTCACGCACCACCTTGGAAAGGCTTTCCAGGATCTCGCGCAGATTGCCGCCGGTGGTCGACTGGATCGACACGGCCGATACGAGAAGCGGCAGGTCGGGATGGCCGACACGGTCATACATGTTCATGAGGCCGGTCACCAGGTCCGAGCCGTAGGTCACCTCATCGGCGACCATGCCGAATTCAGAGCCGATCGGGTCCTGCATTTCACGCGCCACCATCGAAATGGCAACGGGGACAGGGTGGCCGGCTTTCAGGCTTCGGGTGATCAGATCGATCGATTCCGGCAGCTGTCGGCCGAACTTGTTCATTTTCCGCGACCGGCGGAACTTCAGGTACATCACCGGGATGAGCAGCCAGATGAATGGCAGGGTGATCATGGTCGTGAGAATGGAAAGGGTGAGGAAGAGAACGATAAGCGTGCCAAAGGTAGCCGAAATCGCCCAGATTCCCAGCGCCTTTGGAATTCCGACGGTAATGCCTGCCTGAACGAGCAGGCGATTGAGCCATTTGACCGGCAAGACGAGATTGCCCTCCTCATCCATGCCGCGCTCCTTGCGCAACTGGATCAGGATCTGCTTCTGGCTGACCTTGTTGTCTTCCGATGCACTCATGCGCCGGTTGATGCGCTTGCGGTTGTCGGAAGTGGTGGCGAACAGGATATAGCCCGCCTCGACGAACAGGATCGCCGATACGACCGCCGAGAAATAGAATAGATGGATCGGTCCCAGTTCCATGCCGCCAAACAAGCTCATTTGAGTTCGATCCCCGGTTCGAAGACGTCGCCCGGGATGCGGATGCCCATTGCCACGAGATGTTCCAGGAAGCGCGGACGAACGCCGGTGGCCTCGAAATGGCCGATGATCTCGCCATTGGGGCCTGTCGCGGTCCGCTTGTACTTGAAGATTTCCTGCATCTGGATGACGTCGCCTTCCATGCCGGTAACTTCAGCAATCGAGGTCACCTTTCTCTGGCCATCGGCGAGGCGGGTGAGCTGGACAATCAGATGGATCGCGCCTGAAATCTGGCTACGGATCGACTGGACCGTCATCGGCATGCCGGTCATGCCCAGCATCTGCTCGAGACGGGAAATGGCATCGCGGGGCGTGTTGGCGTGAATAGTCGCCATCGAGCCTTCATGGCCGGTGTTCATTGCCTGGAGCATGTCGAAGGCTTCCTCGCCACGACACTCGCCGAGGATTACCCGGTCCGGACGCATGCGAAGCGCGTTCTTGACGAGATCGCGCTGCTTGATCTCACCGGTGCCCTCATTGTTGGCCGGGCGTGTTTCCATGCGTCCGACATGCGGAATCTGCAGGGCCAGTTCGGCCGCGTCCTCGATGGTGATGACGCGTTCCTTCGGACTGATGAAGGCCGACAGCGCGTTCAGCATCGTCGTCTTGCCGGTACCGGTACCGCCGGAAATGATGGTGGTCATGCGGGCGGATACAGCGTGCTTGAGGACCATCGCCATCTGGGGGGCGATTGCGTTGAATTCGACGAGCTTGTCGAGGCTCAGCTTGTTCTTGGAAAATTTGCGGATCGAGACGAGCGGACCGTCGATGGCAATCGGGCGGATGGCTGCGTTGAAACGCGATCCGTCGGCCATGCGCGCATCGCACATCGGATTTGATTCATCGATACGCCTGCCCACGGCGGCAACGATCTTGTTGACGATGCGCAGCAGGTGCGCCTCATCCTTGAACGGAATGACGACGGGCTGGAGAACGCCCCTGATTTCGGCATAGCAATTGTTCGGGCCGTTGATGAGAATGTCCGAAATGTCGGGATTGCGCATCATCGGCTCAAGTGGACCAAGGCCGGTCATTTCGTCGACGAGGGTGCCGACAAATTGCTCGAGTTCGCTGTTGTTGAGAGCAAGGCGCTCCTTGGCGACATAGGCCGTCACGAAATTGTGGATCTCGCGCACGAGATGATCGCGCGGCAGTTTTTCCAGGGCTGCCAGGTTGAATTCCTCAAGCATCTTGCGATGCAGGGCGACCTTGGCTTCCAGGATCTTCTGGCGCGACGGCGATACGGCCTTCGCTTCGGCTGTTTGGACCGTGTTTGCGGAGGGAACCGGCGAAGCTGCGGGAGGCGCGGCTTCCATTTCCTCTACATCCGGCGCCAGGGCTGGAGCTTCCCCGACCTTTTCAATTGCGGGTGCGGCGGCAGCAGGCTCTTCGCCAAAGATATCGGCTTCGATCGTGGATGAATGAAGGGCGGAGAAACGGTTCATGTCTGCGCGCTCCTCAACCGGCCTTGCGATGGAAGAGATTACGGCCGATGCCGAGCAGTCCGCCCTTCTTCGTTTCCGCTACTGCTCCTTCACCGGCATCGGCGAGGATGACGCGTGAAAGGGCGGAAGTGACGTTGTTTTCAGGCTCGATGGTGCCAAGCGGCACGCCCTGGTCGACGGCGTCGCGCACGAGCCGGTAATTGTTGGGAATGCCGCCTGCAAAATAGGTGCCCAGCGCTTCTTCCACATCCTTCACGTTGAGGCCTGAAGCGTTGGTGCGGAAATCCATGCGGTTGACGAGCACCTTGGCATTGACCTGCTTGCCGACCTTGTCCTCGACAACTTCAAGGAGCCTGCGGGCATGTCTGATCGAGGGAACCGTCATGTCGGCAACGATGAACAGGCGGTTCGACCCCATGATGACCGTTTCGGTCCAGGGGAACCAGATGCGCGGAAGATCGATGACGACATAGTCGAAATAGGCG
Organism: Rhizobiaceae bacterium; assembly: GCA_049289295.1. Taxonomy (GTDB): domain Bacteria; phylum Pseudomonadota; class Alphaproteobacteria; order Rhizobiales; family Rhizobiaceae; genus BOKV01. The sequence continues at coordinate 370,103 of JBATLL010000041.1, forward strand.
GAAACGAGATCGAGCAGGCGCACCACGAGGGCGGCCTTGAACGAGCGCATTTCGCTTGGCTGGTTTGGTGCGGCAATGACTGACAGGCCGCTGGTGTGGCGCGACAGCATGACGTCGAGCAGCTGACGGTCAAGGCGTTCTGGTGCATTTTCGATTTCGGAAATGTCGAAGCGCGGCTCGATGTCGAGATATTCCGCGCATGAACCATGCTGGAAGTTCAGGTCGACGACGCAAGTCGTGCGGCCGAGATTCTTGCCATAACGGTTCAGGATCTGTGCGGTTTCCAGCGCCATGGATGTGGTGCCGACACCGCCGGAAGCGGGCATGAAGGCAAGGAACTGCGGTTCGACTGCGGCTTCCTCGCCGGGCTTCTTCAGCGCATTGTTGCACGCACGCACGAGATCGGATGTCTGGAGCGGCTTGATGAGGAAGTCGGCAACCTTCATCTGGATGAGAATGCGCGCGGCTGCCGGTGTGAAGTTCGATGTCACGACAATCATGGCGCAATGCGCGCCGGCCATGCGCTTGATCTTCTGCAACTGTTCGAAGTCGGCGACTTTCGAGGAATCCATGTCGATGATCAGCGCGTTTGCGTTGAGATCGCGGATTTCGGCACCGACTTCCTGGATGTTCTTCTGGATAACGACCAGTTCCTGACCTTTGCCGGAAGGGATTGCTCCCTTCGCCATCGCCGCCAGGCCCGTATCGTCGGTTACCACAGCCAGTTTCTTTGTGGTGCTTTCCGGAGTGCTGCTCATTTTGTCCCTCTTGTCCCTGTACCCGAATGTGCGCTGCCTGCTTGACCTTTTCCGGTAAGCGGCTTGCGGCGGGATGCGGCCTAGTTGTTCGGCACGACGAGTTGAAGCGGCTGAACCTGCTGGGTCTCTGTCTTCTCGCCGTAAGCGCGGTACTTGCCGACAGCCGTGGTCTGACGCTGTCCGCTGGTGGGAATGTCCGTGTTGGTCGCGTAGGGCGGCCAGGGATCGATCACCTGGAGTGCATTGTTGTGCGCCTTGGTGTTGGCGGTATACGCCTCGACGAATTCATTGCGCTCAAGATATGACTGGCATCCGCCAAGTGTCAGCGCTGCGCCGATAAGGGCCAGCGTTCCGGTTTTCCTGTTCATCTTTCCTCAGCCTTGCGGCTTCCCTGTTTGATCCGCATTTTCTGCGGTTATTTTCGTTGGCAATCAGAAGTCGATTACATGGCCCGAGCGAACGACGCCGGACTGGCTTTCAGCGACCTGACGAAGCTGGGCGCGATTGATCTCGGTCTTTCCGTTCAGGAAAAGGTCCACATCATTTGGTGAAGCAGCCGCGTCGAGCGGGGTTGCCGCAATGGTGCCGGGCGCAAGTGGCCTGACCAGACGCGGGGTCACGATGATGACGAGATCCGTTTCCTGCTTGCGGTAGGATGTCGAGCGGAACAGCGCGCCCAGGATCGGAATGTCGCCGAGCCAGGGGAACTTGCGCAGGTCATAATTGTTGGTGGACTGGAGAAGCCCGGCCATGACGAAGCTCTGGCCATCGCGCAGTTCCACGGTCGTCTTGGCGCGGCGTACCACAAGGCCCGGAATTTCGATGTCGTTGAACTTGACCGAAGATGTCGGGTCGATCTGGCTCACTTCAGGTGCGATCTGAAGATTGATGATGCCATTGTCCAGAACGGTGGGTGTGAAGTCGAGGCCCACACCGAATTTCTTGAACTCGACCGAAACCTTGCCGTTGTCGGCGGAAACCGGCACGGGGAATTCACCACCGGCAAGGAAGCTTGCCGTGTCGCCTGAAAGAGCGACCAGGTTCGGTTCTGCCAGGCGACGGGCCACACCCTTGGTTTCAAGCGCGTGAACGAGCGCATCGACATTGAGACCTGCATCGAGCAGTCGAGTGACGATATTGCCGAAGGGAAGTGATCCCGAAATCAGCGAATTGGTGATCGCGAGGCCTGAACCCGGATTGGAAGTGACCAGGCCGTTCGTGCCGCCGAAGAATGGCGTTCCGTCACGCTTCTGGCCATAAAGGCCAATGCCAATTTCCTTGTCTCGGCGACGCGAAGCTTCCACGAAGCGTACTTCGAGCTGAACCTGGGCTGAACCCTGGACGGTAGTGGAATCAATGGCTTCCTCGTCGTACTGCTTGGCGATGTTGCGCGCCTTGGCTGCGGCAGTCGGGTTCTTGGCCTTTCCGGTCAGGATGACACGGCCATTGGCCGACTGCGCCTGAACGCCGGTATCCTGAATGGTGCGGTTGAGTTTCGAAGTGTCTGGGCCAACCTCGATGTCGAGCATTCCAACCAGTTCGCGTGCGTCATTGTAAAGGGCAACGCCTGTGGTGCCTGGCTTGGCACCCACGACATAGAAGGAGCGGTCGGTCAGCGGTGTGACAACCGCGATTTCCGGATCGCCGACAACGATTTCCGAGAAGGAAGCGTCAGCGCGAAAGGTTCGCGGCTGGGCGGACGGAATCTGGATGGTCCTGGTGTTCTGTGTCGGTGACAGATGAACGACAGTTTCCGCGGCAATCGCTGCATCCATCGTGAATGATGGCGCGAAAGCGATGATTGCTGTCATGGCTAGCGAAGCTGCAAGCTTCCTCAGTCCCTTGTCGAGGCTCTTCATTTTATCAGCCTTCTTCTCGTTGTGGTTCATGGTCCTGACCGGCGTCCCTTCCGGCTCCCTGTGATCACTGCATTTATTGCTGTGTTGATGCCGCTTCCGGCTTGTCGATCGGTACGGAATGCGTTGTCGCTTCTTCGCGCTTGATGACGGTAACGGTCGCGAATTTCTTTTCTGTTTTCAGGAAAGACAGGAAACCTGCGTCATTGCCTGCCTTGGACGGGTTTTGTGTTCCGCCCAGTTCTTCTGAACTCATGCCGCCGGAAAGCACCTTTTCCTCATCGCCTGCTCCGCGCAGGAGCAGCGAGATGCGGCCAACCGAATTTGCGAGCGCCAGTTTCTGGGCACCATCGGTGTTGGTTTCAAGCGTTACGGATTTCGCGACCTTGGGAGCATCGCCCCTCGTATCGGCGTCCTGGTCGATGGACAGGACCTTGATGTTTTCCATGATGATCTTGGCGACCTGCTCGCCATCGTCCTGATCACGCTTGGTGAGAACGATGTCGACGCGGTCACCCGGCATGACGAAGCCGCCCACGCCATTGACCATGTCGACCGGGATCGTGACGGCGCGCATGCCCTCGGCGATGATGCCGGCAAGACCCGCACGGCCGTTTTCGCCGGTCAGCTTGACTGCGAGAACCGGTTCGCCCGGCTCGATGCTCTTGATGACCTTGCGCTCGCCTTCCTTGAGGATTTCGGCGACCTTCTGATACCCGCCTTCGGGCAGGGCATCCTTGGGCCAGGGCATTTCCTTGAGTTTTTCTTCGGTGAGTTTTTCGCCGAACCGCAACTGGGCGGTGGCGACAACGAGCGTGGTCATCATCATCTGTTGTGATGAACCCTGCTGGTTCTCGATTTCGTTCAGCCGTGCCTGGGTCTGGTTATCCAGCCACTTGTTGCCTGCGAAATAGGACGTGGCGCCAAAAGAAACAGCCAGCCCTGCCATGATAAGCACTTTGGTATTCACGCCCATAACCCCTGCAAAAGGTCTTTTTTTGTCTGGGCCAACCTAGTCTTGAAGGCTTAAGGCTTCTCTTAATCGCGGGCGGAATTCGCCTAAAAACTTAGGAAAATCGTTCAAATGGCGTGGAATCGGAATGCTTGGTGAATCGTTCCTTTGGCAACAGGCTTACCGGAACGTTAGCATCATGAGGGATGTCAGCCATGGGAGCTTTGGTATTCCTTCAGCATCAATTCCCTTTCCGCCAGTAGCTTGCGCTGGTAGCGCGCCTGCACGATTTCGACCAGGACCATGGTGACCAGGACGAAATAGAAGGTCGCCTTGGACATGACGACCACTTCATGACCGAAGAAGGCCAGGTGGGCGAGATGTCCGCCCTCGCTCATCAGCATGATGCCAACGAGCAGCAGCACGAACAGGCCAAGCACCTCATACATGCGGTTCTTCTTGAGGAAGTTGGCAACCGCGCCGGCCATGGCGACCATGAGGATGCCCGAGGCAATGATGGCGCCAGTCATTACGATGAAGTTCTTGGTCAGTGCCACGGCTGAAAGTACCGTGTCGAATGAGAAGACGATATTCATGATCAGGATCCAGAACAGGGCGCTGGTCACCGACTTCATGGCGCGGCCCGATTCGGCGTGCTCATGCTCTTCCAGGTTCATCATGTGGAAGATTTCCTTCATCGCCGTGTAGATGAGGAACACGCCACCTGTCAGAACGATGATTGCGTGGCCTGACACTTCACCATCCACGAAGGGTGGCAAGTGGAGCGAAAAAAGCGGGCTTTGAAAGGTCTTGATCAGCTGCAGCACGACAAAGAGCAGCGCGATCCGCAGGCCGATGGCGAGAATGATGCCCCAGCGGCGCACGAACGCTTCACGGTTGGGTGAAACGCGCTTTGCCTCGATGGAGATGTACAGGAGATTGTCGAACCCCAGCACGGTTTCAAGCGCGGTCAGCACCAGAAAGGTCGTCAGATTCTCAAACGTCAGCAGTTCGGCAATCATCGTTGGTTTCCGTGAAAAGAATCAGTTGGAGGATGTCGGTGAATATCAGCTTGCCGGTTTTCAGGCCACTGAGCCTGTTTGCCTGGTCAGGCAGCGAAACGCTCATCAAGCCAGTGGACAAAACCCGCCATGACAGAATCGCGAACGGTTTCGTTGAGTGTTTCGTGGCGTGCGCCATCGACAAGTTCGAGCGTGACATCAACAAGGCCAGCGCGCTCAAGGCGCTCGGCCAGTCCCGCAATCGATTTCCCGTATTCGCTGCACGGATCACCAGTGCCGGCGAGAAAGTGCGCGGGCAGTTGTTTTGGCAGGCTGGCCAGTCGCGCCCTGTCATGGGTGGCCTGGACGCCGCTGATTACTGCAAGCCACATGCCGATGGTTGCGGGGAAGCCGCAAAGGGGATCGGCAACATATTTGTCGACCTCGGCCGCATCGCGCGAAAGCCAGTCAAAGGCCGTCCGATTTGGCTTGAACTTCGCATTCCAGGCGTCGAATGTCAGTTTTCCGGCCAGCGAACTGGGCACATCGGACCCTTTGAGCATGCGTTCCGTCTTGAGCATGAGTGAGCCGACAACAGTCAGGAGATTGTTCTCGAAATTGGAATTCCACACCGCGATCGCATCCGGCTTTGGTGTTTCGGCCAGCAGCTGGTTCATGACGATGACCGCACCCATCGAATGGCCGAAGGAAACCAGTGGAGTGGATGGCCACAATTGGCGGGCGTGGGCTGCCACCGCTCCAACATCCGCGATGACCTCCTTCCAGCCACCGCCAGGGCCGAAGCTGGCAAGCGGCGCGCCCGGCGCCGTGGTGTAGCCGTGCCCGCGATGATCATGGGCAATCGATGCATAGCCGTGGCTCGCCAGAAAGGCGGCGAAGCGCTCGTAACGTGCGGCATGCTCGGCCAGTCCGTGATTGATATGAATGATTGCGCGCGGAATTGTCGTGGCAGGCTGCTCGTAGACCCGCAGTTGCGAACCCGTTGGGGAGGGGAGGGTGGAAGTTTTCCAACGGGACATGAATGGTTCCTCTCAACTGGCGGGTTTCAATCCGGTGCAAGCCCGGTTATTAAGGTTGCCGGGGCTGATAGCATTCGGGAATGGCATGCGACGTGCAGTGACGATCTTCGCCTTGATGTTGGCCTTGAGCGCAAGTGGATGCAAGTCCCTGTCGCGATACTTCGCTTATGAAGATGCGCCGGACACGATCAAGGCGGCACAGGTTGATCCGCGGTTGCAGCTTACGCGCCAACTCGGCGAGCGCTGGTCGCCGATCATTCGCAACATGGCAGCCAAGCATGGTCGCCTGCACTATGCGAATGGGCTTGAGGACCATCTGCGCTCGATCCTGAAGCCGCTCGACATCATTGTGGTGCGTTCACGCCCCGCGCTTACCCGCATCGCCTTTCCCAGCCACTTCACCCATGCCGAAATCTGGCTTGGCAGCGAACATGAACTGCGGTCGCTTGGTGTCTACAATGCGGGATATTTCACACCGATGCGGGCAGATGTTGCTGCGGGCAAGACGATCTTCGAAGCAGCTGACGATGATGTCCATCTGTCGCCTTTCCGTTCCATGACGAATGTCGACGAGATCCTGATACTTCGCCCGCAGGGGCTGACGCTTGCATCCATGCACGCCAAGTATCGTGGCCTGGCGGGCCTTGTCGGAGAGCCATTCGACTATAATTTCGATTATGGCGACACGAGTCGGCTGACCTGCATGGAAGTCGTCAAGCAGACTTATAGCGAGGCGAGTATTCCCGTTCGTTACACGACCGGGCGCTATACGGTCATTCCAGATGACATTGCCCGGCGCGGCCTTGTGGCTGGATCGAGCCTGCGTCTGGTCGCCTATGTGAAGCCGGAAGGGTTTGACGGGTATCGCCTGGCCAGTGCGGTTGAAGCCGAGGCAGCCATCACCGAACCGGCGGCCAAGCCGAAATATGCCAGGCGGTACTGAAGGCTGATCTGATCGGGCTTTCAGGTGCCTGCCTGGGCGATCATTGCTTCCATTTCAGATTGGGAAAAACCGAGCGCCTTGCCGATCGCGTGCAAGCGCTGGTCTTCGACCCCGGCGATTTCCAGATCGGCGATCATCACCAGATGGCAGCTTCTGAAAATGAGTGCGCGCGCCATGGCGTCAAGCTGGTCACGCTGGCGTTCGAGGCTCGCGGCCATGTCCTCGCTGGCACTGCTGGTGACAAGCGTGCGGATTTCGGACGGCTTGATTGTGGGGCCGAGCATGAGTTCGCAGATATCGACAATCGTGGAAATCTCGCGCTGCTCGATCCGGCCATCTGCCCGCGCCATGGATGCCATCGCGCGCACAAGCAGGTTGATGTCTGTCCTGGCGAGTGAAACGGGCTGCGGGGCAGGCGCGACGTGCTTTTGCGCATAAAGGGCGGACAAGCCGTTCATCAGCAATACCGCGCCTGTCAGGATGGCGGCCCAGCCGGCAAAGCCCAGCGCGTAGCGATTGCCCGAATAGGCCAGGTACAGGGCACCGGCGCCTGCGGCAACCAGCGCTGTTCCAACGATGATCCTCTTGCTTGCATTCATCGGGCAGGCTCCCGCCTATTCTCGATCCCCGGACAAGGCAAACTCGCATGGCGGGCAGCGGAAGGGAAGCGCTGGCGCCACAATTCGCACGCCGGTACCGCCGATTGGGATCATCCGCGGATGGTGTAGAGGGTCAATGCATTGCCATGCCTGGCCTTGGGCATCCCGCCAGCCATTGCCCTTGCGGCCAAGAATGAATAGATGTGCGCCAACTTCATCTATTCGCAAAAAGGTTCCAGCGCGCATGGCACGCCAGTTCATCTATCACATGTCCGGCCTCAACAAGGCCTATGGCTCCAAGAAGGTCCTGGAGAACATACACCTGTCATTCTATCCCGATGCCAAGATCGGCATTCTGGGCCCCAACGGCGCGGGCAAATCGACCGTGCTGCGGATCATGGCGGGTCTCGACAAGGAATTCACTGGCGAGGCATGGCTGGCTGATGGCGCGACATGCGGATACCTGCCGCAGGAGCCGCAGCTTGACGCTTCCAAGACCGTGATGGGCAATGTCATGGAAGGGGTTGCCGACAAGCAGGCCATTCTCGACCGCTACAACGAACTGATGATGAACTATTCGGATGAAACGGCGGATGAGGGTGCGAAACTCCAGGACATGATCGACAGCCAGAACCTGTGGGACCTGGAGAGCCAGGTCGAGATGGCGATGGAGGCGTTGCGCTGCCCGCCGGGAGAGGCGGATGTTTCGAAACTGTCGGGCGGTGAGCGCCGCCGCGTGGCGCTGTGCAAGCTCCTGCTGGCCAAGCCCGATCTGCTGCTCCTTGACGAACCGACCAACCATCTGGACGCGGAAACCATCGCCTGGCTTGAAAAGCACCTGCGCGAATATCCCGGTTCCGTGCTGATGATCACGCACGATCGCTACTTCCTCGACAATGTCACGGGTTGGATTCTCGAACTCGATCGCGGGCGTGGCATCCCCTATGAGGGCAATTACACCGCCTATCTGGAAGCCAAGCGCAAGCGCATGGCGCAGGAAGGCCGCGAAGAGGCCTCGCGCCAGAAGGCAATCGCACGCGAAAGCGAGTGGATGGCTGCGAGCCCGAAGGCGCGTCAGGCAAAGTCGAAGGCGCGCATCAAGGCCTATGACGAACTGGTCAAGGCAGCCAATGACCGGCGTCCGGGCGACGCGCAGATCGTCATTCCAGCCGGAGAGCGGCTTGGCAACAATGTCATCGACCTGGAAGGTGTATCGAAGGGTTATGGCGACCAGCTGCTCATCGACAATCTCACGCTCAAGGTGCCAGCCGGTGGCATTGTCGGGGTGATCGGTCCCAACGGTGCGGGCAAGACGACGCTGTTTCGCATGATCACCGGTCAGGAGAAGCCTGATTCGGGCACAGTGACGGTGGGCGAGACGGTCAAGCTTGGTTATGTCGACCAGAGCCGCGACACACTCAATGCCGGCAAGAGCGTCTGGGAGGAGATTTCGGGCGGTAATGACATCATCAAGCTCGGCAAGCACGAGGTCAACTCGCGCGCCTATTGTTCATCGTTCAACTTCAAGGGCGGCGACCAGCAGCAGAAGGTCGGCACATTGTCGGGTGGCCAGCGCAATCGCGTGCACATGGCCAAACTGCTCAAGGAGGGTGGCAATGTCATCCTGCTCGACGAGCCGACGAACGACCTCGACACAGAAACGCTGGCGGCACTCGAGGATGCACTGGAAAACTTTGCCGGTTGCGCGATCATCATCAGCCACGACCGCATGTTCCTCGACCGGCTTGCCACGCATATCCTTTCCTTCGAGGGCGACAGCCATGTCGAATGGTTCGAAGGCAATTTCGAGGATTACGAGCAAGACAAGATCAGGCGGCTTGGCCCCGACAGCGTCAACCCGAAGCGGGTGACGTACAAGAGGCTGACGCGGTGAGGGGGAGGGATTTGGGGTGACTTCAATCCTCCAAATCAAATTTTCGACGCTTTTTCAAACGGCGGAGACGACAGGTTCATCATAACGATTGTCATTGACCAATGCGGGGAGGTTTAACCTTGACCACCATCCTCATCACCGGCACAGGGCGCGGGATAGGGCTTGAGCTTGCCCGCCAGGCGCTGGCGAAGGGCTGGACCGTCTATGGTTCGGCGCGAAAACCGGTCAGTGATCCGCAAGCGCATATCTGCGAGCATCCGCAATTTCACGATCTCCAGTTCGATGTGACGGATCATGCGGGCGTGCGCGCGGCGGCTGCTGCAATCGATAGGCCGATTGACATTCTGGTCAACAATGCCGGGATCATCGGGCCAGACCATCAGTCGACGCTCGACATGGATTTTGCCGGTTTTGCCAAGACGCTGGCAGTCAATACGCTGGCACCGCTGAACATGGTGCAGGCATTCCTGCCGCATCTCCAGCGCTCGAAGAATCCGAGGGTTCTAACGATCTCGTCGCGCATGGGTTCGATGAGCCATGCCAGCTCGGACCGCATTGCCTATCGCGCCTCGAAGGCGGCGGTGAACAAGGTGATGCAGGGGCTTGGCAGCGACCTCGCCGGCAGGGGAATTGCAGTTGTAACACTTCATCCGGGATGGGTGCAGACGGACATGGGCGGGAGCGCTGCCGACGTCACGCCGGGCAAGAGTGCGGCCGGAATTCTCGCGATTGCAGACCGGCTTGGTCTTGCACAGACGGGCAGGTTCCTGAACTTCGACGGAAGCGAGATCGCGTGGTAGTGCATAAGCGCACTTTCGCGTACCGGTTTGCGTGCTAGGCTCAGGTCCCCAGTCTGATGCAGACGGAATCGCAGGCATGAAGAACGGCATCATGGCGCAGATCATCAAACTAGCCGGGCGCGGCCTGTGGAGCTGGCTGGCTGTGGGCGCTCTTTTCCTGCTTGTGACAGCGCTTGTGTCGCGCCCGGTCGAGAACCTGCTGCAGGACATGCTTTCTTCCACCTCGTCCCCCTTCGTGGGCGAGTCGAGTTCAGTCGCCGTTGTTGCGATCAACGAGGAGACGCTGAAGCAGTTCGCCTATCGCTCGCCGATCGACCGCGGTTTCCTTGCAAAACTGATCACTGACATTGCCAAGGCGAAGCCGCAGGTGATCGGTCTCGACATTCTTTTCGACCAGGCAACCGAAGCGGCCAAGGATGATGCGCTCGCCGATGCGATTGCCAGTGCGCGGAAAGCCGGCGTGCCGGTAGTGCTTGCCAATGCCATGGAGGAAGATGGCCTTGACGCGGCGCAGCTTGCCTGGCTGAACGGTTTTGCTCCCGGTGCCATCCGCGGGCTGGCGACATTGGCCAAGGACCCGTTCGATGGCGTGGTCAGGCAGGTCTTTCCCGGCAGGCAGGGAGAGGAAGGCTGGATACCCTCGCTGGCCCATGTCATGGCGGGATTTCCGGATGAGCCGCCGGATGCAAGCCGCAAGACGATGATCTATTATCGCACGGCAGGAGCGGAGCCGTTCGAATTCCCGACCTATCCCGCGCATGCCGTGGCCTTTCTGCCCAAACAATGGTTCGAGGGCAAACGCGTGCTTATCGGCGTCGACCTGCCGCTTGACGACCGCCATCCAACGCCGTTCATCATTCCCAACGGGGCAAGGGCTGGGACCCTGCCCGGGGTCGTGATCCATGCCCATCTCGTGCAACAATTGCTGAACAGCGAGGAAATGCGTTCTCTGGCCTGGCCGCTTCTGCTGGCGCTGGGTTCTGCGGCGGCAATCCTTTGCTGGTGGATCGCCTATCGTCCGCTGCCGATCCTGCTCAAGCCTGCTGCAATCACGCTGGTGCTCGCCCTGATGTGGCTGTTTGCCTATGTCAGCTATTCACGCTTCGGCATTCATGTGCCGATTGTGGAGCCGACCTTCGCGATTGCCGGGGTTGCAGCACTGGTCACGTTCCTGGCGTGGAAGCGCGACAATGACGAGCGCCAGTTCATCCAGCGCGCCTTTGCCCAATATGTAAGCCCGGCCATCGTGGATACGATCGTGCAGCGACCCGAAAGCCTGAAACTCGGCGGGGAGCGGCGCGGCATTACCTGTGTCTTCACCGATCTGGAAGGCTTCACCAGTGTCAGCGAAAGCCTCGCGCCGGAGGAAGTCGCGGCGCTGCTCAATGAGTATCTCGACCGCATGTGCAACCTGTTCGTCGAGGCAGGGGCAACAATCGACAAGGTTGTCGGCGATGCGGTGGTCGGTTTCTTTGGCGCGCCAATGCAGCAGGATGACCAGGCAGAGCGCGCTGTTGGCCTGGCGCTGGGCATCGATGCGCTATCCCAGGGCTTCAGGGCAGAACTTTCGGCGCGCGGCATGAACCTCGGCGTAACGCGTGTCGGCGTCCATAGCGGCCCGGCAATCGTGGGCAATTTCGGCGGGCAGCGCTTTTTCGACTACACCGCCATTGGCGACACGGTGAACACCGCGGCGCGCCTGGAGGGTGCCAACAAGTACTTCGGCACACGCCTTTGTGTGAGCGGCGCGGTTGCCGAAGCAGCGCAAACGCACAACTTCAGACCGGTGGGCGATATCGTGCTGAAAGGAAAGCAGACTTCGATTGCCGCGCTGGAGCCTGTGGCCGACGGTGCGCCCGCACTTGAATTCATTGAGGAATACCGGCAGGCTTACACTTTGCTGAAAAAGAAGGATGTCGCGGCGAAATTGGCATTCGAGGAATTGGCAGCGCGTTATCCCGATGATCGCCTTGTCCTGTTCCATATGAGTCGTTTGTCACACGGGGAAGTTTCCGCCGATGTTATATTGGGGGACAAATAGGAGAACCGTCATGGCACAATCTTTGCTGAAATGGCTGCACGCCACCGCAATCATGGCCGCTGGCCTGTTCTGCGCAACGCTGTCGCCGCAGGCCGCGCTGGCCCAGAGCCAATATGTCATTATCGGCGCAGAACCGGCTTCGGAAGAATTTGCCACCGGCCGGGTGCTGTCGCCTGTCACCGAACTGCGGATTCCAGCGGGAACCGTTGTCACCCTGCTTGGCGAGGATGGCAGCGTTCACAAGGTGCCCGGACCGGCGGAAATCGTCGTGACGGAAGACGACATTTCGACATCCGCGACCAAAGGCGAAGAGGAAGGCGACAACCGTTCGACGCTTTCAAAGCTTGCCTCCCTTCTTGCTGGCGAGACGAAGGACGCGGATTCGCTCGGCGTGGCGCGCAGCTTTGGTTCGCAGACCGACCCGAAGGGTCTGGCAGATCCGTGGGTTCTTTCGGTGCACAAGTCCGGTGAGGGTTGCGTCAAGGGCGATGCGATCACGATAGGGCGTGCAAGCCAGGTAGGCGAGATTTCCTTCTCCGCCCAGGCGGACAAGGGAGAGGAACGAAACTTCACCTGGGCAAAGGGAGACAACCAGTTCGTCCTGCCCGATTCAATATCGACGAAGTCGAGCGAACTTTATCTGCGAATCTCCGGCGAGGATGTGCTGATCGACCTGCACAAGTTGCCGGATGATGTGGACCTGGCAAATCCCATGGCTGTCATGGGATGGATGCTGGGCGAGGGCTGCGAAGGCCAGGCGCTTGCATTTGCGCGTGAGCTGGCCCGCAAGGCCGAATGATGCAAGGGCGGACTGCGCCCCAGCAGTGACCATGAATACTGAAGACCAGAGATATTTTATCTGGGGGCACCAGGAGAAGGTATTGTCAGCATGGATCAACTTGCCAATGGGGAGCCCGGCGTTCCGGCGTCGGGCGAAAAGGTATTGAAGGAGTTTTCCTTCACCGGCAATGCGAAGGAGTATTTCGGAATCTGGATCGTCAATCTGCTGTTGTCGATCGTCACGTTGGGAATTTACACAGCCTGGGCCAAAGTGCGCCGACTTCGCTATTTCTACGGCAACACCTGGCTGGACGGACACAATTTCGAATATCACGCCAGACCGGTGCAGATCCTGATCGGCAGAATCATTGTCGTCGGGATACTCCTTGTGATCAACCTGCTGATCAATTTCGTCAGCCCGCTGTTTGGCATTCTGATCATCCCCTATCTCTTTGCTTTCCCATGGCTGATCAACAAGTCGCTGGCGTTCAATGCGCGCATGACGACCTACCGCAATGTGCGTCTGAATTTCGGCGGCACCTACTGGGGAGCCTTTCTCATTTTCGTGGTAATGCCAATTGTTGCGTCACTTACGCTTGGGCTGCTTGCACCGGTCGTCTCGCGCATGTCCAGCAACTATATCGGCAACCATCTGGGTTATGGAGCCGCCCGTTTTGCAACGGATGTTCCTGTCGGCAAACTCTATGGCAATCTTGGTGGTACGATTGCGTTCGTGCTGATCCTCGGCGTGATACTGGGCGGTGTTGCTGCTGCTGCAGGGGTTGGTTACTTCGAGCTTTCGGGGATCGCCGACATTTCGCTGGATCCACCAAGGGAGATGTTCAAGATCATGTTTGCTGCTGGTGTTGTCGGGCTCTACATTGCCGTGTTTCTGGGCGTCGTGTTTTACATGACAGGTGTTCGCAATCACGCCTTCCGTCATTCGACCCTCGACGACGCCCACGGCTTTTCGTCGACCCTCGGGCGCGGACGCTATGTGTGGATACTGGTTTCAAACCTGTTCGTGACCCTGTTGACCCTGAGCTTGATGCGGCCCTGGGCAGCGGTGCGCAGCTGGCGGTATCTGGCCAGCAATACCAGCGTTCTGGCCGCGGGTTCGCTCGACAACTTCATCGACCGGGCAGCACCTGAAGGAAATGTCGTCACTGCGGAGTTCTTCGACATAGAAGGGATAGACTTTGGCCTCTAGAAGCACCATGTGCTGTTCATGATCGAAGGCAGGCTGTTTTACCCCGAATCCGCCCGGTCCGTCCCTGCCAAGCTGTGGGGCGAACCGGGCGACCTGCGTCTGGTTGCGGGAGGAGACGAAACCGTCGTTCGGCCTACGTTGATGTCCGTGACGGACAAGCTCGGCAATGTTCCGCGCAAACTTACCTTTTCCGACGGGAGTGTTTTCGAGGCGGAAGCCGGAGCGGATGTGGATGGGTTGCTCGTGCAGCACGGGAGCTTCTTCTCCGTCCTGTCGCGACTCGAGGCGAACTGGAAGTTCGCTGCCTTTGCTGCGGCGGCAACACTCGTTCTGCTGGTCGGCATCTACCGATATGGCATTCCTGCAATGGCCGCCGGTGCGGCTGCCGTCACGCCCACGCCGATGATCAGCGCCATGGACAAGGGCATGCTCGAAACGGTGGACAAGGTGCTGTTCAACAAGAGCAAGCTTGATGAAGGGCAGAAGGAAAAGCTTCAGGCAGTGTTCGACGAGATCGCGGCGGTATCGGGTCAGAAGGACCCGCCGCTCAAGCTGCATTTTCGCGACGGCGGCAAGGTTGGAGCCAATGCCTTCGCCCTTCCAGGTGGTTCGATTGTTGTAACGGACCAGCTCTTCAAGGAAGCAAAGTCGGATGATGAACTGGCCGGTGTCATCGCCCACGAAATCGGACATGTTCAGGGCATGCATTCGCTCAAGCAATTGTATCGCGTGCTTGGCGTCGGCTTCATGATCGGCGTGATTGGCGGGGATGCAAGCCAGATCGTGGATGATGTGGTCACGCAGGCTACGGCGCTGCAGACTTTCTCCTATACGCGCCAGTACGAAGCGGATGCCGACCTGCGAAGCGTAGGCATGATGGTGCAGGCGGGCCGGAATCCGATTGCCTTTGTCGATCTTCTGGACCGGATAACCAAGGAGAAGGGCGCGTCAGGCAAGACGGGCTGGTTCGACACGCATCCAGGCACCAATGACAGGCGCGACTCGGTGACGAAGGAAGCGGTCAGACTTGGCTGGAAAGGCTGACCCCCTGCCTATTTCACCTGCCGCGCCAGTGCGTGATATTCATCGTTTGGCCGCATGTCGGTGGCCGCGCTCATGCGGTTAGACATGTTGAAGAAGGAAGCGGTGGCTGCGATATCCCAGATTTCGCGATCACTCCAGCCGGTTTTCCTGAGCGCCTCGCGGTCCGGCTCGTCGATTTCCTCGGGCTGCTTTGTCAGTTTCCACGCAAAATCCAGCATTGCGCGCTGACGTGGTGACAGGTCTGCCGTGCGGTAGTTCATCACCATCTGCTCACCCAGTTTCGGGTCGCCAGAGAGCTGGCGGACAGCGGCGCCGTGCGCCGTAAGGCAATAGAAGCAGTGGTTGGCGGAGGATACCGTTACCGCGATCATCTCGCGTTCGAGTTTTGACAGGCCAGACTCACCCAGCATCAGTTCATTGTACATGTTGGTGAAGCCCGCGAATTTCTGCCCGTGCCAGGCATAGGCGGCCAGCACGTTCGGCACGAAACCCAGTTTCTCCTGGCACACGTCCAGATATTTCTGCTGGCGCTCATCCAGGGGAAATTCCGATTTCGGCAAATCCAGTGCCACTACATCCTTTTTTCCTGCCATCACTTCCTCTTGTTTCTGCTAAACTTTACGAACGTTTGAGGCAGCATGCGCCGGATGGCTGGAAATGCCAAGGTGCAGAATCCGAATGGAGATACACTGAAAAATGAACAAGGTGGACAATCAGGCGCGCGGGGAACGGGAGATCACTGCGGGCAAGCGGCTCAAGGGCAGGGTTACTGGCGTGCTGATGGCCAAGGGGCGGGATTTCGTGTCTGCACCCGCAACCGTTCTGCCCCTTGTCTACGAGGGCATTCCAGGTGATTTCCATGCTGGCAACACGCGCCTTTCCGGCGGTCGCGAACCCTGGTATCCGCGCGGCACCGAAATGCGCAACGAGCGACAAGTGTCGATCCTTTCGAAAGAGGATTTGGCGGCCATTGCCGCAAATCTCGGAGTCATCCAGATCGAACCGGGCTGGATTGGTGCCAATCTGGTTCTGGAAGGTATTGCTGATCTATCCTATCTGCCGCCGCGAACGCTGCTGTTCTTCGAGGGCGGCGTTACTTTGCGTGTCGATGGCTATAACGCACCATGCAGGCTGGCCGGTGGAGAGATTGCCCGCCATCTTGGTGCTCACCGCACGGGCGGAGCGATTTCACCCGAGGATACGAAGCGCGCCAGCCAGTCGAGCGAATTCGACTGGACACGCACCGACATGGCGCTTGCTTTCGGTGAAGCCGCGCACATGCGCCGGGGCCTTGTCGCCTGGGTGGAGCGCGAAGGAGAAATCACGCATGGCGAATCGGTTACGGCTCGCGTCTGGGAGCAATGGGTCTACTGACGACCAGGCACTGGACGCGCAGCCGCAATCCTATCATCGAAAGGTGCGCTGACGCTCCGCGCTAGCCTGGTATCGACGCGGCTTTCAGGCTTGCAGGCCTGCTGGAACAGGTCCCGAGCCAGCGCGTGACCTCGGGGAAATTTTCCATCTCCATGATAGCGCCAGCATCATAAAAGCCTACCATGGCGCGAACCCAAGGCCAGATGGCGATGTCTGCAATTGAATAGTCTGCACCCATCACGAACTCACGCCCGTTCAGCCTTGCGTTAAGGACGCGGAGCAGCCGGCGCGATTCATCGCGATAGCGTTCATAGGGTTTCTTGTCTTCAATGTCCTTGCCGGCAAATTTGTGGAAAAAACCGAACTGGCCGAACATCGGGCCGATACCACCCATCTGGAACATCAGCCATTGCAGCGTCTCGTAGCGAAGGGCGGGATCGGGAGCGAGGAACTTGCCGCTCTTGTCGGCCAGGTAAATGAGAATTGCACCCGATTCCCACAGCGCCAGCGGTTTGCCGTTCGGGCCATTGGGGTCAATGATCGCGGGGATCTTGTTGTTCGGGTTCAGGGAGAGAAACTCCGGACTCATCTGGTCATTTGTCGAGAAGGAAACCAGATGCGGCTCGTAGGGCAGGCCCGTTTCCTCCAGCATGGCCGAAGCCTTGATGCCGTTGGGAGTGGGGAGCGAATAGAGCTGGATATGTTCTGGATGGCTTGCAGGCCATTTGCGTGTGATCTGGAATGCGCCGAGTTTGGACATGATGTTTTCCCGTCAGTTTGTACCCAAGAAGTAGCCAGGCCCTCGCGTCTCACAAGCCTGAGATCGGTTTACGGAGTGTCCATATCCGAATTGCCCAGCGCAAGGCTTCCGGTCCTGCAATTCCAGCTTTCCAGAACAAGCAGCATTTCATCCAGTACGAAATGGCGCGCCGATTGCGGATCATATCCATCGCTGAGCAGTTGGTCATAGTTGGTGTAGGCATGGCGAACATGGGCTGTCAGCGCCTGCTGTATGGCAATTGATGGGGGCAGATGACGCAAGTGTGCGACGCTTGCGAGGTCGAGTACCGCTTCAAAGGCCGACAGCGTGATACCAGGGCACAGCGCGCGCAGGCGTCGCCTCATTTCCCGACCGCGGTGGTGGCTGGTGTTCGGATCCGTCATGCAGGTCAATGATTGCGTGCAGTGGAGCATGGCGCAAATGAAAAAGCCCTTGCCGCTATTGTACTATTCATATAAAGATATCTTTATCTGAATTCTGGAGGCGTCCTTGCTCAATCCGACGAAACCCTTGCCGCTTGACCTCGACGCGACCGTGAACATGCTACGCGCGGCTGGTGAGACGACGCGCGTCAGGCTGCTGGCATTGCTGAGCGTCTGCGACCTCACAGTGACCGATCTCATCGACATTCTGGGCCAATCACAGCCGCGTATCTCGCGCCATCTGCGCCTGATGACCGAAGCTGGCCTGGTGCAGCGCTATTCGGAAGGTGCCTGGGCATTCTTCCGCATGGCCGATGAGGGGGCAGCAGCGCGACTGGCGTTTGAGATAGTTTCCCGCATCGATCCGGCCGATCCGCAACTGGTGCGTGATCGCGAGCGGCTTGATGGCGTGCGCCAACGCAGGGCAGAGCGTGCTGCAGGCTGGTTTTCCTCCAATGCCGCGGCCTGGGATCAGTTGCGCAAGCTTCATGCCGACGATGCGCGGGTTGAAGCAGCAATGCTTGAACTTGCCGGCAAACGTCCATTCGATGCGATGCTCGATCTGGGTACCGGGACGGGCCGACTGCTCGAACTGTTCGCACCGCTCTACACCAAGGGCACCGGTATCGATGCGAGCCGGGACATGCTCGCGGTTGCTCGGGCAAACCTGGACGCTGCAGGGCTTTCGCGCGTGCAGGTCCGTCAGGGCGATATCTATGTGCTGCCAACGCCTGCCGGCCAGTTCGATTTCGTCACCCTGCATCAGGTGCTGCACTATCTGGACGATCCGGCTGCAGCGATCCGGGAAGCGGCGCGTGCGCTTGCGCCCGGCGGCAGGTTGCTGATTGCCGACTTTGCGCCGCATCACCTTGAATTCCTGCGCGATGAACAGCAGCACCGTCGGCTCGGATTCAGCCATCAGCAGATCGCGGAGTGGCTGGAAGCAGCGGGACTGGAACTGATCGAGGTCCAGGACATCGCGCCTGACAGGGCCGAAACACCCAACAGCAGCGAGGGCGGCGAGAAACTGACCGTGACGCTCTGGCTGGCGCGTGATCCGCGCCTGCTCGTGGCAGCTTCGGGTTCACGGGGAGCAGCATGATGAACATCTTCTCACGCCGCCAGAATCCCGGCCTTCGCGTTTCCTTCGAGTTCTTCCCGCCGTCAAACGAGCGCATAAGCAAAACGCTTTGGGCAACTCTGGATCGCCTTGCTCCGCTGTCGCCGGACTTCATCTCAGTCACTTATGGCGCTGGCGGCACTACACGCGAGCGGACGCTGGAAACCGTGCGCCGTGTTGCATCGGAATCCGGCGTGCCGGTGGCCGGTCACCTGACCTGTGTGAGTGCAAGCAAGGCTGAGAGCGATCGTGCCATTGCTGCCTATGCACTGGCTGGTGTGCGGCGCATCGTGGCCCTGCGCGGTGATCCGGCCGAAGGCGTGGGGCATCGCTATGTGGCAAGGCCGGACGGTTATGCGAATGCCGCCGAACTGACCGCCGCAATAGCGCGGCAGGGCGATTTCGAGATCTACGTCTCAGCCTATCCCGAGAAGCATCCGGAGAGTCCGGATTTCGCGACGGATATCGACATGCTGAAGCGCAAGGCGGACGCCGGAGCGAGCCGCGCAATCACACAGTTCTTCTTCGACAATGACAGTTATGAAGCCTATGTCGAGCGCGTGCGGCGCGCAGGCATCTATATCCCCGTCATTCCAGGCATCCTGCCGGTGCACGACTTTGCCAAGGTTGCGAGTTTTGCAGCGCGTTGCGGCGCACATGTTCCGGCGTGGCTGGCGCAGCGTTTCGAGGGGCTTGAGAATGATCCACAGACGCGCGCGCTTGTTGCAGCAGCAGTAGCGGCAGAGCAGGTGACGGATCTGATGGAGCGCGGAATTACCGATTTCCACTTCTACACCATGAACCGGGCAGAACTGGCCTTTGCCATCTGCCACCTGATCGGATTGCGGCCCAACCGGGAATCGTCGCTTGCCCGTGCGTCGTGACCGGTGACGTGCAGGCGCAACGCGCCTGTCGCCGCGCTGCGTGAATCCCCTGGATTTCAGGAAAAGCAACGGCCCGCACCTGGTCAGGGATGCGGGCCGGATTGGTTGCCCCTCTTGGCCATGCAGGCTGCATGGCGGGCGTTGGCGGGTTCGAGCTTAGAATACTCCGAGTACGAAGGCTCCCACGACCATGAAGGCCGCACAGACAAGCAGGACATTCACGCGATGTGATATTACCATTTTTGTCTCCTTTCATTCGGAGCGGCCGATAGCCGCCCATGGACAAAAGTCTAATACAGCGGTTCGGCCCGTCAATCGGAATTGCATGCTGCACTGCGGCAGGATGGGGCCAAATCCACCATTGAAACATTATCGCATGGTGCCAATTGCTTGCCAAAACAGGGGTTTTTCTGGCCCAATGGCCAATGTGAAATATTTTTCTCCACAGGTGGTCCGGAGGAGGATTTTCCCCCTGCGGTTAACGGAATGTGTCCGCAATATGAAACGTTTTAGGTGAACCGGACCATTGAGGTCCCAGTCAGCGAATCACGAAGCTTGCGCTGCCGCGGCAGAAGCGTTGGCAAAAGGCGGGGTAAACACAGTCGGGCGAACCGCCAAATGCATGCATGACATTCATCTTGTTGAATATAATAAACCAAGAGCAGCAAAATAAAAAACAAAATCACTAATGATATAATTTCTTTCAATATTACATTTCAATCAATATAAACTGAAATATAATTCATTTGTACGCAAAAAAGAACGTTCTCATAAAAAAAGTACAAATATCTGCAGTATAATTTATTCCAGCGCAGATGCCGGAAAAAGGGCCTCATCTCCCCGGCCGTCCCGTTTTCCCTGGTCTTCTCTTCCTGCGCCGCTCATCGCCGGCGTCTTCGTATGAACCGGCGCCTATCTTCTTTCTCTTGATTGGCCCCAAATCTTGCGCTTCCCCGCGCTTGTCGCGCGGGTCAACGTGCGATTTGGAGTGGGTAATATTCTGGCGCATTTCCTCGCCATAGCTCTGGCGCGGCGGGGACCAGCCATCCGGCGTTGCCGGTTTTTCGGTACGGCCCACTGTCATCTCGTCGAGGGTTGGCTTGCTAGGCCAAAGGCCGAAGCGCGGCCGGGGTGGGGGCTTCCTTGGCGAATAGACCCTCCCGCAATGGGGAGGGGCTTTGAGTGCCAAGACGGGAATATCCATTGAATTGAGGCGCAAACATCGAGAGCCAGACCAGCGTTTGCTGCGGACCGGCCTTATGTATCAGACGCACCAGAATTGCGTGGCCTGAAATGAGGGGGGCGGTGTTTGCGCGTTCGGCGATGGCCGCGATGCTAATCGCTTTAGCTCTACACTTCCCTTTGGGGGATGTTGTAGAAGGTGTGCAGTTTCGTTTCAATCTCACCTTCTTTGGTGATGCGACAAACGAGACAGGAATCGACACGAAGCCTAGTGTCAAAAACATCCTCGAAAACAATGCCAGCCCGAAGATAGATGTTCATCTTTCCAGACTTGAACTGCTCGATTTGCCTCGCATCAAAATTATTGATCATGTTCCCCATCTCCCCGTTATTAGGTGGTATGGAGAACGGGTCTATGTCATGCCGGAATACATTGAAAATCTCGAAGGCATCGTGCATTTCGCCAAATTTTTCGGGATGGCACAATCCGCCAGTGGCAAAGGATCGGCAGTTTTTAGCAGGGCTGCTTCCGCTGTTTCGCCAAACAAAACGAACCTTCAAAGGGTCGTCTCCAGATTCTTTGCCAAATATGAATTCGGGTTGATCAGCCCAGACGTAAGCCCGAGTCTGCGCCTCGCCAATTCGGCGAGTGATGGCAACAGTCTCTTGGGCAGCTTTGTTAGCTTGTCTAGTCAAAAGGAGAGTGTAAATCAGCAGGACCGTGCCAGCCGCGACAAGCAGTGTGGAATAGAACGTATAGTCCCGCATGTCTTGCGTGGCTTCGTTCATCGCTTGTGTAGCGGAGTTCATTCCCTGTTGGGCGGCAAGATCGTCTATCTCCCGTTGCTCGGATTCTTTTGCGCGGCGCTCGTTGGTATCGGATGCGGATTGGCTTTCGATAATTTCAATCGGCAGCGGAATAGGAAAAACCTGGGGTGTGGCCTGTTGCTGACTTGCTTGCCCATTGGGATTATCAGTTTGCTCTTGGGCTTGCCCTAGGTTGGATAAAATACAAAAGCTAACAATTAGCACTGCATATCCAAAGCATTTAAGCATTTTGTCTACCCACCCAAATACACTCTTGGGTAGCTTACAGGCGAATTTCCCTTTCGCCAATCGCTTCAAAGCATAGAAGAAAAAACGCAGCACTAAAGCCGCCACGAGCAATCTTGTTATTCAAATTCTTCTCGGTTTCCTGAACGCCAAGTTCACTTAGTTTTCCAGCCAATTGAGCGTAGGTAATTCCCTTACGCTTCAATTCCCCTTTCAGAAGATTTTTGGCCTTCAGTTCGTATTCCTGGTTCACAGGATCAGCTTTGCGTGGTGCCATTGTGTAGCCTTTCGTAAAATACCCTCATATTTAGGGGTATACACCCTTGACATTAACGATACAAGTCCTCATATACGGGGTATAACACCATCGTATTTGAGGGTATATCGAAAATGGCACAGCACTTTCTCCTTTCAGCGGCAGCCCGCACACTCTCCCTCAAGTCAATCTACAAGGGCGGTGAAGACGCGGCATATCAGACATTCCGCAAGATGCGCTGGCAGGACACCCAGGGCGAAGCGGTTTGCCCGCGTTGTGGCTGCACAGAAACCTATGACATTGCCACCCGTCGCAAGTTCAAATGCGTTGCCTGCCATCACCAGTTTTCGGTAACATCCGGCACCATCTTCGCCAGCCGCAAGATGGCCTTTGTTGATCTGCTTGCCGCGATCTGCATTTTCGTGAATGGCGCAAAGGGCATTTCATCCCTCCAGCTTTCCCGCGATCTGGACTGCCAATACAAGACGGCCTTTGTCCTGTCTCACAAGCTGCGTGAAGCCATGAGCGCGGAAGTCCATACCGGCGAAACACTGGACGGCCACGTTGAAGTGGACGGCGCTTATTTTGGCGGTCATATCCGCCCGCACAACGTCGCCAGCAAGCGCGTTGATCGTCGCCTTAAGAAGCACCAGACCGGCAACCGTCGCGTTGTGGTGGCCTTCCGTGAACGTCTTGGCCGCACTCTCCCATTCGTGACCAAGTCGGAAGCGGAAGGCGTACAGTTGGCAATCGAGAACGTTGACCGCACCGCTACCATGTCAGCCGATGAAGCCTCTCATTGGGATCAGCTTCATGCCGGTTGGATCATTGACCGGATCAACCACAGCGAAGCCTACAGCGACCACGGCAAGCACACCAACATGGTTGAAAGCTTCTTCTCCCGCCTACGCCGCATGGTGCAAGGCCAGCATCATCGTGTTTCACCACGCTACCTGCACCAGTATGCAAACCACGCTGCATGGCTTGAAGACAACCGCCGCCGCTCCAATGGCGCGAACGCAATGGGCGTGATCGAACTGGCGATGGCTTCGCCAGTTAGCCGGACGTGGGCGGGGTATTGGCAGCGGGCGGCGTAAGGGTTTGTTATTATTGACATATGTCTAACACGCTGAATCTATTGACGGAATCAGTTCAAGTCACTATATTGACAATATGATGCATGGCTTCAACGAAAAGCTGGTCGCCCAAATTGCCGCCTTTTTCATTGGCAAACAGGGCGGCGATATCCCTGTGCTTAAACTGACCAAGCTAATTTATTTGGCAGACAGGGAGAGCATGGCACAGACTGGCTATCCCATTACAAATGACCACTTTGTTTCTATGCCGCACGGACCGGTCAATTCGCTTACGCTGAACTTTGTTGACGGAAATTTTTCATCACGCGAATGGAGCGAGCTGATTAGTGACCGGGCTAATTATTCAGTAGGTCTTTCCCGCGAAATTACGGACGGCGACTTAGACGAATTGTCCGCAGCGGACTTGGACGCCATGGAAAAGGTGTGGCGAGACTTCGGCCATATGGACAAATGGGAAATCCGTGATTGGACCCATGACAATTGCCCGGAATGGGAAGACCCAAACGGAAGCTGTAATCCGATACCACACGAACGTGTGCTGAAATATCTCGGAGTTGAAGGCGCAGACGAACTTGCCGATGAAATACGTTCCGAGAGACGGGTTGAAGACATCTTTGCTCAATTGAGAGCTTAGTGCGTCGTGGTCTATTCAGGAATGTCATTCCTGATGCCATCCGGCACATACCATAATCCCAACCAAAAACATTTGTTTGTTGTTTGCACAGACCCTGATAATGCTGGAAACGTGTTGATCGTTTCTATTTCTTCTTGGAAGAGTCATCTCTGCGATGCAACGTGCAAGCTGGAGAACGGGTGCCACCCGTTCATTGCTCAAGAAAGTTACGTTCTCTACCGAAAAAGCAGGGTTGAACCGGCAAGCGCCATTGAAAAAGGAATAAGAACCGGAACCTTGGTTCAAAAAGACGATTTTGGCGCAGAACTGGTGGGTAGAATGCTTTCCGGTGTTTTGGCGTCAAAACAAACGCCTTGGAAGATTTCTAAATATGTAAAGGCTTTGGCTAAACGTTAGATCGCACGAAGATTCCGCACAGTCTAAACCCGCCAAACCCAATCGCCATTGACATTATCGCATCGAAGGCCGTAGCGCGCCTTGATCTTGCTGGCGTGTTTCCCGATCTTGTCGGCAAGGGCAATCATGAAGCGCTTGTCTTCGGCGTTCCAAGCCTTGTCGCTTGCGATGCGAAAGGCGATCTCCCCGATGGTCAGCCCGTCCTTGTTCATGCGCAGATGGGTCAGCATGAGCCTTCCCAATTCGCCACGATGAAACAGGCCAGCCGTGCCGGTGGTCTTGGCGCGGAATCGGATGTTGGGAACGTCATAGCCCATGATCGCCAGCGTTGCGTCTATATGGGTCAGGTCGCACTTGGCTTTCGATACCTGGGCTTCCCAATGATTGATCTGCCCGGCGATTTCAGACCGACGGCGCATGAGCGCGTGATAGGTGGGGCTGTTGGTATCCATGGATTCACATTAGCGGAATCCGGTGGTAGTTTCAGGATAGGTGTTGGTGCGTTTGATACATAAGGCCGCTGCGGACAACAGTGCGAGGATGATAGGGGGAGGTTTGGAGTGCGGGGATAGATTTTTTGAAGGTGGGCCGTGGGTCAGAGACTGTTTTCACCTCACGATCCATGGGAAGGCACTTAAGTACCAAATAAAATGATGCCTAGAATTGGAAAAACAATATGCGCAACACAGGCAACAGTGAGTCCTTCAATGGAAACGGATTTTATGATATTTAGGCAGTATTTTGAATAAAATTATAAATCTCCTGTCGCTGACGCGTAACCTTCTACCATTTCAATGGCATAATTAATATCATATGCGAGGTTTTCCAATATATAATCCCTGTCATTGCTATTTTTTATGGGATGAGCTATTGACCTAAATATATTCAAGATGGCCAAATATTTTCTCAATTCAACCGAATTATATAGTATCTGACTTTTATTAGCCAGATCACATATATTCCTTATTGATCGAATTGCGTATGTTGCATGTTTCGTTTCGTCCAACATACTCCGCAATCTATTAGATAATAAGAGAAATTCATCGTAATCTACTACTATTCCATCTCTCAAAGACAACTGGCATAACAATCTAAAATTCTGAGTGTCAATTTGCTCGGTCCGATAATTACGGTTCATCTGAAATGCGTGAAAATAGGCTTTCTTTATTAGAGCTTTCGATTCGTCTAGGTCTCCATTGTCCATATGTGCAATCATGAACTGCAACCAAAATAGCGGCTCTTTATCGACGCCCTCAACAGATTTTATTTGATTGTAGAAATCAATTATCTTTTGAGATTGTTTTTCCGATGGATCCGAAAATTTTCTTAGCTCACGAAAATTGATCAATTTTGGTAATGTAGATCGGTAGAGAAGATACTCCTTTTTTGGTCCAATTATTAGGATAATTTTTCTTAAGAAATTCAGCACTCGATCGATATCAAACAATTTTGTCAATATTATTTCAGCAATAATAGGTGAAGAAAATTCAATGCTACTTGAACCAAATACAATATAATCCCGTACCTGAGCAGATAGCCTTCTTTGGAACGAGTATGGGTCCAATTCAGTAAAATGCTGCAATGTTTCTGGAGTTACAAATATTCCACTGTATTTATTAATTAGCATTAATGTAACAAAGTCCTTTTCTTCTTCCTTATAATTGTTTGGGTCAAGTTCTCTTTCTAATATTTGCATTATGTGTGGTTGATTTATCACTTCTAATATCAAATCTCTGACACTCTTGCTTCTTCTATTTTTGTTGCTGGCAACAATCCCTGCTGCCATCAATGAGTGATAATAATCATCAAGCTTATTTGGGTCGGACTCATCTGAATTAATTACAGTATATTCTTCGCCAAAGTTCCTTTGAATTTCCTGCGCATTGAGATCGAGTTCTCCACTTCTTAGTTCACAGATAACGGGCATTTTCTTGGATCGAATAAGACGAACTACGCTCTCGAAACCGAATAATTTTTCAAAAATAAAAATCGGCTTATGTATCTTTGTACAAATATAATCGATTTCGTCTTCTATTGACTTATATTCGATCTGAGGTTTTAAGTGAAATGATTGATAGCCTCTTCCGTGAATCAAGTATGACAAATTCCGTATGAAAATACTTTTTCCGGAGCCTACCTTTCCGGTAATTATCACAATTCCACTGTTCTTGATTTTTTGGGCCGATTCATCCAGTTTTTTTGCGTCTGTAAAATGATATCTTCCGGTGTCAATGTTGGCGGCCATTAAAGCTTCATCTAGCCTGCCTTTCACCAAAAGGTCGAATACGTCATTATATTCAGGTGTTGACGCGCTTCTCTTGTCTTTTTAAGGTTCACTAATACGAAAATTCTTTAATTTATGTAAGTCTGGCTGCTCTTCATTAGTGTTGACCGCGAATTCTATCTCAATTTTTGCAGCATCTATCCCAATTGGATATACATCCCCGTAAGCAGAAAGTAATTTGATATCCATTTCATCCGAGTCAGGACCAATAATAAAGGTCGACTTCGATTTTATATCTGGATCAGACAACAAGATTGACTGAATATGATGGTCTCGGTTTGAGAAGCCGATAAATATTACATTTCTACTGAATCTAATGTCGCTTTGTAATTGAAGTAGCCAAGGGCTGCGTTGTATCATTAGTTTTGCGTAACTTCTGTCATTTAGTACTATACACTCGTCTAATTTTTCGTTTTCAATTGAGCCAATATAACCGTGCAAATGAATCAGTGATCTATATAGGATGCGTTTCGGTACGGGATCCAACAAATTAAAATTTTGTGACAACGATGCCCGCAAACATTTTTCGACGCAATCGTCATAATTTACGGTGTATATTCGTTTCCACTGATATTTCAATATTTCTGCTTGTGAGTTTGTAGGAGTTTTACATCTAAACAAATCGCGTAATAAGTCGCGGACTGATTTGCTATCTTCTAGAATTGCGAGTTCAGCGAGCTCTTTAAATCCCCTATCAAGATCGGTGGAGCCCGTAATACTCCGAAGACCACTTTCGAGAGCATTCAAGTCACCTAACCGAATATCAGTTGGATCGCTAGAATACCTCGTAGCGCCGTGATTGAATCCCGATCCTAGAAATAGGATTGTATTGTGGGGGTTAAATCTATTAATCATTTGTATAAACCGTTCATTATTTGATCAGTGCAGAACTACATTACAATCGAATCATGTGCATGAATAGCATTTTTTAACTCACCTCCCCGGTCTACCCGTCTTCCCCGGCCTGCGCTTCCTGCGCCTTTCATCTCCGGCGTCTTCGTATGAGCCGGCCCCAATATTCTTGCGGGTCGGATTGATATTCTCGCGCATTTCCTCGCCATAGCTCTGGCGCGGCGGGGACCAGCCATCCGGCGTTGCCGGTTTTTCGGTACGGCCCACTGTCATCTCGTCGAGGGTTGGCTTGCGGAAGAGCGGGTTTTCGCTGACGCCAGCGCCTTCGGCGCGGCTGCGCGCTGTCGCGGGTCGCTCTTCGCTCCCTGTTCTTTTTCCCCTTGCATTGTCCCGGCGCGAAGTCTGCGTGTTTTCAACGCCGGTGTCGCGCGCGAGCGGATCGTCCGCAATGGCGAGTTCCACCTCGCGCAACCGCTTGATCTCGTCGCGCAGGCGGGCGGCCTCCTCGAAGTCGAGATCGGTGGCGGCATCGCGCATGCGCTTTTCCATGTCCTCCAGATGGGCAGCAAGATTGTGACCCACCAGTTCGCCTTCTTCCGCCAGGCCCGTATCGACGCGGTAATGGTCGGCTTCGTAGACGCTGGAGAGAATGTCCCCGATGTTCTTCTTCACTGATTCCGGTGTGATGCCGTTTGCCTCGTTCCAGGCGGCCTGCTTTTCGCGGCGGCGCGTGGTTTCGGCCATGGCGCGTTCCATCGAGCCGGTGATGGTGTCGGCATAGAGGACGACACGGCCATCGATGTTGCGCGCGGCGCGCCCTATCGTCTGGACGAGCGAGGTTTCGGAACGAAGAAAACCTTCCTTGTCGGCGTCCAGAATGGCAACAAGCGCGCATTCGGGAATATCAAGCCCTTCGCGCAGGAGGTTGATGCCGACCAGCACGTCGAATGCTCCCAGGCGCAGGTCGCGGATGATCTCGATGCGCTCCAGCGTGTCGATGTCGGAATGCATGTAGCGCACGCGCACCCCTGCCTCGTGCAGATATTCGGTCAGGTCTTCGGCCATGCGCTTGGTGAGCACGGTGACAAGCGTGCGATAGCCCTTGAGCGCTGTATCGCGGATCTCGCCAAGGACATCATCGACCTGCGTCCTGGCGGGGCGGACTTCAACGGGCGGGTCGATCAGGCCGGTAGGCCGGATGACCTGCTCGGCAAAGACGCCGCCAGCCTGTTCCATCTCCCAACCGCCGGGCGTGGCGGATACGGCGACGGTGGCGGGGCGCATTGCATCCCATTCCTCGAAACGCAGCGGGCGATTGTCCATGCAGGAGGGCAGGCGGAAGCCATATTCGGCCAATGTCGCCTTGCGGCGAAAGTCACCGCGATACATGCCGCCGATCTGCGGGATGGTAACATGGCTTTCATCGACGAAGACGATTGCATTGTCGGGGATATATTCGAACAGGGTTGGTGGCGGCTCGCCGGGTTTTCTGCCTGTGAGGTAGCGCGAATAATTCTCGATCCCGGCACACGAGCCGGTTGCTTCCAGCATTTCCAGATCGAACTGGGTGCGCTGTTCCAGCCGCTGGGCTTCGAGCAAGCGGCCGCTGGCGTTCAATTCCTCCAGCCGCTGCTTCAGCTCTTCCTTTATCGACCGGCTGGCCTGGGCAAGTGTGGGCTTTGGCGTGACATAGTGCGAATTCGCGTAGATCTTCACCGTCTTGAGTTCAGCAGACTTGCGCCCGGTCAGCGGATCGAACTCGTCGATCTTCTCGATTTCGTCGCCGAAAAGGGTGATGCGCCAGGCGCGGTCTTCCAGGTGGGCTGGAAAGAGTTCGATCGTGTCGCCGCGCACGCGAAACGAGCCGCGCACGAAATTCGTTTCCTGCCGCTTGTATTGCTGCGCCACGAGGTCCGCGAGCAAAGCGCGCTGATCAATACGGTCGCCAACCGACATCTGGAAAGTCATGGCAGTGTAGGTTTCGACCGAGCCGATACCGTAAATGCAGGACACGGACGCGACGATGACCACATCATCGCGTTCCAGCAAGGCACGCGTGGCGGCATGGCGCATCCGGTCGATCTGCTCGTTTACGCTCGATTCCTTCTCGATATAGGTGTCGGAACGCGGCACATAGGCTTCCGGCTGGTAATAGTCGTAATAGGAGACGAAATATTCCACCGCGTTCGACGGGAAGAAGCTCTTCATCTCTCCGTACAGTTGCGCGGCGAGCGTCTTGTTGGGCGCCAGGATGAGGGCGGGACGCTGGGTTGCCTCGATTACCTTCGCCATGGTGAAGGTCTTGCCGGACCCGGTCACGCCAAGCAGAACCTGGGTGGCATCGTTGCGTTCAAGTCCCTCGACAAGGTCGGCAATGGCGGTGGGCTGGTCGCCTGACGGCACAAAGGGCGTTTCCATGCGCAGCGCCACACCGCCTTCACTCTTTTCCGGGCGTGGCGGGCGATGGGGTTTCCAGTCCGTGAGATTGGGATCGCCGCGCTCCAGCAATTGCTTGAGGGATTCGAGCGTCGCGGTGACGCCTGCCGTGCTGGACAGCTGTTCGGCTTCCTCAAGCGATACATCGAGGCCTGCAACCGGCATGAGCCCAGCCTGGCTGCGTGTCTTGGGGTCGTTGCTTGCGCCGATGAGAGAGCCGCGCGAGGACCGTTTCTCGCTCACGCCCTGAGGCGTCTTGCCGGATGGTGCGGCAGCGGATTTTGCAGCCTTCAACCGGTGTTTTCCGGCAGCGGATCGAATCTGGCGCATTTCCTCTGCGCGTGCATCAGCTTCGGCCTGCTTCTCGATCTCCTGCGCCCAGTCGGTAATGCTTCCCGATAGCGGTTCGCCAGAAAGCGCGGGCTGCGGTGCTTCCTCGAATCCGCCGGGCGTTCGCGAAGGAGAATTGGGTTTTCGTGCCATGGGGCGAATATGGAGGTTCGCACTCCAAATGGAAAGGGCAGGGAAGCCCGGGATTGTCAGCACTCCTGACAGCTGTGTGTCAGTAGGCTTCAACAGGTCATGGTACCTGACCACGAGACTGCTTCTAGGTCGACATCAGGTTGGATCAGGTCAGACGAACAGCGGCTCAAGCATCAGGGCGAGCAGGCCCAGAATGATCGGGCTGGCGGCGAGAATGATGGTGCAGGCCGGCCGCAGTTTCGAGGAAAGGACCCATGCGGCTATTGGCGCGGCGATACAAATCACGATCATTGCAATGAAAGCCAGGATATCCCCGACATGATCGCCCCGGCCATTCACGCCTTCGAGCACGAAGCCCGACACGGCGACCAGAAGCGTTGCAATTGCAAAGTCAATGACAGTGACGGTGATGAGAAACGGGCGAATCATCGATTCTTGATATCGCGGGGTCATTGTCCGCGCCACCAGTCGCCAGTTGCAGAGGCTGGAAGGCCAAAGCGACCAGTTGCACCGGAAACGTGTGTTTTCTCAGCAGGTATCGTGGTCGCAATATCGCGCGGAAACCACTGCATTTCCCCTGTAGAGGTCAGCGTCGTCTATCGCCTCGAAATGGGTTGGCAGGAGCTTTTCGGATGAGGTGCGCAATTCACGCAGGATCAGGACCGCGTCTCCCTGGAAATCCGCGGTTGGCAGAAAGGCTGCGCCGAGTGCCTGCGCTCTTGCCGCATTCGCCTGCGTATCGGGCGCGCTGAAAACCGTCACCATGCCCTGTTCATCTGCCTGCATCTGGGTGTCGTTGAGGCAGGCTGCCGTGTTCGTTTCCTCGATGCCGCCTGAGCAGACTGACCAGTAGCGGAGCCCCTGCGGTTTGCGGAAACGCAGCAGTGCCGAACTGCCCAGATCGGTGAAGAGCGGTGCGAAGGCATAGGTTACATGCCGGTTGGCGAGGAGGGGCGTGTCGTTGGGCCTGCGAATGTGGAACCGGATCGGATCGGCCTCGCCTGCAGCAATCGCGCGTTGCTGATCCTGACGCATGGCTTCCAGCGCTGCGCGTCTTTTCTTCTGTTCGACTGAACTGGTTACAGTCGAAGGCAGGGTGAAACGGTTGCGGCAATCGGCCACTGCTGCGCCTGTCTTCTCGTCAAGGGCCGATACATCCGGCAAGGCCAGATCGGCTGCCGAGACAGCGGAACCGGCGGGCAGATAGACACGCCAGACCAGTACGACCCTGTCGGAACTGGGCGTGAAGCGGCGTTCGGCCAGCGTTGATCGCGTGTCCGTTGACTGGCGAAAGAAGATGTCGAAAGGCGCTCTGGTTCCTGCTCCAGGCAGTTCACGCATTTCTACCGCATCCAGGATGGCAGCGCTTTGGGCGTCGTAGAGATGGAAGCTTTCATATCTGGCATCGGCCATGTTGCCACGAACGCGCAGGGATAGCGGGTTTCCATTCTCCTGGGCGTCCAGAATCATGACCCGGTAGACGGAGCGGGTTTCGGGGAAGAACGGAAACACCATCGGGCGGTCGGCATCGATTGAGACGGACCATTGTCCCGTGCAGTCTCCGGGATAGTGAGGGCCGCTACGCTGCCACCAGCTTGCCAGCTCATAGCGCGCCACGAGCAGCACGACGGGCTGTTTGACCGAAAGGTAGGTCCAGGCACAAATCAGGATGACGAGCAGCAGAAGCACGAGCTTCAGCACAGCGGTCAGGCGCCGTGCCTGTCCGAGTTTTCTTTCCTTGCCGATGAAGTTGGCTGCCCCCCACATGCCGGCAGGTTAGCGACAAAGCAGGCATGTGAAAAGGCAGCCCGTGAAGGCCGCCTTTCCCGTTCGCCCCTGGTTGTGAGTGGGATCAGTTTCCAGTTGCTGCAGTGTACTCGGCCTCGGAGAGGGAGCCGTCTCCATCTGCGTCGGCAGCCTTGAACTGTTCGTCAGTCCAGGAAGCGCCAGCGGCATTGCCTTCTTCCATGGTGACCATGCCGTCGGCATTGACGTCAGCGGTCTGGAAGTTGGCTGCCTGGGCGAGTGCCGGGCCGACAGAAAGTGCTGCCAGGCCAAATGCAAGAATGATCTTCTTCATGCTCGTCTCCTTTGTTTGCCCACATGCGGCGGGCAGCACGATCAGGCACGATCAATGCGGCCCGTTTCCGGCAATGAAATCAATCTGGATTGCGGTGCGATACACAAGTTCATTTGGTGATCGCATTGCCCCCGCCTTTTCGCCCGAATCGGGTTTGGCTGGCCTGGATTTCAGGCAAGAAAAAACCCTCCGCCGGGAAGCGGAGGGTCTCATGGGGATCAGAAGATCCCGGCAGATTACTGGGCGCTGGCTGCCGTAAATTCTTCGGCATTCAGGGAACCGTCGGCATCAGCGTCGGCTGCCTTGAACTGATCTTCAGACCATTCCCAGCCTGCTGCAGTGGCTTCTTCCATGGAGACGGCGCCATTGGCGTCGGCGTCAACCTTGGCGAAGTCCATTTCGGCAGCAAATGCCGGGGCCGCAACGAGACCGGAAAGGGCGAGCGCTACGACAAGTTTCTTCATTTTTCACTCCTGTATGATGTTTGCCGCGGCGCATTCTTGCGTCCGCGGATGGGTTCCTTATCCGGCTACATTTCTGGCGGAATTGTGACCGGGGAGCCCTGCGCGAACGGGGGTGAAAGAAATATATTTGTCGTCGCACCAGTTGACAGAATGGTTCTGTTCAAGGGTGCACCCTACTGGTTCAGCCTTTGTTTCAGCAGGTTGAGATATTCCTGGTCCGTATCGGCATTGTTACCGGCGATCGGCGAAGAAATGCGCGGTCCGCAGGCGAGCTGGTAACTGGAAGCCATGCCCGCCTTCACGCAGTCGCTGACCTTCCAGCCTGGTGGCAATGCAGACAGGTCCACATCCTTCCACTTCGGATGGCCGGTTTCGCGCAGCCGGTCGAGATTGTTGAGGATGAGCCAGGAAAGGTCGGATGCCGCCTTGCAGCTTTCCAGATGATAGCCACTCTTCGAAGGCGTGTAGTCAAAAGTCATGAGGACTGCCTTGACGGCGACGGTATTTACCGCGTCAGGCTGGAAGGGATAGGTCCCGCCGGAAATCTGGGCATGTGTATAGGTTGCGCGAAGCGGCGGCTCATCAAGATCAAGCAGGTGGAATTTTCCGCCATCGATGGTCTTGTCCGAAAACAGTGATGCTGGCGCACCGGCCACATAGAACAGGGCATCGATTTCACCGCTTAGAAGCTTGGGCAAGGCATCCCCGCTCGATACGGGCAGGCGCTCGGCGTTCTTGACCCGCATGATGTCCAGGACGAGCGTGGCTGTCAGGAATGTGCCGCTGTCCTTGGCGCCAATGGCAACCTTGCGCCCGGCCAGTTCGGTGATGGAATTGATATCGCTTCTGGCCAGAACATGAATTTCCTCGTTGTAGAGCGGGAACATGATGCGCACGCCCCACAGGGAGCGCTGAAGGTCCTGGTCGTTGGCCGAGTAGGTGCGGACATAATCCAGCACATCACTCTGGACGATGCCGAACTGGGTGAAGAGACGATTCTTGACGGCCACAAGGTTTTCCAGCGAACCAGCGCTTTCAATGACATTCAGGTTCAGACCGCATTGCGCTTCGATTTCGGAGAGATCGCGGCCGATCTGGATATAGGTTCCCTTGGGACCGCCGGTGACGATGTTCTTTTCAAATTCCTGCGCGGCCGCTGACGAGGCGCAAACAAGGAAGACGACCAGAGCGGCCTCGATCAACTGCCGCGTCAGCGTCAGCATGCGTTTCATACCAATCAAATTCATTTCAACACCCACTATCCAATTTGATGACGAGATCTCGCATTGCCAGCACCGGCACCTGTCCAAAGGCATCGGTGAGGGTTGCCGTAAGGCACTCGCCTGCAATCAACCGATCCCTGAGGCGGTTTCTGGCGGCAGGTGCCAGTGCTTCAAGCCCCATGGAGCTGTTCAGCGCGGCTTCGACAATTGCGGGATCGCGTGGAATGACGGTCTGGGGATCTGCCAACGCTGACAGGGCAACCGGTTCGTTTGTTCCCGATGATGCCGGCACTTCAGGCGTTCCGGTTGCAACGGCGACAGGCGTGCTACCCACACGGTTTGCCGAGTTACGGACCATTTCGGCCAATGACCGCTTCAGCAGGGCGATCTCGACCCTGTCTGCCGCGGCTGCTTCCCCTGCCGGATCGACCGCTTCGGGCGAAGTGGCAGAACGAGCCTTTTCCTGCAGCATTTCCAGCTTCAGGACCAGGGCGTCGCGGGTTTGCGGAGCCTGCGGGATCTCGCGGACGACAGCCAGCCGTTCCTCGATCTTGCCTGGTTCCGGTTCCTGCGAAAGTGCTGCATGGATGGGGGGCGCTGAAGCTGCTGCCCTGGCTGACACGACCTCTGGCTTAGCCACGACGGCGATTGAAGGTTGCGTGTTGCCGGCATGGGGAACGGGCAGGTAATCCGCCTGATAGGCATATGTTCCGCCAGCCAGCAAAGCGGCAACTGAAACGGCGAAGGCGAGGCGGCGTGCCGTGAAGGCTTCCCGGAACGTGCGTGCTTCGGGTGGTTCGAGGAACTCGCGTTCCAGCGACTGCTGATCGCTTTGCCATTGCTGTTCCTCGCGCTGGCGCTCGCTTCTGTGCTTGACCAGTGCTTCGGCTTCCATCCGCTTTTCGCGGATCTGTTTCATCAACTGGTCCGTGCGCGCGTCATCGACGATGTCGCGGCAGGTGCGGGCAAGTTCATGTGTGGCCAGATCGGCCAGCATCGTGTCTTCGGCATTGTCAGGGGAATTGCCAGTTGAGCCTGAACTTTCCAGGAAACTGGTTGAAAGCTCGGCTTCCAGCATTTCTTCCAGCGGTGGCGAGGTGTGCCATGGCAAGTTGGAAGAAATCCGCGAACTTACCGGCCTGTGCGGATGGCCACTGCCGGGAGGCAGCGGATCGCCCAGTTCCTCCAGTTCACCGCGCAGGTCAACGGCCTGCATGGCCTTGCGCAGCGGATTTGCGAAATCGCGCATGTCGCCAGGTGGCTGTGCCTTGATGCCGGAACTGCCGGCATTATGTGGTTCTTTTTCTCTAACTACCCCTGTAGCCGGAGATGACGCCCAACGTGTCTCCGCCATTGTTATGGCCTCCCTTTCAGGATGCCCACCCAGCAGGATTCAGGAAGATGCACTAAAAAGGCGATAGTTCGGCGCAATTTCTGCCATAATGTGGCCAGTTTCGGGCAGGTTTTCGCTGAAAAAACACGAGAATCACCGGTCTGGCGGCATTTTCGGCCATATTCACTAATGCCGGTTAACCCTGTCGGTCCTTCAAACGGCGCGTTGCGGCTGAAAACACCGTTCAGAAACCCGCAGGTCCTTCCCTAACGGCAGACGTCGAACATGCCCTGCATCGGGACACCGGAACACATGATGCCGCCCCACTGGTAGCCGCGCCGACCATTCCACTCGATTTCGAACCAGTTATAGCCGTTCATGTTGACGCCGGTGTCGCCCAGAATCGCGATTGGCTGGTTCTCTGCCAGCGACGCCAGCTTGGGAAACTGCATTCCCGGGCCTGACCGCACAATGCCACCAAGCGAGCGGCCGAACTGCGCGCCACCGATTGGCTGCTGCGGGGGCTGTTCCTCACCATTGTCGAAGGGCGCAAAGGCCATCACGATCTGGGATTCACCGGGGTTCGGCAGATAGACGGCCAGGCAATCGCCAGGCATGTTCGTTGCGACCCATGGGTGGCTGAGAAAGGTTTCCTGCCGGAAGGACTGCCCTGGCTGGACGGTTCCATATTCCACCAGTGCGCCATTGTAGTCGGCCCATTCGAGACGAATGGCAAAGGGCGACTGGTTCACGAAGACAAGAGTTGCAGGTGTGGAGCCGTCAATGGAACGCAACCCGTTGCGCACCTGGGAGCAGTCCGCAGCCTGGGAAAACAGGGTAGTCGCTGCAAGGAAACCGGCGGAGAGCGAAGCGAGAAGCAACTGGCGTGTCACGGTGGATACCTCTTGATCTTGACTTGTGCACGGCCCCTGTATGGCGAGTACCACGCCGGGTCCGGCCCGAGTCAAGGTTCAAGTGAACCGCGAGCAGTTTCCCCTTGACGCTATGCAGGGGCAAAGGAAGATGCGCGGCGTTCAACCGGAACTTCCATCCATGCCCATCACCTTCACCCATGTCGCGCCAATCATCCTTCTGGCGGCATCCAATCTGTTCATGACTCTGGCCTGGTATGGCCATCTCAAATTCAAGTCAGCGCCCCTGGTTCTGGTCATCCTTGTCAGTTGGGCCATCGCCTTCATCGAATATTGCCTGGCGGTGCCGGCCAACCGTATCGGCCATTCGGTCTATTCGGCGGCGCAGCTCAAGACCATACAGGAAGTCATCACGCTGATCGTGTTCTGCGGCTTTTCAGTTGTCTACCTGAAGGAGTCGGTAAGCTGGCAGATGCTGGCCGGATTTGCGTTCATCGCGCTGGGTGCGGGACTGGTATTCAGGGCGTGAAGGCAAAGAAAAGGGCTGCGCAGCAAAACCGCGCAGCCCGAAAAGTGAAAACCTTCGATTGCTTACATGCCCTTGAGAAGGTTGCCCAGCATCAGTACGATGTAAGCGAGCAACGCCCAGTGGTATGATCCCAGTCCAAGGCTCATGCCGCCATAGTGAACAGCCAGGCTGGCGATTGCCAGGACAACCGAGATCACGAAAACAATCATCGTTGGTGCGCTAAGATTCATGGTGGTCCCCTTTGCTCCCTTTGCACAGATTCTGATCGCAAGGCGCGAAACAGAATCAATTCATACTACTTTTGTCTGAGATTGTCTTGAAGGGGAACTGATGCCATCGCGGGCGAAAACTGTGGAAAGCCCACTTCTGCAAGTGCCCGCAACCGGGGTGCCCTACCAGGCAGGGCAGGCTGCATTCTGCGTTCCGATGAGGACTGCCGGACGCAAGCGGGGTTCGCCATGAGCACCTGGCCCAAGAACCGATCTGCCGCAGAGGTGGAAGCGCAGAAAGTGGCCGACCTCAACCGGCGATTTGCGCAAAGCGATCAACTGGCGGGCATAGAAGTCACGGACGAATTTCAGCGCTTCAACCAGCGGGATGATCTGTTCACACGGGCATTCTGGGACCCTGAAGTTCACTCAAGCCATGCGATGGGCTTCTTCGACAGCTACCGCATGAAGGCAGCGCCGCGATCTGGCGACGGGTTTTCCGTGCGCGATTTCGCGCTGCGCAACGCTGCCTGGTCGGTCTCCGACATGGTGACAAACCGGCGCGCTGCAGAAGGGCGCCGGGAAGGGTTCCAGGCGCCGATCGAACCCGACACGCCTGTTGCCGAGTTTCGGGAAGAAGTTGGCGATCCGCAGGAGATGGCTGACGAGATCAAGCGCGTTGCACGCTTTTTCGGCGCGGATCTGGCAGCGATCTGCGAACTGGACGAGCGCTGGCACTACACCAAGCGAGTGGATACGCGGGACCTGAGCGAAGCCGACAACAGCCTGCCTGAAGAAATCACCCATGTGATCGTGCTGGGCCACGAAATGGACCGTGGGCTGGTGGAAACCTACCCTTCAGCCCTGGCGGGAGCTGCAACGGGACGCGAATATAGCCACGAAGCAGCCATCGTCATCCAGTTGGCGAGTTATATCCGCAATCTGGGATATGAGGCCATTCCCTCAATGAACGACACCAGCCTGGTCATTCCTTATGCGATCAAGGCGGGGCTTGGTGACTATGGCCGTCACCAGATGGTGATTACGCCGCAGTTCGGCCCAAGGCTGCGCTTTTCCAAGATCTTCACGTCACTGCCGCTGGCGGTCGACAGGCCTGTTCGCCATGGAATTGCGGAATATTGCTCGCAATGCACCCGTTGTGCCGACCAGTGCCCGCCCAAGGCACTGCCGTTCGGGGCGCCCGATACGAACAGGCCGAACCGCTCGGCGATTGCTGGTGTGAAGAAATGGACGGCGGATTGCGAAAAATGTTTCGGCTACTGGGCGAAGCTGAAGAGCGACTGTGCGATCTGCATGCGGGTTTGCCCCTTCAATCGGGATTTTACAAGGTGGACCAACCGGCTGTGGCGCTGGTTTGCCACGGGCAGATTGCGGTGGCTGGCGCTTGCCTGGGAAAAACGATACCCGACAGGCGCACGAAAACGACCGCGTGACTGGTGGAAATCGGCCTGATTTTTCCGATTGAAGTGGTGGCAGGCTTGAGTGCCAGGCACTACTTTCTGCGGCCCTGTTCCCACAAGGTTCCGGAAGTGGCGCGTTCCTCGCCGAGCCTGTAAGTCTTGCGCATGTAGGCAGTGTTGAAATCCATGGCGGACACGGTCTGCCATTCGCGTGGCAGATAGGTGTAGCGCATGCGCATTCCCGCATCGTCGCAATCGCGAATCCGATTGTCGAGCAGGAGCCGCATCGAGGTACGCGTCAGGCTTGAGACGGAAGTGGTAGCAAGCTCCAGCGCCTTCGCTTCGACCGGTTCGGCCATGACCTCGATCTGATTGTGCAGGATTACATCGAGGCCGGCGGTGCTGGGTGAATTGCGCTTCTTGCGCCAGTTTGCGGGAACCAATTCCGGTCCGCCATAGAAATAGGCCTGGACGCCCGCATCGCCGTGCAACTCGGTGAATTTCTTGCCGCCGAAATCCGCGACGAACTCCACAGGTGGCAATGCGCCAGGAATGGAGAAGGCCGCGCGAACCACCTTGCGGAACAGTTCCAGCGACCCCTGGTCGTTGGCTTCAGCCGCGCGCGTCGCGATCAGTCCCATGTTCCAGACGGTGAGATCACGCGCGTCGAGGTTGGAGGTCGCGATCAGCAGGCGGCGCCCCTTCGCATGCTCTTCCGCGATCTTGCGGATAAGCGGCATGGATATATAGCGGTTGAGAAAGGGCGGGATCGAACGGTCCGAGTAAAGCGACGGTCCACCGAGTGCCGCGGCGTAATTCGGCTTGCCCAGCACGCGCGCAAACAGGTCGCTTGTGTAGATGTTGGATGGGAAATCATCGAAATCGGGACCGGCGAATACGAATGGTGCCAGGAGCGCGCCGGTCGAAACACCGGTGACAATTTCATAGTGTGGTTTCGATCCGACCTTTTCCATGCCCTTGAGGGCGCCAGCGCCATAGGCACCGTCCGGCCCGCCACCGGACAAGGCGAGGATGTCGAAGGTGCCGTCTTCCGCCACTGGCAGGGCATCCGTTCCATCCTGCCAGCCAAGCGCAACCATGTAGTCCGGATTCTTGCGCGGGAAGAAGCGAATGTCATACTTGTCGTTGATGGCCGCGGCTACCAGTTCGTCAACGCTGTAGGCGCTGCGTGATTTCGTTGTCACGCAGGCAGAAACAAGCAGGCAGGCGAGCAGCACACCGAGAGGCGCAAGCCTGTTCACCAGCAGGGTTTCCCTCGTCATTTGCCGAAAACGTGTCATCTAGGATTCCGGCGGCAGGGGAGACGGGTTGCCAGACTGGTCAAGCGCCACCATGACAAAGGTGGCATGCGTCACGATTTCGAAATCTGTCTTGAGATAGCGCTGTGCCCAGGCCTCGACACGCATGTGCATGGAGGTGCGCCCGGTCTTGAGTATCTGCGTATAGATGCAGAGCGTATCGCCAACCTTCATCGGCTTCTGGAACGACATTTCATTCACCGCCGCGGTCACCACCCTGCCGCGCGCCCTTTCGGCGGCCCGTATGCCGCAGGCAAGGTCCATCTGTGCCATGACCCAGCCGCCGAAGATATCGCCTGCCGCGTTCGCGTCAGCAGGCATGGCTAGTGTTCGCAACGTCAGTGAGCCAGCGGGTTCAGTCATTTCAGTCTCATTCATTCTTTCCATAGCGATGCCCGATTTGGCCGGTGGCTGCAAGGCTGCGGGCTGCCAACAAGCGGATTTGAGCTGAATTGACCTGACGCAAGGCGCCCATTCGCGTATTGTGGAACGATTGGGGCACTGCCAGAGAGCGTATTCTGCTCTTGCAATGACACATTCTTTTTGCAAGGTTCGCGGCAGGGGCAAACTGGTCTGGCAGTTGGCACAGGCGTGCTGTTGGTTGT
The DNA here is from genome assembly GCA_049289295.1 of Rhizobiaceae bacterium. GTDB lineage: Bacteria > Pseudomonadota > Alphaproteobacteria > Rhizobiales > Rhizobiaceae > BOKV01. The sequence goes on from JBATLL010000041.1 coordinate 410,330, forward strand.
TGTTTTGGCAATGATCAAGCTGTTGGGTGCCAGAATGCAAAACACAACAGGAGACCCCTTCATGAAGAAATTGCTGGTGACAACGCTGTGTGCTGCAGCTCTTGCTGCTGCTCCGGTGGCATCCGGTATCGATCAGGCCCAAGCGACCCACAAGCTTGGACATGCCCTGCTGGGCGGCCTCATTGCTGGTGCGGTGATTGGCTCGATAGTCCGCGCCAACCAGAATCACTGCCATGGTAATGTTTGCCATACGCATGCACAGGCCCGCGCCAACCACTTTCACGACGCTTACGGGACGATCCTGTATCAGGCGCCGCAGCCGACTTATGTCGTGCCGGCCCCGCCACCACCACCACCGCCAGCCTATGGCGGGAGCTACTCGGCCAATCACTATAACTGGTGCTATGCCAAGTACCGTTCCTACCATCAGCCGAGCAACAGCTATCAGCCATACGGCTATGCTGGCCGCAGGCAGTGCGTTTCGCCCTACATGTGATCTGCGTGGATCACGGGCGTGAAGGGTGCTGAAGCAGCGATTGCTTGCACCTTTCAACTGAATACGGACCGGGGGCCTGTTCTCCCGGTTCGGAAAAACAGGGGGGCGGAACGTCAGCGAAGGAGAATCGCATGACCCCGAGCGGAAAAATTGAACGCAATTCCTTTGTGAAAACCGCATCCAGGCTGCTTGTCGCAGGCCTGTTTGCAACCGGCCTGTTCCTGTCGGCCAATGTCCGACAGGCTGAAGCCAGCCATCAGGTTGGTTATTTCATCGCCGGTGCGCTGGTGGGTGGGGCGATAGCCCACCATATCCATCGCCATCACCACAAACAGTATCGGATCAAGAAGGTGCGCCGGTATCCGCACTACTACCCCCATCCGTATGTCTACCATCCACGGCCGGTAGTGGCGGTTCCGCATCATCATCACCGCGTCCCGCGCTGGACCGGTTATCACTGGGACTGGAAATAGTTGAGGATGGGGCGAGGGTTCGCACTGGCAGCCCGCCCGTCTCCAGCCACGCGTACTGTGCATTTTGACACTGTTCATGCCCCATTCATGTGGCAAGGTTGACCATGGGCACGTCCCGTCTTCCAGTTGGAAGCGCGGCATGCAGTGAAATACTGTTTACCGGCCAGCAGATTGCCTGCATGCCGGTGTGGTGACAATGTGGAATGCAGCCGCTCTCCAGCGGCTTTCCGGTCTTCAAGGAGAACGAAAATGGAAGGCGCAACAATGAGCACATACACAAGCGATGGCAAAAGCGCAGGCATGGGTTCGGGCATCAATGGGCTTTTGGCCGCCGGACTAGTCGCGGCGGCGCTTTCCTTCGGCGCGGTCAGCCTGGCGTTTGCCGCTGGCGATTCGAGCGGTGATTCAAGCACGACAAATTCCGCAACTGCCATGAAGTGCAAGGACGGCCAGGTCTGGGATCCGGAAGCCAAGGGCTTCTTCACCAAGGGCAAGTGCGTCGAAGCGGCCGATCTGAAGAAGGACGACACGAAGACGACACCCGAAAAGCAGGGCCTGATTTACGATCAGGGCAAGGCACTGGCAAAAGCTGGAAACTATGAAGCCGCAATCGGGATGCTCGCACTGGCACCCGATCAGAACGATCCGCGGGTCCAGAACTATCTTGGCTATTCGAACCGCAAGCTGGGTCGGATGGACGAAGCACTGGGTCACTACCAGCTTGCCATCTCGCTCGATCCCGATTTCAGCCTTGTGCGTGAATATCTGGGCGAGGCCTATATCCAGCTTGGCCAGTTGGAAAAGGCGCGCGAGCAATTGTCCGAGATCGAGCGTATTTGCGGCAACCGCAGCTGTGGCGAGTATGGCGATCTGGCAAGTCTGATCGTCCAGAGCCAGGCCTCGCAGTAAGCAGTCAGGCTTTGCAAACGGATTGCAGGGTCCGGTCATTGACCGGGCCCTTTTTCATTGCCGGAACTATTTTGATCCCTGCATGAAGCGCAGTGCCCGCTGCGCCAGGTCGGGCCAGTGGTTGCATTCGCTGGCTGGCACGACGAACCAGTCATACAAAGGCGGTTTGCTTTGAAACGGGGACAGAACCGCGCAATTCTCCAGGCCCGCCTTTGCCGCATCGAACTGGCGACCCAGCCGGAACCCCATGCCGGCAAATTTTCCGGACGGATTGTGAAAACAGAAGACGCGGCTTCTTCCCTTGTCATCCTTCCAAACGAGACCAGGGCTGGACATCATGCGTCCGAAATCGACGCCGTCCACCGTTCTTGCCATGCGGGCAGAGAGCTGTTCCCAGACTTCATTTGCCAGGCGGGAACTGTCAGCATCCGTCATCAGAAATACTCCCATGGTTGCAAGCTCGATGGCTAGTTCATAGTCTGTTCGCAATCTGGAACTGGAGCAAGGTCATGGGATTTGATGGTCTCCCGCACGGTTTGCCTGTTTTCTTGTCAGAGCTGAAATCCAACAATAGCCGGGAGTGGTTCGAGGCCAACAAAGCGGCATTTCAAACAGTTTGCGTCGCGCCAATGCTGGAATTGATCGAAGCACTTGCGCCGGTTGCCGGTTCACTTGTGCCGCCACACAAGGCGGAAGCGCGGGTCAACGGTTCCTTGCGGCGCATTCATCGCGACACGCGCTTTTCACGCGACAAGTCGCCCTATCATGATCATCTGCACCTGATCTTCTGGACCGGCAGTCACCCAAACCGGTCGGCGGGAATTCATTTCGTGTTTTCCGGTGAAGGGGTTGGCATGGGCGCGGGGCATTGGGCATTTGATGAGGTGCAGCTCAACCGGTGGCGCAAGGCCGTGACCGATTACAAGGCAATGGGTGCGCTTGAAAAGCTGATTGAAGATGCTGCGACAATCGGATGCGGGACAGAAGAACCCGTGCTCAAGAAACTGCCTGCCGGTCACGCTGCCACGGGACTGGCGGGTGAAATGCTGCGTCAGAAGGGACTTGTTGTCCGCACGGGTGAGCACGAGCCCTGGCCTGATGCGCTTTTCGGTCGGACAGCAATTGACTGGATCGCGAGCCGGATGGCGATCCTTGCAGGTATCGACGACTGGCTGGGGAAACATGTCTATCGCGGTTGACGCGCGAGGCTGCGCTCAGGCCTGGCGACCGCGCTGGATTTCCCATTTTTCCAGTCTTTGAAGCCAGCGCTTTATGCGCTTCAGGTTCGTGCCAAGATCGCCATCTCCAAACCTGGAACGCGAATAGATCGCCAGCGTGGACTGGTCGGCTCCCAGGGGCATGAAGACAACGGATATGGTGTCGGGCCATTCCATCCACGGCGTGTATTGAACATAGCGAAAATGAAGGCCCTGCGAATCGCCGATCAGTTCCAGCTTTTCTTCCGCATCGAGGCTCTCGCGGAAACGCTGCGAAAGGGCAACAAGATTGAGAGCGTAGACAGGCGGGTCAAAATCGGACTGCGCCTTGGCGCACCAGCCTGGCGGGCAGGCCAACGCGTCATTGCCAGTCGGGGAGCGCACGAGTTCCTCGAAATGAACAGGACCCATGTCGGCGGGACCGCTCAGCATTTCCCAGGTTTGCCTGCGCCCGTTGGAAAGCAGGAAACCGGCTGCAATGCCGGCGATGAACAGGAGCGCCAGCCCCATGTATTGCATCAGGCGCATCATTGGCCGGTCGCAACAATGCGAATGAGCTGGGCGTTATCCTCGTCGGTGAGCAGCCACAATGCGCCGTCCGCAAAGGCCCTGACATCGCGGATGCGCCCGAAGGCGCCTTCGAACAGACGTTCCTCGGAAAAGACTGCGCCATCAAGAATGCCAAGCCTTACGACCATCTGATATTTGAGCGCGCCAACGAACAGATCACCCTGCCAGCGCGGATGAAGGGTTCCTTCGTAAAATGCCATGCCGGAAGGGGCAATCGAAGGGTCCCAGTAGTAGGTGGGTTGCTGATAGCCCTCCGCTTCGAAGCCCTTGCCGATCTTCGTTCCGTCATAGTTGCGGCCATAGGCAATGATCGGCCAGCCATAATTGAGGCCGGGTTCGGGCCTGTTGATCTCGTCGCCGCCCATTGCCCCATGTTCCACGGTCCACAATCTGCCTGATACCTTGTCCCAGGCCGCGCCTTGCGGGTTGCGATGGCCCTTGGACCAGATTTCCGGCAGGCCATCCCTGCCATTGGCATAGGGGTTGTCGGACGGGAGGGAGCCATCGCGATTGAGGCGGATGAGCGAACCGGCATGGTCGAACGGATCCTGGGCGCGCATGCCTTCTCCGCGCTCGCCAATCGTGATGAAGAGCTTGTTGTCGGGCGCAAGAACGATACGCGAGCCGAAATGATGGCCTGTCATGCTGGCCTTGTTCATGGTGAAAAGCTCGGTGACACCGTCAAGCTGGCTTTCGTCCTGCGAAAGCGTTGCCGTTGACAAAGTGGTGGCAAAGCCCTGGGGACCAGCCTTCGACCAGGTGAACCAGAGGCGTCGCGTTTCCCTGAATTCCTCATCTGCGACAATGTCGAGAAGGCCGCCCTGGCCAACAGCGGCGACAGGTGGAACACCGTCAACAGGGGATTTCTCACCATTGCGGACCAGCCACAGGCTGCCGCTTCTTTCGGTCACAAGAATGGCACCGTCCGGCAACATGGCCATTGCCCAGGGGTGATCGAAGCCGTCTGCGACGACCTCTGCAACGACTGGTCCTTTCTGCGTTTCGAACGTCGTGCCTTCGGCCATGGCAATGCTGGCCAGCGTCAGGCTGATGCCGGAGAGCGCGAGCGCGGCCATCCATTGCGGGAGGCGCGCGCGGGCTGGCAGGGAAAATCTTGGAACCATGAATCACCTCTTTGCCGGTTCCAGCCAATATGGGTCTTTCCGCGACAAATTCCACCGCAAGGGTGGGTGACGGTTACGCCGGGGAGCGGGCGTGATATGCTTGGCACCAGTTGCGATTCAGCGCTGGCGCGAGCGCGCCGGGAGCGAGACAGCGAAACAGGCAGGATGCAGGGTGTAGGCGGCATGGCCACGGACCAGGTCAAAGAGTCGGGAAATGACGAGCAATTTGCCCGTCCCGGCGTGCCGCATGCCCATCAGGTCGATGATGTCGCCGGGTTCGAGGCAGGAGGCGCTGGAAGCCCCTATACGTGGCGGCCGCGCTGGCAACTGTTCCTGCCGACTGCAGCAATCCTTGTCTTCTATTCTGCTGCCTGGCTGTGGCTGCATTTCGGGGGCAGGGGTGACAGTGCGCTTGCTCGGCTATTCCTCATTGTCATGGCGGTTGGCGCTCCGCTGCTGGCGGCACATGCGTTCCTGCGCTTCCAGACGATCCGGGTACAGGTGCTTTCCGATGCGGTGCGCTATCATCCCGGCTGGCCGCGCGATCTTCCCATCGACATGCCGATTGCTCTGATCGAGAAGGTGCGTGTGAAACGCGGGCTTTCCGGCCTGGTGTTTGGCGGCGGCACGCTGGTGCTGACGCTTACGACCGGGGAGACAGCCGTGATTGCCGATCTTTCGAATCCGGATGGGGCAAAGGCCGCAATCGAATCGCGGATGGGCCTCTAGCGAGCGGAACGGGGCTGTCTGTCAGACCAGCAAGGCGAGGTGAACGGCAGCAGCCGACGCGCCGAAGATCGCCGCGACAGCGACCATGTTGAGGATCAGTGTGGCCCTGCGGGCCTTGATGGCGATGGCGGACATTGCAGCCCCTCTTTGGATTCCAGCACCTTCAAGCCTAGGAAAAAGAACGGCAAAGGAATGGGCAAACCGTGGCGTAAACGGCAAGAGTTCATGGCGGGATTGCGGCAGAAAAGGCAGTTGCAATTGCCATGTTTGACTCCCACACTGGTTGTGGAAAGGGTTGGGTATGCCGGAACCAGTCACGACATTTGCCTTGGGTGTCTTTGCAGGAGATTGCATTGCCAACGCCATTGGCAATTTCGTCTCAGACGGGACAGTAGGGATGGGAAAGCTTTCCGTGCGAAAGCTGGCTCGGCATGTTACCGGCTGGACGCTGCCGAACAATGAACATGTCGGCATGGCATTGCGCAGGGCGCAGGCGGAAGCCATTCTCAGTACCATCGAATTTTATGAGAGATGGGCTGCCAGTTCGCCGGAGACCGAGTTGGACCGGGAGGGCAGAACCTTCATTGTCCAAGCCAAGAAAACAGTCAATCAAATCCTGAAAACCGCCGCAAGCTTTGAAGGCAAACTGCCGCTGGCAGATGATCTGGCAAAGGTTTTTGAGAAGGTATTGGCGGGCAGGTCGCTGGAGGATGACAAGGGCTACGCGCTTATCCGTTTCGCTGAAGACCAGGTACTGGAGGAACTTCTCTCACTTCTTGATGCCAAGACGCGTTCGTCGATGCCCGAAAGTTTCGAGCAGTTCTTTCGCGGTCGATATGAGGCTGCGTCCGGTTGGCACAACCGATTCGTGGCGTTTTCGCATGATGCCTTCAAAGAGGATGCGAATTTTCGCAATATCTTCACCGGAGCTTTGCTGGCCGAGATTGCTGATGGCGTTGATGATCTGAAGGCGGGGCAGGCGGACATCATGTCTGAATTCGCCCAGATGAAGCAGTTATTGGCGAACATACCCGGTGCCGGGAAAGTCGACCCCGCCCATCTTCATCCACTTTTTGAAGCCGTAAAACAGGAAGTCCCGACCGAGAATTTCGAACCCGCCATCCGCGCAGCTGTAGAAGCCCTGCTTGCCAAGGCACAAGACAAGGCCTTGCCAATGAACGACCCCGCGGCAATCGCGGCGGCCATCAATGCGGCGAGGGAAAAACTGAAGGAACTCGACACTGAAGGCGCGATGCGGGTTCTGGAACAGGAAATCGACAATCAGGATTCGCTGCGTCAATCGGCAATCCATGGTGAAATCCGACTGATAACAGAACTCGCCGACATTGCCGCCAAGTCCTATCAGTGGAACCGGGCAATAGAGGCCTGGAACAAGGCGGCAGAACTGGACGGGACTAATCCCGCCTTTCCGGGCAATGCAGGCGACATCCATGTGCATCAGGGCAGGCTTTCAGCTGCACTTGATGCATATGAAGCGGCAAAAAAAGCATGCGAAAGAACCGACAGTGAGCGCGACCTGTCTGTGAGTCACGAAAGGATCGGCGATGTTCTAAGGGCGCAGGGCGATCTTGCAGGGGCGCTTGTCGCCTTTCAGGCCAGTCTGGTGATCCGCAAGAAGCTTGCCGCTGGCGATCCTTCGAACAGTCAATGGCAGCGCGATCTCATCGTCAGCCATGTCAAACTGGCGGAAGTTGGGGATGATCCCGTTTCGCAGTATGAAAAGGCGCTGGCAATTGCCCGTGAACTGAAACGGACAGGGCGGCTGGCGCCTTCGGACGACTGGATCGTGTCCGACCTGGAAATTCGGCTGAAGGTTGCGCAAGGCGAATAGGCCCCTTGCCCTTTGGCGCGCATCGGCCTATTCGTGCCCGCGTGTTTTCCGGAAGCCAGATGGAGCATGATCATGGCCTTTCTCGCCAACGCGCTTTCCCGCGTTAAGCCATCCGCCACCATTGCGGTCACCCAGCTTGCCCGCGAGATAAAGGCGACCGGCAAGGATGTGATTTCGCTGTCGGTGGGGGAACCGGATTTCGACACGCCGCAGAACATCAAGGATGCGGCGATTGCCGCGATCAATCGCGGTGAAACCAAGTATACGCCGGTATCGGGCATCGTGCCGCTGCGCGAGGCGATTGCGGCCAAGTTCAAGCGGGAAAACGGCCTGGACTACAAGGCCAGCCAGACGATCGTTGGAACGGGCGGCAAGCAGGTGCTGTTCAACGCCTTCATGGCGACAATCAATCCCGGCGACGAGGTTGTCATTCCAGCGCCCTACTGGGTCAGCTATCCCGAAATGGTGGCGCTGTGCGGCGGCACACCCGTCTTTGCCAAGGCCGGGATCGAATCCAATTTCAAGCTGACGCCCGAAGCGCTTGATGCGGCGATCACGCCAAAGACGAAATGGTTCATGTTCAATTCGCCTTCCAACCCTTCCGGTGCTGCCTACAGCCGCGCCGAACTGAAGGGCCTGACGGATGTCCTGATGAAGCACAAGCATGTGTGGGTGCTCACCGACGACATGTATGAGCATCTGGTGTTCGGCGATTTCGTCTACACGACGCCTGCACAGGTCGAGCCGGGCCTTTACGAGCGCACGCTGACCATGAATGGCGTCTCCAAGGCCTATGCCATGACCGGCTGGCGTATCGGCTATGCCGCGGGTCCCGAACAGCTCATCAAGGCAATGGACATGATCCAGGGCCAGCAGACATCGGGTGCCTGCTCCATCGCGCAATGGGCGGCGGTCGAGGCACTGAACGGCCCGCAGGATTTCATCACCATGTCACGCAAGGCTTTCGAGGAGCGGCGCGACCTGGTCGTGTCGATGCTCAACCAGGCCAGCGGGCTGAAATGTCCCAAGCCCGAAGGCGCGTTCTATGTCTATCCGGACTGTTCGGCCCTGATGGGCAAGAAGGCACCGTCCGGCAAGGTGATCGCGAGCGACGAGGATTTCGTCATGGAGCTGCTGGCGCAGGAAGGCATTGCAACCGTGCACGGTTCGGCATTCGGGCTTGGTCCGAACTTCCGCGTTTCCTACGCGACGTCAAACGCCAATCTCGAAGCGGCCTGCACTCGCATCCAGAAGTTCTGCGCAGAATTGCGCTGAGCCATGGAAAACCGCATCGATGCCATGCGGCCGGACGCGCCCGAACTGGCGCTGCCTGGTCCCTACGCCGTTGGTGTGTGCACGCGCGAATTCATCAATCCGGGGCAGATAGACGTGGTGCGGGCAGAGAGCGGCCTGGAGCCGCCACGCATTGACCGAAAACTGCCGGTTGAAGTCTGGTATCCTTCCACGACGAAGGCCACGGGTGGCACCTATCAGGGCGTCTTCCTGCGCGACGGGGTGAAACGTGTCACGCTGCATGGCAGGGCGGTTCGTGATGGCGAGCCGCTGTGCGTGCCAACCGGCCATCCGCTTGTCATCCTGTCTCATGGCCATCCCGGCAACCGTTTCCTGATGAGCCATCTTGGCGAGAACCTGGCCAGCAAGGGCTATGTCTGCGTTTCGATCGACCATTGCGATTCAACCTATGACGATCCGGCCTATCGCGCTGGCGCGGCTTTTGGTTCGACGCTCGTCAACCGGCCGCTGGATCAGCGTTTCATCATGGATGCGATGGCAGGCCTGGGCGACGATCCCGCCAGCAGGTTTCACGGACTGGCTGACGTGTCGCGCTCGGTGGTGATCGGCTATTCGATGGGTGGATATGGAGCGCTGGTGCTGGCGGGTGCCGGGGTGAGCACGGAAGCCGTGCGTAGCGCATCCGAAATGGAGGGTGGTGCGCCTGATGGCCTGCTCGCCATGCATCTGGCCGGATCCGAAAGTCATGGCGCGCTGCTCGATCCGCGCGTGCGGGCCATCATTCCGATTGCGCCGTGGGGAATGCAACGTGGAATCTGGGAAGAAAGCGCGCTGGAAAACATCCGCATTCCCATGATGCTGATAGCTGGCGAGGTTGACGAAACCTCGGGCTATGAAGATGGGGTGCGGGCGGTGATGCGGGCAGCCAGCGGCAGCGTCGAGCGTCGGCTCGTCACCTTTCGCAGTGCCGGGCATTCTGTTGCCGCACCCATTCCGGCACCGGCTGAAAGCCATGAACCGGTGGAGTGGCTCGATTTCGTTCCCTTCGAGCATTATGCCGATGCCGTGTGGGACACGGTTCGCATGAACAATCTCGCGCAGCACTTCATCACAGCGTTTCTCGACCTGCATTTGAAGGGCATCGAAACACGAAAAGCCACGCTTGCGGCTGGCGAACCGTTTCCTGGCATTGTCATCGAGGCATGAGCGCCATTCATGGCTGCAATGCGTTTTCGCCGCTTGTGTTGCAGTGCAGCATGACCTAGATAAGGTCCTGTAAGACAATCCAACAGGTGTTGAAATGAGAATGATCGATGTAGCCGGTGCGGTTGCCGATGGAGTGCGTATGAGCATCCTTCTGGTCGTGAACCCCGGCTTTGCAGGTGAAGCAACCCAGCGCTCAGCAAACCGCAAGGCGCGGCACGCAATCGCCCGCTGAACGCTGAGAACAGAATTCAGACAGGCCGTCCGGGAGACCGGGCGGCCTTTTTCTTTGGCAATGCCTTGCCAGTCCAGCAAATTGGTGGAACCATGGTTTTCCCCTGTGGGGGAACCTGCGTGGGGAATTGAGTTCGGCCATCGGGCGAAGGCTGGTCCAGCGGTATGATTGCCCTGGCTGCCGGTGCCCTGGAAGGGCTGGCAACCGCACGGAGGATCATTGTCATGAGTACTGGAGAAAAACGTTCCGGAGGCAGACGCAAGGGACCGAAATGCATCGCCATTGTCGGTCCCCTGGCCAGCGGCAAGACCACTCTTCTCGAAGCGATACTGGCGCGAACGGGCGCCATTCCCAAGCAGAACACGATTTCTTCCGGCAACACGATTGGCGACCATTCGGCTGAAGCGCGGGCGCACCAGATGAGTGTCGAGGCGGGTTTTGCCACCGTCGAATTCATGGGCGAATCCATTACATTCTGTGACTGTCCGGGCTCGGTGGAATTTTCCCACGAGGCCGATGCAATTCTCGCTGGCGCTGATGCTGCCATCGTGGTGGCGGAAACTGATCCGCAGAAATTCCCCGCCTTGCAGCTCACCTTGAAGAAGCTGGATGATCTTGCAATTCCGCGAATGCTCTTTGTCAACAAGATCGACAAGTCGGATGGCAGCATTCGTGACATGCTGAAGACCCTTCAGCCATTCAGCGCAGCGCCATTGCTGGTTCGCCAGATTCCCATTCGCAAGGACGGCATCGTGGTTGGTGCAATCGATCTGGCGCTCGAACGCGCCTATGTCTATCGCGAACATGCCGAAAGCTCGGTTTCTGCGATTGGCAGCGACGACAAGGCTCGCGAACTGGAAGCGCGGTTCGAGATGCTGGAGACGCTCGCGGACCATGACGATTCGTTGATGGAAGAACTTCTCGACGATATCGAACCGCCGCTGGACCAGATTTTCGATGATCTGTCGGCCGACCTGCGCAGCGGGCTCGCAGTGCCCGTGCTGATCGGCTCTGCAGAGAATGGCAATGGCATTCTACGACTGCTCAAGACCATTCGTCATGACGGCCCCGGCGTGGAGGACACGCTGAAGCGGCTCGGCATTTCCGGCAGCACCGACACGCTGGCGCTGGTGATGAAGACAATTCACACGACGCATGGCGGGAAACTGTCGGTGTCGCGCATCCTTTCTGGCGCGGTCAAGGATGGCGTGGAACTGACACTGCCGGACGGGGAGGTCAATCGCGTATCAGGCGTGAGCCGGATATTCGGAAAGGACACGAAGTCTGTCGCAGAAGCACGCGCAGGCGATACGGTCGCGCTGGGCAAGCTCGAAAATGCCAAGTCAGGTCAATTGCTGACGACGGCGAAGAAGGCTGCTCGCCAGCCCGTTGGCAATGCTGCACCGTTCCCGGTTCTGTCGGCTGTGGTTGCACCAAAACAGCGCAAGGATGATGTGCGCCTTTCCGCTGCGCTCAAGCGCCTTTCGGAGGAGGATCCCACACTTCTGGTCGGGCAGGATCCCGATTCAGGCCAGATTGTCGTGCAGGGACAGGGCGAGATGCATCTTCGGGTCACGATGGAAAGGCTGGAAGGCAAGTACCAGATAGCGGTGGAGCGGTCCGTGCCAGCGGTTCCCTATCGCGAGACGATCCGCAAGGCGACCCAGCAACGCGGGCGTCACAAGAAGCAATCGGGTGGCCATGGCCAGTTCGGCGATGTGGTGATCGAGATAAGGCCACTGGAGCGGGGCGAAGGCTTTGCGTTCAGCGACACGATTACCGGTGGTGTCGTGCCCAAGCAGTATATCCCGTCTGTCGAGACCGGGGTGCGCGACTATCTCAAGCAGGGGCCGCTGGGCTTTCCGGTGGTGGATGTCGCGGTCAATCTTTCGGACGGGTCCTATCACAATGTCGATTCATCCGACATGGCGTTCCAGATGGCGGCCAAGCTTGCCATGCGCGAGGGAATGCCGAATTGCAGCCCAGTGCTGCTGGAACCGGTCATGAAGGTGGAAATCCATGTGCCATCCGACGCGACGGCAAAGGTCACCGCGATCATTCCGCAGCGCCGAGGGCGTATCCTGGGCTATGATGCCCGCGAAGGCTGGTCGGGCTGGGATCAGGTCGACAGCCTGATACCGCAGGCCGAGATCGGCGATCTGATCATCGAATTGCGCTCGGTTACCGCAGGTGTGGCGACGTATCGGGCGATTTTTGACCATATGGCTGAACTTACCGGCCGCAATGCGGAGGAGGCCATCGCGAAGACCCGCAGTGCCGCCGCCTGAAGAATCAGGGGCAGGGGCTGGAAGGCGGGTGAGAGACCGCCTGCCTTCCTGGTCACTCTGGGAAGTGATGAATCTGTGGCCAAATGGTCGCAATTGGCTTGAATCTTGTGGCTTGCGCCTCAACTGGCCGCTGATCGTCAACCAAATTTCCCGAAGAGCGGTTGCAGGCGATGGCTGATCGAACTACAAACGATTCCAGTTGGGTAGGCTGCCACTTATGAATCGCATCATGTTGAAATTGCTGTCTGTAGCAACGCTTGGCGCATTTTGCGTCGCGAGTGCTGTCGACGCGCATGCTGCGGATCCACTTGACCCAACGCCGGTTGCCTACCAGGGCGGCGCGGTAGACGGCATCAATTTCAAGGCAAGCGCCATTACCGGTGTGATCGGTGGCTATACGAACCACATGTTCCTGGCGTCGGTGGCCACGCCGTTGCCCTATCTCGATCAGTTCGGGGCACAGCTCGACTTCGGCATTGGCAATTATCGCTCCGACTATATCAGTGCGGCTGCGGGCCTTCACCTGTTCTGGCGCGATCCGTCCGTGGGTCTTGTCGGCATTTATGGTGACTGGGGCTATGTCAATCCGGAACATGCCGGACGTGTTGGCCTGGAAGCGTCGATGTATAATGGCAACTGGACACTGGAAGGTGTTGCAGGCGTCACCTTCGGCCAGCATGTGCTGACGCAGTTCTTCGATGAAGTGGACCTGGCCTACTATTTCACGGACAATTTCCGCGCTTCGATCGGCCATCGCCTGACGACCCGAGGCAATGTCGGCAATATCAGCTTCGAATACATGCCTGAATTGGGTGCCGGCAATGGCTGGAGCATCTATGGCGAGGCGGAAGCAGGCGAGGATGATTATTCCGGTGCCTGGATTGGCTTGCGCTATTCGTTCGGCACCAGTTCCGCGTCGACCCTGAAGGCGCGTGACCGCACCGCTGACCCGACGGTTCGTATTCCGCGCAACCTGGCTTCAGTGACCCGGTGCGGCGATATTCAGGATCCAGCCAATTACCATCAGAGCTGGAACGGCTTTGAAACGCACCGCACGAAGAACCTTTGCGGAAGCGCTGACGATCTTGCTGACTATGGTGCCATCGAAGGCAAGCTCTGATCGAGCCTGAAATGCCACCTGGTTTGCAGGTTGGCGCAATCTCTCACAATTCCTGAAGACCTGACGATGGTTCGCCTGCGCGTGCCCGGCTGTTGGTTGTAGTGAACGCCGGGCAAAAAAAAGCCGGGCGCTTTGCCCGGCTGATAGTTGGAAGGTACAAAAAACAAACCTTCAAGAGGGGAACAGTTGAATGCTGCAGCTACCGGGAGGAGAATTTGCAGCGCAGCAAGTTCAACTGGATTAACTATGTGTGAAGGGTGCCCGGGGCGGCAATGCCTACTTTAGCATCACTGCTATGCAAATTTGAATCAGGTTGGAAAATCCAGCGACTTGTCCTGCTGAAATTCTTTTCAAGACATTGAAATATATCAGCTAAAAAATGGGCAATTGGTAAGAATCCGCCAAATCGCCAATTTCAGTGCCGCCTTGTGCGCCCTGTATCGCGGTGTGTGTGTGATTTTTCTGCAACAAACGAAGCTTGCGCAGGCTCACTTTTTTGCGCATCTGGTTCGAATCAGCGCAATGCGCAAAACTAGACGACCATGATTGGTGATCCGTTGGGTACGCGGTCGTACAAATCCATCACATCCTGGTTGATCATGCGAATACAGCCGCTGGAGACGGGCTTGCCAATGGTCCAGTATTCAGGCGTGCCGTGGACGCGAAACAATGTGTCGGCACCATTTGCAAAGATGTAGAGGGCGCGCGAGCCAAGCGGATTATCCAGACCGGGCGGCATGCCGCCATTGTCGGACGAGAATTTGGCGAGTTCGGGCTTGCGGGCAACCATTTCGTCGGGTGGCGTCCATTTCGGCCATTTCTGCTTCCATTGAATGACACCACGACCCGACCATTCGAAACCGGCCTTGCCAATGCCGACGCCGTAGCGAATGGCGCTTGCACCTTCTCTGACCAGGTAAAGGTGGCGGGTGGAGGTATCGACGATCAGTGTGCCGGGTTGCTCATACCCTGAATATTGCACGACCGTGCGCAGATACTGCGGATCAAGCTTTGCGAGATCGATGGCAGGCAGCGGGAACAGTTCGTCGGGCCGCGCACCGTACATCTGCGTGTAGCTATCCTGATAGGCTGGCAAGGTGGGTTCGGGCGGGGGCGTGCGGGACTGGTCCTGAAACCTGCCAAGGCGAGGGGCCTGTATTGCACACCCTGAAAAAGCGAGGCTGGCGAGGGCAGCCGCGCCTGAAAACAATTGCCGCCGGTTGAACTGGACTGGTTTGTCTGATGCTTGCAGATTTTCCATCACGGCGTCGGTTTAACGGCCGATTCCGGCAGAAATGTCTTTCAAGCGTGGCGACAGATTGGCAGGCGAGCGGGCATTTGTGGCATCAGAACTGCCAGAGGCGAGCCTTGGAAATCAGGAAATCACGAAACGCCTTGAGCTTCGCCGACGAGCGCATTCCCTCGGGATAACAGAAATAGGTGTCAAATTCCGGCACTTCGGCGTTCTGGATCAGTTGCACAAGCGCATGCTTGTCCTCAACCGCATAATCGGGAAGGACGGCAATGCCGACACCTGCTTCAACCACCTTGCGCATGGCCATGACATTGTTGACCGAGAAGATGGGCACGCGCGGCTGGCCGGCGGGCCTGCCTGCCCGTTCAAGCCAGTTCAACTCGGTCAGATAGACGGGGGAGTTCTCGCCGAAGGTGATGATGCGGTGATTGTCCAGATCGCTGACGGAATTGGGTTGGCCATAGCGCTTGATGTAGGAAGGTGCCGCGTAGATGTGGAAATGCACGGTGAACAGGCGGCGCTGAATGATGTCGCTCTGCTGGGGCTGGCGCAACCTGATGGCGCAATCCGCCTGACGCAGGACGAGATCAAGTTCCTCGTTCTCCAGAATGAGTTCGAGTTGCACATCGGGATAAAGTTCGAAGAATTCGTGAAGCCTGTTCGTCAGCCAGCCCGTTCCAAGGCCGACCGTGGTCGTGACGCGCAGCTTTCCTTCCGGCTTTTCGGTGGAATCGGTAAGCTGGTTGCGCACGGCGTCAAGCTTGAGCAACACGTCATGGGCCGTGCGATAGAGCGTGTCGCCATGTTCGGTGAGCACCAGTCCGCGGGCGTGACGCTGGAAAAGCGGCACGTTGAGGTCCTGCTCCAGACCGCTGATCTGGCGAGAGATCGCAGACTGGCTCAAATTGAGCGTGTTGGCAGCATGTGTGAAGCTGCCCGCTTCGGCTACCGCATGAAAAATGCGCAGCTTGTCCCAGTCCATGGTTGACGTTCCCCGTTTGCGGTCGGCATTCCCGTACCGACCGTTGCCGCCCTACTGCGCAGCGTCACTCATTGTTTCCAGCGAGGCAATGTATTTTTCTGCCTCCAGCGCAGCCATGCAACCCATTCCAGCAGCTGTTACTGCCTGGCGGAACTTGTCGTCGGTAATATCACCGGCGGCAAACACGCCTGGAACTTCGGTCTGGGTCGAGTCGGGCGCGGTCCACAGATAGCCGGACTTTTTCTTCTTCAGCTTGCCTTCGAACAGTTCTGTTTGCGGCGCGTGCCCGATGGCAACGAAAATGCCGTCGATCTTCATTTCCGTAACCGCGCTTGTCACGGTGTTGCGCAGCCGCGCGCCGGTAACCGATGGCGGCATCCCATCCTTGCCGAGGATTTCCTCAAGCGTGGTGTTCCAGATGATCTCGACATTGGCGCGCGCGAAGAGGCGCTCCTGCAAGATCTTCTCTGCGCGAAATGAATCGCGCCGGTGCACGACCGTCACCTTGGATGCCAGATTGGACAGGTAGAGTGCTTCCTCGACAGCGGAGTTGCCTCCGCCAACGACGATGACTTCCTTGCCGCGATAGAAGAAGCCATCGCATGTGGCACAGGCGGAAACGCCGAAGCCCATGAATTTCTGTTCGCTCTCGATGCCCAGCCAACGCGCCTTTGCGCCAGTGCAGATGATAAGCGTGTCGCCGGTATAGATGCGACCGGAATCGCCTTTCAGGCGGAAAGGCCTGGATGCTATATCTGCTTCCACGATGTGATCGTTGATGATTTCAGCGCCGACATGCTGGGCCTGCTTGAGCATCTGCTCCATCATCCACGGTCCCATGACCGGTTCGGCATAGCCTGGATAGTTCTCCACCTCGGTGGTGATCATCAACTGGCCACCCTGTTCGAGACCTGCGATGAGCACCGGCTTGAGCATGGCGCGCGCCGCATAGATTGCTGCGGTGTATCCTGCCGGGCCCGAGCCAATGATCAAGACGGGCGTGTGAACGCTTTCCATGGCGTATACTCTTCAATCGTTTCAAGTTTCAAATGCAGATAACAATGGCCACCGGCATCTTTCAAGGCATGTGCGCTGTTTCACCCCACTTTCATCGCCCGGCTTCAAAGCTGGCGTTGCCGACAGGGCACAGTCAGCGACCAATGGCGGACAGGCCCTGCCTTGCGCTTTGCGCCTTGATGCTTCGATGCTAAGAGCCGTTCAACTGAATTTGCGAACGAAAACGACAACATGGCAAAGCGTACGCGCCCGAAGGAAGCAGCGGCAACCATCGTCTGCATCAAGTGGGGCACGAAGTTCCCTCCCTATTATGTCAATCGGCTCTATGCCGGTGTGGAACGGTTCATGGACCGGCCGTTCCGTTTCGTCTGCTTCACGGAAGATGCTTCGGGGATTCGCGACGAAGTGGAGCTTTTCCCTTTGCCGGTTGTGCCTTTCGAAAAGCGCATGGTCGAGGCGATGACCACCGGCAAGCGGCGCGGTGCATGGCGCAAGGTCACGGTAATGCAGCCAGGGGAAGCGAAACTGTCTGGCCCCTGCCTGATCATGGACCTGGACGTTGTGGTCACGGGCCCGCTTGGGCCACTGTTCGATCACGCGCCAGGAAAGGTCTGCATGGGCCGGGACTGGCTGGAACGGCGCAGGCGGCGGGTCGGCGGACACGGTTCGGTGCTGCGGATTGATCCGGCCCTCCATCGCTATCTTTTCGACGATTTCGCCAATGACATCGAGAAGTCGATAGCCTGGAAGGGCGAGCAGAAATACACATCCATGACCGCCTACAATCACGGTGATCTGGAATATTTCCCAGACGGCTGGATATGCTCCTTCAAACGCCAGTCCATTCCATTTTTCCCGCTGAATTTCGTTCGCGAACCGGTGCTGCCGGAGGACTGCCGCGTGATGTGTTTTCACGGCACACCGAAGATGGAAGAGGCGCTTGTTGGTGACTGCCCCAAGATCCAGTATCGGACGCGCCCGGCAGCCTGGCTGCGGGATTTGTGGCTTGATCGCGATGAGAAAGACTGGATGCCCTGACGACTGTCAGTGGCGGTTCTCGCGGGCGATTTCCTCGATATGGCGGCAAATGCGGCCAATCGTGTCTTCGTCCCCGCCGCCGAACACGGTTTCCTTGAGGAACTTGTCGTAATTCACGCGTGGCACACGTTCGCCTGCCAGGAAACGGTCAATGGCTGGATAGGTTGCTTCCATTGCATCGAGCGATACGCAGGCGTTTCGTTCCTCGAAGCGCGTGACGACGGTATTGAAGAATCTGGGGTAAAGTATCTCCCTGCCTCTCACGACTGCTTCCACCATCACGGATGAAGTGAGGGTCGAGACCATTCCCGCATCTCCGATGAGTGCGGTGGCGGGGGTCCTGGCGTCTATCCGCACATTCGGCAATCTGGCAAGGCTGTCGAAAGCGGCAGACCGCTGGCCGCGCGGATGGGGCTGGATCACGAGATCGACAGCGGGATGGGCGGCCAAATGCGCCAGCCATTCGTTCTGCCGGGCAAAATCATAGTCGTAAACCTGCTTCTTGCCGAAATAGACAATGTTGACGCGACCAGGTATTGCAGGGTTGGCCGGGATTGTGCTGGCCAAATCCCTGGCGACCCTTTCCACCCACACGGGCGCATAGCGCGGGCTTCCGCCGACGTAAATCCTGGGAAGGGCACCTCCAAGGCGCAACAGCGTCTGGCGGCGTTCTTCGCTCTCGACAAACAGCGTGTGATAAACGCCCATGTTCGCTTCGCGCGCCTGCGGCTGGTTGTAAAGGACAAGACCATGCGGCAGGGAAACGATGGGAACCTTGTTCGCGTGCGCCCACAAGACGATTTCCTGATATCCGAAATGGCCGAAGCGCAGACGCCGCGGGGCGATGCCGTGCCAGTCGAACGCTATGATGTCTGGCTTGTAGTCGTCGAGCATGGCGTTCAGGCGCGGGGCGAATTTGCCCGCCAGCAGGTTCTCGGTGACAATCTGGAGGAACTTGCGTTTGGCCCGGGTATCAGCTGTGACCTTGCTCCACTGGCTGATCAGCCATTTGCGCATGGCTGGCGAAGCGCCCATGTCCCACAGATCGAGGAACTCGATGCGCTTGTTTTCGCGCAGTATCCGCGTGCGATGGTCGTCGCGCCACCTGATTTCCGGCGTTGGAAAATAGAAGCGCGCCTGATGGGCTGGCGACAGTCCGGTCCAGCCATCGGCCACGGGCGCGATTGAATCATAGTCATTGTTGTGGCGGCTGACGAACAGGGCCTTCATTGGCGCTCACCCCTTCAGGGCAACGAGGTCAGTCAGCCAATCCCCTGGCCCGAACTTCAGCGGCTTCAGCGTTCCAGTACTCGGCATAGTCGACATCCTGCCATTCCTTGAACCAGGGGCCGCCACGCGTGTAGTGGACTGCGTCGGGTGTGCCGGTTGCAGGCCGGTCATTCCAGCCCTCAAGCCAGTTCCAGTTCACCGGCAGTTCGCCGATTTCCTCGTCCTTTGCCCACTGCATGCGATGAAGATAGGCACCGGTCTCGCTGTTGACCCGTTCGACGGTCAATTGCCGGGTGGAGGGATGCTCGCAATTGAACAGCATGAAGGATGACCAGTTCTTGCGCGGATAGGTCGTCTGCGCGACGCCGTCCATCTTTGTCGTTTCCTTCGGCGTGTAATCGTGTTTGACGCAGGCGACGGCATGGGCGGGATTCATGTAATCGCGCATCCGGGCAACGTCGGAGAAGAACAGGAAATCGCAATCGACAAACAGGGCCCAGCCCCTGAAGCCGGCAAGATGCGGCGTGAGGAAGCGCGAATAGGTGAACTCGGTTGAGGCAAGCGGATCGATCTGGCGGGTGTACAAGCCCTGGGAGACCAGTTCCTGAACCTTGATGGGAATCACGTCGACGTCGATGGACGCATGTTTCAGCAGCGAATTGCGGGCAACCTGATAGGCGATGTCCTCGCGGGAATCCCAGCCAATGTATACTCTGAAAGCGGTCATGGTGCCTCTGGCCTTGATTTTGTCTGTCTTGATCAGGAATAGGGTCTAACCGATCAAATCGGACATTGGCAAGGCGAATGGCCTTGTCGCGACAAAGTAACCGTGAGCGCAATTGCGGATGTGTTGCGGTCATGTTAGGTCGCGCAACAACTTGGAATGCGACAGGCAAAGGCCCTGCGCTTCAATCGGCTGATTTACGGATCGCGCATGAAGATTTCCGTCATCCTCTCCACCTACAACCAGCCGGGTCATCTCGATCTGGTGTTGCATGGCTATGGAGTGCAGGATGATGCGAACTTCGAAGTCGTCATTGCCGATGACGGATCGAGCGACGCGACCCGGCAGGTGATAGAAAGCCATCGCGGCAGGTGGGCCCATTCGATCAGGCATGTCTGGCAGGAGGATGAGGGCTTTCGCAAGACGCGCATCCTCAACAAGGCCATCGAGGCGAGCGAAGGCTCCTATCTAATATTCAGCGATGGTGATTGCGTACCGCGCCGGGAATATGTGCGCATGCATCGCACAATCAGTGAAAAGGGTCGCTACGTTACAGGCGCCTACAATCGCCTGCCGCGTGGAACAACAGATCGCGTGACGCCGCGAATCGTGACCAGCCAGAAGCTGTTCTCGCCCCTGTGGATGGTGATGAACGGCTTTGTGCCGACCCGTGGGCTGGTTCGCCTGATCGTTCCCAGCCGCATCGGCTACTTCCTCGACGGCTTCGGGTCGGTTGAATATGGCCGATTTACCGGCGGGAATGCTTCCTGTTTCAAGGAAGATGCGATTGCTGTCGGCGGCTTCAACGAGTCGATGAGCTGGGGCATGGAGGACCGCGAATTCGGTACGCGCCTGTGCAACAGTGGCATCATGCCAAAGCGCCTGAAGAACGCCACCTATGTGCTGCATCTGGACCATGATCGGCCCTATGCTGACGAGGAGTTGAAAAAAAGGAACAAGGAAATCCTGACCGAAACGGAACAGAGCAGACGGACCAGCCTGCAGCCGGGGCAGCACTGATGGCCTGGAGCGTCTCGCATTTCACACGCTATATCGCATTGAAAGACTATCTGGCGCGCAGCGGTGGCTTGCTGCCAGTGCATGGCATCCAGATATCATTGCCGATGAAATATGCGGTGCAGTTTTATCGCCAGATATTCAACAACAGCTATGAAGCGCGGGAGGTGGAACTTGTCCGCCGCTTCCTTCCGACGGATCGCGGGGTCGTGGAGCTCGGCTGCTCGCTTGGCATTGTCGCGTCGGTAATCCGAAACCATCTGAACGACGATGTTGCCATGACCAGTGTCGAGGCCAATCCGAACCTTGTCGACATAGCGCGCGCCAACATCGCACGTCATGATCCGAAGGGCAGGGCAAAACTGCTTTTTGCTGCACTCAGCTATGGCGGAAGGGAAGTTTCCTTTTCGATTGGGCGCAATGCGCATGTGAATGCGCTGGCTGGGTCCAATGGCGATGCCGGTAATGTCGAGACCGTGCGTGTTCCGGCCATTACGCTGGCAGAAATTGTCGAACAGATGGGTGGCGGCAAAGGCATGTCGCTGGTCTGTGACATTGAAGGTGCCGAATGGGAACTCGCGGAAAATGACCGCACAGCGCTCAAGCATTTCGATGTGATCGTAGTCGAGACCCACCCTGATGTGTTTCGCCGGGCGGGTCGTGATCCGGAAGATTTTCATGCCATGGTCCGCGACGCCGGCTTCAGGGCGGTTGCGCAGGAAGGTGATGTTTTCGTCTATCTGCGCGATGCCAAGCGCAAGGCCGGGCGATGAGCGCTTCGGTTGATGTCGTCTTCGTTACCTATAACAGCGAGGCTGTGATCGGGGACGCCATCAAGGACCTGGGTTCAGGTCTCAACATCATCATCGTTGACAATGCGAGCCGTGCGGATGTTGGTGAGTTCGTCGATACCGACCGTGTCACGCTGGTGCGCAATTCGGTCAATCTCGGATTTGGCACGGCCTGCAACATCGGCGCAGCCAGGGGCACTGCCCCCTTCATTCTTTTTCTCAACCCCGATACGCGCACGGATGAAAAGACCATCCTGGAAATGATCGGAAAAGCTGACGCCCATCCGCAGGGTGGCGCATTCAACCCGCTTCTGGTGAACGAACGCGGCTCGCGCGGACGGCCGGTCAAATCACCGATCTGCGGGCCGTATTTCGAGGAAGACAGGGCCAATGGCGATGCGCGCGTGCCTTTCCTTTCGGGTGCCGCCCTGCTGATACGCCGCGACCTGTTCGAGAAGATCGGTGGGTTCGATGAGAAGATCTTCCTCTTCTACGAGGATGACGATCTTAGTTATCGGGTGACCAGGGCTGGAATGGACCTCATCCTGCTTCGTTCAGTCAGGCTGATGCACAAGGGAGGGTCGTCGTCGGGTGCGTCACTGGCGGTGGAAGAGAAGAAGCAGTTCTGGTGGATACGCTCGCAGCGCCACATTGCCCGAAAGCATGGGCTGGCTTTCAACACCCCGCGAAAACTGCTTTCTGCTTTGTTGCGCCAGCTGGTGCTGATGGTGCGAAACGACAAGGTCGGTCTGGCGCGCAACCGCGGGCGCATCAAAGGACTGATTGCCAGCGATGAAGCAGCGAAAGGGATGCGCTAGCCGCTGGTCTTTTCAGTTGCGAGCCTGAACAGCACTTCCGCGATGCGGAAATCCTCTTCGGTATCGATGTCGATCGCCTTGAGGCGGTCCAGGCGATAGCCAATCGTGTCAGCGGTGACAATCGCACGGCTGTGCATGAAGGTCGCCGTCTTCATCCAGTAAAAGGCTCCCGCATCATGTACGAGTTCAGGCAGATCCTGACTGCGTGTCATCGCGAATTCGGGCCAGTTGAAAGCAATTCTGCCACCCGGCTCGCCGCCGGGTCCACCATCGGGTGAAACGCTGAAGGCGCGCAACGGCGGGAAGTCGAAATGGGTGGTGCTGACAAGACTGTCCGCGCCGGATTGGCGAAGGTTGTCCAGCGCGGAGACGAGGTCCTGGGAAGATATCAGCGGGGCAGTTGGATAGAGGCAGCAGGTGTATTCGTGCGCCCTGGTGCCTGCCCGTTCAATGGCGTCAACAATCACGTCCGCCGTGCCGGTGAAATCATCGGCAAGTGCCGCGTCGCGCATGAACGGCACTTCCGCGCCATGTTCCCTGCTTATCGCGGCGATCTCTTCGTCATCCGTGGTCACGATGACGCGGGCAAACAGGCCACATTGAAGGGCAGCACGAATGGGATGGGCAATCAGTGGCAATCCGCCAAGCGGGCGAATATTCTTGCGCGGAATGCGTTTTGATCCGCCGCGCGCTGGAATGATGCAGATGGCGCTGGCCTGATCCTTCATTTGTCACCGAGCATTTCTTCGCTCAGGGGCGTGCCGGACTCGATGTCGCGCGTGGCGACACTGCGCAGGACCGTTTCGTAACGTTCCGGTGCCAGGCCGAAGCCAGGGCGAATTCTGCGAATGTTCGCGGTCGTGAACGGTTCGCCTTTCCTGACCGGCTCAACGACATAGATGGAGCGGCGGAATTTCAGATTGCCTGTTTCGAATTCCGTTCGCCTAATGCCGCCAGTGCCCAGTGCGGAATGGGCGCTTGCAGCGTCGCTCACCAGTGTCTTCAATTCGGCGGGTTCCATGGAGAAATCGGCATCTGGCCCGCCATCGGCGCGTGAAAGGGTGAAGTGTTTCTCGATGAGCGAAGCGCCAAGGGCGATCGACGTGATCGCTGCGGTGTTGCCCATCGTGTGATCCGAAAGACCGACCAGTGTTTCGAATTCACGAGCCAGATCGGGAATGGCAAGCAGGTTGGCTTCACCAACGGGAGTCGGATATCCGCTGATGCAATGGAGCAGGAGGATATCGCCGCTGCCATGTTTGCGGGCAACTTCGAGCGAAGCGGCAATCTCGTCGCGATTGGCCATTCCCGTCGACATGATCATCGGCTTGCCGGTCTGGGCAATGCGCTTGACGAGAGGGTGATCGGTCATTTCGAAGGAAGCGACCTTGTAGTAGGGCGCGTTTAGGCCTTCCAGCAGGTCGACAGCGGATTCATCAAACGGTGTGGAAATGCAGCTGATGCCGCAGGCCCTGGCGTGGGCGAAGAGCTCGCCATGCCATTCATAGGGTGTGTGCGCCCATTCGTAGAGATCCCACAGGGTGTAACCATCCCAAAGCCCGCCAGTAATGCGGAATTCCGGACGCTCGCTGCGGATCGTCATCGTGGCAGCGGTATAGGTCTGCAGCTTGACGCCATGCGCGCCTGCCTCCGCGGCAGCGGTAATGATGGCCTTCGCGCGTTCGATGGAACCGTTATGGTTGCCCGAAATCTCCGCCAGGACATAGGGCGGATGGCCGGGACCAATCAGTTTTCCGTCAAGATTGATGGTGGCTGGCATGGCGGTTTACTGGGAGAGTTTTCTGGCCAGATCGGAAATGGCCTGATCGTGACTGTAGATCTCGGCCATGATCTTGCCCGCGTCCTGCGGCGCGTGCTTGAAGGCGAGGCGCAACAGGTCCATCCAGTTTGAATTGTTCTTGCCACGGATCTTCTCGATCTGGTCGATCAGGTCCATGTAATAGGCAGTGTCCTTGTGCATTTCATTGTCCCATGGCGTTGACGAGTTCCTTGCGGGCGGTTTCCCATTCAAGGCGGGTGATGCCGTACAGGATGGCATCGACGGCAACGCCTTCGCGCATCTTGTGTCGCCTGCGTCTTCCCTCGATGACAAAGCCCAATTGGCGATGAATGGCAAGACTTGCATCATTGTCAGCGATCACTTCGGCATTGATCTTGTCCAGCGGATAGTCCCTGAAGGCGATATCAAGCAGCTTGAACAGCATGGCCAGGCCCAGACCCTGTCCGCGCATGGCAGGCGTCACGTAAAATCCCCATTCGGCATGACGATTGTCCGGGTCGATCCCGATCAGTCCGGCCATTCCGGCAATGCTGCCATCGCGCAAGGCGAGATAGTTCGCGTTCGACGGGCGAGAGGACTGGCTGTCCAGCCAGTCTTCATGCTCCTCCACAGTGAGCGAATGGTCGGAATACATGAAGCGACGCACGTCCGGGTGGTTGCGGATATCGCGCAAAGCCATCTGTGTTTCGCGGTCACATGTTGTCAGCGGCACGAGTTCGAGTGCCATGGCGCGTTCCTGAAGGCCGGTCTTTGTCTGCATGCGGAACTCCAGCGTAACCGATTACCGGTTAGCTTAAAAAGCGCGTGAGGGTCAAACACAACTGGCGGACCACTTGCAAGGGCAGGCAAATCTTGAAACAAGGATCGGCAGATCGGGAGCCATTCATGTCGGACGATTTTCTTCCCTACGGCAAGCAGACAATCACGCAAGCGGACCTGGATGCGGTTGCCAGGGCGCTTGTTGCGCCATTGATGACGACCGGCCCGCAGGTTGATGAATTCGAGGGAGCATTCGCCAAAAGGGTAGGGGCGCTGGAAGCAGTGGTTTGCTCGAATGGGACTGCCGCGCTGCACCTGGCATCGATGGCGCTTGGCCTAGGGCCAAACGACACGGTTCTTGCTCCCAGTCAGTCGTTCCTGGCGTCAGCCAACGGGCCGCATTATACCGGTGCGCGCATCGTGTTCATGGACTGCGACCCTGTCACTGGTCTGGTGACACCGGCCACATTTCTGGAAGCGCTCGAGCGGGCAGGTGGCAAGGCATCGGCGGCGGTTATCGTCCATCTCAATGGCGAACATGGCGACATGGCGGGGATTGCAGCGGAAGCAAAGCCGCGTGGCATTCGCCTGATCGAGGATGCCTGCCACGCCATCGGAACGCGTTTTGACAGTGGCGGGGAAAACGGATCGATGGTGGAAGTGGGTTCCTGCCCGTATTCGGACATTGCCTGTTTCTCGCTGCATCCTGTCAAGACGATCACCATGGGCGAGGGCGGTGTGGCAACCACCAACAATCCGGCCCTTGCGAAGGCGATGCGCATTGCCCGCAGCCATGGCATGACCCGAAATAGCGATGATTTTTCCAATGAAGAAATGGCATTCGACGAGAATGGCAATGCCAATCCCTGGTATTATGAAATGGCCGCGCCGGGCTACAATTATCGCGCGACGGACCTGCAGTGCGCGCTGGGACTTTCGCAACTTGCCCAACTCGATGATTTCATTGTCAGGCGCAAGGCGCTGAAGCTCGCCTACGACCGGCTACTTGCGGATTTTCATCCGCATGTGCGCGCTGTTCCCAGTTCGCAGGCAACCGATCCCTGTCGCCATCTCTATCCGGTGCTGATCGATTTCGAGGCGGTAGGCAAGAGCCGGGCCAGCGTGGCGAATTCACTGCGGGAGCGAAAAATCGGCACGCAGGTTCACTACATTCCCATCCACCGCCAGCCCTATTACCGCGCTCTCAACCCGGGCCTCACCCTGCCGGGAGCCGATGCGTATTATGCGCAGGCGCTCTCGCTACCGCTGTTTCCCCTGATGAGCGACAGCGATCCACAGCGCGTTATCGAGGCGCTTGACGAAGTGCTCAGAGGTATTTGAGGCCCAGAATCTCGTAGGACTTCGATCCGCCGGGCGCAGCAACTTCAACGCTGTCGCCCTCGCTCTTGCCGATCAGCGCACGGGCAATCGGCGAAGAGATCGAAATCTTTCCCGATTTCACGTCTGCTTCCTGGTCGCCGACGATCTGGTAGGTCTTTTCCTCGTCGGTGTCCTCGTCGACGATTGTTACCGTCGCGCCGAACTTGATCGTATCGCCTGAAAGCCTGGTGACATCGATGATCTCGGCGCGCGACAGCAGATCCTCCAATTCGGCGATCCGGCCTTCATTGTGGCTCTGCTGCTCCTTGGCGGCGTGATATTCGGCATTTTCTGACAGGTCGCCATGCGCGCGTGCCTCTGAAATTGCCTGTATGATGGCCGGGCGTTCCTCGCTCTGCCGACGGCGCAGCTCTTCCTCCAGCATGCGGTGGCCGTTTGCCGTCATTGGAACCTTGTCCATGTCTGCCTCACTTCAAAAAGACATCAGGCCAGCCCGCCAATGCTTCATGGCCGGTCAGATGCGAATCCCTTGGCGCAATACAAAAGAAAACGGCCCTGCGAAGTTCACGCCGGGGCCGCCGATGTATCCGTTCAATGCCAGTTTATAGCATGAAATAGGTAAATTTCATCTGTTTTTTCCGCTTCTCCTCCCCTAGAGCATTCATTATTCCGGGCGCATGATGGTCCATCATGGAGCTCATTTCGAGACATGAACATCAAGGTGACAACGATGTGGGAAGGCCCCGGCATCTCGATTGAAACGCCTGTCCGTCATGCCGCGCCATTGCCCGCACGCGTTGATGTGGCAATCATTGGCGGCGGGATCATCGGTGTGTGCGCCGGGCTCTATCTTGCACGCAAGGGTCTCAAGGCTGTCATTCTCGAAAAGGGGCGCATCGCAGGCGAGCAATCATCGCGCAACTGGGGCTGGATTCGCCAGCAGGGCCGCGATGAGGCCGAATTGCCGATCATGATGGAATCAATCCGGCTGTGGGAAGAACTTGATGCGCAGACGGGTGGTGCTACCGGGTTCCAGCGCACAGGCGTCCTATATCTCGCCAGCACGCGCAAGGAACTGGAGGCGCTCGAAACCTGGTATCCCATCGCTGCGCGTCACGGTCTGGAGATCCGCCAGTTGAGCAAGTCGGAAATGGGCGAGATGCTCCACAGGCCAGCGGGCAATCATCACGAATGGGTCGGGGCAACCTTCACGCCTTCCGACGGGCGGGCGGAGCCGTGGCAGGCCGTGCCGGCGCTGGCCGATCTGGCCGCGGGTGAGGGTGTGGCCATCTGCGAAAACATGGCAGTGCGCGCGCTTGATATTGAGGGCGGGCAGGTGCGCGGCGTCGTCACGCAAGCGGGGCGCATTTCGTGCAACAAGGTTGTGCTTGCCGGGGGAGGCTGGTCATCGCTTTTCCTGCGAAACCACGGTGTTTCCATCCCCCAACTCAGCGTCAAGGCGAGTGTTGTGCGAACCGCACCCCTGCCGTACTTCTTTGCGGGCAATGCCGTTGACAACGATCTGGCTTTCCGGCGCAGGCAGGATGGCGGTTACACACTGGCGCTGGGTGAAAGCCATGACCATTTTCTTGGCCCCGATTCCTTCCGGCATTTTCTTGCTTTCCTGCCAACCCTGAAAGCGAGCCTGGGAATCACGCGCCTGCTGCCCTGGGCACCAGCCGATTTCCCGGATGCATGGTTGACGAAGCGACGCTGGAACGCGGACGAAACGTCGCCGTTCGAACGCTGCCGGGTCGCGGAACCGGTCGCCTCGCCATCATCGGTCAGGAAAATGCAGCGGCTCTTTGCCCAACGTTTCCCGCAACTGGGCGAACCGGAAATCCTCAATGCATGGGGCGGCATGATAGATACCACGCCCGACATCGTGCCGATTGTCGATCATGTGCGCCAATTACCGGGTTTGTTCGTGGCAACGGGCATGAGTGGTCATGGATTTGGCATTGGTCCGGGTTTCGGCCGGGTCATTGCTGACATGGTCGCCGGTGATGCACCCGGACACGAAATGAGCCGGTTCAGGTTTTCCAGGTTCGGTGGCAGCAAGCTGGAACCTGGTCCTGCGCTATGAGTCCGATCGGGCCAGCATCGTTTGAACTGCAAAGATGTGCGCTATCTGCGTTGTGAATGGCATGTGCAAAAACGCACGGGATACCGGCCTGACATCCCCCAGATCAAAGACATGATCAACAGCAGCAACACGAGTTTTGCTGCAAATGCCGCAAAGGGGAAACAGCATGAAAGTCTTGATAGCTGTTGCAGTAATCTCCAGCACTGTCGCTTTCTGTACGCCAGCAAAAGCCGAAGGCAGACTTGTTGAAAACTACTCCATCTGCATGGGCGGTGGAGGAGAATTGCCCGGCGAAGTCGTGACCGAAGCCTGTACCTACCTGATTGACCAGGGTGCGGTTGAGAACGAGGTTACCGGTTACTTCTACGCCATGCGCGCGCTCGCCAATACAGACCGCGACCAGAATTGCAGCGATTCACGCAAGGTGCAGCAATTGCTGAAGGATCCGAAAATGACGGACATGATCAGCGAGATGATTGCGACCAATTGCGGATGACTGAAACATCTGGCCACAGCGCCGACAATCCGCCCCACCATTACTGCGGGGTATGTGCCAAGCAGTTGAGATACAGCCCTCGCACGCCCTGGTACATTTGCGGCCAGTGCCTTGAAAAGGCAGTCGACGCGCGCGGCAATGCCATCATGTTCATCGGGATGGGCGCGGAATGGTGTTATCGCGACGGGTATGGACCGGATGCGCATGACAACAAGGCAATCAATGTCATCTGCCTGATCGCACAACGGCCTGTCATGGTGCATGAAGCGCGCCAGGGAGGTCCGGTTGGCGAGATCATTCATCCAGACCATGCGCATGCAATCAGTGCGCTTGCTGCCACTGGTTCAGCCCACTGGAGCGAAAGAGGATTGGTCGACCTTACCCGTGCGGGCGAACTCGATGCGATCATTGCGGAGCGGTTGGTGAAGCCGGGTCGCAAGGTTTCATACTAGCGACCCGGGCAATCCCGTGTTCAGGAAAACCGGTTCAGTCGTTCACGCGAAATAGGCCTGAAGCGGGCGTACCTGCAATTCTCCGCGGCGCAGAGCCGCGACCGCCTTGGCAGCTGCCGAGGCCCCTGCAATCGTCGTGAAGTATGGCACCTTGTGCATCAGGGTCGCGCGGCGCAGCGATTTGGAATCGCTGAGCGCCTTTTGTCCCTCGGTCGTATTGATGACCATCTGGACTTCCCTGTTGCGGATGGCGTCCTCGATGTGCGGGCGACCCTCAAGGACCTTGTTGATGCGTTCTGCCGGTACGCCATTTTCGGCCAGGTAGCGCTGTGTTCCACTCGTTGCAATGATGCGGAAGCCATTGCTTTGCAGATCGCGCATGGCCTGAAGCACGCGCGGCTTGTCATCGTCGCGCACGGACACGAAGGCGGTTCCCTTGACCGGGAGACCTGCGCCTGCGCCCAGCTGAGCCTTGGCAAAGGCAATGGCGAAATCGGTATCAAGCCCCATCACTTCGCCAGTGGAGCGCATTTCGGGTCCAAGCAGCGTGTCGACGCCAGGGAAGCGGGCAAACGGGAAGACGGCTTCCTTCACCGCGATGTGGCTGACGTCGCCCGGGTCTCTCAAACCGCCATAGGGAGCAGCCGCGACTTCCAGCGTTTCGCCTGCCATGACGCGCGCAGCGATCTTGGCTATCGGCGTGCCGATCGTCTTGGCCACGAAGGGTACCGTGCGCGAGGCGCGAGGATTGACTTCGAGAATGTAGATGGTGCCGTCCATGATGGCATACTGGACATTCATCAGGCCACCAACCTTGAGCGCCATGGCAAGCAGCTTGGTCTGACGTTCAAGTTCCGCCAGTGTTTCACTGGACAGCGAGTGGACTGGCAGGGAACAGGCGGAGTCGCCGGAATGGATGCCCGCTTCCTCGATATGTTCCATGATGCCCGCGACAAAGGCCGTGTTGCCATCGCACAGACAATCCACGTCCAGTTCGACCGCGTTGGGCAGGTAGGAATCGAACAGGAGCGGGTTCTTGCCCAGCAGGGTGTTGATCTGGCCGGTCTTGTCGTTGGGGTAGCGCGCCTTGATGTCTTCGGGGACAAGTTCCGGCACGGTTCCCAGCAGGTAGTCCTGCAGGCCGGATTCCTCGCGGATGATCTGCATCGCGCGTCCGCCCAGTACGTAGGATGGCCGAACGACAAGTGGGAAGCCGAGGTCTCCGGCGACGATGCGGGCCTGTTCAACTGAAAAGGCGATGCCGTTCTTTGGTTGGGTCAGTTTGAGCTTTGTCAGAAGCTTCTGGAATCGGTCGCGATCTTCGGCAAGGTCGATGGCATCGGGCGAAGTGCCCAGGATCGGAATGCCCGCTTCTTCAAGCGCGGCCGCAAGTTTCAATGGCGTCTGTCCACCAAACTGAACAATGACGCCTTCGAGCTTGCCGCGCGCCTGTTCGGTTCTCAGGATTTCAAGAACATCTTCAGCAGTCAGCGGTTCGAAATACAGCCGGTCGGACGTGTCATAGTCGGTGGAGACCGTTTCCGGATTGCAGTTGATCATGATCGTTTCGAAGCCCGCGTCAGAAAGCGCAAAGGCCGCGTGACAGCAGCAATAGTCGAACTCGATGCCCTGGCCGATCCGGTTCGGCCCGCCGCCCAGGATCACGACCTTGCGCCGGTCCGAGACTTCCGCCTCCGAGCGCAGGCGGCCAGCGAAGGGAACTTCGTAGGTTGAATACATGTAGGCTGTCGGCGAAGCGAACTCCGCAGCACAGGTGTCGATGCGCTTGTAGACCGGATGCACATCAAGGTCGACGCGCAGGCTGGACACCTGGGTTGCATCCTTGCCGGTCAGGGAAGCAAGGCGGGAATCGGAAAAGCCCATTGCCTTGAGCATGCGAAGATTGATCGCGTCGCCCGGCAAGCCATGTTCACGCACCTTCGCTTCCATGGCGATGATGGCTCCGATCTGCTCCAGGAACCACATGTCGATGCGGCAGCTCTGGTGGATCTGCTCTGCGCTCCAGCCCTCGCGGAAGGCCTGCGCGACCATGCGCAGCCGGTCAGGCGTGGGCGTTCCAAGTGCAGCGCGGATGGCGTTTACATCATCGCCTTCGCCCAGGCCCGGAATCTCTATCTCGTCGAGGCCGGTGAGACCTGTCTCCAGTCCACGCAGCGCCTTTTGCAGGGATTCGGAGAATGTCCGGCCTATAGCCATGACCTCGCCAACCGACTTCATGGATGTGGTCAGACCGCGATCTGCTCCAGGGAATTTCTCGAAGGCAAAGCGCGGGATCTTCGTGACGACATAGTCGATGGTCGGCTCGAAGGATGCCGGTGTGGCACCGCCGGTAATGTCGTTTTCCAGTTCATCGAGCGTGTAGCCAACGGCCAAGAGTGCCGCGACCTTGGCAATCGGAAAGCCTGTAGCCTTGGATGCCAGTGCGGAGGAGCGTGAAACGCGCGGGTTCATCTCGATAACGACCAGACGCCCATCGGCAGGGTTGACGGCAAACTGCACGTTCGAACCGCCGGTTTCCACGCCGATCTCGCGCAGCACCGCGATCGAGGCGTTGCGCATGATCTGGTATTCCTTGTCGGTCAGCGTGAGGGCAGGTGCCACCGTGATCGAATCGCCAGTGTGCACGCCCATCGGATCGACGTTCTCGATGGAGCAGATGATGATGCAGTTGTCCGCGCGGTCGCGCACAACCTCCATCTCGTATTCCTTCCACCCCAGCACCGATTCCTCGATCAGAACCTCGGTCGTGGGTGATGCGTCGAGACCGCTTTCGACAATCTCGAAGAACTCACTCTTGTTGTAGGCGATGCCCCCGCCTGTGCCGCCCAGTGTGAAGGATGGGCGGATGATTGCGGGCAGGCCGACATGGGAAAGCGCGTCCGAGGCGATGGCCATGGCGTGCGCCTTGTAGCGCTCCTTGCGGTCGCTTTCACCAGATGCCCATTCGCGTTCGAAAGCGTCAAGCGCTTCCTTGCTCGCGGCTGGTTCGCTGTTGGCCGCCTTGATGGCGTCCACCTGCTTGCGGTGCAGCGCGCGATCTTCCTGCTTGATGGCGGTGGCGTTTGCCAGTTTCGAGCGCGGTGTCTCAAGGCCGATAGCGGCCATGGCTTCGCGGAAGAGCGCCCGGTCTTCTGCCTTGTCGATCGCTTCGGCATCCGCGCCGATCATCTCGACATCCCACTTTTCAAGCACACCCATCTGGCGAAGCGAAAGCGCGGTGTTGAGTGCTGTCTGACCGCCCATCGTGGGCAAAAGCGCCATCTTCTCGTCGGGACGCTCGGTGCGCTCCTTCTCGATGATGCGGGCGACGATCTCCGGCGTGACCGGCTCGATGTAGGTGGCGTGGGCGAGATCGGGGTCGGTCATGATCGTCGCCGGGTTCGAATTCACCAGGACGATACGGTAGCCTTCCTTCTTCAGGGCCTTGCAGGCCTGAGTACCGGAGTAATCGAATTCGCAGGCCTGGCCGATGATGATGGGTCCCGCGCCGATGATGAGGATCGATTGAATGTCGGTGCGTTTCGGCATTGGTGCTCTTCCGTTTCGTGCGCGAAAAAACCGGCAGGGAGTGTCCGGCCGGCTGAAGCGGTTCACTGTTCAGGCTAGAAGCGCCTTATAGGGAAGAAGACTGCACTAGGGAACCCCGAAAAGGCGATTCCGTGAGACCTTTCACGACTATTTCCCCAGCCTGTGCCCGCATGCCCTTTCAAGCGGTCAGCGGGCCTGCATGTGCGCCCTGACATCGGCGAGAAAGGTTCTGGAGACAGGAATCTCGATTCCATTGTCGAGGACCAGCACATGCTTGCTGTTTCTGCGTTCAAGCGCGTGCATGTGACGGTCTGCCACCCACCAGGAGCGGTGGACGCGCAGGCCGGGAAGGCCGTCCAGTTCGGCTTCCGCATCGGCGAGGCGGATGAGAATCATCTCGCTCCCCCTGGCAGTGACCGCGCGGACATAGTGATCCTGTGCCTGGAGCGAAATCAGATCTCGGCCAAGTGCCACCGGCAGGCGCTGGAAGAACCGCGCAGGCTGGTTTGCCTGCACAGGATTCGGTGCGGTTTGGGTTGCGCCAATCCGGGCCACAGCACCTTCAGGGCTCATGCCCGTTTCGATCAGGTAATAGATGATCGAGACACCAGCAGATATGACGGTCGTGTAGCCGGTCAGCCTGACAAGGTCGCCAAACGTGGCGATGTCAGTAGGCAACATGTACCGGTTGACCAGGAACACGATCAGGCCGATGGGCAATCCGCCAGCCACGCCTCCCAGCGCACGCGAAAGGCCTTCAGGCACTCCTCGTTGGTGGGTGGTGATGCCGAAAAACATCGAACAGGCCATGCCAATCGGGAATGTGACCAGGGACACCGTCGCCCAGTAGACCAGCCGCGGGGCGAATTCCAAGTCCTGCAGGGTACCGAAGGGACCCATGATCGTCAGCATCGCGATCACAGCCATAAAACCGATCCAGTATTTCGGATTGGTGTAGATGGCGTGCATTACACGAAGCGTGATCTGCATCGGCGTCGGATTCGCGAAGTTTTCCGGGCTGTCTGCGTAGTCTGGCTGGTTCGATTCCATGGCTTTGTTTGTACTTCGGGCAATCGGAAACGCAAAGCGCGCGTTCCCGCCATTGCAGGAGTTGCACGATGAATATCAAACCGTTCCTTGAGGCAGACATAGCCATTCAGCTTCACATGCTCGCGGCGATTGGTGCCTTCGTACTCGGTGCATTTGTGCTGTGGCGGCGAAAAGGCAATGCAAGCCACCGGTTCAATGGCCGCATCTGGGTTGGCCTGATGATGGTGACCGCGCTCAGCGGTTTTTTCATCCATGAATTGCGGGTCTGGGGCCAGTGGAGTCCGATCCACATCATCTCTGCACTGGTGCCAATGGCTCTGATCTGGGCAATTCTGGCTGCGCGAAAGGGAGACATCACCTCCCACAGGCGAATAATGCAATCCAGCTATGTTGGCGGGATGGTCGTTGCAGGCGGGTTCACCTTCCTGCCGGGCAGGCTCAATCACCAGATCTTCCCTGGCCACCTGAATTGGGCAGGATTTGTCGGTAACGACTGGCTTTGGGCAATCGGGTCGGGGGTGCTTGTCTTTGCCTATTTCTACCTGCGTATCGCCGAAAAACGCCAGACTAAGGGAAATGGCGAACGCAGCAGGCTGGCGCGATGAAAATCCTGTTCATGACGATTGTCGGTCCGCTTTTGTCATTCGTGGCCATTGCGCTCCTGCTGATCGTGACGCAAAGCCCTCGGCCAGGCACGGGCAATGCGGGCAAGGCTGGTCTCGATTTCTCGTCGGCAATCGAAGCGGACTACAGCACTTTGCCAGACTTCCAGCTTTTCCCAACCCGCTCGGTGCAGTCCCTGCCTTACCGTCATTATCCCGGCGCTGATGAACGTGGCCCCTCGATCATCCTGCTACACGGCTCAGGCTGGCACGGCATGCAGTTTCATTCGCTGGCACGGGCGCTTGGCGAAGATGGCGCGTTCGAAGTCATCGTGCCCGACATCAGGGGGCACGGGTACAACCCGCAGCGGCGAGGCGACGTGGATCACATTGGTCAACTGGAAGAAGAGATTGCCGATCTGATCGCTCATTTGCGCGCCAGCGACATCAGTAGCCGGAAAATCATCGTCGGCGGCATTCATCGGGCGGCGGACTGGCAATCCGATTTGCCGGCGGAGCGCATGGCCGTCTGGCATCGGGATACATTTTGCTGGCGCCATTCGTGAAACATGATGCGCCGACAACGCGCGCGAACTCCAGCGGCTGGGCAGTGCCTTCAGTCCGCTGCATCATCGGGCTTTCCATGCTGAATGCCATTGGCATTACCGCACTCAACCACCTGCCCGTGGTTGCCTTCAACATGCCCCAGTTCGTTCTCGATGGTCCGTTCGGCCACACGGCAACGCTGGCCTATTCGTACCGGCTCAATGTGTCGATGGCACCGCGCAGCAACTACGAGCGGGATCTGGCGCAGCTTGTTCGTCCGTTTGTGCTGATTGCTGGAACTGACGATGAATCATTTCATGGCGAGCGTCATGAGCCGTTGATTTCGCCACACACGGCGGCAGGGCGCCATGCATTGCTTGAAGGAGTCGATCATCTGGGCGTCGTGGACGATGCAGCTACCGTTGAAATCATACGCGACTGGCTCAATGGCTTTCAGGCCAAATAATCAACCCGATTGCGTTTGCAAGCCTGGCATTTTGTGCTTACTTGACGGAAAGTCCGGCGGGGCAGTTCCGTCCGGGGCCATACCTATTATGGAGAAGTGTCCATGCGCTGGCGCGGCAGACGGCAAAGCTCGAATGTTCAAGATGTTCGTCACGAAGGGGGCGGAACAGGATTCCCGGGCTTTCCCGGTGGTCGCGGCGGCACGATTCGCATTCCCATGGGAGGGCCGCGCTCGGCTTCGGGCGGGGGCTTTGGTTGCGGCACGCTGGTAATCATCGGCGTGGTGCTCTGGCTGCTTGGCATCAATCCACTGACGATCCTTGGCGGTCTCGGCGGCGGCCTTGGTGGTGGACTTGGACCTTCGATAACGCCGAACACTTCGTCTCCGAAGATTGATCCGCGCGCCGGTACCGGTGGGCGGGAAGATGAAATGAAGCAGTTCGTCGCGACCATCATGGGTTCAACCGAGGAGATCTGGACCGGTATCTTCCGCCAGTATGGCAAGCAATATCCGCACCCTGAGCTGACCCTGTTCTCGGATGGCGTGCGTTCGGCCTGCGGCATGGCGTCGGCAGCATCGGGGCCCTTCTATTGTCCCGGTGATCGCAAGGTTTATATCGATCTCGCCTTCTATCGCCAGCTGGCGCAGCAGTTCGGTGCGCCAGGTGATTTCGCCCAGGCCTATGTGCTTGCCCATGAAGTTGGCCATCACGTCCAGAACATCATCGGCGTGCTGCCCGAATTCAACCGCATGCGCCAGTCGATGGGCAAGCTGGAAGTCAACCAGATGTCGGTCAAGGTCGAGCTTCAGGCCGATTGCTTCGCCGGCGTCTGGGGTCATTTCGTCCAGCAGGAAGGCTGGCTTGAGGCTGGCGATCTCGACGAGGCGCTGAATGCTGCCGTGAAGATCGGCGATGATGCGATCCAGAAGCGCACCCAGGGCTATGTGGTTCCCGATGCCTTCAATCATGGCACTTCGGAACAGCGCCACTTCTGGTTCCGCCGTGGCTTCGAATCAGGTCGTATCGAATCGTGCGACACATTCAACGCACGGGACCTGTGAGCGAAGTCAGGCCGGGGTTTGACCAGTGGGCATTGTAAGGCGCCTGGTGCTGCTTGGTGTCGGCCTTGTCGGGCTTGCAGCCGGAAGCCAGGCGCCGGAATTCTCGCAACAGTATCGACAGCGCCTTGGCGGCGCGATTGACGAACTGGCGCAGGTGCTGGTTGATTTTGACGCCGATGCGCTGAATTCCGGTCTCAAGCGCGATGATGCGCTCAAGCAGATGGCCGATGATGCAACGCCATTTGTGCGGGATCGTGCGCAAAGCATGAACCGGGTCATCGTGCGCCATGAGCGCCTGACTTGGCAAAGCGAGCGCATGGAGGAAGCGCCGGGCGTGATGCGCCCGCTCATCCTGGCGCGCTATCCCGACACATGGATCGTCACCCAGACCTGGCAGGATTTCGAACCGGCCGTGCCTCTGACAATGCCCGGTCTCGTGTGGGGTGGAACTGGCCTTGTGGCTTTTCTCCTGGCAGGCTGGGCTACGCTTGCCGGTGCATCACGGCTCGGCGGTAGCGGCCGCAAGGCGCTCAATCCGGTTGAGGCCGCTCTCAAGGCAGATCACGACCTGGGGATGGCGATCGATGAAGATCCGGCGATGGGCGAAGGTTTGCCTGTGAATGGCGAAAAACCGCAGCCCTATCTTGAGCCACAGGCGGAGCGCACGGATATCGACAAGCTCAGGGCGCTGGCCGTGCGGCCTGCTCCGCGCGAAGTGGATTGAAGGCAGGCGGGCCAATGCAGCCGGGGCATTTGCCACATGACGCACTGCAAACAGCCATTGAAGGGTGAAACGGGCGCGATGGTGAGCGGGTGGCTGGAGCGCGAAGGTGATCATGTCCGGTTGCGCCTGAGGCCTTTAGAGGCCATTGTCTGTGTGTGACACGGAATGCGAAGATACGGAAAAATGTCCTGACAATGGTGGGAAACAAGGAGGCAGGGGGTCTGGCGGCCAATTCGCCAGCGGTAGGCGATGCCGAAAACCTGCCTTATCCAAGACGCCGCCTGATCCGCGCTGTCCTGCGCAATCTGGCGGGCTTCGCATTCCTGATCCTTGCCAGGGTCAGGATAGTCGGGCGTGAGAATCTGCCAGACAGTGGAGCGGCGATTCTTGTGGCCAATCACTTTCATTTTGCCGATCCGGTCGCGCTTTTATGGGCCTCGAGGCGTCAGGTCGAATTCATTGGCGGCTTCAGGTTCGTGTTTGCGCCAAAGGCAGTGCATATCTTCCCCCATCTATGGGGGTATTTCCCGGCCTTCAGGGGTGGTTATTCGCGCAAGACATTGCGGTCGGCCCTCAATGTCCTGGACCAGAATGGGCTTGTTGCGCTTTTCCCCGAAGGTGGTGTGTGGGCGCAGGTTTTGCGACCAGGACGTCCCGGTGCTGCATTTCTTGCAGTTGAATCCAGTGCCCAGGTCATTCCGGTCGGGCTTGACGGGTTCCCGGGCCTGTTCAAGAAGTGGCGGCCTGAATTGACCATTCGTATCGGCAAGCCAATCGGCCCCTTCAGGATCGAAGGCAATCCTGCCGCCAGGCGCGGCGAGATCGATGCGGTGACCGAGCAGATCATGCGGGCCATTGCCGAGCTAATTCCCGAAGAGCATCATGGCGTATTCTCCAGGGATGAGGCCCTGCGCAAGCAAGGCGAAGCTGTTGCCGCGTTCCCGTTCGAAAAAGACGGCATGCGCGGCCAGTAATGTGAGAAGACAGGAACGGGAAGAGGGATCGATGCGCCGCTATTTCAGTACTGACAAGGGACGCAGGCTTGCCTGGTATCTTTATGACTTCGGAAACTCGGCCTATGCGGCGGTCGTGATTCTCGCCATCTATTCCGCCTACTTCAAGGACGGCGTGGTGGGCGGTGCAGAAGGTTCGCGGCTATGGGGATTGTCTGTGGCGATTGCGATGTTCGTCGTTGCGCTGATCTCGCCCGTGCTGGGTGCCGTTGCTGACCGGTTGGCGATCAAGAAGCGCATGCTGCTGATCTTCACCTTGATGTCCGTGTTCTTCACCGGCATGCTTTTCTTTGTCGGCAAGGGCGACATTTTCACCGGCATGCTTTTCTTCATACTGGCCGAGATCGGGTATCGCGCAGCGCAGGTCTATTATGATTCACTGCTGCCGGAGGTCGCAGCACGCAAGGATTTCGGGCGTATTTCGGGTATTGGCTGGGCCATCGGTTCATTTGGTGGAATTCTGTGCCTTGGGATCGTGTTGCCGCTCGTGGTGCTGGTTGGTGGCAATTTCATCGTGCGCCTGACGATGGTCATCACGGCCGTCTACTTCCTGCTGGCGACGTTGCCGCTGTTCCTTTTCCTGGAAGAAAAGAGCGAAGCGCGCCCACTGCAGAAAGGTGAGAACCTTCTTACGCTCGGCTTCGTGCGCCTGTGGAAGACCATTCGCGAACTGGGTCATTATTCGGAATATCTGAAATTCATGATCGCCTTCATTCTCTACAATGATGGCGTGATGATCGCGCTCAACTTCGCGGCCATCATTGGTGCTGTGCTCTATGGATTTGAGCGCGAGCAGTTGATCGTTCTCATCATCCTCGTTCAGGTAACGAACCTGGTGGGTGCCTGGGCATTCGGCATCCTGGCCGACCGGACGAGTTCGAAAACCTCGTTGATGGTGTCCATGGCGGTAATGGCAACCGCAGTGGTGTGGATGCAGACCGGGGGAGGCTCTGCCTATCATTATTATCTCATTGGATGTCTTGCCGGCTTTGCCATTGCCGGACTCCAGTCCGTCAGCCGCTCCATGGTGGCGAAACTCGCGCCTGCCGGGCGTAGTGCGGAATTCTTCGGCCTGTTTGCGGTTGCAGGGCGGTCATCCTCGGTGATCGGTCCGGCCGTGTTCGGATGGGTGGCAGCGGATGGTGCAGCTCACTTCATGGCGCAGGGGCTTGATGCGCTGGCAGCCGAACAGGCAGGAATGCGCATGGCGATCTATGTGATCCTGGTCTTCATGGCGCTGGGAACGGCACTGCTGACGCTGGTGCGCGAGGAAGAAGGGGCAGCTGTTGCCGAAGGCAGGGCAGGGGCTGCCGCCTGAATTTCGTGATCAGCGCGCGTGAGCAGCCTTGTTGCTGCGGATCAGGTCTGCGAACCGCTTGAACAGATAGTGGCTGTCCTGCGGTCCCGGTGAGGCTTCGGGATGGTGCTGGACGGAGAAGATCGGCTTGCCGGATACGGCAAGGCCGCAATTGGAACCGTCGAACAGCGAGACATGGGTTTCGCTGACGCCTTCTGGAAGGCTGGTCGCATCGACCGCAAAGCCATGGTTCATGGAAACGATCTCGACCTTGCCGGTGGTGTGATCCTTGACCGGATGATTTGCGCCATGATGCCCCTGATGCATTTTCAGGGTTCGTGCACCCAGCGCCAGGGCCAGCATCTGGTGGCCAAGGCAAATGCCGAAGATCGGCACGCCTGAATCAATGATGCCACGGATGGTCTTGATTGCGTAGGCATTGCCCGTTGCAGCGGGGTCGCCCGGGCCGTTCGACAGGAATACGCCGTCGGGCTTGAGTGCGAGCACATCCAGCGTGCTTGCGGTTGCAGGCAACACGGTCAGCTTGCTGCCGAGACCGGCAATGAGCCGCAGAATATTGCGCTTGATGCCATAGTCGATGGCGACGATGTGGAAGTCTTCCGTGCCGCGCTCGCCATAGCCCTTCTCCCATTCCCAGGGAGTTTCGCTCCAGGTCGAACCATTGCGGGATGTGACTTCAATGGCCAGATCGCTGCCCTCGAGCCCCTTCCAGTCTGCTGCAAGCCGGGTCAATGCAGGAATGTCGAAATTACCTGCAGCGTCGTGCGAAATGACGGCGTTGGCCAGACCCTTTTCGCGGATGAGCGTTGTGAGTGCGCGCGTGTCCACGCCTGTAACGGCGATGATGCCCCGGCCTTTCAGCCAGTCATTGAAATGACCCGCCGCACGGTAGTTGGAAGGATTGGTGATATCTGCCTTGAACACCGCGCCAGCCACGCGCGCTTCTGCCGCCGTGTTGAGCGTCTCCTGGTCTTCCTCGTTGACGCCGACATTGCCGATATGGGGGAAGGTGAATGTCACGATCTGGCCTGCATAGGACGGATCGGTGAGGATTTCCTGATAGCCGGTAATGGCGGTGTTGAAGCAGATTTCCGCCTGCGCCGTGCCGGTTGCTCCAGCGCCCTGGCCTTCGATGACGGTGCCGTCCGCAAGGACGATGACGGCAGTCGGCCTGCTGATCGTCCAGTTCGTGTTGACGGGCACCTTTTTGGATTGGGTCATGGCGGTTTTCCAGGTTCAGCGCGTTCCTGTCCTGCCTGGTCTGTGGCCAGCGGGCGAGGTGCGGGATCAATGTCTTGGCTGAGCGGGCAAACTAGATGATGGGCCTGAAAGCGTCAACCAAGGGTGTGTATAAATTATTCCTTTTATTACATATACTTAGGTCAAGTGATAACAATTGCCTTTGATCAAGGGCATGGCTATGCTCACCGGACCCATCAGGCTGTTTCGCGCTCCAGTGCAATTGGCTGTGCTGGCCTGACAAGTGAATTCGATTGCGCTTTCCGTCGTTTCGATGCCGAAAAACACGGGATGCATGAGGAGTGTTGGCATGCGTGACCGGATAACAGATGCACTCAAGATCGCCCTCAAGGCACAGGATCGCAGGCGAATTTCCACCCTGCGACTGATCATTGCCGCGGTTAACGATCGCGACATTGCGTTGCGCGGCAAGGGCAAGGACAAGGCTGACGAGGAGGAGATCCTCGAAATCCTGGGCAAGATGATCAAGCAACGCGAGGAGAGTTCGCGTCTATACCGCGAAGGCGGACGCCCGGAACTTGAAAAGCAGGAGATGGACGAAATCGCCATCATTCGCGAATACATGCCCCAACCGCTCAGCGACAAGGAAGTCACTGCGGCCATTGAGGCTTCGATTCGCGAGACGGGGGCGTCATCGCTGCGCGACATGGGCAAGGCGATGGCCTACCTGAAAGAACATTTCAGAGGGCGTATCGACATGGCGAAGGCTGGTCCGATGATCAAGTCCAGGCTTGGAGCCTGAACTGTATCCAGGTTTTCAGTTGTCGCCTGAGGCAGCCAGTTCCATCTCGGCGGTCCATGCAAGATAGGCGGTCTGCCAGCTTGCCCACAGCCCCAGCGGCACCAGCACCAAACCCAGCCCGACATATCCGTAAATGCCGAGGCCGAAAAGGCTGACGAGCGACCATTCGACTACGCCGACGACCAGCCAGATTTCCGTGCAGATGAAGATGATGATGAAGATCGTGGAGAGGATTGCCCAGAAATAGGCATTCCCGCCCTTGCTGGCAGGAATTGGTGCGCCCTTTGCGGGCGACATGTCGGGGGAGGTCATTTTCAACAACCAGAGAAGGCGCCGCCGAACTGGGGCGCGACAGGCGGGATTTGGCTCCGAAATTGCGGCGGAATGTTGGAGAGCCGGGGCGGTTCGACAAAAATCGGGTCGCGCCTATTGCTGGTCGTTGAAACCCTGCCCGTCATTGGGATCGTGATAGCCGCTTTGACCGCCGTGCGGCAGTGATGTTGGCACGGCGGCAACGGGTCCTGGGTCGGGAGGAGCCTCGCCCGATGTTTTCCAGATCGAAATGAATATTCCCGAGCCGAGCAGAAGGAGGGTGACTGCAAGTGACCAGCCCGGTTCGATGTGGAAATCGGCAAAGTCCTTGAGCAGGATTTTCGAGCCTATGAAGATGAGCACGATGGCGAGGGCGAATTTCAGGTAGGCGAAACGGTGAAGCAGGGCTGAAAGCGCGAAGAAGAGCGCGCGCAGACCCAGTATCGCGAAAATGTTCGAAGTGAATACGATGAAGGGGTCGGTGGTGATGGCGAAGATTGCCGGGATGCTGTCGACAGCAAAAACAACGTCGGCAACCTCGACGACGCAGAGCGACAGCAGGAGCGGGGTGATGTACCAGTGCAGCCTGCCAGTTTGGGGTGAGCGTTCGCGAACCACGAAGTGATCACCGCGAAAACCTTCCGTCACCCGGAAGTGGCGGCACATGAACTTGAGCACCCAGTTGTTGGCGACGTCATATTCGTCATCGCCATTCATCATCATCTTGATACCTGTCATCACCAGGAAAGCGGCAAAGACATAGAGTATCCAGTGGAACTCTGCGATGATCGCGCTCCCCGCGAGGATCATCACGCCGCGAAGCAGGATCACACCCAGAATGCCGAAGAACAGCACACGGTGCTGCAGATCGCGCGGCACTGCGAAATAGGAAAGGATGATGGCTATGACAAAGACATTGTCCATGGACAGGCTTTGCTCGACCACATAGCCGGTCATGAAGAGAAACGCATCCTCAACGCCGCGCTGCGTCCAGATAAAGAGCCCGAACAGGCAGGCCATCGAAATGTAAAAGGCGGAAAGCTTGAGGCTTTCCGCCATCTCGATGGTGTGGGATTTGCGATAGAGAAAGCCCAGATCGAAAGCCATCAAGGCCAGAATTAGGGTGATGAAACCGGCCCAATGCCAGAAAGGGGTTTCCGCTATTTCGGAAAACAGGAATTCCATTGCGAGGCTTCCGGCGCTTGCTGCTGCCCGGTAAATAGGCCCATTCGGCGCTGGCAGGCAAGGCCTGTCACCACCATGCAGCCGCTTGTGTCCGGTCGCTTGTGGGGCTTCATGTGGGCGTGAGCGCGCAGCACTTCAAGCCGGTCTGCAGTCCGGGGTGCAAGGAAATTGTGTCTGGTGAAAAAAAGAACTGCCCGGTCTCAACCCACAAAGAGACCGGGCAGTTAGCGGCACCATGGTGAGAATAGGCCGTTTGGGGCTTACTGGCACCGCTATTCGGATCGAGTATCGGGAGAAGTTCGTTATCCAACAATCCCCCCGGATTGGGGGAGCGGTTGCCTCCCTCCATTGTGGAGTGCAACCTTTGCTGGCGAGAGCCCCGCCAGCTGCCAGATATCGTTAACGCCCCTGTATGCACTTCCTTAAAGTTTGATCCTTAGGATCATGTTCTCGTCCAAGTTTTTTTGTATCGGACAAGACATGTCTGTAGCTTTTGCCACCAAACGAGAAACACTGAGAATGCTGGCCCATGGCGGCGCTGCGCTGGTCGGCAGTTCCCTGCTGTCGGGATGCGCCGGATTCGGGCGGGGTGAAGCTTCAAGCAGCCATGCCGGACGCAAGGGTACGCCCAACGCGAAGCCGCTGGAATTTGATCCGGCGGAAGGGCTTGCCAAAGTGAACGGCACCCGCAAGCGGTTCCTCCTGCCTGCATTCAGCACGGATCTGCGTTTGCAGCGTGCGGCCCAAAATCATGCGGACCTGATGGCTCAGACTGGGAATTTCGGCCATGAATTCGGCCCTGGCACGCAGTTTCCGACCCGCATCTCGGCCGTGGGCTTTGAAGGTTCTGCGGGCGAAAATCTCGGGGTCGGATATGGCTCCGTGGAAGACGCGATCGAGGGATGGCTGAATTCGCCGAAGCATCGCGAAATCCTGCTCCGGTCGCGCTATGACCTGGCTGGAATTGCCTATGCCTTCAATGTATCGGGCCGCAATCCCAAATTCACGCATTACTGGGTTCTGATCGTCGGCAAGGATGTGGCACCGGGCATGGCGCGCGGGGCCTACCTGCGTCGGCTCTGATCAGGTTTTGAACAGCTTGCTCGGGCGGCGTCAGTTGTCCGCCATCAGCCTGGAAAAATCTTCGAAACTGATATTGCCGCCTGTGGCGTAACAAAGGACAGTCTTGTCCCTTATCGACTGCCCGGCATCGAGCAATGCAGCAATGGCAATCGCGCCGGACGGTTCCAGTACCAGTTTGAGCGTTTCGAAGGCGAGGCGCATGGCCTTTCGCACCGATTGATCGCTGACGGTGAGGTGGCCAATGCCCGCCTTGCTGGCGGCAGCAAACGGGGCGGCACCTGGAGCGGTGGCCTGCAGGGCATCGCAAATGGTGCGCCTGGCGGAAGTGACACGCACTATCCCACCTTCATCGAGCGAGCGGCCCATGCCGTCATATCCATCGGGTTCAACCGCAATTACGCGTGTGGATGGGTGATGATAATGG
Organism: Rhizobiaceae bacterium; assembly: GCA_049289295.1. Taxonomy (GTDB): domain Bacteria; phylum Pseudomonadota; class Alphaproteobacteria; order Rhizobiales; family Rhizobiaceae; genus BOKV01. The sequence continues at coordinate 454,943 of JBATLL010000041.1, forward strand.
AAGGCGAGAGAAACACCGCCAACCAGCCCTCCGCCCCCCACACAGCAGAACACCGTGTCGGGAACCGGTATTCCCAATCGGTCGAACTGCTCGAGTGCTTCAAGGCCTGCTCCTGCCTGGCCCGCAACGATTGCCTCGTCGTCAAACGGGTGCAACAGGACCTTTCCTTCCTCGCGAGAAAGGTCCATGGCAAGCTTGCTGGCCACTTCTTCCCTCGGTTTTTCACCATGCCTTGAAAGAACGACGCTTGCACCGAGGGCTTCAGCGCCCTGGCGCTTGGCAGCCGGTGCGTCCTCGGGCATGACGATGGTGCAGGGCACGGCGCACATGCGCGCGGCTGCCGCAAGACCCTGCGCGAAGTTGCCAGACGAATAGGCAACGACACCGCGCGCCTTTTCCGCTTCGCTCAACTGGCCGACACGCCAATAGGCACCGCGAAACTTGAAGGAACCGGTTCTTTGCAGGCTTTCGGCCTTGATGAAAACCCGTCTTGCACCAGTCAGACGGGCAAGTACGTCAGCTTCAAGGAGGGGGGTTTCGACCGAGGCCTTGCGCGTGAAAGCATAAGCCTGGTCCAGATTTTCACTGTCGGGAATGTGCTGGATCTGCATGGATTGTGCCGCCGCGTTTCACCTTCGTGAAGGTGATGCCGACAGCCTCGGCTTGTCAAGCCGGTCCGGACACTCCTGTCCTGCCTGTGAAAATCAGGCGGCGACGCTTTCGGCGCTGGTCAGTTCCAGTTCCCTGAAGGCGATCATGACAGCGTTCAGCAGATCGAGATCGACTGCGCCGATTTCCGTAATGCGTTGATAGACTTCCGTCCCGGTTACACCGAGCTTGCGCAGTTCCGCGACCAGTACAACTAGGTCCTGGTAGGCGGTAAGTCGCGGCTTGTTGACTGTTTCCATCATGGCTCAGTCCTTTCGTGGGTTAGAAAAGACTAGGCTGCTATGGTTAACCTAAGGTAAATGTGAAAATCCGCCCTCTATCGTTGGTAGTTGCCATACCGCATCGATGCCAAACCTGCCTGATCAGGGGAGGGTAAAGCCGATGCGCAGCCCGCCCATGTCGGATGGTCCTGCCAGCAGCGAAAGCCCATATTCATCAAGAATGTCATTGGCGATCGCGAGGCCAAGGCCAGCGCCGCTGCCTTTCTGGTCGAGCCGCGTGCCGCGCTGGACAATCCTGTCGATCTGGTCGGAAGGAACGCCTGGACCGTCATCGTCGACAGACAGGTGATGCTGGCCATCCCTGATAGTGACGGAAATCCGTACTCCGGCCACTGCCTTTCGAACCGCGTTTTCCAGCAGGTTGCCGACGACATCGTTGAAATCGTCCTCACTCATGATGGTCAGGATATCCGGCGGCAGCGTGCTTGTGATTTCAAGGCGTTCTGCTCCCGGCGTGCGCGAGACGGTTTCGATCAGTCGGGCAACCGTCGTCCTGATATCGGTTCTGGCGTGGGCGTATCGGTCATTTCGTGCCCGTGCTCTGGCAAGCTGACGCTCGACATGATGCTGCATCGTCTTTGCAACGCCTGCGATATCGTTGGCGATCTCGTCTTCCCCCTTTTCGCGCAGCCGCCGGATATCGGCTGCCAGGACCGTCAAGGGTGTTTTCAGGCCATGCGCCAGATCGGCTGCACGATTGCGGGCCCTTTCGGTCTCCTTTTCCTTGTCGGATACGAGCGTGTTGATCTCGTCGACGAGCGGCAGGACTTCCTCTGGCTGTTCGCGGCCGAGCCGCGTTCCGGGTCCCGTGCGAATGGTGGCAACGCCGTCGCGCAGTCGGGCAAGCGGCGCCAGTCCCATGCGGACCTGGAACCACAGGCCGAGGAACATCAACAGTCCTAGAATGGCGAGAGCCGCCATGGTCTCATTGCGAAAATCATCGCGCAGGCGATCAAGTTCGGCGCGGCTGATGCCCACGGCCATTCGTGCCGGCAGGGATACGCCATTACTCTCGATCAGTAACCTGCGCTCATGGACCAGCAGGGTTTCACCCGCCGGTCCGCGCAGATTGTGAACATGGATTTCGCCTGGGGCGGGTTGATCCGTGGGCAGGGCCAGCGAATCGTCCCACAGCGATACCGACCGCAGATCGGTGCCGGAGGCTTCGTCACGCACTTGCCAGTAAAGGCCCGAGAAAATCCGCTCGAAACGTGGATCGGCAGGGTCAAGCTGCATTTCGAGGCGACGGTCTGCAGTGATGGCCAGGTTGCCTGCAATCTGTGCGAGATGGGCGTCGAGTTCCGAACCGATACGCCGTGAAAGGTGTCGCTCGAACAGCGCGGATATTGCCAGTCCAGTGAGGATCAGCGCGACAGCAATCCCGGCAAAGGCAAACAGAAGGAGCCTGCTTTGCAGCGATCTTGGCGCGCGCATGCTCATGGCTGGCCGGGTCCGAAAGCATAGCCGAAGCCACGCTGTGTCTGGATGGCGTCAGAACCGAGCTTGCGCCTGACACGGGCGACGAGGACCTCGATGGCGTTCGATTCGCGTTCGAAATGATCGCCCTGAAGCTGTTCGGAAAGTTCCTGCTGGGGCACCGTTCGCCCGGCATTGAGCATCAGATATTGCACCAGCCGGTATTCCTGGGGTGAGAGCGCCACAGGTGCGCCCCTGCGGGTCACACGCATGTTTCGCGGATCGAGCGTGATTTCACCGATCGAAAGGCGAGGGGAAGTATGCCCGGCGCGCCTGCGCAGGATGGCTCTCAGGCGGGCCAGCAGTTCCTCCATCTCGAAGGGCTTGGGCAGATAATCGTCAGCTCCAGCCTCGATCCCTTCCACGCGTTCGGTCCAGGAACCGCGCGCAGTCAGGATCAGCACGGGAAAATCCCTGTTGTTTGCCCGCCACTGGCGCAGGATGGACAGGCCATCCATCTGCGGCATGCCCAGATCAAGAATGACAGCACCAAACTCTTCCGTGTCACCGCGAAACCAGGCGTCTTCGCCATCATTGGAAAGAATGGGAACGAAACCGGCAGCATCGAGGGACGCGGCCAGGTCAGCGGCAATGCGCGGATCGTCCTCAACCACGAGAATGCGCACGCTCAATCGGCCTCTTGCTTCAGGATCGCCGCGTTGCGGGCGTCGACATAGACCTCCCGGCGCCGACCGCGCTTGTCGACATACTTGATTTCATAGGTCGGGACGGAATCGCGTACGTCATATTCGACGTCCAGTATTTCCTCGCCGGTAACCGGACGGAGACGCAAGAGGATTTCGGCGAGCGGCAGGATCCTGCCGCTGCGCTGGGCCTCATAGACTTCGTCATGGCCGTCACGATGCTTCTTACCCTTGCGGTCGGCCATGGCCTCACCGCCAGGCGCGAGGACCGCAAGAAGCGCCAGCAACAGGATCAGGTTTCGCAAGTATCGGGACATCATGCGTGTGCCTTATCGATTCCAACATTACAAAATGCTGACAAAGCCAGTCAGCCACATGTCATTGGGACCTTGTCAGAAAGGGGGCGTCAACAGCAAGCGGATGAATCACCATCCCGCAAACAAGGAGAAAAATCATGAAGTCCATTCTCGCAATTGCAGCAAGCGCAGCAATCCTTTCCTTTGCAGGTCAGGCACAGGCCAGTTCAAGCAAAGACTGTGGCATGGTCGACCAGTCGCAGTGGATGAGCAAGGAACAGATGATCGCCAAGGCTGAAGGCATGGGCTACAAGGTTCGCCGCCTCAAGGTCGAAGACGGCTGCTACGAAATCTATGGCATCGACGCCAGCGGCAATCGTGTCGAGACCTACTTCCATCCCGCTTCGGGTGCCGTCGTGCGCACCAAGATCGACGACTGATGGCGATCGACACGGATACCATCTTGTCCGACCGTGATGCGCGGTCGGACATGGTGCGGGTCTGGGACCCGTTTGTCCGAATCTTTCACTGGTCGCTGGTCGGTCTCTTCTTCTTTGCGTTTGCCACCGGAGATGAATGGGACAAGGCTCATGAAATCGCCGGATATGCGATAGCAGGTCTGATCGGCCTTCGCGTGATCTGGGGTTTCATTGGATCGCGGCATGCACGGTTTGGAGATTTCGTGCGTTCCCCCATCACTGTCCTGGGCTTCATTGGTGATACGATGCGCCTCAAGGCAAAACGTTTCATCGGTCACAATCCCGCCGGCGGAGCGATGGTGCTTGCCCTGCTTGCCATGATCGCGACCATCTGTGGCACGGGATACATGATGACCACCAACGCCTTCTGGGGCGTGGAATGGGTCGAAGAAGTGCACGAGGCCTCGGCTTATGCGACCCTGGCGCTTGTGGGACTTCATGTCCTGGGCGTCATCGTGGCCAGTGTCGAACACCGGGAAAATCTGGTGCGTGCAATGGTCACCGGCTGGAAACGGCGCTGACCAATTCCTGCCAATGACCTCGCCGGCGGATTGCAGGCGGGGTCATTGATTTTCGGCAGGTCCATCCAATGGCAGCAGGCGAGGGGCGTAGTTGGCCCGATACCCGGTGTAGAAGCCGCGACCACTGACGCGATCGGCACACAGGACTTCAGGCGGAATGTCGCGCAACTGACCAAAGCGATCCTCACGATCCTCCGCCCTGGCCACGCATGCCTCAAATTCGGCGCGCGCAACGGTATTCCTGATCTCGGAACTGCTCAATCGAGCGGTCTGGGTGACGATCGAACGGTCGTCATCGGTTGGAAAAGTGATTGTCACAGTTAATTTGTGAATATCCATGCGCGAATTTTTGGCCGTCAACTGTGCTGTTGCGAGGTTTATCTTTCCCGGAACCACTTCCAGTGTCAGGTGGGGAGTAAGCGAGTTCCCGATATCGGTCGTGAATGTAAGCGTGTCCGTGAAACTACCATTGCCACCACCGTTCTGAGATAAATCGATGAACGTGTTCATCACTTCGCCCATGCCAATGCTACCGTAGATCGGATAGACCGGGTTGCCCCGATAGTATTCGGCGTTGGCACAGTCGAGCTTGCGCAGATCCTCAAAACTCTCCGAGATCTTCACCTTTCGCACGGCCTGTCGAACAGTCTTCTGGCTTGCACCAGCACCCATCGTGGCCTTGGTGTTTGGCGCAATGGGCCAGGTAAAGGCCAGAGAGCCTGAATTGTCATTGGTCTCCGTAATGTTGAAATCGAAGTCGTAGACTATCTGGCTATTGCGGAATTTCTCGAGATTCCTTGCAATTGCAGGATTGATCGAACGGATGAATTCCAGATTATCCGGCACTTCCTCCGGGGACATTCGCACGATTTCAGGCGACCCTGATTGTTTGAGCTTGGCGTCAAGCCGCTCTCTCACCACGTCTGTCGCCTCGCAGCGCGCGTTTAGAATAATGCTGAATGTGTCTACCCTGCCATTCGTATAGTCACCAGGCAGTGGATGAGCGGCGCAGCAGGACAACAGGATCGGCATGGTTGCGAACGCGAGTACAAAATAAATGCGCATGGTTTCCCCCAGATATTCAGGCCCCGAGGGAATTTTATCCTGCAGACAGGTTGCTCTCAGTGGCGTTTGCTACACCTTTATTTTCCGTAACCACCGGCCGCGGGTGTGCAAACTATGACGGCTTCGCCTGCTTTCACCGATGTCTGGTCGCAATGGGCGAGTTCCTGGACGGTTCCGTCGAGGCGGCGGATTTCCGTCCTGCCCACTTCGCCGTCTCCACCGCCATCCAGTCCTCTTGGTGCATTCTTGCGTGAGGAAGACAGGATTGCGCATTCCATGTCTTCGAGGAAGCGCAGGACACGCCTGGTTCCGTCCCCGCCATTGTAGCGTCCCTTGCCGCCGGAGCCCTTGCGGATCGAGAAACCCTCGACGACGATCGGGTAGCGCATTTCAAGGATTTCGGGATCGGTCATACGCGTGTTGGTCATGTGGACATGAACGGCGCTGGCGCCGACAAAACCCCTTCCATTGTTCAGGCGGCCTGCCGGAGCGCCCCCGCAGATCGTTTCATAATTCTGGTAGCGCTCGTTGCCGTAGGTCAGGTTGTTCATCGTGCCGGGCGCATTGGCCAGCGCCCCCAGAGCCATCAACAGGCAATTGGTGACGTGCTGGCTCGTCTCGGTGTTGCCGGCGATCACGGCAGCTGGATATTGCGGCTTTAGCATGCAGCCATCCGGGATGATGATCCGGATCGGCTTCAGGCAACCGGCATTCATCGGAATGGGCGCTTCCACCATCAGGCGGAAGACGTAGAGGACCGCAGCTCGGGTGACCGGTTCAGGCGCGTTGAAGTTGTTCTTCGCAACGGCAGAAGTTCCGGTGAAGTCTACCGTGGCTTCGCGACGGGCCTTGTCGACGGTGATGCGGACCTGGATCGTCTGCCCATTGTCAGTGGGGTAGGCATATTCGCAATCCGACAGGGCATCGATCACGCGGCGCACGCTTTCCTCGGCATTGTCCTGCACATGGCCCATATAGGCCTGCACGACATCGAGGCTGAAATGGGCGACCATCTTGCGCAGTTCATTCACGCCCTTTTCATTGGCTGCGATCTGCGCGCGGATGTCGGCCATGTTCTGCACGGGATTGCGTGCCGGCCAGGGGTGGTTGGTGAGGACCTCCAGCATTTCGGCTTCACGGATGACGCCGGAATCGACCAGAAGAAAGTTATCGATCAGCACGCCTTCCTCATCGACATGGGTTGCGCGTGGCGTTGCGCTGCCCGGTGCCATACCGCCGACGTCCGCATGGTGCCCGCGTGAAGCGACGTAGAAGAGGATTTCCCTTTCTTTGTCGTCGAAGACTGGTGTCACGACAGTGATGTCCGGCAGATGCGTGCCGCCATTATAGGGCGCGTTGAGGATGAACACATCACCTGGACGGATGCGTCCCTGATTTTGCTGGATGATGGTCTCGACAGACCGGTCCATGGAACCAAGATGCACTGGCATATGTGGCGCGTTGGCAACGAGGGATCCATCGGCGGCAAAGACGGCGCAGGAGAAGTCGAGCCGTTCCTTGATGTTGACCGAGTAGGCCGTGTTCTGGAGTGTCACGCCCATCTGTTCGGCGATCGACATGAACAGGTTGTTGAACACTTCCAGCATGACGGGATCGGCGGTCGTGCCGATGGCGAGTTCGCGGCTCTTGGCGACCGCGCGTGTCAGCACGACATGGCCAAGCGCATTGATCTTGGCCTGCCATTCCGGTTCCACCACGATGGTCTGGTGCGGCTCGATGATGAGGGCGGGTCCCGGCATGCGGTTTCCAGGATTCAGTGTTGCCCGGCGATACACCGCCGCCTCATGCCAGCTACCGCCGGAAAAGAGCGGAACACTGGTATCCGTGCCAGCCACCGTTTCATCCAGAGCGGATGCGATTTCGACGATACCGGCGCCACCTCCCACGGCCTCGACCTCAACCGCTTCAACGATGAGGCGCTTGTTCTCGAACACGAAACCGAACTGCTTGCGGTGGATCTGTTCGAAGGCCTTCGACATGGTTGCGGCATCGCCAAGCACCACCGGGATAGGCGTATCGGTGCCGTCATAGCGGATGTGGGCGCGTGAAAATGTCGTTATGTCAGAATCACTTATGCCCTGACTTGCAAGCTCTGATTCCGATTCATGCTTCAGATCAGATTCAAGTGCCTGAAGTTCTGATTCAAGTTCAGCTTCGAGCGGCTGTACCAGGGCGCGGGTGCGGTTGGCTCTCACCTTGGCAAGGCCCATGCCATAGGCGGAAAGAATGCCGGAGAAGGGGTGGATGAGTACCGTCGTCATGCCCAGCGCATCAGCGACAGCACAGGCATGCTGCCCACCCGCTCCACCAAAACAGTTCAGCGCATATTCGGTGACATCATGTCCGCGCTGGACCGAAATCTTCTTGATTGCATTGGCCATGTTTTCCACGGCGATCTTGAGGAAGCCGTCCGCAACTTCCTCCGGCGTCGAACCGGTCAATGCAGCGAGATCGGCAAATTTCTCGCGCACTGTCACGACATCGAGCCTCTCGTTCTGGTCCGGTCCGAAAATAGCGGGGAAGAATTCCGGGCGCAGTTTGCCGGTCATCACGTTGGCATCGGTTACCGCAAGCGGCCCGCCGCGGCGATAGCAGGCAGGGCCTGGGTTGGCGCCTGCTGAATCGGGACCAGCCTGGAAGCGGCCATCAGCATGGTGCAGGATGGAGCCGCCGCCAGCTGCCACAGTGTGGATCATCATCATCGGCGCGCGCATGCGAACACCGGCGACTTCGGTTTCAAAGGCCCGTTCAAGTTCACCGTCGAAGTGGGAGACATCGGTCGAGGTGCCGCCCATGTCGAAGCCGATCATTTTCGGGAAGCCTGCGATGCGTGCCGTCTCGACTGCACCCACAACGCCGCCTGCCGGTCCCGACAGGATTGCATCCTTGCCCTGGAAAAGCTCCGCTGCGGTCAGGCCACCTGAAGACATCATGAACATGAGTTTCGGTCCATCGCCCGCAGCTTCCGCGCTGATACCCAGTTCGCTGGCGACCTGTTCGACATAGCGGCGCAGGATCGGGGAAAGATAGGCGTCGACCACCGTGGTGTCGCCGCGCCCTACAAGCTTCACCAAGGGCGAAACCTCGTGGCTGACTGACACTTGCGGGAAACCGGCTGCCCTGGCCATCTGGGCGGCAATGCGTTCATGCTCGGGGTATTTCCAGGCATGCATGAAAACGATTGCCAGCGATGTGAAGCCGTCATCGGCGAGCGATTTCAGTGCTGTCTGCAATTCGGATGTGGACGGGGCTGCTTCAACGGTGCCATCCGCGCGCACCCGCTCGTTGATCTCGATGACCCGTGAATAGAGTTGCTCGGGGAGGAGGATTTCCTTGGCGAAGATGTCGGGCCGCGCCTGATAGCCAATGCGAAGCCCGTCGCCAAATCCGCGCGTGATGAGCAGTGCCGTGCGTTCGCCCTTGCGCTCGAGCAGGGCGTTCGTGGCAACAGTCGTGCCCATCTTGACCGAGCCGATGCGGTGGGAAGGGACCGGTTCGCCCTTTTTCACTCCGAGCAGGTCACGGATGCCCTGGACGGCAGCGTCCCGATAGGCCTCCGGATTTTCGGAAAGGAGCTTGTGAGGGTGAAGGCCTCCGCTAGGGTCGCGTCCGACAATGTCGGTGAATGTGCCGCCGCGATCAATCCAGAAGTCCCATCTAGCCATGGTTCACTCTCCCCATATCTGCTATCTGGATAGTGCAACATATCAGATGTTGTCAATAAATTATCGATAAAATACACCTGTAATGAGTTTGAGCGAAAAGGGGGAGGGTCACATGACCAAGGATTTTGGACCTGTGGTTTCTGCATCACATCTGGCTTCAGGCGCGATGCCGGCGCTTTCCGAGATGGAATATGCGCTCAATGTGACGGTGAATGCCTGGCATCGCTGGATGGTGCGCGCGGCTGCAGCGAGCGGCACGCCGGGGATGACGGCCATGGATGTGCTGGTTCTGCATCAGGTGAACCATCGCGGCCGGGAAAAGACACTCGCCGATCTGTGCCTGGTGATGAATATCGAAGACACGCATCTCGTGAACTACGCGATCAAGAAGCTGTCGGCGCAGGGACTGGTGAAGACAGGGCGGCGCGGCAAGGAAAAGACGGTGGCGATTACCAGTGCGGGAATGGCCGCGTGCGAGACCTATCACGAACTGCGCGAGGCGCTTCTTATCGGCAGCATCAAGTCGCTCGGTCTCGATGAAGCCGAGATTTCGAGGCTGGCGGCGCTGCTCAGGGCCCTGTCAGGGCAATATGACCAGGCTGCGCGCAGTGCGGCGAGCCTGTAGGGGAAGGTCAAAAACGTCCAAAGTGGGGGTTACTCGACCTCCATCGAACGGACCGACCACACGGAACGCGCATGAAACTCGTCCGTGTTCAGTTGCGGGTCGCCATCGTAATTGTAGATGATGAAAAGCGGCCCCTGGTCGGCATCGGGCATTTCCTCACCATTGCGCAGGATTGCCAGGATCGGTTTGAACTGTTCGAAGTCGGCGTAAGGGACTTCGACGGAATAGCCATCGGTCGCAGTTACCATGACGGTTTCGCCCGAAGCGCCCACCGTTGCCATGATGTCGGAAATCAAGGGCCCTTCGAAACGGACCGCGCCGTCATGCCAGGGCGTCGTTGTTTCTATCAGGTTCATTCCCAGAGCTTTGAGCATGGGCGCGTCAAAGGACGCACCGGTGGCGGTATTGCGGTTCGAAATGTTGCCTGAAATGGTCAGGATGATCTGTCCGTTTGGGGCATCGAGCGCCTTTGCCGAGTTGGGTTCCAGCATCAAGGACAGGGATAGACAAAGTGCCATCAGGGGCGTTGCCATGCGTTTCATGTGCGACTACCTTCGTTCGTCAACACGCCCCGAACATAGTTCAAAGGAAAATTCGGCAATGCGCAAGGGCCCCAACCCGAACCGGCGCACGACAGAACGGTTCGAGGCGGTCTGGCGGATCGCAGTTTTCACCGCGCTGATCTTCATTCCGGACATCGCGCGCGCCCATACAGGCAGTCTTGGCGAGGGTGTCTCCGCTGGCTTTTCGCAAGGGTTCATTCACCCGCTTCTTGGGCCTGACCATGTGATTGCCATGGTTGCCGTCGGCCTGTGGGGTGCAATTCTCGGTTTGCCGTCGATCTGGGTTCTGCCGATCGCCTTTCCTCTGGTCATGGCAATGGGCGGTGCGGTGGCGGTGATAGGATTTCCGCTTGCCCATGTGGAGACCGGTATTGCGTTGTCCGGCATTATCCTCGGCCTTTGCGTGGCGTTGGCCCTGCGTTTGCCAGCAGGCATTGCAGCAATAATGGTCGGTGCATTTGCCGTCTTTCACGGTTATGCCCATGGCATCGAGTTGCCCACCGCTGCCAATCCGATCGCCTATAGCGCCGGTTTCGTCATTGCCACTGGCCTGCTTCACCTGATCGGCATCGTGCTGGGGCTCTTGAGCCGCCATCCGATGGGTCTCGTGCTGGTGCGCATGGCAGGGGCGGGAATTGCCCTGGGAGGAGCCTGGTACCTTGCGGCCTGAAATTTATGCACGCTTGGCAATCTGTTGCGCCGCGCTTCTCATTGCGCTGATGACCGCGCCTGCCATGGCGCATGAGCTGGTTCCGGGCGTCAGCGGGTTTGCGGGACAGATGCTTCATCCAATCCTGATTACCGAACAGTTGATCCTGCTCGGGGCGATGGCGCTTGTGGCGGGCCGCATGAAGGGGATGTTCGTCCAGGCTGCCCTTGCGTTCGTCGCCGGGATTGCCGTTGGAAAGGCCGCGCATCTGGCCATACCCTGGCTGCCATTGTTCTGGTATGTGCCGCTGGCGCTCGTTCTGCTGGCGGGGCTGGCAGTTGCATCATTGCCGGGCATTTCAGTGCGGCTTGGTGCTGGCCTGATCTTTCTGCTGGCGGGCGCGCTGTCCATCGACATCATTCCCGACCAGCCCGAGCCTGCTTCGCTTGGCGTGGCGGTCGCGGCAACGCTTGCCAGCGGGCTTCTCTTTCTCCTGCTGGTCGGTTTGCCGCTACAGAAGGTCGAGAGCCGCTGGGGCAAGGTGGTGATTCGGGTTGCCGGGGCGTGGCTTGCCGCCATTGCACTGTTGAACCTGGCATTGGTCTGGAAATCGCTGACGCCGACCATCGGCTGACTGCTTTCAGGCCATTTTACCCGCACATGCACGGAAATTCCCCGGCACCGCCGGATTTTGGCCGCAATGCAGTCCAAACATCATCATGTTCAGCATGCACACAGGGGCCATGGAAATGCCGGTCATGTCCGGCCCGGAGCAGCATAATGGAAAAGTTCTTCATCGCACTGGCGCTTTTTGCGCTTTTCACGTCCATAGCAGTCGAAAGCTGCATCGTTGAGCAGGAACCTGCAGGCGAAGCGTGACGGTCTGGCAATTGTCAGATCCAGCACAATCCTATCGAGTGGCCGATCAAGCGCGGCCCCTTCATGAGCGGCGAGACAGGGCAACCAGCCCTGTGACAGCCAGGGCAGCCAGCAGAGTGAGCAGCTCTATCCTCTCACCCAGCAGCAGGGCCGACACGGCCAGCGTGACGAAGGTCTGAAGCAACTGGACCTGCCCGATCCGGCCAATGCCGCCCCAGGCAAGCGCCGTGTTCCAGGCAAAGAACCCCAGGAACATCGAACCAAGGCCGAGATAGGCCATGGACGCCAGGCCCAGCGCCGAGGCGTTGACGAACCGCATCTCGAACGTGGCAAATGTGCCTATGAGCGTGATTGGCAGGCAATAGACCAGCGCCCGGCAGATCACCTCCCAGCCAGGCATGCTGCGCGCCAGTTTTCCCGAAATCACATATCCAGCCGATGCACAGAAGCCTGCCAGGAACAGCCACAGGTCCCCGCGCGACAAGGTGCCGATCTCCTGGATTTCGCCGCCCCTGTAGAGGGCAAACGCGACGACGAGAACCGCGCCCAGTATGCTCGCGAGCCAGAAGATCGCGCCATGGCGTTCACCGGCAATCGCTGCGGCGATGGCCGCGGTCGCAAGCGGCAGGAAACCCAGCACCACGCCGCCATGGGCGGCTGGTACCGTTTCCATCGCTATCGCCATGCAGCCGGGAAAACCGAAAATCAGGAACAGGCCAGCCAGCAGGATCCTTGCGCCAGCTTCGTGGGTAAGGCTTCTTGCCGTCACCAGAAGTACGGCGAGGGCAGCAATAGTGGCCAGAAGTGCCCTTGAAAAGGTGATGAACCAGGGTGAAAAATCCGCCAGCGCCAACCGGGTTACAGGCAGGGTTGCGCCGAAGATCACCACGCCAACAAAGCCCAGCAAATAGGCAAGAAGCAGATTTGCATGGAGAGGCGCGCCGGACCTGGTCGGGATTTTAGGCAAAATATTCTCCGTGAAGATGCGAGCTTTCAGGGAATCGTTTTGAAATGCACGCGAATGCTCTAGCATCCATCCATGACTGTGTGGACACGATTCGGAGACTTGGTTTCTTCCGTCGCAGCGGATGCGTTTTCAACGCTCGTGGAGGCGGTTCGAACCGTGTTCGAGGGAGATGCCAGTACGCGGCGTCAGGTTTCCTTTTCCATTGCCATGATCGGCCTGTCCGCGAAGATGGCCAAGGCCGACGGTATCGTTACGCAGGAAGAGGTCGATGCGTTTCGCGATATATTCGAAATTCCGGAAAAGGAAGCTGAGAATGTCGCCCGACTTTACAATCTCGCCAAGCAGGATGTCGCGGGTTTCGATGCCTATGCAAGACAGGTTGTGCGACTGTTTCCCGACGAGCCGGCAATCCTGGAAGATGTGATGGACGGGCTGTTCCACATCGCCAAGGCGGATGGCATCCTGCATGAAAAGGAAGATGAGTTCCTGGAGCATGTCGCGGTCATCTTCGACCTCAAGGGACGCGACTACCAGCGCATCCGTGCCCGGCACCTGAACCCGGAGGAGGGTGATCCCTATCTGATCATCGGCGGAGAGCGGTCGATGTCTGATAGCGACATGCGCTCCCTATACCGCAATCTCGTCAAGGAAAATCACCCCGACCGCATGATAGCGCGCGGCGTGCCGGAGGAGTTCGTCGCAATTGCGAACGACCGTCTCGCAGCCATCAACCGCGCCTGGGAGACGATCAAGCTGGAGCGTGGCCTTTGAGCCTCATTCCCGATACGCGTCTGGCCTGTGACACCAGATGTGCGGCCAATTTCAACGAACGGCCTGCAGGCGCATCGATCGCGCTGCTGGTGCTGCATTATACCGGCATGGAAAGCGCGGACGCGGCTGTCGAACGGCTATGTGTCGAAGAGAGCCAGGTTTCCTGCCACTATCTGGTTCACGTGGATGGCGGCATTCTCCAGATGGTTGCCGAAGAAAAACGCGCCTGGCATGCCGGTGTGTCGTCCTGGCGCGGGCGAGACAATTGCAATGATGTCTCGATCGGTATCGAGATCGTCAATCCGGGACATGAATTCGGCTACACGGCCTTTGCCGAAGCGCAGATAAAAGCTGTCACTGCGTTAAGCCACGACATTGCCGAGCGGCACGGACTGGAAGCGCGCAACATCGTTGCGCATTCCGATATTGCGCCCTTGCGGAAGGAAGATCCCGGCGAGCTGTTTCCCTGGGATGAATTGCATGCCGCCGGCGTCGGGCACTGGGTTGATCCGGAGCCGGTTGTCAGCGGGCGGTTTCTGCAGAAGGGCGATGGCGGCCCGCCCATCGCTGCGCTCCGGGACATGTTGCGGATCTATGGCTATGGGCTGAACGAGGGTGATCGGTTCGATGACCATCTTGAACGGGTGCTGATTGCCTTCCAGAGACATTTCCGTCCGGCGCGCATCGACGGCATAGCCGATCATTCCACGGTCACGACCTTGCACAGGCTAATCAAGGCGCTGCCGGAGGGCGTTGCCTGAAACAGTGCCTGAAAGGGTAAATGGGTCGGATGCGTCAGACGCTGGATTTCAGGAACCGTTCCATGGCCGCAGACAGTCGGTCGCCGCTGCGTCCCATCGCGTTCTGTATCGAGATATGGTTGTAGCTGCTGCCGTCGAACCGGCTGACGGGATAGCCTGCCCCTTCGAGCTTGTCGGCAAAGCGTTTCGATATCCGGTCGCGGTTGCGGCCGCCTGACCAGGCCACCAGCACAGGAAAACGCTGTGAGTTGCCGGCATAATTGTAAGGCGACCAGTTCACCCATTTCGAACGGTTGGAGAAGGGTCTGGCGTAAAGTGCTGGCAGGCTGTCGCCGTTGATCGATGCCAGGTAGGCAACATCATAGGCTGCGGTATCATTTGCAAACAGCGCCTTGACGCCGCTGGCAAGGCCGGAAAGGGCGGCCATGCAGGCAAGGTGGCAACCGGCAGAGTGGCCCGAAAGGGCAATGCGTGTGGGATCACCGCCATATTTCGAGATATTGCTTCTTACCCAGTTCACGGCCTGGGCAATTTCGCGCACCTGGCGCTCCACATCGGCAGCCGGATAGAGCGTGTAGCCAACCGACACGAAGACATAGCCCATGCGCTTGTAGAATTCCGGCTGGGCACCGACCCGCCCGCGCGAACCAGCGCGCCAGGCTCCGCCATGGACGTAGATCATGACGGGAGCATTGTCATTGCCGGAAGTATAGATGTCGAGTGCGTTTGCTCCGTAGCTGACGCCTGAAATCGTGCGTGCTTCAGCCGTGGCGGGCAGAAGAAATGGCGAAACGGCAATCGGTGCCAGCAAACGGGAAGTGCCGGCCAGCGCAAGGCCAGAGGCTGCGCGTTTGAAAAAATCCCTGCGGTCCATGTTACAATCCCCGAAAATGCGCCCCTTGCATCATCGGATAACGGCTTCCGATTAAGCTGCGGTAAACCATAGCGCAGATTGTGCCGGAATTCTGGCGCGTCTATCACGACAAGGCTTTCTTGACCCGGTCCGCCATGAGCCATAAGGAATGGCTGCCAGCCGGCCGGGTGGCCGCTGCCGCAGGTGCCGAAAGGCCGCGGTGGAGGAAAGTCCGGGCTCCATGGAAACACGATGCCGGATAACATCCGGCCGGGGAAACGGAATTTCCGCCAACCCGAGGGAAAGTGCCACAGAAAGCAGACCTCCGCGGCATGCCGCGGGAAGGGTGAAAGGGTGGGGTAAGAGCCCACCGCGCTTCCGGTAACGGCGGCGGCAAGGCAAACCCCATCGGGAGCAAGACCGAATAGGGACAGCGCGCCGGCCCGAAAGGGCGGGCAGGCCCGTTTTCAGGCCAGTTGTCCGGGTGGGTCGCGCCGAGGCATCCGGTAACGGATGTCCCAGAGGAATGGCCGCCACGTCCGCACGGACAACCGTGCGGGCCATACAGAACCCGGCTTACAGGCCGGCTGGCACCAATCAGGATTCAATCACTGCAGTTTCAGACAGCGCTGATTGCTGGTTCGGACCGTCGGGTCCGGCCTGAGTCACTTTGACTCATCCCCATCAACCCCATTGTGGCATTAGAATCCGCGTTGTTAACGCCCGGTTAGGGTTAAGAAACGATTGTAATCGGGTGCGGCCTGAATGGGGTCCGGTGACAGCATTGTGTAGCTCTCGCCCATTGACCCCCAAATTTTCCCATGATATCCCAAAAATCGATAGGGTCGGCTGCGTTTCATCCAACTGGTCTGGCCGTCAGCGGCGGCGGCTTTCTTCCAGTACGCATGGCGATGAAATGCAGGCCGGATGAACCGTCTGCGTTGCCCGAAGGCGGGTGGCGGACAGGCAGTTCAAACAGGCATGTGGAAGGGACAGCGAAGGCGTCATGGATCGTTTCGCTTCGAACACGATCAATAATGTCGACAAGAAGGGACGTGTTTCCGTTCCGGCTTCCTTCCGTTCAATCCTGAAAAACCAGACTCATCTCCAGGCGCTGCTGTCGGTCGATCATCCGGTCGTCGAGGCAGGCGGGCGGGACATGATCGAATGGTATGAAAGGCGGCTGGAACTGCTTGACCCCTTTTCGGAGGAGTATGAGATCTGGTCCTTCTACATCAATGGCGATTCACTTGAACTCAAGCTCGATGGCGAGGGGCGCTTCCAGCTCAACGATCGCATCCGCGAGCAGACGGGCATTGACGACAAGGTGCTTTTCGAGGGGCGGGGACGCTCTTTCTGGATTTGGGAACCGGGCAAATACGAGGACTATCGCACTACAGCCCGCGCCAGGGTGCGCGCGCTGCGGCGATCGCTCGGTTCCTCGCAGGTGATGCCTTCCGGGGTGTCGGGTGCAGGTGGCAGGGAGCACGGATCATGACGGGCCGCAGCAAGACCGGACGGCGGTCCGGCGATGTTGCTGGCGGACCGGCGCGCCATGTTCCCGTAATGCTCGATGAGGTCCTGTCTGCCCTGGACCCGCACCCCGGAAGCGTCATCATAGATGGAACGTTTGGCGCTGGCGGTTATTCACGCGCAATGGTCGAAGCGGGCGCGCTGGTGCTGGCAATTGACCGGGACCCCGATGCAATCCGTGACGGCGCGCAAATGCAGCGCGAACTTGGCGCAAGGCTGGAGTTGCGGTCCGGGCGGTTCAGTGAACTGGACCAGCTCGCTCGTGATAGCGGTCATGAAGCGGTGGACGGCGTCGTTCTCGATATTGGTGTTTCATCGATGCAGATCGACGAAGCGGAGCGCGGATTTTCCTTCCAGAAGGACGGGCCGCTCGACATGCGCATGGAGCAGTCGGGGCCAAGCGCTGCCGACATCGTCAATCAGGCGGAAACCGGCGACCTGATCCGCATTATCGGAATATTAGGCGAAGAACGGCAGGCTGGGCGGATTGCAAGGGCAATTGCCGCGCGGCGCGTGGAACGGCCATTTCTGCGCACGCTCGATCTTGCCGCGCTGATCGAGAAAGTGCTGGGACGCAAGCCCGGCGATCGCATCCACCCGGCAACCCGAACGTTTCAGGCGCTGCGGATTTTCGTCAACCGGGAACTGGAGGAATTGGCCAGCGCCTTGCTGGCTGCAGAACGAATTCTCAAGGAAGGCGGGCGGCTTGTCGTCGTGACCTTTCATTCGCTGGAGGATCGCATCGTCAAGCGCTTCATGAGCGAACGCTCAAGGGACGCGGCGGGTTCACGCCACCTTCCTGCCAGCAAGTCGGAACCGGCGACCTTCGATCTGCCGCGCAAGTCCATGATCGCTGCAAGCGAAGCGGAAGCACAGGTCAATCCGCGTGCACGCTCGGCCAAGCTCAGGGTGGCGGTGCGCACCGCGGCTGCGATCAGCAGCAAGACGATTGCAAGCGTGAGCCTGCCAAACCTGCCGCCGCTGTCGGCATTTACCACGCGGCATGCGGCTGGAGGAGGAAGCCATGTTTCGAACGCTTGATCTGGTGATGATCGCGGCACTCGTCGCGACAGCCGGCTGGACCTTCAAGGTCAAACATGACACGCGGATCGCCCAGGAAGAGCTGACCGCGCTGCAGAACCGCCTGCGCCTGGAGCAGGAAGCCATCGACATTCTGCGGGCAGACTGGAGCCTGCTGACCAGTCCGGAACGGCTGCAGATGCTGTCCGAACGGTTCAAGGGTGAACTGGGGCTGGAGGAAGTGGCACCCAGCAGCATCGGCAGCATTGGTGAGGTTCCGACCCGCGACAGCCTGCCATTGCCCGGCGAGGGCACAGGCGATCACGGTGTTGGCGAGAAACAGTTGAAGGCCGAGGGCGACCCGGACATGGCGATCAAGACCGGATCGGTGGAAAAGCAAGACATGCCGGGGGACGAATAGTGCTGAAACGGGTCGAACAGACAGACCTTGCCGACGAAGACAATAACGGGTTTCTGTCAAGCCACCTGCGCATCGATGGCGCACGCAAGATGGCGCTGGAACAGGTGCGCTCGCGTATCGGGATCGCGATGATCATCGTGACACTTGTCTACAGCGTGATCGCGGTGCGACTGGTCTATTTCGGTTTTCAGGAACCTGGTGAATCGGCTTCTCGCATGCTTGCCGACACGACCATCACGGCGCGCAGGCCGGACCTTGTCGACCGCAACGGCGTCACGCTGGCAACCGACATCAACACCGCTTCGCTTTATGCAGAACCGCGGCGCATTGTCGATGCCGATGAAGCGGTGGAACAATTGGCAAGCGTGCTTTCCGATCTCGACATCAGCGAAACGCACAAGCGCCTTAAGAGCAATGCAGGTTTCGTCTGGCTTAAGCGGGAGCTGACGCCATCCCAGCAGAATTCCATCCTTGGCCTCGGCATTCCTGGCATCGGCTTTCGCAACGAGACCCGCCGCTTCTATCCGAAGGGCGATACGGCTTCGCACATCATCGGGCATGTCAATATCGACAATGCCGGCATAGCGGGCCTCGAAAAATACGTTGATGACAGGGGCCTGCGGGATTTGCGCAATGCCGGGCTGACGATCGACCAGCCGCTCGAACCGGTGCATCTGGCGCTCGATGTGCGTATCCAGCACTTCCTTCGTGATGAACTGGAAAAGAGCATGGCGCGCTACAAGGCAATTGCTGCCGGCGCGGTCGTGCTCAACGTGCATACCGGGGAAGTCGTGGCGATGGGTTCTCTGCCCGACTATGATCCGAACCGCCCGGTCGACGCACTGAAGAAGGAAAATCTCAACCGCATGAGCGCGGGCCTCTTCGAAATGGGATCGACATTCAAGACCTTCACCACCGCCATGGCGATCGATAGCGGCAAGGTGACTTTGCGGGATCGTTTCGATGCGTCGAAGCCGCTGCACATAGCCGGTTTCACCATCAACGACTTTCACGGCAAGAAACGCGTGCTGAGCGTACCGGAGGTCTTCATCTTTTCCTCCAACATCGGCACTGCGAAGATGGCCGATGTCGTTGGCGTTGATGCGCACCGCGAGTTTCTTCACCGCATGGGCCTGCTGGACCGGATGGACTTCGAACTGCCGGAAGTGGCCACTCCTTCCGAACCGTCCGAGTGGAAGAAGATCAATTCCGTGACGATTTCCTATGGTCATGGTGTGACGACAACACCGCTGCAAACGGCTGTCGCAGCCGCAGCCCTGGTCAATGGTGGCAAGCTGATTCCGCCCACTCTGTTCCCCAGGTCACGCGAACAGGCCGACGCGATATCGCGCCAGGTGGTGAAGCCGTCAACCAGCGAAGTGATGCGCTATCTCATGCGTCTCAACGTCGAAAGAGGTTCCGGCAAGCAGGCCGAGGTTCCCGGCTACAGGGTTGGCGGCAAGACCGGTACGGCTGAAAAGGTCGTGAAAGGGCATTATTCCAGCGAAAAACGGTTCAATGCATTTCTCTCGGCGTTCCCCATCGATGATCCCCAGTATGTTGTCCTGGTGGTTATCGACGAGCCCAAGCCGGAGGAAGGCAAGAGCGGCGCGACGGCAGGATCCAATGCTGCACCGATGGTCGCCAACATCATTCGAAGATCGGCCGCCATTCTGGGTGTGAAACCGGACTTCAGCGATTTCAGTGCCGCGACCCTCGTTTCGGCGCATTAGGCAGGAATATACACGGGCACCAAGGGGCTATAGTTATGGGCGCAGGGGCCGTTGATTCGCGCTGGCATTGAGCACGCAACGCTGCGGTCGGCACTGCGCAGGAAGATGAACGCAATGGAATTGGGGAGCCTTTCCCACGGGAACTTCAATCTTGATGCTGCGCAGTCGCGGACCAGCATCACGGGCATCAGTTCTGACTCGCGCCATGTCGGGCCCGGTTTCGTGTTTGCTGCGCTCGCCGGATCGCGCACGGATGGCGCCCGCTTCATTGACGAGGCCCTGAGAAAAGGTGCGGCAGCGCTTCTCGTCTCCGACAAGGCCGAAGTTCCACCTGTCTCGATTCCCGTGCTGCGCTCGCCTGAGCCGCGCGCAGCACTTGCTAACCTTGCAGCGCGTTTTTACCCACGCCAGCCCGCAACGATCTGCGCTGTAACGGGAACGGCAGGCAAGACCTCCGTAGCCGCATTCCTGCGCCAGATTTGGCAGCATGCGGGCCAGAAATCCGCCAGTATCGGTACGACCGGGATTGTTGCACCTGGCATGGAAACCTATGGCAGCCTGACCACGCCGGACCCGGTTGAACTGCACCGCCTGCTAGACGAACTTGCCGGTCTCGGCATAACGCATGCAGCGCTTGAAGCATCGTCGCACGGACTGGACCAGCACCGCTTGGACGGCGTGAGATTGAGCGCGGGGGCGTTCACCAATCTTGGCCGGGATCACATGGATTACCATCCTGATGTGGAACATTATTTCAACGCCAAGATGCGTCTGTTCAGCGAACGCCTTCCAAAGGGAGCGCCGGCGATCATCTTTGCGGACGATCCATGGAGCGAGCGGGCGGGCGATACGGCACGGCGCGCCGGCTTGGATGTGAAAACCGTGGGGCGCAAGGGCACGTTCCTGTCGCTGAAGCGCGTGGAACATGAGCGGTTTCGCCAGATTGCAGAGATACAGATCGGCGTCGACATCTTCAGGATTGAGTTTCCGCTCGCTGGTGATTTCCAGATTGCCAATGGCCTGGTAGCGGCGGGCATGGCGATTGCAACGGGTACTTCTGCCGCCGATGCGATGGCCGCGCTTGAAAAGATCAAGGGCGCTCCCGGTCGGCTTGACCTGGCGGGCAAGACCGAGACCGGGGCAGCGGTCTATGTCGATTATGCGCACAAGCCTGAAGCGATGGAAAATGTCCTGCAATCCCTGCGACCGTTCACGACCGGCAGACTGATGCTGGTTTTCGGCTGTGGCGGCGACAGGGATCCGGGCAAGCGCCCGATCATGGGTGAAATCGCAGCACGCCTTTCCGATATTGCAATCGTGACCGACGACAATCCGCGGAACGAAGTACCCGCCACGATCCGGGCCCAGATCATGGCAGAATGTCCTGGCGGGCTGGAAATCGGTGACCGTCACGAAGCGATTTTCCGGGCCATTTCGATGATGGAAGCGGGGGACTGCCTCGTTGTTGCGGGAAAGGGCCATGAAGAAGGCCAGATTGTTGGCGACAAGACGCTGCCTTTTTCAGATCACAAGGTCGTGCGTGAAGCACTTCAGGCGCGGGCTCAAACATTATCGGGGGGCAAGGTAGCCTCATGACCCTGCTGTGGACCACTGACGATCTGGTTGCCGCCATGCATGCGCGGCCTGTCGGTGCGTTGCCCGAGGGGATCAGGGGCATATCCATCGACACCCGCACGACTGTAAAGGGAGACGGTTTCTTCGCGATCCGCGGCGACCGCCTCGACGGTCATGATTTCGTGGGTGCTGCGCAGAAGGCCGGTGCGGTGCTGGCGGTCGTTGCGGAAGAAAAGCTCGTTTCCTTCGGTCATCTGCGAATTCCGCTGCTCGTGGTCAGCGATGTGCTTGAAGCCATGCGTGCGCTGGCACGAGCATCACGTGATCGCAGCCATGCGCGCATCGTTGCGGTCACGGGCAGTGTCGGCAAGACCTCGACCAAGGAAATGCTGCGCACCGCGCTTTCGTCCAGCGGCAGTGTGCATGCCTCGGCTGCGTCGTTCAACAATCACTGGGGCGTGCCGTTGACCCTTGCGAGAATGCCACAGGATACGGATTTCGGCGTGTTCGAGATCGGAATGAACCATGCCGGTGAAATCACGCCGCTGGTGAAGATGGTGCGCCCGCACGTGGCACTGGTAACGAATGTTGCCGCCGCGCACCTGGGTGCCTTTTCCAGCATTGACGAGATTGCGCATGCGAAGGGCGAAATCTTCAGCGGGCTGGAAAAGGGCGGTGTTGCGCTGATCAATCGCTCGGATCGGCGTCACGCCATTCTAACCACTCTCGCCAAGCAGGAAGGTGTCGGGGACATAAGGTATTTCGGCACTTCGCGGGAATGTCGTTACCGGTTGAAACGGCGCGCGCTGCTGGCTGAAAACAGCGTCGTTGAGGCAGTGATCGGTGACCGGCGGGTTACCTATACGATCGGCGCGCCGGGAGACCATCTTGTGTTCAATTCGCTTGCTGTTCTGGGAACAGCAGACGCGGTCGAGGCCGATGTCGGCATGTGCGCAGTGCAGATGGCCCGCGTCGTGCCTGAAAAGGGGAGGGGCAGACGCCACGTCCTGCACGGCATTGGACTGAGGGCAGGCGGTGCGGTCACCCTGATCGACGAAAGCTACAATGCCAATCCTGCGTCCATGGATGCAGCGATCAGTGTGCTTGGTGCGGCGAAGACGGGGACAGGCGGGCGGCGCATCGCGGTGCTTGGCGACATGCTAGAACTTGGCAAAACTTCCGCGCGCCTTCATGCAGCACTTGCCAGGCCACTGGAGAAAGCGGGCATCGACCTGGTCTTTCTGGTCGGCAGTGAAATGGAAGCGCTGGCCAGAACCCTGCCTGCGGGAATGCTTGGCGGACATTTTGCTTCCGTATCGGAAGCTGGCAATGCTATCAGCAAAAAACTCAAGGGCGGCGATGTGGTGATGCTCAAGGCATCCAACGGGCTCAAGTTCGCCAGCCTGGCGGAGCAACTCGTATCAACTTTCCAGGAACCCGCGTCGGCAGCGGAATAGGGGACCCATGCTCTTTTACCTTTCGCAGGAACTGACGGTACAGTTTCCAGTACTGAACCTGTTTCGCTACATCACGTTTCGCACCGTGGGTGCACTGGTAACTTCCGCACTGGTGGTGTTTGTCTTCGGACCAGCGATCATTTCTGCCCTGCGGGTTCGCCAGGGCAAGGGTCAGCCGATCCGCGCAGACGGGCCGGAAACGCATTTCGCGAAAGCGGGAACGCCTACGATGGGCGGACTGATGATCCTGACCGGCGTTCTGGTGTCGTCGTTCATCTGGGCAAACCTCTCAAGCGTCTACGTCTGGGTCGTGATCATGGTGACGCTGGGTTTTGGCGCAATCGGCTTCTATGACGATTATCTCAAGGTGACCAAGTCTTCGCACAAGGGCTTTTCGGGCCGGGTGCGGCTGGTGCTTGAGTTCCTGATCGCGGCGATTGCCTGCCTCGCCATCATGAACAATGGCGAAGAGCCGTTTTCATCCTCGCTGACGTTCCCGTTCTTCAAGGACTGGATCATCCATCTGGGCTGGTTCTTCGTGGCCTTTGGTTCGCTGGTGATCGTGGGGGCGGGAAATGCGGTCAACCTGACTGACGGTCTTGATGGCCTTGCCATCGTTCCGGTGATGATAGCGGCTGCGTCGTTCGGACTCATTGCCTACCTGTCGGGCAACTTCGTCTTCTCGGATTACCTGCAGATCCATTTCGTGCTTGGCACGGGCGAACTGGCGGTTCTGTGCGGCGCGGTGATTGGCGCGGGCCTTGGATTCCTGTGGTTCAATGCGCCACCTGCCGCGATCTTCATGGGCGATACGGGTTCCCTGGCACTTGGTGGCATGATCGGGGCCACGGCGGTGGCGACCAAGCACGAGATCGTGCTGGCGATCATTGGCGGCCTCTTCGTCATGGAGGCGCTCTCCGTCATCATCCAAGTCGCCTCCTTCAAGCTGACCGGCAAACGCGTGTTTCGCATGGCCCCCATCCATCATCACTTTGAGAAGAAGGGCTGGACCGAAAGCCAGGTCGTGATCCGCTTCTGGATCATCTCGGTGATGCTGGCGCTTGTCGGCCTGGCCACGCTGAAGCTGAGGTAGGTCATGATACCTGTCACGATCTTCAAGGGAAAGCGTGTTGCCCTGTTCGGCCTCGGTGGGTCCGGACTGGCGACAGCGCGCGCCCTCGTGGCAGGTGGGGCCGATGTCATGGCCTATGACGACAATCCGGAAAGGGTGGCACAGGCAGCCGCTGAAGGGATCGGCACTGGCGATTTTCGTGAAGCCGGGCTGCATTTCTTTGCAGCGCTCGTGCTTTCGCCCGGTGTGCCGCTGACCCATCCCAAGCCGCACTGGAGCGTGGATGTGGCAAAAGCCGCCAACGTACCGGTAATCGGCGACATTGAACTGTTCTGTCGCGAGCGCAGGGCACGGTCCCCCGGCAGTCCGTTCATTGCGATCACCGGCACTAACGGCAAATCGACCACGACTGCGCTCATTGCCCATGTGTTGCGACATGCAGGCAGGGACGTGCAGGTCGGCGGCAATATCGGGACGGCAATCCTGTCGCTGGAGCCACCAGCGCCCAACCGGGTGTATGTGGTGGAATGCTCGTCGTACCAGATTGACCTGGCGCCAGGCCTCGACCCCAGTGTCGGCATTCTTCTCAACCTGACGCCTGATCATATCGACCGGCATGGCACGATGGACAATTATGCCGCGATCAAGGAACGGCTGGTTGCTGCAAGCGGGCTGGCCATTGTTGGAATGGATGACAGCTATTCGGCGGCAATTGCCTCGTTCCTGTCGGCCAAGGGCCACAAGGTCGTGCGCATCTCGAACACGGGCAAGCTCGACGATGGCATCTATCTGCAGGACCAGCGGCTGATCCTGTCGCATAAGCGCAGCGTTTCAAGCGTTGCCGATCTGCGAACTTCCGGAGCGCTGCGGGGTGACCATAACGGGCAGAATGCGGCTGCAGCCTGGGCTGCCTGCGAATCCGTTGGCCTGAACCGCGAAGAGATACAGGCTGGTTTCGACACGTTTCCTGGTCTCAGGCATCGCATGGAGCAGGTTGGGCGCGCAGGCAAGGTTCTGTTTGTCAACGATTCCAAGGCAACCAATGCCGATGCGGCAGCGATGGCGCTGGCCAGTTTCGAGCGGATTTACTGGATAGCCGGTGGGTTGGCGAAGGATGGTGGCATAGCGCCGCTTTCCCGGTTCTTCCCGCGCATTGCCAAGGCCTATCTGATTGGCGAGGCGGCACCTGCCTTTGCCGCAACAATTGGCGAACGTCTGGCTTACGAGATTTCGGGGACGCTCGAGGCTGCCGTCAGGCACGCCCATGCGGATGCCCGCGGCGATGCGCACCACGAACCGGTGGTGCTGCTGTCGCCTGCCTGTGCCAGTTTCGACCAGTTCCAGAATTTCGAGAAGCGCGGCGATGCGTTTCGCGAAAGCGTCCTGTTGCTGGATGGAGTGGTTCCAGGCAAGGCGGCCTGAATTTTCCCGGCGCATGGCGGTGCGTCCAGGATTGATGATGAGGAGGCATGAAGATGGTCAGCAGGGCAGACAATTCGCGATTGGCGGAATGGTGGCGCACGGTCGACCGACTGATGCTGGCGGCAGTCCTGTTCCTGATGTTGTGCGGGGTGCTTCTTTCCTTCGCTGCCAGCCCAGCGGTCGCTGATCGCATCGGGCTTGAGCCGTTCCATTTCATCAAGCGCCACGCTGCCTTCCTTGTGCCGGCCATCGTACTGTTTCTTGCCACGTCAACCCTGTCGCCAAGACATGTGCGGCGCGCGGCGTTCTTCCTGTTCGGCATCTCGATCATCCTCATGCTGGCGACACTGTTCGTGGGTGCCGAGGTCAAGGGGTCGCGGCGCTGGATCGTGATTGCCGGGTTTTCGCTGCAACCGTCCGAATTCATGAAACCGGCTTTCGTGGTCATCACGGCATGGCTTTTTGCCGAGAATTCCAGAAGACCGGATATTCCGGGGAACCTGTTTGCGATAATCCTGTTTGCCATTGTCGTGGCACTGCTGATGGCGCAACCTGATTTTGGCCAGACCATGTTGATCGGCATCGTATGGGGCGCGCTCTTTTTCCTGGCGGGCATGCCTTGGATATGGATTGGCGGCCTTGCCGTGATGGCAGTTGGCGGGCTCACCTCTGCCTATATGCTCTTTCCCCATGTGGCTGGTCGTATCGACAGGTTCGTCACCGGCGAGGGTGACAATTACCAGGTCGAGACCGGCCGGGAAGCGATCATCAATGGTGGCTGGCTAGGGCAGGGGCCGGGTGAGGGAACGGTCAAGACCATCATCCCTGACAGTCATGCGGATTTCCCCTTTGCGGTCGCGGCAGAGGAATTCGGCATCATAGCCTGCATCCTGCTGGTCAGCCTGTTTGCATTCATCGTGCTGCGCGGCCTCAACCATGCCATGCGTGAGAAGGATGCCTATGTGCGGCTTGCCGTTTGCGGGCTTGTCACGCTTTTTGCCATCCAGTCGATGATCAACATGATGGTCAATCTGCAACTGATGCCGGCCAAGGGCATGACGCTGCCATTCATTTCCTATGGTGGCTCGTCCCTGTTGTCGATGGCCTTGGCCATGGGCTTCACCATCGCGCTGACCCGCACCAGACCGGAAAAACGCGGAACCATGCCGCAGGGTTTTTCCGTGCGGGCACTGAGTGCGGCGGAATAGGGAATGGCAGCAGGCGACTTGAAGGGTACGATCATCCTTTGTGCGGGCGGAACGGGCGGGCATCTGTTTCCCGCCGAAGCGCTTGCACATGAGCTGACGCAGCGCGGCTATGCCGTCCATCTGGCCACGGATGAGCGCGCGGAGCGCTATTCCGCAAGTTTTCCCGCTGTTGCAATCCACCTGATCCCGTCAGCAACAATCGGATCGAAAAACCCGGTATCGATTGCAAGGGCGCTGTTGAAGCTTGCCAGTGGCTACCGCGCCGCGCGCCGGCTCATCCGGCGTCTGCAGCCAGTGGCGGTGGTGGGATTTGGTGGCTATCCGACCTTGCCGCCGATGCTGGCTGCGCGCCATGGCGGTGTTCCAACACTCCTGCACGATGCCAACGCGGTGATGGGCCGCGCCAACAGGCTCCTGTCGCGCGGTGTGAAACTGGCTGCCATGGGGTTTGAAGGCGCAGGCAATCCGGCAAACACTATCGTCACCGGCAATCCTGTGCGCCCCGCAGTGACTGCCGCGTCTGCGCGCCCCTATCCGGCGCGCAAGGCGGGTGACCCGTTCAATCTGCTGGTTTTCGGAGGCAGCCAGGGCGCGCAGTTCTTCTCACAAATCCTGCCGCAAACCATCTCCGAGCTTGACGAGGCTGAACGCAAGCGCCTCAGGCTGACCATGCAGGTCAGGGCCGAGGACATGGCCGCCTGCGCATCACGGACCAGGGAACTGGTCGAGAATAGTGAACTGGCGCCTTTCTTCACCGATATGGCCGAGCGCATTGCCAACGCCCATCTCGTCATATCGCGCGCGGGCGCTTCCACCGTTTCGGAACTGGCGGTGATCGGCAGGCCTTCGATCCTCGTGCCCTATCCCCATGCTCTGGATCACGACCAGACGCTCAATGCCCGCGCCATGGCCCAGGTGGGTGCAGCACGCGTCGTGGAGCAGATTGAACTTGGCCCCAAGAGGCTCGCTGCGATCATCCGCGACGCAATGGCAGACCCGCAAGGGCTTGCGCTTTTGGCCGAAAACGCCAAAAAGACCGGCAAACCGGACGCGGCGGGCCATCTTGCCGATTGCGTCGAAGACATTATTGCAGGCAGGCAGTCGACCGGGCCCAGGGAAAAAGCTTCATGAAAATGCCAACCAATATCGGGATCGTGCACTTTGTCGGCATTGGCGGCATCGGGATGAGCGGCATTGCCGAAGTGCTGAACAATCTGGGTTACCAGGTGCAGGGTTCCGACCAGAATGAAAGCGCAAATGTCGAGCGGCTGCGGGCAAAGGGGATCACCGTTCACATTGGGCACCGTGGGGAAAATGTTGGCGATGCGGCGGTGGTCGTGGCGTCCAGCGCGATACGGCAGGACAATCCGGAACGCGTCGAAGCGCGCGAAAGGCGGATCCCGCTGGTGCGGCGCGCCGAGATGCTGGCGGAACTCATGCGGTTCAAGAACGCCATTGCCATAGGCGGCACGCATGGCAAGACAACGACCACTTCGATGGTCGGAACCCTGCTTGAGGCAGGCGGACTTGATCCAACAGTCATCAATGGCGGGATCATCAATCACCTGGGCACGAATGTGCGCCTTGGCAATGGTGACTGGATGGTGGCCGAAGCAGACGAGTCGGACGGCACGTTCCTGAAGCTGCCGGCCGATGTGGCGGTCGTCACGAATATCGACCCCGAACATCTCGATCATTATGGCAGCTTCGACAAGGTGCGCGAGGCCTTCCGCAATTTCGTCGAAAACGTTCCGTTTTACGGGTTTGGCGTTTGCTGTATCGATCATGCGGAGGTGCAGGCGATGGTGTCGAAGATTTCGGATCGTCGTGTCGTGACATACGGGCAGAACCTGCAGGCCGATGTGCGCTTCCATTCCGTCGTAATTTCCGGTTCCAGCAGCCGCTTCGGGATTGAGATACGGGATCGCAAGACGGGCGAGACCCAGTCGATAAATGACCTGGAGCTGCCAATGGCCGGCCTGCACAATGTTTCCAATGCGACCGCCGCAATTGCTGTTGCGCATGAGTTGGGCGTCGACGCGGCTGGCATTGCGCGCGGCATCGCAGCGTTTTCAGGCGTCAAGCGACGATTCACGCATACGGGAAGCTGGAACGGTGTCGAAATCTACGATGACTATGGCCATCATCCCGTCGAGATTTCCGCAGTCCTTCGCGCCGCACGCGCGGCAGCAAGTGGCAAGGTCATCGCCATCAAGCAGCCGCATCGCTACACCCGGCTGGAAAGCCTGTTCAACGAGTTCTGCTCCTGTTTCAACGACGCAGACATGGTCCTCGTGGCACCGGTCTATTCAGCCGGTGAAGCGCCGATTGAAGGCGTCAGTTCCGCAAGGCTGGTCGCAGGCCTGAAGGCTGGCGGGCACCGCAATGCGCGCGAGATATCCGGACCTGGCGAGATCGCGTCCCTTGTGGCGGATTATGCTAAACCGGGCGACTTTGTCGTGTTTCTGGGTGCTGGAAACATCACGCAATGGGCCTATGCACTGCCGGGTGAACTGGAAGGGCTGGGCAAAGACCGGCCAGCGGCTCACGGGAGTTGATTGAAGTGGGTGGAGCAAGCCTCCTGAAGCGGCTGGAGCCGATCCTTGCGCGTGCCGATGGAGGCATACGCGGACGGCTGACAGCCGATGCCGACATGGCGAAACTGACCTGGTTCCAGGCAGGCGGGTCGGCGGATGTTCTTTTCCAGCCAGCCGACAAGGATGATCTTGCGGCTTTTCTGACGGTCCTTCCCGAGGATGTTCCGGTTACGGTCGTGGGTGTAGGGTCCAACCTTCTGGTCCGCGATGGCGGTCTTGAAGGTGTGGTCATCCGGCTTTCGGCCAGGGGATTCGGTTTTCTCGAAAGGCAGGGCGATACGCGCATCCTTGCCGGTGCTGCGGTTCCCGACAAGAAACTGGCTGCGTTTGCGCTGGAATGCGGGCTCGGAGGGTTTGAATTCTACCATGGCATTCCTGGAGGGATTGGCGGCGCGTTACGCATGAATGCAGGCGCCAACGGGACCGAAACCACCGACAGGGTCGTCAAAGTCAATGCAGTTGATCGCAAGGGGCGCTTTCACGTGATCACCCATGCCGACATGGGTTACACCTACAGGCACAGTGGCGCGCCCACCGACCTGATCTTCGTTTCAGCTCTGTTCGAAGGTGTCGCAAGTGAAAGACAGGTGATCCAGAGCCGCATGGACGAAGTCCAGCATCACCGCGAAACGAAGCAGCCGATCCGGGAAAAGACGGGCGGTTCGACCTTCAAGAATCCCGACGGCCATTCGGCCTGGAAGCTGGTGCATGATGCAGGCATGAGGGGATTTGTCGTGGGTGGTGCGCAGATGAGCGAAATGCACGCCAACTTCATGATCAATACCGGGAACGCGACGGCATTCGACCTTGAAACATTGGGCGAATCAGTGCGCGCGAAGGTCTTGGAAAATTCCGCGATTCAGTTAGAGTGGGAAATCAAGCGGATCGGGCGTTTCGTGCCTGGTCGCGAAGTTCAAGCGTTCCTCGGTCGGAATTCAAAATAACAAGAACCGCTGAGGCATTCCGGCAATCCGCCGGGCGTATCCAGTACAGGGCAGGCAAGTAGCGTATCTGTTGTGGGATTCTCCCACAGGCAGGTCATGTCGATTCCGGCAGTGCGTAACGAGGAAGGGTTAGATAATGGCGGACAAGCATGTGGCGGTCCTGATGGGCGGCTGGTCCTCGGAGCGTCCGGTTTCCCTTTCTTCCGGCAATGCATGTGCCGATGGACTTGAGCGGGCAGGTTATCGCGTTACCAGGGTGGATGTCGGCAGGGATGTTCACCATGTACTCGAACGGCTCAAGCCTGACGTCGCCTTCAACGCACTGCATGGCCCTTTCGGCGAAGACGGAACCATTCAGGGCCTGCTGGAACTGATGCAGGTCCCCTACACTCATTCCGGCGTGCTGGCGTCGGCCCTTGCAATGGACAAGGAGAAGTCGAAACGGATCGTCAAGCCGGCAGGCGTTCCGGTGGCTGAATCCAAGGTCATGAACCGGCTGGAAGCAGCCGAAAAGCACGTCATGGTGCCCCCCTATGTCATCAAGCCGGTAGCGGAAGGGTCGTCCTTCGGCGTGTTGATTGTTCGCGAGGACATGTCCACGCCACCCCAGGAACTTTACTCAAAAGACTGGCCTTATGGCGAGCGAATCATGGTCGAGCGCTACATCGCGGGACGTGAATTGACCTGTGCCGTGATGGGAAATGTGGCGCTTGGCGTGACCGAAATCCTGCCGCAGGGTCCGGGCTTCTATGACTACGATGCCAAATACGCTCCGGGAGGATCAAAACATGTGTGCCCGGCAGAAATTAAACCAAATATTTACCAAAAGATTCAGACACTGGCGTTGAAGGCACATCTTGCCATCGGATGCAGGGGAGTTAGCCGTTCCGACTTCCGTCTCGATGACGGCCTGATGGGAACGGGAGAGTTGATCTGGCTTGAGATCAACACCCAGCCGGGCATGACGCCAACCTCGCTTGTGCCGGAAATGGCGGTGCAGGCAGGACATACGTTCGAAGAGTTCCTTTCGTGGATGGTAGAGGACGCATCTTGCAACAGGTAGGCAAAAGGCAGGGCGTGAAGCCGGGCCTGGAAACACAGGTTTCCGCCAGCCCGCAATCCGGTCACGGTGGCGGCATCGTGCTGCCGCGCCTATTGCGCTGGCCGCTTCGCCATAGCCTGCGCCTCGTCAATCACGGCTTCTCCGTTTCCGGAAAGAAGGTTGCCGCCTTTTGCGTTGCGATCGTTCTGGGCGGTGGTGTTGCCGGTCTCGTGCAGAGCGGGCAGGCCGACGAGATGATCGCGGAAGCCTCGGCCTGGGCCGGTTTTCGCATTGCTGATGTCGAGATCAGCGGGCTCAGCGAAATTTCGCGTATCGACATTCTCACGAATATTGACCTGGGGGCGGATCGCTCGCTCTTTTCCTTCGATGTGCGCCGTGCGCGCGATGATCTGCGTGGCCTCGCCTGGGCCTCCGATGTTGCGGTTGCCAAGGCCTATCCCGACAAGGTCGTCGTGAAGGTCGTCGAACGCCAGCCCTTCGCCGTTTGGCAGAATGGCCAGTCGCTGTATCTAGTCGAGCGCGACGGGCGCGAAATCGTACCCTTTGATGACCGTTTTGCAGGCCTGCCGCTGCTGGTTGGAACCGGCGCCAACAAGGCGGGTGCCAATCTCGTTGCTGCCGTGCAGCGCCATCCTGAGCTGGCGGGCAAGGTAAAGGCCTATGTTCGGGTTGCGGACCGGCGCTGGGATATAGTGCTCGATGGTGACTTGCGCGTCATGCTACCGGAATTCGAACCGGAACGACAGCTCGGTGAACTGGCACGCCTTGAGCGCGAGGAACAGGTTCTTTCACGTGCGCTGGACAGTATAGACATGCGTTTCACCGACCGTCTGGTCATGCGCCTGACGCCGCAGGCTGCCGAAATGCGCAAGGAAGCCGTTGAAACCCGGCTGGAGCAGATGAAGAAGCGCAAGAAGGAGCAGGAGATATGAGCCTGCTTCGCAAGGATGGATTTCTGCCGCGCCTCAAGCCGCTTTCCATGAAGCGGCCAACCATCGTTTCTGTGCTGGATATCGGCAGCACCAAGACCTGCTGCCTGATCGCACGGCTGAAGCCTCGCGAGTCGAGCCAGGTGCTGCCGGGCCGCACCCACAAGATCGAGGTGATCGGCTTCGGCCATCAGCGCTCGCGCGGTGTGAAGTCCGGTGTGATTGTCGATCTGGAACGCGCTGAGCAGTCGATCCGCCTGGCGGTGGATGCGGCGGAGCGCATGGCCGGTGTCACGGTGGAATCGCTCATCGTCAGCGTTTCATCCGGCAGGCTGATGAGTGAGGCCTATTCGGCCGACATTTCGCTTGGCGGCCACGCGGTTGAAGAGGGCGATATCGCCCGTGTCCTGCGCGCTGGTGCAAGCCATGCATTGTCGAGCGACCGTTCGGTGGTTCATTCCATACCCATCGGCTATTCGCTTGACGATGAAAGCCGGGTGTCTGATCCGCGCGGCATGCTGGGCCAGAAGCTTGGCGTCGACATGCATGTCGTGACAGCGGAAAACAGCCCGCTGCGCAATATCGAACTGTGCATCAACCGTGCGCATCTTTCGGTCGAAGCCGTTGTGGCAACGCCATATGCTTCAGGCCTTGCAGCACTCGTGGATGACGAGACCGAAATGGGCTGCGCCTGCATCGACATGGGCGGCGGCACGACAACGCTTTCCGTGTTCATGGACGGCAGGTTCTGTTTTGCCGATGCAATCGCCATTGGCGGGCATCATGTGACCATGGATCTGGCGCGCGGTCTTTCTGCGCGCCTCGATGATGCGGAAAAGCTCAAGACGCTGCAGGGCTCGGCTCTTCCGGGCGCTGGCACCGAAGATGATGTCATCTCGGTTCCCCCGATCGGCGAGGATGAGCGCGATGTCCCCAACCATGTGACCCGCTCGCAACTGACGCGGATCATCAGGCCAAGGGTTGAAGAAACGCTCGAACTTATCCGCGATCGGCTGAACCGGTCCGGCTTTGCGGGCGCGGTGGGCAAACGGGTCGTGCTGACCGGTGGGGCCAGCCAGATGACGGGCATGAGCGAAATGGCGCGCCGCATTCTGGGCCGCCATGTGCGCATGGGCAGGCCCATGGGTATCAGCGGCATGCCGGATGCGGCGAAGGTGCCGGCATTTTCGGCAGCGGTTGGCCTGCTGATCTATCCACAGATGGCCCACCTGGAAAATATCGCGTCGGCGCACGCTTATGCGCCCATGCGGCTTACCGGAACGGGTGGTGCGTTCTGGCGGCTGGGACACTGGCTGAAAGAGAGTTTTTGATGCGGCGGTGATCAGCCCGAACAGGGCGGATCGAAATGTAAAGGTTCGGTTTGGTCAGGCAGAAGCTTCCCAGGCGAACCGGAAAACGGAGACGAGGAAATGACCATCAACCTGCAGAAGCCGGATATCCGGGAGTTGAAGCCCAAGATCACGGTCTTTGGCGTTGGCGGCGGCGGCGGCAATGCCGTGAACAACATGATCAATGGTGGCCTGCAGGGGGTGGAGTTCGTCGTTGCGAACACCGACGCGCAGGCGCTGACCATGTCGCGGGCGCAGCGCATGATCCAGCTCGGTGTGGACGTGACCCAGGGATTGGGTGCAGGTTCGCAGCCTGAAGTGGGTCGAGCCTCTGCCGAAGAATGCATAGACGAGATCGCCGATCACCTGCAGGGGACGCACATGGCGTTCATCACTGCTGGCATGGGTGGTGGAACCGGCACGGGTGCTGCACCAGTGGTGGCGCGCGCGGCGCGTGAACTTGGCATCCTCACCGTTGGTGTCGTGACCAAGCCGTTCCATTTCGAAGGCGCGCGCCGCATGAAGACTGCGGAAGCGGGAATTACCGAACTGCAGAAGAATGTCGATACGCTGATCGTCATCCCGAACCAGAACCTTTTCCGCATCGCCAATGACAAGACCACCTTCGCAGACGCCTTCGGCATGGCCGATCAAGTGCTCTATTCGGGTGTTGCCTGCATTACTGACCTGATGGTCAAGGAAGGCCTGATCAATCTGGACTTTGCCGATGTGCGCTCGGTCATGCGCGAAATGGGCAAGGCAATGATGGGCACAGGCGAGTCAAGCGGCGAGGGTCGGGCGATGCAGGCGGCGGAAGCTGCCATCGCCAATCCGCTGCTCGACGAAACAAGCATGCGCGGCGCACGCGGCCTGCTGATTTCGATCACCGGCGGTCGTGACATGACCCTGTTCGAAGTGGATGAGGCAGCGACCCGCATTCGCGAGGAAGTCGATGCTGACGCCAACATCATTCTTGGCGCTACCTTCGATGAAGCTCTTGAAGGCGTCATTCGCGTGTCGGTCGTGGCAACAGGCATCGACCGAACCCAGGAAATGGCCCAGCAGGGCGGGGGCGACCGGGTGGCAAATGCGATTTCGCGTTCAGCGCCAGGCGGGGTCCAGCTGCCGCGCGCGGCGGCTCCCGTTTCACGGCCCGCGGTTTCCGTTCCGCTCACCGGCTCCTCGACCCTTGGTGCAATGCCAAGAGTGGATGAGGAAAAGGTTCAAAAGGTTGCCGAGGCCCTTGCCACTCCGGCGCGGACTGTGGCGCAGAAGGATGGCGTGCGCATCGAGCCGTTCAGACCTGCGGCACCTGAGTTTGCCGACGATTCCCTTGAAGATGATTTCCGCGAGGCGCTCGAAGGCGAACTGATGCCGCTAACCGACCAATTTATCCCGGATGAGGCGGAAATGCCGGAAGTGCCAGTCAGGTCGGCGCGCATGCCGGACGTCGAGGACTTCCCGCCAATGGTGCGCGCCGAAATGGAAAAGCGTGAAGCTCCTGTTGCCCCGGCAGAGGAAGAACGCGGGCCAATCGGGCTGCTTCGCAAACTCACGCACGGCTTTTCATCCGCCCATCATGCGGCTGAACCGGCCCGCGCGCAGCAACAGGCTCCGCAGCCAGCTCCAAAGCCGGTGCAGCAGAGCGTGCAGCGCCAGGAACCGGTCATGCGGCCGGCAACGGAAGCAAGGCCGCAGCCCTCGCATCAGCCAGCACATCAGCCATCGGGGAATGGTCGCGTGGACGACAATCCGTTCGCACCAAGACGCGCCCAGCTTGATCCACATGGTCGTCCGGCGGCTTCTGCCCGCCCGATCGATGATGATGATCAGCTGGATATTCCGGCCTTCCTGCGCAGGCAGGGAAGCTGACCTTCCGTTGGGGCATGTGCAGCATGCGTAATAAAGATCAGGCGCTGATTTCGATTGGCGCCTGATTTTCTTTTAATTACAACAAGTTACGAGCGGTTATACGAAAGGCGGAATGGTAACAAATCGTAAGAAAGCGTGATTTGGCGATACGGGAATGCCTGTCTATTTTGGACGCAATCAGGGAGATTCTCTGGCAGCAATGTGGCTGGGCATCGGGGGGTGTTGAAGCCGCATCAGACAGAGACCCGGAAAGCATGGCCCAAAAAGGGCTGATGGTTCGACGAATGCAGGCAACAAGGTTCAGGGCGGGCGCAATGGGGATCAACGTGCTGGGATACCAGACTACCATACGCAGCAAGATCGAGTTCAAGGGGATTGGTGTTCATTCCGGCGAGCCGGTTACCATGGTCCTCAATCCGGCCGAAGCCGATACCGGCATTCTTTTCAACGTGACCTGCCCACGCACCGGCAGGAACCAGGACATTCCAGCCACAATCGCTTCCATCGGTGCCACCGATCTGTGCACCGTGCTTGGCAATCCCTCCGAAGTCTTCATCGCAACCGTCGAGCATCTGATGGCAGCGCTTCGTGCGCTCAATGTCGATAATGTCATTGTAGACGTCGACAGCCGCGAAGTTCCGGTAATGGATGGCAGCTCGCACGACTATGTCGAGGCGATCAAGTCTACAGGGCTAACTTCTCTTTCCGCGCCGCGCTGCTACATCAAGGTGTTGAAGCCTGTCCGCGTCGACATGGGCGCTTCGTGGGGCGAATTCATTCCTCATGACGGAACGCGCTACGAGGTCGAGATCGATTTCGACTGCCCGACAATTGGCCGCCAGGCATTTCGCGCCGACATGACGGCAGATGTCTTCTGCAATGAACTGTCACGCGCGCGCACCTTCGGCTTCATGCGCGATGTCGAGCGTCTTTGGGCTGCCGGGTTTGCCCTTGGTTCATCGCTCGAGAACTCCGTGGTGATCGGCGACGACAATCGCATCGTCAATCCCGAAGGCCTTCGCTACAAGGACGAGTTCGTCAGGCACAAGGCGCTTGATGCAGTTGGCGACCTCGCGCTTGCAGGTGCACCGTTCATCGGCTGCTTCCGTTCCTATCGCGGCGGGCACAAGCTGAATTCGCTGGTGCTCAAGCAATTGCTGAGCGACCGTGATGCCTACCAGTTTGTAGGTGCGCCGCGCTCCCAGCCACGGGTGCATCCAGCGGAACTGGTTTCAATGAGCGCGCCAGCATACGCAGCAGCTCTGGTCTGACCCGGCACGTCTTTACCTTTGCCACAGTTTTGCGCCATTGCTGACCTAATGGGCTATGGCTCTTGATGGCGTTTTTGGTTATCAAAGTGTAAATTCGGGTCAACTGGCGGTTTCCCAGTGGGAATCGCGGGCCTTGCAGGGTGCGCTGACAGTGCGTGCCACAGGAGAATGGTAGGCAATGCGTCATATCAGCGGACACGACAGAAAGCAGCCGTTTGCCAGCGCCTTGCCGCGCCTGGTGACGATGGCGCTTCTGCTTTCCCTTGCCGGCTGCAACACTTCGGAGACTTCGAGCAGCGATTTTGTCGATGACATCAAGCCGGCCGACCGCCTCTACAACCAGGCGCTGGCAGATATTGATGCGGGCAATGTCAAGGACGCCAAGAAGACGCTCGACGAAATCGACAAGCAGCATCCCTATTCCGAATATTCACGCCGCGCGATGGTTCTGGAAACCTTCCTGAATTACCGCAAGGCGCAGTATGACGATGCGATCAATTCCGGAAAACGCTATGTCGCTCTGTACCCGGGTGACAAGGATGCAGCCTATGCGCAGTATCTCGTCGCCATGTCCTATTTCCGGCAGATGCCTGACGTCACGCGGGATCAGTCCACGACAGCGCGCGCCTACCAGGCGTTCAATGCCGTCGTCGAGCAGTATCCCGACAGTGAATATGTCGAGGATTCCAAGACCAAGATGCGCATTTCGCTGGACCAGCTGGCCGGCAAGGAAATGCTAACAGGGCGCTATTATCTGGAGCGCCGCGAATTTCTGGCGGCAATCAACCGGTTCCGCAGTGTCATCGAGAATTATCAGACTACCCGCCATATCGAAGAGGCTTTGGCGCGGTTGACCGAGGCCTACTACGCCATGGGCATCATTGATGAGGCAAGAACCGCGGCTGCGGTGCTTGGTCACAATTTCCCTGAGAGCCAATGGTACAAGGATTCGGTTGCACTGCTGCGTACCGGCGGAGAAGTGCCGCGGGAAAACAGCAATTCCTGGATATCAAAGCTGTTTGCCATCAAGGCGACCGGTTGAACCTGAAAGCTCCCGGGGCGCATGCTTGTCCAGCTTTCGATCCGCGACATTGTCCTGATTGAAAGGCTTGAGGTTGAATTTTCCTCAGGCCTGTCGGTTCTGACCGGCGAAACGGGCGCGGGAAAATCCATCCTGCTCGATGCGCTTTCGCTTGCACTGGGTGCCAGAGGCGATGGCGGGCTGGTTCGCGTCGGTTGCGAGCAGGGGCAGGTCGTTGCCATGTTCGAACCCGCAGCAGATCACCGCGTACGCAGCCTGCTGCGTGAAAATGGCATTGATGATGATGCCAGCCTCATCCTTCGCCGGGTGCAGGGTGCTGATGGGCGCACGCGGGCCTATGTGAACGATTCACCCGTTTCCGTGGCGCTTATGCGCGAAATCGGCCAGATGCTGGTCGAGATCCATGGCCAGCATGATGATCGCGCGCTGGTGGATCAGGCGGCGCATCGCAGGCTGCTGGATGCATTTGGTGGGCTTGAAGCGGATGGCGCCATGGTTGCTGCGGCATGGTCTGCGCTCAGCAAGGCACGCAAGGAACTCAAGACGTTGCGCCAGCGTGTCGAGGATGGCGCACGGGAAAAGGAATATCTTCGCGCAAGCGTGGATGAACTGACCCGGCTTGCAATGGAGCCGGGTGAAGAAGATCAACTGGCTGCGCGCCGTGCCAAGATGATGAAGGTCGAGAAGATCGCGACCGACATCAATGAGGCAAACGAATTGCTAAGCGGTCAGGCTTCGCCTTTGCCATCGCTTTCGGGATTGCTGCGGCGGCTGGAGCGCAAGAGTGCTGAAGCGCCTGGCGTGCTGGACAGTGCACTATCCCATCTTGATCATGCAGTGAATGCGCTGCACAGCGCACAGCAGGAACTGGAGACGGCACTTCGCGAAACCGAGTTCGACCCCGGCGAACTGGAGCGCGTTGAGGAAAGGCTGTTTGGCCTGCGTGCGGCTGCGCGAAAATACGCGGTTCCTGTTGACGGTCTGGCGAACCTGGCTGTGCGCATGGCAGATGAACTGCACCGGCTCGATACGAGCAGCGACATGCTGCAGGAGCTGGAAAAGCGCGAGAAGGAACACGAAGCGGAGTATGACCGGATTGCCGCCAGACTTTCACAAAACCGCAAGGCTGCCGGCATCAATCTGTGCCAGATGGTTGCCGGCGAACTGCCTGCGCTCAAGCTGGACCAGGCCGAGTTCATGGTCGACATCGACACCAACAGCTCAAGGGCCGGTCCGGCGGGCATGGACGATGTCGAGTTTCATGTGCGCACAAACCCCGGCACCAATCCCGGACCGATGATGAAGGTGGCATCGGGCGGGGAATTGTCCCGCTTCCTTCTGGCGCTCAAGGTTTCCCTTGCCGACAGGGGATCGGCGCCAACGCTGGTGTTTGACGAAATCGATTCTGGTGCAGGTGGCGCTGTTGCCGATGCGATCGGGCGCAGGCTTTCGCGTCTTGCAAGCCGGGTACAGGTTCTGTCGGTTACGCATGCGCCGCAGGTTGCCGCACGCGCTGAAGGCCATCTGCTGATTTCCAAGGCCGCCGTGCAGGGGGATGCCAGACGAGTTTCCACGAATGTGCTTCGTGTCGAGGGTGAGGCCAGGCGCGAGGAGATTGCGCGGATGCTGTCGGGGGCCACCATCACTGATGAAGCGCGGCGCGCTGCAGACAAGCTGATTGCGCAGCCTGCCAACTGATTGTACCGCGAGAATTAGCCTGTCCAGCTTGTTGCTAACCTTGTCCGGGATCATCGGCTTGGAGCCTGAATTGGCGTTTGCAGGTCATCGAATCTGTCGCTAGCATGCAGCGGATGGTGTTGTGCAACCGCAAGGAGACCCGAAAGGTGTCGTTGGTACGAAATTCCCTGATACTGGTTTTCTTCGCGGTCGCCTTTCTTGCGACAGGCAGCATTGCTTCGGATGCCAAGGTTATCGTCAAGCAGAATACGAAATATTACAGTGTGAAAGGTCTCAACGGCCTGGAAATCAGCAAGGCGATGCTGGTTGGTGGTAAAAAGAACATCAATCTACGCCATGCAATTGCAGCGACGGCGACGAGTTTCAAGTTCACCAATTCAAAGGTGAAAGTGGACGGCAGGAAATGCAAGCTCGAGTCGATCGATATCAATCTTTCCATTACCTACTATTATCCGAAATGGCAGGGGCGGAACCAGGCCGGGGCAAATGTGCGCCGGGCTTGGGATGTGTTCTACAAGGAACTGCTGCGCCACGAGCAGACACACGGCAAGATCGCCATTGATTTTGCAAACCAGCTCGAACGCGAAATGCTGAAGATGAGTGGCAATGTCGTGGCGGGCTGCCGGGATTTCGGTTCGACCGCGATCTTCAAGCTGAAATCGCTGAGCAATCAGCTGAAACAGAAACAAGCCGCTTTTGATCGTCTGGAAGAGCGCAGCACGAGCAAGATTTCACGCCTTCAGATTGCGCTGCTGAAAAGCAAATAGGCTCATACGTGGCGAGCTCGGCAGTGCTTCGGCTTTACAGCCGGATCGGGTTCGGCTGATATCTGTGGCGAATCCCCCTTCGCCTGGGAAATGCCAAGATGAATTCAAGATCCGATCGTCCGGTTGATATGCTGAGTGAGGAAGAAGCCCGGCATGAGCTGGAATTCCTCGCGCAGGAAATTGCCCGCCACGACGCGCTTTACCATGGTGGGGATGCGCCCCAGATCAGCGATGCACAGTATGATGCGTTGCGGCGGCGAAACAGCGAGATCGAGGCTGCATTTCCCGATCTCGTGCGTGCCGATTCCCCGTCGGCGAAAGTTGGCCATGCCGCGACTGGCAAGTTCGGAAAAATCGCCCATGCGGTGCCGATGCTGTCCCTGGACAATGCCTTTTCGGACGAGGACGTTGCCGATTTTGCCGCGCGCGTCAGGCGCTTCCTTAAACTCGATCCGCTACGCCCGCTGGAATTCACCGCCGAGCCGAAGATTGACGGCCTATCCCTGTCGCTTCGGTATGAAAGGGGGAGGCTGGTGCATGCCGCCACGCGGGGCGATGGTTCGACTGGCGAGGATGTGACCGCCAATGCGCGCACGATCCCGGATATTCCTGCGCAGCTTGCCGGGGGGGCGGTGCCCGATGTGGCCGAGATCCGCGGCGAGGTCTACATGACAATCGAGGCATTTCAGGCGCTCAACCAGCGCATGGAGGCAGAAGGCCGCCAGCCCTACGTCAATCCCAGGAACACGGCAGCGGGATCGCTTCGACAGATCGACCCGGCGATCACGGCCCAAAGACCGCTGAAATTCTTCGCCTATGCCTGGGGTGAAATGAGTTCGCAACCAGCCGACACCCAGATGGAGATGGTACACCTGTTTGCGTCCTGGGGCTTCAGGACCAATCCGCTGATGCGGCTGTTCGGCGATACGAGATCACTGCTGCAGCATTATCACGACATCGAATTGAAGCGCTCTTCGCTCGGTTACGATATTGATGGTGTAGTCTACAAGGTCAACGATCTTGCCATGCAACAGCGGCTGGGGTTCGTCTCGCGCAGTCCGCGCTGGGCGATAGCGCACAAGTTTCCTGCCGAAAAAGCGCATACGGTTCTCAAGGACATCGACATCCAGGTGGGTCGCACAGGTGCGCTTACTCCGGTGGCAAGGCTCGAGCCGGTCAATGTCGGTGGCGTCGTGGTGACGAATGCAACGCTCCACAATGCCGAGGAGATCGAGCGTCTGGGTATTCGCATTGGCGACACGGTCACAATACAGCGCGCCGGAGACGTCATTCCGCAGATTCTGGGATATCTTCCGGAGAAGCGGCCGAACGATGCGCGCGTTTTCACCTTTCCGCAGAAATGCCCCTGCAGTCTCGAGACCGACATTGTGCGGGAGGAAACCGCCAGTGGCGTGGAGGGCGTTGTGCGGCGATGCTCAGGCGAGTTTGCGTGCCCGTTCCAGCGCAAGGAACATCTCAAGCTGTTCGTATCGCGCAAGGCCTTCGACATTGAGGGCCTGGGTGAACGCCAGATCGATGCGTTTTTCGAGGATGAAGAACTGGCGATCCGGGAACCGGCCGATATCTTCACGCTGAAGGAAAGAGACAGCAGGAATACGACCAAGCTTAGGGAGCGGGAAGGCTATGGGGAATTGTCCGCTGCAAAGCTCTTCGATGCAATCGAGGCACGGCGCACGATCCAGCTGGAACGCCTGATCTTTTCGCTCGGTATCCGCCATGTCGGCGAATCCACGGCCAAGACGCTCGCGCGCGCCTATGGCAGTTGGGCGAGTTTCCGCAATGCGGCTGATGCGGTGGCGAAGGGCGATGCAACCGCGCGCGAGGAAATGGATGCGCTCGAAGATATTGGCGACGCGGTCATTGCCGCGGTAGCGCGTTTCTTCGATGAAGAGCACAATCAGGCCAAGGTCGATTCACTTGCCGCACAACTGACGATCCTCGAAGCAGAAAAACCTGCGACCGATTCACCGGTGGCGGGCAAGACCATCGTCTTCACGGGTTCACTGGAACGCATGACGCGCGATGAAGCGAAGGCATCTGCCGAACGTCTGGGTGCCAAGGTGGCAGGTTCGGTTTCGGCAAAGACGGATCTTGTCGTTGCCGGACCGGGTGCGGGTTCAAAACTGAAGAAAGCCCAGGAACTGAGCATCGAAACCATTTCGGAAGATGAATGGTTCATTCGCGCAGGCCTGTAAGCCATCGACTGGTAAGTGCGGCTTGAACAGGCTGTTCCCGTTTTTCGAACGATGATTTACCGATTTCTCATTCCTTCATGCGAGATTATCGCTGCAAGGGGGAGAGGGATTGGTGAGTTCCAGACCCGAAAAGGTTCATGACGC
The DNA here is from genome assembly GCA_049289295.1 of Rhizobiaceae bacterium. Lineage (GTDB taxonomy): Bacteria > Pseudomonadota > Alphaproteobacteria > Rhizobiales > Rhizobiaceae > BOKV01. The sequence goes on from JBATLL010000041.1 coordinate 497,461, forward strand.
GCTGGCGCTCGATGACCAGAAATGCTGGGTCGGGACCTATGGCGGCTATTTGCTTCACAGCGCCTATCAGCCGATCGTGCGCAAAAGCGCCGATGACCTGTTCCAGTTTGACGGGTTCGAAGGTCTGATACGCGGTGATCGCAGCGGTGTTGCGGTGATGCCCGATCAGCTGTTTGCGTCCGTTGAGCAGGGCGATCAGCTGTTTGTTCATTGCATGTGCATGGCGCTCCACATCCGGAACTTCCACCTTGTGCAGCCTGGCAACGGGCGCATCTACATCAACAACAATCCCGACACTTTCGGCAGCGTGGAATCGCTGGAGCGCGAATTCGCCTATCTTCTGCCCGCGCTTGAACGCAATGGCCTGCGCTGCAATCAACTGGTGCTGGAGATCCTGGAAGTGGAGACCCTTTCACTTGCGGTTCTGGAACGGATGATCGCGATCGTGCGCGACGCCGGGATCAGCCTTGCGATGGATGATTTCGGGCAGGAATTCTCGAATTTCCAGCGCTACCGGAAACTCAGGCCCGACCTGGTCAAGTTCGACCGTCTGCTGTTCCAGAACCTGAAGGGCAGCAAGCCCTCGAGAAGCCTTCTTGCCAACATGGTCAGGACCTTCCACGAGAATGGCACGGAAGTCCTGTGCGAGGGACTGGAGACGAAAGAGGATCTGGAGGTCGCTGCACTTGCGGGCTTTGACCTGTTCCAGGGCTACGCCATTTCGCCGCCCAGAAGGCTGCCGGGAATGTTCAATGGCGTGTATCCATTTGCCTTGGCCAACGCCGTGCAGTTGAGCCAGGCCTGAAGCTGGTTTTGAGGTTGCCAAACCCTGCCTGAACTGCCAAAGCACGGCAGATGAACAGCGTTCGAAATGACTTCCTGTCAGGCATGCGTCAAAGCATCGGTGTTGTCGTTTCGGCGGCGCCGTTCGGGGTGCTTTTTGGCGCACTCGCTGTCGACAATGGCATGAGTGTCGGCGAGGCGGTTGCAATGAGCGGGCTGCTGTTTGCCGGCGCTTCACAGATGGTTGGCATCGAACTTTTCGGGCACAAGACCGCGCCCTGGCTGATCGTGCTTTCAATCTTTGCCGTCAATTTCAGGCATGTGCTCTATTCGGCTTCGGTCGGCCGCAGGCTTGGTCGGTTCACGATCCCGCAAAAGGCGCTTGCCTTCTTCCTCCTGACCGATCCGCAATTTGCCGAAACCGAGAAACGCTACGAGGAACGCAAACCCGTCACGGTTGCCTGGTATCTGGGATTTGCCTTCCTGATCTATGTGCTTTGGGTGATTGAAGCCTGGCTCGGTGCGGAATTCGGCAAGCTGATCACAAATCCGCGCGCCTTCGGACTGGATTTCCTGCTGCCGATCTATTTCCTCGGGCTCGTCATGGGCTTTCGCCGGAGACCAATGTGGCTGCCAGTGGTTCTGTTCGCTGCCGCTGGTTCCATGATCGCCTATCATTTAGTGGGTTCGCCCTGGCATGTGTCGCTGGGCGCGCTTGCAGGCATCGCCTATGCCGCCGTTGCGCCACTGCCGGCCAATGGCGAAGGGGCAAGCGATTGAGCGAGACGATGATGATCATTGTCGCGGCTGCTGTCGCGACGTTTGCCACCAGGGCAGGCGGATATGTGATCCTGTCGCGCTTCAAGCGGATTCACCCGCGCGTCAATGCCGCGCTCAACGCCGTTCCAGCAGCCGTGTTGACCACGCTTGTGGCCCCGTCATTGCTCAATAGCGGTCCGGCAGAAATCCTTGCGCTTTGCGCAACGGGGTTGCTGTGCCTGCGCACAAGCCTGATGCCGGCCTTTCTGGCCGGAACCGCAATGCTAATCGCCCTGCGCCATGTGGGCGGCTAGGGTCAGGTCCTGAAGGGCTTGCAGGCTTCCGTCAGCCAGTCGCGATCCCTGTCGTCAAGATGGGGGGCGACTTCCTCCAGCACGCGTTCGTGATACCTGTTCCACCAACCGATCTCGTCGCGGGTCAGCAGGGCGACGTCAACGAGGTCACGCTCCATCGGAACAAGGGTGAGGCATTCGAATTCAAAAAAGCCGTCATGTTCCTCGCACTGGCGTACCAGCTCCAGGTTTTCGATCCGGATGCCGTAGTGATCCTCGCGGTAAAAGCCCGGTTCATTGGAGACGATCATTCCAGGCAGGAACTGCTCCATGCCGCGCCGTGAAATGGATTGCGGTCCCTCGTGAACTGAAAGATAGGCGCCAACGCCGTGGCCCGTGCCATGGCCGAAATCCTTGCCATCGCGCCACAATGCGATGCGGGCGAGGGGATCGAGATCGATGCCGCGCGTACCGGCGGGAAAACGCGCAGTCGCGATGGCGATATGGCCCTTGAGCACCATCGTATAGTCACGCCTTGCGCCGGGCGGGGGGTTGCGCAGGACGATTGTACGGGTAATGTCCGTGGTGCCGTCTTCGTACTGTGCGCCGGAATCGACGAGGTAGAGATTGTCCGGCTCGAAGGACTGATTGGTCTGTCGGGTGACGCGATAATGCACAATCGCGCCATTGGCTGCGAAACCCGAAATGGTATCGAAAGCGATTTCGCAAAGGCGGGTGCCGAAATCGCGGGCCGTATCGTCGCGGAAGCGTTCGAGTTTGCGCGCGGCGCGTATCTCGTCGAGACCTGAAATTTCCTTTCGGCTCATCCAGGAAAGGAAACGCGTTACCGCGATGGCGTCGCGCAGGTGCGCTGCCCGCATGCCCTCTATTTCCGCAGCGTTCTTGACGGCGCGCGGGATGACAACGGGATCGCGCTTTTCAAGAATGGTCGCGCCTGCCGCACTCACCAGGTCACCGAGCGCAGATGCTACAAGGTTTGCATCGAGCATTACCTTCTTGCCAACTGCGAGTTCCGCCAGGCTTTCTGCCAGAGCTGACGACTTGACGATCGAAGTGATCCTCGTGAGCTTGCCACGCGTGCCTGAATCCAGCTTTGCCGGGTCAATGAAGAGAATGGGCTTGCCCGATGCCGGGACGATTGCCCAGGCCAGCGCCACTGGAATATGGGCGATGTCGTTGCCGCGAATATTGAAGGCCCAGGCGATTGAGGCCGGGTCGCTGAGCAAAACGAGGTCGGCGCCATCGGCGGCAATCGTCGAGGCTAGGGTTGCCAGTTTCTCCTGGGCTGACACGCCAGCCATCGATTGCGGACGCAATGTCACTTCACCATCGGGAGCAGGGGGGCGATCCGGCCAGACCCGGTCCACCAGATTTGGCGAGGCGACAAGCTTTGCGCCGACGCCTTCCACCGATGTGTCGAATGTCCGCTTCTGGGCAATGGTGGTCAGCCATGGGTCAAAGCCGATGCGCCAGCCCCTGGCGGCATTGCGCGTCAGCCAGGATGAAGGTGGCGTGCTGACTAGATCAGCAATCGTGAACGTGTCGGGATCGCACTGGTTGGCGGCCTGAAGCGTGTAGCGGCCATCGACGAAGAGAATGGCGTTCCTTGCGGTCACGATGCAGAAGCCTGCCGAGCCGGTGAACCCCGTCAGCCAGGCGAGGCGCTCCGCGCAAGGCGGCAGATATTCATTCTGGTGCTCATCGGCATGGGGAACCAGAAATGCATCAACATTGCTTTTCTTCATCTCCTGACGAAGCGCGGCAATGCGCTCCCTGCCATTTTCGGGGGATGTCTTGATCTCGAATGATTGAAACATTGGGAATCCAGTTGTTGGCAGTGTGCCAACTGTCGCCGAACCATGCGCGCGCTGCAAGGCTTTCATGCATTTGCGGCTGTTGCGCTTTGGCACCGCGATACCCAATTTGGGTTGCAGGGAGGAAGACTCAACTGGATTTCCCGAAAGGAACCGCAAGATGTCTTTCTTTGGTGAAGTCGGGCGCGCTGCCCGCAATGGCCTGACACGCATGATCGAAGCCCGCGAACGTCAGGCACGTCTCTATGTCAACTCGACATTGCTGTCGCTCGACAATGAAACGCTGGCTCGCGCTGGCCTGAACCGCAAGCAATTGCAGAAGCAGGGAAGCATTCCCTATCCCTTCTGAGTTTTGACAATCCGCCCCGGGCTGGCCTTTTGCGGGCTTGCCGGGGCTGTTCGATCAGGATTTCTGTCTTCCGCCTGTTTCGTTAAACTTTGAAACAATTTTTCAGCGGAAAATCAGCCGATAGCAGTTATTGTGTTACCGAAAGCTGCACGGGAATGGCCGTGCCGCCGGAGAAGAACGGCTGATGCAACATATTCTGGTTTTCGATGTTGATGGCACCTTGACGGATGCCCGCAAGCGCATGGATGGGCGCTTTGCGGCGCTATTCAGGAATATCGTCGAGCGATTTTCCGTCTATCTGGTCACCGGGAGTGACTATCCCAAGCTCATCGAGCAGGTTCCAGGCGATATCCTGCACCAGGTGGAAGGCGTGTTCTGCTGCTCTGGCAACGAATTGTGGAAGGATGGCCGGGCGCTATTTTCCATGAACCATTCCTTTCCCGATGAACTCGTCGATTATGTAATGGAACTCGTTGATGGTTCGCCCTTTGGCGTGCGCGTCGGCAATCATGTCGAGCGGCGGGCTGGAACCCTGAATATAAGCGTGGTTGGCCGCAACGCCGGTAGTGCCGACCGTGCTGCCTATGCGGTGCATGATCTGGCAAGCGGCGAGCGCGATAGCATTGCGCGCAAGGTCGAGGAAGCCTTTCCGCAATATGAAGCCCATCGTGGCGGGCAGATATCCGTCGACATCACGCCACGCGGCTGGAACAAGGGGCGACTGGCTTCTGAACTGCTGACCCGCTATCCGGGCGCGCGCATTTCCTTTTTCGGAGACCGCATCTCAGGCAGTGGCAATGACCGGCCACTGGCCGATGCCCTGCGTCGCGCAGGCGGCGAACATGCCATTCATGAAGTGGAGGATGTTCGCGAAACCGCTGCCCTTCTGGAGGCGCTGGCATCCGAAAAGCCGCGCTCCAAGCGTGTGCGTGTCGCCTGAACGCGCGATCCGGGTCTAGGCGCTTTTTTCCAGAACCAGAATGAGCCAGCCGTCGCGATGATGCGCCTTGCGGAGAACCACGCCATGTTGGCGGTAGGTCGCGACGATGCGCGCTTTCTGGTGCGGCAGCAGGCCTGACAGGATGATGGTGGCGCCCGGGGCGGCATGGGCGGCAAGATCACGGGCAATCGCCTGTAGCGGCCCAGCCAGAATGTTGGCAACGATCAGGTCAAATTGCACGCGGCTGGCAAAAACGCGATGGTGAAAACCGGGGGCGGTGAGGCAGGTAACGCGGTCGGATACGCCGTTCAGCACGCAGTTCCTGGTCGCGACCTCGGTTGCCACCGGGTCGATATCGGTGGCAAGAACCGGAATGGCAAGCGCCTTGGCAATCGCGATTGCCAGAACGCCACTACCTGTGCCGAGATCAAGCGCATTGCCAGGGTGGCATCGCTTGAGGCATTCGCCGAGCATGTCCAGGCAGCCAGCGGTGGTGCCATGATGGCCGGTGCCGAATGCAAGTCCGGCATCAATAAGGATTGCGTGCTGATGTGGGGCAGGCATGTGACGGTCATGGCTGCCATGCACGATGAAGCGGCCGGAACGCACTGGCGCCAGATCGCGCAGGGTGCGCGAAATCCAGTCCGTATCCTCCAGCGTTTCGCACGCAATGCTGCCTTCGACCTTCTCCATGGCAATGAGGCGGGCCATGCGCGATTGCACATCGGCTGCCTGGTCGTCGGGCGCATAGACTGCCACCGACCACACGCCACTTTTCTCATCGACCTCGAAGGCTGCCACGGGCAGTGCGTCTTCCTCGAATTCGTCTTCGAGGATCGCGGCAATATGGCGGGCATGCTGGGAAGACAGCTGCAGCGAGAAGCGTATCTGGCTCATGAAGTGGTGGCCCTTGATTCGGTCCTGGCCTGCGGGTCCCGGTCATGTCTGGGGCCGAAGGAAATGACTGACGATCCTGGCGATGGCTTGGGTTGTGAATGGGTGGACACGAAGCGGACCTCACCCGATGGATTGACCCACAGGATCGGAATCGTTTGCGGGGGGCGGGACTCGATATAGTCGGCCCAGCTGAATTCCGCGCTTATCTTCGATGAGACAAATGCCCACCCGGTGGCGAGCCGGAATTCAAGATCGGCGAGCGCCATGCCGGGCTTCATCAGGGGCCTGCCGCCGAGCGTGAAGTGGAGATCGTGACGGCTCGGTTCGCCGTCGCGCATACCGATCTGGAAGATGCTGGAACGGCCGATTTCCGGTGCGAAATCGGTGCAGACCAGCGCGTTGTAGGCATCGTTGTCGGTGGCAGCGATGAGGCCCTGATAGGTTTTCAGATCAAGGTGATGGTGGGCGGTTTCAGAAAGCGTCTCGCCGAAGAACACGGGGATATTCTCGCTGCGGGCATAGCGCAGGTGTCCCCAGTTGGAATCGGCAATCGTGACCGGCACTTCGAGTTCAATCACCTTGCGCGCCAGGGCGGCACTCCAGGCGGAGCATCCCACGACCAGCAGGCCCGGGCGTTCGGTGCTTCGCAAATCGAGGATGCGCGACAGGAATGGCAGCGAGAAGCCATGCAGCAGGATGGTCGCGGCCACGACGGCGAACGTGTAGGTGATCATGCGTTCACCATCGACAACGCCCATGTCGGCAAGTGTCGTGCCGAACAGGCCCGAAACTGCAACCGCGACGATCCCGCGAGGCGCAATCCAGGCGCATAACAGGCGCTCCTGCCAGGAAAGGCCCGTTGCAATGGTCGCGACGAAGATGGCGACGGGGCGAACGACAAAGAGCAGCAGCGCAACGAAGGTCAGTGCTTCGGGTCCCAGTTCGCCAATCGTGTCCAGCCTCAGGGAAGCGGTGAGCAGGATGAAAACACCGGAAACCAGTAGAACGGTGATCGTTTCCTTGAAGCGGCGCATTTCGGTCAGGCTGGCAATGCGCGAATTGGCAAGCACTATTCCCATGACGGTCACGGTGAGAAGCCCGGCCTCTTCAAGCGCAAGATTGGTTACTGCATAGGCGAGAAGGACGAGGGCCACGAGAACCGGCGCCTTGAGGAATTCTGGCACAAGGCCGCGTATGAACAGCCAGACAATCGTCTTGGCGAGAAGCCATGCGCCGGGAAGGGCAAGCAGGGCAGCAAGGACCACGCTGCCAAGCAGATATTCCGCGTCATGCACATCGCGCATGACGAGAAAGGTTTCAAAGGCAAGGACAGCAAACAGAGCGCCAATCGGATCGTTGACGATGGCTTCCCAGCGCAGCAGGGAAGCGGGGCGCGATCTGAGGCGCGCCTGACGAAGCAGCGGCATGATCACGGTTGGACCGGTGACGACCAGAATGGCACCCAGGATGATGGCCGTTGGCCAGGACAGGCCGCCGCCATGATGGGCGGCCAGGCTGCCCATGAACCAGACCAGCGGGCCACCAATGATGATGATGCGTCGCACGGCCTTCGAGGTTTCGGCGATTTCGCGGAAGTTGAGCGTCAGGCCACCTTCAAACAGGATGATGGCAACGCACAGCGACACGGCGGGGCGATAGACCTCGCCAAAATCGCGAACCGGATCGATGTATCCGGTCAGGGGGCCCGCCACCAATCCACACGCAAACAGCAGCGCGATTGCAGGCAGATGCATTCGCCATGCGATCCATTGGGCCGAAATACCGGCAAAGCCGATCAGGGCAATCTTCAGTGCTATTTCCTGCATAAGTCCGTGTCCGGCCTGAGCCTATTCTTCCGGGTTGCGCCAACCCGACAGGCCGCTGGCGATTGCGCGGAAGGTGGCAATCGTTTCGGCCTTGATGCGGTTGCCGGCTTCACCGTCGTTACGGAAGCCCTTGTGTGCGGATGTCTTCACGATGACGGTGCGGCTCAGCCGGTTGACGTACATGTACTGGCCGTAGATGCCCATGGCGCTGAATTCCTCCGTGGCACCGGGCGGAACCCACCACTGGTAACCGTAGCCGAAGTGATCGCTGGAATTGGAGGCAACCGGTGCGCTTGCCTTGACCGACTCGATTGCCCAGGGAATCGGCACGACCTGCTGTCCGTTGAAGCGACCAAGGTCGAGCATCATCTGGCCGAAGCGGGCATAGTCGCGTGTGCGCATGTTCAGCCCGCCGAGCGCGAAGGCGACGCCCTCTCCGTCGGTGAGGTAGATTGCATCGCCCTGCGGCCCGATCTTCTGCCAGATCAGTTCGTCAAACAGCTGATCGAGGCTCTTGCCGGTGACCTGGCGCAGGACCATGGCAAGGATATGGGTGTCGATGGAAGTATACTGGCGCAGCTTGCCCTGCTCGCGTTCCCTTGCTTCAAGGCCTGCAGCGAAAGCATCCATCGAGCCGCCAAGCGCGAGGATGCGGCCCATGCGGTTGATGTCTGAATCATAATCGAGATAGTCCTCGTTGAAGCGCACGCCCGACGCCATGTTCAGGACATTGCGGATCCTGACACCCTCATAGACGGTGCCCTTCAGGGTCGGGACATAATCGGAAACGGCATCATCAAGGTTCTTGATGGCGCCATCCTTCATGACGATGCCAAAAATGGCCGAGGCGAACGACTTCGCCATTGACCAGGAGATGCGAAGATCATCCGCACCTGTGCCAAGATAGTAGTTTTCGCTGACAATCTTGCCATCCTGTATGACCAGGAGCGATGTGGTGCGTGTCCCGTCGAGCCATCCCTGGAGTGATTTCGCCTGACCATCGAACCGGTATTCCGTTGCAAGGTCACGTGGGTCGACCTGCCATTCAACCGTGTCGGCTTTCCTTGTCACCAGCTTGTGGTGAAACATGGTGCTCATCGACGAGAAATTGGAAACGATCCTGTTTTCGTCAAACAGTGTGTTGACGTTGTAGAGGCGAATGAGTTCGGCACGGTAGATGAAGGCGGCAATGGCTGCCACCACGACCAGCATTGAAGATAGCCACACGAATAGTCGGAACAGTCTGCCAATCATCATTTACCCCTTGAAACGGCGCCCATTGCGGGAAACACCTAGCATGGCGCCCGGCAAATACCAAAGCCGCTCGCAAGCGTTTGCTTTATGGATGTCGCGCGCTGATTGTGGCATGGAGAATGCGAATGCCAGACCGGTATTGCGGCAGCGTGTGGGAGGTTGAAGTGGCTTGTGCGTGCCGTCAATTCACCACAGATTGGCGAAAGGATGGAGCGCAGGGACGTTTCGGCCAAGATTGCCATGCGTCGCAATCGTTCGGGATGGAGAAGTCAGATGCAATCGGGTGATCGGCAGGTAAGTCAGGCACTCTCAGGTGTTGCCAAGAGCGCTGAAGCCTGGGATGCGGAGTTCAGGTCCGGCAAGTACAGGTTCCTGCACAAACCCATGGAACTGGCCCGCCTGCACATGATTGCTGCCATGATAGGCGAGGCGTCCGCCCGAATGGAAAGTGTCGAAGTGGCCGATGTCGGGTGTGGCGAGGGCCTGCTGCTGCCGTTGCTCGATCCGGCAACCGTGTCGCTTTACATCGCGCTTGATGTTTCCGCCGAGGCACTCAAGGGGATACCCGCCAGCACGATTCCGACCGTCAAGGCCTGCGTGCGATTGCAGGACTGGGATGCAAAGCCGGTGCCGCTTGCGCCACGCATCACTGTTGCCAGCGAGGTGCTCTATTATGATCCTGGATCAGTGGCACACCTGGTTCGTACCCTTGAGGGGCAATTGCCGGGTTCGCTGGTCATCGTATCGTGTGTTGGCGCGCATCCCGACAAGCCGAACTGGGAAGCAAGTTCCATCCGCCTGTGGCGGGAACTGGCGCAAACAGGCCTGGAAGAACGCGAAAGGCGCACCGTTGCAGATGCGCCTACCGGCATTTCATGGGATGTGGCTGTCTATGCGGTTCCGCCCGTTCCTGGCGAAGCAGGTTCACTGTCACCTGCCTAGCGCCAGGTGTTTCAACCGGCGTTGCGGACCTTCGCCTTGACGCTGCTGCCCGAGACCGAGACGAGGCAACTGCTATCGATTGCGGGCCAGACCTGTCTTGCGCAGGCAGTGGCTGTGTCGAAGGCATTCTCGATCCGGCTATCGAAGTTTGACGACCTGCTGGAGGCAGCGTGCGCCGCATAGACCGAAAATGCGGCCATCACGGTAGCAGCCAGCACCACCAGGAATACGGCACTTGTGACTGACTTGTTCATCTGGGTAATCCCTCTCTTGGTGACGGGTCCTCGCCGTCCATGAGGGAGATATAGGGTCAGGTCCGGATCTTCGGTGTGACATGTTGCACAGCGCGCAGATCAACAGAATTTCCCATGAATGAACGTTGTCCTGGTCGTGAAGCCTGTCAAAATGTCAGTAACAGGGTTCCCCGCCGAGGTTTCTTTTCCAGACCTTCCTGTACCGATCCCCGGTCCAGGCACCCGACTTGTAGTTCTTGTAGAATGTTACGGCCCAGCCCAGTTTCCAGAGATTGCTGTGGGTCTTCTTTCGCGATTCGATGTTTTCGGAGTAGTTAAGTATGTCTCGGAAAAACCCAGCATACTTTTCTGGATGCATCTCATCCACGCGCTTGATGAACCTGCAAAGCCTCGTGCGGCTGGAGAGATAGAAACTCAGGCTGTCATCCATGACATGTTCCCAGATTGTTTCGATGTAAATATCGTCCTTTGTGCGTTCGCGCGTGATTCCGGTAGTAGTGTTTCTTGGAAATGGTTCCTTTGTAACTATTCCACCACCTTCATCGAATCCTGGGGATTTGTTGGAAAATGCTAAGTCGGCGTATAAAGTCAGGCTAGTCGCTAATGCAATTATTGCGATAGTAAATGTTCTTGCCATTCCATTTATAACTGCAAACATATCTCTCTCCATCAATATGTTGCTTAAAAAGCACTCCTTAAAGCTAACATGAAGAGTGGATAGACTCAACTCGTTCTCAAATCCTTTGGTTTGGACGAGGCGCAGCCCCGATCCCGTCGATGTCGTGGGAAAGCATGGTCAGTCAGGCTGCTTCGACGAATGAATCAAGAACCCGTTTCTGGCCGGCCTTGTCGAAGTCGATGGTGAGCTTGTTGCCATCAATCGAAGCGATGTGGCCATAGCCGAATTTCAGATGGAAGACGCGGTCGCCAATTGAAAAATCCGAGGATGGCTGGTTGACCGTGGATGCGACGAGTTCGCCCTCGATCGTCCTGCTTTTCGTTGTCGGACCGGAGCGGCTGCCCCAGTTCGACTTTGTGGACTGCGAACCTGTCTGCGCGTTGCGGGCCTGGGCGCGCTGCCAGCCTGGCGTGGCGTAGGCATTGCGGAACGGATCGGTGGTATCAAACCGGGATGCGCCATAACTGCCGCCCACCGAACGTGCACCATATCCGCCATAGCCCGATCCGGTTTCCGCAACCTCGATGTGGGAGTGGGCCTGCGGTGTGCCAGGGGCTTCAAGTTCGTCGATGAAGCGGGAAGGAATTGTGGATTGCCACATGCCGTGAATACGCCGGTTCGACACGAAGGCGATGATGCATCGGGTGCGCGCACGTGTGACGCCAACATAGGCGAGGCGGCGTTCCTCCTCCAGGCCAGACCGTCCGCCCTCGTCAAGGGCGCGCTGGTGGGGGAACAGGCCTTCTTCCCAGCCGGGCAGGAACACGGTTTCAAATTCCAGGCCCTTGGCCGCGTGCAGGGTCATCAGCGAAACGGCGTCCTGTTCGGCATTGTTTTCCGATTCCATGACCAGGCTTACATGTTCGAGAAAGCCGCGCATGTTCTCGAATTCCTCCATGGAACGAACCAGTTCCTTGAGGTTTTCAAGACGCCCCGGCGCTTCGGCTGAACGGTCGTTCTGCCACATCTGTGTGTAGCCGGATTCATCCAGGATCATTTCCGCCAGTTCGGTATGAGCCATGGCATCAATGAGGCCACTCCAGCGGGCAAAGTCATCAAGCAATGCCTTGAGGACCGAGCGCACCTTCGGCTTGAGTTCCTCGGTCTGTGTCAGTTCACGCGCGGCTTCGAGCAGCGGAATGCGGCGCGCGCGCGCGGTGTCGTGGATGAAGCGAAGTGTGGCATCGCCTATGCCTCGCTTGGGCGTGTTGACGATGCGTTCGAAGGCGAGGTCGTCGGCTGGCTGACTCGTGACGCGGAAATAGGCCATGGCATCGCGGATTTCCATGCGTTCGTAAAAACGCGGGCCGCCAATGACACGGTAGTTGAGGCCCATGGTTACAAAGCGATCCTCGAATTCGCGCATCTGGAAGGATGCACGCACCAGGATGGCCATGTCATTGAGGGGTTGGCCGGCACGCTGGAAATTCTCGATTTCTTCGCCAATACCACGTGCTTCCTCCTCCGAATCCCACCAGGCGCAGATCTTGACCCGTGGATCGTCGGGGTCACTATGCTCGGTGAACAGCGTCTTGCCGAGGCGGTCCTCGTTGCGGGAAATCAGGTGGGATGCAACGCCGAGGATATGGCTGGTGGAGCGGTAATTCCGCTCCAGCCGGATCACCCTGGCACCGGGGAAATCCTTCTCGAAGCGCAGGATATTGTCGACTTCCGCGCCGCGCCAGCCATAGATCGACTGATCATCGTCGCCCACACAGCAGATGTTTGGCTGAACCCTTGCGGTCTTGTCGTCTGCACCGGCGGGCTGGGGGCGCTGTGCGAGCAGGCGCAGCCACAGATACTGGGCAACGTTGGTGTCCTGATATTCGTCGACAAGCATGTATCTGAAACGGCGCTGGTAATCGGCGAGCACATCGGGATACTCGCGAAACAGCCGGATCGTTTCCGTCAGCAGGTCGCCAAAATCGACGGCGTTGAGGATTTTCAGGCGATCCTGGTAGAGCGTGTAGAGTTCCCGGCCCTTGCCGTTGCCGAAGGCGCGGGCATCGCCTTCGGGAATCTTGTCCGGGGAAAGCCCCTTGTTCTTCCAGCCGTCGATCAGGCCTGCCAACTGGCGCGCAGGCCAGCGCTTGTCGTCAATTCCTTCTGCCCGGATGATCTGCTTGAGCAGCCTGATCTGGTCGTCGGTATCGAGAATGGTGAAATCCGACTTGAGGCCTACCAGTTCAGCATGGCGGCGCAGGATCTTGACGCCGATGGAGTGAAAGGTGCCGAGCCAGGGCATGCCCTCGACCTGGTCGCCAACATGGCGCGCAATGCGCAACTTCATCTCGCGCGCAGCCTTGTTGGTGAAGGTGACTGCAAGTATCTGCGAGGGAAAGGCAAGGCCGGAAGCCAGAATATGGGCGATGCGCGAGGTGAGCACCCGGGTCTTGCCGGTTCCAGCACCGGCCAGCACCAGCAGGGGACCTTCGGTGGTCACAATGGCATCATGCTGTTCCGGATTGACGTCCTGCAGCCAGGGCGCATTGTGCCCGCGCTGTGCGGCAAGCGCGCGCGCAGCCAGACCGCCTTCGCTGGGTCGCGAACCGTTGTCTGCATACGGCACGTCATCGTCTTCGGCTTGTGGGTTGGCCATCCGCTGAATGTAGTGATTCGCGACCAAATTGGAAGCGCGCCATGCTCTGGCGGTCGCCTGGCTCAAGCAGATGCGCAGGATGATCATGGCGCGCGATTTGCAATTGCACGGCATTTTTGCTCAAAACACTTCACCCATTGATCTGATCCAATTTCCGGAATCCTTCCATGAAACAAGTCCCGCTTGGCCGCACCGGCATTTCCGTTTCCCGCATCTGCCTTGGCACGATGACCTGGGGATCGCAGAACAGCGAGGCGGAAGGCCATCAACAGATGGACTATGCCATGGATCACGGTGTCAGCTTCTGGGACACGGCGGAAATGTATCCGACAACACCCAGAAGCGCAGAGACGACAGGACGCACCGAGGAGATCATCGGCAGCTGGTTTTCCCGCACAGGCAGGCGTCATGAAGTCGTGCTTGCAACAAAGGTGACCGGTGAAGGCAACAAGGATATCCGGGGCGGCGCGATGGTGAACGGCCGTATCCTGCGGGAGGCGCTGGAGGGAAGTCTGAGCAGGCTGCGTAGTGATCATGTCGATCTCTATCAGCTGCACTGGCCCAATCGCGGCTCCTATCATTTCCGCAAGAGCTGGACCTATAACGCGACACGCCAGGCGCGCGGCATCATGGAAGACCATGTTCGCGATCTTCTTGAAACAGTTGGCCAGTTGCAGAAGGAAGGCAAAATCCGCGCTTTCGGTCTGTCAAACGAGACCGTCTGGGGAACGGCACAGTTCCTCAGGCTTTCCGAAAAGGAGGGACTGCCGCGCATCGCCACCGTGCAGAACGAATACAGTTTGCTTCATCGGCTGTTCGATACCGATTTCGCCGAACTCTCCCACCATGAGGATGTCGGGCTTCTGGCTTTCTCGCCGCTGGCCGCGGGTCTGTTGTCGGGCAAGTATCTTGACGGCACAGTTCAACCGGGCACGCGCATGTCCATGCAACCGGACCTGAACGGGCGTTCCAATGAAATGTCCGGGGCAGCGCTGAAGGATTACGCCGAGGTAGCAAAACGCCATGGGCTTGATCTGGCGCAGATGGCAATTGCCTTCTGCCTGACGCGGCCATTCATGACGGCGCCGATCATTGGCGCGACCAGCCTTGAACAATTGAAGACCAATATCGCCGCCGCTGATCTGTCGCTCAGCGATGCGGTGATGGCCGATATCGCCTCGGTTTTCCGACGATATCCGCTGCCGATGTAGGGCGGGAACGGTTTTACTTCGCCAGACGCAGGTCGGAAATTTCGTTGCCGATGGCGGTCATGGCGTCTGCAATCGCATCGCCGGACACGTCATAATAATATTTCTGGCCATTGGGACCGGTCGACGCGCAATTGTACAGAAGGTCCTTCACGCTTGAACCATCGGAAACATCATAGGCGATGGTGAAGATGCGATAGGCGGATTCGCCATCGGCATCCTGAACAGCCTTGATGTTGTCGCAGGTTGTGGCAGTGTGAATGTTCATCGCGCCGATTTCCGTCTGCCAACCGTTTATTCCATCGAAGACGCGCTCATCCTTGCCGTAACCCCAGGAATAATATTCGGTTTCGTTCCAGGTGGATTGCGAGGGATAGGTGTTGTTACCATCGGTCAGGACAATGATGTACTTGTCGTTTTCCGGCGTGTCGTAGCTGCGTCCTTCCGCGAAAGGTTCGTTCTGCGACAGCGCGCGCCATCCCCAGATTATCCCCGCCTGAACGTTGGTGAAGCCGCCGCCTTCCATGGCACGGATGGAATTGATGACCGCGTTCTTGTCGGCACTCAGTTCCTGGATCGGATTGGTGGTGCACCCCTGGTTGGGTCCCCAGGTGCCAAGATCGCGGCTGCGGGACTTGCCCATTTCATCCTTGGTACTGTCATTGCGGGCTTCCGAACGGGTCCAGGGGGCATCTTGGTTGTATTTCGCTGTCCAGCTTTCGCGCCACAACTGGCGTGTATAATTGCGTGATGTGTAGCTTGTGGTGGGATAGTCCGCTCCGACCCGGCGATAGTCGTTGAGATAGTTGTTCTGGTAATCGTCATCCTCGTCGCGATGGACATAGTCCGGCTCATCGGGCGCAAACATCGGAACGAAAAGCGTGTCCGGCACCAGTTCGCTGGGAGCATCGTCGGTCGTGTGGTACGGCCAGGGACGCATTTCAACGCAACCCGCCCAGCTCACGTCGAGCGCATCGAAAAGGGTCCAGCGCGAAAGCCACTGCGTGGAGACTGCCGAGAAGGCACCCGACTGGTAAGGGCTGGGCGATGGGCCGAGCGTGTTGGTGAAGGTCGAGCCTGACTTGAAGCCACCTGAAATGGCGAAGGAGTTGGGCCACTGGTCGCCGCGCGTATTCGTGCCGATCCAGTCGAGGTTTTCATGATGGACGGACGACCAGCCGAAACGGTCGAGCCAGGAAGCGCCGCGATATTTTCCGCCAATGTTGACCGAGCTGCCGAAGGGAACCAATGCGACTTTCATCGGGTCGGGCTTGTTGCTCATCGATGCAACGGAGAAGAGTGAATTGACCAGGTTTTCCGCCGCCGTGCGTGCCCGCTCGATGCGGGTGC
This sequence comes from Rhizobiaceae bacterium, assembly GCA_049289295.1. Taxonomy (GTDB): domain Bacteria; phylum Pseudomonadota; class Alphaproteobacteria; order Rhizobiales; family Rhizobiaceae; genus BOKV01. Next base: position 513,429 of record JBATLL010000041.1, read on the forward strand.
TGTAGGTGGACCCGGTGTAGCTGTTCATCGAACCGGAGTTATCGACTACGATCGCCACTTCAACAGTGCGGTTGCCTGCGGCGACCGTGCTGGAAATGGCCATGTCGAATTCCTCGACGCCAATGAACTTGCCCAGAATCGCGCCGTGATCATAGTCGGCTGTCAGGCGGACATTGTTGCCGCCATTGATCGTGGCTTCCATGATGAGGTTGAAGCCGATTTCTGCCGTGTCGATAGTGTCATCGAGATTGGCATCGAAGAAGTTTCGGGCGTAGGTTTTCAGATAGGCTTCGTCCTGATTGAAGGACATTTCCTTGGCTGTCGCCAGCGCTGCTGCGTCAAGTGCCACCTGAATGTCGGTACGCGCTTCCGTCATGCGGGAATATTCGATTGCTGCAGCAGCCGTGCCAAAAAGGGGAACGGTCAAAATCGCGAAGAGCGGACCATAGGCACCCCGCTTGTCCTTCAGGAATCGTGACAGATTGTGAAACATGGAACCCCTGCAGAATAGCCAGCCCGGCAATTTGAACCGGAGGCTATCCATAGCGCGGTTGCCATTTGGGTTCCGTTACGCAATTAGGTAAATTTTTCCGAAAAATAAACTACACGAGAACCGGGGTATTTTACCTCAATCCATTGAAATCCTTGAGTGCTGCGGGGGAGGTGAAGCCCATGTATCATTGCCGCTCAATGGAGATGTTCTTCTTCGGAAGCCTCGATCAGGGCGGCGTTGAAGAAGCGTAGCGCGTGCACCTGGCTCGCCCAGCCCAAAAGCCTGGCGTCTTCGCCCTGTGTAACTGGAAGCCGGTCATGACCACCCTGGTCGAAGACGCGCAGGGCGGTTTCAAGCGTATCATCGGGGCTCAAGCGAGGCAGGGCTGCATGGCTCTCCGACAGCGTATCAGGTTCGTCTTCACCAAGCGGTATCAGGAAATCGCGGACCTTGCGGACGCGCATCACATGGCGGTGCGGACCGTCCTGGAGGAAAAGCCCACGCATGCGCAGTTGCCAGTCGAAGAATGAATGGCCATGCAGAGCATTGTTGATGCCGTTGGAGATCGAGACGGTCAACAGAAGCGCGATGGACAGGGTATAGCCACCGGTCAGTTCGAACACCATCACGGTAGTGGAAATGGGCGCACCGAGCACTGCTGCGGCAACCGCGCCCATGCCGAGAATGGCATAAAGGCCCTGGCTCGAAGCCATGTCGGGGAATATCTGGGCGGCGATCACGCCGAAGGCGCCGCCCGCCATTGCGCCCAGATAGAGTGAGGGCGAGAAAATGCCGCCACCGAAACGCGAAGCAAGCGTAATGGCAGTTGCCGCCGTTTTCACTACAAGCAGTGCCAGCATCAGCCACAATGAAAGCTGATTGCGCAGGGCAAGGTCGGTCGCCTCGTAGCCGACGCCCAGGATTTGCGGGAAAGCCAGTGCCAGGATGCCGACGGCCAACCCACCCGCGACCGGTCGCAGGAAAAGCGGCATCTGAATGCCACGCGCGACATAGTCGGCAGACATGAGCGAGAACTGGAACAGGACCGAGACAAGCGCACAGACCAGCCCAAGCAGCGCGAAGGCAGGAAACTCCCAGAAGGAGGTAATCTGGTAGGCCGGTACGGAAAAGGCAGCCACATCGCCGAACCAGAGTCGGGAGAGGATCGTCCCCGAAACGGAGGAAATCACGATCGGCACGAAGGAGCGCACGGCATAGTGGCCCAGAATGACTTCATGGGCGAAGAGCACTCCGGCTATCGGGGCGTTGAACGAGGCCGAGACGGCGGCAGCGACACCACAGGCCAGCAGGGATCGCCGTCCCCAGTCCGGCAGGCGGAAATGCCGCCCGGCAGCCGAGGCAATGGCCGCGCCAAGATGAACCACCGGTCCTTCGCGACCGGCGCTGGCGCCCGATCCCAGCGAAAGCGATGTCACGAAGGCAGAGGCTATCGCGTCACGGAAACCGATGGAGCGGCCGTAACTTGCGCGCGCCTCGATGACATCGGCAACGCCGCTGGTGCGCCGTGATGGAAGAATGAATTGCAGGCAAAGGCCCACAGCAAGGCCGCCGACGACGGGTCCAGCCATGATCATGTACCAGGGCAGGGTAGCGGCAAAGGTTGCGACCCGCTCGGAAGCGGTGCCAAGCCAGGGCAGTTGAAACAGGCCGATAAGTTCGCGGAACAGGATGGCAGCCATGGAAACGGCCAGGCCTGCAGCCAATGCCAGCAGCCAGACCTGAGGCTGGCGTGTCGCAAACCAGTTTCGCAGGTTCGGTTCAACCCACTGATACAGGATACGTGGCAGATTTCTGAGGATTTCCGGCATGTTGCGGGTGGTCGGCTTCCTAATTCGCTCACATGACCGTAACCTGCCGTTCGCCATCTTGCAAAGTGGGCAGTGAAAGGCCCAAATGGAAAGACAGGCCGGACCAATGGAGGATCATTCATGGCTCTTTCCGATGTGGAAGCACTTGTGCGCAACGAGGAGGGAATTGCGACAGCGCTTGGCGTGCTGGCGCAGCGCTTCGGTGACCGCTTCAAGACCGCGCAGGCGTTCCGTGAGCAGCATTCGCACACCACGACCTACCTGCCGTCACAGTTGCCGGATGGTGTCGTCTTTGCCATGTCCGAAAACGATGTCCAGGATGCAGTGAGCGTATGCGCGCAATACAAGGTGCCTGTCGTTGCCTTTGGAACCGGAACTTCTCTTGAAGGCGGTGTGAACGCGCCTGCGGGCGGTATCAGCATAGATCTCAATGGCATGAACAGAATTCTTGCGGTCCATGCCGAAGATCTGGATGTCGTGGTCGAGCCGGGCGTCACGCGCGAGCAGTTAAACGAACACCTGCGCGACACCGGTCTTTTCTTCCCGATTGATCCGGGTGCGAATGCTTCGCTGGGCGGCATGGCTTCAACGCGGGCATCGGGAACCAATGCGGTGCGTTATGGCACGATGCGTGAAAATGTCATAGGCGTGCGGGCTGTCATGCCTGATGGGCGTATCATCAAGACCGCACAGCGTTCGCGCAAATCCTCGGCGGGTTACGATCTGACGCGTCTGCTGGTCGGCTCTGAAGGAACGCTCGGCATCATCACCGAACTAACCTTGCGGCTGTTTGGCATTCCCGAAGCCATGTCGGCTGCGACCTGCTCGTTTCCGGATGTGGAATCAGCCTGCAATGCGACCATCACGGCCTTGCAGTGTGGAATTCCGATGGCGCGCATAGAGCTGCTTGATGCGCCTTCGGTTGAAGCCATCAACAATTACTCCAAAACGGGATTTCCCGTATCGCCGATGTTGCTGCTGGAGTTCCACGGAACTGCTGGCGGTGTGCGCGAGCAGGCGGAACTGTTTGGAGCCATCGCCACGGATTGCGGCGGCTCAGGCTTCAAATGGGTGGAAAAGGCAGAGGACCGCAATCGCATGTGGAAGGCGCGTCATGACGCCTATTGGGCGGTCAAGGCGGCAGCGCCCGGCAAGAATGCCCTGTCCACCGATGTCTGCGTACCGATTTCACGCCTGGCCGAATGCGTCGTTGAAACCCAGCGTGACATCGAGGAAGCGGGGCTTTTCGGTCCGATTCTGGGGCATGTGGGCGATGGAAATTTCCATGCCGCTCTTTGCTTCGATCCTGGTGACAAGGATGAGATCGCGCGGGCGGAAGGGGTTGCAGAACGGCTGGCCTTGCGGGCGCTGGCGATGGAGGGGACCTGCACCGGCGAACATGGCATCGGCCAAGGGAAGCGCCGGTTCATTCGGCTCGAACATGGTGCAGGCGCAGACATCATGACGGCCATAAAAAAATCCATTGACCCGGACAACATCATGAATCCGGGAAAGGTGCTGGCACTGCCTGACCATTGAGCATGGTAGTCCAGATAAACCAGCCACAAGAGGGCCGCGAGGAGAATTGAACTGTACCGTTTGTTCGTCGCTATTGGCGGGTTGATCGTGTTGCTGCTGTTTGCAGCGCTGATCGCTCCCTATTTCATCGACTGGACTTCCTACAAGACTGCGTTCGAGACAGAAGCCTCGCGCGTCGTGGGCCAGCCGGTGCGCGTTGGCGGTCGGGCGAACATTCGCATCCTGCCCCTGCCGCGGTTGACGTTCAGCGATTTGTCCGTCGGGGAGAATTCCGACGGCACGCCAATGATGACGGTGGAAAGCTTCTCGCTCGATGCCGAACTGATGCCGTTTCTCAGCGGCGATGTGAAGATTGTCGACATGGTGCTGCATCGGCCGAGGATAACGGTCGAGGTCAATGAGAAGGGGGCGATCTCCTGGACGGCACGCAAGGAAAGCATCGTTGATCCGCAAAAGGTGCAGCTTGAAAAGGTGCGGGTGGTCGATGGCTCGCTGCAGGTCAATGGTCTTGCTGCGGGGCGCAGCCTGGAAGCAGTGTCGATCAATGCCGATGTCAGTGCCCAGTCGCTGTTTGGGCCGTGGCGCATCGAGGCAAGCGGTGTGGCAGAAGGGATCGCATCGCGCTTCGACATTTCAACGGGACGGCTTCAGGAAAGCGGCTCGATCCGCCTTAAGGTGACTTCGCAACGCATCGATGAGCCTTACCGGCTGACAGCGGATGGACCTGTTTCGCTGAACGAGGGAGTGCTGTCCTGGAAAGGCAGTTTCGAACTGGGCCCGGTTGCCTCGGGCGAGGATGAAAGGCAGCCCCTGCCGGTGAACGCTTCCGGCATGTTCGAGGCAACGCCCGAGCGCATTGAAGTGCCCGAATACAGGCTGGAAGTGGGGCCAAGGGATGATCCCTACACGGTCACGGGCAAGGGTGCGGCCAACATTCGCGAGGAAGTATCCTTCGCGATGATCGCAGATGGTCGCCAGATCGATCTCGACCGTTTGTCCGGGCAGCAGAAATCGGCTGATACAAGTCTTGAAGCGCGGCTGGGAGCGCTGAAATCCATCGTGGACCGCATTCCGGTTCCCACTGCTTCCGGCAAGATCGACCTCTCGCTTCCTGCCATCGTTGCCGGGGATACGGTCATTCGCGAGTTTGCCGCGATCGTCCATCCAGACACTACGGGGTGGAAGATTTCGAGCCTTTCGACGATCCTTCCCGGTAACACGCTGGTAGAGGCTTCCGGGCGGCTTGGCACGGGTGGGGACTTCGGTTTCACTGGCCAGATGCTGCTGGCATCGCGCCAGCCGACAGGATTTGCGGCCTGGCTTGGCGGAGAGAACAATGCGGCACTTCGCGGCCTGACCAGCGCGGGATTCTCTGGTTATGTGACCCTGACCGGCACCCAGACCACGCTGGAGAATTTCGAACTGGTGCTTGATGATGCACAGCTTCGCGGCAAGCTTCAGCGCCTGGCTGCAGGCAAGGGACGGCCGGCAATCATTGCAAGGCTGTCGGGCGAGACGATCGACCTGGATGATCTTGTTGCCATCTATTCGCTCGCTGGGGGAAGCGAGGGCGGCAATCTGTCGAGCCACGATCTCGATATCGCCATCCAGGCCGGGCAACTGGAAGCAGCAGGACTTTCCGCTTCGCAGGTCAATGCTCACTTCAGGGTGGCAAACGGCGCGCTTTCCGTTGATCAGGTCAGTGCCGGTGATTTTCTTGGTGCGCGGATCGAAAGCAGCGGCAAGCTGTCAGACCTGCTGGGCAAGCCGTCGGGAAACCTGTCGATCCGTGTCGCTGCTGACGACGCCTCAGGTCTGGCCGAGCTTGGCGCAAGACGCCTTGGCGAAGAAGGCGGCCATCTGCGCGAAATGCTCGTCGCGCTGTCCCTGTCCCCGCAGCTTTCGGCCAATCTCGAAGCGGTGATGGATGTCGAGGCGCGACCGCAGGGAGATCAATCGCTCGCCAATCTTTCGCTGAGCGGAACTGTTGGCGGAACCGCCTTCACCCTGCGTGACAGGTTCAATGGCCAGCCACAGCAATGGGCGCGCGGTGGCCACGACATTTCGCTGAAGCTCGAGCAGGATGATCCGGTTGTTCTGGGGCAGCAATTGGCTATTCCTGTCTCGCCTATCGGGGGCGAAGGGCCGGTCACGATCACGGCGGATTTCAACGGTGTTCCCGAAGACGGTCTGTCAGCCCATTTCTCTGCAAGCACGCCTGGAACGGACCTGACAGTGTCTGGAAGACTGGAAGCGGTTCGAAGCGCTGGAAGCCTGCTGCCGAGCCCTGGCGACATGGATTTCGACGTGACGCTTGGGTCGAAGGATATTGATCCGTGGATGCTGCTGTCAGGCTATCCATTGCCGGGCACCGGGGAAGGCAATCCAGTATCGGCTGCCTTCAAGCTTACCGGCAACCGGGAAAGATTTCGCCTTTCGTCTCTTTCGGCATCGGTTTCAGGAAACTCGCTTGCGGGTGAAGTCGAAATCGAGCGCTCCGCCACGGGTTCGCCGAGGCTCGGTGGAAGCCTTGCCATGTCGGTGCTTTCGCTACCGTTTCTGGGGGAGATTCACGGTGGTGCTGGAACCTTTGGCGGCTCTGGCCTGGAAGCGGGCCTGAGCGATCAGGAGTTTGGCGCGAGCCTGTTCCCCGGCGCAGAGGGTGAAATCAGTGTTTCGGCAGAAATGCTCGAATTCGGGTTCGGGCCAACCGGCGAGCAGTTCACCGGCAAGCTACAATTGCGTGACGGGTCCGTCTCCCTGCAGGATGCCACGGCGCAGTGGCTTGGCGGCGCGATTTCCGGCAATGCCGATTTCCGCAATGCGCAAGGCACGGCAATCGCCAATTTGCAGATGAACCTGAACGATGCAGATGCAGCCCAGGTGATTGCGATGGCGGGTTATCCTGCCAGGCTTGCGGGTCGTCTGAGCGCAGGCATCACGGTCGACGCATCAGCGCGAAGCCTGAAGGCGCTGGCAGCAAGCCTTTCGGGCAGCGGTGTCGTGTCGCTCAAGGATGCCCGATTCACCGGCATCCGTACGTCCGGGCTGGAGAAGATTCTGCGTGAAAGCGAAACGGACAAATTCGAGATAGACAATAAAACGGTCGAGCCGCTGGTGCGCGAAGCTTTCCTGCTCGGAACGTTTCCCGCTGGAAGCATCAACGGTGCGGTCAGCGTCACCAAGGGAAATGCGGTTATGAGAAACCTGCAGATGGAGGATGATGGCGGTGCCATCGAAGCAGGTGTGCAGGCCAGCCTTGTCGATGGCCAGACGACCATCTCCCTGACCCTTCGGCCCGATCCCGGCAAGGAGGCCCTTGCCGGGGCTGATCCATCGGTATCCTTCAACCTGGAGGGTGATCCCGCGGCAATGACGGTCAGTACCGACACAAGTGCGATGGAAGGATACCTGTCGCTTCGGGCATTCGAGCGCGAGCAACGTCGGGTGGAACTGTTGCAGGAAGCCGTGCTGGAGAAGCAGCGATTGCGCCGTGAAGTCATCGCCAGCAATGCAAGGATTGCCCTGCGTGAGACGGAACGCCAGGAGGAGCTGCGCAAGCTTCAGGAAATTCAGCGCCAACTGGAGGAAGAACGGCTGCGCCGCGAGGAAGAGGAAAGACAGAAGGCGGAAGCCGAAGCGCTACGCAAGGCGGCGGAGCAGGCAGCACTGGAAAAAGCGGCACAGGCGGAGGAAGAAGCGCGCAGGGCAGCAGAGGCGGAAGCTGCAAGAAAGGCAGTTGAAGCTGAAGAGAAGGTCCGCGCGCAGGCAGCAGCAGAGGCGGAGGCTAATCGTATCGCGGAAGAACAGGCAAGGGCGCAGGAGGCAGCAAATGCCCGCAACCTTGCCGACGAGCAGGCTGCAAGGCGGGCCGCCCAGCAGACCGGGCAATCGGGTCGCGCCGACACCACAACAGGCCCGACTGCGGACGGCCCAATCCAACTGGTGCCCAGGCGTCAACCAAACCTGTTTGAAGACCTGCGCAAGAAGCTGTTCGGTCAATGACCGGGTGTGCTGCCTTCCTGCAGTCTGGCGAGCACGAAAAGGCGAATGGCTGATGAAAGATTCTGGCCTTCCCTGCGATTGGTATCGATACGCATGATGAGGCGCGCCAGTGGCTTGCCCTCCTGCGCGGCGATCGCGACAAGCGCGTCGTAAAACTCGTCTTCCACCGAGTAGCTTGTTCTGTGGCCCCGGATCGTGACGGAGCGCTTGCTCATGTCCGCCTGCTCATTTCCGCTTGTCGGGCTCGCGCTGCAGGCCATCAAGTTGTTGCTCGGCACGCCTGCTTTCGCGCGTGGCCTGCTTGCGGGTTCTGGCGGGCAGGGAATGAAGCGCGCGCTGATGCTCTGCTTCGGCTTCCTTGCTGGCGCGTGCAGTGCGTTTGCGCGCCATTCTCAGATTGACGATTTCCGCCATCGCTACTTCTTCTTGCGGAAGGAATCGAGCGACACGACTTCCGCGCCCTTCTTGTCGCCGTCAGCCTTTGGCGATGCGCCAGCAGGGGCCTTGGCATTTACCTTTGCGCCAGATTTTGCAGGTGTGCTCCTGGCGTCCGGTTTTGCAACCTTCGAGGCCGTCACCGGGGAGACATCTGCACCAGGCGAAGGCACTGCGCGGGGCTTGACGCTTGGGACTGAGGCGGGTGCGGCCGGTCCCTTCTTCTTGCCTGCTTCCGGTTCGCCAGCAGCTTCCACTTCCGCAACGTCGAATTGCAGGCCGAACTTGACCGAGGGGTCGAAGAAGCCGCGCACCGCGGCAAAGGGGATGCGAAGGCGTTCGCGAATGTCATCGAATGACAGATCGATCTCGAAAGCCTGATCGGTGACCTTGAGGTTCCAGTAAGTGTGTTGGATGACGATGGTCATCTCATCGGGGTAACGCTCGCGCATGCGGGTGGAAACGCGCACACCCGGGAAGCCGGTCAGGAAGGTGATGAAAAAATGATGCTCGCCTGGAAGGCCGGCGCGTTCCACCTCCTCGAGTACCTTCTGGATGACGCTGCGCAGGGCTTCCTGCGCAAGAATGTCGTACCGGATAAGGTCTTCGCTCATGGCTTTTCCCTGGTCTGTGCTGATTGGGCGGGACAAGATTGGCGGGATGCGCCCGACTCCACATGATTACGCCAAGTCAGCCTTCAGCCGCAAGGGACTGCATGGGCCGGGCACCTGCTGGAGCAGGAAAAATCGTCTCAATGACAATGGAAACGGAATGGCGGGTCTGGGTAGGAAGTGGAGGCTTCTGTTGCCAGGTGCCTCCGAACCCCGCCTGACCGTGCGAACAGCCAGGAGTTTGATTGAAGCTATCGCACCGCTTTACGCGGCGAGACGTGCTTCCGCATAGTTGTCGTTTGCAACTATTGAGATGGCCCGATAACGGTGGGTACCATGCCGAACGAAAACACTGTCTTTACGCCCTCGTCGATCCTGATTCGCCCCCGCCAAAAGCCATCACGCTGGTCATGGATTTTGGTGGAGGCGCCGGGTTCTGCCCCCGGGTCCGAATGGTTTATTACACAGGTCATTTATCGTCATATCCGGCGAACCGGCACATCAAATATAGGCTTGATGGAAGCAAAGTTAAAGGCCAATGTTAGGCCTGCGCCTGGACACTGGCCAGGTGCCCAAATGAAGGGGTGACGCAACGTAAATCCGATGATATTCTGCACTCGGGCCGGATTCGCTCAGAAGCTTTCCGGAATATCGAGGCGGTTCAAGTATCGTTGGCCGAAAACAAAGATCGCATTTAGGGGAGTGTTTCCATGAGCGACTATCTTGCAGATGTACAACGCTATGATTCCGGCGCCAGCGCCGATACGGTCAACAAGATCGTGAAGCATTTGGGCATTGCGCTTCGCAGCCGCGACGCGTCACTCGTTTCCTGCACTGATCCGGCGGAACTGGACCGTGTTCGTGAGAAATGGTGCATGAAGAAGCTCGGTTTGTCAGACGCAGCCAAGTGCGACAAGGAAATCGCCAAAGTCTGCGAAACCATGTCCGGCGACCGGAACAAGCAGCGTGTCACTTTCTACTACCTGACCGCCAAGGGACTTGGAAAACTCGGCACGCTCTGAACAGCTGGTGCGAGGAAGTTCATTGCAGCCCCGGCGCGAGCCGGGGCTGTTCTTTTTTGTCGGCCAGTCGCGGGCCGAACCTGCCGCAGCGCCTGATTCATACCCGTTATAATTGAAAATTCCTGCGGTAAACCAAATCTGAATGGACCGGTAGAACATTAATCATAACCGCTGACCGTTTGTTATTTTCTGCCTGCTAGGGTTGCATCAGGACAAGGCAGGAAAAAATGATTTTTGATTTGTTGGTCAAGCTTGCGCGCGACAGGGGCGGCAACTTTGCAATCATCACAGCAATCGTGGCGCCAGCTCTTCTGGGGATGGGTGGACTGGCGACTGATTACGCCATGCTCTACCAAAGGAAGGCTGAACTGCAGAATCTTGCGGATGCGGCAGCGCTTGCTTCCACCAAAGAGCTTTCCATTGCCAGCATGAAAGATGCTGAAATCGAAGCTGTTGCCGATGAATTCGTCACTTCAAATTTCTCTGGCGCGATCGACGGCACGATCACCAAGCTGGACATTACAGCCACTGTTACCCCACGGCGCGATGGTGTCGATGTAACCCTTTCCTATGAATGGGCGCCGATCTTCGCCCAGTTGTTCGATGCTGGTGTCACGCCGATCGTCACCAAGGCATCTGCACAGCTTGCCGGGCAGGGGCTGTCATGTGTGCTCGGCCTGATGCCGCCGCAGCGCATGGCCAAGTCAAGCATTCATCTCGAGCACCGTGCGGTGCTTAAGGCAGACAATTGTTCTGTCTATGCCAATACGGATCATGCCTGGGCGATCCGGCTCGATGGCAATTCCAAAATGACTGCCAGCACGATCTGTTCGGCTGGTGGAGTGTTGAAAATTGGAAGCCCGGTGGTTTCGCCAGCGCCAGTAACCGATTGCCCGCTGATTGAAGACCCGCTGTCGTTGCGCGCTGCGCCAAGCTATGGAAATTGCGATGAAAATGCTCTGGTCATAACCGCCAACACTGTTCTTGACCCAGGTGTGTATTGCGGCGGGCTGACGGTGAAGGGGCCGGCAAAGGTCACGCTCAGGCCCGGTCTATACATCATCAAGGAGGGCAAGCTGGCGATCAATAACGGGGCATCGCTGGCTGGGGTCGGCGTCGGCTTCTTCCTGACGGGCGACAATTCGCTGATCGAATTTGCCCCCAGTTCGTCGATCGATCTTGCAGCCCCGGAAAGCGGTCCGCTCGCAGGCCTGCTCTTCTATGAAGATCGGAATGTGAATTACAGCTTCGATTTCAATCCGCTGATGTTGTACGCGATGCCGTCCAACGTGCGCCTGCACAAGATCAAGAGCAATAATGCGCGCAATCTGCTGGGAACAATCTATCTGCCACGCAGCGTGTTGCTGATTGATGCCGAGGCACCGGTGGCCGATGCTTCAGCCTATACAGCAATCGTCACAGGACGCCTGTGGCTTCAGCAGGGTCCAAAGCTTGTCCTGAACGCCAACTATTCGGATACACGCGTTCCCGTGCCCGGTGGCCTTCTTGGAACTGTACCAAGGCTTGTGAATTAGAGCCCATTCGACACGGCGCATGTTTGTGAGCGATGCTCGCCACGCTATTGTTGCGTGAGAGAATCAGTGGAAAAACATGCGCCAGTATCTGGAACTGCTCGAAAAGGTTATCGAGGACGGGGTTGATCGCGGAGACCGGACCGGTACCGGGACGCGCTCCATTTTCGGCCACCAGATGCGTTTTGATCTCGACCAGGGTTTTCCGGTCCTGACAACGAAGAAACTGCATCTCAAGTCGATCATTGTCGAACTGCTCTGGTTCCTGCGTGGCGAAACCAATGTCGGCTATCTGCATGAGCAAGGCGTAACGATCTGGGACGAGTGGGCTGACGCCAACGGCGATCTGGGGCCTGTCTATGGCAGCCAGTGGCGCTCATGGCCCGATGGCATGGGCGGGACGATCGATCAGATCGCCCAACTGGTTGACGGGCTGAAAAACAATCCCAATTCGCGGCGCCACATCGTCACGGCATGGAATCCTGCTGAAATCGACAGGATGGCCCTGCCTCCGTGTCATTGCCTGTTCCAGTTTCATGTCGCGCAGGGCAAGCTGTCCTGCCAGCTCTACCAGCGCTCCGCCGACATTTTCCTTGGGGTGCCGTTCAACATCGGGTCCTACGCACTCCTGACCATGATGCTGGCACAGGTAACCGGTCTTGAAGCAGGCACGTTCGTGCACACGCTTGGGGATGCGCATCTTTATCACAATCATTTCGATCAGGCGCGCCTGCAGCTGTCGCGCGCGCCGGGCAAGCTTCCGCACATGGAAATCAATCCGCTGGTGAAGGAACTTGATGCCTTCCAGCTGGAAGACTTCGCCCTGCACGGCTATGAGGCTGCGCCGGGCATCAAGGCTCCCATCGCGGTGTAATCCGAACGGGTTTCGATCCGGCAGGCGCGATCAGTTTTTGAAAGCGTTGTAGTTCTGCTTGTCGCGCCACAGCACGATTGGCGTTCCGTCAGCGAGCGAACCCTGGAAATAGTGCACCCCTTCGCGGTTCAGCGTGGCCAGCACCGTTTTCTTGTCTTTGGCCTTGAGTTCGAATTTCGCGTCATAGCCTGTAAAGGAGTATCCGAGATTCCAGTGCGCCACCTGCGCCAGGGCAGGATTGGCGCAGCCTTGCGGCTTGGCGGTTCCGCTGTCCGTCCCCTTGCCCTGCAGCTTGAAGAGGCCACCTATCTCGACTGCGCAGCCGCAATTGGGAGCGCCGTCCGTAACGGTCCAGGTTCCCTTGATGTCCCCTTCGGCGCGAATTGTTGCCTGGGCTGTGCCACCGGCGACCGCCGAACCGATCTGGCCACCCACTGCACCACCAATCATCGAGATCAGGTTGCGCGAAACATTCTTGCCGACATCCTTGGCAACTGCCTTGCCGAAATCAGCACCACGCGCGGGAACCGGCGGGGGACCTTCAGCCAGAACCTGGGCGCATTGCGCTACCACAGGTGCAGCAGATGGCGCGGGCTGTGGCGCAGCGGAAGCGAGTTGTGTTGCCGGGTCCTGCCTGGCCGCAACGGCTGGATCGGAGCTGGCTTCGGCCTGATCCTGGGGAACGGCGTTTGGATCATCAAGGGTCGCTGATCCGTCAGCAACCTTGAGTTCGGCTGTTTCCAGGCCTGATGTCACGGAGCTTGCGCCAGATGACTGGCATGAGGCAAAGGCAATCGTGCAAAGAACCACGCCAAGAACGCGTACGCGCATGTTTTCAGCCCTTCTGCCCCGATCAAACGTAGCAAAAGGCCGGGGCAGATGCCATATGGTCCTTAGTGCAATTTGCGGGATTGGCAGGTCATCATGGAACTGGCGCTCGTTGTCGCCATGGCAGACAATGGAATCATCGGAGCGGAAGGCGGGTTGCCGTGGCGGTTGCCATCCGACCTCAAGCGCTTCAAGGCAACGACCATGGGCAAGCCCATTGTAATGGGACGCAAGACTTGGGAGTCGATCGGCAAGCCGCTGCCTGGCCGCATCAATATCGTCATCAGCCGCGACCCAGATTTTCGCGCGGTTGGCGCTGACGTTGTTCGCTCGCTCGACGATGCGATAACGCTTGCCTCAGTGCGCGCACGATGCCTGGCCGGAATTCAGGAAGTCTGCGTGATTGGCGGGGGGCAGATCTACATGGAAGCAATGCCGCTTGCCGACCGGCTCTATGTGACACATGTAAAGGCAAGACCCAATGGCGACACGTCGTTTCCCGAGATAGATGCCACACAATGGGCACCTGTCCGGCGCGAGGAAATCGAGCGGAGCGCCAAAGACAGTGCCGACATGCAATTCACCATTTACCAGCGCAGGAACTGAGTGGATCGGTCCCGCGACCCCCAGATCGCTCAATTATGAGGCAAATCGGGCACTGCGGGGATCATGCGGCGTTGAAAGCATGCCTGCGCATCCCTATAAACGGGAAACTGATCATGTTTCGCATCCGGAGGGCAAACCCTCCCCATCATGAAGGAAACTAGATGCCTTGGAGCAACCAATCCGGCGGCGGCTGGAACGGAAACAACAATTCGGGCGGTCCGTGGGGTCAAGGCCCTTCCGGCCCTCGCGGTGGCGGCAATCCTCCCGATCTTGAGGAAATCATCCGGCGCGGCCAGGACAGATTGAAGAATGCATTGCCTGGTGGAGGATCTGCCGGATCACCGATGGTGTGGATGCTTGGCCTTGCGGCTCTCATCGGTCTTTGGCTGTTGCAGGCCGTTTACACGGTGCAGCCGGATCAACGCGGCGTGGAGCTGCGTTTCGGCAAGCCGAAGGACGAGATTTCGATGCCGGGTCTGCATTTCCATCTTTGGCCCGTCGAGACAGTCGAGATCGCCACCATTCAGGAGCGCCAGATTTCCATCGGCAGCGCATCGCGTACCGGTAATCAGGGCGGCCTGATGCTTTCGGGCGACCAGAACATCGTCGATGTGACATTCGCCGTTCTTTACTCGGTGGTCGAGCCGAAGAATTATCTCTTCAACGTCGCCAATCCCGATGAAACCGTGCGTCAGGTAGCGGAAAGCGCAATGCGCGAAGTCGTGGGCCGTCGTCCGGCACAGGATGTGTTCCGCGACAATCGTCAGGGCATTTCGGAGGACGTCAAGGCGATCCTTCAGAACACGCTCGACGGTTATGGCACAGGCGTTCAGATCAATACCGTCTCCATCGAGGACGCCGCGCCGCCACGTCAGGTTGCCGACGCCTTCGACGAGGTGCAGCGCGCCGAACAGGATGAAGACCGCTTCGTTGAAGAAGCCAATCAGTATGCCAACCAGAAACTGGGTGCAGCACGCGGTCAGGCAGCGCAGATGCGCGAAGTCGCTGCTGCCTACAAGGATCGTGTGGTGAAGGAAGCGGAAGGTGAGGCACAGCGCTTCCTGTCCGTCTATGAGCAATATTCCAAGGCACCCGAGGTAACACGCAAGCGCCTGTTCCTTGAAACCATGGAAAGCGTGCTGAAGGATTCCAACAAGGTGATCATCGAACAGAATGGCGCTCAGGGGGTAGTTCCCTACCTTCCGCTGCCGGAAATCAACAAGGCGCGTGAAAGCAGCCAGGGAGGAACTCAGTAATGGCACGTCATCCCTTGCTTGCAGTCATCGTCGCACTGTTCCTGATCCTGGCCTACAATTCGGTGTTCGTGGTCAACGAACGCGAACAGGCCATCGTCCTGCGTTTTGGTGAAATCCAGGACGTCAAGACCACGCCGGGCCTCTACTTCAAGGCGCCGCTGGGTTTCATGGAGGCCGACAACATCCAGATCATCGAAGATCGCAAGCTGCGCTTTGACCTCGACGACATCCGTGTCCAGGTTTCGGGCGGCAAGTTCTACGAAGTCGATGCCTTCGTCGTCTATCGGATATCCGATCCGCGCACCTTCCGTTCGGCTGTCTCGGGCGATCTCAACTCGGCGGAAGCGCGACTGCGCACACGTCTCGATTCCGCGCTGCGCCGGGTCTACGGTCTTCGCGGCTTTGAATCTGCCCTGTCGGACGAGCGCATTTCGATGATGCGCGAAGTTCGTGACCAGTTGCGCCCGGATGCGGTGTCTCTGGGCATCGAGATCGAGGATGTGCGTATCCGCCGGACTGACCTTACCAAGGAAGTTTCGGACCAGACCTATGAACGCATGAAGGCGGAACGTCTGGCGGAAGCGGAACTGATCCGTGCAAGGGGCCGCGAAAAGGCACAGACCCTTCGGGCCGTTGCCGACAGGCAGGTCGTGGCTCTCGTTGCCGATGCGCAGCGCGAATCTGAAATCCTGCGCGGTGAGGGCGAAGGCGAGCGTAACCGCATCTTCGCCGAAGCCTTCACAAAGGATGAAGCCTTTTTCGAGTTCTATCGCTCGATGGCGGCTTATCGCGAGGCTCTGGTGAAAAGCGGAACGACAATGGTCCTGTCGCCGAATTCGGACTTCTTCCGCTATTTCAACGATCCAGCAGGCACGAAGCCTGCCACGTCAGGCCAGTAAGACTTGGGAATGGATGAACTGGCAATCGGGATCGGCCTTGTGCTCGTCATTGAAGGTCTGCTTTATGCAGCCTTCCCGGACGGGCTCAAGGCGCTTGCCCAGCAATTGCCAGCCATTCCCAATGGCACACTCCGCAATTTTGGCGTAATCGCCATGATGATTGGTGTTGCAATCATCTGGTTCGCCAAGAAGGCAACATGACAAAGTTATTGCAATGGAATAGCCAGGAAGGACATTCCGGATGAAATCTCTCTATGCGGTTGGGGCCCGGATGCGTCCGGTGATGAATGCTGCAGCCGGCCTCGTCTTCAGTGGACTGGTCGCCGTGGTGCCGCTCGCCCAGTCTGGCGGCGTGGCACATGCGCAGGGTCCTGCTTCCGTAGCCGATCTCGCCGACAAGCTAATCGGCGGTGTGGTCAACATTTCGACGTCCCAGAAGGTGACGCAGAAGCGGCCGAACCTGCCTTTGCCCAAGGCTCCCGAAGGCAGCCCCTTCCAGGACTTCTTCGACGAACTGTTCCCCAACAATCGCGATGGTGAAAACAATTCTCCGCGGTCGGTCCAGTCCCAGGGATCGGGCTTTGTCGTTGATGGCGAGGGCATTATCGTCACCAACAACCACGTGATTGCCGACGCGGACGAGATCGTCGCGAATTTCTCCGACGGCTCCAAGCTGACGGCGGAACTGGTCGGGCGCGATCCGAAGACAGATCTTGCCGTGCTCAGGGTGAAGCCGGAAAAGCCACTGACGGTGGTGAAGTTCGGTGACTCGGACAAGGCGCGCGTGGGTGACTGGGTGATGGCGATAGGCAACCCGTTCGGGTTCGGGCGCACCGTGACGCTCGGCATCGTCTCCGCGATCGGGCGCGACATCAATTCCGGCCCCTATGACAATTACATCCAGACAGATGCTTCCATCAACAAGGGCAATTCCGGTGGACCGCTGTTCAACATGGACGGCGAGGTTATCGGTATCAATACGGCGATCATCTCGCCTTCGGGCGGTTCGATTGGTCTTGGCTTTGCCATTCCCGCCAGCATTGCGAGGAATGTTGTCGAGCAGCTCGTTCAGTTTGGCGAAACGCGTCGCGGCTGGCTCGGCGTGCAGATCCAGACAGTGACCGAGGAAATTGCCGACACACTCGGCCTCGACAGTGCGCGCGGTGCGCTGGTGGGTGATGTGGCCCGCTCTGGCCCAGCCGAACAGGGCGGGATCAAGCCGGGCGATGTCATTCTGAGTTTCGATGGCAAGCCGATTGGCGAGATGCGCGAACTGCCAAAGATCGTTGCCGATACGCCGGTTGGCAAGAAGGCCGAAGTGGTTGTCCTTCGCAAGGGTGAAGAGACGACGCTCACCATCGAGGTTGGCAGGCTCGAAGACGGCGAGAAGCTTGCCGCCAATACGACCGAAGAAACGCCGAAGGAAGAAGTACCGGTTGTTGCCGACATAGTGCTTGGCCTGACATTGCGGGAACTGACGCCTGAAGATCGTGCCGCTGAGGAAATCGGCGACGAGATCAAGGGTGTGCTGATAACCGAAGTTGCCGAGGGCACCAATGCCGCGGACAAGGGCGTTGTTGCGGGCGAAATTCTCGTCGAAGTCGGGCAGGAAGCAGTCACCACGCCTCAGGAGGTGATGAACCGGATCGAGGCCCTCAAGAAGGAAGGGCGCAAGAATGCGCTCATGATGGTTTCGACAAAGACGGGCGATATCCGCTTTGTGGTGTTGCGGCTGGAATAGTGCCGGCATCGAAATCGGGGAGACGGCGGGCTTTGCCCGCCGTTTTCATTTCCGGTTCCCGGTCAACCAGTCATTTCTGGTGATGGCATAGAAATGATGTTGCCGTAAGTCGGGGCGCATTTCCGGCACGCCGGGATGGAGAAAATCGCGCGAGGGATCGCGCCGCATGCCAATCCGCTGCATTACCTGTATGGAACGGTGATTGGTTGCAACGGCAAACGAGACGATTTCATCGAGTGATAGCCGGTTGAACCCGTGTTCAAGCCAGGCCATGGCTGCTTCGGTCGCATAGCCCTTGCCCCAATGGCGTGTAGCCAGTCGCCAGCCGATTTCCACTGCTCCTTCGGCAAGTTTCAATTCGGGCGCTACCCGTGTCAGGCCGCAGAAGCCGAGGCACTCCCCGGTTTCCCTGAGTTCGAGTGCAGCAAAGCCAAAACCCTGCTCGTCGTTCACATCGCGCAGGAAATCCATGACTGAGTCGCTTTGCTGCCGCGTGCGCCGGAAGGGAAAATGGCGCATGACAACCGGATCGGAATTAATCTCGAAGAACAGATCGCGGTCTGCTTCGATCCAGTTGCGCGCCACAAGCCTGTCGGTTTCGATGTAAGGTTTCACGCGGCAATGATTTCCGACTGTGTGTAGCCTTGCAGATAGAGAAGGGCGGTCAGGTCAGCATGGTCAATGCGAATGCGCGCCTGGCTGGCAACCGATGGCTTTGCATGCAGTGCCACGCCGGTACCTGCAAGCTGAAGCATGCCAAGATCGTTGGCGCCGTCGCCCACGGCAATGAAATCCTCAGGGGTGAGGCCATGTTCGCCAGCTATTTCGCGCAAGGCATCGACCTTTGCCTGTTTGCCCAGGATGGGTTCGAGGACCTTGCCGGTGAAAATACCGGCTTGCGCATCAAGTATGTTCGCCCTGTTTTCATGAAAGCCGAGCCTGGCGGCTATTGGGTCGGTGAAAAGGGTGAACCCGCCTGAAACAAGTGCGGTGTGAGCACCATGGGCGCGCATGGTTGCCAGCAATTGCTTGCCCCCCGAAGTCAGGCTGATACGCTCGGTTATGACCTTTTCGACAATCGAGACCGGCAGGCCCTTCAACAGGGCGACGCGTTCGCGCAGTGCGGGTTCAAAGGTGATCTCGCCATTCATGGCACGCGCGGTGATGGCAGAGACAGCGTCTCGAAATCCGGCCTCAGCGGCCAGTTCATCGATGCATTCCTGGCCGATCATGGTTGAATCCATGTCTGCAATCAGGCCGCGTTTGCGCCTGTGCGCCGACTGCTGGAGTGCAATGTCAAGCGGCAGGTCTTCGAAAGCCGAGCGCAAGGCGGTTTCCGCTTGCCCGGCCGTCGTGTTTTCAGGCAGGAACAGATCAAGCGCAATGCCGGGCGACAGTTCATTGATGCGAACGGGATGCAGCGCGCTGGTGGCAGCATTCACCGCAGCCTGGTCGAGGGCGGGATTGCGCGGATCGGAGATCAAGGTTGCAACTAGCATCAGACAGCCCAGGTGCGGCAGGCAGGTAAATGAGTAAAGCCGATACGGTCCTGATAGCTGGCCCCACCGCCAGCGGCAAGAGTGCCCTTGCCCTGAAGCTTGCCGACGAGCGTGACGGGGTGATCATCAATGCCGATTCCATGCAGGTATACGAGCTTCTGCGCATCGTGACAGCAAGGCCGGATGAGCGCGAACTGGCCATGGCGGAGCACAGGTTGTACGGGCATGTCGCGGTGTCAGACGCCTATTCGACTGCGCTCTGGCTGAAAGAGGCCGAAGCCGAGATCGCAAAGTGCCATGCGGCTGGAAAAACGGCGATCATAGTTGGCGGCACGGGCCTCTATTTCAAGGCACTGGAGGAGGGGCTTTCGCATATTCCCGATCCGGATCCCGGCGTCCGCAGCTTCTGGCGGGAGTTTGGCAGGACGCGATCAGGCGATTTGCATGGCGAATTGTCAAAACGGGATGTCGAGATGGCCAGGTTGCTGCGCCCAAGTGACACTCAACGCCTGGTAAGGGCACTGGAAGTCTTTGATACAACAGAAAAATCCATCTTTTATTGGCAACAGCAGGGGCGCCAGCCGAGCCTGGTTGGGCCTGATGCGGAACGGTTGCTGGTCGAGCCGGAACGCAGTGTCCTGCATCACCGGATCGACCTTCGCCTTGATGCAATGATCGAAGAAGGCGCGCTTGAAGAAGTGCGCGCGCTCATGACGCTGGATTTACCGCTGACGCTACCAGCCATGAAGGCGATTGGCGTGCCGCAACTGGCAGACCATCTTGCTGGAAAAACGAGCCTGGAGGTTGCCGTCAGTGCTGCGAAGGCGGCCACGCGGCAATATGCCAAACGCCAGTCGACCTGGTTTCGCAATCAGTTGGATGCGTCGTGGTATCGAGTTTGAGGCGCATCGCCAGGAAAATGCAACTTTATCATTTGTTTACCAAGCGGCTTCACGCGATTTTCAGGGAATGGCGATAGAAAAGGGCCGGCTGGGGGGCTGAAAATGACAGGGATTGTGAATCGGTGCGGACGTCCAGCAGCAGGATCGACCTTTTTGTAGTAACTGATGCAGTGCTCATTTCGCTGGCCTGCATGCTGATCTACATGGCCTACAAGGAAGTCAATGCGGCACCGGCTCGCCATGCACGCGACATGGCCCAGACAATCCTCACCGTTGCAGACGATCTCTCCAGTTCGAATGTCCTGTCGGGTATCCGGCTCAGTGACGAAGGTCGTTTCGAAATAACAGACAGGCTCGACAAGGCCAAGGAGCAGGTCAGCACCATTCGGCCCGGCGCCACGTTCGGTGTCTATTCCGAACATCCCAATTTCGTATCATTGAGTTCACAGCCCGATGCTTTCCTGAGGCAGGCCTATGCCCACGCGCTGGTCAATCCAACAGTTCGTTTCGAAATGATCGAGCATATGGCGGGCGTCAGCGTCCAGCGGACGGCCGTGCCGTGGTATGCGCCACGCGATTGCCGCGACTGTGTTGCGCTGGGTATCGAAGACTATCACAAGGGTGATGTCATCGGTGTGCGCGAGGTCGTTGTACCGGTTGGCGACGAGTATGCGCGCACAATCGGAAAACTGCTTTATGCCTGCGCGGTTCTGGCGGCTGCACTGATGTGCGTTCTGGGTGTCATCTTCCCGATGATCAAGCGCCACAAGCGGGAAAAGGAAGCGATGACCCAGGTCACGCAATCGCTCGAACGTCAGGCGACGACCGATCCGCTGACCGGTCTGCACAATCGTCGGTTCTTCGAGAGCGCACTGCAGGAATTGCTGGATGAATTCAGTGCGAGCGGCGCATCGCTTGGTCTGCTTGTGTTCGACCTCGATCACTTCAAGCAGGTGAACGACAATCACGGCCACGATGCGGGCGATCTGGTGCTCAAGGAAGTCGCACTGCGGCTCAAACAGATCACACGCGAAAGCGATATCGTGGCGCGCATCGGTGGCGAGGAGTTTGCGGTGATTACGCCTTACGCCACATTCGAGCAACTGCTCGCGGTGGCCGAACGCTACCGTGAACTGATCGGGGCACTGAAGGTTGATGTCGGCAAGGTCGTCATCCGGCCAACCATCTCCATCGGCGTCGCCAGCAACACGAATGGCGAGAAGATTGCCGCAGATGTGTTCAAGGCAGCTGATCGCAAGCTGTACGAAGCCAAGCGCAACGGGCGCAACCGCGTCGCTGCCTGATCTTCCCGACGAAATTCACAAACGCACCGGATGAATGAGGCAGTTGACCCTGTGCGAAACCGCCATTAAGGTGCGCGCGGAAACTCGAGAGGAACGCATGATGCGTCTTGAAATTCTTGTGGTGATGGGGCGCACACGCGTGGCGGGACGATAGGACCGCCGCTTTAGCAGCGTGTGCGCGAAACAGGGCTCCGGAAGGAGCCTTTTTTATTGGCCAAAAGCCGCTTTTCGGCATAGAAGGCGGCGACCTTACGACAAGGGGCATGGATGGCCCCAAGCGGGAAAACGGGAAGATGAGCAAGAAACTGCAGATGACCGGCGCCGAAATGGTACTTCAGGCTATGGTCGAGAATGGTGTGGACAGGATTTTCGGCTATCCCGGCGGGGCGGTGCTGCCGATCTATGACGAGATTTTCCAGCAGGAAAAGGTCCAGCATATTCTCGTGCGCCACGAACAGGGTGCGGGCCATGCCGCGGAGGGCTATGCGCGTTCGACCGGCAAGCCGGGTGTCGTACTGGTGACGTCGGGCCCTGGTGCCACCAATGCAGTCACGCCGTTGCAGGATGCGCTGATGGATTCCATTCCGCTGGTGTGCATTACCGGGCAGGTGCCAACCGCGCTAATCGGCTCGGATGCGTTCCAGGAAGCCGACACGATCGGTATCACAAGACCCTGTACCAAGCACAACTGGCTGGTGCGTTCGGTTGATGAACTGGCTAGCATCCTGCATGAAGCCTTTCATGTCGCGACGTCGGGGCGTCCAGGCCCGGTTCTCGTCGATATTCCAAAGGATGTGCAGTTCGCGACCGGCACCTATGTTCCCAAGGCGCAGTACAAGTCGCGCAGCCGCAAGCCGGTGCAGTCGGGTGATCTCGGCCAGATCCAGCAGGCTGTCGAACTGCTCGCAAACGCGAAGAAGCCCATCATCTATTCGGGCGGCGGCGTGATCAATTCCGGCCGCGAGGCAAGCCACCTGTTGCGCGAATTCGTCCAGATGACCGGCTTTCCGATCACCTCCACGCTGATGGGTCTGGGTGCCTATCCAGCATCGGGTGACAAGTGGCTCGGCATGCTGGGAATGCATGGAACCTATGAAGCGAACATGGCGATGCATGACTGCGATGTCATGCTTTGTGTCGGGGCGCGTTTTGATGACCGCATTACCGGACGGCTCGACGCGTTTTCGCCGAAGTCGAAGAAGATCCACATCGACATCGATCCCTCGTCGATCAACAAGAATGTGCGGGTGCATGTTCCCATCATCGGGGACGTGGCCCATGTCCTTGAAGACATGATCCGTCTGTGGCGCGCGCATTCGACCAAGCCGGACAAGGCGGCCCTGCAGAAGTGGCATGACGAAATCAACGGATGGCGCAGGCGCAACTGCCTTGCCTACAAGCCATCGCGAGACGTGATCATGCCGCAATATGCGGTCGAGCGCCTTTTCGAACTGACCAAGGATCGCAAGACCTATATCACGACCGAAGTCGGGCAGCATCAGATGTGGGCCGCGCAGTTCTATCGCTTCGAGGAACCCAATCGCTGGATGACATCGGGCGGGCTCGGCACGATGGGATATGGATTGCCTGCAGCACTGGGCGTGCAGATCGCCCATCCCGATGCACTTGTCGTGGATATTGCCGGGGATGCTTCGGTACTGATGACGATACAGGAAATGTCGGCGGCGGTTCAGTACAATGCGCCGATCAAGATCTTCATTCTCAACAACCAGTATATGGGCATGGTGCGCCAGTGGCAGCAATTGCTTCATGGCAATCGCCTGTCGCATTCCTACACCGAAGCGCTGCCTGATTTCGTCAAGCTGGCCGAGGCCTATGGCGGTGTCGGCATTCGGTGCGAAAAGCCCGACGAACTTGATGATGCGATCAATGAGATGATCTCGGTGAACGCGCCGGTCATCTTCGACTGCCGCGTTGCCAATCTGGCCAACTGCTTCCCGATGATTCCGTCAGGCAAGGCTCACAACGAGATGTTGCTGCCGGACGAAGCGACAGATGAAGTGGTAGGCAAGGCAATCGACGAAAAGGGCAAGGCCCTGGTTTGACCGGATAGACAGGAAAACGACAATGAACGCTCACAAGTCTCCAACCGGCTCGGCCTACTTCATCGTGAAGGAAACCGAAAAACCACGCACTCATGTCCTGTCGGTCATCGTGAACAACGAGCCGGGCGTGCTTGCCCGCGTGATCGGGCTTTTTTCCGGCAGGGGCTACAACATCGAAAGCCTCACGGTTTCCGAGACCAGCCATGAAAAACACCTGTCGCGCATAACCATCGTTTCATCCGGCACCGCACATGTGCTGGAGCAGATCAAGAAGCTGCTGGAACGATCGATATCGGTGCACAAGGTCGTGGACCTGACGCTGGTTGCCGATGAGAAGGGCTATGACAAGCCCATTGAGCGTGAGCTTGCCCTCGTGAAGGTGGCTGGCAAGGGTGAAAACCGTGTCGAGGCGATGCGCCTGGCCGATGCGTTCCGCGCGCAGGTCATCGACGCTTCGACCGAGCATTTCACCTTCGAGATTACGGGACGGATTTCCAAGATCGAGCAGTTCATCGCGATCATGGAGCCGCTCGGTCTTGTGGAAGTCTGCCGCACGGGTGTTGCCGCGATGAGCCGCGGCAAGGAAGGCATGTAGGCCTACAGGCCTGGCGGCTTTCCTGGAAGAACACGTTCTGCAAGGCTGCTGCCGGTGACGGCAATCATGGCACCCGCGAAGCTCAGGACAAGGCCGGCAAGTGTCCAGGGGGCGTAGTCGACACGCCCTTCGATCAGCTGGAAGACAAAGACGAAAACCGGGCTTGCAGCCGAGAAGGTTGCTATCGTGAGTACCGGGGAAAGCGCTATCGCCTTCTGCACGGCAAAGACCGGGAAAGCCATCAGCAGGATGCCGACCGGCACGGCCAGGATCAGCAGGGAAAGTGGCGCGGGGGCTTCCTTGGCATCCAGGCCCGCAATCCAGCCGCCCAGCGACAGAATGAGATAGACGCCGAAGCGCATGGCGAATTGCGTCGTCGGGCCAACGCCATGATGGTGTAGTCGTTTCGAGAAGAACAGCATGTAGCTGATCGCCACGCCTGCAAGGATTGCGAAGGACAGGCCCAGTACGGCTGCACCTGGATCAGGCCGCAGGAAACCGGCGCGTCCGCTCAGCGTGGTCCAGCAAAGCAGCAGCAGGCCAGCCAGCAGTGCCGCATTGCCGACCAGTTCGAACCGATTGCGCGGCAACTGGCCATCGCTTCCACCAAAGACCGCGAGCGCTATCGTGACAATGGGGATCAATCCCGTGAACAGGGAAAAGGCGATTGCAGGTTCCAGAATCTGGATCGCCATCAGAAAGGACGCCCAGGCGATCGCAAACGAGAAGTTCAGTGCCAGCAGTAGTTTCCATGAAGCCAGTGCCTGGCGCATCTGGTCGCGATTTGACCAGAAAACCCATGCAAGTGTTGCCGTTGACGTGATGGCAAAAACGAGAAAGCCGGTCTGGAACGAATCGAGTGCCTGGAACCATCGACCGAAGACGACAGCCTGCGCGGCATCAAGCACGGCAAAGACGAGGCACCACAAAAGACCCTGAACAGCGGGGGACATCGTCGGCAAATCCTACAGCATGGGAAGTTCGGGTTTTGCCAGCATCAGCCAGACAATCGCCAGCACACTGGCAAAGGCAGGAAAGCCGAAGGCAAACCAGACACGGTAGAGGCGGTGATATTCAGGTGGCAAATCCAGGCTTTTGTCGGCGGCTTCACGCGCAAGGCTGCGCAATTTGACCTGAATGAAGACAACAGGGATCCAGAACAGGCCGGTTACAATGTACAGGAGGATGGAAGCAAGCAGCCAGTCCTCCATGAGCGGGTAGCCGCTGTCGATGGCGAGCAGGGTCCCGGTAACCGGCTGCGCGACAACAGCGGTGGCGGTGAACAGCAGATCGGCAGTGACAACCGTGTTGGCCACATGGGCAATCAGTGTCGGGTTTCGCGTCGCGTTGGCCATTACCATGAAAAAGGCAATGCCTGCACCGGTGCCAAGCAGGACGGTTGCGCCAATGACATGGAGGTACAGGATCATGCTCAGCGTTCCTCGATGATTGCCAGTGCGACCATTGCCACAAAGATTGCGGGAATGACCTTCACCAGTGGGCCGAGCGGGTCAAGCCAGAATTGCGGCGCAAGCAGGCTGGCAAAGGCGAGATAGGCGAGGCTTGTCGCAATCATTGCCAGCAATGCCGGTCGCGCAAGGGAGCGCCAGAGCACTGCTGCGCCGACAAGGCAATCAAGGACGGAAGTGATGATCGTGACGAGATCGGCGGTTGCGGATGAAAATCCGGCCGAGCGGAGCAAGGCGGACGAACTGTCGAACGAGATCAGTGCAAGCAGGCCGGATGCGATCCAGAAACCTGCCAGCGCGACAATCAAGACGGGTTTCAACAGGTACAGCCGGCCAAACCAAAGATCTTGCACGCCCGGCGAATAGCGGGCCAGCGTTTTTGCCAGCGTTGGTGATTCCATGAGCGGCCGCTGGCGATCCATCGTGACACCACCAGCGAGCACCGAAATGGCCGTGGTGCGCATCGGTGAGCGCCAGCCGAAATGTCCGGCAATGTCACCCATCCATGCGCCGACCCGTGCAATCACCGGTGGAACTTCCAGCGCGCGTGCAGGCGGCAGTCCCAGCCATGCGCGGTGCTGCATGATGATGTCGGCGAGCGGTTCAGGATCGGGTGCAGCGATTGCAACATCCCTGCCCAAGGCAAGTTCGCCTTCTGCCGCCTCGCATGCAAGTGCCGCCAGCTCCTCCATGCCGGTGATTGCGACCAGGCTTTGGCCATGCAGAACGGGAACCATAAGCGTCATGGAAGCCAGCGCGCGGATCAGGGCGGTGCCACCATGGGCATTGCGACCGATCACGAGCGCTGGCCGGATGATGCAATGGGGCAGGCCGCTCTTTGCAAGCTGTTTGTCCATGGCCCGTTTCGTGGCGAGGAATGCGGTGTCACGCGCAATGCCATCGGTGCGCGCAGATATCTGGACGATGCGGATGGACGCAGGTTCGGCCGCTTCATAAAGGGCAAGGAGCGCACTGGCGAGTGCCTCAAGATCATCCCGACTTCCATCCTGGAGCGCGCCAGCGGCGTTCACAATTGCATCCACACCTTCCAGAAGCGCCGTCCAGTGTTGTGGACGGGAAAGACTGGCGATATCGGTGGCGATCCAGCGGGCACCAGGCAGGCGAGCACGCGCGCTGTCGATATTGCGCCCGACACACAGCGTTTCGTGACCGACAGCGACCAGTCGCCTGGCGATCTCGATTCCGATGAATCCGTTGCCTCCAAGTACAAGAATCCGCACGCCAATTCCCCGGATTGTGCAGCCCAACTGCGTTCGCGTGGCAGCTTGACAGGCTGGTGAAAAAAAGTCAGCATTGCTGACCTAAATGGAATATCCCATGACATTTGACTATTTGTTGGCGCTGGCCGGTTTTTCGTTTGTTTCCTCCATCACGCCAGGCCCCAACAACATCATGCTGCTGGCTTCCGGTGTCAATTTCGGATTCCGCCGCACGATACCGCACATGCTGGGCATATCGGGCGGGTTTGCGTTTCTGCTGGCCTGTATCGGCTTCGGGCTTGGGCAACTGCTGACCCATGCGCCCATGCTCTACAATGCACTCAGGATCGGTGGCGCGATCTATCTGCTGTATCTTGCCTGGAAGATCGCGACTTCTGGCCCGCCCGAAGCTGGGAATGAGGACAGCACACCAATGACGTTCCTCCAGGCGAGCGCTTTCCAGTGGGTCAATCCCAAAGCCTGGGTCATGGCCGTCACTTCGATGGCGATCTACACGAGCCATCTCGACTATGTCACGAGCGTCCTGACGGTGGTGCTCGTGTTCACGGTGGTGAACCTGCCCTGCATTGCGCTGTGGTGCGGCATGGGCGTCGGCCTGAAAGCTTTCCTGTCGGAGCCGTTCCGCCTGAAACTCTTCAACTGGACGATGGCAGCGCTGCTGGTCATGTCATTGTGGCCGATGCTGAAATAGGCTTTGCTGCGACCTTAACAAACATGGTTAACCCTGCGTTAAGCGGGGCGTGGAATGATCTTTGGAACGAGTTTCCGGAGGTTGATGATGCGTTTGGTTCTGCTGGTAGCGGTTGCGCTGTTGTGTGGCTGTGCAACCAAACCCGACAGGGGTGTGTTCTACTACAAGGGTACCTATGCACCTGGTGTTGCGATGGTGGCTGATGACGGACGGTTCCAGTCGAGTGCATCGGTGTGGGACGAAAGCGATTTTCACGTCGCGCGCGAAGCAGCCATCCACCGAGCCATTGACGCTGCAAGGAATGCGGGGTTCGAACGGGTGCTGGTGAGTTCGGCTGAGGAAAGCAGTTCCTTCACCAACCAGTTCGCCATTGCCGGTACATTCTACCAGTCGCAAGACGCGCCGGACGGGGCATGGCCGCTGAAGGACCTTGCGCAGGCGGCGGCGCATCCAGGCCAGTCCATGAATGATCTCAAGCCTGCGCGGATCGTGCCAGCGGCAAAACCGGCCAAGTACCGCCGGAATTCTTCCGCCACTCCGGCAAGCAACTCGGAACCTGTCAGCGAGCCGCAAGTCATCGAGGCACCGGATTTCATTTCGGCCATCCCCAAGCCAAGGCCGGTTGGCTAGAGCATATCGTTTGTCGATGAATCGAATGTGATGTGACACGACGGTTGAGTTCTGATTCAAGCTTTCCGGCAATCGAGGGCGTTTTGAGGGGTTCGGCACTGCGATGCAAGCTTCGCGTTCCGGCAGACGTCGAATCGTGCCATGAGGCAACATGGATTTTTCGGCTGAACAGGAACGCGCCCTATCTGCGGTAAATCGCTGGATGAAGGCAGGCGACCAGCAGGTCTTTCGCCTCTTCGGCTACGCTGGTACTGGCAAGACAACGCTGGCCCGCCATCTTGCAGAAGGCGTGGACGGCGATGTGCTGTTTGCTGCCTTTACCGGAAAGGCAGCACAGGTGCTGCGTTCACGTGGCGCGCGCGGTGCTTCCACCATCCATTCACTGATCTATCGCCCGAAGGGCGAGGAACTGGTGGAAGACGAGGAAACCGGTACTTCCAGCCTGGCGCCGACCTTCTCCCTCAACCGGCAAAGCCCTGTTTCCAAGGCTGCTCTCATCATCATCGACGAATGTTCGATGGTCGATGAGGAACTGGGCAGGGACTTGCTTTCGTTCGGAACGCCGGTGCTGGTCCTGGGTGATCCGGGGCAGCTTCCGCCGGTTTCTGGGGGTGGTTTCTTCACCGAGCATGAGCCGGATTTCCTTCTCGAGGAGGTTCACCGCCAGGCGCGCGACAACCCGATCGTGGCGCTGGCGCAAATGGTGCGCGACGGACGCGAGATCATGCATGGCGATTATGGTGCCGCAGCGCGGGTAATCTCGCGCAACCAGGTAACAAGCGATCTCGTCCTTGACGCCGACCAGGTCCTTGTTGGAACCAATCGCACGCGGCGGCGCTACAATGAGCGCCTGCGGGAACTGAAAGGTTTCGATGGCCCCTATCCCCAGGCAGGTGACAAGCTGGTCTGCCTGCGCAATGACACGGCCAAGGGCCTGCTGAACGGCTCGCTCTGGCAGGTAGTCAGTGCGCCACGGTCGGCCAAGCCGGCGGTTTCGCTGATGATCCGGGCAGAAGATGAAGGCATCGAGCGGGTCAATGCCAAGGTCAAGGTGCTCAAGGCGGTGTTCGAGGGTGGCGCGGAAGAAGTGCCGTGGCAGACGCGGCGGCGTCACGATGACTTCGATTTCGGCTATGCGCTGACAGTACACAAGGCCCAGGGTTCGCAGTGGAACAATATCGTGCTGTTCGACGAGAGCTTTGCCTTTCGCGAGCACAGGACGCGCTGGCTCTATACAGCAATCACGCGTGCGGCCGAGACCCTGACAATTATCAAGTAGCACCGGCTCGCGTGCTGTGCGCTGCTTTCAGATGCGCGTGATTTCACGCACAAATATTTGTGAGTGCTGTAATTCCGTCAGAATCAGGGCAATTCACCTGACGTTAACCTAGAACTTCTAGGAATCCTTTACGGTATTTAGTGGGGTTCTTGGGGGTTTTGGGATGTCGGGTAAACGCCTCTCCGTAACATCGATCATGGTTCTGGCTGTCGGCCTGGTGCTGACCGCGATCATGGGTCCTGTGGTTGCCTACCGCATCTACAAGGAACATTCGCTGATCGAGAGCACGGCAGAACGCGAGTCAGTGGCTGCGCTCGAAATGCTTGAGGCTGTCCATGTGCAATCCATGCTCCAGCGCCGGGAGGTCGAGGACAATGATCCGGCAGTCAATGTACTCAATGGAACGATGGAGCTCTTCTCCCAGACATCGGAACTGCATGGCGGCGTCAACGTCTGGCTTGTGATGGCGCCCGAGGTTGTTACGTTCCAGAAAGCCAACGGTCACGACGAACTTGAAGGACCGCAGGACGAGATCGACCAGTTGGTGCTTGACGAGAAAGAGACCAGGACCGGTGTGAAGGACGGTACAACCTACCGCATGTCCCGGCCGGTCATACTGGGGCAGGGCAGTGCATCCGACCCGAAATGCGCAACCTGTCATACAGGCATGATGGGCATCGAGCCCGGCAATCCGATTGGCGCCTACAGTTCAAGCGTCGACCTGAGCGGCGCCTACGCGGCATGGCGCCAGCAATCGGCTCTGATCGCGGCAGCCGGGGTCATCATCATTGGGCTGATGCTCTCGCTGATCGTGACGCTGCTGAACCGTCTGGTCCTTCGTCCGATCGGATCGCTCGTCAACGCGACCGACCGGATTGCAAGCGGGGAAACAGATATCCGGTTTGCCGGAACCGATCGTCAGGACATGCTTGGCACGCTGGCGCGTTCGCTGGAACTGTTCCAGAAGAAGATGGGTGATCGGCTGAAACTCGAGGTCGAAACGGTGCGTTCGCGCGAAGTCGCGGACGCTGCACAGGCGTCTGACCGTGCGAAGTCGGAGTTTCTTGCGAACATGAGCCACGAGATCCGCACACCGATGAACGGCGTGATGGGGATGGCCGAGCTTCTTGCGAAGACGGATCTTGATGCCAAGCAGCGGACCTTCAC
>JBATLL010000042.1:0-2112 GCA_049289295.1 Rhizobiaceae bacterium
GCGGCGGACCCGGTCACCATCGCCATGCTCAAAGGACTGGTCGCCGGCAGCGTGAACGTGAGCCTCGCTTTCGCAGGCGGTGCCAGCGTACCGCCGATCGCCGTCATCGCCTCCGCTGGCGCAGTCGGCTTTTTTGGCATCGGTGTGAGCCTGGTCATGTTTATCTTTGCGTTGCGCCATCTGGGAACGGCGCGAACCGGGGCGTACTACTCATTGGCGCCCTTCATCGGAGCCCTGCTTGCGATCGCGGTCCTCGGTGAGCCGGTAACGGTCACACTCGTCCTCGCCGGGCTGCTGATGGGCCTTGGCCTCTGGCTGCACCTGTCGGAACGCCATAGCCATGAACACCTGCACGATGCCCTCGATCACGAGCACAGCCACGTCCACGATGACCATCACCAGCACCTCCACGACGGCCCGGTGACCGAACCGCATTCACACTGGCACAGCCACCGGCCCATGCGGCACGCGCATGTCCACTATCCGGACCTTCATCACCAGCACCAGCACTGAACTGCGGCGACACCTGAACGTTTGGCCATTTAAGGCTTTGATAGCGCCCGTCGGCTAGGAGGGGTGGTCATGTTCTGGCTTTCCAAACTCGTCCAGTCGTCATTGCTCCCGTCGAATTGTCTCGCCTTGCTGGCGGTACTCGGCTTGGTCGCGCTCGCGCTAAGGCGCCGGAACTTGGCCTTATGGATCTTTGGCGTTGGAACGGTCCTTATGGCAGTCGCTGGCTGGTCACCGCTTGGACCCAAGCTGCTCATGATGCTGGAAGATCGTTTTCCGCAGCCTGCACTGACCGAAGACGTCGCCGGCATAGTCATGCTCGGCGGGGCCGTCGACATCCACCTATCTCAGGACCGGGGCCAGATCGTCTTGAACGACAATGCGGAGCGCGTGGTCGAAGTCGCGGCATTGGCTCGGCGCTATCCACGGGCTCGGATCATCCTTTCGGGAGGCATTGCCCACGAGGCTCATGGCAACTCGCTGACCGAGGCCGACGGAGCGCGTCGAATCCTGGTCGACCTCGGCGTCGCTTCGGAGCGGATCGAGCTTGAAGACAGATCGCGCACCACGTTTGAAAACGCCGCCGAAAGCCTTCGCATGGCCCATCCGAACGTCGCCGAACCGTGGCTGCTGGTTACTTCGGCGTTCAACATGCCACGGGCGGTCGCTTCGTTTCGCGGGGTGGGGTTTGCGATCATCCCGTACCCAGTCGACTACCGGACCAGACCCGCCGATCTCCGCCGGCCGATGGCAACCCTGGCGGATGGTCTCGCGGAACTTGACATTGCGGCCCATGAGTGGCTCGGGCTGCTGGCTTACCGTTTGACGGGAAAAACGAGGGAGCTGCTGCCCAGCCCATAGGGGAACTGCCAAAGCAGCGTTATTCGTCACAAGGTGTCAGACATGCGTCTATTGCAGCAGGTCCGACCCCGCCAAGCCGTCGAGGATCGGGCATTCCGGCCGGGCGTCACCGTGGCAGTTGTGGACCAGGTGGCGTAGCATGGTGCGCAGTCCGGCAAGCTCGGCCATTTTACGGTCTATCTCGACCAGCTTGGCCTCTGCCATTGCTTTCACCTCGGCGCTTTCGCGGTCCTTGTCGTAATAGAGGGAGAGTAGATGCCGGCATTCCTCCACCGAGAATCCCAGGCCCCGCGCCCGTTGGAGGAAGCACAGCTCATGGATGTCCTTGATTGAGTAGTCTCGGTAGCCGTTTTCCGCGCGCCCGGGCTTCAACAGGCCGATATCCTCGTAGTAGCGGATGGTTTTGACTGGCAGCCCCGATCGTTCTGACGCATCACCGATATTCATGGTCATCACCCTCCTTTTTTAGAGTTTCAGGGTGCGCAGACGGAGCGCATTGCCAATGACTGAGACGGACGAGAGGCTCATGGCCGCCGCCGCGATCATGGGCGACAGCAGGGTGCCGAAAACGGGATAAAGCACACCTGCCGCGATCGGCACGCCCAGTACGTTGT
The DNA here is from genome assembly GCA_049289295.1 of Rhizobiaceae bacterium. Classification (GTDB taxonomy): domain Bacteria; phylum Pseudomonadota; class Alphaproteobacteria; order Rhizobiales; family Rhizobiaceae; genus BOKV01. The sequence continues at coordinate 1,986 of JBATLL010000042.1, forward strand.
AGATAAAGGCAAAGAACAGGTTCTGCTTGATGTTGCGGATGGTCGCCTGGGCCAGCGTCCGCGCCCTGACGATGCCGTTGAGGTCGCCCTTCACCACGGTGATGCCAGCACTTTCCACCGCCACATC
>JBATLL010000043.1:0-3693 GCA_049289295.1 Rhizobiaceae bacterium
GTGGGCCCGATATCCTCTACTGCATGCTCGATGCGGAAGGTTTCTGCCACAGCCCTGCCGAGCCGCAGGCTGTCTGGGTCGGAATCTTGCTCGGGCATCAGCAGGCCCAACACCCGTGCGGGTCCGACGGCACGCACGGCCAGCGCCGTACAGACTGCAGAATCGATGCCACCGGAAATCCCGATTACGAAACCGCGCTTGCGCAGGTCGCGGCGCAGCGCGTCCCGCATGCGCGAAGCGATTCGCTCCGCCTCCCCTTCAGCATCGATGGAAAGGGCGGATAGTTCGAAAGCTGATATCATTATGTTCATGCCGCTTTGCGTCGGCGCGAAGCGAGGCGTCGGCTGAGTTTCCCGCTCGGAGTCTTTGGCAGGGTGTAGCAGAACTCAACTTCCCGGGGCACCATGAAATCATTCAGGATCTGTGCGCAGTAACGCAGAATATCCTCGGCGCTCAGCGTATCGGCCGACCTCACGACTAGCGCCTTGAGCGTCTCGCCGAGCACCGGATCGGGCATGCCGACGACAAGCGCCTCGACCACGCCTTCCAGTTCGTAGAGCGCGGATTCCACTTCCCGAGGCGCCACCTTGAAACCACCCGTCTTGATGATGTCGTCCTTGCGGGAGACGAATGTGACGTGGCCGTCGCCATCCGCAAAGAACAGATCGCCCGTGTGAAGGCGTCTGGTCCCGGTCAGTGGGTCGGGGCGCACAGTGGATTGCGTCGCCGCAGGGTTGTTCCAGTAGCCGCGCATGACGTGGGGCCCCGACACGGCAAGTTCCCCGACTGTTCCCGGGGCAACTTTGAATCCTGCGTCGTCGACGACCTGGATCGCAGTGCCCGGAATGGCAATGCCGACGCAATCGGGCCGCAGGTCGATCTCGCCAGGGGGAAGCCAGGTCGCGCGCACGCATTCGGTCTGGCCGTACATGGAGTAAAGCTGCACGTGGGGAAACACGGTCCGCAGCCTGCGGATATGGGCTACTGGCAAGGGTGCGGCCGCGCTGGTGATATAGCGCAGGCTTGCGAACAGAGCCCGATCCAGATTCTCCATCCGCAACATCATGGCGAGCATCGAAGGGACTGCGGGAAAGCCGGTGACGCCCTCTTGGCGCAGCCGCTCGAAGATGACAGCCGGATAGGCAAAGGATTTCTCCAGCACCAATGTGGCGCTCGTTTGTACTGCAGTGAGGAGTTGCGTCAGGCCGTATCCGAAAGATAGCGGCAACACATTTAGGATGACGTCGTTTTCGTTGTTGCAAAGGTAGGAGGCAATGGATGCGGTTGCAGCTTCGATATTGTCGTGCCCCATCATCACGCCTTTGGGATCGCCGGTCGATCCAGAGGTGTAAATGATGCTGGCAAGGTCACTGTCGGAAACATCAAGGCCAGCCGGGGACGGTTCGGCCATCAGGCAATGGGCAAAGTCGAGGGCTTCGGGAAGCTCGGCGTGCGGCCGCGTCAGGACCACCTCTGGCCAAACGTTGATGGCCAACGAGAGCATCTTTGCAACCGTCGGCGCGCCTCTGGCGTCGGCGATGATCGCCTTCGGCTCGCAATCGTTGACGATATAGGACAGCCGCCTTGCCTTGGTGGAAGGATTGACCGGACACAGCACGGCACCGGCCATCCAGACGGCGTAAAAGGCGACGGCGGTTTGCCAGCCATTTGTGCCAAACACCAGGACCCGGTCGCCCTTGACGACACCGTTGGCCGCAAGTGATGCGGCAAGCCTCTCAGATGCATTTGAAAATTCCGCGTAGCTCAATCGCTGCGCGCCGTCCACGATCGCGGTCTTGCCGGCATGCTTGCGGCAGCTTTCGCGAAGGTGGCCTTCAATGCGCATCGATGCGTCTCCCGGCCAGGTTAGGCGGCCTTTTTGCGTTCGATGAAGGCTGCAATCCTGTCGATGGAATCGAGGTTCCCCGGCACGATATCGGCGTCTCCGACCTTTACTTCGAACGCTTCCTCGATAAATCCGACCAGTTCGAGAACGCCGGTGGAATCGACGAGGTCGTTTTCCATGAGTGAAAGGTCGCCGGGCAGAGGCTGAACGTCGTCGCCGAACAGGAAATTCTCGACAATGAAATCACGGATTTTTTCTTGTGCATCGTTTGCCACGCCGCCAACCCTCACTTTGTTTCCGTCCGGTTCGGCTGGTCCGCGACAAAGGCCTTGTGAAACAGCTGCGCCGAGAGAACGCCCATAAAGGCAGCATTGTCCTTGAAGCTGGTTGCCCGACCGTTAAGGGCCTTGAATTTCAGCTTCTCGACCATCGCGGTATTGAACAAACCGGTTTCAGCCAGCGCGCCCGGTGAAAGGACCGCTTCCGTCAATGGTCTGGCGGCGGCAGTGGAAAATGCCTGGCTATCGGGCGCACGAAACGGTTGCTTGGGGCGATCGACGACGGAATCAGGTACGAGGCCGCGGGCGGCCTCCTTCAGAATGAATTTTTCGCGCAGTCCCCGCATCTTCAGCCTCGGATGAAGTCCGGCAGCGAATGCGATGACGCGGTGGTCGAGAAATGGGAACCGGCCTTCCACGCCGTGGGCCATCATGACGCGGTCGCCTTGACTGGACAGGATGTAGCCTGGAAGCAGAAAACGGGCTTCGAGATATTGCGCCTGGTTGAGCGGATGCCAGCGCCCGAAATCGCCTGGCAACTGGGCTGCAAGATCGGCCGCCGAATCGTAAGCGCCGAGCGCATCCTTCAGCTCCGGGGAATAGAAGAGTTTCGCCGCGGCCGTCGAACGCAAGCGCGGCCGGTGCGAGAATAGCGGATCGGTGAGGCTGTCTGCATCGGCGGAGAAGAAACGCGCGAGATAGTCCACGCTCTGGTGCTGCAACTGTCGCAGATAGGGATAGAGCCGCCGAAACAGAAGCGGCCGGCGTGTCGAGCCTGGCTGACGGGCGCAAAAGCGCCTCACCGCAGCTTCCCGGAAAATATCATAGCCGGCGAAAATCTCGTCGGCGCCCTCGCCGGTCAACACAACCTTCATGCCATTCGCACGAACCATGCCCGCGAGTCGATAGAGCGGTGCCGGCGCCGTGCGCAGAACAGGGCATTCGGTATGCGCGATTATGGTCGGAAAATCGGCAGCGATCTCGTCTTCTCCGCACAGCAGCTGATGGTTTTTCACGCCCAGCTTTTCGGCGACCTCCGCCTGCCAGAGGCTTTCATCATGCTCGGGTGAACGGAATCCGACCGAAAACGTTTCGAGACGCCCAGGCGCCACCCGCGCGGCAAGGGCAGCGACGAGCGAAGAGTCGAGACCGCCGGAAAGATAGGCGCCAACCGGCACGTCTGCACGAAGACGAATGCGGGTGGCGTCTTCCAGCAACTCCCCAAGCTGCTCGACCGGACGCTCAGGCGTCTCGAACTCGCCATCACGGGGAAATTGCATACGCCACCACTGGCTCACCGTCCGGCTGGAACCCTGCGCAATCATCATGTGGCCAGGCGGCAGCTCTCTGACACCATTGAAAGCTGTTCGAGGTGCTATCGGCGCCCAGAGCGTGAAAATCTGGTCCAGCGCGACAGGGTCGAGTTCGGCTGCAAAGCCTGGCACAGCCATGAACGCCTTGACCTCGGAGGCGAAGAAAAGCGTGCCGCGGATTTCCGTGTAGTAGAGCGGGCGCACGCCGATGCGATCGCGCGCCAGCCACAGGCTTTGACGCCGCGCGTCCCACAGT
>JBATLL010000044.1:0-1532 GCA_049289295.1 Rhizobiaceae bacterium
CCCACCTACGTGTTGTTTGCCAAGATCGGCTGGGTGGGCACGTTTCTGCCGCTGACGATTCCACCGCTGGCGGGCAGCGCCTTCTACATCTTCTTGCTGCGCCAGTTCTTCATGACCATCCCGCGCGAGTTGGAGGACGCCGCACTGATCGACGGGTGCAGCCGCTTTCGCATCTACTACAACATCGTGCTGCCCCTGGCCAAGCCCGTTCTTGCTACCGTCACCATCTTCGCCTTCATGAATGCATGGAACGATTATTTGGGGCCACTCATCTATCTGGGCAACAAAAACCAATACACCCTTTCTCTTGGTTTGCAGGCCTTTGTGCAGTATCAACGCTCCGAATGGGGCTTGCTGATGGCAGCCTCCACGATGATGATCATGCCGGTCATCTTCATCTTCTTTATTGCGCAGAAGAGTTTTGTCCAGGGCATCACGCTGACTGGTCTCAAAGGATGAGCGCTTGCCGATGACGCGTCTGCTCCTGCTTCTCTTCTCTTCCATACTCTTTGCTGGCTCCATAGAAGCGGCTGCCGCATTGCCGGTGACCCTCGAACCGCCCTTCCAGCAAGTGCTGGTGGAGCAGGCAGTTGTCGCGCCCGGCCAGGAGCAGGCAATCTCCGTCACGCTCGATCAACTGACGGCAACCACCACGATCTTGCAGTTGACAATTATCTACCCTGATGGAGAAACGCAGGATGTGCTGAAACAGACGGTGGGCAGCACAGCAATCCTCTCCTGGCTGGTGCCAACCGATGCACCGGCCGGCATGGCGAACTTTCGATTGATGACCAGCGGCTGTGGCTGCGGCGACCGCAGCGGCTTGACAGGGCCGACCAATCTCGAAAGCGTCGCCGAGGGCTATTTTTTTGTTCAAAGCAATGATTCTGGTGAGACAGAATCCGGTCAGGCAATGGGACGCGGATGACGCGGATTGGACGGATATAAGCGGATCAAGTCAGCGAAAATCCGCCCAATCCGCGTCATCCGCGTTCTATTCCAATTATGACCGAACAGAAATCCAGGCGCCTCGATGATCCAACGCTGGCAGCATTACCAAGAAGCCCAAGCCGTTCTCCCCATCCACAACTTAGCGTGGCCCTTCTTTGGCGCCGGTCTGGCCAGCGTCGGTGTGAACGGGCAGCCGGTGATGGCGCCGCTGCCGGCCTGCAGACCGGACGAGATCCTGGTGCGCGTCGATGCGCTCGGGCTGTGCGCCTCCGACGCCAAGATGGTGCGGCTGGGGTTAGAGTACCCGCTCTTTTTTGCGCGCGACTTTGCCGCTCATCCGGCGCAACTGGGCCACGAGGCGGCGCTGACCGTCGTGCAGGTTGGTGAGCAGTGGCGTGACCGCTACGTTGTCGGGCAGTGCCTGGGCATCCAGCCCGATGTCTACAGCGCCGGCCAGCGCGTCATCTTTGGCGTCAACCTGCCCGGCGCCATGACCCAGTACGTCACCCTTGACCGCCGCGTGCTGGCAGGCGACGACGGCAGCTATGTCTTTCCCGTCCCCGCCGCGTCCGGCTATGCCG
>JBATLL010000045.1:0-1514 GCA_049289295.1 Rhizobiaceae bacterium
GCTTTGGAGGCGCCTGATACAAGGCCTGTTGGGAGATCCCAACAGGCGCGCCGGTCGATCCCTCTTGCATCCGCGTGGAGAGTGTCATGAGCCGCAAGGACGCAATCAACAACCTCTTCCTGAAGCGGCCCGAACCTTCGGGCACTGCGGCGCCGCGGGGCAACGAGAGAGTGCGCACCGGCGCCATCTCCGCCATGGGCGCATCGCTCCAGGAAATGTCGGAAAACGCAAAACAGGCCGCTCAGCTCCAGAAGCAACTCGCCGAAGGAGATGCAATCGTCTCGATCGACCCGAAAAAGATCGATCACTCGCGCATCACCGACCGAATTCCGACGGATGTCGATCTCGCGTTCGATCAGCTCGTTGCAAGCATCGCCGAGAACGGCCAGCAAGTTCCGGTGCTCGTTCGGCCAAACCCGGATACTCCAGGACGCTACCAGATAGCCTACGGGCGCAGGCGGCTTCGTGCCGCTGAGAAGCTGGGCCTCGGGGTCAAGGCAATCGTTCGAAACCTCTCGGACAGCGAGCTCATCGTCGCGCAGGGACGAGAGAACCTGGACCGTAAGGATCTGTCGTTCATCGAGAAGGCGTTCTTCGCGCGAAATCTCGAAGATGATGGCTGCGACCGCCATACGATCATCGCGGCGCTTGCGACGGACAAGGCAGACATCAGCCGATACATCGCGGTAGCACGTCGTATGCCGGACGACATCGTGAAGAAGATCGGACCAGCGCCGAGGTCGGGCAGGGCACGTTGGCTGGACCTGGCAGGCAAGCTTGAGCAGTCCGCGGCGTTGGCTGCGGCAGAGCGTGTGCTGGACGATCCGTCACTCCGGGGCATGGACAGCGACACCAGGTTCGATGCGGTGCTCAAGGCTCTTGAGAGCGGGAAACAGAAAGCTCGGCCGAGTGCAGGCATCTGGAAAGTCCCGGGCGGCAAGCGCGGGGCGCGCATCGAATCCAAGGACGGTCGGACATCGCTCGTTTTCGAGGAGAAGATCGTTCCCGAGTTCGCACAGTTTGTTGCCGGCAAGCTCGACGCTCTTTTCGACGAGTTTCAGGCGAACGGATCCGGAGGTGAAAAGCGATGAGATAACTGCCGTGGGGTGACAGCGTCGTCCGAAACGCTCGCGGCAAAAGAAAAAGGCCCCCGAAACAGGTTCCGGAAGCCCTTCTCGTAGTGTGGTAACTAGAGAATCGCATTTCCCGGAATCACCGTCAAGAGTCTTTGTACTCAGCGCCCTTTCGGCGAGCGGATTTCTTTTGCCTAACAAAAGGTAAAGGGAAATGCAGACCCATATTGCAACGACGCCCTCTGGGCGGCGGCCGATGAGGCTTGGCCGGATCAAAGCTGAGCCTGGAGAGGCGATACGTCTAGTTACTAGTGCAACCCGCGGAACCCAGCGGGAGGCGCAGTCATGCCGGTGACCTCTCCAACGGGATTGCGGCGCGTATCGGCGGAGACGATCGCTGCAACTGGCTACGCACGCCGTTACAGTGAGCCTGGCACGAAA